>CAVTQK010000020.1:0-169669 GCA_963736855.1 uncultured delta proteobacterium
ACCCTGCCGGCTACGCGCCGGCGAACGGCGCGGAGTATCCGCGTTCGGCCTTCGGCGAAGCAATGAAGCAGATTGCGCAGATCGTGAAGGCCGACCTTGGCCTCGAGGTCGCGTTCGCCGAGCTCGGCCAGTGGGATCACCACGCGAACGAGGGCGGCTCAACGGGCCAGATCGCGAATCGCCTCGACGACTTCGCCGGCGGCATCGCCGCGTTCGCGAAGGACCTCGGCGATCGCATGGCCGACGTCGTGGTGGTGACGATGTCCGAGTTCGGGCGGACTGTGCGCGAAAACGGCAACCGTGGCACCGACCACGGCCACGGCAACGCGATGCTCGTGCTCGGCGGCAACGTCAAGGGCGGCAAGGTCTACGGCACGTGGCCCGGCCTCGAACGCGAGCAACTCTACGAGGGCCGCGACCTGGCGATCACCACGGACTTCCGCGACGTCTTCGCCGAATGCGTGACGAGCCATCTGGGAGCGAAGGACATTTCGCAGATATTTCCAGGGCACAGTTACAAGCAGAAGCTCGGGTTCATCAGGAGCTGAGCTCCGGTTCGGTGCCGCATGAGCGCGGTGCAGGACCTCCCGGAGTTGCCGCTCGAAACCTCCACTCCGTCCGCGCGGCCTGCGCGCTGACGCCAATCGTGCCACTCCGCAAACAGCGGAGCTGGCACTCGCAGGTCGCGCTCCCTGCGTGTCGGTTTCGGGCTGACGCGCATCGCGGCCCTCCGATGTCGGTCCCGCACCGCGCTCACGCGGCACCGAACCGCAGCGCCTTCCTTTCGCCTTCCTTCCTATACCCTCCCTTTGCCCTCTGCCCTTTGCCCTTGTTACTGTTCTCCCGTGACTCTCGCTTCCCTTCCCACTCCCTTCGTCGCCGTCGATCGCTCGCGCGTGCGCGCGAACATTCTGGCCATGCAGGCGCTGGCGACTTCGGCGGGCGTCGCGCTGCGGCCGCACACCAAGACGCACAAGAGCCCCATCATCGCGCGCTGGCAGCTCGAGGCCGGTGCCGTCGGCATCTGCTGCGCGAAACTGGCTGAGGCCGAGGTGTTCGCCGACGCCGGCATCACTGACATCCGGCTGCCCTATCCGGTCAATCCGGTGAACGCGGATCGCGTCCTGGCGTTGCTCGCGCGCGGCATCAGGCTGTCGATTATCGTGGACGACCTGGGAGTCGCGACCGAGTGGTCGAAGAAGATGAACGCCGCCGGCCGCCGCCTCGATGTGCTGGTGAAGGTCGACGTCGGCTTCACCGTTGCGGTATCGATCCCGAGGCGCCGCAGGCGCTCGGCATCATCAAAGGCGTGTCCGATCTGAGCGGGCTCACGTTTCGCGGACTGCTGAGCCACGCCGGCCACGCGTATCCCACGCCGGCTCGGTGCACGAGCTGGCGCAGGTTGCAGACCGCGAGATCGAGATCCTGCGGGGTCTCACGGCCCAGGCGCGAGCCGCCGCCGTCAGCATTGATGAGATCAGCGTCGGCTCCACGCCGAGCGCGAGGTTCGTGACGCTGCAGAAGGGCGTCACCGAGATGCGGCCCGGGAACTACGTGTTCTTCGACCGCACGCAGGTCGGCTTGGACTCCACGTCGCTCGGCGGCTGCGCGATGACGATCATCTCCACGGTCGTGAGCCGCCCGGCCGCGAACCGCGTGATCTTCGACGCCGGCAGCAAGACGCTGACCAACGACGGCGTCCGCGGTTTCACGACGATGACCGGACACGGCCTGGTGTTTCCGAACCTCGACACCGCGCAACCCGACGGGTCCATCATGATCGAACGGCTGTCCGAGGAGCACGCCGTCGCGCGCGTACTACCGGAGTGCCGGCTCACCCCCGGCGATCGCGTGCGGATTCTGCCGAATCATTCTTGTACCGTGACGAATTTGGCGGATCAGCTGGTCATGACGGACGGGGACGTGGTGGTCGAGATGATTCCGGTGGCTGCGAGGGGGAGGAATTATTGACTTCGTCGGTTCCTGGGTTCCTGGTTCCTGGGTTCCGGGTTCGCGCGTCTGGTTCCGAGGTTGGTCGGTTCCGCGGTTCCCGGTTCCGTTTCGTGCTGTAGGCCGGGGCTTCAGCCCCGGCGGCGATCGCCGGCCCTGAAGGGCCGGCCTGCATCGAAGCGACAGCGACGGTAACGGGGAGCTCCGGGAACCTTGAACCTCGGAACCAGACGCGCGAACCTCGGAACCCAGGAACCCGGAACCCAGGAACCGGCGAAGCCCTGTGCTAGAGTTCTCACCGATGTCCAAGCCCCCCCTCCCCGGCGAAGCGCTCGGCATGGTCGAGACCCGTGGGTTTGTCGGCATGATCGAAGCTGCTGACGCGATGGTCAAGACAGCGAACGTCGTGTTTGTCGGCTGGCAGAAGGTGGATGCCGGGCTCGTCACCGCGATCGTGCGTGGCGACGTCGCATCCGTGAAGGCGGCGACCGACGCCGGCGCCGCGGCCGCGCGCAAGGTCGGCGAGCTCGTCGGCGTCCACGTCATTCCACGGCCCGTCGACGGCCTCGGCGACGTGTTCCCGATCGACTGAAGGGACCAAGTAGGTCCGGGTTCAGACCGGCCCTTGGCCCCTTGGTCTCTTGGTCCCTTAGTCCTTTGGTCCCAGCAGCGGCTTCAACCCCTCCACCTGCTCGGCCGACATCTCATCGAACTGCACGGAGAATCCCATCGGCTTGTCGAGGTGCACGACGGTGCCCTTCACGGACACCTTCTGCTCGCCCACTGCGACCGTCACTTCGGTCCGCTCGCCGAGCCTGGGCTCCGCCTTGGTTTGAATGAAGCAGCCGCCCCAGCTGATGTCCGCGATGCGGCAAGTTGCAGCGCCTGACGCGCCGGTCCATGTGCCGTCCAGGGGAATGACGAGCCTCGGATAGCGTCTGCGCTCACTGCCCATTTACGACCACGATCTCCATGAGATCGTCATCATCAGCGGAAAAGGGGGAACCGGAAAAACCTCTTTGATGGGAGCATTCGCCCATTTAGCTTTAAATCCCATCGTATGCGACCTGGATGTCGATGCCCCGGACCTGCATATGCTTTTGCACCCTAAAAATGAAACGTCCGAAGATTTCTTTTCAGGACACGAGGCGATAATCGACGAGGAAAAGTGTACGGGCTGCGGTCTGAGCGCCGATCTTTGTCGGTTTGACGCCATTCGTTCGAAAGACACGGTCTATTCGGTGAACCCGTTAAAGTGCGAGGGCTGCAAGGTATGTGTCACCTTTTGCCCGGAAAAAGCCATCACCTTTCCGGAAAGGCATTGCGGAAAATGGTATATCGCCTCAACCCGTTTTGGACCCATGGTACACGCCAAGCTTTTCCCAGGAGCGGAGAATTCCGGCAAACTGGTGGCCCTGCTCAGGCAGAACGCCCGAGAACTGGCACAGTCCCGGGGGATGAATTTGATTCTGTGCGACGGTCCTCCGGGTATCGGGTGTCCGGTCATCAGTTCCTTAACCGGAACGGGAACGGCCATTCTCATTACGGAACCGACCCCTTCGGGAATACACGACCTTAAGCGTGTCGCAGAATTGTGTCGGCATTTTAAGATACCGGCTGCGGTCATTATCAATAAATCCGACTTGAACCCCCGTGTTGCGGGTGATATAAAAAGCTGGTGTTTGGCCGAGGGGTGGTTGGTTGCAGGAGAAATCCCCTATGACATGGCGGTGACTGAGGCCATGGTAAACGGCCAGGTCCTCACCGAGTATCTTCCATCAAAGTCTCTCATGCGTGTCGCCATCCAGGATGCGTGGAAAAGAATTGAGTCTATGATTCAAGTACAACGGGCTGCATGATGCCCGCATGTATTATGTCATTTTATCCTATAATTTCTTTGAAAGGAGTTGATTTCTCATGAATACCGTAGTTGCTGTACCCTCTCTATCTCCGGGCGGCCTGGAGGCCCCCATCAGCGCCCATTTCGGGCATTGCGAAATCTATACGCTTCTCACCCTGGAGCAGGGAGTTATCAAGGATGTTCGGGTGATTCCCAATGTGCCCCATCAGCAGGGAGGCTGCATGGCGCCGGTGAATCATCTGGCGGACCATGGTGTCCAGGTCCTCATCGCCGGCGGCATGGGGATGCGGCCCCTGATGGGATTCCAGCAGGTGGGTATCGACGTCTTTCACTGTGGTGATACCCGATCCGTCGGAGAGGCCATTACCGCCTGGATTCAGGGGATGTTGTCCCAGTTCGGACAGATGCATACCTGTGGCGGAGGAGAAAATCACCCCCATCACCCTCATTGAAAGATGGATTTTGCAGTTGAATAGTCAGGGGGCGTCCTCGGCTTTTTCGATGAACTTTAAATACCGAAAGGCATGAACCATTACATCTTCCCGTACCTAAAAGGGCGCCCCCGCTTTCCAGAAATCAGAAAACCGATTCAACCCGAAATAAGGTTTTGCACGTCGTTTCCGAAGTTGGCAGAGGGTCTTTCCCACCCTTAATGGAATAGCCTTATGATTGCACAGAGCCGGATAGACCTGAATTGCGCCGCCAAACTTTGCGCACTCTGCTGAAGCTTTGCCGTCTATCCATCTTTGGTTTGTTTTAGACCCCCACCGAATCCGGAAGCGTCGGGTTCGAATACCTCAATGCGTTTCCCTTTCTCGATAAAAGCCCTTAACGATTCAAACACGCCATGATAATCAGCCATGACGGATTCGAAGCGCCGGGTAATGGGATCACCTCTTCCGAGAACCGCTTCTGCCTGCCTCAGCAAGGACATCCCCTCTTTAAAGTGCCTTTCGGTTTTTGCAAAAAACTTTTTCCGAAACTCGTGCTTTTCCCGCTCCCTGGCAATGACCGGCAGCAGTCGCTGTACGGAATACTCAATGACCGCATCCCTGGACACCTTGAAATCGTTTGAAATTTTTTCGAGACTTACCAGGGATCGCCGGCTGATGACAAAAGTTTTCTGGCTACGATTACCGTCGATGAGCGGGTTGTCCCCCCATTGCCTTGCGGCTTCATAAAGAGTCCGCGTATTTTCCATCAGATGATCAAAAACCGATTTCTTCTTGATTCCCAGATGCGTGGCCAGGATGCTGATGGCATCGATACACGCCTCGGATAGTCTGAATGTGGCCCGTACGGATTGCCGGCCCATCAGCTCGGTGGCTGAATATTGGGTGAAATCACCGGAATCCTGAGGCTCTCGTTCTTTTTTCACGATCGGATCCTCCTCAATTTCATTTCAGATATTCTCTTTAATAGTAATTGAAATTTTCAGTAATGCAACGAAAAAATGATTTTACCTTATTGACAATCATCCAATCGGTTTTATTTTTAAATTAGTAGTTAATAGTGAAAATGAAACTTGTTTGCTCGCTCAATCCAAGCAATCAAGAAAGGAGATGGTATGATTTATCGACGAGTTTTTGAAAATCCTTGGCGATTCCGAAACATGTTGGAAGAGATTGACCGAATGAGACAAAACATGGACCGCTGGCTCGGTGACCGGGAAGGTGTGCTTCCAACTCTTCGGTCGGGAGTATTTCCTCTGGTGAACTTGACGGAAAACAAAGACAGCTTTTTCATCCGGGCCGAATTGCCGGGTGTTGAAAAAGATGACTTGACCATTCAAGCCACGGCAAACAGTGTTTCGGTTTCCGGAGAGAGGAAGATCCCGGCAGAAGAAGAGGGCGCCCGATACCATAGAAAGGAGAGAGAAGCCGGGAAATTTTCTCGGATGATTACCTTGGGGTCGGAAATACAACCCGATAAAGTGGAAGCCACCCTTAAAAACGGTATTTTGACCATAACCGTTCCCAAGGCAGAAATTGCCAAACCGAAACAGATCACCGTTAAGTAATCAAAGATTCTGAAAGGAGGGATGAACATGACCGAAGCTCAGACCAAGGCCCTTAAGGCAAAGGAGAAACAAGAGGTAATGACGCCTGCTGAACAGACATATTCGGGGATGATCTTCACACCCCTCGTGGATATCTTCGAAACAGAAAGCAAAATCACGCTGCTGGCGGATATGCCGGGCGTCAGGCCGGAAGATCTGAATATCGATCTTCGAGACAATACATTGACGTTGACGGGAGGTATTTCGCCGGTGGAAGGCCCGGATGAGGAGGATGTGTTGATCGAATATGAAACCGGGAAATATTTCCGACAATTCACCCTGTCCGAGGTCATCGACCAGAACAAAATCGACGCTCAGCTCAACAATGGGGTCCTGAGACTGACCTTGCCCAAGGTGGAGAAAGCCACACCGAGGAAAGTCATCGTTAAGGCGGGGTAGAAGAAAGCTCAATATTTCCATTAAGCCGGCGCTGCAAATCGAAAAAGGTACAGGCCGGCTTATTCTTTTTTAATGCTCTTTACGAAAGGTATATGTTGGGAAAGACGGAATGAGAATCAGAAAATATGCCTTGTTTCGCCATGTTGCATCAAACGCAAGACTCCTGGTGATCGCGATGTTCTCAGATCCTGAATCAAGACCTCGACCCCTCTCATCTCCTCCAAAAAATCAAGCAGTTATAAGATAACGACGAATGAAAAACTGCCTATTGTTTTATTGATTTGTTTCCTTTCTTGTGTAAAAGAGCATTCTAATCCTTTCTATCTCTTCCATCGGTATCATAGATCTCGACCGGAAAGGTAAGCATCATGCTGAACCTGGAACCCATTAAAGAGATCATGAACGGAAATATTGGAAAGATCCTTCTGGTTGGCGCTCCCCTGATCACCGGAAATCTCCTGTTCAAGAAGCCCGGAAAACGCATCAAATCGAAAAACAGGAAATTTTAATCGTCGTTGAAAGATTATTCAACGTCAGGATAATCGTATGGATGATGCCAACGACGAGACCCAGCACTTGATCTGAAGACGAAGGCCTTCAAAACGGTTGTCAGACTCCCCGGCCTTTCCCCGGAGAATAAGCAGAGGGTGAAAAACTTCTGATGGAGTGGCCGCCGCACGCACTCTTTGCCTTCCGGCACCTTCGGCAAATTACAGCTCCCGGCCTGGAGGTTGTCCTGAGCCCCGGCGATGACGTTTGGCGCTGCGTGACAGCCGAGTGCAGACAATAGTTGAGTGGCGTGTCGCCAAACATACGATCTACCCTCCCGACAACCTGCTTGATCTGCTGGGAACAGATGAGCGAGGGCAGTTTCTATGGACGGGGTCAGCTTCCTCATTGCTGCTCCGCTTGAAAACGATTGTGTCGTGACGACATCAGACTACCTTCCGGTTCACGTTTTCTATCCGACCGAGCAGAAGGGTCCCGTGCGTCTGCTCCTTCATGCCGAGTTTCTGGTCAAGAGCGACCGAACCGCCATCATGCCGTCTTTCAACGCATGGGTTGCTGCAGACTCGCTTACTGTATCTGCGGATTCGTGCGACCAACAGAATCGCAGAGCAGTCGTCGCGCTCTTGTGGCTTTGCAATGCCGATTTCTCGCCGCCTCGTAGAATGAACCTTATGTCGAGAAAGAAGAGAATCGAGCAAGTAAAGGCGTTGCCGATAGTTCCCGTTGGCGGCTGTCTCCTGAAAGAGTACGACCTCTCAGGCCGCATCGTAACGTGGAAGCCGGATGCTGGCGTGGGCAATTTGCCAGATCGGCTGCCGCTAACCTTCGTGGAGGATTGGTTCCGCGACCGAATCCGAAATGAAACCGAGCAAGAGTCCCGGTCAAGAAGCTCACGCAAGGAATTGGGAATCGAGGAACCAGGAGCGGATGTTATCCAGCGCGCCGTTGGTCAAGCGATTGATCTGTACTGGAAAGACAGACAGGGCGATCCGGGACGATTTCTTCGCTTCATCATCGAGCAGGATTGGCACGAGACATCTGAAGCGTCGGAGGAACTGACGCGGTGTCCTGTTCCGCTTTCGCAACCCATGCAGGGCGAGGCATGGGCAGAGGCCGGTAATGCCTACTTCGGCCGCGAATGGGGCAATGACTTGCTGGCTAAGCTCTACGACGGCGTCACGGCAGTCCAATGGGTCGCAAGCTATGACACTGCCACTGTGGACTGGGCCAAGCGACGTCGTGTTCTGGAGTGGCTTGGTGTCGCCCACTGCCCCCGTATTCTCGATGAGGACCAACGCAGCTTTGTGAGGCAGTTGCCAGAGGGATGCGGCCAATGGAAGCAATACCTTGACACAGCAAGAGATCGTTTCGATCGGCATGTCGAGAGGATCGCCACGGTGTCTCAAATGGACCATCTTACAATATATAACCTCGACGTAGCTCGTGGAGTATTGCTTATCGATTTAGTCGCTCAGCATTGGGAGTCGTACTACCGAAATCGTGGCGAGGTTACCGCTGATGGAAAGTCTATCCGAGAGCAAAACTATAGACATTGGCAAGTGAAGTCGAAATGGTGGTGGGAAATCTGCGAGAGACTGCCATTGCCAAGGATAGATGGATGCGCGGAGTATTTTCCTCTTACAGCGTTGTGGTTGCTGAAAAACGAACAGAGCGGGCCATAGGAGATCTCCTGCCCGTCGTTGACCTTGACTCCTTTGGGGACGGCAAGGAGGCTGTCCGGGACTGGCTTATTAACGTTGTTGGCCTTTGCACGCGAATGGAGCAACTCACGGTAAAAGAGTGGGTGGCACGACTGTCCAAGCACATACCTGACAAAGCTCCCGCCGAAAGGCTTGTGTCGGAGGAACGACTTCGAGACAAGGTAACAGGATGGTATACCGCCTGTCTGGAGACTGCGGCGGGGCAGGAAAACGTTTCAGAGAGGGTCTTCGCATCTTGCCCGCTCTTATGCCGGAAGGGGGACGTCTGGCTATACGTGGCGGACGAGCCGCGGTATATGGACGACGACAACGACCTTGCCACGGCATTCGCTGAGGATGTCTGGCTCTTCCATATCCCTGCCCGACTAGCCACTGACGCTGTGAAGTATTTCGGTGTTCAGCCTCTGTCGCAATCGGTCGAGGTCAACGTCACACCGGGGGAACCGCAGTCACCGTTGTCAGGCGAATTGAATGTGGGATTCAGCGGGTCCCTTCAGTATGTGTGGGCTTGGAGGTCATCGCAGAGCAAGCGGGATGCCGACAGGTTATCAATTCGCCTGAAGGGGTTGGAAGTGCTCGTCGTGCCCGCTCTGAAGGCGAGTCTGTCCCTGGATGGCTTGAGTCACGAAGTCGAACGACGCTGGCACGTAAATGATCATACGATCTACTTGCACAAAGATCACGCGAACGAGGCCGAGTTGGCCCAGGCGTTGGCGAAAGCACTTGACGTCAGGTCAGAAGCGGATTTCTACGAGAACCTTCTTCGCTGCACTGACGACCGTCAGCGAAAGGAGAAGCTTCTGAGTAAAGGCATAGCGGATGCCGAGATAGACAGGTGCCTCCGCGAGTACTCAGGACCGCTCCCCGAGGAGAAGCATGTCGAAGGCCCTGGGAAGCCAACAAAGGGCGAGCAAGGCGGTAGCACCTCTCAAACACCTCCGGGCGGCGGCAGTCAAGAACCGCAAAGCAAACAACCCCCAACCGCGCAACCGGGTAAGACTTCGGAGGGGACGCCGCCAGGATCTCCGGAGAGCGGGAAACAACCCCTGCGCCTGAAAGATCCCAGTACAACACCCTATGTTCTTGGTAGCCCGCCCAGCGGAGGTGCCGGAACTGGTGGCGGTGGCGAGGGCGGAGGCACGGAGCGGGAAGGGCGTTCCCTGACGGATGTGGAAAAGGCGGAGTTGGAGGAGGCAGGCAGGGTCCTTGCGGCACGCGAACTGGAGACTGTGGGTTTCTCGGTCGATGAAGATGCCACAAGGCAACCCCGGTTTCGACCTTCGGGCGAAGAAGAACAGGGATGAACTCCGCGTTGAGGTAAAGGCTCACAGCGGTCGGGCAACCGTTGTGGATGTCACGCTTCGGCAACATAAGGAGTATACGGGCCAGCAAGGATACCGCTGGGAGCTATGGAACGTCGAGCACCTGGCGGAGGACGATTCCTATTCAGTCGTCATCACGCGATACGATCAAATTCCCGATGAGATGCCTCGACGTCGGACAATAGAATAATTCAGACATAAAGCAGAACCAGGGGATATTTTTACAATTTAAGCGAACTATTCTTTATAAATTTGGACTCTGATATTCTGAAAAAAAAGTCTGCATATTATATGTTGCCGCCGCGTTGCACGCGGCGGCAACGCGGAGCTAAGCTTCCGCTTTTCAGCGCTTTGTTAAGATTCAATGTATAATATTTAGTTCGGTCGTGTATAAATTAAGGAGTGTCACTAGACCGATAAAGATGGCTGCGATAACAATTATGAGGGGAAACAGATCAATTTCAGTCGCTTGGCATCGTGCGACGATCGCGAGAGTCCAAACAATGGAGTTTTGGCTTTATGGGGCAGAACAGAGGTTATGCCTTGAGATTATGCAGAGGTCCCCAATCTATTCAGTAGCTGTATCAGTAATAACTCCAGGGTGCCTTTTTCTTGGCTGGAAAGTCGAAACGTTGGAATTCAGTAGGAATATGGTCCCTCCCTTTAGGGAAGCATATTACCGCGCAGGCTTTGCTAGGTCAAGAATGTGGTCGCAATATGGGAAAAAACATCCTGGCATTTGCTTGGTCTTCGATAAAACCCGGCTGGTGGAGGAGTTTAAATCCTATTCGCAACAAACAAGAAATTCTATGGGAATCTCGAGTTTCAGTATTTGTATCTGTAGATATTGCGTAAGGCAAGGAAGATCAACAAAGGATGTCCTTCAGACATCTTTTTAGAGGTGTAAAAGAAACGCAGAAACAGATGAAGATCTCCAGAGTATTTCTTCTGAAAGAAATGGACACGAAATTAAAGAAGTGAAAGATTAGTAAAAATTGCAACCGTAAGTTGGGATACAGATAGTTGCTGAGTCCTTACTTGTAGATTTGGGATGTTGATTTTCTTCCTGAAGAATACGCAGGTGCTACGTTCCTCATACAAATCAGCTGTGAAAGATGGTTGGTGCAATACTCCTCTCCCTGATTATTTGGGACAAATACATAGAAGAGCGTAACAGAAAAAGGATTGAAGAGTTAATAATGAAATCTTAACAATTTGCTGGAGAGGGACGCGCAAAAAGCCGCGCACCTCTGAAGCGCAGCGTTAGGGTCATGAAATCATGAATTGATGAGATGGTCGCAATTTGCGATCACATATACCCGGAAAGAACAATGCAGACATTGCCATCAAAGACCATTGTGAAGGTTGGCAAGATTCAGCAACGCATTTTGCTGATCCGTGGCGTCAAGGTTATCATAGATGCTGATCTTGCTGAAGCTTACGGGGTTCCGACGCGTCGGTTGAATGAGTAGGTCAAACGTAATCGGGAAAGATTTCCTGAAGATTTCATGTTTCAGCTCTCAGTAAAGGAAAAGGCCGAGGTGATCGCAAATTGCGACCACCTCGAGAAGCCCAAGTTCTCGAAGGCACTTCCCTTTGCTTTCACAGAACATGGTACAATCATGGCAGCCAGTGTCCTCAATTCGCCAAAAGCAATTGAGGTAAGTGTATTCGTAGTCAGGGCTTTCGTTCAGCTCCGCGAGATAATTTCCGGGAATCGAGAATTGGCCCACAAGATTGCCCAGCTTGAGCGACGATTGTCTGACCATGATGATCAGATTTTGGTTTTGATAGAGGCTATCAAACAGCTCATGGATCCGAAACTGCCTCCTAAAACAAGGCGGATTGGGTTTACACCCTGACCCCAACCTGTCGTTTCATCCGACGCAAAGAGCCGCACGGCTGATTAGCGCCGTTGGGCGCGAGGCAACAATATGAAACTTGAATAACTTTTAGGCATTGATCTGCGTGAATATTGGAAACATGAGGCGTTCAATTTCACCCGTTGGCTTTCAGAGACTGATAACATTGAACTCCCATCAGACGAGAGAAGCCGAATTCATTGTGTAAATCGTGCGTGATGTGAGATGTCCCGATCTATCCGGAACTGATGTCGCATTTAACAACGTGGCACAAAGAAGATGGAGGTGGGGACGGATTCATCATGACCAAAAATACGAAACCGGCCACTTTCTGACCGGTTTCTAACCTATTGATTTTCTTTGGTAGGCGGTACTGGATTTGAACCAGTGGCTTCTACCGTGTGAGGGTAGCACTCTCCCGCTGAGTTAACCGCCCGTCAACCTTTGTAGTCCACCATCTCCTTGAGTTCTTTGCCGACCTTGAAAAAGGGAAGCCGCTTGGACGAAACCCGGATCTTTTCTCCGGACTTGGGGTTCCGTCCCACGTAAGGTTTATAATTCTTAACCGTAAAGCTGCCGAATCCCCGGATTTCGACCCGATCCCCTTCGGACAGGATCTGAGATATGGTGTCAAAAAACGTGTTGATAATGACCTCTGCATCCTTTTTACTCAGATCCGTATGCTCCTTCAGCCGATTGATAAGATCCGACCGGTTCATGTACACTCCTCAAACTGCTTGAATATAAACATTTTTAATTTGAAACGAGATAGTTATATACTAAGGGGTCCTTTTTCAAGTCAAGCTTTTTTTACTGTTATCGATCTCGGGTGAATTTGAACCGTCCCCTTCGGGTTCCGGAAAGGTGAGCTGCTCGGGAATCTCCTTGGGCGCCTCGAGGGCTTCCACCTCTTCGGGGGTCGGAAGTTCGGTGAGGTCCTTGAGTTCAAAAAGCTCTAAAAATTGTCGAGTTGTCCCATAGATCAAGGGTCTTCCCGGAATGGCCTTTCTCCCCAAGACCCGGATGAGTTTTTTCTCCATGAGCGTCCGCAGGATTCCCCCACAGTCGACCCCCCGGATGTGTTCGATGTCATTTCGAATAATCGGCTGTTTGTAGGCGACAATGGCCAGCGTCTCCATTGCCGCCTTGCTGAGCCGGGCCGGCGCCGGTTGAATCAGGCGCTTGATCCAGGGGCTGTATTCAGGTCGGGTGCGGATTTGATATCCTCCCGCCACCTCCTTTAAGAAAAAGGCGCTGCCCCGCGCTTCGTATTCCCCGGCAAGGGTGTTGAGCGCCTCGCGGATAAGCCGGGTTTCCGAATTATCCAACACCTTCTTCATCCGCTCTATGGATAGGGGTTCGGATGCCACAAATAGAAGGCTTTCAAGGATATTTTTGATTTCCTGGGTCATTGATAAATAATCCGGATGATGCCGGTCTCTGTCTGCTGAAAAATACGTATCAGAGCCAAACGGACCATTTCCAGGATGGCCAGAAAGGTCACGACAATCATTCCCCGATCCGTATCTCCATCAAACAGTTCATTGAAGGTGATGGACTCGCGCTCTTCCAGGATATTCACGATTTCAGAGATCCGATCCTTGACCGAAATCCGATCTGCGGTCAGGTCCACCCGCTGTTCCGGGGATATGTTTTTCAGGATTCTCTGGAAGGCCTCTATCAATTCAAAAAGATCGACCTGGACCCATTCTTCCGGAGATTCTGAAGGCTCATCTTCTTTTCCAGGGCGACGGATGAAGGTATCTTCCCCCAAAATACTCCTGGACCCCAGCTTTTCCACCGCCTCCTTGATCCGGATGTATTCCGAAAGGGGACGGGCGATTTCCAGGCGCGGGTCCTCATCGGCATCCTCCACTTCTTCGTGCACGGGAAGCAGCATCCTGGACTTGATATGGGCCAGGGTCGCGGCCATGACGATGAAATCCCCGGCAACATCTATATTCATTTCCCGCATCATATTCAAATATTCGAGATACTGGTCGGTGATCAAGGCGATGGGGATATCATAAATATTAACCTCGTTTTTCTTGATTAAAAACACAAGCAGATCCATGGGGCCCTCGAAGATGTCGACAAGCCTGACACGATAAACATCTTCAGACATCCTCACCATCCCCTCTGAAATCCCGTGTGCATCACCTTGAAAAAAGCGAATCCATCATTAGAACAAAGGCCGTCACGTTTTTCTCGATTCGATTCGAATCAACGCCCGGACTTCTTCCATGGTTTTTACGGCAACACCCCGGGCTCGATGGCATCCGTTTTCGATTATTTCATCAACCAACTTCGGCCGCTGCTCATAGTACGCCCTTTTTTCACGTACCGGTGCCAAGGCATGGGCGAGGTTTTGGGCCATGATCTTCTTACATTCGACGCATCCGATCTCCGCCGTACGGCAGGCAGCATCGATTTCTGCAACCTTTCCGGAATCCGTATAAATCCTGTGAAAGGTAAAGACATTGCAAACGTCCGGATTTCCGGGATCCGATTTTCTAGCACGCTGGGGGTCGGTGATCATTTGGGAAACCGTAACGGCAATTGCCTTCGGAGAGTCTGACAGGTATATGGCGTTGTTATAGCTTTTACTCATTTTCCGGCGGTCGGTCCCGAGGATCTTGGAGGTTTCCGTGAGAATGGCCTGGGGTTCCGGGAATATCTCACCGTAAAGGAAATTAAACCGACGGGCGATTTCCCGGGTAATCTCTACATGGGGGACCTGATCCATCCCCACCGGGACCCCGAACGCCTTGTACATGATGATGTCCGCGGCCTGGAGCACCGGATACCCCAGAAATCCGAAGGTGGACAGGTCCTTGTTTTGAATCTGAACCATCTGATCTTTGTAGGTTGGGTTTCGTTCCAGCCAGGGGACCGGCGTGATCATGGACAAAATCAAAAACAGCTCGGCATGTTCCTTGATCCGGGATTGGATAAAGAGGGTGCTCTTTTCAGGGGAAAGTCCCACGCTGAGCCAGTCGAGCATCATGCCCCGGACATGGGCTTCGATCATTCTGGGGTCCTCGTAATCACTGGTCAGGGCATGCCAGTCGGCGATAAAATAAAAACAGTCATATCCTTCTTGTATCCGAATCCAGTTGTCAAGGGCGCCGTGGTAGTTGCCCAGATGCAGAGGCCCGGTGGGCCGCATTCCGCTGACGATCCGTTTTTTTTGAGTCATTGAAATTCTCCCGAAAAACCATCCGCCGGTAACCGCCGGCGGGCCTTTTGAATTTTAAATTTTTTAGAATAAGGCTGCAGGCAGGCAATTGGCAAGAAAATTTTTATGACTCTATGTTTTCATTATTTTCCCGCATGGGGTATTTTGATAAGGTGGTGCTTTCTCCTGCATCCTTACCGGATAAGGGATCGGGCAAATTCGAGTTCGTCGGCCTTGGTTTTCAGCTTGGCGTTAAGCTTAGCTTCCAGAACTGCTTGTAAAATCTCCTTGAAAACAGGCCCGGGAGAAAGACCCATTTCCATCAGGTCTTTTCCCCCGATGAAAGGCTTAATACATCTAACCTGAGTGAAATAATTGGAAATAAGTCGTTTGACCGCCTCCTGTGAGGTAGCGGCCATCATGTAAAGGATGAGTTCGATTCGGAAGGGGCTCAGGTTCAGGTATAAGGAGCTGTTGGGGATTTCGGGTTTACGCTCCAGGCGGTGTAAACAACGATTAGCGGAAATGCGCTCCTTGACAAACAGGCTCCGGTGCCGGGGAGGCATTTCAAGCCGTTCACTGATTTCCTCGCAGATCTTTTCATCGCAGAACCGAATCATGGCTAAAAAATAGACCGCCCATTTGAGATAGGGCTCTTCCAAGAAAAGCAGGTCGTGCCAGGATAGGACTTTTTTGACCTCGTTGAACAGGGCGACTTTGTCTTTATCCATGGCAATGGATGGATGAATCACGGCCAGCAGGTTATATTCCTGGAGACGCACCATGGCCGGAGTGGGATTTTCCTCTTCCAGGATCTGGCGCAGTTCGGAAAAAACCCGCCGGCCGCTGAGGCGCTCGAAAAAACGCATCTTCACTGCATTTTCGATGAGCCCGTCAGTGACCTTGCCGATGGAAAAACCGAACCGCTGCTCGAAGCGGATGGCACGAAAAACTCGGGTGGGATCTTCCACAAAACTCATGTTGTGCAGAATGCGGATTACCTTCTCCTTGATGTCTTTCTGACCCGAAAAAAAGTCGATGAGTATGCCGAACCGCTTGGAATTGAGCTGGATGGCCAGAGTGTTGACGGTGAAATCCCTTCGGAACAGATCGAGCTTGATGGAGCTCATTTCGACTACCGGAAGGGCGGCCGGAAACTGATAATACTCCAGGCGCGCAGAAGCTACATCGATCTTGGAGCCGTTGGGGAAGATGATCACCGCCGTGCCGAACTTTTCGTGGGGATGGATTCGGGCGCCCACCTGTTGGGCATATTTCCGTGCAAAGGTGATGCCGTCCCCCTCGATGACAATGTCGACATCCTCGTTGGGTCGATAGAGGAACAAGTCCCGAACGAAACCTCCGGTCACATAAGCGCCGTACCCTATCTCATCGGCGGCGGTGCCGAGAGCCCTGAGCAGGTCGAAAACATGCTTCGGGAGGCGCTCCTTCATGAATTTTTGAATGTTGCGGGTTCGGGCCGAAACCGGTCCGCTGAATGGATCCGGAAAGGAGCGCTCCCGTCGTTTGGACTGCTGGACCAGAGTATTGAGCAAGTCGGTCCGCGTGATCACGCCGAGGATGCGCCCGTCGTCGATGATGGGTAGAATCCTCTGTTTGTTTTCGATGATCTTTTCCTGGATCTCCAGCAGGCTTGCATCCGGACGGGCATGGACCATCTCTGTATTCATATATTCGCGTACCGGAATGTGTCCAAGCTGGTGATAAAGGGCTTTTTCGATGATCTGGCGGGAAATATATCCGTCAAGGATTATCCGATTGCCGGCTTCGTCAGACGCAGGGTTTGATGCGGTGACCAGCAGGGCATTGATGTTGTATCGATTCAGGAGTTCCCCGGCGTCCTTGCATGACACGTCCGCACCCACGGTAATCGCCGGTGACGACATAAGATCAACGGCCTTGCGTCTGGATTTGACCTGTTCATACAGGATGGTCGTGAGTTGTTGTTCGACCTGGACCCAGGTCTGATCCCTGAGTGTAGCCGACGCTGCATAAGGATGACCTCCCCCGCCCATGTACCCGAGGATGATGCCGACATCCACCTCGGAGATTTTGCTCCGGGCCACAACGTAGACCTTGCTGCCCATCATGGCAACGGCAAAGAGCGCGTTAAGGTCTTCCATCCGAAGCAGCTTCTGGACCAGGAATGCAAAGTCCGGAACATACGTCTCTACAGTGATGGAGGTAATGGCAACCTCGATCCCTTCGATGTGATGCCGGACGATGTTTTGAATCATGTCGTTGAGAATCGTTACCTGCTCAGGGCTGAGCTCCCGGCTGATGAGGGAGGATATGGTGTCGATGTTGGCACCCTTGGAAACCAAAAACGCCGCTACTTTAAAATCCTTTTCCGTAGTGGAAGCAAAACTGAAAGATCCGGTGTCTTCATAGATGCCCAGGCACAAGATGGTGGCTTCATCGGGAGTAATAGGAATCCGCCGACGCTGCAGGATATGGGCCAGGATGGTCACGTTGGCACCTGTGGGCTCAAATACCTCTTTGTGCCCCTTGACATCCCCCGGGGAAGCAGGATGGTGATCGAAGATGTGGACCTCAACCGATGGATCCCGAATCAGATCCGAAAAGGGGCCGATGCGGGAAGGCTGCTTGGTATCCACCAGTACGAGCCGTTCGATGGAAGCAAGGTCGATTGCCCTGATGTCAACCATGTTGAACAGATAGACCATGGAATCGATGAAAAAATTTTTCAGGTTCTTTTCCTGACTCCCGGGAAATACCACAACCGAACCGGGATAAAGCTTTTGCGCAGCAAGCATGGAAGCCAGGGCATCGAAGTCGGCATTGACGTGGGTGGCGATAACGGTAAGCCCGCGCTTTTTTTTTGACGCATTTTTTCCTGGCACGATCGGCTCCGGTTAAGAATATTATCGTCGGAAAATGTCTTAAGCGCTTTCCTATCCGACGCCTGATGCACTTTTTTATGACAGATGAGAAACGCGAAATCAACTGTTGCCCTTCTCTTTTGACCGGACTCTTGTGCTTTTAGAGCAACTGTGATACGAATGCATCGTCTTTTTATGCGTGATTCCATGGAAAAGCCCAAAGCCCGCCATTACCGGTACCTCTTTGGCCCCGTCCGTTCGAGACGGCTGGGGGTTTCCTTAGGTGTGGACCTGATGCCCCACAAGACCTGCACCTTGGACTGCGTCTATTGTGAATGCGGAAAAACCACCCGGAAGACCCTTGTGCGGAAAGAATATATCCCAACCCGTGACATCATGGATGAACTGGACGATCTGCTATCTAGTGCTCCGGATCTGGATTATGTCACCTTTTCCGGGGCCGGAGAACCCACCCTGCACAGTGGTATCGGGGAAATGATCGCATTTCTAAAAAGGGATCACCCCCGATACCCGGTGGCCCTGTTGACAAATGGAACCCTTTTCCATAATCCCAGGGTCAGAGACGAGATCAGCGATGCCGACAGAGTTATCGCCTCTTTGGATGCAGCAACCTCCGGGGTTTTCAAAAAAGTGAATCGACCACATTCCGCTTTGAGAGTGACCGAAATGATCCAAGGGCTGGTCGATTTTCGGCAAACGTTTTCTCATCAGTTTTTCATCGAGATCTTCGTCGTGCCGGGGCTAAACGACAGCGATTCCGAACTTAAGGCCCTAAAATCGGCTCTTGGTAAGATTCAACCGGATAGCGTGCAAGTGAACACCCTCGACCGGCCAGGAACCGAACCCTGGGTAAAGCCGGCCGGGAACATGGAGCTGAAAAGGATCGCCGAAGCCCTGGGCGGTGCCGGCTTAATCCGTTTTCATCCAAAAGGTCAGCATAAAAAGGTTGCCGGGGATATCAGCGACATACAATTGATGGGAACTCTCCTGCGCCGTCCCTGCACAGCCGAAGACGTGGCTGCTATCTTTGACATCGATGCACAAATGACCCAAGACCGCCTGGAAAGGCTTGTCGCCGACGGCTCGGCACAAAAGAAAAGGATGCCAAGAGGTACCTTCTATTTTAGGCAAAAAAATGTCCATGTTTGTAAAACTGGTTGACGGAATGTACATCCAGCGGATATAAAAACAAGAAAATGCGGATGCGACGGGAATACAGTTAGCTCCTACCTGGACGAACGATCAGACGGAGGAGGCGATAATGCCGGTATTTCAATGGGAGGGAAGGAACAGGCGGAACGAATTGCAGCGTGGTGAAATGGAGGCCCTTAACGCCGAGCTCGTACGGGCCAACCTGGCCAAGTTGCGTATCACTCCTGTCAAGGTCAAGAAGAAGTCCAAGGATCTCTTTGAAAACGTAAACTTTCTGCAGCCTCGGGTCAGAGAATCCGACATCATTCTTTTTGCACGGCAGTTTTCCACCATGATCGATGCCGGTCTCCCCATCGTTCAATGCCTCGATATTCTTCAAAACCAACAGGAAAACAAGACCTTTAAGAAGATGCTCCGCCAAGTCATGGAGGCAGTTGAAGGCGGGTCTACCCTTGCCGAAGCCCTGACACGTTTTCCGAAACAGTTCGATTCCCTTTTTACCAATATGATCGCAGCCGGAGAAGCGGGAGGGATCCTGGATACCATCTTGAGGCGGCTTGCCGCCTACCTGGAGAAAGCGGCAAAACTCAAACGCAGGGTGAAGGGGGCCATGACATACCCCATCATCGTTCTGATCATCGCAGTATTGGTGGTGGCAGTGATCCTCGTTTTCGTCATCCCGGTCTTTTCGGAGATGTTTTCCCAACTTGGGGGTCAGCTTCCCTTGGCCACCCAGATCGTAATGAGCCTCTCCGACTTCGTGAAACACAATATTTTATACATCGCCGTCGCCATCACTCTTCTTGCCTATGCCTTCCGCCGTTTCTATAAGACTGAAAAGGGGCGTATCGCCCTGGATAAGTTCGTCCTCAAAGTTCCGGTGGTCGGCATCCTAATCCGGAAGGTGGCTGTGGCCCGGTTCTCCCGCACCATGGGGACCATGCTGGCCTCCGGTGTGGCCATCCTGGAAGCCCTGGATATCGTGGCTAAAACCGCCGGGAACAAAACCATCGAAACCGCCGTTTACACGGTGAGAACAGCCATTGCGGAAGGCCGGACCATGGCTGATCCCCTGATGGAGACCGGGGTCTTTCCCTCCATGGTCTGCCAGATGATCGCTGTTGGGGAATCCACAGGGGCCCTGGACGCCATGCTCAACAAGATCGCAGACTTTTATGATGAAGAGGTGGATCAGGCGGTGGAAAATTTAACTGCCATGATCGAGCCGTTTATGATGGCCTTTCTGGGCGCCACAATTGGCGGACTGGTGATCGCCATGTACCTGCCCATTTTCAAGATGGCCGGTCTGGTGTAAGGCACAACGCTTTTAAGCCAACATGAGCTCCACCGAGATCTTACGTTTTCCGGAGCGGGCTTTTTTTGCCGAACCGAAACGTCACGGATGCTGTTTTGCCCCATGACTCTTGCCGCCGCACCCCCTGAAGAAAGTCTTTATCGTCGGCTGAAATGGCTGACCTTCTTCAGGGCGCTTTTTGCCACCCTCTTGCTGGGATCCACCGTCGTCCTCCATGTGAGGCGGATGGACACCCTGGTTTCCTTGCCTCTATTAATCCTTTACGGATTGATCCTGGCGATCTTTTCCCTCTCCTTTACTTACACCCTGGCCCTCAAGGCCGTGGCATGGAGAAAGTTTCTCAGTGATGTCCAGATCATCATGGACACGATCATCGTCAGTGCGATTATCTTCGTCACCGGGGGTTTTTACAGCATCTTTTCATTTCTTTATCTCGTCGTTATCATCTATGCCAGTATGCTGTTCAAACGGCGGGGAAGCCTGATAGTGGCAGGTCTCTGCAGCATCGAGTACGGCCTGCTGATCCTCTTGGAATATCAAGGTGTTTTAAGCCCCGTCGGTATTGAAATGGGCTTTTCCGAAACCGGATATTCGGGGTTTTTCGTTCTTTACAAGATCGTCATTACGACATTGGCCTGTTTTGCGGTGGCCTTCCTCGCCAGCATTCTTTCAGAAAGGGAACGACTGACAAAGCAGGAACTGACAGCCATGGAAACCCACCTCAAGCGGGTGGAACGGATGGCGGCGGCGGGCGAAATGGCCGCCGGGCTGGCCCATGAAATTAAAAACCCCCTTGCAGCACTCATCGGCGCCATCGGGCTCATCAAAGATGAAAAGCGGATGGATCCGACCCAGGAACGACTCATGCAGATCGTCCTTCGTGAAGCCGATCGGCTGAGCACCCTGGTTAACCATTTTTTAATCTTTGCCAAACCTCCGGCGGGCAAACCTCGGGCGTTGGATCTTTCACAAAACCTGTCCGAACTCATCGACCTGTTCGAAAAAGACCGGATCGCTTTAGGACGGATCACCCTCGAAAAAAGGCTGCTCCCGGATATTTGGATCGAAATGGATCCGGACCATCTGCGCCAGGTGATCTGGAATCTGCTTCTCAACGCTGCGGAGGCCATCGAAGGAAAGGGGTGTATCCGGGTTGAAATGCAGCCTCAGGGGCACCGGTTTTCAGAAGTGGCTATTATAGACGACGGATGCGGCATTGATGATGATGATATGAAACAGATCTTCGACCCGTTTTTTACCACCAAATCCACCGGGTCGGGCCTGGGGCTTTCCATCGTTCACCGGATTTTAGAGTCTTACGGTTTCTGGATCCGCGTGGACAGCGCTAAAAACAGCGGAAGTACTTTTCGCATCCGGATGAAGCGGATCGATCAACCCAAATCCTGAGTCCGCTTGAAAATCAGACCGCCTTGGGGTTTAATCCATCTTGAAACGGGCCTCTTCCGTGAAAATCCCTCGAATCGCACCCTTTGCCGCCCTGGTCCTGTTGCTGGGGCTTCCCATGCTGGGCATCCTGGCAGCCGGACACCCCATAGATCGGTATCTGGAATTCCCTCCACGGACCCTTTATGTGCAGCCCGCTTCCTTCTCCTGGATGTACTTTGTTTTTTACGGCCTGGTTTTTCTGATCATCGCGCTACCGATTTTGATTATTGGAGGGCACCCTTTCTTTCGGCCTCCTGTTTCTTACGTCTGTAAAAGGGTGTTTCCATGGTGGGGATGGGCAGGCCTTGCCCTCAATGCTATTTCATGGTTCGTAGCCTGGACACGAATCCCTGCGTTTTCTTTTATCCAACCCCACACTTTCTTCCCCTTGTGGCTCTCCTTCATCCTTGTCGTGAATGCGCTTTGTCAACATCGGGACGGGGCTTGCATGATGACGCGGCGACCGGGCTATTTTACTCTTCTGTTCCCAACCAGCGCCCTGTTCTGGTGGGTTTTTGAATATCTCAACCGCTTCGTACAGAACTGGCATTACCTCGGAATCGAATACGGAGCCTTCGAGTACGCCGGCCTGGCCTCCTTCTCCTTTTCCACGGTCCTTCCTGCCGTGCTGGGAACCCGGGAATGGCTCCTTGGGACTCGCTGGATCCAGGAAGGTTTCATCTTCCAACCTCCGCCACTCCCGCAAACCAAAGGGCTTGCAGTCGCCCTTTTAATTT
Source organism: uncultured delta proteobacterium (assembly GCA_963736855.1). Classification (GTDB taxonomy): domain Bacteria; phylum Desulfobacterota; class Desulfobacteria; order Desulfobacterales; family UBA2156. The sequence continues at coordinate 22,398 of CAVTQK010000020.1, forward strand.
TTTCCGGTTTCGGACTTTTCGGGATCGGGATCTGGCCAAATGTTCTCTTTCCTCTCTTATGGGTTTCTCCTCTGCTGATCATTCTCTCCCTGCAGATTTTAACCTCAGAGGCGCATATCTTGTCTTCACTGCGGGGGGGTGATCTTCGCCCGGTCGTTTCCGCTGCTCTGGCGGCCCTTTTATGCGGCTGGTTCTGGGAGATGTGGAATTATTACAGCCTGGCCAAGTGGGTGTATCGTATTCCTTATGTCCACCGATTTGAAATCTTCGAAATGCCTGTTCTGGGGTATGCAGGATATCTTCCTTTCGGGCTGGAGTGTGCTGCGGCAGGAAACCTCCTGGCCCGAATTTTCAAAACCGGCTCATCCGACTAAAGCGTAATTAGGTCAATTTTTCATCTGACCTGACCCGAGTTCGGATCAACCATCAATGATGAAACATCCACTGCTTCAAAATTCGCTCCGACAATCTCTTCCAGGCGATGTAATTCGTCGTTATTCCAACGCTCATCCGGTACACCCGAAATATACCAAGGTCCGCCGTCATCCGCGACGATCATCCCATACCTTTTAAGCGCTTGCAAAATCACCTGGACTTCAAAAGAAAAGCCTGAAATATCCACATCTGCACGCAATCGGAAGCGTTGCCCCATCGGAGGACACGTCGCATCGCCATCAGAACCGAGATGCCTCGCCGGCCACACATATCCGCGGGAACTTTGCGAAACCGTAAACCGTAGCGCATGACGAATTTCTCCGGAAGCCACTTCGTCATATCGGACTAAACCTGCCAAAATGGACAGCCCCCCTTCATCAGCGGATGTCCATCCGTCCGGACGCAGCGCATTGGAGCGTAGATCAAACACCGCCCCGGAACCGGCGTTCCAACTGCCATCATTTTGACGTTCCGCATGGTATAACTCATAGAGTTGACATGTGCCCATATTGACAATCAGGACATGATGATCACTGCCCCATTCGATCGGAGCATCGGATGGAATTGGATAAGGACCGGGATCACTTTCGTCCCCAAATTCCACGAAATGAATCGGCACGCTAGGTTGTGTGACTGGAACCGTCGCATATGGAATCCCAATCGGTCCCCCTTCCCAGGTGCCAGAGCCAAAGTCCGGATGTAAACCAATATCCGCGCCCATCGCAGCAATATAAGCCGCCGAATTCGGATGGACCGGTAAACTATCTATTGGGGCATTCCAAATGTTATTCGCCGGAAAAATCGGACAACCGCTCAAATCGCCGCCCGTACTATCGAATGATCCCTTGCCCTCGTTATGAAATGGATTGGACTTAGAATTAGAATCTTCAGACTTAAAGGCGAGCAGAGTAATGATGAGTAGCAGCCAGATCACAATCAATGCCGTTCTTCGTTGTAATGCCGACATAAGCTTTTCTCCTCTAATGGATATTGACATTTCCGGTCTGAGACCTGCCGAATAATGGGATTGTGTTTCGCTGTGATCTGCACCCAAGATATGGGAATCTTCCGGTATCAAGATATATACATTTTCAGTTATCCAAAGAGTGGATGCGCTGTCAATCGAATTTTATCAGGGGACGGCGGTGATCTGGGGGAAAAATGTTACGCTTCCGGAACCTTTGGATTTCGTCTGGTGTTTGATTATGTCCTAGATCCGCTTCAGGTGATATTGGCGGCTTCCCAGGCCGATCTTTTGGGCATAGTCCAGCTGAATCTCCCAGTCCACGTTCGGATATATCCCCTTGAACTTGTCTTCTCCTGCCCCTGTGTGGGTTGAAAGGCAGGAGCCCGGAAGCGCCGGCTCCTGGTTGACCAAGTCCACGGAAGCCTGATCGATGGCCACCGGATCCCGGGAGGCAACTACGCCGATATCCCGTACGATGGGCGCGTCGTTGACCGGATAACAGTCGCAGGCAGGGGAAACGTTGGTGATGAAGTTGAGAAAAAGGGCTTTCCCCTGTTTTTTTTTCAGGACCCCCAGGGCGTATTCCGCCAAGTTTTCCAAAAAAACGGGAATCGACTGGTTCCATTGGATCTGGATGGCGCCTGCAGGGCAGATGAGGATGCATTCCCCGCACCCGATACAGGCTTCTGCTGAGATGACCGCCTTTCCTTCAACCAGGGAAATGGCTGATTGGGCACAATGGGCGGTGCATTCCCCGCATCCGGAACATTTTTTTCTTGCTACTTTGGGTGAAAGCGTCGAATGCTGAGCCATCTTGCCCCTGCGCGAGGCGCACCCCATCCCTACGTTCTTGATGGTCCCGCCGAAGCCGGAAAGCTCATGCCCCTTAAAATGCGCCAGGGAGATGAGGGCGTCGGCTTGATCGATCTCGGCGGCGACAAAGACCTCCTTGAACCGTTTCTTATTAATGGCCACCGCTCTTTCGCTTTTCCCCTTGAGCCCGTCGGCGATGATTAGCGGCGCATTTACGACGGAGAAATCAAATCCATTTTCAATGGCGGTGATCAGATGTCCCGGTGCATCACTGCGGGTCCCGGCATAGAGAGTATTGGCGTCGGTTAAAAACGGCCGACCCTTGTGTTTTTTCACCGCATCGACGATGCGGCGCACAAAGACCGGTCGAATAAAGGCCGTATTCCCCTGTTCCCCGAAATGGATCTTGACGGCCACGAGATCCCGTGCATGAACAAGCTTCGAGATACCGGCGGTTTCCACCAGGCGGGTCAGTTTAGAGACAAAATTTTCTTTAAAGGTAGCCCTTAGATCGATGAAAAAAACTGTGCTTTTCATACCATTCCCTTTTTTATTTTATAATCCATGCTTTTTGACTTTTTTACTCATGACGCTCTTGCCGATTCCTAAGAGATCGGCGGCGTCGGATTGCACGTTGTGGCAGCGCCGCAATGCCCTCTCAAGCATCTTGCATTCGATCAGATCCAATGTTTCTTCCAACTTAGCCTTTTCCGGGATGGCATCAAAAAAATCCGCTTGGTCGGCTCCGTTTCGGATTTCTGTAGGAAGGTCGGCTGCGCGGATCGTGTTCGACGGGCAAAGGATCACGGCTCGCTCAATAACATTTTCGAGTTCTCGGACGTTTCCCGGCCACGCGTAATCGTAAAACAGCCGTCCCACTTCCGGGTCTATCCCTGTAATAGGCGTCCCGGTCTTACGTTCCGAGGCGTACTTCTGAACGAAGTGATCCATAAACAGGGGGATGTCTTCCCGGCGCTCTCTCAAGGGAGGGATGACGATGGCGATGACATTGAGGCGGAAAAACAAATCCTCCCGGAAACGTCCGGAAGCCGTCTCTTCTTTCAGGCGTTTGTTGGTGGCCACGACAAGACGGATATCAACCGGAATCGGTTTCGTTCCCCCTACTCGCTCGAAGCACTTCTCCTGAAGCACTCGCAGCAGTTTGACTTGAAGGTTCGCCGACAATTCTCCGATCTCGTCTAAAAAAAGCGTTCCCTTGTCCGCCAACTCGAATCTTCCCTTCTTCATTGACACGGCCCCCGTGAAAGCACCCCTCTCATGGCCGAACAGCTCACTCTCCAGGAGGGATTCAGCCAAGGCGCTGCAATTCACGGCGATGAAAGGCTCCTCCCGTCGGGGACTGTTGAAATGAATCGACCGTGCCACAAGCTCCTTTCCGGTTCCGCTTTCCCCCTCGATGAGGACCGTAGCGGCCGTCGTCGCCACTTTTTCGATCATCTCGAAGACCCGTCTTATGGCCTTGCTTTTCCCGATAAGATTTCCGAAGCCGTACCGGTGGGCCATATCACTTTTGAGCCGCCGGTTTTCCTTGATGACCCGATATAATGCACATGCTTTTTTCGCATAAAGGATCATGCGATCGTTGTCGAAGGGTTTCAGGATATAACTGAAGGCCCCTTTCTCCATGGCTTCCACCGCCTTTTCCACGGTTCCGTAGGCGGTCATCATGATCACCGGCAACTCGGGATCGAGGGCCTGGATCCGCTCCATGAGCTCGATGCCGCCCATGCCGGGCATCTTCATGTCGGTTAACACCAGGTCCACATCCGAGTTCCTGAGAACTTCCAGGGCCTCCGGGCCGCTGTTGGCGGCCAGGGTTTCATATCCCTCTTCTTCCAGTATGGCGCCGAGTACCGGCGGGTAATTTTTTTCGTCGTCGACGATCAGGATGGTTTCCATAAAGCATCCCCCGGTCTCACCGGCAATATCATCGTCACTATGGCACCGCCGGCGGATCTGTTTTCGATTTGGACCGTTCCCTCGTGGGACTCGATGATCGTTTTCACGACGCCAAGTCCCAGGCCTGTCCCCTTCTCCTTTGTGGTGAAAAACGGAGACCACACCTTTGTTAAAAACTCCGGGGCAATCCCCTGCCCCTCATCCTCGATGACGACGATCACCCGTTTTTCTTTCGAGGAGACCGTCACCCGAATCGTCCCCCCTTGCGGCATGGCCTGGATAGCATTGATCATAAGGTTCAAAAAGGCCTGATGGAGCATGGCGGCATCCGCCAGAATCTCCGGGAGGTTCTCCGCAAAGACGGTTTCAACCAGGCATTTCTGCTGTTCCAGTTGGAGGGATAAAAGCTGTACGGTCTTTTCGATCACCTCTTCCACCCGGAATAAAGACAAATTAGGGACTTTGGGTTTGGCAAATTTGAGAAAATCGGTGATGATGGTATTCAGCCGCGTGGCTTCTTCCACGATGATGTCGGGTAAAGCGGTCATGTTTCCGGAAGCCGGCTGTTTCTTTTTCAAAAGCTCGGCTGAGCTTTTTATGATACCTAATGGGTTGCGGATTTCGTGGGATACCGCAGCTACCATCTCTCCCAGGGAAGACAGGTGTTCGGCCCGGCTGAGCTGCTCTTTAAGCCGGATCCGTTCCTGGGCTCGTCCTTCGATGATTCCCTCTCCTCTTTTGACGATGAAAAGGAGCACCAGGAACAAAACTCCCATGACGACAGCCGACGTCGTTATGACCCGGACCTGAAACCGCAAAATGGTGTGATAGTCCTCTGAGATATCCTGTACGATTTCGGCCACGCCCATGATGGGTCCCGATATCCTGGAAACAGGCATCTGCGCCCTTAACGGCGAAACCGTGGTGAGCTTGCTTTCCTTCGGAAATCCGGCGAATATCTCGATGAAGCTGCCCCTGTGGGACAGCTTGGAGGTCACTTTCCCTTTCCGGGCATCCTCGTAGGTAGTCCCGCCGACATTTTCCTTTCCGACCATGCGCCGGTCGAAGCTGTAGGAGATGATGTTATTCATACCGTATATATGAATCATATCCACCTTGAAGCTGTGGAGGGTACTCCGTACCAGGTTGTCCATCCACTCGAACTGCTCCTCATCCCTCAGCTGAATCTTGCCATATTTCCCCACGGCGGGAAGGATAAACTGCGCAAAGATCTGGCGGTTGAGGTTATCGATGATGCTCAGGGCATAGGCTTCACTCTTTTTAAGCTGCATCTGCCTGGCCCACTGGATATTGGCAAAAGACAGCGCCACGGTCCCGATGAAGATGACAATCAGGCTGGTGAACGTGAAATACTTGACGAGTCGGAAAGGCTTAACTTTTTCCTGTTTTTCAAGATTTCTTTTCATATACTACGAACACCATTACATTCTCGATGCGATGCATAGGCGGCGGATACTGAAACGGGTTCACCCTCTCCGGAATGGACTGCACTCTTGCCATCTCCCGGCGACCGATCCGTCCGGATGACACAAACGGAAAACGAGCTGCATCTACCGGGAAATCAATTGGTGGGGATGGGAATCTTGGTGATAAGGGTTTTTATGTCCTCATCGGCAAAGTGTATCCCGGCCCCCAGGAAAAAAGATTCCTCCCCATTATCGTTGATGAAATCATCATAACCAGCGGTGATGTAGATGTGACTGATGGGCGAGAAATTGGCGGTGAATTTCAAGTGGGGGTTATCCTCCCAGTCAAAGTCGAAGGCTTCCAGGGAAAGGGTGAGGCGGTCATTGAAAAGATAATAATCGATCCCGACACCCCCCGTCGATTCAAAGAAACCGCCCCGCAATCCCAAGTTGTAATACCGTTTGGCGATCTGGGCGGAGAATTTCAACTCGTCTTCCAGCTCGGTCCGCTCCTCTTCGACAATCCGACCGTCCACCTCGCGGGTGATGCGGGTCACTTTTTTCTTTCCCGCCGGATCATCCACGACTTGAACCAGGTAGTACTTATCCTCCTTGGGCTGAATGCGGAGGGTAAAATACGATTTCGCCCATTCTTGATCAAAAAGGTATTCGGCCCGGTAGTCGAGGTAGGTTCTGAAGGTCTCCTGCTTCAGAAGATAATCGTTGATTCCGGTCAGCGCCGTGTTGATCTTATCCACGGTCTCTTCATCGTTGATAAGCTTGCCGATGGATCCCTCGCCCCGGTTGATCTTGTCCGAAATCGCCTGCACGGAAGCCAGGGTCTCGTCGAGTCTTGAGATGGTATCATCTTCGTTGATGAGCCTGCCGAGGGTCCCTTTCCCTTGGTTGATCTTCTCGGAGATCTCGCGCAAGGAGGCCAGGGCTGCGTTGAGATGGTCCACCGCTTCCTCTTCACCGAGAAGCCTCCCGATGCTTCCTTTGCCCTCGTTGATACGGGTAACGATCCGGTTCATTCCGTCCATGAGGGTCCCGAGCCGATCGGAGGCCTGGCTTAAGTTCCCCACGATCTTTTTAACATCGTCGGTATTCACACCCCCCAATGCTTTTAAAGTCTTCGAAAAATCGGAGAGATTGGCGATGATGAGATCGATGTTGTCCCGATTTTCCTGAACGGTGCTGTTCAGAGTACTGATCATCTCCTTGAAATCCCCGAAAATTTCCTTGAGGGTGGCCTCCCCTTCGGCCCCTCCCAGGACCTGGGCCAACGAACCGGTCAGTTTCTTGATGTCGGTGGCCACATCCTGAAGGGTCCCCATGAGCGAATCGAGATCCATGGCCGGTTCCGTACGTAACAAACGTTCCCCCGGCCGGATATCCGGGGCCGTCTCGGATCCCGCATCTAGCGCGATGAATTTGTCGCCTAAAATCCCCCGGGTCCGGATCACGGCCTTGGCATCCTTTTTAATCTGGACATCCGGTTTGATCCTTAAAGTCACTCGGGCCTTCCCGTCCTTAAGGGAAATATCGCGCACCCGGCCCACTTCAACGCCGGCGATCTCCACCGGTACATCCGGAGACAGGCCCGAGACCGAGTCGAAAAAGACCTCGATGTCGTATCCTTTTTCCCGGGTGAAGCTGAGTTTTCCCACCTTCATGGCCATATACCCCAGGATAAAAATCCCGAGGACCACGAAAAAACCGACCTTTGCCTCAACTGTCAATTTGGACATATTGTATCTGCCGTTAGGAATTGTTGGCTTGATATCCGGCGGCTAATAGATGCCGTCTTTTTCAGATGCTTCTCCCCTGATGAAACGTTGCACGAAGGCGTGCGGCGAATTCCGGATCCGATCCGGTTCACCGAACTCGATTATTTTTCCTTCATATAGCATGGCGATGTTGTGGGCAATCTTAAATGTGGAGGCGATGTTGTGGGTAATCACCACGCAGGTGGCCCGTGTATGTTTTTGGGTATGGATAATGAGGTTGTCGATGGCATCGCTCATGATGGGATCCAGGCCGGTGATGGGCTCATCAAACAGGATGATCTTGGGATCCAGGGCGATGGCCCTGGCCAATCCCGCACGCTTGCGCATTCCCCCGGAAAGCTCGGAAGGCATCTTTTCAGTCGCACCCTTGAGCCCAACCTGCTCCAGTTTCTCTTCCACGATGCGCCGGACCTCCTTTTTCGGCAGGCGTGTATGCTCCCTCAGGGGGAAGGCCACATTCTCTCCCACAGTCATGGAATCGAAGAGGGCTGCATCCTGGAAAAGCATCCCGAACTGCTTCCGGACCTCGTTGAGTTCCCGGTCGTTGAGCTTGGTGATGTCCGTGCCATTGATGTAAATCTCTCCGTAATCCGGCTTCATGAGGCCGATGATATGCTTGAGGATCACGCTCTTTCCCGAGCCGCTCTGCCCTAGTATGACGGTAATTTTTTCAGCAGGGATTTCCAGCTCCAAGCCGTCCAAGACTCTTTGTCTTCCGAAGCTCTTGGTAACACCGGAAAGGCGAATCATCAGAACATCACCGCGGTCAAGAAAAAATCACTGATGAATATGGAAACCGTGGAAACCACCACGGCCTGGGTCGCGGACCGGCCCACTCCCTCGGCTCCTCCCGTAGTATAGAACCCTTTGTAACAGCTCACCACCGACAGGATCAATCCGAAACAGGCGGATTTGATGAGGCCGTTGAAGATGTCACCCAGTTTCACCATTTCGTATATCCGGGCCATAAAAATCCCGGAGTTGATATCCAGCAACCGGACTCCGACGAAATATCCGCCCACGATGCCGATGAAGTCCGCCACGATGGTCAAAACCGGGAGCATCAGGATGCCGGCCAGGATACGGGGCATGACGAGAAACTGCACCGGGTTGACGGACATGGCGTAAAGGGCATCGATCTGCTCCTTAACCCTCATGGTACCGATCTCGGCGGCCATGGCTGAACCTGCCCTGCCGGTGACCATGAGGGCGGTGAAGACCGGCCCGATCTCCCGGGTCAGGGACAAGGCCACCGTGGCTCCCACGAGTCCTTCGCCGCCGAACATCCTGAAACCATAATAGGACTGAAGCGCCAGAACCATCCCGGAGGAAATGGCCGTGATCAAAACCACGGTGAGGGAATTTACCCCCACCGTTTCCATCTGTTTGAAAATGACACGCAGTCGAAATGGGGGTCTAAAGGCCCAGGCCCCTGCTGAAAAAAAGAGAAGCACGGTCCGACCGAACTCCTCCAGGATTCCGAGAAACGGCCGGCCTGCATATTCGAAGAATTTCACCATGTCGATTTTCAAATCAACCATCTGAAAATGAATTGGCTCGGTTATAGGGAATACACCCACCAAAGTCAAGGTGGTACACCCTGCCCATCAGGCGCTTTGCGCCATGATGCATCGTGGCTTTGGATCGCCGGAAAATAAATTCCGGTCTTTGCGGGCATTTTTTCGCATACAAATATCAAAAAATAGGATAGATACCATCAAGATATGGTATATTGGGGTTAAATGGGCTACAAGATCCTGTAACTAAATATAATTAATGCTAATTATCGAAAATTTATCTTGACTTTGATGTTTTTTAATGATTGAGTTCGCCTTAACGATTTTGGGAACCGCTCTTTACAATTCTTATTGATTCTTAAAACAACCAGGGTTAAAGTGAAAAAAAACGCGCTTAAAAAATTCCGCGAATCGCTTTTGCTCAGCAAAGCCGAATTGGCGAGAATGGCCAAAATATCTCCCATCACCCTGTCGAGAATCGAGAGAGGATTGTCCTGCCGTATGGAAACCAAGCGCAAGATCATCCTGGCCTTGGGTCTGGATCTATCCGAAAAATGCAAGATATTCGAGGAATAGGGTGACGCCATGATGCTGAGCAAAAAGACCCACCTCATCGGCCTGGATATCGGATCCCGGACTATCAAAGCCGCCGAGGTGATCCAGCTCAAAGGAAGCCTCAGCTTAAAGAAGTTCGGTATGATACAAATCGCCCCGGGTGCCATTGAAGAAGGGACCATCCGGGATCACGAGACGGTGGTCGGGGCCATTCAGAAACTCTTTTCCGAAAACCATTTCAAGGTCAAGAACGTCGCCACTTCCATCGGCGGATATTCCGTCATCGTCAAGAAAATCAACATCCAGAACATGCCTGAAGAACAACTCCAGGACACCATCGCCTTCGAGGCGGAACAATACATCCCCTTCGACATCAACGACGTGAACCTCGATTTTCAGATTTTAGGGGAAAATGAAACCAATCCGAACCAGATGAGCGTTCTTCTGGTGGCGGCCCGGAAGGACATGATCGACGAATACGTCAGCCTCATCGACCTGGCCGGTTTAAACCCCTGCGTGGTCGACGTGGATGCCTTCGCCCTCCAGAATTGTTACGAAGCCAATTATCCATCCGAGGACGGGTCCAATGTGGCCCTCATCGATATCGGGGCCAGCAAAACATCCCTTAATATCCTCAGGGGCACCACCTCCGAGTTCATCCGCGACATCTCCTCCGGATGCGATCAGATCAACACCCAGATCATGTCGGCTTTCAATTGCACCTTCGAGGAGTCCGAGAGGCTCAAGTTCGGAAAAGCACCCGACAACCGGTCAGCCGAAGAGGTGGAAGATATTGTTCATTCGGTGGTGTCCGAATGGAGCCGGGAAGTCCGGAGAGCGCTCGATTTTTATTACTCCTCATTCCCGGAAAATCAGATTCAACAAATCTTGCTCAGCGGGGGAGGGGCCAACGTCAAGTCGTTCCAGAAACTGATCGCCGAAGAGGCCCAAACGCAAGTGAACACCCTGAATCCTTTCGCCAATGTGTCCGCCGAAACGATTCCGGGAGGTACGGAGAGCCTGAACCGGATCGGCCCCCAGGCCGCCATCTGCTTGGGACTGGCCCTCAGGAGAATGGACGACAAATGATTCGGATCAACCTGCTTCCCTATCGAGAAAAGCGAAAGAAGGAAAACGTCCGGCGACAGGTTTCCATTTTCGCCCTGTCCTTCATCTTTTTTCTGTTTGCCCTGTTTTATCTTCAAAAGTTTTTAAACGATAAAATCCAAACAAAAAAAGTCGAGATCACCTCGACAAAAAATGAGCTGGTCAAATATGACGCTATCAACAAGGAGATCGACGAAATCACCAAAAAGCTCGATGTCCTGCAGAAAAAAACGACGGTCATTCAAAACCTTCAACTTCAACGCCACAAAGCCGTTCAGCTTCTGGATATGATGACCCGAGCCATCATCGCCAAGCGGATGTGGTTCACTCGCCTCGAATCGGGAATCGATACGGTCACCATCGACGGCATCGCCCTCGACAACAAGACCGTGGCCGATTTCATGACCAATCTGGAGAACACGCGATTGTTTGCCGCCGTAAACCTGAAAAGCATCCGCCAGGAAACGATCCGGGAGAAAAACATCAACCTAAAAAAATTCGAGATTGTCTGTAATCAAGCCCCATCTGCCCTCTGCGGCGGGCACGACAGAAAAAGCGGGCACGACAGAGAAGAAGAAATGAAAAAATTCGATATTTCGGAAAAGATCGTCACCCCGATTATCGGCTCGGTTTCCCGGCTGACGAAGGTTCAAAAAATTCTGATCGCTGCAGGACTTTTCGTCCTTGTGGGCGGTGGAATCACGTACTTTTCCTACTTTCCGAAATACAAAGAGATCACCAACCTGACCAAGGAGCACATGAAACTGGAACAGGACCTGGCCCGATCCAAACGAAAGGCCGCGGAAATCGACTCCCACCGCAAGAAGATGGAAATTGCTGAAAAAGAGTTCCGGCAGGCCCTCCAGGCGCTTCCGGAAAAAACGGAAATCCCATCTTTGCTTACCAATGTATCCCGCTCGGGGCAAGCCAGCGGACTGGAGTTTCTGCTCTTTCAGCCCCAGACAGAGGTGGGAAAAGAATTTTATGCGGAAATTCCCGTATCGATGCAGGTGGATGGAAATTATCACAATGTGGGCATGTTTTTCGACAAAGTGTCCAGGCTTTCCCGAATCGTCAATATCCAAGACATCAAGATGAACGCCCAGAACAGCCCGCTGCCTCTGCGAACCTCCTGTACGGCAGTCACCTATCGTTTCGTGGAAGCGCCGCCTCCGAAAAAAGAGGAGCCCAAGAAAAAATAGTGATGCGCAACCTAAAAGACCGATCAAGCCCAAGACGATACAACCCATTTCTATCACCAATGGTGATTGCCGTGGGTATCCTCTTTCTGGCAGGTTTATTCTCAGGGTGTGACTCGAAAACCAGCACCCCTCAGACGCCCCAGGTCGTCACCAAAAAGCTGGTTCAGGAAAAAGCACCGGATTCGACGGCAGTAATAGTAAAGCCAGTCAAAACCGAAACCAAAGAAACAGCGGAAGCGGCTAAAGCCATACCGACACCGACACCGGCCCCGACACCGGCTAAAGAAGAAACGGTGCAGCCTTCCCAAGAACCTCCCGGAACCCAACCTGCGCCGAAGCCCGCCGACGTCCTGGCCGCCCTTGGAACGGCCATCCAGGAATCCACCGTTTCTTCAGGCATCTCCTACAATCCGGAGGGGAAAATCGATCCCTTTGAACCCTTGTTCCGCCGGGAGCCCACAGAAAAGACCGCAAAAAAGAAAGCGCGCCAAGGGCCCCTCACACCCCTGGAGAGGGTGGACTTAAGCCAGCTCAAGCTCACCGGCGTGATCATGGCCCCCAGCGGGAGCAAGGCCCTCATCAGTGAGGCCTCCGGAAAAGCATACATCGCAAAAGAAGGAACCCTCATCGGGATGAACTCGGGCCGGATCATCCAGATCCTGAAAGATCGCATCATCGTGGAAGAAGAAGTCGAAGATATGATGGGAAACGTCACCTTACAAAAAAAAGAAATGACTCTTCAGAAACCCCCTGGAGAATAAGAAATGAATCCCAAAAGCCCATCGTCGTTATTACCGGTCATCACCTGTGCCTGTCTGGTGTTGCTTTTTCTCGGATTGGTCGGGTGTGCCGGCACCCAGAAAACATCCGCAGCGCCGGATTCAGCCGTACCGGCACCGGAAAATTCGGCCGTCATCACGAAAATCTCCGTTTCCGAGGGCGTCGATACGCTGGAGGTCCAAATCGTCGGCGACTCACTGCTGACCTTTACCTCGGTGAAGCAACCGTCGCCCCTGGGTGTGGTGCTCTACTTCCCGAAGACCCAGCTCAAAGACGCGGATTCGGAATATCCGGTTAAGAACGAACCGGTGGAAAGAGTCACGGTGTCGACTCCCCAGGAAGCCGACCTTCCGCTGCGCATCGAAATCGCCTTAACCCAAGATGTCCCTTACGATATCCTCAGAGAAAACCAGACCCTGAAGGTCATCTTCCCGAAACCGGGTAAAAAACAAAGCCTGGCTTCCTCGAATCCATCCCCTAAAGCGGCGGAACCGGTCAAAGCAAAAGATCCTTTTGCAGGAATGCCTGCGCCGACCCACGTGGAATCCGTGACGACCCAGCTCATCGAAAACGGCATCCAGATCAACGTGGCCGCCGACGGCCCCATTAAAGACTTCAAGGCCTTCACGGTGGAAGATCCGACCCGGATCGTATTTGATATCCCCGCCGTCAAAAGCCCGTTCAAGCGGGAAATGCTGATTCCCGTCGATGGAATCTGGATCAAACGCGTCCGCTACTACGGATATCCGGACAAGGTCCGGGTGGTTCTGGATGCGGAAAAGGCTTTCATGAACGCCTACAAGGCAGAACCGGTTGAAAAAGGATTGCGCATCCAGGTGGGTGACACGGTCACAGTCGCCAAAAAGGCGGTCGCGGCCGCCGAGGTTTCCGCCGCCAAAGACCGGGAACCGGCCTGGGTAAACCGGATCGACTTTTTAAGCGAAGCCGCCGGAAAATCCGCGGTCGTCGTGGGGACCTCACGAGCAGTCCAGCATACCCTGAAAAAGGGACCCAAGAATACACTGGTTTTAACGCTTCTCAACACCCAGCTTCCCGATTTTCGTAAACAGCCCCTGATCACCACGCGCTTTGAAAGCGCCGTCAACCGGATCATCCCGGTCCAGACCCCGGAGATGAAGGACCGATGCATTGTGAATTTAGAGCTGCGGGAGGCCGTCCCCTACCGGGTGGAAGAAGCGGAAAATGAAATCCGGATCCATTTCGAAGCGTCCACGATCCCGCCCAAGCCGTTGATCGTGGCCGAACTCCCGGAGTGGAAAAAGGTCATGGAAGAAACGGCCGCGGCCGCGCAAAAAGAGACGGCAGGGGAGTCTGAAGCCAAGCGTTACACGGGTGAAAAGATCGCCCTGGACTTTTACGAAACCGACATCAAGAACGTCTTCCGCATTCTCAAGGAGGTCTCCGGAAAAAACTTCGCCATCGACAACGATGTGACCGGGAAGGTGACCCTTTCCTTCGATAAGCCGGTTCCCTGGGACCAGATCATGGACCTGGTGCTGAAGATGAATAAACTCGGCAAGATCGAAGAAGGAGAGATTATCCGCATCGCCAAACTCGATACCATGATCGCGGAACAGAAAAAGTTCGAGGAAAAAGAGGACACCCGGCCCCTGACCACCGAATACATCCTGGTCAATTACGCCAGCGCCGAAACAGACGCCAAGCCCCTCATCGAACCCATCCTCACGAAACGGGGAAAGATCACCGTCAATTCCCGCACCAACCAGATCATTATCACCGACGTGGCGGACCGCATCGATCGGGCCAAGGAGATCGTCCGGAAGATCGACAGGGTTACACCCTCAGGTCATGATCGAGGCAAGGATCGTGGAAGCCGGGCTTGATTTCACCCGAAGCATCGGGATCAACTGGACGTTATCGGGCGGCCCCATCTTCAAAAAGTTTCTCGGCGGGCAGTACGATTACGATTTCGGGTTCAATTATCCGGGCCCCGGCACCAACAATTTCGGCTTCTCATTCGACAAATTCCTGGGAAGCCCGCTGAACCTTGATCTTCAATTGAGCCTGGAAGAGGCGAATCGCAACGTCAAGATCGTTTCCGCACCAAAAGTCGCCACGGCCAACAATGTGGAGGCCCTCATTTCCCAGGGATTCGAATTCCCTTACCTGGAGCGGGACGAGACGGGTCTTGCAACCATCAAGTTCAAGAAGATCGACCTGGAACTCAAGGTCACGCCTCAGATCACCAACGACAATCGCATTTCGACGATCATCAAGCTCAAAAAAGAAGACATCTCCGAACTGGTGTCAACGCCGACCGGGGATGTCCCGGCACTTTCCACCCACAAGGCCGAAACCCAGCTCATGGTCAATGACGGCGATACCATCGTAATCGGCGGGATCATCCGGGATCGGGAAGACAAGGCCAAGCGCGGGTTCCCCTGGCTGTCCGACATCCCTTTCCTGGGTTGGCTCTTCAAGCAGCAGACGGATAGCAAGGAAATGACGGAGCTGATCGTCTTCATCACCCCCAAAATCGTCCGCCTGGAACCGGGCGTGCTCCAGACCCGGAGCACCCTTCAGTAGGTAATATGGAACATCACATGGATGCGAATCGCAATTTAAAAGGAAGGTTTGGCGCCATGAAACAAATATCCCTTCGATTCGGGCTTTGTATCCTTTTGGCGGCCCTGGCGGTGCCGGCCCTGACCGGCTGCAGTTCAGACTCCATGTCTTCACAGATCACGCTGACGACGAGTCGAAGCAGCATCCCCGCCGACGGCAACACCACGGCCGAAATCACGGCCACGATTTTGGGATATGACGGCGAACCCGTCCCCATCGGGACTTCAATGCATTTCACCACCTCCAGGGGCCTGTTCACCACAGGCCTGTCCTACCTCACGGTGGGGACCACCGATACCACCGGAACCGTCAGGGTATATCTCATGGCCCCGCTCCGGACCACACCGGGAGCCGCCAACGTGACGTGCCAGTCCAACGACGTCACCCGGTCCATAAACGTGGATATTACCCTCTCCGGCCCACCGGGGGAAACGGCCCGCATTGAACTAACAGCCGATCCCACCGAGATCCCGGCCGACGGCACGCCTTCTACCATCACGGCCACGCTGACTGACGGAAACGAGGACCCGGTGAACATCGGGACTTCGGCCACCTTCAGAACCGACAGGGGGATCTTCCAGAACGGGAGCACCGTTTTTACCGATGTCACCCGGGATGTAAGCGGAACCATCATCGCCTACCTCACCGCCCCGGATGGCACCGAGTCGGGCCCGGCCAACATCACCTGTACCTCCAACGGAGTCACCGCCCAGGTCACGGTGTACGTCGGCGGAACTGGGGTGTCGCTCGTTTTGACAGCACCAGCCAGCGTCGCTGAAGGAGCAGATTTCAACCATCACCGCCACGGTCACCGACTACAACGGCGATCCGGTGATCCCCGGGACGCAAGTCCTATTCTCGGCCCGGTCGGGCGAATTCTCCAACGGCGAATTGAGTATTTCTGCCCAGACCAGACGCGTCCGGTGAAGCCGACCGTGGATTGGACCGCCCAATGCGACCCCGGGGTTTACCGCATTCGGGCATCTTCGGGGAACGCCTCGGCACAAATCTCAATTCAAGTACCCACCCTAATGTCGTCGGGAATGGCAGGGGGCTCATAAAAAGGGGTCCGCCTAAAAAGACAGAGCGCCGGCAGATCCTAAAAACATCGGGATCTGCCGGCGCTTTTGTTTTAAAGATTCAATGCAGTTGTAAAAGTCTTTTGCGAGCGAGATTCGAGCCTTTTCGGATAAAGAGAGGCGGGGCGAGTTCTTGAGATTCAGCGAAGCCCTGAGCATCTCCCGAAAAGGGTCGCCGAGCAAGCAAAACGGCTTTTGACGCGCCCTCCACTTTTGTTCAAACAGGCTTCTTCCTTTTATTTCAGGCCCGAGGCCGCTTTTTTGGCTGCCTGGCCACTTTTACCTTGCGGGTCCAGTGCGATGACCTTGGCATACCCTTCTTTCGCCTTTTTAACATCCCCCAGGGCCTTATAGGTGTCGGCAAGCTCCAGATGCAGCTCCGCAGCATCAGGAGCGAGTTTTACCGCTCTTTCAAGAGCCTTAACCGCATTGCTATTTTGGCCGGCAGCACGGTAGGTCAAGCCCAACCCCCTCCAGGCAGTGACGTATTCCGGGTCCTTTTTCAGTGCTTCCAGGTAATACTTTCCGGCTTCGGTGAAGTCTTTTTTATTGTAATAGGCAAATCCCAGATTGGACAGAGGGATCTGGGGCGTGGCATACAGATCGTCCTCGACGGTCTCCTTGAACACGACGATGGCGGCGTCCCACTCCTGGCGCATCAGGTGGATCACCCCGAGACTGTTTTTAGCCGCCGAATATCCGGTTTTAAGGGCGATGGCCTTCTTGAAGTGCGCTTCTGCAAGATCGAGCTTTTCCTTGGCCATGTAAACAAGCCCCATGTCATACTGGAGATAGGGGTCTTCGGGATTAAGCGCTTCGGCCTTGATGAACTCGTTAAGGGCGGATGTGTGCTTTCCCTGCATCATGTAGGATTCCCCGAGGTTGCGGGTGGCCGCGGACTGTCTATTACGGGCTTCCCGATTTCCCGCGCAGGAAACGACTCCAAGGCAAAAAACAAGAACCCAAGTGATTGCCGGCAGTTTTTTCATCTTGGTTTCCCCATTATCTGGTCTCTTGATGGTTATGGTCGTATGTGAAATCTGATGGCTTCATAAAAAGTCCATCTGCTGCGTTGCACTGCATCCTTCGTCATTGCGGCGTACCCATATGTACGCCTCTTTCCTCAGGATTTGAGCGCCTTGCATCTGAAGCTTTTTACTTTGCCATCCCAATTTTGAGTTTTTACGATTTCATCAAATCTGACCTTACCGCTTTGTGATTTGCGTTGACTTGAATCCTTGGACCCTTGACCGCTTGATTCGTTTTCTTCAAACCCATCCCCCTTTCAACGGCAGTGCGGCGACCTGAATCGCGACTTTTTAACAACTGTCAGGACATCAGAAACAGGAAGCTCTCACGGTGTTGAGGTCTTTTTCAGGTTCAAACCCTTTGCAATGGCATTTGACACAGTTTCTACAAATGTTTCGAGATCCTTGCCGTTCAGGGGTTTGCCGGCTTCCGGGACCTTGATCCCTTTGGGCCGAATCAACACCGGCGCGTTGACCAGTTCGGGGTTGGTCTGCACATTGAATTCCGCCGCCAGCGTGCGGGAAAAATACTGATCCTGGAACCCCGAAAATTTGATGGCATGCGCCGTGGAGTCGAGGACGGCGATCTCGCCTTTTGAAACGATCCCGGCACCGACGGCCCGGATGAGGCCGGCCAGGGATTCCCCTCCATGGGTGCATGCGATGTGGCCGTTTCGGTTGGCCTCAAGCTGGCAGTCCATGATTTCCTGTTCGGTCACCTCGATGAAAAAGACCCGCTGCCTGCCGGCGGATTCGTTGAATCGGTCCACCAGGTGGATGACCCTGGGCATGGAAACCGGGTTCCCGATCATGGCGGCCTGAGCCACGCTGGGCCGAACGGCTACGGGGATAAACCGGCGCTTCTTAGGGTCCGGCTCCAGGTAGTACCGATAAACCGGATCGGCGTGTTCGGATTGGACCCCGATGACCTTGGGGAGCGCCTTGATGATCCCGGCTTCGTAGAATTTCAGGAAGCCGGAAAGGACGGCCGTGATGTTTCCCGCATTTCCGATGGGGACCACCACCACCCGGTCCGCCACGTCATAATCGAAGACCTGGGCGATTTCGAAAGAATAAGACTCCTGACCCAGGATCCGCCACGCGTTTTTGGAGTTGAGTAAAGCCACGGGATACCGGCTGGAGAGGTGCTCCACGATTTTCATGCAGTCGTCGAAGACACCCGGGATCTCGAAGACCGCCGCCCCGCTCCCAAGGGGCTGGGAGAGCTGCTGGGGAGTGACTTTTTGATGCGGAAGAATCACCGCGGATCGGACATGTGGCCTGAGATAGGCGGCATAGAGCGCGGCGGAGGCTGAGGTGTCGCCGGTGGATGCACACACGGCCAGGACGTTTTCGGCGTGCCCTTTTTGGATCAAGTAGTTGATGTAGCTCAGTGCGCTGGCCATCCCCCGGTCCTTGAAGGAGGCGCTGGGGTTCTGGCCGTCGTTTTTGAAATAAAAAGGGATTCCCACCCGTTGTTGAAGGATCTCGTTTGCAGCGATCACCGGCGTGTGCCCTTCTCCCAGATAGACCACCGCATCCAGGGGAAGCACCGGCCCGACAAATTCATGATATCGATAGATGCCGGCAAGGGCCGGGATTTTCAAGGCGCTCCGGAAGTCCAGGATACGCCGCCACAGGGGGGCAGGGGTCTTTTTGATCCGATCAAAATCCTGGTCTTCGATCATCAGGACCTGTCCGCAATCCGGGCAGGTATAAAGGAGCGTTTCGATGGGAAATTCCCCCCGGCATCCCAGGCATCGATAGGTCAACTTTCCCCCGGGTTCAGGAATCAGATAGGGCTGAACATCCTTAGGAAAGTCGGTCAGTTTCATGGCCGAATCGCCTCCAAGCCGCCCATGTAGGGCCTGAGGGCCTCCGGGATGATGACGGATCCGTCGGCCTGCTGGTTGTTTTCCAAGATGGCGGCTACCGTCCTTCCGACCGCCAGCCCGGATCCGTTGAGGGTGTGGACGAGTTCGGTTCCCTTTTTCCCTTTTCTTTTGAATCGGATGTCGGCTCTCCGGGCCTGAAAATCCTCAAAGTTGCTGCAGGAGGAGATCTCCCGATAGACCCCCTGGGTCGGCATCCACACTTCGATATCGTAGGTCTTGGCCGCGGAAAACCCCAAGTCGCCGGTACACAGGGTGACCACCCGGTAGGGAAGTTCGAGCCGCTTAAGAATCTTCTCCGCATCCGCCAGGAGGGTCTCCAGCGCCTCATAAGAAGTCTCCGGGGCGGAAAACCAGACCAGTTCCACCTTATTGAACTGGTGCTGGCGGATCAGCCCCCGGGTATCCTTCCCGTAGGACCCGGCCTCACTCCGGAAGCAGGGCGTGTAGGCCGTGTAACGGATGGGTAAAGCCTCCTCCTCCAGGACCTCTCCCTGGTGGATATTGGTCACCGGCACTTCGGCGGTGGGAACCAGGAAATAATCCCATCCTTTGAGCGCGAAAAGATCTTCCTCGAACTTGGGGAGCTGACCGGTGTGAGTCATGGACCTGCGGTTGACAATGAAAGGAGGAAGGACCTCCCGATACCCGCTTTCTTGGGTGTGAATGTCCAGCATGAAGTTGATGAGGGCCCGCTCCAGACGTGCGCCGGCGCCGAAATAAAGCGGAAAGCGGGACCCGGTGATCCGGGCCGCCCTTTCGAAATCGAGAATACCGAGGCTCTCTCCAAGATCCCAATGGGCCTTAGGCTGGAAAGGAAACCGGGGGACTTCTCCGACCTCTTTTCGGACCGGGTTGTCGTTGCTGTCTTTTCCTGCCGGAACGGAAGGATGCGGTATGTTCGGGATACTCAGAAGGATCCCGAAAAGTGTCTCTTCATTCTCGGAAAGAGCTTTTTCCAGCTCCTTGATCTTTGCGGAAACCCCCCGCATCTCCTCCACCAGCTCCAATGGCTCCTGGCCGCTTTTTTTCATGGCGGCAATGGTTTCCGATACCTTGTTGCGACGGTGTCTCAACGTCTCGATCTGCGTGAGAGTCAGCCGTCGCTCTTCTTCATGGGTCATGAAGGCATCCAGGCTTGCTTGCTGCCTTCTCAGCGACAGAGACTCTTGCACCATGGATAAATTTTGCCTGACGAACTTGATTTCCAGCATGGCAATGCCTATTTTGTCGCAATAAAGTAAAAATATCGACCGGTTAACCGATGGAATGCCCCCGGCGGCCCGGGTAAAACGTTCATACGATACCCTCGCCCGTGTCAGGAGATGATTTTTCAAAACAACGGTGATTCCGTACCACGAACATGCTATTTCGTCAATGATTATTATACGTTGACATTATATCCAAAAATCGGTATAAACAAATGTTTTTAGGGATATCGACTGGCGGGCGTATGAAAATTTACCTGACAGATCCTGATAGACACCGGGAGTATGTCGATGGATGAGATCATCGAGAAAAAGCGATCGATCCGGGAAGACATCCTGAAACGAGTGGGTGCTCTCTCGGAAAAAGAACGACACCTCAAGACCCAGGAGATCCAAGACCGGCTCTTTTCTTTTGCCAACTTCCTGGAGTCCAAGGTCATACTCCTTTATATGGAAAAAGACCCGGAAGTCCCTACGGCACAGATAATTAAAAAGTGCTACTCAATTCAAAAAGTTGTAGTGCTGCCGGCCTTCAAGCCGGAGAAAAAAGGGATGGACTTGCTGAAGGTCGATCATTTGGAAAACGCCCTCAGACCCGGCCCGAGGGGGGTTTTGGAACCGGACCCAGCCGTGTGCAAGGTCGTTCCCATAGACTTCATCGATATCGCCATCATTCCCGGTATCGCCTTCGACGAAAAGGGCGGACGGATCGGGACCGGGGAAGGGTATTACGACCAGCTCATCCCCAAATTGCCCATCACCACGAGAAAGGTCGCGCTGACCCTGGAAACCCAGTTGGTCCCCCAGGTGCCTATGGAGCCCCACGACCGCTTTGTGGATATCCTCATCACGGAAAAACGGATCATCTACAAGATCTGATGCCCTTCTCGATTGCTAAACAGTACTGATGACTCCCTTCATCACGAAGGGCTCAACGCCTTTTCCAGAAGCTTGAGATTCTTCTCCCCACCTATAGCGATGACCGTGTCTCCGGTCCGGAGAATCGTTTCAAAGGAGGGATTGAATCGCATGTCCCCGGAAGCGTCTTTCACGGCGATGATGATGAGATCGTATTTTTGCCGGATACCGGAATCCTTCAGCATGACATTGACGAGCTCGGAGTCGGGACTTACCGGGATCTCTTCCATCTGGATGTCCGTGCCCTTGTACGCCAGGGCCAGATCCAGGAAACCGCTCACGGTGGGACGAACGACACGATGGGCCATGGTGACGGCTCCGATGTCGTAAGGCGATTCGACGATATCGGCTCCGGCGGCTTTCAGCTTCGCCTTGGATGCATCCGCCGTCGCCCGGGCCAGGATGAAAAGACCCGGGTTCAGCTGTCGTGCCGTGAGGACTAAAAAGACGTTGTCCGCATCGGAGCTTAACACCGCCACCAGCCCCTTTGCATTTCCGATTCCGGCCTTGATGAGGTTGGCCTCCTCGGAGGCGTCCCCGCTGATGTAAAGGATGCTGTCCTGCTCCAAAACCGGTAAGAGATTTTTGTCCTTTTCAATGACCACCACGTCCAGCGGCCTTCGACGGACATTCCTGACAAGGATCCGTCCGATCCTGCCGTACCCGCAGACGATGTAATGGTTTTTAAGCCGTTCGATCTTCTTTTCCAAGCGTCGCCTCCCTAAAATATTGCGGATCTGACCCTCCATCATGAACTGAATCACCGCGCCCGCCACATAGAAGAAGTATCCCACCCCAAAAAAGATCAGCACCATGCTGATGGCCCTGCCGGAATTCGTGAGCTTTCGGACCTCTCCGTAACCCACGGTGGAAAGCGTTGTCACGGTCATGAAGAGGGAATCCATAAAATCCCAGCCCTCCATGAACATGTAGGCGCACGTCCCCATGACGATGATAAAAGCACCGAATACCAATGACAATAAAAGGTGCCGGGTTCTTTTCATGTCCTCTCCACATGGTGGGCCGATTGTTTCATGGTGTCGACTATCTCTTTTCCGGTATAAAAAATCAAGCCCGGGGTCCGCGACCGGGCAGGCTCGGACAGACCTGAAGCGATATCTCTTTTCATAAATGCTCCGGAATCGAATCGTCTTGACCCGCAAAAGGGGTTCTGGTAGCAGATTCCTTAATGAAAAGCGATCCCCTGAAATACGAGCGACTGCGCGAAGAGATGGTCAAAAAGCAGATCGAGGCCCGGGGCGTTTCCGATCCGGCCGTCCTTTCGGCCATGAGAAAGGTGCCCCGACACCTTTTCGTCAGCGAAGCGCTCAGGGATCAGGCTTATGGTGATTTTCCACTTCCTATCGGTTTTGATCAAACCATCTCCCAGCCTTACATCGTAGCGGAGATGACCGAAGCCCTGCAATTGGATGAGGAAGACCGGGTCCTTGAAATCGGGACCGGATCCGGTTACCAGGCGGCTGTTTGCGCCGAGATCGCCTACCGGGTCTACACCATCGAAAGGATCCACGCCTTATATCTCCGGGCACGTCGTCTCTTCGACGATCTGCACTATCACAACATCGTCAGCCGTTACTCGGATGGGAGTTCAGGGTGGAAAGAAGAAAGCCCCTTTGATGCCATCATCGTCACCGCGGGGGCACCGGAGATTCCAAATACTCTGGTCAATCAGCTTGCAACGGGGGGCCGGCTGGTGATCCCGGTGGGGGACCGCTTTTCCCAGGAATTGGTCAAACTGGTCCGGGATGAAAACGGCATTCGAACGACCCGTCTGGGAGGGTGCCGCTTCGTCAAACTCCTGGGGGAATACGGTTGGAAGGACGCATGAATGCTCCGGAAGCTCTATGACTGGGTCCTCCACTGGGCCGAAACACCGCAAGGATCATGGGCTCTTTTTCTCCTGGCTTTTGCCGAGTCCTCCTTTTTCCCCATCCCCCCCGACGTTCTCCTCATCGCGTTGGCCATCGGAGCACCCCCAAAAGCCTTTCGGTATGCCGTCATCTGTTCGGCAGGATCGGTGTTGGGAGGCTGTTTCGGATATTTGATCGGCTGGCAATTCATGGCCGCCGTGGGCGAGCGGATCATTGCCGTTTACGGCTTTACCGAAAAATGGGAGTATATCCGGGATCTTTACATGCGCTACGATGCCTGGGCCGTGGGGATCGCCGGCTTTACACCGATTCCCTACAAGCTTTTCACCATCTCGGCCGGGGCTTTTCGGATCCACTTCGGCGTTTTCTTTCTGGCTTCCCTGGTTTCCCGGTCGGCGCGATTCTTTTTAGTCTCCGGTCTTATTTATCTCTTCGGCCCGAAAATCAAATCCTTCATCGACCGGTACTTCAATACGCTGGCGGTGGTATTCACCATTCTGCTGGTGGGAGGGTTCGTGATCATCAAGATCGTTTTCTAGGAGCACTTGGAAAAGCCGCAGGAGTGGCAGACCATGCACCCTTCCTGGTGCGTCATCACGCCGCCGCAGTCCGGGCATACCCCGAGCATGTTCTCGGAGCTCTCAATGTCCGCGCGGGTGACGGCCTTGAGCACCTGGGCGATGGCGTCCGGACACGAGAGCACGATCCTGCCGTTTTGCCATGCCGGGGACGGGCAACGGATGCCGATGAGCTGTTTAGCGATGGCGTCCACCTTGACCCCGGACCGTAACGCCAGAGAGATGAGCCTTCCCGCCGCCTCGATCTGGGAAGAGGCGCATCCGCCGGTTTTCCCCATCTGGGCAAAGACCTCGCACATCCCGCTATCATCGGAGTTGATGGTGACATAGAGTTTTCCACACCCGGTGGTGATCCGCTGGGTGATGCCGTGGGTCCGTTCGGGCCTGGGTCGCGGGGCGACTTGAACGGACTCCTTTTGCGAGGTTCCGATGCTGAGGACCTGTCGTTCCCGGCTTCCGTACCGGTAGAGGGTCACCCCCTTGCAACCGGATCGATAGGCCAGGCGGTAAACCGCGTCAACCTGCTCCCGCGTGGCGTCCTGGGCAAAATTAACGGTCTTGGATACGGCGTTGTCCGTATATTTTTGAAAGGCCGCCTGGATGCGGATGTGCCATTCCGGAGGGATGTCGTGGGAGGTTTTAAAGATTCTTTTCACCTCTTCCGGAACGTTATCCACTCGTTGCACGGAACCCGAAGCAACGATTTCCCGGACCAGCGCATCGGAATAAAAACCCTGCTTTCTGGCCATCCGGGTAAAAAAGGGATGAATCTCATAAAGAGTCTTTCCATCCAGTACATGCCGTTCATGGGCTACGGCGAATAAGGGCTCGATGCCGCTGGATGTCCCCGCGATGATACTGAGGGTGCCGGTGGGGGCGATGGTGGTGGTGGTGGCGTTTCGCATATGCGGCGTCGCCGCATTATCGAAGATGCTGTCTGGATAATATGGAAAATTCCCCCGCTTTTTTGCAAGAGCGGCTGAGGCCTCCCGGGATTCCCTCTGGATGAACTCCATCACCGTTTCGGCCGCCGACTCCGCTTCTTCGGAATCATAAGGGATCCCCAAGAGGATCAGCATGTCGGCAAACCCCATGACGCCCAGCCCGATCTTCCGGATCCCTTTGCTCAACTGCTCGATCTGGGGGAGGGGATACCGGTTCACCTCCACTACGTTATCGAGAAAATGAACGGCCCGACCTACGGTCTCTTTGAGGCGCGTAAAATGGATCTTGCCCTTTGCCACCATCTTGGTCAGATTGATGGATCCCAGGGTGCAGGATTCATACGGCAATAACGGCTGCTCGCCGCACGGGTTGGTGGCCTCAATGACGCCGAGATGCGGTGTCGGCTGGTTCTCGTTGATGCGATCGATGAAAATCACCCCCGGCTCCCCGGTTCTCCAGGCCGAATCGACGATGGAATCGAAGATTTTCTTTGCCGGCACCGATGCGACTGCCTTTCCGGTTCTGGGATTCACTAGGTCAAAAGGGGCCTCCTTTTCCAAAGCCTCCATGAATTCCCGGGTCAGTGCCACTGAAATGTTGAAGTTGTTGAGTCTTTTGAGATCGTTTTTTGCCGTGATAAAGGCTTCCACGTCCGGATGATCGACCCTCAGAATCCCCATGTTGGCGCCGCGCCGGGTGCCTCCCTGTTTGACGGTCTCAGTCGCCACGTCAAAGACGGTCATAAACGAAATGGGGCCGCTGGAAATCCCGGCAGTGGAAAGGACCATGTCCTGCTGTGGCCGGATCCTGGAAAAGGAAAACCCGGTTCCGCCTCCGGTCTTGTGGATAATGGCGGTGTGTTTCAAAGTTTCGAAAATGCTTTCCATGGAATCCTCGATGGGAAGAACGAAACACGCAGCAAGCTGTCCCAGACGCCTTCCGGCATTCATCATTGTGGGCGAGTTGGGTAAAAAATATAGGTGCATCAAGATTTCTTCGAAACCCCGGGCCGTTTTGGAGGCATCGGCTTTCGGATCAAACTTCAGATCCGCAACGGCAACAGCCTGAGCCACCCGTTTGAACATGTCTTCCGGTGTCTCGATGACATTTCCGTCAGGGTCTTTTTTCAGGTATCGCTTTTCGAGTACCAGGCGTGCGTTGGGTGTCAGGGCTGCGTATTCTCGGGCTTTTTTTTTGGATGGACTCATACCGGCTTCGCCTCTTTTATGCTTTCTTTTAAGAATCGTGAAAAGGCCTCAACCAGGGGAGAGGGGGTTCGATGGCGATGAAAAG
Organism: uncultured delta proteobacterium; assembly: GCA_963736855.1. Lineage (GTDB taxonomy): Bacteria > Desulfobacterota > Desulfobacteria > Desulfobacterales > UBA2156. Next base: position 48,351 of record CAVTQK010000020.1, read on the forward strand.
TCAAATAGACCCCCCTTTTGAGGTTCAGCCTATCCACCGATAGACTTTTCAGAGTGTTGGTGCGCAAATCCTCTTCAACCGCGATTTTGGACAGAATGGAAATCCCCATACGGCCCTTGATCCCTTGCCGAATCGCCTCCGTACTTCCCATCTCTGCAACCACTTTAAGGTCCTGGATGCGAATCCCGTTTTTCATCAGGCTTTCTTCGATGGAAGCCCGTGTCCCCGAACCTTCTTCCCTTATAATAAACGGTCCCGAGCGCAATGTCGTCAGGCTGATCCGCGCTTTTTTGGCCCATGGATGTTCAGGAAAGACCACCAAAACCATTTCATCTTCCATAAGAATTTCCTGAAAAATCCGCCTGTCTTTGACTTTGGCCCCCACTACTCCCAAGGCGAGTATGCCTTCCTGGATATCGCCGACGATCTGCATTGTGTCTCCGATCTTCAGGGAAACCGTCACATGGGGATGTGCGGCGCAAAAGGCACCGATGACCCTGGGCAGGAGATATGTCCCGGGAATCGTGCTACCTCCGATCAGGAGGCGTCCTTTCACCTTACCATGGAACTGAGCCAGGGCCGTTTCCATCTCGTCTTTTAACCCCACAAGCCTCACAGCGTATCGGAAGAGGATCCGGCCGGCTTGGGTGGGAACGGCTTCCTTGGCCAATCGGTCAATGAGTCGGCAGTTGAAATGGGCTTCCAGGTCCCGGATATGGCTGCTGACAGTAGGCTGGGAGAGACGCAGGCTGTTTCCAGCCTTGGAAAAACTCTTCTGCTCCACCACCTTGGTAAAGACGATGAGATGCCATAAATCCATTGTCCCCCCGCTTTTTACCCTGTTGTTGCAACTGCAGGGTTTGCTGGGTCAGGGCGATTGATGGAATTTCTCTTTCAGTCTCCGGCTTACGATGGGAGGGACCATGTCATCGATTTCGCCGCCAAATCGAGCCGCCTCTTTGATGATGGACGAACTGGTGAAAATCCATCGCAGTTCCGTCATCATAAAGACAGTCTGAATCTTCCGGTTGAGCTTTCGGTTCATCAGGGCCATTTGAAATTCATACTCGAAATCGGAGACGGCGCGCATGCCACGAATAATGGCTTGCGCCTTCTTTTGGACCGCGTAGTCAATAAGCAGTCCTTTAAAGGTGTCGATTTCGACATTCGGAAATGCCTCCAGGCTGGCTTTCAGCATTTCGAGACGTTCATCCACTGTAAACAAGGCTTTTTTTTGCGGGTTGATCAGAATGGCCACGATAACTTTGTCAAAAAGGGCGAGTCCACGCTCGAGGATGTCCAAGTGGCCATAAGTGACCGGATCGAAGGAACCGGGATAAATGGCTATGTGTTTCATACCAACGACCTTTATGTCAAGAGGTGAGGGTGTGCTGTTCGATCCCCATGGAAACGATTTAACAACGGCCGAATTTCATAACACACGTTCCAGAAATGAAACAAGGGTTTTCCCGTATTTTCGCTTTTCGGATATGGAAAATCCGGATATTTGCATGGGCTCCTTTATCCCGTGCTCGACAACTACGACGGCCCCTTTTTGAAGGACACCGCTTTCATTGAGGTTCTGGAGGGCGGGAATAACGATGCCATGATTATAGGGAGGATCCATAAAGACAAGATTGAAGGTGTCGGCGAATCCGGCCAGGCAGTGAAGGTTTCGATCGATGTCCCAGTGAAACACCCTTGATCGATCCTGCACCTTGCACCGCAGGATATTTTTCTGGAGAGTCGTTACGGCACTTGGATCTGCGTCTACAAAGACGGCGAACTGCGCACCCCGACTCAACGCTTCGATACCCAGGGCCCCGCTTCCGGCAAAAAGATCCAGAACCATGGCAGACAACACTCTATGATACAGAATATTGAAGATGGCCTCCCGGACTCGGCCGGAAGTCGGTCGAACGGAATCCCCCTTCAGGGAAAGCAAAGAAGTCCCCTTCAGGGTGCCTGAAAAAATGCGCAGTCCCATAGACGGATTTTGAGTATCAAACAGCGATACGCAGAACTACAATCGACCCTCAATGCATTCGTTGGAATCCTCTCTTTCTACCGAAGCCTCTGACCCTCCAACCTTTGGACCTTTTGATGATTCATTGAATCCCCAAGATTTTGAGAGCGCTCTGGAGATGGCGGGAATCCATACCGATCCGTTTGGCAGCTTTAGCAACGTCCCGTCGGCTTTGGAGGTATTTTTCTCGGATATATTCCCTCTCGAAGGCCTGGGTCGCTTTTTTCAGGCCGTCGATTGAGAACAGATCGGCCTCCCTGACTGCTTCAGGATGCGGTAAAGGGCCAGGGTTGTATGGCCTGGGGATATCCGAAACCTCAATCTCCTCTTTTTCCACCATAATGGACAGTCGTTCGATAAGGTTTTTAAGCTCCCGAACGTTTCCCGGCCAGGAATAGGCAATCAGCAGATCCAAAGCCTCTTGATGGATCCGTTTCCTGGTACTTCTGCTTTCCCGGCTAAATTCGTCTAAAAAGATGTCCATGAGCAGGGGAATGTCTTCCCGACGTTCCCTCAAAGGCGGAACTTCGATCGGGATCACATTGATTCGATAATACAATTCCTCACGAAAGTTTCCTTTTGCAATTTCATTTTTTAGGTCCTTGTTGCTGGCGGCGATCACCCGGATGTTCAGGTGGAGCACTCTCCCGCTGCCGATTCTTTGAAACTGCTGCTCCTGAAGCACCCGCAGCATGGTGGCCTGGGTCTTCAAGGGCATATCTCCGATTTCGTCCAGGAAAACAGTGCCTTTATTCGCCAGCTCCAGCTTGCCGATTTTCTTCGCGGCAGAACCGTTGACGGCTCCCTTTTCGTGTCCGAAGAGTTCACTGTCGATGAGAACCTCGGGAATGGCTGCACAGTTGATGTCGATGAGGGGTTGATCCGATCGGGGACTGAAATGGTGAATGCTCCGGGCCGCCAACTCCTTTCCGGTGCCGTTCTCCCCGGTGATCAGGACCCATTTGTCCGTAGCGCCCGCGGCGGCGATCTGTTTTCTTAAGTTCACGATAGAGGGACTATTTCCGTTGATGGAATGCTTTTCGATGGTCTTTTTCCTTAAGTACTTGTTTTCCTCTTCCAGCCTCTGAAAATTGAGGGCGTTATTGATTGCAACGATGACCTTATCAATGGAGAGTGGTTTTTCGATGAAATCAAAAGCCCCCAGCTTGGTCGCCTTGACCGCTGTTTCGATGGTACCATGGCCCGTGATGATAATGACCTGGATGCTCGGATTGTCCTTCTTGATCTCTTTCAAGGTCTCGATGCCGTCGATGCCCGGCATCCAGACGTCCAGAAGGACCAGGTCCGGAAAATGCACGTCGATGATTTTGAGGGCTTCATAACCATTGATGGCGGTGAGAACCTCGAATCCCTCGTCTTCCAGCAAACCGCCGAGGCTTTGGAGTATGGAGGGTTCGTCATCCACGATTAAAATGGAAGGGAACATGGGGTTGTCGTCTCCTGTTGTATGGTCGCTGATGATATCGCCGATTTCGTGTTTCTTTTTTTATGAGAATAATCGGGCTATGCCGGGAGTTCAATAATAAATTTTGCCCCTCCGACGGGATTGTCCTGCACCCGGATCAAACCATTGTGCTCATCGATGATGGCGCTCACAATGGCGAGCCCCAGGCCCATCCCGCTGGTTTTGGTGGAGAATTTCGGCTCGAAAAGCCTTGTTTTATCTGCATCCGGGATCCCCTCCCCACTGTCGGTAATTTCGATGCGGACCCGCTTCAAGATAGGGTCGTAGGCTACGGCGATATGGATGTAACCGGTCTCCTTGATGGCATAGATGGCATTTTCGATCAGGTTGATGAGGGCTTGCTTAATCTGCTGGCGGTCAAGGTTCATCTGAGGGATGGCATCGCTTACCTGGATTTGAAAATCGATGTTCCGATATTCTTCTTTATAAAGGGAAACCGTTTCCTCGATGATGGGAATCAGTGCGTTGGGTTTGGGATTGGCAACGGGAAACCGCGCAAAAGTCGAAAACTCATCGACCAGATTCCGGATCACTTCCACATGCTCGGTAATGGTACGGGTGCACTCCTCGAAAACCGGATCCTGAATCTGATCGTAAAACTTTCGTTTCAGTCGCTGGGCGGAAAGGGCGATGGGGGTAAGGGGATTTTTGACTTCGTGGGCGATGCGACGGGCAACTTCCCGCCAGGCTACCATGCGCTGCGCCTTTTCCAGTTCCGTGAGATCATCAAAAACCATCACCAGCCCCATGTGTTGATTTCGGTCGTCCTTCAGTGCGTTGATATGGATTAAAAAGCTTCTCGGCCTGCCTGCCACTGTCATTCTTAAAGGCAATTCCACCGCGCTCTTACTGGAAGCCGATAGGCTTTCCATGATATCATCGGCAATGTTTAAATGCTTCTTGTCGATCAAATCTATATAACTGTGGTTCACGATTTGGGCGGGAGTGAGGTTTAACATCTTTTCAGCGGATTTGTTGATGGTGGTGATATATCCCTCAGCATCCAGGGTGATTACGCCTGCGGAAACATTCCTGAGTACGATCTCCATGTATTGCCGCTTTTCTTCGATTTCGACGTTCTGCTCCTTGAGCATCCGGGCGGATCGTTCCAGCTGCTCCCGGCTGACATTCAAGTCCTGAGTCATTTTATTGAATGAATCAACTAGGATGCCGATTTCATCGTCGGCCGGAAGGCCGATACGAACATTGAGGTCCCCTTCCGCCACCCGACGGGTTCCTTCGGCCAGCTCCATGATGGGAATCGTTATAGACCTTGCCTGATAAAATCCAAACCAGATGGCGCAAAACATCACCAGAAGCGCCACGATGGAAAGGGTGATGTAATAGGTGATCTGGATCGGCCTTTTCAGCAGTGTCCTCTGACGATATTCCTCAAATCCCCTTGAAATGGAGGCCAGGTTTTCGGAAAGCTCCTCGGAAAGCAGAACCGACAGAACGATGAATCCTTCCGAGGATTCATTTTTTTCTCCATAAGGGATGCTTCCGATGGTCCTTACCAGTTCTCCCTGGGGGAGCGTCTCGATGAAGGAGTGAACACCTTCGAACCCCCTGTCTTTTTGCAGGTTGTCGGCAGATACAACCTTCAGGGGTATCATTTCCAAGGCCTGGGATAGGGCGTAGGTGAGCCGTTTCGAATTGGCGCTGTAGAGTTCTATAGCTGGGATGTTGAACTCCCGTTGAACTACTTGGGTATACTTGTCCAGGACCTCGGCCTTCTTTGGATCCAACAGTTTTTTTCTGGCAATCCGATAGGCGATCCGTTCAACAAAATAGCGATTGTTTTCTTCCACATGATTATAGATCTGACGGCCCACAAGCAGAGAATTTTCAAGGGCCTGTTCCACCGGAACGTTGAACCAGAACTCGATACTGGTGGTAATAAAATTGATGGAGAAGATAAACAGGACGATGGTGGGCATGAGGGTCAGCATGATAAATGCGAGCACGAGGCGGGTGCGCAGTTTGGCGCCGATGACCTTTTTTTTTCGGTCATAAAGAAGCTTAACCAGGTTTCTCAATACCAGAAAAATCAGCAATATCAGTAGGAGAAAATTAATATTAATCAGGATGAACATGAGGGTGGTGTTGGAGATGGGAAACGCCGAACCGAACTGGATCACCTTGGTTTCTGCGTATGTGAGAAGGGAAACAACCGCAGGGATGACCAGGATGAGGACGATCTCTCTTTTGCGTTTCCGCCGCTCTTTTTCAGGCAGTGTCGCGAAGGATTTCGTAAATCGGTTCAAGCGCATGGTTTACATCCGGCGTTACGGGCATGGAAACCTGTGTGCGGTATCTTTGTTTTCCGCACCAGGGCCTGGAATCGATATTGAAACTCTCCCAGCGAGTGTATTCCCTGCTCCCGGTAACGGGATGATTTCAGATCGATGATCCTTGATTGAAAAAATTTTTCCGATCGGCGGTCAATAGATAAAATCCGTTGTGTACCAGTCGGTCTCGAAGTCCCAGAAGGCCATGAAAAACAGCACATAATGAAGATAAAACGGAAGCGTACGCTTGCTAAATTCCGCTTTGGCCTGGATTTGATATTGCCGGCCTTTTGTGAGGCGATTCAACTCGACGATTTTCAAGCTGTCGATTTCCGTCATCAGTTTCTGGGCTTCCAGGAAGGACCGGGTCTTTACAGGCGAAGCGCTTTCCCAGGATCGATCCACGACAAATTCCTTCTTAAGGGGGTTGTATCGTAGGGTGTGCGTAACCTCCAACTCATCGATTTCCTTATCTAACCAGAAGGTACGATACTGATATAAATGGATGAAAAACGAAAAGGTCGCCGGCACGCCGCTGAGGATGGCGCTTTTCATGTCGTCAGGAAAGGCGCCTTCCACACGCAAATAAATGAGCAGATCGTCCCGGGTGTTGGTGACGATGATATGGGTGAGCTTCGCCTCCTGGGAAAAAACCGGACTTTGCGTCAACAGCAAAACGGATAGAAAACAAAATACCTTGAATAAATTCCGCAGCAAGCGCGCGGTAAAACTCGATCCCCTCAAAAGAACACCTCTCCGTGAAAACATCGGTCGGATCAAAAGTATCGTAAGGTTACAAGGACCTTCATTCGGATCCGGCACACCGCATATAGTTTACCGAACTGACCGATCCATACCGGATGTGCGTTGAAATCGCAAGAATTTTTGGGCCATGGAGAGGGAATCAGGGTCTTTGAACGAAACAAGTTTCCCATGAATCCCGCCTCTTGAAGAACTCTTTGAGAAAGGCGTGGTTGAGTGCGTGACCTGATTTAGAGACCTTCAGATGCCCAAGGATGGGCATTCCCAAAAGGGAAAAATCTCCTAGGCAATCCAGGATCTTGTGTCGGACAAATTCGTTTTCCCAGCGAAGTCCGTCTTTGTTTAGGATCCGATCCGAGTCAATGACGATGGCGTTTTCCAAAGAAGCCCCCTTGGCAAAGCCATACAATTGAAGGTATTCGAACTCTTGGAGAAACCCATATGTTCTGGCTTTTGCAATCTCTTGCCCGAATCCCTTCTCGGTCAAAACCAGGGAAAAAGATTGGGATTGAATGACCGGATGGTCATAATGAATATGGCACGAGATTCGAAATTCCGGGGACGGATGCAGGGCCACAGTTTTTCCGTTTTCGGCAAGCTCAATGGGCTTTTTGATCATGAAAAAACATTTGGGGCTGTCTTGCTCTTGAATCCCCGCTTCCAGGATAGACACCGTGAAAGGGCCGGCGCTTCCATCCATGATCGGGATCTCGTAAGCATCAAGTTCCACCAGGGCATTGTCGATGGAGAGGCCGGCGAAACTGGCCATTAAATGCTCGATGGTAGAAACGATAAATCCGTCATGACCGATGACTGTGGCCATGCTGGTGTCCACCACGCTGTTCAAATGGGCTGAAATGCACGGGCTCTCCGGCAAGTCGATCCGCTTGAACCGGATCCCGTAATTGACCGGTGCCGGCTTGATGGTCAGACAAACCCTTTTGCCGGAATGGACCCCGATTCCGGAACAGTGAACAGGTTGTGCTACGGTTCTTTGTTTGTAAGGTATCATCAACACCGTTTCTTCCCCAGCCGAGTGAAACCGGCATCGGAAAAATGGCTTTTTATTTATTTAGGTAAGCATCCATAGCAGTTACTAAAGGGTAGTTCAATACCGATCTTGAAAGTTCCCGCGTTTCGTTTGATTTCAAGATCCGTTTCATAAAAAATTTGTCTCTTAAAAGGTGATCTGTTATATCCATTGGCGGGAATTGGGACAAATATGGTTTCAAGGATTCAAAGCAGCGCATTGATGGGGATCGACGCTTACCGTGTGGAAGTGGAGGTGGACGTCTCCCCGGGGCTTCCGGCATTTACCATCGTAGGTTTACCCGAAACTTCCGTAAAAGAAAGTAAAGAGCGGGTTAAAAGCGCGATCACCAACAGCGGGTACGTCTTCCCTGATGACCGAATTACGGTCAACCTGGCCCCTGCTCATGTCAGGAAAAGCGGGACCGGTTTTGACCTGCCCATAGCCCTCGGAATCCTTTTCGCAAGCCGACCGATTCCCAATCCGGAGCGATCTCAGCACTTGGTACTGGGGGAATTGTCCCTTGACGGCCGGATCAAACCCATCGCCGGTGTCCTGTCCATGGTCATCGCCGCCAAGAAAGCTGGCCTTAAGGGAATCGTGGCTCCATACGAGAATCGAAAGGAAGCTTCCGTGGTGGACGACCTATCGGTCTTTGCCATCAAAACGCTTTCCGAGGCTGTTGAATTTTTCATGGGAAGCCTGGATCTGATTCCTGAAACATCCGACCCGATAGATTCAGTGGAAACGATGATCGAAGATGAGGTTGATTTTTCGGAGATCCTGGGGCAGGAACACGTCAAGCGGGGCCTGGAAGTGGCCGCAGCCGGTGGTCACAACCTCATCATGGTGGGTCCTCCAGGATCCGGAAAGACCATGCTGGCCCGGCGCCTTCCGACAATTTTGCCGCCGCTTTCCTTTGAAGAAGCCATAGAAACCACCCGGATTTACAGCGCAGTCGGAATGCTGGGAAAAGACCAGCGTCTATTGACCCGCAGGCCCTTTCGCGCACCTCACCATACCATTTCTGATGCTGGGATCATCGGCGGCGGTCATGCTCCTCGACCCGGAGAGGTGAGTCTCGCCCATCACGGCGTTCTCTTTCTGGACGAATTTCCTGAATTTAAAAAACCCGTATTGGAGGCCCTGCGCCAGCCCATGGAAGACCAGGAAGTGACCATTTCAAGGGCAGCCTCTGCATTGACCTTCCCTGCGGCCTTCATGCTCGTGGCCGCTATGAATCCTTGCCCGTGCGGATATCACATGGATCCCAAGCATGAGTGCCGCTGCACGGACTCTCAGATCCTCAAGTACCGGTCGCGGATCTCCGGGCCCCTGATGGACCGCATCGATATCCATATGGAGGTTCCGGCGGTGCCACATAAAGAAATTCGCCGCGGAACCGGAGGGGAGCCCTCTATGTCCATCCGGAAACGGGTTTCGGAGGCCCGAAGACTCCAAAGGGAGCGCTTCGGGAAAACCCAAATCACCTGCAATGCCAAGATGAGCAGCCGGCATATTAAGCGGTATTGCCCCCTGGATTCGGATTCCATGCGTCTTTTAGAGGCGGCCATGGATCGTCTGGGGCTTTCGGCAAGAGGCTATAACCGGATCCTCAAAATCGCGAGGACTATCGCCGATCTCTCAGACATGGAAGCCATTGCACCAGACCACGTGGCAGAGGCGATTCAATACCGGAGTCTGGACCGGGGAAAAGGCGTGTCCTAAGTCCATCGGCGCTTTACAGACCCTCTGCCATATGTCACATTTTATCTATTTTGCCGATTTTACGAAGACTTGATGACTCTTACAGACTCCTCAAGAATGGCACCTAAAGAGGATTTTAAATGGAAGGATTTTACGGCAGGATATTGGAAATCGATGTGACCCATCAACGGTTCCGAATCACTCCTATCGGCGACGATATTCTGGGACACTATTTAGGTGGCAAGGGGCTGGGATCTTATCTTCTCATGCAGTTCAATCCCGAAAAGGTTTCTCCATTTTCGCCGAAGAACCGCTTGATTTTCGCCACAGGACCCATTACCGGAAGCCCGATCTGGGGCTCAAGCCGTTATGGCGTTTTCACTAAGTCTCCACAAACAGGGTTTTATAGTGAGTCCTATGCTGGAGGAAAGGTACCGGAAGCCGTCGATGCTGCCGGGTTTGATGCCGTCATGATTTCCGGGAAAAGCGACGAACCCATCATCCTCGGTGTTTGCCCGGACGGAGTGACATTCTATCCGGCCCAAGATATTTGGGGAATGGATACTTTTACCGCCGAAGACGCCGTCCATGAACGATTCGGCCGAACACTAAAAAAGGGAGAAAAAGCCGGAGCGGTGGTGATCGGACCTGCGGGAGAAAACCGTGTAACCTTTGCGGTCATCGAAAACGACTACTGGCGCTCGGCAGGCCGCACCGGTGTCGGGGCCATCATGGGGAGCAAGCGTATCAAGGCCATCCTCTTCAGGGGCTCGGAACACCGCAAGCTTCATGATTCAGAAGGTGTCCTCCAGTTTTCCAAGGAGCTGGCCAAAGCGGCAAAAGAACATCCGGTTGTCAATGCATTCAAGTCATGGGGTACACCCAACATGGTGGAAAGGACCATCCGGGCTAACGCCTTTCCCACCCGTTACTGGTCCCAAGGTTATTTCGCCGGATGGGAAAAAATCAGCGCTCAAGCGCTTCATAGAGAGTGCCGGGTAACGCCCCGCGCTTGTGCCAGGTGTTTCATCGCCTGCGGCAGAATGAGCGAAATTCTCGCCGGCCGACACGCCGGCCTGAAAATCGAAGGGCCCGAGTATGAAACGATTTTTGCCTTCGGCGGCCTTTGCATGATCGATGACATTAAAGAGATCGCATACCTGAACAACCTCTGCGATCGTCTGGGGATGGATACCATCAGCGCCGGGAACTTGTGCGCATTGGCCATAGAAGCCTCCCGGAGAAAACGCATCGACTTTTCAATCGATTACGGAGACGTGGACGGTATTGCCACCCTTCTAAACCAGATCGCCGCAAGGAAAGACATCGGGAATGACCTGGCCGACGGCACCGTGAAAGCGGCTAAAAAATGGCGTTTGGAGGAGATCGCCGTCCATGCCAAGGGATTAGAACCTCCTGGTTATGATCCCCGCGTACTGAAAGGTAGCGCCCTGGCTTTTGCCGTGTCTGACCGGGGAGCCTGCCATCTGAGGGCGATGTTTCATAACCCGGAACTGAGCGGACTCCTTGATCCAGATGAAATTGAAGGCAAGGCGACCCACCTCATCGAAGACGAAAATCGACTGACCCTGATGGACACCCTCATCCTGTGCCGCTTTTATAGGATTCTTTACCCATGGGAAAAGATGCCCGATTTCCTCGGCCTCGTCTGCGGGATCCAAACCGATCTGGAAGGATTGCGAAGGCGAGCCAATGACATTACGACATTGATCCGTCGGTTCAATCTCCGGGAAGGGCTGAGATCCGATAATGATCAACTTTCAAAAGGGTTATTTCGAAAAAATCTGAATGGTATCCCCTCCTTGGACGAAGCTCAGGTGAAGAAGATGGTTCAGGATTATTACCGCATTCGAGGATGGAATACCTCCGGCATCCCGATGTAAACCCTCTCACAAACAGCCGCAACGCATAGAGTCATTGCTTATTCCCTGCGGGTTGTCTCTTTTCTTCAACGACCTTTAGGTTTGATGAAATCGTAAAAACTCAAAATTAGGATGGCAAAGTAAAAAGCTTCAGATGCAAGGCGCGCAAATCCTGAGGAATGAGGCGTACATATGGGTACGCCGTAATGACGAAGGATGCAGTGCAACGCAGCAGATGGACTTTTTACGAAGCCATCAGGTTTGACATCCGCAAAGGGGGCCTTACTATGGTTCTAAACGCTGTTATTCACCCCTGAATGCCGATTTGGGGATACCTCGAAAAAAGGAGATCGTTAAATGACATTTGAGACCAAGGAACAGGTCCTTGAAAAGATCCTTTCCGAAAAGAAGCCAAAGTGTCCGCACTGCGAAGAAGAAATGACTTTATGGGAGGTCCCTCCCATCACTTTCAGCGATGGACTGGGATGGGGTGTGCCTTATTTATATGTATGTTTCAATGACAAATGTAGCCTCTACATGCAAGGCTGGGATAATTTAAAGGAAAATTACTCCCAGAACGCATCTTATCGGTGCATGTGCTACCCCGGAACCGATCAGTTCGAATGCATGCCCGTTTTCAGCTCCCAAGGTGCCCGCGGCCAGATCATCGATGATCAGATTCTGGCCGCTGAAGAAACACTGAAGTCTGCTATCAAGAAGGGATTTTCCCTCCTCGCGGATTGCTATGTTGCCAAGGATATGGTCCCTGTCTTACAGATGTTGATGGATGCTGCGGAACCGGTACGCGTCCGGCTCAAGGCAGCGGAAATGATCGGAGACTTCGGGGAACTGGAAGCTATCGAACCGTTGAGAAACCTTAAAGTCGGAAACGAGATTTTGCAAAACAAAATCGATCGGGGTGTTCAAAAAATCCATGAACGCCATTTTACCCGTGAGTGTCCGTTCTGCGCAGAAGTCATCAAGCAAAGAGCTAAAATCTGCAAACACTGCGGGAAAGACCTGACCGCTGAATCTTAACGAGCCTGCCGGCCCAGCGGTATTACCGGGCCGATGTCTATGTCCTCAAATGCGACACTTTTCTCAAGGGGTGTCGATCAATACATTTCCCGTCATCTCTCCGGGTTTTTCGATCTCCATCAACCAGAGGATCGACGGAGAGATATCCGCCAGTACCCCCTCTCTCAACTTGACGTATCTGCGACCATCGTCCACCAGAATGAAAGGAACGGGGTTAGTGGTGTGGGCGGTGAAGACATGTCCCCGATCGTCGATCATGGTCTCCGCATTCCCATGATCCGCCGTGACCATTGCGATTCCTTTTCTGGATAAAACTTCCGGGACGATTTCCCCCACACATCGGTCCACGGCCTCACAGGCTGCAACGGCAGCCTTCAGATTGCCGGTATGACCCACCATGTCCATGTTGGCAAAGTTGAGGATGATGAGATCATAAGCATCGGAACGTATTCGCGTAAGGACTTCCCGAGTCACATCGAAGGCGCTCATCTCGGGCTTGAGGTCATAGGTTGGGACCTCGCGGGGAGAAGGGATCAGGCATCGGTCTTCCAGGGGAAAGGGTTCTTCCTCACCCCCGTTGAAAAAATAGGTGACATGGGCATACTTTTCCGTCTCCGCGATTCTCAATTGCCGCAAGCCCATACTACTGATGACTTTACCCAGGATATTTTTGAGGTGGATGGGCGGAAAGGCTACAGGGAGGGAAAACCGTTCGTCATAAAGGGTCATGCACACATATCCGCATAGCTGTGGCCAGGGATTGCGTACAAAGGCATCAAACCTTTCCTCAGTCAGCGCCCGCGTGATTTCACGGGCCCGGTCTGCTCGGAAATTGAAGAACAAGACACCGTCGCCGTCTTCAATCGTCGCGACGGGCGAACCGTTTCCTTGGGTCATCACCATGGGTTGGATGAATTCATCCGTTTCTCCCCGCAAATAGGCATTTCGGATTCCTTTGAACAACTCTTGTTCAGCGATACCTTCCCCTTTTGTATAAAGCCGATACGCTCTTTCAACGCGGTCCCACCGGTTGTCACGGTCCATGGCAAAATAACGGCCGCAGATCGTCGCGACGGCGCCGCATCCCAACTCCTTAATGGCATCAGAGAGTTGAGTCAGATAAGTTATACCGCTGTCCGGAGGGGTATCCCGGCCGTCCGTAATCGCGTGGATGTACACCTGCTGAAGGCTCATTTTTTTGGCAAGCTTCAACAGGGCCTGTAAATGGGTCAACTGGCTGTGAACGCCACCATTTGAAACCAGGCCCATGAGGTGGAGTTTCGAGCCGTTTTCCTTGACCTTGGAAATAAACTGGTTGAAAATAGTGTTTTCAAAAAAGGTGCCTTCCTGGATGGCCGTATCGATCCGGAGCAGATCCTGATAAACAATACGACCGGCCCCGATGTTCAAATGCCCTACCTCGGAGTTGCCCATGATACCGTCCGGCAACCCGACAGCGCGACCCGAGCATTGGAGTCGGGTGTGAGGATAGGTTTCCATCAAGCGATCCAGGACAGGCGTTTTGGCCTGCGCCACGGCATTTCCTTCGGTCTTAGAATTCAACCCCCAACCGTCCAGAATCATCAGAAGGACCGGTTTTGCGCGATTATTCATGATGGGCTCCCGGTTTCGGAATATTCGATACGCCTGGCGCCTGTCCAAAGCCCTTCCAAGTCGTAGAAGCGGCGAACAGGCTCATAAAAAACATGAATGATGACATCTCCATAGTCCATAAGGATCCAGTGCCCTTCGGTCATCCCTTCGACACTGAGGGGCCGGATCTCTTGCTTCTTCAGCGTTATGCGAATATGCTCGGCGATGGCGATGACCTGACGGCTGGAACGACCTGAGCAAAAAATAAAAACATCGGTGTACGAAATCAAATCCCGTACATCCAATACGATCAGGTCTTCAGCCTTTTTCCCCAAAACCGCTTGAACATATGCATCGATGGACGGCATCTCGGTGCGGGTCATCGGTACAGTCCCTTTTCAATCAGGTACATCTCCACTGTTTCGGGAACCCAGGCACGAACGCTTTTTCCACTCTGAACGTCTTTTCGGATATCCGTTGAGGATATGTTCAACAGAACATTCTGGAAAAAATGGATCGGCTTCAATCTTGGATGCTGATAGCAGGTTCCATCCTCGGAAAGGCGGTAGTCGGAAGATAGGTTTGTCGTGATGAAAACATCCAAGGCGCCCACAGAGATGGGACCAGAATGAGGAATGAACCCGGGTCGCCTTATTACGATCAGGGGGATCTGTCCCAGGATCTTTTTAAAGGATTTCCACGTATGCATTTCTAAAAAGGCATCGTGTCCCATGATGAGATACATTTGTGTCTCCCCGGAGACGTTTTCCAGGAAGAATCGAACAGTATCAACGGTATAAGACGGACCTGGACGCCTGATCTCGCAATCGGAAACTGAGAATCCATCCATCCCGGTGAGAGCCATGCGAAGCATGGTCAGGCGATCCGCCGCAGGAGTCACCCGGATCCCTGTTTTGTGAGGAGGCACAGCAGAAGGGATAAAAACAACCTCGTCGAGCATGAATGCCTGTTTGACCTTTTTTACGGCCGTAAGGTGCCCCCGGTGGACCGGATCAAAAGTACCGCCGAAGAGTCCCACCCGGTTCATCATCTTTCGGCGAACCCTTCAATTGCTTTGATATTATTCAGTCCGTACCTGTCCGTTGCCGAAGACCACAAACTTCGTTGTCGTCAACTCTTCAAGACCCATGGGCCCGAAAGCGTGCAGTTTGGAGGTGCTGATGCCGATTTCAGCCCCCAATCCCAGTTGACCACCGTCATTGAATCGCGTGGAAGCATTCACCAATACCACCGATGAATCCACTTCCCGGACGAATCGCCTTGCCCTGCCGTAGTCGCATGTCACGATAGCCTCGGTGTGGTTGGATCCGTATCGCGTAATGTGATCGATGGCGTCATCCATGTCGGAAACCACTTTAACGGCCAGTATCAGGTCCAGGTATTCCGCAGACCAGTCTTCCTCCTGGGCGGCTTTTGCCAAAGGAAGGATCCGGCATGTCTTAGGGCAGCCTCGGATTTCGACTCCGGCCTCTCGGAATTGCGCGGCCATTTCCGGCAAGAATGCATCGGCTACGGCCTGATGCACCAGCAAGGTCTCCATGGCATTACATACGCCGGGTCTCTGAACCTTCGCATTGAGGCAGATTTCCTGTGCCATGGTCAGATCGGCGCCATCATCCACATACACATGGCACACTCCCTTGTAATGTTTCAGGACCGGGATTCTTGAATTCTGAGCAACGAATCGGATGAGCCCTTCGCCGCCCCGGGGAATGATGAGATCGATGAACTCTTCAGCCTGCAACATGGCCAAGACAGCTTTTCGATCGCTTACCGGAATAACCTGCACCGCATCGCCGGGTAATCCCGCCCATTCAAGCGCCTTCCCGATGACAGCGGCCAAGGCCGCATTCGAGTGCTGGGATTCGGAGCCTCCCCTGAGGATGACCGCATTTCCGGCTTTAAGGCACAGCGCCGCCGCATCCACGGTGACATTGGGCCTAGATTCGTAGATAATCCCGATGACACCCAGCGGGATTCGGACTCGGGACACCTGAATTCCATTGGGCCGCATCCAGGTTTTCACTACCGCACCTACCGGGTCCTCGAGGCCGGCCACCTCTCTCAATCCTTGCGCCATGCTTTTAAGGGTCGCCTCCTTAAGGGTCAATCGATCCATCATGGCCTTACTCAGGCCGGCTTTTGCAGCCCCATCCAGGTCTCTTTGGTTTTCGGTCTTGAGAAAAGGAGCTTCCCCTTCGATACGATCGGCAAGACGAATCAAAGCCCTGTTCTTTGCTTCGGTATCACATCGAGACATCCGTATAGATGCCTTTTTAGCCGATTGAGCCATCTGTAAAACAAGAGTTTCAATATTCATGCGTCACCTTTATTGTTTGATGGCTTCGTAAAAAGTCCATCTGCTGCGTTGCACTGCATCCTTCGTCATTGCGGCGTACCCATATGTACGCCTCATTCCTCAGGATTTGCGCGCCTTGCATCTGAAGCTTTTTACTTTGCCATCCCAATTTTGAGTTTTTACGATTTCATCATTGTTCGATGCGATTTTTTCCGGCATCATTCCCACCGGATCTTCGACAGTTAAAACCAGATTATCCCGGTGAACGACCTCATCATACGGTTTATGTCCCAGGCGATCTTTGATCTGGTTGGTTTTTAACCCCATGATTTTGCGTATATCCGCCGAGCTGTAGTTGACCAACCCGGTCCCCAACATCCGATCATTCAATGAAAAAGCTACCGGCGCGCCGACCTGGAAATCTCCCTCCACACCCACAATGCCGCTGGGCAAAAGGCTCTTTCCCCCCTTGATGATGGCGTTTGCCGCACCCTGATCCATGCAGATAATTCCCTTGGGTTTGAGGTTGAAGGCAATCCATGATTTCCTGCCGGAAAATTTATTGTTTTTCGGCACAAAAAAGGTCCCCAATTCTTCTCCGGACATTAAATTCAGGAGGACATCCGGGTGATTTCCGTTGGCGATCACCATGGGAATGCCGGCCGATGTGAGTTTTTTTGCCGCCTCAATTTTGCTGACCATGCCGCCGGTTCCCGACGACCCGGGAAGGTTTCCGGCCATTTTTTCAACCTCTTTGGTGATATGGGTCACCATGGGAATCAGCCTGGCATCCGCTTTTGAGGTGGGATTTTTCGTATAAAGCCCGTCGATATCGCTGAGAACGATTAGAATATCGGCGTCCATCATGAGGGTGATGAGGGCAGCCAGGTTGTCGTTGTCGCCAAACTGGATCTCCTTTATGGAAACCGTGTCATTCTCATTGATAATGGGGAGTACCCCCCACGACAGGAGTGTATACAGAGTGTTTCTGGCATTGAGATACCGTTTCCTATTGGAGAGGCCGTCATTGGTTAAAAGGATCTGGGCCACTTTCTTGTGGTACTTTGAAAAGGCTTTTTCATATTCCATGATCAGACCGGCCTGACCGACGGCGGCCACTGCTTGACGCATAGGAAGTTCGTCCGGCCGCCTGGGAAGACCGATCTTCCGGATCCCGGCCGCCTGAGCGCCGGATGAAACCAGCAGGACTTCCCGTTGTTGTCCGATGATGCGATGGACCTGTCGGCTAATGGATCGAATAGCCTTGAGGTTGAGACCGGCAGGACCGGTCAGGATGCTGCTTCCCACCTTGACAACGATGCGTTTCGAGTTCGAAAAACACGTTGCTCGATCCATCTTCAAGAGCAAGCTCCTTGCTGTAATTTATAAATGATATCCTTCAAGGCCTCAATTCCCCGTCCCGTCCGGGCGGAAATCCGGATCGGTCGAATCGGTCGGATAGCCTTTTCGAAGGCATCGGCATGAGGTTCGGCATCGGGAAGATCCATCTTGTTGAGAACCACCAGTTGTTTTTTCTGCGCCAGTGCCGGGTGATAGGAAATAAGTTCTCGATTGACCATTTCATACGCGGCAACCGTATTTAAAGGGTTGACGGCGGCCGCATCGATCAGATGCACCAGAACCCTGGTCCGTTCGATGTGTTTTAAAAACCGTATCCCCAACCCGGCGCCTTCATGGGCACCTTCGATGAGGCCGGGAATGTCAGCCACGATAAAGGGGTCTCCATGTTTCGGATACACCACACCCAGGATGGGGACTAAAGTCGTAAATGGATAATCCGCTACCTTTGGTTTGGCGGAGGAGATGGCACGGATGAGAGTGGATTTTCCGGAATTTGGCAGGCCCACGATCCCCACATCGGCAATGAGTTTTAATTCGAGCCGGAAGGCTCTGGTTTGGCCGGTCTCTCCAGGTTGAGAAAATTTGGGGCTCTGGTGTGTGGAGGTCTTGAAGTGAGCGTTTCCCTTTCCTCCTCGCCCCCCCTTGGCGACGATGATTTTTTCTCCGGTTTTCACCAAATCCTCAAGGATCTGGTTTGAATCGAGGTCTCGGACCACGGTCCCCGGTGGGAGCATAATAATTAAATCCGAACCGCTCTTACCGGATCGGTTTTTCCCGGCGCCGTTACGGCCTGCCGGGGCCTTGAAGTGGGTTTTGTTGCGGAAATGATACAGAGTGTTCTTCTCGGATGAGGCCAACAGGATGACGTCGCCGCCCCTGCCTCCGTCTCCTCCGTCAGGACCTCCTTTGGGTATAAACTTTTCCCGGCGAAAACTTACACAACCGCTTCCGCCTTTTCCGGATTCAACGGATATGATCGCCTCATCGATGAATTTCAAGCCGGAATGACACTGACTTTCCTGCGCGTTTTTCCCAGTCGCTCGTATTCAACAACCCCATCGATTGTAGCAAAAAGGGTGTAGTCTTTCCCCATTCCCACGTTGTTTCCCGGATGAATTTTTGTCCCGAGCTGTCGAATCAGGATATTGCCGGCTTTGACGCGGTTCCCGCCGTAACATTTGACTCCGCGCCTCTGCCCATGGCTGTCTCGCCCGTTTCGCGAACTTCCGCCTGCTTTTTTATGTGCCATCGTTTGACTCCCGAATAACTATGCTTGAATCTGGTCGATTCGAATTGCCGTGAACTGCTGGCGATGACCCTGCTTCCATCGATAACGTTTACGTCGTTTATACTTAAAGACAATGATTTTTTCGCCCTTGCCCTGCTCGGCAATATGTCCGTGGATCTTCACATGATCCAGATATGGCCTTCCGACGCTTAAGTTCTGTCCGTCCGAGTACAGGAGCACCTGATCGAAAAAGATCGGAGCGCCCACATCCCCAGGCAGCTTCTCCACCCTGAGTGTCTGCCCCTCCTGGACTTTATATTGCTTTCCTCCTGATGAAACCACTGCGTACATGGATCTCCTCCGCAACCTTTGAAAACGATTTAAAAAACGAATTATCAAATTTTGAGGAGATTTTGTCAAGAAAAAATTGAATCGGCGTTTTTTTTGCGATATGATTCAAGAAAATAACTTGATAGAGGCGGTCATGCGGATTGTATCCCTTGCTGTTAGCCGGAAAAAGGGGGTTCGAAAACAGATGGTAGATCGAGTCGTTATGATCCCGGATCATGGGATCGAGGGGGATGCGCATGCAGGCGCCTGGCACAGACAGGTCAGTTTCCTTGCTGCGGAAAGCATCGAGAAGGCCAGACAGACAGGCCTTAAAGTTTCTTTCGGCGATTTTGCAGAAAATATCGCCACGGAAGGAATCGATTGGAAGGCGGTTTCTGTCGGAACCCGTTTCAGACTGGGAGAAAGCGTCCTCGTGGAGATCACCCAGATCGGAAAGGAATGCCATAAACGGTGTGCCATTTACTATCAGGCCGGAGACTGTATTATGCCGAAGGAAGGCGTTTTCGGTCGTGTTGTTCAAGGAGGAACCCTTCATTGTGGAGACAGCATCCAAATCGTTCAAGGTAAAAAGAATTAGGATGCTTTTTATCCTATCACCTGTCCATCGACTGGAAACTATGGAATCACCATGAAACCGGTTTCGAATTATGACCTTACCTGGCGTCTCGGCAACCAGGTGGCCCGTATCCCAGGCGCCGTAATCAGCGAAGAGCCCCTGTCCATCCGGATCCAAGGGAATCCCTATTCGGTCATCATGCGAACTCCTGGGGATGAGATCTCCCACGCGGCCGGGTTTTGCCTCGGCGAAGGGATCGTGGACACCCCAGACGACTTTGCATCCATCGGGTTCTGCGACAACCAGGACACCAACGTGGTCACCGTTACCCTGAATCCGTCCCGGCGCTCCCTGATTGCCGACCTCCTTAATCGGCGAGGATTCATCAGCCAGACCAGCTGCGGCATATGCGGCAGGGAACTGGTGGGTGAGCTTTTCCAGATGATCCGACCGGTCCAAAGGGAGGTGCGCATCCCCATGGAGACGGCTCTGTCCCGTCTTTCCAGGCTTTCCGACCTGCAACCCTTGCGGAAGACCACCCGATCCTCCCACGCGGCGGCTATTTTCCAAACGGAGGAGGCTCCCTTGTCCATTGCGGAAGATGTGGGCCGCCACAATGCGCTGGACAAGGCCATCGGCAAGCTTTTTTTGCAGCAAAAGCTACACCTGGCCGAAATGGTGATTCTGTCTTCGCGGATCAGCTACGAGTTGGTTCAGAAAACGGCCCGGGCCAAGATTCCGGTTCTCCTGGCGGTGTCGCGACCCACCTCACTGGCGGTGGAATTGGCCTCACGACTGAACATGACGCTCGGGTGCCTCTCAAAAGATGACGGGCTTTATCTATATACCGGGGAACATCGGATAATCTAGAAAAAGCAGATGCAAAAAATGGGGCCCCTAGCCGTCTGCAGGGGCCCTCGTGTTTCTAAAAATTCGACTGATTATTAAGAAGCGACGCCGGCCACTTCCTCCTTGACCGTAACGGCGATCTTGAAGAGTACGGTCAACACGAAAAAGCCGGTGGCCCATACTCCCAACGTAATCAGGATCTCCGGTATCGTCGGCACATACTCGTTGACATGATGAAGGGGGGAGGGCACGAATCCGCCGGAAATCATGCCGAGTCCCTTGTCGATCCACGTGCCGGTAAAAACAGTGGCACAGGCAATGGCCAGGATACTTTCATTTTGTCGCGTGGACGGGATCACCAGCAGGATGATGGAAATGATCATGAGAGCCAGCGAGGTCCACATCCATGGAACCAGGGCGCCTTTTCCGTGCAATCCCACAAAGAGGTATTTGAAATGATCCATGTGCTCCGGAATCTTGCTGTAAAAGACGACAAAAACCTCACAGAGGAGGAAAAAGACGTTGATGGAGATTGCATAAGCCACGATCTTAGCCAGGGATTGGATCTGTTCTTTTCCAGGATCGAATTTGGTCAGTTTACGCACGATAAGGCAGAGCAGGATCAATAAGGACGGCCCGGACGCAAAGGCGGAAGAAAGGAACCGGGGAGCCAGAATGGCGGTGAGCCAGAACCCTCTTCCGGGAAGGCCGCAGTACAAAAATGCGGTGACCGTGTGAATACTCACCGCCCAGGGAATGGAAAGGTAGATCAGGGGTTTGATCCAGGAGGGCGGAGCTACGGCATTGCGTTCAGCCTCTAAAATCTTCCAGCCGATGACGATATTCAGTAAAAGATAGCCGTTCAGAACGATCATGTCCCAAAACAGGACGGAGTTGGGTGTGGGATATAGGAGCACATTGAGTACCCGCATCGGTTGCCCGAGATCCACAAAAATAAACAGGATGCACATGGTCACCGAAGCCACGGCAAGGAATTCCCCAAGGATCGTGATCTTTCCGAAGGCTTTATAATGATGAAGATAATAAGGAAGAACGAGCATCACCGCCGAAGCAGCCACTCCGACCAGGAAGGTGAACTGGGCGATATAAAACCCCCAGGTCACGTCCCGACTCATGCCCGTGATCCCCAAACCGAATCTCAGCTGCCATATATAAAAGCCGAATCCGATTCCGATGACGGCAAGAAGCGCCATCATCCACCCATAATACCGCTTGCTTCCTTTAAAGGCTTTTTCAAGCATAACCACCTCATACAATGTAGTAGATAGCCGGGCCGGTGCCCAGGGCCTGTTTTCGCCGAATAGTGAAGTTTTCGCGTAAAAGCTTTCTGACCTCGGACTCGGGGTTCTCCAGATCGCCGAAGACTAGCGCGCCGTTGGAGGCCTCCACGCACGCCGGCATCTGGCCTACCGCCAGCCGCTCCTCGCAGAAATTGCACTTCTCGACTACCCCTTTCATCCGGGTGGGAAACTTCGGATTGGTCTCTTTGATGAAGGGGCGGGGATCCCTGAAATTGAAGCTTCGCGATCCATAGGGACAGGCGGCCATGCAAAACCGGCAGCCGATGCACCGGTGAAAGTCCATTAAAACGATGCCGTCATCCCGTTTGAAAGTCGCCTTAGTGGGACATGCCCGTACACAGGGCGGGTCCTCGCATTGGTTACAAAGCACCAGAAAAGGCAAATGTTCGATGCGTTCGGGAAGAAACCGAAGCTCCTGGTCAGGAAAGGCGTGCTTGAATTCTTCTTCCCAGATCCATTTGATCTCGTGGCGCTTATTGTCGATTAAAGGGACGTTGTGGATTTTATGGCATGCCTCGATGATCGGCCGGAGATCTTCTTCAGACTCAAACTTACGGGTATCGATGACCATGGCCCACTGTTTGGCCTTCAGCGCCTTCTCGTTCCTATAGACCTTTTCGGCGGGCGCTTCACCGTGTCCCCCGGAAGCGGCTAAAAGGTCGGCAACCGGCTTGAGCAGTCCTGTCCCAAGCGCAGAAACTCCGGCGACTTTTAAAAAGCTTCTTCTGCTGCTTTTCATTCCTTTGTCTCCTTCGGTTTTTCAATATGGCAGTCCCAGCAATAGGGGGCCACCGCAACATAGTTGTGGCACCGATCGCAAAACTCCGCTTTGTTTGAATGGCAATCGAGGCAGGTGTTGGAGAGGCTCATATCGAATCGCTTCCCGTCGCCGGTTTCATAGATGCGGTTGGTGTTGCGGACCACGGTGTTCCGCCAATCATTGAGAATCTGCATATGCTCGGATTTCATGACATCCTTGGGACGGATGCATACCTTTTCCGCCTTTGCTTTTTCGGTGAGTTGGGGCTCCGGCGTGGGTGCGGCCTTCCCGTGATTGTACCAAAACGGGAGGGTTACCAGGATGACAAAAATGATGAGCCCGATAAAAACCTTGCCTCCGTCATAAAACGTCTTGGCGTTATTCATCTTCCCCCTCCATTCCAGGCAGCGGTTCTTTGCGCAGGTTCGTGGTCCTCTCATGCTGGCCGGGAATATTCAGGGCATTGGCCACCAGCTCATGGACTCCGGTGACGTTGACTCCAGGAACCCAATACTCCATCGACGCCGTTAATACGGCCCGGTCGATAGCGCAGATGCAAGCCAGCATATTGACACCATGCTTCTCATGAACGTACTTGACGGCATTGGCCCGAGGGAAACCCCCAATCATGCGAAGCTCCATGTTCTCTCCAGCGTTGAGGCCGGATCCGCTTCCACAGCAGAAGGTCTGCTCTCGGATGGTGTTGGACGGCATTTCAAAGAAATGGTTACAGACATTCTTGATGACGTATCGGGGTTCTTCCAAAATCCCCATGCCCCGGGAAGTGTTACAGGAATCATGGTAGGTGATGATAAGGTTGTCATTGCGGCTAGGATCCAGATCCAGCTTGCCGTGTTGGATCAGATCGGCGGTAAACTCGGCGATGTGGACCATTTTCGTCGATTTGGCGTTTTGAAATTTAGTTCCCGTGATGGGCGATACCGGCTCTTCCAGAAAATCGGCAGGCCCGTTCATGGTGTCCATGTACTGATGAATCACCCTCCACATGTGGCCGCATTCCCCGCCCAGAATCCATTTCACTCCCAGGCGCTTGGCTTCGGCATACATCTTGGCATTGAGCCGCTTCATGGTTTCATGAGAGGTGAAAAATCCGAAATTCCCGCCTTCAGAAGCATAAGTGCTCCAGGTCACATCCAGCCCGTATTTTTCCTTTAAAAAATGGAACAGCACGAGGTATCCCATGGCAGTGTACGTTCCGGGGTCGGCAAAGACATCGCCGGAGGGGGTGATGAAGAGAATTTCGGCGCCCTTCTTGTTGAGGTTGGGTTCTACGCGAACGCCGGTGACTTCTTCGATCTCATCTACGAAGAAATCGATCATATCCACAAATGCGTGGGGTTGAATCCCCAGGTGATTTCCGGTGCGGTAGCAATTGGAAACCGGGGTAGCGATCCAGTCGATGTTAAGCCCAAGAAGATTCATAAGCTCCCGGGCCATGATGGTGATCTCTGCGGTATCGATACCGTAAGGACAGAAGACGGAGCAACGCCGGCATTCGGTGCATTGAAAATAATAATACCACCATTCCTTTAATACATCGAGGGTCATTTCCCGGGCCCCGGCCAG
The DNA here is from genome assembly GCA_963736855.1 of uncultured delta proteobacterium. Taxonomy (GTDB): domain Bacteria; phylum Desulfobacterota; class Desulfobacteria; order Desulfobacterales; family UBA2156. The sequence goes on from CAVTQK010000020.1 coordinate 72,502, forward strand.
CCGGCCGAAAAGCTTCCCGGCCATCGTGAAATCCCTCCGATAAACGGACCTTAAAAGTTCGGCCCGCAGCACTGGCATGTTCTTGGGATCCCCGCTGCCGATGAAAAAATGGCATTTATCGGCACAGGCCCCGCATCGGACACAGATGTCCATGAAGATTTTAAAGGTCCTGAATTTTTCAAGCCGTTCCCTCATCCCTTCGAAAAGGATCTCTTTCCAGTTGGGAGGAAGCTTCCAGTCCTGCTCCATCGGATTCCATGCCCGGGCGTAGGGAAACCCGAGGGTCTCCAGGCTCTTCGGGTTTGCCGCATAACAATACATCCCTTTGCGGATCTGGGCGGACGTGTCCATCCATCCGGTCTGGGGAGGCCGCGGTTTGATGTTGGCGATCAGTTCATGGGGTTTCAACAGGTCGTCTGCCATTGCTTACTCCTTTTCCTCTGAAGACCCGGGCGCAGGTTTCTTTTCAACGGGAAGCCCGGCATTGATCATCTTTTCCCTGAATTCTTCTTCGTACTCGTCGTAGGTGTGTATCTTGACCGGATAATTCCACGGGTTCACGTGGTGGACTTCACGGTTGTTGTTGGCCAGATTTCGCGTGGGGCTCATGAAGATCCCACCCAGATGCATCAGTTTGCTGAAGGGGAAATAGGCCAGCAGCACACAAACAAAAAAGAGGTGGCCGTAAAAGATCCCGTCCACAGTCTTAGGGATGACGGGTTTGAAGGTGACCAGTCCCATCGTCAACTCTTTGACACCCACGATATCGGTTTTGGTGATATATCTCATGAAAATCCCGGAGATGGCGATTCCCATGATCAGGAACAGTGGGAAGTAATCGGCTGCCAGGGAGATATATCTGACCTGGGAAATGAAAAGGCGGCGCAGAAAAAGGTAGATAACCCCTGCTAAAAGCGCGAAACCGGATAGCAGGACACCCGGAAGGCCCAGCTGGAGGAAGCCGTCCAGGGCTTCCAGCCACTTGAGGGGTAACGGCACCGGCTCGAGAAAGAATCGAAAATGCCGGATGATCACGGTTAAAAAGGAATAGTGAAATACGATGGCCCCCAGCCAAAGCCATTTTTCCCACTCATAGGAGAGTCGTTCCCCTTCCAGCAGCCGGGTCTTGGTATTTCGGAAAAGGGATCGAAAGAAAAGGATTTCCAATGCCATTCGAATAATCACCCCGCTTGTGGTGGACGGGTTCTCGATGCATGCGGGTTTAATCCACGGAAGGCTTTTCTGTTGTCCGCAGGTGGATGGAATACGGAACGGGACCGGAGATCGGGTCCAGTTCAGCATGCGGTAGATGAATCCCGCCAAAAAAATGAGAAGGGCCAGGTACGGGACCACCACTCCGAAAAACGCCTGAAGCCCCACTGCCTCCGTGCCGAAATAAGCGATTAGAAAAAGGACAACGACTGTGATGAGGGAAGCAATGTAATTTAAATTCATTTACCGTTACCTCGCTTTCAGCCCCTTCCCGGTTCCCGATAAGGGATACCTTTCGGTTTAATGATAATTTTCTGGCTCAGTCTTATCTTGGGTAATTTCATGAACCAATCCCGCTCGCTTAAACGCCCTGAATGTCCGCTCCCGTATGTCGTCGGTCTTGAGCTGGTAAATCTTTTCCCGGCATTGCATATAATTATTGAAAGCGATCAGGCCGAATACGTCAATCCTCTCCTCAAGCTTTGCAAACGCATCTTGTAAAGCCGGGCTCTGAAGGGTGTCTCCTAAATCCTGTCTTAGAATTTTTTTAAAATCAAACATGAAACCGATCGCCTGGGAGGGCACAAAATTCTGAACGGCACGGATGCGGATCATGGGGTCCAGGCATGTGCCGATCTGAAGGGGATCGTTTTCTCCCGCATCCATGAGCCGATCAAAAAGCTCGTCTAACCCCTTCCTGAAGGTGTTGCCGACCGGGTTCGTGAAGGGATCACTACTGCCTGCGAAAAATCTGGAGCCATCGGCCGAATAGGTCTCGATGACGGAATGAAACCATTTTTGAACCAGGTCTTTTTTTCGTTTCCGGAGCAACCGATCCAATTCCATGATCAGGTGTGACCTTCGAAATTTTGCGCGCTCATTTGGCCCAACTCAGGAAAGAGCATCTTTTTTCACTTCTTCTTTCCGATAAAAAGAGGTGTAAGGTGCTGTCTATAGACAACACGTCTTATCGTGTCAAGAAAAAATGGAGATCGAAAGGGGTTTTCAAAGGTGGCTAAAAAAGATCCCAACATCAAGACATCTTATGATAATTGGCATTACAAGAAGGTAGTTGCAGCTAACTTCTGACAAGGCGGGTCACCTTTCGGACGGATCGATTCCAGGCGCAGACTCTTAAAGGATAAACGGCCCCTGGAAACCATGGCGTTATAGGGGAATGCCGACTCTACGATATCCCGCAATCGGCGTAGGATCCGTATCCGAAAAAAACATCATTTAATCCGCGTATGCACCGTGGCGATTTTGATCCAGAACAGAGCGGATTTGCTGTAGTATGTCCTTGAGTTGGAACGGTTTGCCGATGAAGCCGGCTGCCCCGGCGTTGAGGATGGCTCTCAGCCGGTCATTTAAGGCAAATCCGCTGGCGATGAGAACTCTTACACGGGGATTGATTTTGAGCAGTTCCCGAAGACACCGACCGCCGTCGATCCCGGGCATATTATAGTCCAGGATGACCAAATCGATTAGATTTTTATGGGTTTTATACAATTCAATGGCCTCTTCCCCGCCAACAGCCTTGAGAACTTTATATCCATACTGCCTTAGGACTTCGTTGCCGATATCCAGAATAATAGGTTCATCATCCACCAGAAGAATGGTTTCCGATCCGCGAAAAACCAGTTCGGATTCCCGGATCTCTTCAACAACGTCCGGTTGTGCAGGAGATTCGGGAACCGGGAAATATATTTTAAATTGGGTGCCCTGGTTCACCCGGCTGTAACAGCTGATATGAGCCCCGTGGTTCTTCACAATGCCATAAACCATGGCAAGTCCCAAACCCGTTCCTTTGCCTTTTGCTTTGGTGGTAAAAAAGGGTTCGAAAATATGTTCCTGCACCTCTTTCGGCATGCCGCACCCTGTGTCCGAGACGGAGAGAAGCACATATCTGCCTGGCCTCATTTCCGGAAGGTGCCATGGGGTGCCTGTTTCCACCACGAAGTTCTGGGTGGAAAAAACCAGCTTCCCACTATCCGGCATGGCATCTCCGGCGTTGATACTGAGGTTGATGAGGATCTGCTCTATCTGGATCGAATCGGCATGAATCCGGTGAATATTATCGTTTAGATAGAGTTCAATTTTTATCGTTTTCGACAGGGTTCGCTCCAGAAGCCGGGCCGTGTTCCTGATTTCATGATTGAGGTCCACAGGGCCCAGCGTGCTCTCCACTTTCCTGCTGAAAATCATGAGATGCCGGATGAGGCTACCGGCGCGACTGACTGAACGTTCGATACTTTCCAGGTATTTTCGGCTGGTGTCGTCTTGGTTGTTTTTCATTAAAAGCAGCTGGGTATATCCGGAGATCCCTTGAAGTGCATTGTTGAAATCGTGGGCGATCCCGCCCGCCAGTGTCCCGATAGCCTCCATTTTTTGAGAATGGCGGAGCTGTTCTTCCAGCTTCTTCCTCTCTTCCTCGGCCCTTACACGTTCGGTTATATTCCGAACCACACCGCGAAAGCCCACCGGCTTTCCCTCTTCGTTTTTCATCAATGATGCGGACAGTTCCAAGACAGCCTTTTCCCCGTTGATCCGGATGACCTCATAATTCTCCAAGCGGGCCGGCTGTTGGGTTTGGCAGATAGTATTGAAAAGCTGATTGATTTTCCGGCTTGTTTCAGGGGTTGTGTATTGCTTGCTGTTCATCCCAAGGAGGTCGTCTCGACCGTATCCGGTGATCCGACACAGGGATTCATTCGTAAAAGTCAGGTTCCCTGCAAGATCCACCTCAAAATAGCCTTCTTCGATGCTGTTCAAAATGGCTCGATATCTTTCCTCGCGTTTGCTCAGCGCCTGAAGCGTCATTTCGTTTTCGATGGTTTTTTTCTTAAGTTCGACACAGGTATCATCGAGAAGACGCCTCTCCTGTTGAATATATGCCTGGTAATCCTTGACTATGGATTTGAGCTGAGCCGTTTCCATGGCCTGCCCGATTCGACTGGCCAGAATGGACACCATGTTCACGTCATGGCACGTGAAAGGGTTGTCGTTTTCTTTTTTTGCTAAATTTAAAACTCCCACAACGGCTTTTTTGTCAAAAATGGGAATGATCGCAAAAGAAGGGGATCCGTATCTTGGATTATTGGCTTTCTTAATACGAGGATCGGTTTCGATGTTCTTCACCACCAGCGGCTTTTTGTCGGATATTACACGCTGAATGATGGATTGTTCCAAATCGATATAAAAAGGGGTTTTGGATTCTGTTTGAAAACCATGATATGCCACTACCTGGAGGCGATTTTCCTTCTTTCCGGCAAGGCACAATGATCCGATTTGTGCGCCGGTGAGTTTTATGGCTTTTTCTAAAACAAAATCAACCAGTTGCTGAATAGTCAAATTTTTGTTGAGGGTTTCGAGAAATGCGTTGATTTCGTTTATTTCGAAAACCTTCCGGTCCAGCTCGGCTGCTAATTTTTTGAGCTTTTCCTGAATTTGCTTTTCGGAAAGGGCCATGTCCCTGATTTTGGCATCTTTTTCTTCCTCCCCCATCCATTGCTTTTCCATGGACTCCCGGGTTCGGATTTGGGAGGCGGAGGAGACGAAATTATCTTTGTTTTCCAAAAGGCCTATCTCCTCCTTTTACCAGAGGCGAAAGCGGTCCCGCAATTATGTCGCAGATGCGGGGAGACGCTTCAGGCAATATGTGATTAACGGCAAATCTCATGCCATGCATAATCCATTGAAATTCAATCCAATAATGCTAACTCCAGCCATCATGTGCCCCAATGTGGTAAAAAGATGCCTGATTTTTTGTGCATGGAAAAAGGGCACTCAATAAGAATGAAGGCAATTTGGAAAGTAATGCTCATTGTGATTGCTCTTTGGCATGGGTCTTGGCCAGCAGCGTGTTGCGATGAATGCCGAGTTTTTCGGCTGCCTTGGTTTTATTTCCCCCCACGTCTTCCAGGACTTCGGCAATGTAATGCTTTTCAAAGGCATTGATGGCGTCTTTGAGCGGAAGATCCTTGATCCCTGTTTTTAGGGAACCTGTAAGGGGTGGCAAAGCCTTGGCATGAATTAACGGATCTTTGGTGATGGTCACCAGGCGCTCCACCAAGTTCTGAAGTTCTCTGACGTTCCCGGGCCAGTCATAATTCATCAGGGTTTTAACCGCTTCTCCGGAAAATCGTATTTTTGCTTTTCCGGTTTGTTTGGCATAAAGATCGACGAAATGCTCCAGCAGCAGGGGAATGTCCGATTTCCGATCTCTCAAGGGGGGGATCTTAACAGGGAATACATTGATCCGATAAAACAGGTCGTCGCGAAACTCACCGTTTTCGACCAACTCCGCAAGGTTTTTATTGGAGGCTGCGATGAACCGCACGTCCACCTTAATCACCTTGTTACTCCCCAGGCGTTCAAACTCCCGCTCCTGGATGATCCTGAGAAGTTTGGCCTGCATCTTCAGGTCAAGGGAGTCGATATCGTCTAAAAATGCGGTTCCTTTGTTGGCCATCTCGAGCTTTCCGATGCGTGTGGAGAGCGCGCCGGTAAATGCTCCTTTATTGTATCCGAAGACCTCGCTCTCCATGAGAGTAAGGGGAATGGCAGCACAATTGACGACTACAAAGGGATCTCCTTTCCGGTGGCTTCGATTGTGCAACGCCCTGGCAACCAGTTCCTTTCCGGTTCCGCTTTCCCCCTGAATCAAGACCGTGCCGTCGCTTTGGGAGATCGTAGAAATAAAGTCGAATACCTTTTTCATTTTTGGGTCTTCGCCCACCATCATCTCAAAGGGACGGACCCGTTCAAGTTCGGTTTTCAGGTAAGCGATCTCCTGGGTCATGGAGCGTTTTTCCAGGGCTCTCTGAATGACGGCCAAGATATCGTCCACGGTGAACGGCTTCATGATGTATTCATAAGCACCCAGCTTGATGGCCTTGACGGCAATGGGAACTTCCTTCACCGCGGTGACCATGATCATCTCGACGGTCGGATCGATCTCTTTGAATTTCTCTAAAAGATCGAGTCCTCCCATATCCGGCAGCAGGATATCGAGAAGGACCAGGTCAACAGCGTGAGATTTGAAACAATCCAAGGCTTCGGATCCTGAAGAGGCAATGAGGATATGGTAATCCTCTTTTAAAATCATGTTGAAGGATTGGCGAATGCCGGCTTCGTCATCGACCACCAGGATCGTTGCTTTTTTCGTTAAATTCATGAGACTCCTGAACTTACAGGCGAACCGGCCTGGAAAAGAATCTGAGGTCCGTGGATGAATTTTTGTATATCATAATTTTCAGAAAATGTTATCCTTTTTTTATTATTTCCATATCATGTCGTTACAGGCCAAGTGCTTTTTCAGAATCCTTTCAAACCAAATAAACCCACAAATGCACAGATTTCTGGGCAACATTGCACAAAAATCAGGGCGGCTTTCTGTCTCTATAAAATCCTTTTGAACGCTTTTTCTTTATGCTATGTTATTAAAGTCTTTCCTCGCTTCTAACTGCTTGCTGGGCAGGGTTTTTTTAAATCACAGGGAAACGAAACTTTTTTTTTAAAGATAAAAAAAAGATCTGTTTTTTGAAAAGATGGCACGAATATTGAGAAGCTATTTTTGATTATCAAAATTTTTTAGTCAATATTGGACAGGCGATAACAAAAACGTCATGCAGCTCAGTACATTCCTGCAATCCAAAACCAATCTTTTTATATGCCGAACACTGGGATGGCGCTTCAGCTACGGTTATATTGCCTTTTTAGGTAAACTTTACTTTTTTTTCAGACGAAAAGAAAGAAAAACCATCAAACATGCGATTCGCGCAGTCTTTTTAGGTCAAAAGAGCAAAGCCGAGATCCGGAAAACCACCCGGGCAGTCTTTCGTGGCATCATCTCCCATTATTTTGAAAAGTTGTTTAATGCGTACTCATCTGCGGAATTGTTAAGGGCCTTTTTAGAAAGCCACATCCAATGTGACAACATCAAAATCATGAAGGAATCGCTTTCTGAGGGAAAAGGCGCGCTTTTGATCACCGGGCATTTCGGGGGCGTGGAATTTATCCCCGGCTACCTCGGTGTCAACCAGATCCCCGTTTCCATAATCGCCAAATTCAAGACCGACCACCTTCGGCAGACGCTGTTCGATAAGTGCTCCGCCTTTTCCACCCGCATCATCGATCCCAACCTGACTCCCAATGTGATCAAGGAAATCTGTTCGAACTTAAAGGAAAACCGAATCGTCGTCACTCAGTGTGACGAGATCGAAGAGTGGCGCCCCTCAAAGCAAGATAATATCTTTTTTCTTGGAAAGCTCGTTTGGCTGGATAAGACCATGAATATATTGACAAAGCGGACTCAAGCCGCCATCTTGTTCGGACTGATGCACCGATCCAAGAACAGCGGATATGAATTCATCGTCACCTCCATAGATGAGATGGCAAAACAGCTCAAACAGCACGCCGAAGCATCGTTAGGAGAAATTCTTTTAAAAGGCCTGGAAAGTTTTATTTATCAGTATCCGGAAGACTGGTACGAGTGGAAAAAATACTTCCGCTTGGAAACCATTCCTTCCGAACAGACTCCTCAAGAACCTCTCGTGCCGGAACCGCTGTATGGTGCCACCGTGCTGAAGCCGACATGAAAAACGATCCTTTCACCACACCCCTGATAATCACCTTCAGTCGAACCCGTTGATATGGAAAAAGAGGTCAATTGCACCAACTCGGGCGTTGTCGTCAGTTACATTAAAACACACGCCAAAAATCGTCTTCCGGAACTTCTTGAGGACCTGCACCCGGAAATTGACACCCTTCCCGATCCTGAAGCATTTCTCAGCGATCCCAACAATTGGATATCAAGCGACATTATTATAAAACTTTACGAGCGGCTAAAATAATACTTAATGATGACTTGGCGCCCTTCTATATCGCCAAATTTGCTATTGAAAAAACAAATCTCGGATTTAAAGGCATTATTGTTAAGATCTTCAGTTCGTTTGACATGGCTTTAAAAAATGCCCAGCGAATCAATGCCAAATGGAATAGAACAAAAGTGGTGGATTTGGTTAAAAAAGATCAATTCTTCGGCGATTATTCGACTGCATTGGCATCCTGAAACTTCGGTTAATAAAGATGTTTGCCTGTATAATAAAGGGATTTACACTTTCATGCCTACCCTCTGGGGACAGGGACCTCTTCAACTGACAGAGGATGCATGCTACTTTGAAGGAGCTCCATATTGTGAATACAACCTGCAATGGGCGGAGCGGAAAAAGCTTCTTAGTTTCGTAGGAGATTTCTTTCGATCCAAGTCCGTCCTCTTGGAAACCATTAAGGAAATCGAAAAAGACAAAGATATTATCGAACAGAAATACGAAGAAGTCAATCGTCTCAATATCGTATTGAACCGCAAGATCAAACAGCTCACCGCCATCCAGGAGACCGGGAAGGCCATCTTTCCATACTGGATTTGGAGCAACTGCTCACGGTGATCATGAATCTTTTAGCCACCGTTTGCCGGATTCGGCGGGCCACCATCATGCTGATCAACGAGGAAGAGAAGTGCCTCGAATATATCTATGGCACGGGATTCGGCGAAGAAGTTCCTGATGAAATAAAAAATTATCGAGTCCCCATGAACCGGCTCAGCAACATCCTGGCACGAGTGGCCAGTACCGGACAGTCCGAATATATCCCGGAAGTCAAGGGCTCCAGCCTCCGGAAGGGAAACGTTCTTTTAGCGCGGGCGAACCCGACTTCGGTATATGTAGTGCCGCTGATTACCCGATCCAAGGTGATCGGGATCATCGCCACCGATGCTGTGGAAGATCACGGGATCCCCGAAGAAACCCGTCAGACCCTGGATGTATTTACGCCGCAGATTGCCATCGCCATTCAAAACGCGCGGTTATATCAGAACCTTCAACAGCGGATGAAGGAGCTGAACCAATCCCGGGCCCTTTTGAGTCGGACGGAAAAACTCTCTTTTTTAGGAAACGTGGCGGCAAGACTTGCCCACGAAATCAAGAATCCCCTCACCGCCATCGGTACTTTTATCCAGATGCTCCCGAAAAAGTTCGACGATTCCGAATTTCGAAACGAATTTTATCATATTGCCCTGGAGGAAACCAACCGCGTAAACAACCTGATCACCGAATTGCTGGATCTCACAAAGACTAAGGAATCCCATTTCGAGTTGGAAAGCCTTCACTTGCTCATCGAAAAAATGGTGATGCTGGTCACTCCCCAGAGCAAAGGGAAAAGGCATCGACTTTTTCATATCTTTGGACCCGTCGATTGAAAAAATTTGGATGGATGCCGAAAAAATGAAGCAGGTCATCCTGAACCTGCTTTCCAATGCCATTGAATTTACTCCGGAAAAGGGGAAAATCAATATTGAGACCCGGCGACGTCAGTTAAAAGGGAAACCGGAGGCGATCCAGATTAAAATCCGGGATACCGGCATCGGTATCCCCAAATCGAACATGGACCTGATCTTCGACCCCTATTTTACCACCAAACATAAGAGCTCCATGCACAATGGTACCGGCCTGGGCCTTTTTATCGCGCACCAGAACATGCAGGACCACAGCGGCAACATCGAAGTGGAAAGCATCATCAACAAAGGGACTACGTTCACGCTGACCCTTCCCGCGATAACCGAAGAACAATCCACTTTTTCCAAAACCTATGAAAAGGACATCTGAAAGTTCTCGATGCACGTCGAAAAAGTAAATATTTATCAGATCGCACTTCCCTTTGCGAGTCATTTCCCACATGCATTGAACAAAGGCGGGCATGCTCAAAACGTCGTCTGTGAAATCATCGCGAAAGGTGGAACGATTCGAGGTTATGGGGAAGGCGCTCCGAGGACCTATGTTACCGGGGAAACACCAAATAGCACGATGCGGGACATCGCCCGGTTTGTCAAACTCGAAAAATTTCCCAGGGAAATGAAACAAATTTCCCAAGTTTGGGATTTTATCGACAGTCTTCCCAAGGATAAAGGTCATAACGCTGCTGTATGCGCTTTAGAATGCGCTTTGTTGGATGCTTTCGGAAAAAAAGAAGGCCGATACCTAACAATATACTTTTCGGGTGCTTTCGCCACAGAGACGGTCCACTACGGTACGACTATTCCCCTTTTGGATACAAAGGCTATCGAACTATTATGCCGTCAGATTAAAGAGTATAAAATCAAAAAAGTGAGGCTCAAAGTTGGGAATAATTTTTTTCAAAACCAAGCTAATTTCGAATCTATACAAAATATTTTTTGCGATAGCTACGATTTGAAAATCGACGCAAATGGTTCCTGGAGCAGATCAGATGCCTTCGATCACATCCCATTGATTGAGAAATACCACGTCAAGGTAGTCGAACAACCCATGAGCCCAAAAGATCCCGCGCTCATCGATTTTTCAAGACAAATGAATCGTTCAAAAATCTTTGTAATGGCCGATGAATCAGTCTGTTCCTTCGAAGATATCCAGATAAGTATTGATCAGGGATTTACTATGGTCAATATTCGGTTGTCCAAGTGTGGAGGATTCAGAAGATCACTTCAGATGATTGAATTTGCCAGGAAGAAAAACCTTCGATTCCAAATCGGATGTCACCTCGGGGAGTCCGGAATCCTTTCCGCCGCGGGACGAGTCTTGGCGTTATTATGCAAAGATGCCATCTATTATGACGGATCCTATGATGCCTATCTGCTTAAACAAAATATCACTACCCATCCTGTTTCATTCGGATTGGGCGGAAAGGCGGAAGCGCTTCAAGGATCCGGGCTAGGGGTAGAAGTGGATCTTCAAAGTCTCAGAAGTCTCTGCGATGCCTTTATTATTGTTAATGCCCTCTAAACCACTCGAACTAAGCTGTACGCTGGAATTCTAACTTCAATTTACTTCTCTTGAAACTCGACAGGGTTTCATATATGTGAACTTGAGCCTAAAGGCAGCAAAAATTTAATCGCTTTGGAGAAAACTGAGCATGAGCGTAATTTATGAGGAATGGAGCAGAGAGTATCGGGAAACGCTAAAGATTTTACCTGGGAAAAAAGTATACGTTTTATATTCTGGAGGAAAAGATTCCTCGTTGTGTTTGGATATGATGTTGGAAGCCTCGTCCGAATTTGGATTTTCAATTGAAGCCCACGGAGGGGCTTTCCCGCTCCATCGCTATTTAGAAGACGAAAAGTCCCGCTTAGCAATCTATTGGAAAGATAGAGGGGTTAACGTGCAATGGCATGATGTGGATAGTATGGGCTCGGATTTGGAGTCTGCGCAAAATCCATGTTTAGTTTGCCAGAAATTGAGAAAGAAATTGATGCATCATCTGCTCATGTCGTGGGAACATGACTGGACCCGGGTCGTTCTTGTCGCTAGCTATACGCTTTGGGATCTCGTTGGATATGCTGTGGAGCATCTTTTATCCAATCTTTTTTCTTCGCCGAAGCCCCTTGATGAGGGTCAACAGCGATTCATCGAGACCGGACAGCGGTTTTACCCTCTTCTTTATATGAAGGAAGGATATATGGTTTTCAGGCCTTTGCTCCAGTATAATACACCTGAAATAGTCGAATATCTTCAGGAACGATCTATCCCCATCCTTTCGGTGCCCTGTAAATATAAAGATTTCAGGCCCAAAAGAATTCTTGAAAATTATTATAATAAATTGGGTTTAATGTTTGAATATAATCTTGTCATGGATTTTGCGAGAAAGTCTCTTGGTCTTCCGGAACCACTTCGATACACGTCCGCCGATAAGGATGAATATCTGAAAAAGCTATTTTAATTTTTTGAATATCTCGAATTTTAACCTCAAGATGCCAAAGCCCCGCAGAAGGGGCAGTATCTGAATCCGGGTTCAAGACCTTTACCGCACATTTTACAACGACGCAGCACCCGGTTTGTCTCCGACCGATAGTCGGATTTCATTTCGGAAACGGTCTTTTCACATGGTTCACAAAGAAGGAAGGGTTCGCCGGTCTTGATTCGTAGAAGGGGAATGAAAAAAAGGCTCAGGTAGTGATCCACCCGACGGTAGTATGCCCTGGCAAGCCCGCAAACCGGGCAAAGCTGGGCTTTTGGATCCAATACTTTGGTTTTCGGTGAAATCCCGGCTAATAAAAACATCATCAGGCCTTAGGACTTAAAAATCCCTGGGCTTGCAGACGATCTCCCGGATCCTCATGCTGAACAGATCCGATTGGTTGACCGGCTTAAGGATCAGGGCTGTGTCGGCCCCCCTCCCGGTCCCTCCGATGGAAACGATATCCGCGCCGGTGAGTTTACCTGCATCCGCCGCCATGATGGATACCTCCACAGCGACCTTGGTCCCTTGACCGAAGAGCCGCAGGGTGTCGGCAACAATCAGGATCGGGTAAATGCCGCTGTGTTTTTTAGCCAGAGACCGCTCCAGGCCGGACAGGGCATGGGTGGCCTGGACGACCTGGACACCCTGCTTTTCCAGATCTGACCGGACTCCCGGATCCATCACGCTCTTAAAAGGGGTCTTGAACCCGCAGTGATAGGTGACGGCTGTAACTCGGAACCCCTTGAAGACTTTTACGGCCTTGAGCGCCGTATCTCCTTTGCTTGAGGCCACGACCACCTCATTCAACCCCAGCGCTTTTCCCCGTTCAAAGGCACAGTGCAGAACCTTTTCCGTATTTTCCGGACCCGGTTTGTCGAAACAGATACACATGCGCTTTCCTTTTTTCTGCGGCAGGTTTCCCTTATAATATTTTTCGGATCGGAGCCTGTTCTCCGTGGATTTGGTTATATGACTCCGGATGATTTCTCCTGTACCCGATGTTTAAGCCAATCCAACCATGCCTCCATCCCTTCACCGGTTTTAGCTGAAACGGTGAATATCGGCATTTCCGGATGCACATTAAGGATGTTGGTTTTAGCTTGCTGAAGATCATAATCGAGATAGGGCAACAGGTCGGATTTGTTGATGACCGCTGCATGGCAGGTTCTGAACATCAGGGGATATTTCAAGGGTTTGTCTTCCCCTTCGGTTGTGCTCATGATCACGACCCGACGGTCTTCTCCGAGGTCAAATTCGGCCGGGCACACCAGGTTTCCCACGTTTTCAATGAAAAGAAGGCGGATACCGGAAAGATTCAGCTCATCGACTGCCTTTTCAATGACATGGGCCGCCAAATGACACTCGCCGCCGAATGCATCCGTGTTGATCTGCAAAACCGGAACGCCGGACCGGGCCAAACGATCGGCGTCGTTGGTGGTGCAAATGTCTCCCACGATGACCGCGGTAGGGATATCCGCGGCAATGCGTGAAAGGGTCTTTTCCAGTAAAGCGGTCTTTCCGGAGCCCGGAGAACTCATGATATTGATTACATACACCCCTTTTTCGGAAAAAAGGCGCCGATTCTGCTCGGCCATCCGTTCATTGACGCTCAATACCTTTCGAACCACCTTGATTTCCATCAAACCTTTCCTTCCATTCGGCTGCAATCATCCTCTTCTTCAATCTCGATGGACTCGATGTCGAGCTCCCTTCCAGAAAGGAGCGTCAGCCTGCCGCTTTCACAGGCCGGGCAGGAAAAAGAAGGGCCCTCAAGAGTCCATTCGTTATGGCACTGGTCACAGCGGATGACCAGCGGAATCTCCTCAATAAGGAGTCGGGCACCGGCGAGGGGCGTATCCTGGGAGACGATATCGAAACAAAACCGAAGGCTTTCCGGAACGAGGGCGGTAAGTTTTCCTACCTTCAGTCGGATACTTTGGACCTTTGCCCCCTTAAGAGTTTCGGGAATGGATGCGGATGCGATCGAAAGGATCTCCATCGCGATCCCCATCTCATGCATGGCCGAACACCTTGGCGCAGAACTCCCCAAACATCCCGAGGTCTTCACAAACATGGATGCCGCTTTTTTTCATGGCATCGATTTTGGCTCCTGCAGTGCCGCTTTTACCGCTGATAATGGCACCGGCATGCCCCATGCGGCGCCCGGGCGGCGCCGTGAGGCCGGCGATGAACCCAACCACCGGTTTGGAAAAATGCTTTTCGATAAAATTGGCGGTTTCTTCCTCAGCGGTTCCTCCGATCTCACCGACGATTACGACCCCCCGGGTTTCAGGGTCTTTTTCAAAGGCCTCCAGGCAATCAATGAATGTGGTGCCGGTGACGGGATCCCCTCCGATGCCGATGCACGTCGTTTGTCCGATCCCCTGCAGAGTCAATTGATACACCACCTCGTAAGTGAGGGTTCCCGAGCGGGAGATCACTCCGATAGGCCCTCCGGGTTTGTGAATGGGGCCGGGCATGATACCGACCTTGCATTCGCCGGGGGTGATGATTCCCGGGCAGTTGGGTCCGATCAGCCGGACGGCTTTGCCTGCAAGGTAATTTTTGACTTTCATCATGTCCAGAACAGGGATCCCTTCGGTGATGGCCACCACGATCCGGATCCCGGCATCCGCGGCTTCCATGATGCCTTCGGCGGCAAAAGCCGGAGGAACAAAAATCAGACTGCAGTCGGCGCCGGTTCGATCCACGGCCTCCCGGACCGTATTGAAGACCGGAATCCCATCCATTTCCTGCCCCCCTTTTCCGGGGGTCACGCCGGCCATCACCTGAGTTCCGTATGTGACACAATGCCGGGTATGAAACTGGCCCTCTCTCCCGGTGATCCCCTGCACCAGCACCCGAGTCTTGGCGTTGATAAAAATGCTCACGCTCCCCCCTTGGTCAATCAGGCTACGAGACCGGCCACCTTGGCGGCGGCATCCTTCAAATCCACAGCCGTGATGAGGTTCAGCCCGGATTCCGAAAGGATGCGGCGCCCCTTTTCCACATTCGTCCCTTCCATTCGAACCACCACCGGAACCGTGATCCCGGTCTTTTTTGCCGCATGGACCACTCCCTCGGCCAAGACGTCGCAGCGTAAAATGCCCCCGAAAATATTAATCAGGATTCCCTTTACCTTTTTATCGCTGAGAATGATCCGAAACCCGTTTTCCACCATCTCAGAGCTGGCACCTCCTCCCACATCCAGGAAGTTGGCCGGTTCGCCCCCCGCCCGTTTGATGATATCCATGGTGGCCATAGCCAATCCCGCGCCATTGACCATGTTTCCGATATTGCCGTCCAGGTTGATATAATTGAGATTGTACTTGGAAGCCTCAATCTCCAGGGGATCCTCTTCCGCCAGATCCCGGTATTCCAGGATATCCGGGTGCCGGAATAAGGCATTATCGTCGAAGCCGACCTTTGCATCCAATGCCACCAGTCTATCTTCCGCCGTGAGAACCAGGGGGTTGATTTCCAGCAGGGAGCAATCATACTCTACAAATAGCCGATAGAGACGGGGAATCATGTTTAAGAATTGCTTCATCGCCGCCCCAGGCAATTCAAGGGCATAGGCAATTTGGCGGCAGTGGTAGGATCGGATCCCATCAAGGGGATTGATGAAGACCTTGACGATCTTTTCCGGTGTCCGGGCGGCCACCGCCTCGATGTCCATTCCGCCGGCCTGGCTGGCAATGACCACAATCTTTGCCGTCGATCGATCCGGGACGATACCCAGATAAAGCTCCCGGACGATGGATAGACCCTGCTCCACCAGGACCTTGCCCACACGCCTGCCCTGAGGCCCGGTCTGATGGGTGACGAGCATCATCCCGAGCATCTTCCCCGTGATCCGCTCCACTTCGTCCAGGGAGCCGGCAAGCTTAACCCCGCCTCCCTTTCCCCGACCGCCTGCATGAATCTGGGCCTTGACCACCACCGGAAATCCGCCAAGGGTGGCCGCCGTCTTCACCGCCGCCGACGGATCCCATGCAACCTCTCCGGCCGGAACAGGGATGTCGTATTTTTTGAACAGCTCCTTGGCCTGGTATTCATGTATCTTCATGGATCGTTCCTTCCGGATGGCCACCTGAAAATCAGGAAGGGACCGGTTTTCTATCCACCCCGGCCCCCACAACAGTCGGGTTCAGACTATCCGATCACGCAAAGGACATCATTTTTGGCCACCGAGTCGCCGGGTTTAAAACGAAGGACCTTGACAGTACCCGAAACAGGTGCCGGGAGAGCGTTTTCCATTTTCATGGCCTCCAGGATTACCACTGTCTCCCCTTCCATCACGCTGTCTCCCACCTGTTTCTTGTAACTGACGATCATGCCCGGCATAGGGGCCTTCAAGGGGGTCCCTGCTTCAGGGGCGGCCTTTGCCGGCTCCATGGCCTTCGGTGCTTCGACAACAGCCGGCTGAGCCGCAGGAGCCGGTGGTTCCGGCCTGGGAACGGCTTTGGGAACCGGCGCCGGCGCAACTGTCGGCATGGCCGGCATCATGGGCCTCTGGACCGGCATCTGCTGGATGTAGCTGATCAGCGGGGAGCCCCCGACCTCATCCACCCCGACTTCAAAGTACTCGCCATCCACGAAGACGTTGAAGGTGCGGGTATTTTCGCTCTTGGGCGGGGCGGCTTTGGTCGGTTTCTCAACGAGTTCACCCGCCAAAGCCTTTTTCACCAGGGCTTCCCGTGCTTTGACCTGTTCCATGGTTACCGGGCGGACCTCGGCAGGCGGCTCATCTTTCCCGTATTTCCAACTTAAAAATTTCTTTCCCGTCAGCGGATACAGGGCGTACAGAATCAGGTCATCCATGTCCACGGCCAGATCGCCGATCTCGGTTTTGGCCTTCTCGAGCTCCGGTTTCAGTACTTCCGCCGGCCTGCAGGTGATCGGTTTTTCGCCCCTGGAATATCCCTTGAGCGCCTTCTTCTGGACTTCCGGATCGATGGGCACGGCGGTCTTGCCGTAAAGACCGTAGCACAGGTCTTTCACCTGATCTGTGATCATCTTGTAACGCTCCTCCGGCGTGTCAAACAAAACATTGTTCACCGTCTGGATTCCCACGATCTGGCTGGTGGGGGTCACCAGCGGAATTTGTCCCAGGTCTTTCCGTACCCTCGGCAGTTCCCTGAAGACCTCATTGATCTTGTCTATGGCGTCCATCTGTTTAAGCTGATTGACCAGGTTCGACAGCATCCCTCCCGGAGTCTGATGCAGCAGGACATTGATATCGATGATGCTCATCTTGGAATCGTCCAAAAGGTGCTTGTATTTGGGCATTACTTCCTTTTCAAGGATCTCGTTGATGGCGGCCAGGTGCTTAATATCGAATCCGGTATCGCGATTGGTGCCCAAAAGGGTCATGACCAACGGTTCGATGGCCGCATGGGAGGTTCGATAGGCATATGGGGACATACAGGTGTCCACGATGTCAACTCCGGCTTCGACGGCTTTCAGTTGGCTCATGGCCGACATACCGGAGGTGAAATGGCTGTGCAGGTGAATGGGCGGCTTTACAGCTGCCTTCAGAGCCTTTACGATGGCGTAAGCATCATAGGGAGCGATAAGTCCCGCCATATCCTTCACGCAGATACTGTCCGCCCCCATGGCCTCCAGGTCTTTGGCTTTTTTGACATAGTAGTCCAAATTATAGACGTCTCCTCCAAATCGGGGTTCGGTGAGGGAGTAACAGATACTCCCCTGGAAATGCTTTCCCGATGCTTTGATGACCGGAACAACCGTATCGAAATTCCGGTAATCGTTCAGCGCGTCAAAGGTCCTGAAGATATCTATCCCGTTTTCCACGGCCCGTTCCACGAATGCCTTGGCCACGTCGTCTGCATAATTCCGGTATCCCACCAGATTCTGTCCCCTCAGAAGCATGGAAAACGGGGTCTTCTTGATGTAGCGTTTCAGGGTCCGGATGCGTTCCCATGGGTCTTCGTTTAAAAACCGGTGCATGGTATCGAAAGTGGCGCCTCCCCATACTTCCATGGCCCAGAATCCCACTTCATCCATCATCTCCGCCACCGGGATCATGTCCTCCGTCCGCCCCCGGGTGGCAAACATGGACTGGTGTCCATCCCGAAAGGTCAGGTCTTCCACCTTCAGCGGATTTTTGGCCGCCGGTCTGCCTTTTTCATAGTTCATGGAGGTCATTTTAACTTGGTCATGATCGGTCATTTTTCTTTCTCCCTTGATCGTGTAAAGCCCGAGGGGCCCGGGGGTCAAATCCAATCACCTTATTTTGGATCACTCGCCCCCTTGACCGCCTGAGCCCTTTTTATTATCGATGATAGGCTTTCAGTTGCATCTGGGTCCGCATCTGCATTTGAGCTTGCCTTCCGCTCAACTGCCATGGGCTGAAACGTTCCGGCGGAGGTTTGTAAGCCGCCCCTGGCACCAACTGCAATGCGATGGCTTCTTCTTCCATTCGGATGTATGCGGCCACTGCGGTAATGGCCGCAGCGACCGTCTTAGGGTTTTTCATAATGGGCTTCCTATCGGTCCATTACTGTGTTTACCGGTTCGGTTACTGATCATACCGGAATGTTGCCGTGTTTTTTGGGCGGCCTCATCTCGCGTTTGGTACACATGATCTCCAATGCATCGATGAGACGCGGCCGCGTCTCACTGGGTTCAATGACCGCATCGATATATCCCCGGTTGGCCGCTCGGTACGGATTGGAAAACAGATTCTCATATTCTTGAATTTTTTCTTTTCGCTTGGCAGCCGGATCCTTTGCCTCCTTGATTTCCTTACGATGGATGATGTTGCACGCTCCACTGGCCCCCATAACGGCAATCTCGGCGGTGGGCCAGGCAAAACTCATATCCGCACCCAGATCCCGTGAGCACATGGCCAGATAAGAGCCTCCATAGTCCTTCCGGGTCACTAGGAGTAGCTTGGGAACGGTGGCCTCCGAATAACACCATAAAAGCTTGGCCCCATGTCGGATGATTCCTCCCCATTCCTGTTGGCTTCCGGGAAGATATCCCGGTACATCCGCAATGGTGAGCATGGGGATGTTGAAGGCATCGCAGCACCGGATAAACCGTGTGGCCTTGTCCGACGCATCAATATCCAGGCAGCCGGCAAGAACCTTCGGTTGATTTGCGATGATACCCACTGTGCGTCCGTTCAGCCTGGCAAAGCAGACGATTATGTTGCGCGCATAATACTGGTGCGGCTCGAAAAACTCCCCATTGTCCACGATGCTGCCGATTACCGTCCTCATATCGTAGGATTGGGTGGGGCTATCCGGAACGATGTGGTTCAATTCCGGAGAGGTCCGCCCGGGATTGTCTCCTGTCTCTACACGGGGAGGATCTTCCATATTGTTGGACGGTAAAAAAGAGAGCAATTTTTGGATTTGTGCGATGGTATCTTCATCGCTCTCGCAGGCAAAATGGGCCACGCCACTTTTTTCGTTGTGGGTCATGGCGCCACCCAGGGCTTCGAAGGTGATCTCCTCGCCTGTGACTGCTTTAATCACGTCCGGACCGGTGATGAACATGTAGCTGGTGTTTTTCACCATGAAAACCCAGTCCGTCATGGCGGGAGAATAGACTGCTCCACCTGCGGTAGGTCCCATGATGGCCGAGATCTGGGGGATCACTCCGGACGCCAGGGAATTCCTGTAAAAGATCTGGCCGTAACCGGAAAGAGCGTCCACTCCTTCCTGGATCCGGGCGCCGCCCGAATCGTTGATCCCCACAAACGGCGTTCCCGCTTTCAGGGCGAGATCCATGACCTTGCATATCTTTCTGGCGTGCATCTCTCCCAAGCTTCCGGCCCTGGAAGTGAAGTCCTGGGAGAAGGCAAAAACCGGTCGGCCTCCCACCAGCCCGTGACCGGTAATGACGCCGTCCGAAGGGATTTCGACCTGTTCCATGCCGAAATTGGTACACCGATGTTGTACAAACATATCGATCTCCCGGAACGTACCTCGATCAAACAGGTGGGTCAACCGTTCGCGGGCAGTCAGCTTTCCTTTCTCCTTATGCTGGGCCACCGCCTTTTTTCCGCCCATCTCAAGGACCTTCGCCTGTCTTTCCCTCAACTCCCGGATTTTATCTTCTACGATACCCATCTTCGATTTCCTTTCCTGGCCTCCCCCGGTTCATATTTGAAATCCGGAAGAAAAGGATCCGGCTCCAATATCCCTACGACCGGATCCTGGGGCCGGTCCCCGTGCTTTATCGGTCTCCATCGACTTTGTTTTTCAAACAAATCCAGCCGTTACGATACGGCGCCGGATATCTCTCGGTCGAATCGAAAAGTAATAAAGATGATCAAAGAGCCGCCTGTTGTCAACAGAAAAAATATCAATATGCCTCTTGAGTTATGACGACCGGTTTGATTTTAAATTGTCCCTGGTGTTTAGATGTGAATTTCTACCGTCTCTTTTCCAGTGCGCCCAACACGTCGTGGGCGGATTCCACAATGGGGGTCCCTGGGCCGAAAATCCCCACCACCACATTCGACGTGCTATACAAAAAGTCGTAGTCATCGGGCGGAATCACCCCCCCCACAACCACCAGGATCTCATGGCCCCCTTCCTTTTCCAAGGCCTCCACCAGCTTGGGTACCAGGACCTTATGGGCAGCGGTCAGGGAAGAGACGCCTACCACGTGTACGTCGTTTTCCACCGCCATCTTGGCCGCCTCTTCCGGAGTCTGGAACATGGGGGCCAAGTCCACATCAAAACCCAAGTCCGCAAAAGCGGTTGCAATCACCTTGATTCCCCGATCGTGTCCGTCCTGGCCAAGCTTGGTGAGTAGAATTCGGGGACGGCGTCCTTCCTTTTCTGAAAAGGCCTCTGTGCGTTTGCGCACCGATTCGATCTTTTCAACATCTCCGTACTCGGAAGCGTAAACGCCGGAAATGCAACGCGTCGTTGCTTTATAACGACCAAATACCTTCTCCATGGCATCCGATATCTCCCCCACCGTGGCCCGAAGCCGGACCGCGGAAATGCATGTCTCCAGGAGGTTCCCGTTTCCTGCCGCGCAATGGGTGATGGTCTCCAGCGCCTTTTTTATGGCGACATTGTCCCGGGATGCCCGGATTCTATTTAAACTCTCGATCTGCTCGTCCCTGACCGTCGAAGAAACTTCCAGCACATCCACCTTCGCTTTGTCTTCGATCCGGTATTTGTTCACGCCCACGATGGCGTCTTTGCCTTGATCGATCCGAGCCTGCCGCCTGGCTGCCACTTCTTCGATTCGAAGCTTCGGCATCCCGGTTTCAATGGCCTTGGCCATCCCTCCGAGGGCTTCCACCTCTTCGATGACTTTACGCGCCTCCCGGATAACATCACCGGTTAAGGCTTCAACATAGTACGAACCGCCCAAAGGATCCACCACATGGCAGATATGGGACTCTTCCTGAATGACGAGCTGGGTGTTCCGCGCGATCCTGGCCGAAAAATCGGTCGGGAGACTCACCGCTTCATCAAAGGAATTGGTGTGCAGGGATTGGGTACCGCCGAGTACTGCCGCCAGGGCCTCGAGAGTGGTCCGGATGATATTATTATAAGGATCCTGCTCGGTAAGACTCCACCCCGAAGTCTGGACATGAGTCCTGAGCATCGTGGACCGAGGATCTTTGGGCTCGAACCGACTGACGACTTCGTGCCAAAGGAACCGGGCCGCCCGGAGCATGGCGATCTCCATGAAAAAGTTCATCCCGACTCCGAAGAAAAAGGAAAGGCGCGGGGCGAACGTGTCGATGTGCAGTCCCGCCCTCAGGGCCGCCCGAACGTATTCCAGGCCATCGGCGATGGTAAAGGCGCACTGAAGAACCGAATCCGCCCCAGCCTCCATCATGTGATACCCGCTGATGCTCACCGTGTTGAACTTGGGCATGTTTTTGGAACAATAGGCGATGATGTCCGACACGATCCGCATGGATGGTTCGGGAGGGTAGATATACGTGTTTCGGGTCAGGTATTCTTTCAGGATATCGTTTTGTATGGTCCCGGTCAGCTGCTCCGATCGGACACCCTGCTCTTCTGCAGCCACGATGTACCCTGCCATGATGGGAAGCACCGCACCGTTCATGGTCATGGAGACGCTCATCTGGTCCAGGGGAATCTGATCGAACAAAATTTTCATATCCTCCACCGAGTCGATGGCCACGCCGGCTTTCCCGACATCCCCGATGACGCGGGGATTATCGGAGTCATAACCCCGGTGTGTAGGCAGATCAAAAGCAACCGAAAGCCCTTTTTGACCCGCATCCAGATTGCGGCGGTAAAAAGCGTTGGACTCGCGCGCCGTGGAAAAGCCGGCATACTGCCGGATGGTCCATGGCCGACCGGCATACATGGTTGCCATGGGTCCCCGAACATAGGGGGGAAATCCAGGCAGGGTATTGACATGAGAAAGATCTTCAATAGCATCATCCGTATATAGCGTCTTGATGGTGATCCCTTCCGGGGATTCCCGATACAATGTCTCGACAGGCTTTCCATTCATCTGCTTTTTGGCCAGTTCTTTCCATTTTTCGAACTTCGGATCTTCGGGCATGGTGGACTCCTTTATTTTTGCATCGTTAACGTCCTATTCTCAGTCCTGATTTAATTCTTGAACCCTTCCCGGGGCTGCCTTGAGTGCCGGTTCCTGTTTCCGACAACAGGCCGCTGCCTTTTTATCACTCAATGAGACCCCTTTTACGGGATCCGTCGGGTAAAACCTTCGGTCATCTGGAAGGAGTTTCAGTGCTGATAGGCGCGATACTCGGTTTTTGATCCGATGAGCTTATCGATCTTGTTTTGTATCGAAAGCCTTTCCGAACTGTTGGCCCATCTTTCCCATTCTGCAAGAGACCGCCAGGTGCTGATGACCAAGTATTCATCCTGTTTATCCAGGCTTTTTAAAGTCTCACCATTGATATAGCCCGGCTGCCTGGAGGCAATGGAATGCAGCTTTTCGAGAAAGGGCATAATTTCTTGAACCTTGTCTTCCGGCACCATCCTATGGATCATGATTTTTACTGCCATTTTCCCCTCCTCCGGTATTGCGAAACGATTCGCCACTGACCCCGGTCCGGGCGAAACTTTTTTCGTTGCGGCTATTGCTCCTCCGAGACCAGGTAGGCCTTGAAAAACTCCCTATTGAGTCTTCCGATGTTGGAAATTGAGATTTCTTTGGGGCATTCAATCTGACATTCGGTAATATTGGAACAGTTTCCAAATCCGAGTTGATCCATTTTCTCAACCATCCGCATGGCGCGACGAGCCGCCTCGGGCTTGCCCTGGGGGAGCAGCGCCAGATGGGAAACTTTAGCGGCCGTAAAAAGCATGGCCGATCCATTGGGACAGGCGGCCACACAAGCCCCGCAACCGATGCATGCGGCCGCATCCATCGCCCTGTCGGCCGCATCCTGCGGAACCGGGACGCTGTTGGCTTCGGGTGCCGATCCGGTGTTGACGGAGATGTACCCCCCCGCGACGATGATTTGATCCAGCGATCCCCGATCCACCACCAGGTCTTTGATTACCGGAAACGCCCGGGACCGCCACGGTTCGATGACCAGTTCATCTCCATCGGAAAAATGCCGCATGTGCAGCTGGCATAACGTTGTCCCCCTCTCGGGACCGTGGGGCCTCCCGTTGACCACCGCACCACACATCCCACAGATACCCTCACGGCAGTCGTGATCAAATGCGATGGGTTCTTTTCCCGCCTGGGTCAGTTCCTCATTGAGGACGTCCAGCATCTCCAGAAACGACATGTCCGTGGATATGTTTTTTGCGGAATAAGCTTCAAGGCGCCCTTTATCCCTATTTTCGTCCTGTCGCCATACTTTAAGTGTCAAGCTGATGTTCTTCTTCACTTGTAGCTCCTCTGGGCCAACGCCACGTTTTCAAAAACCAGGGGCTCCTTATGAAACGCAGGCTCACGATCCTGACCGGTATATTCCCATGCCGCCACATGGCAAAAGTTCTTATCGTCTCGAAGCGCTTCGTTGTCCGGGGTTTGGTACGCTTCGTTGAAATGCCCGCCGCACGATTCCTGCCGGGCCAGGGCATCGAGAACTAGTAATTCTGCAAATTCCATAAAATCCGCCACACGCCCGGCCCGTTCGAGGCTTTGATTGAATGCTTCATTTTGACCGGGCACCTTGACGTTTTTCCAGAATTCGCTTCGCAAAGCGCGGATCATTTCCCGTGCCTTTTTAAGACCTTCGTTGTTTCGACTCATACCGCAATATTCCCACATGATGCGCCCCAGCTCCCGGTGAAAATCATCCACCGTGCGGTGACCATTGATGGAAAGCAGTGCATCGATCCGTTTTCGGGAAGGCCCGACTGCATCCTGAAAAGCCGGATGCGTTTCGGAAACCGCTTCAAGAGGGGTCGAGGCAAGATATCCACCGATCGTATAGGGAATGACGAAATAACCGTCCGCCAACCCCTGCATCAGGGCGGAAGCCCCCAGACGATTGGCTCCGTGGTCTGAGAAATTGGCTTCTCCCAGAATAAAAAGGCCTTCCACCGTGCTCATGAGGTTATAATCGACCCACAAGCCTCCCATGGCGTAATGGGCCGCCGGATAAATCATCATGGGAGTTTGGTAGGGATCTTCTCCGGTAATTTTTTCATACATTTGGAAGAGATTGCCGTACTTTTTCTCAATCGCTTCCCGGCCGTCTTGATGAATGGCGTCTCTGAAGTCCAGATATACCGCAAGACCGGTTTCACCGACCCCTTTGCCCGCATCACATTGGGCCTTGGCCGCCCGGGAAGCCACGTCCCGGGGAACGAGGTTCCCGAAATTGGGATACCGTCTTTCCAGATAGTAATCCCGTTCCGTCTCCGGGATCTCCTCAGGACGGCGTTTATCCCCGGGCTTCACGGGCACCCATACCCGGCCGTCATTTCGCAGGCTTTCACTCATAAGGGTGAGTTTGGATTGATGGGTGCCGTGCACCGGAATACAGGTGGGATGGATTTGGGTGAAACACGGGTTGGCGAAAAAGGCTCCCCGTTTGTAGCAGCGGAAGGCGGCAGTCACGTTGGAAGACATGGCATTGGTGGAAAGAAAATAGACGTTCCCGTAACCCCCGGTGGCCAAAACCACCGCGTGGGCGCTGTGGGTTTCAATCTCACCGGTAATCAGGTTCCTTGCCACGATTCCCCGGGCGCGGCCATTGACCAGCACCAGGTCAAGCATGTCGCGTCGGGGAAAAATGGCTACACGGCCCGCGGCGACCTGCCTCATCATGGCGCTGTAAGCCCCCAGCAGAAGCTGCTGGCCGGTCTGCCCCCGGGCATAGAAGGTTCGGGACACCTGAGCCCCGCCGAAGCTCCGGTTAGCCAACAGTCCGCCATATTCCCTGGCAAACGGAACTCCTTGGGCTACACATTGATCGATGATAGCATTGCTGATCTGTGCCAAGCGATAGACATTGGCCTCCCGAGACCTGAAATCTCCCCCTTTTACCGTATCGTAAAAAAGCCGCCAGATGCTGTCCCCCTCATTGGTATAGTTCTTGGCTGCGTTGATGCCCCCTTGGGCTGCGATGCTGTGGGCCCGACGAGGGCTGTCCTGAATACAAAAGGCCTTAACGTTATATCCCAATTCCGCCAAAGTGGCCGACGCACTCCCTCCGGCCAGACCCGTCCCCACCACGATAATATCAAATTTACGCTTGTTTGCCGGATTCACCAGCTTGAGTTCAAACCGGTGCCGATCCCATTTCTCGGGAAGGGGACCGCTTGGGATCTTTGCATCGAGTTCCATGAAATCGAATCTCCTTGTCGGATTCTTCTATACCCAGATCATATAAATCGGAATAAAACCGAACCCCAAACCGATTACCACCGAAAAGATTAACCCCACCCCTTTGATGAGCGGCATATATTTTGAATGGTGAGCACCGATGGTTTGAAAGGCACTCCAAAAACCATGGCTGACATGAACCGCCACCGCCGCCATGGCGATGACGTAAAGGGTAACCTCGATAGGGTTTTGAAAGGCTTTTTTAACAATTTCATAAATTGTCACAGAGGTTTTATCCACAAAATGGAAACGGATCAGGTGATAAACCACAAAGGCCAGCACCAGGAGGCCTGTATAGAGCATGGTCGCCGAACCCAAGGTCTGTCCCCCGCCGTTCTTTTTCACCGCATATTTAACCGGGCGGGCGCGATAATTCTCATAAAAAAGCCACATCCCGAAAAGCACATGCACCAGCGCCATAGCCAACAGGCCGATTTCAAATACATTCAAGAGTGGTCCGAGGCTATGCAATCGTGTTGCATAGGCGTTGAACGCCTCCCCGCCCTGATATAGAAGCAGGTTCCCCGCCAGGTGTGCGCTTAAAAATAAAATAAAACATAAGCCGGTCAGCGCCATCAGCACCTTCCGTCCAATGGAAGAGCTGAAAAACCTCAAAACCCATGCCATTGTCAAGAATCCTTCCCCTGGTTTCAAATTAATATACGGTTTTCAATCCACCTTCGCTCTTGAAGGCATCTTCTTCAAGAGCCAACATTTTGAGCAATGCTCTTAAAATCCGAAAAAACTGAAATTACTATAACACATTGCAGCCGTTTTTCAATTCTCAAAATCAATGTATTATCTTATGGCCGGATTTTTCCATGCCGGATATTATCGTATTGAAATTCATATCCTTTTCCCCTATACTGTTCAGAGAAAGGGCTTAATGGCAAGAAACCTCCTGTGTGTGGAATGATCCAAGCGACGCGCCTGATTGCATGCCACGAATGCGACCTGATTCATCACCTTCCGCTAATTGCTTCCGGCAAATCGGCCCGCTGTTCCCGCTGCGGTGCGCTTTTGATCCGCAGGCGGAAAAACAGCCTGGAGCGGACACTGGCCCTTGCCCTGGCGGGGCTGGTCTTATTCTTTCTGGCCAATGCGTTTCCTTTCCTGTCGTTTAAACTGGAGACTCAGATTCAACAGACCACCCTGATCACCGGTATACGGGAGCTCTATCATCAGGATCTTCATGCGGTGGCTATGTTGGTCATGCTGACCACAGTGGTCGTTCCACTGGTACAGCTTGCCGGGATGATCTATATTCTTCTGCCGCTGCGGTTGAATCACAAGGCGCCAAGGCTGATGGAAACCTTCCGGCTGATGCAAGCACTCAAACCATGGAGCATGACCGAAGTCTTCATGCTCGGAATCCTGGTTTCTATTGTCAAACTCGCTAAAATGGCCCAAATCATCCCCGGCGTTGCGCTGTATTCATTTATGGCGCTCATTTTTATCCTGGCCGCCGCCACAGCCACTCTGGATCCACAAACGGTTTGGGAGCGATGGAATCCCGATCAGTGAGGTCTCCCATGTCTACGGCGAAAAATTTGGATCTCATCAGCTGCCATAGCTGCCACCTGCTTTGTCGGGCGCATAAATCAGGCTCTGTTGCCAGATGGGTATGCCCTCGGTGCGGGGCCAGGTTGCATTTCCGAAAACCCAAAAGCGTCGCACGGACCTGGGCCTTGGTAATTGCCGCGGCCATATTCTATATTCCCGCCAATGTGCTGTCGATCACCACGGTCGTCTCATTCGGCAGCACCCAATCCGATACGATATTGAGTGGCGTGCTCTATTTCATTAAAACCGGCATGTGGCCCATCGCCATAATCATATTTGTCGCCAGCATCGTAGTCCCGCTGGCTAAGATTTTTATCTTGAGCTTCCTTATGATTACCGTACAACTAGGGTCTGTCCGGCGCAGAAAAGACCGCACCCGCCTTTACCGAATCACGGAGGCCATCGGTCGATGGTCCATGTTGGATATCTTCGTGGTGACTATTTTAGTCGCCCTGGTGAATCTTGGCTCCTTGGCAACGGTTAAGGCCGGGCCGGCAGCGCCGTTTTTCGCCGCCGTGGTTGTCATCACCATGTTCGCGGCGATGAGTTTTGATCCCAGACTGATCTGGGACGCAAAGGAATATCCCGATGGAAAATGATAAAACAGGTGTACCTGATTTCAGTGAAATCCCGGAAGCCGTCATCAAAGAAGGGAAAACCCCTATTTCCATCGTTTGGATCGTACCGCTGGTGGCGCTGTTGATCGGTGGATGGCTGGTTTACAAGGCCATGTCTGAAAAAGGGCCTACTATCACCATCTCCTTTAAAACAGCGGAAGGACTCGAAGCCGGGAAGACCAAGATCAAATATAAGGATGTGGATCTGGGCCAGGTCGATAAAATCGAACTGAGTTCGGATGTGTCCAGGGTGGTGGTTCAGGCACAACTCGTCAAGAGTGCGGAAAACCTTTTAACCGAAAATACCCGCTTTTGGGTGGTCCGGGCGCGTCTTTCCGCCGGGGAGGTCTCCGGGCTTGGAACGCTCTTTTCAGGCGCCTATATCGGTATGGACCCGGGAAATCCTGGAGAGACAGCGCGGAATTTCATCGGCCTCGAAATTCCTCCTATTGTAACCGCCGATCTTCCCGGCGCCCACTTTACCTTGCATGCCGTCAGTCTGGGTTCCCTGGATATCGGATCCCCGGTTTATTACCGTCAGATCAAGGTGGGACAGGTGGTCGGTTACCATCTGGAAGAAGATGGAAAAGCAGTGATCATTGAAATATTCATCGGCGCACCCCATCACCGATCGGTTAATAAGAATACCCGGTTCTGGAATGCCAGCGGTCTGGACGTGGCCCTCGACGTCAATGGGGTCCGGGTGAGCACGGAATCCCTGGTCACACTGATACTCGGCGGCATCGCTTTTGATACACCTGCAAATTTAGAGCCCGGTGGACCGGCAGAAGCAGGGGATGTTTTTCTGTTGTACGACAGCCGCGAAAAGATCTCCGAAAAGACGTACGCAAACAAATTCAACTGGCTTCTATATTTCGATGGCTCGGTCCGGGGGCTTTCCGCAGGCGCACCGGTGGAGTTCAGGGGAATCCATGTGGGAAAGGTCTTAGATGTCAGCTTGGAACTTAACCCGGATAGACGGACCTGCCGAATCCCGGTCCTGATCGAAACCGAGCCGGAACGATTCTGGCCTGCGGATACCCCCTTTGAAGAAGCCAAACAAAAAACATTTATGACCGATCTGGTCAAAAAAGGACTCAGGGCCAAACTCAAGACAGGAAATTTACTTACCGGACAGCTTCTGGTGGATCTGGATCTTTACCCGAACGCCGATAAAGAACAGATCGACTTTTCAGGGAAATACCCGAAGCTCCCCACTTTACCGGGTCCGACAGAAGAGATCATGGCCAACCTAACCAGCCTTCTCACCAAGCTGGAGAATTTGCCCATCGAAGCAATCGGTCAGGATCTCAGAGATACGGCCCATGGAATAAACCGCCTGGTTAATGCTTCCGAGTTGCGTGAAGCCGTCATCACCCTCAACGAGACATTGAGCCAGGCCCAGGAGCTGATGACCCGAATCAACACCGGCACCGCACCGGAGTTCAACGCAGGAGTGGAACAGTTCAACGCCGCTTTCTCCCGGCTCAACACTCTTGTTCAAAAATTGAACGATGAAGTGACGCCGACTATTTCCGCCACACTGCAGCAAGCACAAGGAACACTTTCCGAAATCGACAGCCTCGTCCATACGGATGCTTCCCTGTTCCAAGGACTCAAGCGTGCCCTGTCGGAAATCGAAGGTGCCGCCCGTGCCATCCGCGTGACGGCGGACTACATCAGCCGGCATCCCGACGCCCTGATATACGGAAAAGGAAGTGAGAAATGATTCGAATGCTGAAAAAGCAATGGCCAGCCTGGCTTTCGACCGGAATATTCATTCTTTCAATTGCCGGATGTCGGGGTCCTTCCGCACCGGTCCATTTTTATACGCTGACGCCCGCAGCTAACCGACCCCCACAAAAGGCAGTTTCGGTTTTTCCTAAAGTCCGGAGTATCGGCATCGGTCCCATCGAGATTCCGGAGCTTTACAATCGTCCCCAGATTGTCACAAAGACCAGTGAAAACCAGGTCGATATTTCCGAAAATCACCGCTGGGCCGGACTCCTGCGGGAGGAAATTGCATACGTTTTGACAGAAAACCTCTCTGCACTGCTGCAGTCCGACCGAATCATCCCCTTCCCCTGGGACAGTCTCCCTGAACCGGATCTTAAAATATCCTTGAAAGTCAACCGTTTTGAAGGGGCTCTTGGAGAAAAAGCGATCTTGGATGCCACCTGGTCCATGAGCCGGACCCAACCCCGTGAAGTCATCTTGGTTAGAAAGGCATTTCTTGAAGAGCCGGTGGCCGATGAAACATATCTTTCGTATGTGGCAGCTGAGAGCCGCCTTTTGGCCGCCTTCAGCCGGGAACTGGCGTCAGAGATCCTGAAATATCGGCTGGAATAACTTCCAAACAAAAGGTCAAGTCAGAGGGTTTTAGTTACGGATGGTTTCTGAAAAACGGGCTAAGGATCGGAATACAACTCTTGGCGAATTTCGGCTTTTCGGCGCATCCAGTAGCGGGTTGCTTCCGGATTTTGCGTTTGTTTAGCACATTTGATAAGCCCTGAAACAGCCCCGATCCCTGATGGATTTTGTTTCAGGGCTTCCATAAACACATCGCGTGCCAAGCCGTATTCATTTCTCCGGTAATGGGCCCAACCTAAGAGGTCGCAAATCAAAAAGGATGATGGGCATATCGCTGCCACCCTGGCAAATGGTTCGATGTCCAGGACAGAAGCCTCCTGTTGAAAGGAAAGAAGATAAAAGCTCTCGAGTACCCGCCCCAGTGCATCCAACCCCTCCCAGGAGATCCTTTCCGGCCATAGTGCGGCCCTCTGCTGAAAGGCATCAAAAAGAAGACCCTGCCGGGAGACTCCATTGATAAAGATTTTCCGAAACCCCACCAGGTGATCTTCGATTTGAACCGAAAGGGTATCCTCCCAGGGTTCGACTTCTTTCAGCGAATCCGTCATTTCCAGGAAAACCGTTTGATCGCTGTAAATACCCGAAAACCAGTAACGGATCTTCTGATGAATTCCCATGGCGAACAGGTTCAGGTTGACACCCGGGTTCCTGCAGTAGACGGCAAGCTGTCCTGCTTCCGGAAATATCCGGTTTGCCCTCCATCCGAACCACATCTCCTCAAGCCGTGTACAAAGCGCCAGCACGTTGCCCAGCAGGAAATGCAGCCCCAGGCCGATTCCTGAAAAAGGCGTTTCCGGACCGGGCCGTATCGGTAAGACGATGGCCCGATTTTTTTCTGTCGGATTGATCGGGTCGCTTCCGTTTTAAAAGCGAGCCGCTAGAAACTCAGCATGAAACCGACCATCGGACCGTGCCATGTGGTATCGAACTGAAATCTATTTGAACCGTCTCCGTCCTTGTAGTCGACGCTCAGAATACGATACCCGAGCCAGGCGCTGAAAATCTCCGTAAAGTCGTAACCAAACGCTGCCGTAAAATTATAGGTGAAGTCAGATCCGGCACCAAATCCACCGATATCCCCCCTTGCCTTAAAAGCCGCTTTCCGGGCTATCGGGGCTAAAATCCGCAATCCGATGAAGGGGTCATGCCAATCCGCAGTTTGTTCAAATTTTCCGATTCTAGTGTTTCGGATTTTGCCTGTGACATCCCAGTATCGTCCACCGCCCAGAATATCCATGCGGAAAGCGGGTTCAGACCCCCTTCCTGAGGGAGGGCCCACCACTCGATAAAACCCACCGACCTCAAGGATTCGGATGCTGGCTTCCGTATTGGTTGTCCCCGCAGCCGTGGTTTCTTCCATCGTAATTTCCGAATAGGTGGGATCGACAAATGCCCCCCATCGACCCTTCCCGATCTCGATATTCAGATTCCCCCCGTACTCGAAATCCGACCATACATCATCAAAACCGGCATCCATAGATGCCCGCTGACCCTTGACCGTGATGTCCCCGTCGATGCCCGACATCCAAAAATAGGGGGCGATCGAAAAAGACCACGGGTTAGAATCGGTCGCCGACTGCTGGGCAGCGGCCGGAATGACCCATCCGATAGCTAACAGCATCATTCCACACAGAATCCACCTTGTTTTCAAATTTCCAGTCATGGCACAGGCCCCTTTCTCTGTCTCATTGTTTGGAAATTGACTCCTGCCTTAATTGAGTAAACGGATCTGCTTTGTTTTGCGTTTCATTTAGCGCTTATAAGTCTTTTTCAGCAACTCGTCCATTCAAAAAGCGTCAGCGTTCACAAAGCTCCACCAGAACGCCGTTGGTGGCTTTCGGATGCAAAAAGGCAATCCTGGCGCCTCCAGCGCCTTTTCTGGGTTTTTCGTCGATGAGCGCCACCCCTTTTTCCTTTAAGAAGGCCAAAGCCTCCTCGATATTTTCCACGCGAAAGGCCACGTGCTGGATTCCTTCCCCTCTTTTTTCGATGAACTTAGCGACGGGTCCATCTGAAGCGGTGGACTCTAAAAGCTCCACCTCGCTTTCCCCCACCGGGAAAAAAGCAGTGGTCACCTTTTGTTCCGTTACCGTCTCGGTCCCTTCAAAGGGAAGTCCCAGAATATTGGTCCAGAGGGCTTTTCCGGCATCGATGCTTTTAACAGCGATGCCGAGGTGATCGATCTTCAAGATCTTCATGGGTTTTCCTCCTGATTTATTGAAATTTTTTTATGGTCCGTCGGAAGCCGGGAAGCGCATTGATGATGGTTTCATCGTCCACGCAGAAAGCCACCCTGAAATGTCCCGGCCCCATGAACCCGCTACCCGGAACAGCCAGGATCAGCTCTTCTTGAAGCGTCTGGACAAACTTGACGTCGTCCGGGATCGGAGACTTGGGAAAGAGATAAAAGGCGCCCCTGGGGTGGGTGAACTCATACCCACATTCGGCCATGCCATCACACAAAAGCTTTCGCTTCCGGGCGTAAGCGGCAAGATCGACCTGAACGCCTTGGAGCATAGCCACCGCCCGCTGCATCAGGGCCGGGGCGTTGACAAACCCGAGAATCCGGTTTGCCAGAGCCAATCCTCCCAGAAGAGATTGCCGATGGGTTGCACCGGGATTTACCGCAATGAATCCGATCCGTTCCCCAGGGATGGAAAGATCCTTGGAGTAGGAAGTCACGATGATGGAATCCTTGTAACATGGAAAAATGCTGGGAACGGTGACCCCGTCATAGACGATCTTCCGGTAGGGTTCATCCGAAATCAAGTACAGGGTCCGATTCAGAGATCGTCCTTTTTCGGAAAGCAGGGTGCCCAGATTTTTAAGGCTTTCTTCGGGATAGACCTGGCCCGTGGGGTTATTGGGAGAGTTGATCAGGACCGCCTTGGTCTTTTCCGTGATAGCATCCGATATGGCGTCCAAATCCAGTGCAAAGCCAGGTCTCGTGGAAACGGTTTTAAGAATTCCTCCATGGTTGTCCACGTAAGTGTTGTACTCCACGAAATAAGGGGCCGGGCAGATGACCTCGTCTTGAGGATCGAGGATGGTTTTCAAGGTGACGTTGAGGGCGCCTGCCGCACCGCAGGTCATGATGACTTCGTCTTGGGTCACTGGTGTTTTCTGTTCTTTGGAAAGATATCCGGCAACGGCCTCCCTCACGAAGGGGTATCCTGTGTTTGGCATGTAGCCATGATCTCCGGGTTTGGAGGATTGAATCAGATCGAGCAACACCTCCTTAAACCGATCCGGCGGAGGGAGGTTGGGATTGCCTAGGCTGAAATCAAATACATTTTTTGCCCCGTGCTTGGCTTTTAGCTTTGCTCCCTCTTCAAACATCTTGCGGATCCAAGACTGCCGACTCTGCATCATCTCGATTTTTTTGGCAACCGTCATGAAAAGTCTCCAGATTTCCATTCCGCCGAACCGGTCAGCCGTTCAGGCTGGGGATCGACAACTGGCGTTTCGTATTTGGATTAATTAACCGCTTCCACGGATTTGACCTCCGGAACATCCCCTTTGATCAGCCGCTCGATACCGTTTTTAAGCGTCATCTGGGACATGGGGCATCCGGCGCAGGCTCCCTGAAGACGGACTTTCACCACGCCGTCGACAACGTCCACCAGCTCGACATTTCCGCCGTCCCGCATCAGCAGTGGCTTGATCTTATCAATGGCTTTTTTCACTTTTTCTTTCATGGGGTTCTCCCTTCTGCTTGGCCTTTTAGGTCCTAAAAGTATGCCCAGACATTCTGTGTGACCATATCACACTTGTCGCCGGTCGTAAAAACCCTTTTTAAAGGTCTTAAATCTCCCTTGACCAATTGCTCTTCGCATCTGCTCCATCAGATTCAGGTAATAGGTGATGTTATGTATCGTGTTGAGCCGGTAGGCCAAGAGTTCCTTGGCCATATACAGATGTCGCAGATAGGCCCGGCTGAAATTCCGGCAGGTATAGCAAGAGCACTCCGGATCCAGGGGACCGGCATCTAGCCTATAGGCGGCGTTGCTGATGTTGACCGTACCGAAAGAGGTAAACAGGGAGCCGTTTCTGGCGTTTCGGGTGGGAAGCACGCAATCGAACATATCCGCGCCTAATGATACCATTTCCACCAGATCCTCGGGGGTCCCCACGCCCATGACGTAGCGGGGCTTTTCCTCGGGGAGTTTTTCCAGGGTAAAAGCCGCGGTCTCCAGTAAGGCATCCTTGGGCTCGCCCACGCTCAAACCCCCCACGGCATAACCGGAAAACCCGATGGTTATCAGATCCGATACCGATTTTTCCCTTAATGTCTTATAGAGTCCGCCTTGGACGATTCCGAAAAGGGCGATTTTCCCATCTTCCTCCCATGCTGCCTGGCAGCGCTTCGCCCAATGGGAGGTAATTTTCAACCCTTCTTGAGCCGCATCGATGCTTGCCGGGAAGGCAATGCAATTATCCAGGCACATGACGATGTCGGATCCGAGGCGGCGCTGGATTTCCATCGCCTTTTCCGGGGTGAGCATGTGGGTGGAACCGTCGATATGGGACTGGAAGACCACCCCTTCATTCGTGATCCGGGTGAGTTTGGCCAGGGAAAAGACTTGAAATCCGCCGCTGTCCGTTAAAATCGATCGGTCCCAGTTCATGAAGGCGTGAAGACCTAAAAACCGATCGATCACGTCCAATCCCGGCCTCAGATACAGGTGATAGGTGTTTCCGAGAATGATCGAAGCGCCCGCGGCTTTCAGATCCTCCGGTGTCAATGCCTTTACGGTGCCTTGGGTTCCCACCGGCATGAAAACCGGGGTTTCGACCTCTCCGTGAGCGGTTGTAAGAACACCGGACCGGGCCCGGGTATCTCCGCATTTAAAACGAATATTAAAGTTCATCTTTTTCCAATCGATCCTAAAGGATCAACATGGCATCCCCGAAGCTATAGAAACGATACCCCAGGCGGATCGCCTCCTGGTAAGCATCCAAGATCCGTTTTCGTCCGGCAAAGGCCGAAACCAGCATCAGCAGCGTGGATTGAGGCAGATGAAAATTGGTGATCATGGCATCGACGATCTTGAATGGGTACCCCGGATAAATGAAGAGATCGCATCGTCCGATTCCGGAAGTAACCCGGCCTTTTTCATCCGAAATAAACTCCAGGGTCCTCACGCAGGTGGTCCCCACCGCCACGATGCGGGACCCTTTACTCCTGGCTGAATTGACCATCGCGGCGGTCTCGTCCGACACGGTGTAGCCTTCTGCGTGCATCCGATGCTCCCGGATATCGACACACCGGATAGGCAAAAAGGTACCGTATCCCACATGCAGGGTAATTTCAGCTATCAAGATTCCCCGTTTTGTTTAAACAACCGAGAAGCTCCGGGGTGAAATGGAGTCCGGCCGTAGGTGCAGCCACCGCCCCTTTTTGCCGTGCATAGACTGTCTGGTAGGCCCGGGCATCCTCGGGTGCGGGGATCCCCGATTTCCGCCGGATGTAGGGCGGCAGAGGGATTCGGCCCAGACGGCCTAACACATCCATGAATTCGCCCTCGAAGGTAAACCCGATATAATAGATACCGTCTTTTCCCTCGATGACCTTCCCGGTGAAAGGACCGTCAAATTTAATGGTCATTCCCGGCCGCGGGCGCTTGGCGCTTCGGATCAGACACCGGCACACCATCGCTTCGCCGCCGTTTAGCCCATCACCGGCTTCCGGATAATCCAGGATGAGAACTTCAGCTTTCCCGCCGGTCTCCTTTTTTCCGAAAAGACGCGCCGGGATCACTTCGGTGTTGTTGATGACAAGAAGGTCCCCGGAAGAAAGCAAGTCCGGGAGATCAAAAAAACGACGATGAGCGGTCTCTCCGGTTTGCCTTTCTAAAACCAATAGCTTCGAGCGGTCCCTCGGTCGGGTCGGCGCCTGAGCGATCCGTTCCTCGGGAAGATCATATTGATAGTCTTCAAGCCGATACACGGATTATAGCTTTCGCCCCAGATAAACCAGAAAAACACCCAAAGCCATCAGGATCAAACCCAGGTTTCGCAGGCTTTTCTCCTGCATGATCTCGATCTTTTTCATCCAGGTTTTCATTTTTTCCGGAAACACAAAATACGGAAGGCCCTCCACCACCATCACCATTCCCATTACACATAAAAAAAAGTCCATGATTTTACCTGGTTAGCTCCGTCCTGGCTTCTGATATCGTTTGTCTGCCACCCACAAAAGCGCTTGACTATACACCATAACAAGCGTTACAGGAAAGTCCAAAACGTATTAAAACCACGGGGAAATTTATGACATTCGAACCGATCATCGGGCTTGAGGTCCACGCCCAGCTCAAAACCAAGACCAAGATTTTTTGCGGGTGTTCCACCGTGTTCGGAAGTCCTCCCAACACCCACATCTGTCCGGTATGCCTGGGAATGCCGGGGGTGTTACCGGTACTGAACAGAACGGTAGTCACCTATGCCGCGAAAATGGCGCTGGCCACCCACTGCACCCTCTCCCGTGTCAGCCGGTTTGCCCGGAAGAATTATTTCTATCCGGATCTCCCCAAAGGGTACCAGATCTCCCAGTATGAAGAACCGCTGGCTCAAAAAGGGGTTATTGAAATCGAAACCGACGGGCAGAGCAAACGGATCCGTATCACCCGGGTTCACATGGAAGAAGATGCGGGAAAACTCACCCATGATCTCCATCAGGGTTTTTCCCGGGTGGATTTCAACCGTACCGGGGTACCGCTCATTGAAATCGTGAGCGAACCCGACATCTCCTCCCCCCGGGAAGCCGCGGCTTATCTCAAGCAACTCCGATCCATCCTCCGCTACCTGGATGTGTGTGACGGGAATATGGAGGAAGGGAGCTTCCGATGCGACGCCAATATTTCCATCCGGAAAAAAGGAACAACAACACTCGGAACGCGAACGGAACTGAAAAACCTCAATTCGTTCAAGCACGTGGAACGGGCCCTCCAAATTGAAATCGAACGCCAGACTGAGATCCTTCAAGACGGGGGTCACATCCTTCAGGAGACCCGGCTTTACGATCCGGACAAAGACCGAACCCGTTCCATGCGGGGAAAGGAGGAGGCTCACGATTACCGGTATTTTCCGGACCCCGACCTGATTCCCATAGAACTCGATGAAGATTGGATCGAAGCAATTCGACAAAGCCTTCCGGAATTGCCGGATGAAAAAAGAGCTCGCTTTATCGATGCATACTGTCTTCCTGCATATGACGCCGATATCCTCACTTCCAGCAGGGAACTGGCCGACTATTTCGAAAATTGCGTCCGATCTTTCCCGCAGCCTAAGTTGGTAAGCAACTGGATCATGGGACCGCTTCTTGGACTCCTTGGCGCCCGGGGTTTTTCCATCGAAAAGAGCCCTGTTTCCTATGGTTACTTAGCCGAGCTGCTGGGCCTCATCGATCAGGGGGTGATCAGTCAGAAAATCGCCAAAAACGTCTTTGACGAGATGGCTGAAACCGGAGAAACTCCCAAGGCTATCGTGGAAAAAAAAGGACTGTCGCAGGTCAGCGACACCGATATTCTCGAAGCAGCGGTCCGGCGCGTCCTCGACCGATCGCCGGACGAAGTCAGTGCTTACCGGGACGGAAAAGTCAAACTGTTCGGCTACTTCATCGGACAGATCATGAAAGAAACCCGGGGAAAGGCCAACCCCAAGCTGGTCAATGAAATCTTGGAAAAATGGCTTTCCGGATAACGACCGGCTTTTTACCCGGATCGTATTCCGGATGACCGAATTTAAAAAGGAGCATTTGTTCATGAACCCAAAACAGCATCGGATTCCCTTTTTTATTTTAATCTTTCTTTTCACGGCAACCTTTGTCGCGGCAAGAAATTCCGCGGCAACTCCGCTTCGGGTGGCCATCCTCCCCTTTCAGATAAATGCTCCGTCCGAGCTTTCGCATCTCAAACAAGGGATTGCCGACATGCTGGCCTCCCGCCTGACCTGGGAAGACAAGGTCGTGGTTTTTCGGGTAGATGATCCGGCAAAAGAAACTCAAAAAGGCCCGATCAGCGAAAAAGCGGCTCGGGAGATGGGAGCTGCCCTTCAGGCAAATTTGGTCCTTTTTGGAAGCCTCACCGCACTGGGCAACAGCATCAGCATCGACATCAAGCTCGTCGATCTTTCCGGTGAAAAACCGGTCCGCACTTTTTTTGTCCAAAGCCTCTCCCTGGATGAGGTGATCCCCAAAATCGATCTTTTGGCCTCCGACATCAATGAAGAGGTCTTCGGCCGGACACTGGCAAAGAAAGAACCGGCCCATCAGCCTGCACCCCAACAGCCGAAGGACGATTCCCGCACGCATCCGGAAAAACTGGTCCAGGGCGGATTCCAGGACAGCGGCGGCGCCGGCCAAAGTGAAATTTTCCTGCCGGGACCCGAGGCATCCTCGAGGGCTAACTTTTGGAAAAGTTCCAATTTCGGATACCTCATCAATGGAATAACCTTAGGGGATGTCAACGGCGATAAAAAGCCAGAAACCGTGGTCGTTACCCCCTCCGAAGTGCGTATCTTTTCGATGGAAGCCAACCGATTCAAAGAGATTGCAAAAATCGACATGGGACGCTTTATCCACATCGTGGGTGTCGATTCAGCGGACATCAACGGAAACGGATATGCTGAAATTTTTGTGAGTGCCACAAACACTCAAAAAAACGCGGCCCAATCCTTTATCCTGGAATTCAATGGAACCCAGTATGTCCCGATATTGGAAAACAGCCCATGGTTTTACCGGGTAGTAGACCAACAGACAGGGAAACCGATATTGCTGGGCCAGAAAATCAGTCTCGGTGATCCTTTTTCCGGTGATATTGTCGAATTGACCTGGAAAGAAAAAAAACTTTCCCGAGACCGAACGGTATGGGACAAGGCTGGATTGAACCTGATGGGATTTTCCCTGGGAGATGTGCAAAATAACGGGCAGCCGCTTTATCTGGCATACGATTCTTACGATCACATCCGGCTTCTGGGATCGTCGGGTAAGGCCTTGTGGGAAGGAAGCGACAAACTCGGAGGAAGCACCCTCTATTTTACCCTCTCCCAGGTGGACCCCGGTGTGGAAAATATCCAGTATCTTCCCATGCGCCTTGTCGTTCAGGATATCAATAACGATGGGAAAGCCGATGTCATCGTTGCTAAAAACCACGAGATGGCAGGCAGGCTTCTCGATCGCTTCAGGGTCTATACCAAATCCCAGTTCCAGTTTCTTTCCTGGGATGGTATCGGGCTCTCCCTGGTTCAGGAA
This sequence comes from uncultured delta proteobacterium, assembly GCA_963736855.1. Lineage (GTDB taxonomy): Bacteria > Desulfobacterota > Desulfobacteria > Desulfobacterales > UBA2156. The sequence goes on from CAVTQK010000020.1 coordinate 112,087, forward strand.
ACCCGAGCCATCTCCGGGTTTGTCCGGGACTTTTTCATCGGTGATTTCGATGCCGACGGAAAGGACGAACTGGTGGCTGCCATTGTCATCAAGGAAGGGAGTATGGCCTTTACAGAGCCTAAAAGCACCATTATTGCGTACGAGATGAATGATATGCCAAAACGCTGATTCGGAATATTGATGGCTTCGTAAAAAGGTTCATCTGCTGCGTCGCACTGCAAGTCTTTTCGCAAAAAGTGCGAAGGGTTGAGCGTTAAGACATCTCAAGCTGTCTCAGGCACTTGTGCCGAGTTCTTGAGATTTAGCGAAACCCTTTGGACTCTTCCGAAAAGAATTGCGGCCCGAGAAAAATCGGCCTTTTTACGATTTCATCAATATTGAAAGCGCACATAAAAAACCCCGGGGTGATCGCTCACCCCCGGGGTTTAGTTTTATTGAACGTTAAGCGATCAGGTCAAAATTAGAAATTAATCTGAGTCTTAACGCCAAAATAGGTCAGCTTGCCTTCGTCAGCGCCAGCCCGGCTGTCCTGGTAGTCGTAAATGCCGATTTCCGGAACCAAAAAGAAACCCTTGGCCGGAGAGATCGTGGCCTGGATGTAATAAACCATGGTCTCGTCATCCGACTGACCCGCCACATCGGTTTCATTGGTGACCATGCCGATACCGCCTTCAAAGGACAGCATATCGCTCACCTTGAAGCCGACGGCCCCTGCATAACCCAGGGTCGTGGTGTCTTGAATGGTACGGTTAACAAGCTGAGCACCATCCGCACCCACAGTGTTGGAGCCGTAATCCCCGGTGTTCTGGCCGTAATGAGCGCCGACCTGGACATAAGCCGGTCCGAAATCGAAGGTGGCCTTGACGCCGACTACATAGGAATCCACGGAATAATCCGGGGCTTCAGCCGAATTTTCCACGTCAAAGGAATTGTATCCGCCGAAGACGCCGACGGAAAACTTGTCGGCTTTGAAGTCATAGCGGGCTTCGATTTTGGGTAAAGAATTGTCCACGTCGCCGCTGTTATCCCCGGTCAGACGCGCGCCCGTGGGGCGAACCAAAGCCACCTGGAGCCCGGCGACCTGGAGCTGGATCATCGGTTGCCGGCCGGCATAAAAGCCACCCATAGTCCAGCATATTGTCGTCATCGCCGAAAACCTGGTTTCCAACGGTGAACAAGGTCGGGGTGTAGTCCTGGCCGACTTCCAGCTCGCCGGCGCCGAAATTCCATTTTCCATAAAGGAGCCGCAGGTTGACACCGGTGCCGTATTCGAACCGACCGGTGATGGCGTCGGCCTTCACATTGGCTCCGATCCGGGCGTTGCCCTGGAGGTTATGGGTCAAACCGTCATCACCGAGATCTGCTCCATGCGGCCCATCCAGTTCACGATCTGTCCCAGAAGGTCTTCATACGGGCGCTGCCGTAGAAGCTCCAGTCTGCCGCCGTGACCGGGACGGTAAAAGCCACGACCATCGCCGCAGCCACAAACAATACGAACAGTTTCTTCATCTTCATTTCCTCCTTAACGTGCATTTGTCTTCATCAAATTTCGTGCGTCCTTCATCGTTGCAGCCGATTTTGCGTATCTTCCGTTCCCACCCCCTTTCGCCTATCCAAAAGATTAAGGACATGGAAAATATGGCACTTTATAACAACCGCGTTATTCCCTGTCAAGCTATTTTTCAGGATTTCATGCCAAAAAACATGCGACTTCGTGCCCCGGTTCTACCTCCCTGAAGAGGGGGATCTGGTCTTTGCAGGGGGACTCCTCTCCTTTTGCACATCGGCTGTAAAAGGGACATCCCGCCAAACCGGAAAATTCACGCTCTCTTTTTAAAAGCGTATTGTATCGGCCGGTTTTTTCGCCGTAGGCAAAGCGGGGAAGGGCATCGATGAGGGCCTGGGTGTAAGGATGCCTGGGATGGGTGATGACCGCTTTTCCTTCTCCCATCTCCACCAGATTGCCCCGATAGATAACCGCGATGCGATCGCACAGGTATCGGGCCGCCGCCAAGCTGTGGCTGATGAAAAGAAAGGTCACATCGAAGCGTTTTCTAAGCTCCGAAAGGATGTCGAAAATCTGGATGGAAATAGGCGCGTCCAGCATGGAAGTGGGTTCGTCGGCCACCATCAGTTCGGGATTCAGAATCATGGCCCGGGCGATGGCCACCCGTTGCCGCTGGCCGCCGGAAATCTGATGCGGAAAGCGGTCCAAAAAATCCTCGGGGGGTGACAGGCGAACCGACTGGAGTATCTCGTAAACACGGTCTGTCCGTGAATTGCCGTTTCCCTTCCTGTGTATTACCAGGGGCTCTTCCACGGCATCGAAGACGGAAAGCCGGGGATTCAGGGATTGATACGGATCCTGGAAGATCATCTGCACCCGGGCTCGGAAACTTTTAAGATTCCGTCCTCGCAAGAGGGTGATCTCCTTTTGATTCAGAAAAATTTTCCCGGAGTCGGGCTCCTCCAATTTGACGATGAGTCGCCCTGCCGTGGTCTTGCCGCTTCCGCTCTCCCCGATGAGCCCGAAGATCTCTCCTTTGCGGATGGAAAAGGATATCCGGTTCAAAGCCGTAACGCTCTTTCCGGTGCCCTTGAAAAACGATCGGACCTGCCGGTAGGTCTTTGTCAGCTCGTAAAGCCGCAGGATCTCGGAGTCGGCGTTTTTATCTATGGCCAGTGTCTCCTTCATAGGCACCGGTTGCACAAAACCCGATGGGTCGGGCCAGCCGATACGTACTTAATGGGCTGCAGTCGGCAGGCTGATTCCGCGTAAGGGCAGCTCGTACAAAAGCGGCATCCCGGCACCGGATCGATGAGATCCGGGCCGTCTGCCGAAACTTGATGCTTCCGGATAACCTTTTCCTTGACCGTCAAAAAAGAGGACAGGAGCAATTGAGTGTAAGGATGCAGGGGCGTTTCCAGAACGGATTGCCTATCCCCGTATTCCACGAGGTGTCCACCGTAGAGGACGCCGATGTCGTGGCATACCTCCGCCACTACCGCAATGTCGTGGGAGATATAGATCATGCCGATGTCAAAGGCTTCCTGGATCCGTTTGGCCTCCTGGAGAATCTGATCCTGAACAATCACATCCAGGGCCGTTGTGGGTTCATCCGCAATGATCAGCTTCGGCCGGAGCGCCAGGGCCATGGCGATGACGGCCCGCTGTTTCATTCCCCCGCTATATTGATGGGGAAAATCCCGCATACGGGATCTCGGAATCCCCACCTGATCAAAGAGCGCCTCCACCCGTTCCCGGATCATTTCCTGAGGAGTCTCCGGCTCATGGGTCAAAATCGCCTCGGCGATCTGATCGTCCACGTGATGCACCGGATTCAGGGCGTTCATGGCAGCCTGAAATATCATGGCGATCTTTTTCCACCGGATCTCCTGCATCTCCTCTGCAGGCTTTTTTGAATCAGGTCTTCCCCCTCAAACAGGATTCGTCCTTTTAAAATCTTTCCGTTTGGAGGCAGGAGCCTCAGGATGGCCATTCCCAGAGTGGTCTTTCCACATCCCGACTCTCCCACGAAGCCTAAAGAGCGACCAGGGTCCACTGTAAAGGAGACATCGTCCACTGCCTGGAGGATTCCCTTTTCGGTATGGTACCCGATACTCAGTCCTTCAACCTCAAGCAGCGCCATTTCAGAATCTCTCCCCTTCCTTGCGCAGCCGGGGGTCCAGGACCTCATCCATGGCACGGCCCAAGAGATAAAAGGATAGGGTGATGAGCGAAATGCAAATCCCGGGGGGCAACAGCCAGTAAGGGGCCTTGAACATGTGTCCGGTCTTCCAGACCCACTGGAGCATCATCCCCCAGCTCACCGTGCCCGGATCGCCGAAACCCAAAAAGGCCAGCGCTGCCTCGATGTTGATGGCAGCGGTGACGCGGAAGGTCATATACAAAAACGATAAAGGAAGCACATTGGGCATGATGTGCCTGAAGATGATGCGCAGATGAGAAGCGCCTGCGACCCTGGCGGCCTCGATGAAGGGGCGTTCTTTCAGAGTCAATGTCTGGGCGCGGATGACCCGGGAAACACCCGGCCAACGGAACAGGGCAATGATCAGGACGATGCTCCAGATATTGAGTTGCCCGAAAAGGGCGGCCAGTATCAGGACCACCAGAAGGGTCGGCATTACCATGATCATATCCGCTGTCCGCATCAAGAGGGTGTCGGTCCATCGGCCCATGTATCCGGCGGTCATCCCGATGAGCGTCCCTAAAACGATGCTCACGAAAGCCGACGAGATCCCAACGGTAAAAGCCACCCGTGCGCCGGCTAGGAGCTGGCTGAAAAGATCCCGGCCCATGAAATCGGTCCCTAGCCAGTGTTTGACACTCGGTCCGGTGGAACAGGTAATCATGGGATCCACCCCGCTCATGGGACGGTACATGGGGTCGATATAGGGCGGAATGAAACTGCAAAAGGCCATGAGGACAAAAACAAAAAGCAGACCAAGCCCGATTTTGCCCAGCAGATTCTTTTTATAGACGGCCCACCCTTCCTTCCAGCGCTCAATGTGGTGTCGGTGCCTGGACCGGGTTTTGCTGATCTTTCTTAAACGCTCGGGCACCTCTCCCCCTATTAGTAGCGGATCCGTGGATCCAGATAGGCATAAATCATGTCGACAACCACATTGGATACCAGCACCACCGCTGAAATTAGGAGGAAGGCGGCCTGGGCCAGGGGATAGTCGTTGTGGCTTACTGAAAATACGAGCTCCCTGCCGATCCCCGGCCAGGTGAAGACCGTCTCAGTTAAGGCACCCCCGTTGATGGAAAAGGCCAAGCTCAACCCGATGCTGGTCACCACAGGAAGCGCCGCATTGGGAGCTGCGTGTTTGTCTCGAATGACTTTTTCTTTAAGACCCTTGGCCCTTGCTGTCAGGATATAATCTTCCTTGAGCGTTTCCAGCATGGAGCTGCGCATGATGAGAAGATATGAGCCGAAATAGATCAAAGACAGGGTAAAAACGGGAAGGGCCATGTGGTAGGCCACATCCAGGCCCTTGGCTAAAATTCCTGAAGATGGGTTCAGGAAAATCTCTTCCGAGATCATGCCGTTGATGGGGAACCACCCCAGACGAAACGCAAAGACCCAGATCAGGATTAGCGCCATCCAGGGCAAAAAGACCGTGTGGGTCGCCAAGGCCAAAAGCGTCAGGAGGGTATCGGTTTTTTCCCCTTTCCTCCAGGCAGCAATTTTGCCCAAAAAGACACCGATCAACGCGGAGAGGATCACCGATGAGGTAAATAGGAGCACTGTATTGGGAAACCGGTCCCAGATAATCTCCATGACCGGCCGGCCGTAATGAAAAGAGTACCCCAGGTTGCCTGAAAAAAAATTTTTTACATAGTACAGATACTGGATCCACAGGGACCGGTCCAAACCGAGCTGGGAAATCAAATGGGCTGCGTCTTCCGTCGTCATCTCAGGCCCGATCATCCGTGAGATCGGATCTCCCGGGGCGATTCTGAAGAGGACGAAGAGGATCGTGAGGATCACGAAAAACGCAATTCCGATCTGGATCGTGCGACGACGGGCGTATCGCCACATCTCCATGGTCAGTTTCCTTTTGACGCCTTGTTATAAAACTATCATGGTTGAATCGGTTTCAAAAGGCAAAACGACCAGGTATTTCCGATTCCTTCTAAATTGTTCACCCAGCCTGAAAACCGATCATTTCGAGCCGCCTCGATTATTTTGGGAGTATATAAAGGAAGATAAGGAAGATCCTTCATGAGCATTTTCTGCATCTGGCATATCAATTTTTTGCGTTCGTTTTTGTCCATGGTGGAAGCGCTTAAATCCGAGATCCGGTCAAACTCCGGGTTATGGTATCCGCTCATGTTTTGGTCTCTGGCTTTGTCGTGGCGGGAATGGAAGAAGGTGCGGATCCAGTCCGGGTCCAGAGAAAGCTGGCCGTAGGCCAGTATAAAGGCATCAAATTCCCTCCGAACTTTGATTTGGTCTACAAGGGATCCGAAAGCCATGGGTTTGGCCGATACCGGCATCCCAAAACAGCGCAGCCATTCCTGAATAATGGTACCGCTTATGGCCCTTAGGGGATCATAGTCTGCCGGGGGGGTCAGAATCGTAAAGTTTTGCATGGGCTGCCCTCCTGGAATCCGGATCTCCTCGGCCTGGGTCACCACCCCTGCTTCATTGACCGGCGGAACCTTCCAGGTATATCCCGCATCTTTTAATAGCTTAAAGGCCTCTTTAACCCGTTGGTCTTGGGAAAGGCCCCCACCCCAGTCCTTATCGGGGCGGCAATGGTAAAATTTATTTCCGGACGGCACCACGGTCTCCATCCGCTCCCCCTCTCCCTGGAGGATCCTGGAAATGATAAAGTCTTTGTCGATGAGGGTCGCCACTGCCCTCCTGAGTGCAACATCATCAAATGGCGGCTTCTTGAGGTTGAATCCCATGTAGTACATGGCGCTTCTTTCATTTCTAAAAAGCTCGATTTTCGGATCTTTCTTCAGATCCTCAAGGTATCCGGCCTGCACCGACCACCAGAACATGTCGATATCTCCCTTTTTTAAAGAGAGGATGGCAGCGTCGGAAGTTCCGAAAAATTTAAAGATGATCCCGTCGATATAGGGCCCGAGGGTTTTTCCGCAAACCAAAAGGTCTTTGCCGAAAAAATGAGGATTTGGAATCATGAACAGGTAAGCCCCCTCTTTCCATTCCTTGAGCGAAAATGGCCCGTTTCCAATGGGTTTTTCCACTTTGTGGTTGATCAAGGTGGTCAGAGGCTTTTCGGCGTTTCTGGCTTTTTGAACCACCGGTTCCCACTCTTTTTTCGAAACGATGGGAGTGGTCAGCGTTCTGGATAAAAAGACGGCCATCGGTTCTTCGAGAACGAAGCGAATGGTCTTAGGACCTAAAACTTCGATGGCTTTAACGAAGCTCCATCGGTCATAATGCCGGGGTATCTTGAATTCTTTGATCAGGGTTCCCGTGAAGGCCACATCTTCTGCGGTCAATTCGGATCCGTCCGACCATTTGGCGTTTTTCAGCGTTACCGTATAACTGAGAGTTTCCGAGTCATACTCCGGGAGTTTTTCGGCCAGCCAGGGGATCAAATTGAGGGTTTCCGGATCCCGGGTGACGAGCCCCTGGTAGATCTCGGAGAGTACGGAGAGGGACCAGCGGTCGCTGGCTAGCCAGATATTCAGCGTTTTAGGTTCCTCGGAAAGCCCCACCTTGAGATACTGGACCTGTTTTGAAGCTCCGAAACCCACCGTCGACCCAAAGAGGATGGCTGCTATTGCCATTAAAAATAACGGTTTTTTGCCCATTAATATCATCTTCTTCCCATCCGCTTGTGTGTGTTCTTTCCGGCTTTCATATCCTTGACCCGGTCTTCTATAAAATCGATTACATGAGCTTCCAAACGCACATGATTGAGCTGGTTGATCCGGGGGATTCCGCCCGGACTCACGCAGTTAATCTCCACCAGCTTGTCCGCGATAACGTCGATCCCCACGAAGTAGAGTCCATCGGCAATCAGTTTATTCTTAATCGTTCTACAAATCTCTTTCTCCTGGGGGGTAATCTCATGGCGGTGCGCCTTTGCGCCTGCGTGGATGTTGGTTCTGAAATCCCCCTTTTTCGGCATTCGTCGCATAGCCCCCAGGATTTCGCCGTTGAGTATGAGGATCCGGACATCCCCCTCTGCTTTGACTTCCTCCAGATACTCCTGAACCATAATGGGTTCCCGTTCCGGATAGTCTTTGTATGCGCGGATATAGTAATGAATCAACGAGTTAAGGTTCTCCCGATCCCGGTCGCTGACCTTGATCACCCCCTCACCGCCGAATCGCGCCAGCGGCTTGAGTATCATGGCTCCCCCAAATTCATCAATGAGCTTTTTGAGGCGGACCGGATCCCTGGAGACGTGGGTTTCGGGAATGATATCCGGAAAGTTCAGGGTGTAAAGCTTACTGTTTCCCATGATCTGTCCCAGGATGCTGTTGATGATGAAGACCCGGTTGCTGACCGGTTGGAGAAATTCCATTACCTGGTAATTGAGAGGTGGATTTTTCCGCAAAAAAAGGGCATCCAGCTCATATAGGGTTTCGAAGATCAGTTCGTCCTTTTTCAAGCACGTAACCAGCTCCCGCCAGTACCGCTTCATGGTAAGGCCTTTAGAAACGGTGATGTTTCGCATCCTGGCCACTACTTCCTCTTTACGAATGTAGACGTCGTGAGGCTCCAGGAAGTAGACGCTGTGCCCCCGCTCATTGCATTCATACATGAGATGGCTGGTGGTTTCGTTGATCGGTCGGATCGACCCTAATGGATCCATTAGAAACGCGATTTTCATCTTCCCTTGTCCTTATGAAAAGGATTTCTGACGTTTTTAGTGCATCTTCCCATAGGAATCAACCCCTTCGACAAACATTCAGCAAACCCCGACCTTCTCTTGGAGCTTTCGGAGGCGACTGCTGAGAACCTTGCAGATATGAAGGGCGATCTCGGGATACTCCCTGACGATTTCCTTGAATTCCTCTTTGTGCAAAAAAAGAAATCGAGAGGGTTGTTCAGTTTTCACCGTCGCCGAACGAACCTGATCCTCGAAAAGAGCCATCTCACCGAAATAATCTCCCTGCTTGATCCGATCCAGCTCGAATTCTGTTTCCTTACCGGCATCTTTGATAATGGAAACCGTTCCCTCGACAATCAAATACATGGTGTCGCCCGGACTTCCCTCTCTGATGACGATGTCACCGGCCGGAAAAGTAACTTCTTCCGTCACCGACGCCACGGCCGCAAGTTCACTCACCGAGAGTCCTTCGAATATCTCGATCCCTTTCAGATATAAAATTTTATCCGGAATGGTGATCTTTGCTTCCATCTCATTTTCCTTCTCGTCACGATTTTCCCGATGATGATACATCACGATGGCGGCCATCTCCCGGATGTGGGGGTTTTCTGAACTCGTAAGCTTTTCGACAGACCCCCATTCCACAGCTTCCGGTGATGATGACTGAATCATATACAAAGCCAGAACGACCGACACCCAGTCCTGCTTGTTTAAGAGATATGAAAAAAGAGCCTTTCCATCCGAATCCACTTGAGGAAGCGAAAAATATTTCCGTCCGGCAATCAGGCGCAAAGAAAAATCGGTGTCCTCCAAAAGGGGGAGCACGATTTTTGATAAGGATACATCCAGGACGTCTTCCAGGGCCTCCATACTGTTGGCGCGTTGTCTCGCATCAGAAGAAAAGACCCCCCGGGTAAGAATCTTCAATTTTCCGGTCGGGTCCTGCAAGGCCAGCACCCTCAGGCAGTTCTGCAGCCGCACCGTTTTTCCCTGGTCCAGGTGGCGGATCAACAGGTTACGGCCCGGGCTTTCGGTGAGACGTTTGAGGCTTTCGGCTTCCGAAAGGTTCCGGTAGCCGATCTCTACCTGGTTTCGGACGAACCGGTAGGTGTCGATACTTTTGATATTTAATCTTTGCAAAAGGTCAAAAATTCCTTCCCGGATTCTGCGTCCGGGCAAGCCCAGATACTCGATGAGGAGTGTTCCGTTGAGATAGTGTGCGGCAGCAATCTTTTCTTTTGCCAACGCATGTATGGCATCGGAAGGATCTCCCATGAGGAAAACGGCCTGCCTCAGGGTCTTGTCGTCGCCGATCTCCAGAACTTCCAGGGCTGCGATGCGTGTCTCCTCGACTGGGTTTGACAGATAGGCAAAAGCGATTCGGTTCAAATCCGGCGCTTCAAGGTTTTTAAGTCCTTTGAGGATATCGGGAATCAGAGGGGCGTTTTCCTCAATTTCCAGAAGACCTGTCAGGCGCTTTCCGAAGACGGAATCTTTCGATACTCCGGCTGCTATCACCCCCGCCTTTATCGTGTGGATCTCCTTAGAGGAAAGCCAGGCGTCAATCACCACCCGGTGTTTTTCAGGAGACTCACGGTACAGCCTTCCCAACACATGGGCCCTCACCCGCAGGTCTGTTGAGGTATTCAGGACTTCCTGCAAAAAGGATCGAAATCCCTCGTTTTCCATCTTTCCAGCCGACAGGACCAGCGCTTCCGTCAGGAGAGAATTCTCGGGATGATACATTCTCAAAAACGTCGCTTCAGCCGAGGGATCGACCTTGGAAGAAAGAAGTTCCAACAGCCCGATTTTAGACTCATCGTCCACACCCTCGATCTTTTTCAAAACCAAAGCATCAAGCTCCTGCGGGAAAACAGTCTTCAAGAGCCGACCGTACCACAGGGCGTCTTTTCCTTTGGCCGAAAGAAAGGACTTTCCAAGCTGAAGGAGCATCACCTTCTCCCGGAACAATCCCTTCACGTCGCTTTCTTCCATGGATTTTAAATCGAGAACGTTTTTTGCCACCAGATTCAAAAGGATGTCCGCATACCGCTTTTTCAGGACAAAAGGCGCCACGATCCATAGCGCCACAAACGGGAGGGCTACAAGGGAAAGATACCGGGGATGAAACAGGGGTTCGGATAACAGAATCAACCCGGAACCCACGAACAGGCCGATTCGAACCGCGGTTCCCCTCAAGAAGGGCCTGACCAGAGGCCGGTAGGATTCCGGAAAAAGCCCCATGAGGATGGCGTTCGCGGGGATATTGATGGTGGTTCTGAGGATATTGGTCGACATACGGGCATAGATCGCGGAAACCACGTCGAATCGCAAGAGAAACGCGAAAAAGGCCAGCAGGTAGTTAAAGGGATGAAACATCAGCGCCACGGGAAGACCCCAATGGGCATAGATTCTCCCCACAAATAGAAGAATGACTAGGCTGATGACGTTGAGGAATCCCCTGAAATAGCCGAAAAATTGAATCAGGGCACCCTCGTTGGCAAACTGTTCATTGACCACAAAATTGAACTGGTAATTCATGATCGGGATGACCACGTTGGGCATCAGGGTCAGGGCGATCAATACTTTTAACAAGACAGATTCCTTCAACAAGGGTAGGATGTTCTTGATCTCGTTCAGTGTGGAAGCGCTTTTCTTTCCTTTTTTGACTTTTTTTTCTGCTACCAAAAGGGCGGGAAACCGCCTGCTCATCCCTTCGACCACGACTGCGCCTAAAAGACACAATACCAGATAGGCCAGCAGAAGGTTGTCAAAGGTCAGGATTCTGGCCAGAAAAGGTGTGCCGAAACTGCTGATGATCAGGCCTATGACACCTCCCGCTGTCACCAGAGGGAAGATCCGTTTGGACTGCCGGGTATTAAATAGGTCGTTGGCGATGTTCCAAAAAAGGAGGGCCTGCAGCACCTCATACTGGGACTTTAACATGAACAGAATCGGATAGATGAGGTCAATATCATAAGGAATTAGGGGTCGTATTCCCGCAACCGAAATTCCGCAGAAAACGAAAAGATAAGAAAAGAGTTTTGCATCCTTGAAACGGGTCATGAGGGCTGTCAGGATACCCATGACCGCAAAGGTGGCAAAGGCATTGATCATATTTACGATAGGAAGGTATTCGACTCCGTAGCGCTTAAGAAAGGCGGTTTCCGCATAGTTATCCAGGATCATCCCCGAGCTGCGGACTATAAACAGAAGCGCTACGGTCCACAAAAAGAGGCTGATCTCATTCTCGTAGATCTTCAGCCATCGGCTCAGCAGTCGTTTCATCGTCTATCCCAACGTCGAATCATGGACCGTCCGGTTCCTTATCCCAGGTCGAAGGCGGCTCGTCGGGATACAGAAATTTTTCTCCGGTCGGGCTCCAGACAAGTCTGAACCCGGAGGTATTCAAACGGCTGGCCGGATGCGCATGGGCACGGTTCGCCGACCGGCACAAGTCGGCCGGGCCAAAAAAACTCCCTCCGCGGCGGACCCTGGCAATACCCGAGCCCGGTCCCTGGGGATCTTTCACCGATCCGGGAAAGTAATCGCCGTACCAATCCTGGCACCACTCCCAGACATTACCGTGCATATCAAAAAGCCCCCAGGCGTTGGGGGTATAGCTTTTTACTATGGCCGGACGATTCGGCGGAAATCCTCGGGTTTGGGAATATCTCATGCAGTCCGTCGCTCCTGCGATGCTGTTGGCAAACATGGCCTCATCACACTTAAGTTCATTTCCCCAGGCAAAGGCGATATGGCTCCCGGCCCGGGATGCATATTCCCATTGAGCCTCTGTGGGAAGCCGGTATGTACCACGATAGATTTCATTGAGCCGGTTGATGAACCGGGTGCAGTCGAACCAGGAAACCTTGGTCACCGGCATGTCCGGGGTCCCTTTTTGACGTCCGATCCATGGTTTTCCCATGATCGTCCACCACTGGCCCAGGGTGACCTCCGTGGTCATCATATAAAAGGATTCGGAGATTTCAACCGGATGCGGGGTTTCACTTGGAGCGCGATACCCTTCACCAAGCGGGCTTCCCATGGTGAATACCCCGGGATCAACGAGAATAAATTCCATACCCAGGGGGTTGACATACCGTTGCTTCGCCTCCGCTTGTATGGGGGTTGCGATAAAAAGCACCAGGGCAACACCCAGGAGTGAGGTCTTTTTGAATCCGTAAAAGATTATTTTTTTGCTCCGACGGATTGCGGTTTCGTAACGATTGTTCATGGGGACCCCTCTTTCATCCACCGCTTCAATAAAACTTTATCAGATGGCTGAATGGCCGTAATTCTCAGTCGAACTACGTGTTTTTCCCCATTTTTTTCGATTTCCATCACCTTTGCGTAGATGTCCCCGAAGCAATGGGCCTCCTGGCAAAAATCGAATTTTAACTTGACATCCGTCAGCGCGTCCACGGCCTTTGCAATCTCTGCGACCATAAAGCTTTCCCCGACCTTGAGTGTTTCCCCCTGAATTTTTTCATCCAATACGCGCTTGCCGTCCACTGGACACAGGATAAAGGGGAGGGACATTGTCACACCTTCTTTTTCATCGGCCTGCGGATTGAGTTTTAAATTATAGGGAGGGCCTATCTCGGTGACCGAAAAATAGACCAAGGGACGCCTCAATCCTTTCATCATCACGGTGTGGCTAGCTTCAATGGTGACCCGATCCTTAAGGGCCTGATATGTGGATTCGCCGATGAGCACCTGACCCCCTATGGTATTTGATTCGATCCGGGCTGCAGTGTTTACCGCCGCCCCAACGATCCCGTATTTTAAGCGCATTTCCGATCCGATGTTCCCGACAATGACGGGCCCGGTGTTGATGCCGATCCCCATCTCGAGGGGTGGATACTCCTCTCCGACGATATTCTTGTCCAGGTCCTCCATGGCGTTCTGCATGGAAATACCGCATGCCACGGCGCGGAGCGCATCGTCATTGCGCCTCTCGGGGATTCCGAAGACTGTCAGAATCGCATCTCCGATGAATTCGTCGATCATGCCGTCGTATTCCAGAATAATTTCGGACATGCGTCCCAGATAGCGATTGAGGAGTCGCACCATTTCCTCGGGATCCCGGGTGTCGGAAAGGCCGGTAAACCCTCGCAAGTCAGACATGAGGATCGTTACCTGCTGGCGCCGGCCGCCGATCTTTCGGCCTTCCGGCGACTCGAGAATCTCGTCCACCACCTTTTTGGACAGGTATCGGCCGAAGGTTTCCCGAATGAAATTCACGAGGCGAAGACGCTCTTCCGATACCCTGAAGATTTCTTCCAGCATATGCTTGCGGGTGGAAGAAATCTCCCGGATCTCCTTGGGCGTGCCCTCAGGAAGGACCACATCCCTAGCGGATGCACCCCCTTCCTGGATCCGACGGTTGGCTTCCACGATGGCTTCCAATGGTAAAATGACTTTTCGCGTCAAGAAGCCCCGAAAAGTCACCAGAACAAAACCAACGATAATGCTGATGAGGATGAGAATACGAACCGCGTACCAGAAAAGTGCGTTCCATGAATCATGCTGACCGGTAATAAAGCTGTATAGGAGAGACCAGACCATGAGGATCCCCTCGATGACGAGGATACGCCAGAAGATTCCTCTAACTAAAACCCTCCTGACGCTGTCGGCATTCTCTCCATCGGGAAACAGTGAAAAAAGCTTCCCGGGACCCATCGTTTTTCTCCTTTAAAAACGTTTATGCCGGCGATAATCGATTCGAAATAACAGATTTCCATATCACAAGGAACATTCGAATCCAACAAGGTTTTCTCTTCGGCAGTTCGGGGAAGCATCAGGTTTGTACCCGCCGAAACCGATTGTTTGTTGACACATGCAAATGTTTTTTCTATTTTTTAATTCAAAGAAACCATTCTTCCGTTGCATACCATCGATTCTTTGCCTATGCAGAAAACCCTTCCATATCGGATTCTCATCATCGAGCCCCCTTGTTTGAGCCCATCGGCACCCTCCTGGATGGCCCTTTATCTGGCATCCTTTTTTGCCGACAGGGATATTCGACTCTTTATTTTTAATGCCAATCTCGATTATTATCGCCCAAAATCATCCAAAACCAAAACCGATATCGGGGTTTCAAAACACAGCCCTTATCCAGTGGCCACTTTTGCCTCGGAGGCCTGGCAGACGCTACAAACCCAAAATTTCTATCGGCCAGAAGTCTTTATTGCTGCTATCCGATCGTTGCAAAAACACTTTTTGGATTGCCGGAAAGAAAACAATTGTCATATTGCTCTTCACGATCGGGTAGCCCGGCAAATCGTTTCCGTCGGACCCCATCTTCTGATTATTGCCGCCGATTCAACCCAACAGCTCCGGGAGGGTCATGCCCTTCTTAGCTTTGTCCGGAATTTTCAAAAGGACCTTCCGGCATTCCTAGCCTGCGGACCCGATGCTCAAACTCCCCTGGAATCCGGCGCCGACGGGATCATCACGCTTGAGGATCTGACCTCTTTGCCCCAGCGCATTCCCGGCCTTACGGGCCTGCCGGGGGCGCATTCCAAAAATCTCCCGGATATAACCCTCTTCCCTTTTGACAACTATGCCGCACCGGATACGATTCTCGATTTGAGAGGTCTTTCCGGCGGCATGCCTGTCAATGAAACATCGCCTGAAGAACTTTACCGGTTGAAAATCAAGGGCGTTTTGCTTTTCGGATCCGATCTTTCCGTTTTGCCCAAAGGCTTTTTCCCCGACAAAGACCAGGATATTTCTTCATTGGGTATGGGTCTTCGAATACGCCTGCCCGGGAAGATTCCGCCGGAAGTCTTTTCGGATTACTACCATAGGGGGGTAAGAATGATCCTATGGATCCTAACATCGGACATCCCCGAAGAAATCGGTAATATCCTCTTTCATGCGTCGGCGGCAGGGATCTGGAATCATTTGGCGATTGAAAACCCGGATACCCCATCGGATCCGCTTTTGGATTTCATTGCGAAAAACCCCAACCTCGTCCACTCCTGGGGCAGCCTTTTACCGGAAGATTTTTTCTTAGACGGCGCATCCAAAACGCCTTTTTCTACCGCTTATAACCACATCATCCCTATACCCGGGGTTCCCTTCCGGCATTTTCTTAAGGACCCGGTTTATCTCCTGTTATATCTTATTCACCACGGCGCCCAAAAGGTTATGCGATGGCAAGTCAGAAACGATGGTTCCGTTTACACGCTCGGTGAAGGAATCACCTATCATTTTGTCAAACCCGAAGATTTACCGCCCGGATATCTCGATATCATCTGCAGAATGGTGGAAGCCGGCGGCTCCGTCGACACGCAGTGGGTGAGATACAACATGGAACGGGCATTCCTGGTGGGGTATGCGGAAGAAGAAGGAATCATAGTAGGAAACTCCTCCCTGAAACACCCCAGGGAAGAATATCTGAAAAGCTTGAGCCAAAAAACGGGCTTCGAGTTTAGCGGTTATCTAGAGCGGGGGTACACTTCGGTTCGTCCGGAATATCGGGGTCTGGGGATCGGAACAAAGCTTCTGGAAGGACTCACCGCCCGGATCGGGGATAAGAAGCTTTTTTCCATCATCGCAGAGGATAACACCGCCACCCAGAAGATGGCCATCCGCAACCGTACCCGGAAGGTGAGCACGTTCTTTAGTGAGAAAGCGGAAAAGATGGTCGGTATCTGGGTACCCGAAGGGATGCTCGACGCGTGAATCCATTCTCCTTCCCGACACGCTTCTTGAGTTGATTTCTGAAGTTGCGTATGTACTTGATCCCTTTAATTCAATTTTCAGAGTCGTGAAAGACCAACATGAACATCGGCATCATCACGGTTAGAGACCACGATTATCCCCCGAACTTCCGAATGCAAGAGGCCGCCAAAGCCCAGGGGCACCGGGCAATACTGATCCATCCTTATCGGATGTGGCCGGCCTTTCAAAAAGGGCGTCCGGTCACTATCGGAGACGATGGTCTTGTGCCTGACATTGTCCTGCCCCGGCAGGGAGCCACTCTGGGAGATACCTGCCTGTCGCTGATTCGGCATTTCAGCCTCATGGGGATTCCGGTGATCAATGGGATGGATGCCATCCGGAAGGCAAAGGACAAATTCCTGTCGCTGCAAACCCTGAATGCCCGAGCACTCCCGGTTCCAGACACGGTCCTTGTCAACGCGGTCGAAGGCCTGAATCGTGCGATATCCCGTATGGACGGCTATCCGGTGGTGGTCAAATCGGTGAGCAGTCGTCAGGGAGCCGGTGTTGTCCTTGTTAAAAACGACGCGGAGTCCCAGGCCGTTGCAGAACAACTGGATCGCCGCACCGGCCTTTTGGTACAACGATTTATTCCTCCGGAAGGTCGAAGGGATATCCGGGTCGTCACCATCGGGAATAAAGCCGCCGGAGCTGCTGAATTTTCACCCAACCCTGGAGATTTTCGCGGCAACTTTCACCTGTCCGGAAAAAGCCGGGCGATCTCGCCGGAAAAGGAGATCCTGGAGCTGGCCATTAAGGCTGCAGACGCCCTGGGCCTGGAAATCGCCGGCGTGGATATCCTCCTGGACGCAAAACAGATGCCTTTCGTGATCGAGGTGAATTATTCACCCGGTTTTCATGGACTGGAGGCGGCCACCGGGTTGGATATCGCCGGTATGATAGTCCACTATTTATTTGAACGGTTCCATGCTGAGGGCAAACGGATCGACCAAAAAAGCGGCTCATCCCGGAAAGGTTAGGAATGCAGCGTTGAAAATCCTCGACTTGAATCAAATCCAGGATGGAGGCAGGGTCAAAGCAACGGCAATCGTTCAATGGGAGGACTGCGACCAACCCGAACGGCAAATCTTCATCGAAACAACTGCCGATTGCGCTTCGGATCTGACCGCCGATCCCCATGCCTTTCTGGTGGGATGCCTCGTTCCGGCCCTGCACTTTGGAGAACGTCGGATCGTCCTTAGCAGAAGGATCTGCCCCACTTTGATGGAAGGGCTTCAGACGGCCATGGCCGTTTTGGTGCACTGGTCAAAAGGCACTTGGCGTCCGCTGTCCATCGATGCAAAATCTTTGCACACACCGCGGCACCGAAAACCAAACCGCTCAGCCGCCCTTTTTCTTTCCGGCGGTATCGATTCCCTGGCCGCCCTGTGCGTCAATCGTGAAACTCATCCTCTGGATCACCCCGGTGCGGCCAAAGACGGTTTCGTCGTCCATGGGTTTGACATCGGCGGAGTCATCCAAAGGGGGATGAAATACCCGGTTTTCGACCGCGCCATGGAGGCGTTGAAACCGGTGGCCCTTGATGCACGCTTGAACCTGATTCCCGTTTATACGAACATCCGGCATTTGTGTGACGACCGGAATCTCTGGCTGAATCGGTTTTTCGGGGCCGTGCTGGCGGCACTCTCCCATGCCTTTTCAAAACGGGTACATCTTTCCTACATCGCCTCCTCTTACGATTTGGCTCATCTTCATCCGTGCGGATCACACCCTCTTTTGGATCCTTTCTATTCCAGCTTCGATGTGCGCATCGTGCACCGGGACCTGGAACTTTCGCGGATGGAAAAAATCCGAAAGGTGGTCCAATGGGATGCGGCCTTCCAAAACATGCGGGTTTGCCTGGCCAACGTCCCGGATCGGCTCAACTGTGGACGATGCGAAAAGTGTGTGCGGACCATGCTGGCCCTGGTGGCCCTGGGCGCATTGCACAAGACCCGGGCTTTTATCGAAGACGATGTCTTTCCGGAAAATCTTTCCGGTTTCAGCATCCGAATCCGTGACCGGGGGTCTTTTTACCGGGAGATTATTCCCCGGCTTGCCGAACGCGGGCGAAAGGACCTGGTCGATGCCATCGCCTACAAACTTCAAAACGATCCGACAATAGTCTAAACGTCAATGATCATCTCCCCGGCTTTCCCGGGACATCACGCGGCTGCATTCGACCAGATAGGGACGAATCTGCGCGTTTTCCGGAAAGCGCTCGAAAACCTCGATTGCCTTGTCAAAAAGAGGATATGGATACGATTCTTCTAACATCAATCGAGGATTGAGAATTCTAAGGCTGGCGTTCATATAAAAGAGATAAGGTGCGCCCAAAGATCAAAATCGGGGCGAAATTGAAAAAAAAGGAGCGAAAAATGAATCCGATCGACTCAAGTTGATGGCCGTTTTTATCAGAAACTCGGATCATTAAAGCACGTTTCCTATAAAATTCCTCTGAAATATTTCTTAAAATCGCTACACCCGTAATCCGACTAAATTTTTAAAGGTCACAGTATGAGTTGCCGAGAGGCTCAAACTCGTTTAATTTAGAGACACCAGCCGGTAAGAGAATTTGAAATGGAAAAATAATAAAGGTTTTTAAGTGATGGAAACCACCCGGCCTTTGGTCATGGCCCTTAGCTCTTCAGGCGTGAGACAAAACAAGGCGTTGGGCGTACCCGCCGCCGCCCAGATTTTTTCGTGCTTCAGCAGATCCGTGTCGATCAGCGTTTCCATGAGCATGGTGTGGCCCATAGGCGGCACGCCTCCGATGACAAAGCCGGTGGTTTTACGGACGAAATCCGCGTCCGCCATCTTGACCGTTTCCCCAACGGTTTCGGACAGCTTTTTTTCATTGACCCGGTTGGCGCCGCTGGCCACGACCAGATAGGCCTTTTGAGTCGTTTTCCCCCTAAAGACCAGGGACTTGACGATCTGAGCAATGTGGCACCCCACGGCCTGGGCCGCTTCCGCAGCACTTCGTGTGCTTTTTTCCAACTCCATCACGCTGCATTGGAATCCTCCGGCGGAGAGAGCATCCTGAAACTTTTGCGCACTGGCACTCAGAACTTTCTCGGTCATCGGGCAGACTTCCTTTCTTTTTAACGCCTGTCGCGGCTTTAGAAAGTATGCAGTTTACTTTCACTTCGTGCTTCCTGTCAAGCCGACGGCAAGGATATTATCCGAATGGAGCCCTATCCCAACATTGATGAGCTTCGTAAAAAGGATTTTAGATGAAAGCAAAGCCGTTCAAGGCGTCGTGAATTTCGGGAGAGACGTACATCGAGAGACGCAAAGGGTTGAAGCGTTACGCAGAAATCTGGAGCTGTTTACGAGGCACTTGATGCCGAGGTTCGTATAGAGACTTTAGCGAAACGCCTTTGGAGTCTTCCGAAAAGAATTGCGACGCGAGGAAAATCGAGCCTTTTTGCAATTTCACAACATTGGGTCTTGAAGTTTTCCTTTCCACCGTGCAAAAGAAAAGGAGGGCGATCCGATTCGAAGGGGAAACCATGCCAAAGCGAAAAGCGGAAAAGGCGCCATAGTTTTCACGTGCCGGAGGTGCGGCACCTGTTGTGAAAAAGGCGGTCCCGCTCTTCATAAGGAAGACCGGGATCTCGTCGAATCCGGGCGGATACCGCTGAAGCATCTTTTTACCATTCGGCCCGGAGAAATCGTTAAAGACAACGTCAAGGGAACCCTCGTCCGCGCCGAAACGGATATCATTAAAATCAAGGGTAAAAAAGGTACCTGGTGCTGTGTCTTTCTGGATACCACTCAAAAAGCCTGCACCATTTACGAGGACCGGCCTTTGGAATGCCGGACTTTGAGTTGCAGAGAGCCGGAAGCCATGGAATCCCTCTACACCAAAAATCGGCTTTCGCGACAAGATCTTCTTTCTTCCATGGAAGAGCTGTGGGATCTCGTCAAAGAACATGAGACGCGATGCTCCCATGACACGGTTTTAAAATTATCAAATCCACCCTGGGGTCGCCCTGATCCGGATGCCCAAAAGCAGCTTGATTTCATTTTAAATTACGATACGCACATCCGCCGCCTGGTGATAGAAAAGGGGAAAATGGACTCAGAACTCCTGGATTTTCTATTCGGAAGACCCCTGACCGCAACTATTCCCCAGCGCTGACATGCAACCGGAGTTCAGAACATTTCATGCCCCGGTTTTCCATGACATCAGCGAGGCAAGGGGCTTATTTATGATGGCTTCGTAAAAAGCTTTTGCAAGCGAGATTGGAGCATTTTCGGAAAAAGAGATGCGAACGGCTGAGCGTTAATAATTTCAAGCTGTTTGAGGCGGTTGCGCCGAGTTCTTGAAATTTAGAGAAGCCGTGAGCATCTCCCGAAAATGATCACGAAGCGAGCAAAAATAGCTTTTTACGATTTCGTCATTTATGAAAGACCAAATCGAGCCCGGAGACGCCCTGAAAGCGCTTTCACCCGCTCAAAAGCCTTTTCAACGGTTTTTTCGCCGTCGGGATTGATCAGACAGCACGTAGCCGGCGAGAGGAGACTTCTCGATAACAGCCAGTTTTTCTCGATCCCCTTTCGGTCCAGCGTTTCCCAAACCTCCGTCAGGCGGATTTCCAGGCTGGCCATGTCTTCCTTCTCGAAGGGCTCCACGTTGGTGGGAACCAGTCCCCAGACGATGACGCCTCCCCGGTCGAGGAATCGCTTGATGGAATCGGCGTACTTGGAGAAGACCTCCCCGTTTGAATAGATGTCCAAAGAGAGCACGTCCAGGTCCAGGTTCAATAGAAAATCCCAGTCCGGGTTTCCGCACAGGTGCACTCCTCGAGGTCTCTGAATAGTTCCAAAAAACGCCTCCATCTCCTTGAACGCCGCGGCGGCATCGTATCCGGAAAGCGCGCTGAACAAAAACTGAAGTCCCGGCTCATCGATGAACATGAAGGCATTGGGGTTCATCTGTTTCAGGCGTGCAAGCTGGGTATTGACCCGTTTGGCCATGAACTCGAATATGAAGGGCCGGATGGTGTCATCGAAAAGAATGGGCCGGCGATTTTCATCCAGGACGTTCATTCCGAAACTGATGGGGCCTTCAAGCTGCCCCCGTATGGCCTGACGGTCCGATAGATCCAACTCCAGGAACCGGTGATATACGGCCGAGAACCGGGGACTGATGTCGAAATAGCCGGGATCCTCGAAATGCGACAAGGCCTCTTCGTATTCCAGGACGAATTTTTCCATGGAAAAGGATAACGTCCGTTTCTCCATATCCAGCAGGATGCCGGGAAAATGCTCCGAAGCCTGAACGTACATGTCTTCGTAATAGTTCAAGCGCGGCAACTGGGGCCAAAAAGGGATGTCCAGGGAAAGAGCGTACTGCATAGCCCTTTCCAGGTCCGTGTGCGGCATGACCGCCATGGCGGTGGTCAAAAGATTTCCGGGAATCCTCATGGGATTGCTCCTGTTATCGAGTTTTCTCTTTGAAGATGACGACCCACGACAACCATTTGCCGTCCCGGACGATTTTTGACGTAATGCCCGGTCCTTTTGCCATTTCAGCGATGATTTCCGCGGTGAAAAAGCGGCTTTTCATCATCGCCAGCTTTTCCATTAAAGCCAGCAGGCGGATGAGGGGCCGGGTGATGTCCGGCTCCTCGACGACCATCCGGCCGCCGTGAGAAAGGACCCGGATCAGCTCTTTGACGGCAACCGACTGGGATCGAAAATGATGCAGGGCATCTGCTGCCAACACTCGATCAAAAACACCATCGGCAAAAGGCAGCCTCTCGGCAATGGATCGCACCGGCCATATCCCTCCCTTTTTCTGAGCCCGATGGAGCATGGCCCTTGACACGTCTGCAACCACCAGATGTTTAACCCATTGTTGCAGTGGAGCCGAAACCCGTCCTGTCCCTCCCCCTACATCCAGCATAGAGCCCTGCGCAGGCAAGTCCAGGAGACGGCGATAGATCTCGGGGTCAACGACAGGGATCATCCGGTCATAGATCGGCGCCAAGACTTTGAAGTGGTCGATCATGAAGTTGCTCCTACGCTCTATGGCTTTTTAGCGCTCCAGGAATCCGGAAAAGAGTCGGCCGGCGACGGGGAAGAAAATAACGCATCCGGTGAGATCGGACCGCATCAAAAGCGCTTTTTTTCAAGTCAACGACCAGCAGGCCTTCTCGATTTCCGAGCCGCTTCGCCACGACGCATCCATCAGGGCCGATGGCCAGGGCCACGCCTGGATACTCAAGGCCTTCTCCGTTGTCTCCCACCGGATTGCAGGCCACGACATAAACGCCGTTGTCGAAGGCACGGGCCGGAAGGTGCCGCATCCATGACCGGTACTTATCGTTGCTGGTCCCTCTCGGGGAGGCGTGGGGGAAAAAAACGACTTCGGCGCCTTTGACGGCCATGGCAGTGGAAAGCTCCGGAAAATGGGCATCATAGCAAAGCTGAATGCCGAAAGTCACCCCGCGGGCTTCAAAAAGGGGTATCCGGTTTCCCCCTAAAAAAAAACCCTCTTCCGGAGGTGCGATGTGAATCTTTCGATACACACCGACCTCACCATCGTGGCGGACCACCAGATGACTGGAGTAAATCCGGCCCTTTTTCCCCTTTTCCGCCATGCCGGCCAGAAGGACCATGTCTCCGCCCGCCGCCAATTCCATCAGGGTCTCGGCGATGGGTCCGGGGATGGGCTCTGCAACTTTCCGGATTTCTTTTTGAATGCTGTATCCGGTCACATTCATCTCGGGAAAACAGAGAATGTCCACCCCCTCGTCCCTAGCCTTGTCTACCCAAACCGCCATACGACGAAGAGTCTTGAAAACCTGGTTGACCGGCGAACGACAGACGACTGCGGCTATACGGATATCTTTCATCCTACACGTCGAACTGAGCCCGGATCTTGAATACCCGGGTTGCAGGGAGATTGAGAATATCGGTGATCCCAGTCGTTTGAGAAATCTCTTTCAGTCGCTCTTGAATCTCTTCCACAGAAGGGGCGATGAAGGTGAACCATATGTTGTACGGGTTGTCCCGCAGATAGTTGTGAGTGACTCCGGGATAGCGATTGACCCACTCGGCAAAGGCTTTGATCCGATCCTCCGGAACCCTGGCCGCGCACAGGGTGCTGACAAATCCGAGTTTTTCCGGGACGAAGTTTCCACCGATCCTCCGGATGATCCCCTTTTTCTTGAGACGGATGATCCGTTTCAGGACTTCTTCTTCCGGCAGGTTCAGATCCTTTCCGACGGATTGAAACGGACGTTTCGTAATCGGAAAATCGGATTGGATCCGGTTTAAAATCGCCTTCTCAATGGGTTCCATTCAAGCCCTGGAGGCCTTCATGAGGCTGTCCTCATGAACGAAAGATGCACTTTTCGAGTCCTGGGACCGTCGAATTCGCAGAAAAAAAGCCCCTGCCACGTCCCTAAAACCAGATGCCCTTTTTCGATCATGAGCATTTTGGAGGTCCCCACAAGGGTGGACTGGATGTGCGCCGGCGAATTCCCTTCCAGGTGGTGGTAGGGAATGTCTTTCGGCACCATCCTGTTGAGGGCCGCCAGGATGTCTGTCCGGACGCTGGGATCCGCGTTTTCGTTGATGGTAACGGCCGCCGTGGTGTGGGGAACGAAAACCAGGCAAAAACCGCTCGTGATCCCGGATTCCTTCGTCATCTTATTGACATAAGCCTGAACCTCGCTGGTGATGTCGATCAGCTCTGTTTTTTGCGTTGTCTTGACCGTGAAGACCATCTCAAACCTCTTTGATGGCTTCGTAAAAAGTCCATCTGCTGCGTTTCGCTGCATCCTTCGTCATTGCGGCGTACCTATAAGTACGCCTCATTCCTCAGGATTTGCGCACCTTGCATCTGAAGCTTTTTACTTTGCCATCCTAATTTTGAGTTTTTGCGATTTCATCCTCTTTGCCCGGACATAAAAAAGGCCCTGAACAGAAGCAGGGCCTTTTAGAATTATGGGGTCGATGAATGTGGTTTTGGAAAAACTACACGCATCCCGTCGGTTTCGGTAATCCGGCCATTTTGCATGCTCCCTTCCCGGGCCCGGACGGGAACAGTTCATAAATGTGTTTCAGTTTGAAGCCGGTCACTTTGGACAGTACGCGGACCATGGGAGCGATTCCATTTTTCTTGTAATAATCCTGAAGAACCTCGATGATTTTCCTGTGCTCTTCGGTCAGCTCTTTGATGCCCTCTTCGCCTTTGACATATTGAACCCACTCTTCACTCCAATTGTCAAAGGAATCGATAAACCCATCTTCGTCCACCGTGAAGGTCTTTCCTTGAAAATCCACTGTTGGCATTTACAAAATCCTCCTTTTCTGATTTATTTTTCTGGCTTGCCGCCTGATGCTCATCCTTAAGATATCGACATTCTTTATCCGATCAAATATTTCATGTCAACACTAAAAAAGCATTATCGCCTTTTAAACCTAAAACCGCTTAACATTCTAAAATCATAATACTATTTCACGATACCTTCTATTTTTTGATCAATATTCCTTCGGCATGGCGCTTAATTGGGAAAGGGTGAAAACCGGCCCGTCCTTGCAAACGAATTCCTTGCCGATATTGCACCGCCCGCACATGCCGATGCCGCACTTCATCCGGTTTTCCAAAGACATGATGATATGGTCATGGGAATATCCCAGCTTATCCAGTACAGGCTGGGTGAATTTGATCATGATGGGCGGCCCGCAGATGATGCCATAAGTGTTTTCATCCCCCTGGGGCGCCTTCTTCTCGGTGATCGTGGGAACGAATCCCACGTTGTATTTCCAGTCGGGATCTTTGGTGGCGTCCACGGTAATGTGCATGTGGATGTCGTCCCGTCGTTCCCAGGCTGCCAGTTCTTCGCGGTATAAGAGCATACCCGGGGATCGGGCGCCGTAAATGACGTGGATCTCCTTGAATTTAGGCCGGTTGTCGGGATGAAGCATATAAACGATGGAGGATCGAAGGGTGGTAAATGCAAAACCGCCCCCGATGATGACGACATTCTTACCTTCCATCAGCTCCCAGGGATACCAGTTTCCCAGCGGCCCCCGGATCCCCATGATATCCCCCACTTTCATGGCATGTAGGTGGTTGGTCACCAGACCCACCTTGTTTACGGTAAAAAGAATAAACCCTTTTTCAGTGGGAGAAGAGGCGATGCCGATGGGGATCTCTCCTTTGCCTGCAACCGAAAGCTCGGCGAACTGGCCGGGAGCGTATCTAAACTTTTCTTCGTCTTCCGGGTTTAGAAAAACGAATTTAAAGGTTTTCAGATTTTTGTCTTCCGTTTCGGTGATGATCTCTGCAACGTGAACCGGATAAGGCAAATATGGATTGAACACGGTTTCCTCCCTTGCCACTTCACACAGGGCAAACGGTTGACGGATCCGGGTGGGAATTCATAAGTTTGCAAACCTTACGGATATCGATGTTCACCGGACATGATTGGATGCACCGCCCGCATCCCACACATTGAATGCCGTCATCATATTTGTCCACGTAATATTTGAGTTTGTGCATGAATCGCTGCCGAACCCGATGCAGCTTGGTTCCTCTTGGGTTGTGTCCGGACCCGTGGAGGGTGAACAGGGGATACATGCAGCTATCCCAGTTGCGCATGCGCACACCCGAATACCCGAAACATTCATCCTGGATGTCGAAACACCAGCAGGTGGGACACACATAGGTGCAGGTGCCGCAATTGATGCAGGAAAAAGAAACATCCTCCCAGAATGGAGCGTCATAGAGGGCCACGGTGGACTGGTTTTTCAAATGGTCCGTCTCCACCGTCGATGTGATCCGGGATTCGGCGGCGGTTTTTAAGGGAGTTACGATGTCGAGGGCCGTCTTCTCATCCACGGCATTCTCCCAACCGGCTGTCTGAAGGGCCCCATCCCCTTTTTCCGTGATCGGCCGGACCAGAAAATAGTCTCCCGCATCGACGAGAAGGGCGTCCAGGCCGGCCTCATTGAAGGGTCCGCCCCGCGCGGTAGTGCAAAAACAGGTGGCACACGGCGCACCACACGCCAATCCGAAAAGGGTGAGGGATTCATAAGCGCCTACCCAGAAAGGATCCCGGTATTTGGACGCATCGAAGTTCCGTCTCACCAGAAGCATGGCCGCCGCATCACACGGCCGGATCCCCACGACCAGCCCTGGCAGTAAATCCTTTTGGATCTCTTTGAGAATGTGGTGGTCTTCCTTGCCCTCATCCAGGGAGTATTCAAACAGGATTTCAGATTGGGGCTGCACTAGAAATTTCGGAGAAAGGTGAGTGTTTAATAAATCGAAATCCGGCGTCCGCCCTTTGTTCAGCGCTTCGAAAGCATGGGCTTTTTCCTTTTTGACCGGGCCGAACAAGCGGTAGGCTTTGGCCAACGCGCCCAAACCCCGGTTAAAATCCTTTTTTTCAATTTTGATCCATTTCATAGGCTTATCTCGACATTATCTGATAAAATCATTGGGATCCTGGGGTTTATAGGTATCCAATGGCGGCCGCTCGTCCAGGGTGAGCCCGGCTTCCCAGTTGAACAATTCCACACAATCCTTGTTCAGTTTCTTGGTAAAATGGCGCACACGAATCCCTACGGGGCACGCCCGTTCACAGGCACCGCAGTCGGTGCATCTGCCGGCACAGTGGTAGGCCCGAAGGAAATGAAACGTCATCGTGTCGGTGGGATCCACACTCTTGCCCACCCACTGGGGCCTCGACTCATCCACAAAGCAAGTCGGGCAATAACACAACGGGCAGGCGTTGCGGCAGGCATAGCACCGGATGCAGTCGGCTACCAGATTCTCGAAGTATACTCTTTTTTCCGCCGGGGGCAATTTTTCGATTTCGCGAACATCTTTGAATGCGTCGATACCGGTTTGTTCCGGAACCGCTTCGGCCGCCATCTCGTCATGGATCACCGGGTTTCGATGCAAACAGGTGGAGCAGTTATCCTGAAGCACTTCACCCTTTTCAAATATTTTGGTGAACTTGTCTCCTTTGACCGTAATCCGCCCTTTTTCTTCCGAAACTTCCCGGATCTCACCATCCTTTTGGGTCAGCAAGGCGATCCGGCGTTTATCCGCCATTCCGGTGCAGGGGACTCCGATGATATAGACCTGCTCCCGCCGGATCTTGTTTTCGACGATGTGGGTGACGATATTCCGGGAATCGCACCCCTTGGCCACCACGCCGATCTTTTCTTTCCGGTCATAAAGGTAATTGGCCAGGTTGATGCCGCAGTGACTGTCCCAGACAAGCAGGCTTGCTTGTTCCGGCTTTTTGATGAAGCAGGGTTCGTTCATCATGGGCACGGTCCCCTTTCGAAATCCGATGACCATGTCCACTTTCCCTTCCTTCAGCAGCCGGGCGGCGATTTCCCGGATCTTTTGAGTATATTCGATCATTTATGCCACCTTCGGCAGGTTTTTAACAAAATGCTGATTGGGGCCCAGGGCCCGGATCGCATCGGTGACCGACTTCACCACGTCGACGAACTTGGTGGCCTCGGCCGAGGAGATCCAGGAAAACTGCAGCCGTCCGGGTTCGATGCCGATATGTTCAAACAACCGGTGAAACAGGGCGAATTTGCGTCGGGCGTAGTAATTACCATCCAGGTAATGACATTCCCCCGGATGTCACCCCGAAACCCATATCCCGTCGGCGCCCTGCCGGAGGGCCGCGAGGAAGAACTTGGGGCTCATCCGTCCGGTGCAGGGGATTCGGATGACGCGGATGTTGGAGGGGTACATCATCCGTCCCACTCCGGCCAGGTCTGCGGCTCCGTAGCTGCACCAGTTGCATAAAAAAGCAACGATTATCGGTTCCCATTCACTCATGAATCACTCTCCTGTTGATCCTTTCATCTGTCCCGGCCCAGAGGCTAGCTGGCTTGTTTAAGAGCGAATATTTGGGCAAAAATCTGGTTATTATCGAAACCTTTCAAGTGAATGGCGCCGCTGCGGCAGGAAGCCACGCACAGACCGCATCCCTTGCACAACACGGAGTTGATCTTCGCTTTTCCGGCCTGGGGCCCTTCCATAATAAACGCCGGCGCCGAATACGGACAGATGGAGACGCAAACCCCGCAGGAACTGCAGTAGGCCGGGTTGATTTCGGCGATGTTTCCCGCCATCCGGATGGTTTTTTTCGCCAGCAACGTCACCGCCCGGGTTGAGGCGGCCTGGGCCTGGGTGATTGATTCATCCAGCGGTTTGGGTGCGTGGGCCAGTCCACAGATAAAGACGCCGTCGGTGGCGCAATCCACGGGACGGAGTTTAACGTGGGCCTCCATGAAGAAACCGTCATTATTGAGGGTTACCTTGAACATCTGGGCCAGGGGATTGTCTTTGGGCGGCACCATGGCCGTAGCCAAAACCATCAGATCGGGCCGGACGACCATCTTCCTCCTCAGGGCCGTATCCCTGAAAACAACTTCCAGATCCTTTCCGTTCCGTTCCACCTGGAGCCCGACACTCTCGTCGTATTTGATGAAAAGAACGCCCTTTTCCCGGGCCTCACGGTAAAGGTCTTCCCGCAGCCCATAGCTCCTCATATCCCGGTAAAGCACGATGACATCCATCTCCGGACGCAAGGCCTTGAGGACCAAGGCATCCTTGATGGAATGGGTGCAGCAGACTTTGGAGCAATAAGGCCTCTCCGGGATGCGGGAGCCCACGCACTGGATAAAAAGAGCCGTCTTGACAGCGGCCAATGATCCATCCTTTTGGATAAACTTTTGATCCAGCTCCAGGGCCGTCAACACCCGAGGATCTTTTCCATAGAAATAGAGATCGGGTTTGAATTCGGTGGCTCCGGAGGCAATTAACGCCACGCCGTGCTCCAGGATCTCTTCGGCGCCTCCCCTCTCGACGACTGTCTTGAAATTCCCCACGAATCCATCCACCTTCTTGATCTTCGCATTCAGACGGACTTCGATCTTTTCGTCGACTGTAACCTCCTGGACAAGCTGTTTTAAAAAAGCCTGGACATTTCCCCCGTCCCATGTCTCATGAAGCATCAGGGCCCGACCGCCCAGGCGATCCGATTGCTCGATGAGAAAGCTATGATATCCCTGGGCTGAAAGGGCCCGGGCCGCCGTCATACCGGCAACCCCACCCCCGATGATGAGAGCCTTCGGGTTAACGGAGAGCTCGGGTTCCGTAAGCGGCTGGTGCAGCGCCACCTTGGCCACCGCCATACGAGTCAAATCCTTTGCCTTTTCCGTTGCCGCCTCAGGGGTCTGGCCGTGTACCCAGGAACACTGGTTCCGGATATTGGCCATATCAAACAGGTATTTGTTGATCCCGGCATTCGTCAGGGTCTCCTGGAAAAGTGGCTCATGGGTCTTTGGCGTACAGGCCGATACCACCACCCGGTTGAGGCCTTTTTCCTTGATGACCTTGCTCATCATCTCCTGGGTATCTTGGCTGCATGAAAACATGTTCTCTTCGGCATGAACCACGTAGGGAAGCGTTTTGGCGTACTCCACCACCTTCGGGACGTCCACAACAGATGCGATGTTAGTGCCACACCGGCAGATGAAAACGCCTACCCGGGGAGGCTCTCCCCGGATGTCGGTCTCTTTAGGAATCTCCTTGGTCTTGGTGAGAGTCCACCGGGCATCGGTCAGGCGGCTCCCGGCGGCTCCCGCAGCCGCCGACGACTCCACCACTGAAGAAGGAATATCCATGGGCGCTTCGAACCCGCCGCAGACATAGATCCCGGGCACCGATGCCCTGATCGGTTCAAATCCCGGGGTCAGTGCAAACCCGTAACGGTCCGTCCGGATGCCCAGGCGCTCGGCCAACTGGGCGGCCTCGGGACTCACCCCGAGACCCACCGAAAGCACCACGATGTCGAATTCCTCTTCCACCCGTTTTCCGGACGGGTCCACATACCGGATCAACAGGGCTCCTGTGTCGTCCACCGGCACCACGTTCGTGATCCGGGACTTGACGAAACGGATCCCGGACTCATCCCGGCCCCGGTTGTAAAACCGCTCGAAGTCTTTGCCGTGGGTGCGGATGTCCATGTAAAAAATCGCCGTATCCAGGGGCTCCTTGCTGTGATCCTTGGCCAGCATGGCTTCCTTGATCGCATAGGTACAGCATACGGAGGAACAATATCCTCGGGCGCCGATATGCACGTCCCGAGATCCGATACATTGCAGCCATGCGATCTTTTTGGGCTCCTTATGATCCGAGGGGCGGACCAGATGGCCTCCAAAGGGCCCGGAGGAAGACAGGATTCGCTCAAACTCGAGGCTGGTCACCACATTGGGGGACCGCCCATACCCATACACATCATGTGTTGAAGGATCATAGACCTGGCATCCGGAAGCCAGGATAATGGATCCGACGTCCAGGTTCAGCTTCTTCTCCGGTTCATCGAACCATATGGCGCCTGTTGGGCAAAACTTTTCACAGGCCCTGCATTTCCCTTTTTGAAAAAAAATGCAATTTTTCGCGTCGATGGCGTATTTGAGGGGAACCGCCTGGGCATATTTCACGTAGACGGCCTTACGCTTTTTCAGCCCCGCATCGTACTCATCGATGACCTTCTTGGGGCATTTTTCCGCGCACAGTGCCGCAGGCGATGCATTTTTCCATGTCCACATACCGGGGTTACTGAGTGATCTGGACCTCAAAATTCCCTTCTTCTCCCGTGACCCCGGTGACTTCCGACAGGGTCAACAACTCGATATTGATGTGCCGGCCGACCTCGACCAGTTTGGGCGAGATAATTCACATCGCGCAATCATTGGTGGGGAAGGTCTTGTCGAGCTGAGACATGATCCCTCCGATGGAGGATGCTCCGCTCGACCAGGTAGACGTAATATCCGGAATCGGCCGCATCGAGAGCCGCCTGCATTCCGGCAATGCCGCCACCGATCACCATGATGGAACCGGTTGTTGCTTTTGACATCTTTTCACCTACCGTTGTACTAGAAAAGCGTTCACGCCGCTGATGTCCTTCACGTTCTTGTGAATAGCCCAACTCCTCCCCCGAAATGCCCATGGCCAGGCCGAGAAGCTGGGGATACAGAATCGAAGGCAGATCGGCATCGGTGCGCTCTTCGGCCTCCATCCGTTTTTGTATCCCATCGAACTGGAGCTGACACCAGGGACAAGCGACACAGAGGAAACGAGCGCCTGAGGCCTTGGCCATCGGCCAGTTTCCTTGCCGTCAGCTTCATGGACAGGTCGTCATTTACTCCCAGAAGCGGTGCGCCGCAGCATTCCAGTTTCTGAGACCAGTCGACACTTTGGGCCCCGGTGACGTTTGATCAGCTCATCTAAGATGCTGGGCGAAACCGGATCGTCGAATTGCATGACATCGCTGGGCCGCAGGGCATGACACCCGTAATGGGCGGCGATCTTCAAATCCTTGAATCCGCCCTGGATCTTCTCTTTGAGGGCCGCTTCTCCGATGTCCTTGTGAAACAGGGAAAGCAGATGCTTCACCTGGGCCTTCCCCTGATAGGTCAACTTCTCTTTGGCCAGAAACACATTGACTTCTTCCTTGAGGCGGTCGTCCTCTTCAAGGAGGTGGGCCGCCTTTTTCAAGGTTCCGAAACAGCACTGACAAAGAGTCAATACATCCATTTCCTGTTGTTCCGCCAGCGCCAGATTCCTTGCAGAAAAAAGCAGAGAGGTCTTCAGATCCGCGTTTCGCAGCGGATAGCCGCAGCAGGTAAATTCCCGGATGTCCACCAGGTCCACCTGAAGCTTCGCAAGGACGACCCGGGCGGCGAGCTCATATTGCTGGACCCGGGCCGGGATGTTACATCCGAGAAAAAGTGCAAATTTCATCATGGCACCCAAATTCTAACGATAGTTCATGAGCCGACGGCTGCTTCTTTAACCGCCATGTTTTTGAGTTCATAAAGGACGTCCGTCACTTTGACCCCCTGGGGGCAGTGCTCCTGGCACTGGTAGCAGGTCAGACAGTTCCAGAGCATGGGCGCCCCCAGCGCCAAATCTCTGAGGCCCAGCCCCAGGGATCGCATGATCTGATGGGGCAAGAGCCCCAGGACTTCCTGAGGATTCTCGTAGGCTTCCACCACGGGGCATACCGTGGTGCAGTTTTCACAGGAAAAGCAGTAGGAAAAGGTAGAGCCCATGGGCGTGCCGACCGCCCGGGTTTTGAAGGCCGTATCGATCGGTGTGACAGGAATTACCGCATCGGTATTTCGGACCATGGGAAATGCATTCGCCATGGCTTCCCTGGCCACTTTCAACGGACGATCATATTCATCTCGGGGAAGCCGATCACGGTTCAGGCTGCGGAAAAGAGAAAACGGGGAAAGGGTCAGAAAAACCGGGCCGCCCTTTGCCAAAACAGCGTCCCGGACGGAAAGCCACAGGTCCCTGAGGTTGATTCCTGCCGGGCACACCACCGTGCAGCGATCGCAATTGGTGCAAAGGTAAATTCCTTCCTGGATGGCGGTCATCGCTTCTTTGGAAAGTTCCTTACCATCGTCAAAGTTCTTGAGAAATGCCATCTTCTCGGCAGGGAGCACCATCTTGTTCCCCTTGGCTTCGTAGGACACGAACACGGAACACCTCAGGCTGCATGTGCCGCAGTGCATGCAGGCATCCAGCTCCATGGCCTGACGGGTAGCGATGTTTTCCGGCAAGGATTTTTTGGGATCCATCACCGCATTTGCCAACAGACTGATGGAGCTTGAGAAAATGTGAAACATCTTGCTGAACGGCAGGTAAGCCAGCCCGAAAAAGCAGACCAGAAAATGAATATACCATAGAATTGTCGTTCCGTTGACCCGGTCTAATGCCAGTGCGATGGGGCTGACCGCCTTGGCCGTGGCGTATCCGACAAAGGCCGATGTATTAGGGGAATGGCACTCGGCGCAGTTGCTCTGATGCGCCTCATATCCCTGGTCCAGAATCTCCGCTTCGAAGGGGGCTTTTACATTGGGCGATACCGTCCCATACTCGGAGACCCAATGGCTTTCCAGGGCTTTGATTTCCTCTTCATCGTCCATCCCGGCGTAATCCTGCACCATGCGCGAAAATTCCGAGTAGGAGGTCATCTTGGTCCCTTCCAAAAGAAAGCCGGAAACCATGATCACCGCCACGATGGCGATGGCATAGCGGTCCATGCCGTTGGTCAGCATCCGGGGAACCTTCAGGATGAATCGGCGGTAAATCGCGATACCTACTCCGACGATCACCATCAGGCCAAAGATGTCTCTCAAGATGAAAAACGGGTTGACGGTGGAATAATAATCGGAAAAAAGAGCGGCCGTGATATGTTTTTCCAGGGCATGCATGAGCAAAAGCAGCATGAATCCGCCGTAGATCAGAAGATGCATGATCCACCGGAGGCGGTCTTCTTTGGCGATACGCATCTGCAGCAGCACATCCAGGACGAATGCCCGGAGGAGTGCGCCCAGCTTGGCGCTGAAGATGACGCCGAAAATACCCCGAATGGCGGCCCCGACACGCTCACCGGTCGTGAATCCCTGTCCGAAAATGCCGACCTTGCGGGTAAACCAGACGGCAATCTTGTACACCATGCCGCCGGCAAAGACGGCCAGGGCCAAATATAAGGATACGGTAAAAACCATCTATCCGAACCTCCTGTGGCGCCGAAACAAGGCGCTCAGCCCATGTCTCAGGGCAGCCCTTCACCCAGCCTCGCGTCCCGGGTGTTTTTTTAAAAGAAACGATTTTTATACATTTTCATGTTTGAAATGTCAACAGATTTTGATTTTTTTAGGAGGCCCCGGCGGGGCGCTTGGACCCTAACGAAGCAAATACAGCATCGGTCCATATTTTTACTGTCGGTCCGAAAAAGTCCATCCCGTCCTTCATCTACTGGGAAGACAGGTCCTGTAAAAAGGACGGCGATTCTTTATTCCATGAAGCATTCGCCTGTTGGCGCTTCTATTACAGCCCGACATTCAGCGCTACGGACAAGGCAGTCTGTTTGCCGTTTTTGGTATCCACGGCATAAATGGGGCAGGCCAGCCCGGTGGTATGGCCGCAAAACGCCCGGTTCAATAGCGTTTTCCCCAGGGCGATGGGAGTTCGAAACGCTTTGTTTCCAGGGGCCTTTTCGCAATGAAAAAGATAGTAGGGCCGGATCCGGATGGACAAAAGCTTTTGGTGTAGCCGCAGGAGCGTGTTTTCGTCGTCGTTGATCCCTCGGAGCAAAACCGCCTGATTGCCGACATTCACTCCCGATGAAAGGAGTTTGAAAACCGCTCTTGCCGTGTGCATCGTGATCTCTTTGGGATGGTTGCAATGGGTATTCACCCAGATGGGAACTCGGTGAAATCCTCCGAGTATCCGGCAAAGGGATGTGGTGATGCGCTGGGGCAACACGATGGGGGTCCGTGTCCCGAAGCGGATCATTTCGATGTGGGGGATTTCCCGAAGCCGCCTCACCAAATGCTCGATTCTATCGTCGAACAAGATGAACGGGTCGCCTCCGGTGATCAAGACATCCCGGATATGACGGGCAGTTCTGATCCATCGAATCCCTTCCTCCACCTTGAGGGAGAGGGGTTTCGTTTTTGTCATCACCAGCTCTTTCCGAAAACAAAAGCGGCAGTAACTCGGGCACCGGTCGGATACGATGAAAGCCACACGGTCAGGGTATTTTTGAACGATACATTCAGGAGCCGATTTTCCGGGTAAAGCCGGTGGCAGTGGTCTTTTCGAAAGATCCTGAGACTGTAGCGCCCGGACTTCCGCTATGGATGGAATTACCTGCTTACGAATGGGGCAGTTCGGATCGGTTTTATCCATCAGTGATGCAAAATAGTGGGTGGTCCCCCATCGCGAATCGATGGCACGAAGGGCCGCTTCTTCTTGAGCGGATATGGTGACCAAGGCTTTCAGGCCCTTGATTGTGTTGACACGGTTTTTAATTTGTTCGACCCAGGCTTCCATTTCGAACCTTCCTTCCCGTTCGGTTGAAACGGTGCCTCTTTTAGCACAAGAGTTTCAGTCTGCCAATTCCTTGTTTCTGTTGCGCTCTTGTCAAAAAAGATCCGATGGGTTAAATGCAGCAGAATGCCGGACTTCTCTTCACAGATTGTCGAAAGATTGCCCACACTTTGCCGACTGGGGGCAAAAAACAAGATCCTCGGAATAAGGGCCCGAATGCTCCAGACCATTCGCCGTTTCTTTATTGAAAACGATTTTCTGGAAATTGAAACCCCTGTCCGCGTTCCCACATTGGCCCCGGAGGCCCACATCGATGCGATGACTTCCGAGGGATGGTTTTTACAGACATCCCCGGAGCTTTGCATGAAGCGGATGCTTTGTGCCGGGTATGATCGCCTTTTCCAGATCTGCCGCTGCTTTCGGAAGGGGGAAAGAGGAAGTCGCCACCTCCCGGAATTCACCATCCTGGAGTGGTATGCCGCAGGTTGGGATTATTTCCGCCTGATGGATCAATGCGAAGACCTAGTCCGGGTTGCGGCCAAAGAAGCGGGAAAAGGGGAGATGATTATTTACCAGGGCCAAATTATCCGGCTCGAAAAACCGTGGCCGAAGATGACGGTGGCCGAGGTCTTTGACCGGTTTGCATCCATTTCCCTGGAGCGGGCGCTTTCCGAGGGGCGATTCGAAGAGGTCCTCGCCTTTGAGATCGAGCCGCACCTGGGTTTTGAAAGGCCTGTTTTTTTGCATCGCTATCCCGCATCTCTGGGCTCCTTGGCCCGATTGGATCCGGAGGACCCTTCCGTATCATTACGGTTCGAACTCTATGTCTGCGGAATCGAGCTTTGCAACGGATTCTTTGAATTGACGGATCCGGTGGAGCAGCGGCACCGATTTGAAGCGGAGATGGCACAAAGGTTAGAGGCCGGAAAGACCGCATATCCGATGCCCGAGAAGTTCCTCAACGATTTGAAGTGGATGCCCGAATGCGCCGGAAACGCTCTTGGATTCGATCGCCTGGTCATGCTTTTAACCGATGCCCCCTCCGTGGATGCCGTGGTCGCTTTCTATCCGGAAGCCCTTTAAGGTTTTATCAGAAGATATCGCTTGTCCAAATCAAGGTCGTAATTGGGGATTAAAATAGGTATTGACATTTTCTTAAAAAAAAGTCTATTTTATAAGTAGTTATCAAGCCTATCCTATTTGACCTGTGGTGCTATAAAGCATGATAAAGGCATTAAAGCCCTCTCGGTAAAAAGACGTATCAGAAGGCGGGGAATGTCCATGAAAAACGAACGGATCATGATCGTGGAAGATGACCAGGTCCTTGCCGAACATGTTCGGTCTAGCCTGAACGATTTGGGGTATATTGTTGATGCGATCGTACCGGATGGGGAAGGGGCTGTCCGAGAGGCGGAAAGAAAAAAGCCCAATCTGGTTCTGATGGATATCCAATTGAAAGGAGCCATGAGCGGTATTACTGCATCCGAGATAATCTCGGGCCGGCTCAATATTCCGGTCGTATTTATCAGTGCCCACGAGGATGAAGCCCTGATGAAAAAAACGCGCATTTCCGGAGCCTGCGGTTATCTTTTGAAACCCGTCGATGAACGGATCCTCAAAATAACCGTGGAGAACGCCTTATACCGACACAAAATAGAAGAGGCCTTTTCCGAGAGCGAAAAACGATATCGTGGAATCATCGAGGGCATGGCGGAAGGATATTACGAGGCAAACCTGGGGGGTTATCTGACGGTCATCAACGAGGCCATGGCTCAGATCGTGGGGCTGCCCAAAGAGCAATTGCTGGGCAAGAGCAATCGTGATTTCATGGAGCCGAATACTGCGAAACTCGTCTATAAGAAATTCAACGAGGTCTATCGCACGGGGGCTCCGGTAAAACAGTTTGCTTTTGAATTGATAACAAAGGATGGCCGAAGCCGGTATCTGGAAGTTTCCATCGCCCCTATAAAGAACCGTGAAAATAGGCCCATCGGTTTTCGGGGGATTGCGCGCGATATCACAGAAAAACGAAAAACGGAGATTTCGCTTATTGAAACGCGGAATTTTCTCCAAAATATCCTTAACAGTTCCATTGACGGCATTTGCACCACGGACATGAAGGGAAAGATCATCTTTACCACCCCCAGCTTGCAGGAAATGCTCGGCTTTGACCAGAAGGAACTCATCGGAAAACACGTGTATGATTTATACAAAAACGGAAAACAAGACGCCAAGCACATCATGGGGATTTTAACCCATCATGGGGGTCTTAAAAATCATGAGATGCAATTCGTGGCCAAAGACGGCAGGGAGCTTCACGTCATGCTCTCGGCTTCCATGCTCAAAGAGAAAGCTGGAAATTCCATCGGTACGCTTGGTATTTTCAAAGACATCACAGAGAGAAAAATGATGGAGGAACAGATCCTTCAAAGCCAGAAACACGAGTCCATCGGGGTTCTCGCCGGTGGAATCGCCCATG
Source organism: uncultured delta proteobacterium (assembly GCA_963736855.1). GTDB lineage: Bacteria > Desulfobacterota > Desulfobacteria > Desulfobacterales > UBA2156. The sequence continues at coordinate 149,562 of CAVTQK010000020.1, forward strand.
ATTTCAACAATCTTTTGACGGCGGTGGTCGGCAACATTTCCCTGGCCAGGATGTATGCCAAGGCCGAGGGGAAACTGGCCCAGGTTTTAAACGAGGCGGATCGGGCCTGCGGCCAAGCCAAAGAACTCACGGAGCGGCTCCTCAACTTCTCTCCTGGAGATAGGCCGGTGAAAAAAGTGGACGCCATCGGAAAGCTCATGCAGGACGTCACTGTACTGGCGCTGTCAGGATCCACCGTCTCCAATGATTTCGATGTGCCGGAGGACCTGTGGCTGGTGGAATATAATGCCGATCAAATGAAGGAGGTGTTTGTCAATATTGTCCTAAACGCCATGGAATCCATGCACAATAAGGGTGGAGTTGTCCGGGTCACGGGGCGAAATGTCCTGTTAGACCGAAAGAGGGTGGATACCAATGAAGTCATTGCGGCCGGAAGATACGTGCAGCTTTCTTTTACCGATAACGGCGTTGGCATTCCGGAGGAAAATTTGCCGAAGATTTTTGATCCCTACTTCTCCACCAAGGAACAAGGAATCGAAAAAGGGATGGGTTTGGGGCTTACCTCAGTCTATTCCATCATTAAAAAACATGGAGGCCACATTCATGTAGAGTCTAAAAAGGGATCCGGGACCACGGTTCATATCTTCCTCCCGGCCTATGGAATCAGGAAGAGGGAAGCGGAGGGGATTGTTGAGCTCGGCGAGGCCCCGGAGCGGCCAAAAGGAAAATTCCTGGTGATGGACGACGAAGAAATCGTCCGTGAAGTGGTTGGGGAGATGCTTAAAGAGATGGGCTACACGGTAAAATTCGCCAAGGAAGGGAGCGAGGCTGTAGAACTTTACCATAAAGCCAAGGGAGCCGGTGCCCCGTTTGAGGCTGTCATTCTGGATGTGACGGTGAAAGCCGGCATGGGAGGCAAGGAGACCCTCAAATGCCTTTTGGAGATCGATCCTGACATCAAGGCCTTTGTATCGAGCGGCTATAGCAATGAGCCGATCATGCTGGAACATCAGAAATATGGTTTTATCGGTGCTATCGCCAAACCCTTCAGCATCGAAACCCTCAAGGCAGCCATAGAAGAAAAGCTATAAAGCCAGGAGCCGCATTCTCAGAAGCGCCGGATCCCACCTTATTTTTTCGATGGCGTTACAAGAACGTAAAATAATCCCGACCCCAGAATCATGAACCCGGTGCCCATGGAGAAAGCCTGGCGTAACTGAAAAAAATCCATCGTCAACCCGGCCAGAACCGATCCCACCAGCATCCCGCCGCTGTGAGCCATGGTCAGAATCGCCATGACGGATCCCATAGCCTTCACCTGATTTCCTTTGAGCACCGCCATTCCCATCAGCGGCGGTATGGAGATCCCTCCTCCCAACCCGAAAAGAATGTTGGCAAGTAAGAGATCCCGGAATCCGCCGGCAAATTGAAAAAGTATCAGCCCGCAGCAGGCGATCCCTCCTCCGGTCAGTATCATTCCCTTTCGATTCATCCGGTCGGCCAAATAGCCCATGGGCGTCTGGAGGAGACCGCTGAGAAACACACCCAGCATCACCAGAACGCCGATGAGGGAACTCGAGACGGAAAACATCTTGGAGGCGTAAATGGGCAGAAATCCCCAGATCACCCCGATGCAGGCGGTATAAGAAAAACGGAAAAAAAAGAGCCCTACCAGATCCCGATCCGCAAAAAGCCGGCGCCACCCCGCCGTATTTTTATCAAAGGGCCGGATCGCCTCGGTTCGGGTGGGAGGGAGGAAAAGAAAGCTCAACAAAAAGGCGACAAGTGCCAGGGTGCCCATGATGATAAAAGCGGCGTTCAGGCTCCACCGATCATGGACGTAACCCCCAAGGAGCGGCCCGATGCTCAGGCTTAAAAATATCGACATGTTAAACATGCCCATGGTGAACCCCTCTTTTCCTGAAGGAGCGATATCCCCAACGTAGGCTTGTACCACCGGCATGATCATGGCTGAAGCGATCCCCTGAAAAAACCGGATGCCGATGAGGGTGGGGATGTCCCGGGAAAGGATGAACGCAACCGAGACGAGGGCGTAGGCCAAAAGACCGGCGGTGATGAACGGCTTTCGGCCTTTTTTATCGGAAAGGCGGCCGAAAAAAGGCAGGAAAAAGGTTCTGGACAGAGAAAAGGCCCCGAAGATCAGCCCGATGTAAATCCCGCTCGCTCCCAGGTCATGCGCATAAACCGGCAAAAGTGGTACCACGACCCCGACACCGGTCACGGCGGCGAAAATAGAAAAAAAGAGGGTGCCGAAGACCTTTTTATCCAGGCCGGTCAAATCAATCGTTCCGATGCTCCGGTGGCGGGATCTCTTTCCTGATTGCGGACACGACGGATTCCACGATTTGACGGATTTCGGTCAGACGAGCTTCGGTTTCGGCCTCGAATCTTAATACTATAACGGGCTGGGTGTTGGAAGCCCGTACCAGGCCCCAACCGTCGGAAAAAAGAACCCGGACGCCGTCGATATCGATAACATTATAGCGCTTTTGAAAATATTCGGTGACTTTTTGCACCAAGGCAAATTTCAAATCGTCCGGGCATTCCACCCGGATTTCCGGGGTCGTGAAAGTCTTTGGAACATCCGCCAGAAGGGTGGAGATCTTCCGGTCGGAGGCGGAAAGGATTTCCAGAAGTCGGCATGAAGCATAGATGGCGTCGTCGTACCCGAAATACCGGTCTTTGAAGAATATGTGACCGCTCATCTCGCCTGCCAATTCCGCTTTTTCCACCTTCATCTTGTGCTTGATGAGGGAGTGTCCGGTTTTCCACATGATGGCCCGGCCCCCGTTCTTTTTGATGTCGTCGTAGAGGGTCTTGGAGCATTTCACCTCGGAGATAAAAGTCGCACCGGGTTTTCTGGAAAGGATCTCCCTCGAAAAAAGGATCATGAGCTTATCCCCGTAAATGATGGTCCCGGTCTCGTCTATAATCCCGATCCGGTCGCTGTCTCCGTCGTAACCGATACCCACGTCGAGCTTTTTTTCTTGAACCAGCTCGATGAGGTCCTTGAGGTTTTTAGCAACGGTGGGGTCCGCTTCATGGTTGGGGAAAGTCCCGTCCATGTCGCAATAAAGGTCATGAACCTCGCATTGGAGGGCCTTCAGGATGGGAAGTGCTACTACGCCCCCGGTCCCGTTCCCTGCGTCCAGACCTACCCGAAGAGGGCGTTTGAGGGCGATGTTGTTGATAACGAAGTCCTGGTAAAACGGGATGACATCGGTCTGAGATAACGTCCCTTGACCCGTTTCGAAGTCCTCCCTTTGGATGAGACCCAAGATCTTCTTCAGCTCTTCACCGTAAACAGAGTCGAGATCCATACAGACCTTGAAACCGTTGTACTCCGGCGGATTATGGCTGGCGGTGACCATGACCCCGCCTTCTTTTTTAAGATGTTGGATGGAAAAGTAGAATACAGGGGTCGGACAGACACCGATGTCGATAACATCACATCCCGTGGATCGCAGCCCTTGGATAAGCCTCTCGGAATAGGCCTCGGAAGTCACCCGACAGTCTCTCCCCACAGTGAGGCGGGATCGGCCATATCGCTTCAGGTAGGTCCCGGCTCCTTTTCCGATCTGAACGATGTCATCATCGGAAAAATCCTTTCCGGTGATTCCCCGGATGTCGTATTCCCTGAAAATCAATGGGTTCATATGTACCTTCCTTTTACCTGGTAAAAATCAAAATGAGGACCCCCACGACCCAGCAATACGGCGCAAAAACCGAAAGCCTACCCTGATTCACGAACCGAAGCAGGATTTTCAAGGCAAAGAACCCAACAACAGCGGCCGTGGCAGAACCGAGCAGAAGCATCTTCAACGATACCGGAGATGGAGTCAAGGAAGAACTCAACTGCAGCAGGAGTGCGCCAAAAATGGCGGGAATCGACAGGAGAAAAGAAAAAGGGCCAGCCGTTTCTCTTTGAATGCCCAGGAGCAAAGCGGTAGAAATGGTCGTTCCGGAGCGGGAAAGCCCGGGAAGTATCGCCATCCCCTGGGAGAATCCGATGATCAGGGCATCCCGGATCGTCATGGCCGCGATGGGACGTCCGTGTGCGGTCCCCCTTCGGGTCAGAAACAGGAGCAGCCCCGTTACCAACAGCATGATCCCGGCGACTCGGGTCGTTCCGAAAAGCAAATCGATTTGTGTTTGGAAAAAAAGCCCCAGGACACCCGTGGGGAGAGTTCCGAATCCGATAAGGACAATCATCCGAAAATCCGGATTCTGATTAAACAGGGTGACGATTCCGCCGGCGTTTCCTATAAGAGCGGGAAGTCGAATCAAGACAGACGCCAGCCTTTGAATCTCCTTAAAAAAAACAACGAACACGGCAATAAGGGTTCCCACATGAAGACAGACATCCAAGAGGAGCTGGGGTTCCTTCATGCCGAAGGCGTGCTGGAACAAGACCAGATGTCCGGAGCTACTTACCGGCAAGAATTCAGTGAGTCCCTGGACTATGCCGAGGATAAGAATCTTCAGGGTTTCCACGGTTATCCTTTCACCACGGCCAAGGGTCTTAAGCGGGCGACCTTCTTCGAGATGCCGGCGCCATGGACTACCTCCACCACCTTGGAAACGTCTTTGTAGGCCTCGGGCATCTCTTCTCCCAGGGTTCCTCTTCCGCTCCATCGGACCAGAATCCCCTGATCCTCGAGTTCACGATTTATGGACCGTCCCTTGCTTTTTTTCATGGCTGCCTTTCGACTCAAGACCCGGCCGGCCCCGTGGCAGGTGGATCCGAAGGTCTCCTCCATGGCCTTTTGGGTTCCCACCAGCACATAGGACGCCCGCCCCATGTCTCCGGGAATGAGGATCGGTTGACCCACCGGGCGATAGGCGGCGCAAAGATCCGGATGGCCGGGCGGAAAGGAACGGGTGGCGCCTTTCCGGTGCACGCAGACCACGCGGTCTTTGCCTTCGATGACATGGGTTTCCCGCTTGGCGATGTTGTGGGAGACATCGTAGACCAGGTTCATGGAAAGATCTTTTGGACCGATCCCGAACACCCGATAGAAGACCTCCCGTGAAAGATGCAAAAGGATCTGCCGGTTGGTCCAGGCGTAGTTGGCGGCGCATGCCATGGCATTGAAGTATGCCGTCCCTTCTTCCGAACGGATCGGGGCGCAGGCCAGTTGCCGATCCGGCAGCTCGAAGTCAAACTTTTTCGAAAGGCGGGTCATCCGGGCCAAAAAGTCGTCGCACACCTGGTACCCCAGCCCCCTGGAGCCCGAGTGCAGGATCAACGTCACCTGTCCTTCGAAAAGACCGAAGGCCCTGGCCACGTCCGGATCGAAGATGGTGTCCACGGTTCCCACTTCCAGGAAGTGGTTGCCGGATCCGAGGGTCCCGAGCTGGTTTTTCCCCCTTTCCAGGGCTCTTTCGCTCACTGTTTCCGGATCGGCATTTTCCAGACTCCCCCCTTCTTCGGTGTGTTCCAGATCGACATCCTCTCCATATCCCTGTGACACCGCCCAGCTGCTTCCAAGGCGAAGGACTTTTTTAACTTCTTTTGCGCTGAGTTTGATGGACCCGGTGGAACCCACACCGGAGGGAATATATCGATAAAGGGCGTTGACCAATTCCTCGAGTTTAGAAGCAATGTCGGCCTTGGAAAGGGCGGTTGTGGCCAAGCGCACCCCGCAGTTGATGTCGTACCCTACCCCTCCGGGGGATATGACCCCTTCATCCCAGTCGAAAGCAGCCACGCCGCCGATGGGAAAACCGTACCCCCAGTGGATGTCCGGCATGGCCAAAGACGCTTTTAAGATTCCGGGAAGCGTGGCCACATTGGCCACCTGTTGCAAAGGCTCGTTGTGTTCCTTTCCTGACAGCAGGGAGTCGTCGGAATAGATTATCCCCGGCACCCGCATCTTTCCTGTGGCGGGAATTTCCCATCGGTATTGATCGATTTTTTTTACCGTAATCTCCATGGGGCCTTCCTCTCATGGTTCATCATGAGCGTTACACGTCGAATATGACTTTTGCCTCCCAACCGGAGGGAGTCCGCTTGACCTGGATCTGATGATAGGTCACCGCTTTAATATCGTTTTGAATCAAATGGCGCTCCGAGTCGTAAGGGTGCACCCACACCGTTGCCGAAAGACGATTTTCGTCAACCGCCGTGACATCGGCCTTTTGTACCAAAAGCCCCTTTCCTGTCCAAAAATAAAGAAGCTCCCGCAACCAGATGACCATCAGGTCGGCCCGGTCCTCTCCCTCAAGCTGGAGGGTCTCCATGCTTCCCTTTCCCGACGCCCTCCCTTCCACGAGGAGGGCAAAAAGCGCTCGGGCGGCAGTTTCATAAAGGGCTTTTTCCGTGGGTCCAAAGACAAGGATCCCCAAGTCTGCGGTGTGGTCGATGACTCGATACCCCGCCTTTTGGGCCCTTGGTTGGTTCATATAATATACTCTCCGGTCCGCCTTGTCGAATACCCTCCCAGGCTTTTCACGCGATTTTTAAATTCGGACGAAGAGATGATCTCCAAAAGGGCCTGGATCTTATTCGATTCGAAGTGTTCCTGGGGAATGATCAGATCGTACTGCTCGGTCACCACAGGGATGAAATCGAGCCTCAAAGCCTTTGCCGCCGAGAAGATACCCAGCCCCACATCCGCCGCACCGCTTTGTACGGCCACGGCCACGGCCATGTGGGTATATTCCTCGGCGGCATACCCGTTGATCTGTTCAGAACGGATTCCCTGTTCTTGCAGCCGGTAATCCAGCAGAACCCGGGTTCCGGATCCGGATTGACGATTGATAAATAACACATCCTTCCGGGTCAGATCCTCGATCCCTTTGACTTTTTTGGGGTTCCCTTTGGGGAGGATGAATCCTTGATCTCGGAAGACGAGCTGGACAACCCGGACCGGGATTTCCGGAAGAAGGCGACGGATGTAAGAAAGGTTATAGGAACCATCCGTTGGGTCCAAAAGGTGCGAGCCGGCCACATGACATACGCCGCGCTTGATGGCCATCAAGCCTCCCATGCTCCCCACGTGGCTTGAAGACAGCGAGAAAGCGGGATACCGGGCCTTGATCAGGTCGGCCAACACGTCCAGGGTGTTGTCGTGGCTTCCCACCGCCACAATGGTGTTTTCCAGCGCCGGAAGGGGCCGCAACAGCTCCGCTCGAACCGGCTCCTGCTCCTGGACTCCTTCCACATGATTGGGGATGCGGATGATGCCGTCGGCTTCAGTCAAAGAGGTGATGCATCCGGCCCCCCGGGGAAGGGGTGTGGCCACCAAGGCATCTCCCACCTTCCCGATCTTCACCCGCACGAACTCTTCCAGGCCCAGCCTGGAGGCGATTTTTCGGGTGGGCTTGACCAGAACCGTCTCGCGCCTCCGTTCTTCCTGGCCCAGCATCCTGCAGATGAGCGGGCCGATAAACTCCTCAAAAGCGATGATGGCCGAAACCGAATATCCCGGTACCCCGAAAACGGGTTTTCCGCTGACTTGCCCGATGACGATGGGTTTGCCCGGCATGATGGTGACCCCATGCACCAGAACTTTGCCCAGGTCGGCGATTACGAGCCTGGAGTAGTCCTCGGATCCGGCGGAGGACCCCCCACCGATCAAGACGATGTCAAAATCCCCCTGGATTCCGTCTGCAACCGCTTTCCGGATGGCGTTCACGTCGTCTTTGAGCATCTCGTGCCGAACGAATGTTCCTCCCCATTCCTCGATGAGCTTTCCCAAGACGAAGGAGTTGGTTTCCAGGACCTGGCCGGGGCGGATCGATTCCAGAGGGACTTTCCGCCAGTCCACCAGCTCGGAGCCCGTGGGGATGATGAGGACCCTGGGCTTGGGTTTCACAGGAACCGAAAAGATCCCTCCGGAAAGAAGCGCCCCCACGCAGTAAGGGGTGATTCGATGGTTCTGGGGGAACAACAGCTCCGTTGCCACGATGTCTTCTCCCACTTTTCGGACATGCTGGAAAGGGAAGACCGGGGCTTCGATATCAATACGGTCTGTTCCCGCCTCCCGGACATGCTCGATCATGATGACGGCGTTGGTTCCCGGAGGAAGGACATTCCCGGTGTTTACATAAAAGGCTTCTTTTCCGATGATGAGTTCTTTGGGGGATGTTTCACCGGCTCCATAGGTCTTTTCGGCTTCCACGGCCACTCCGTCCATAGCGGCAAGGTGTGCATCCGGCGAGGAGATCCTGGCAAAGATCGGCTCACCCATGACCCTGCCCACCGCGTCCGGTGCAGACACCCATTCGCACGGCACTTTTTTGGGCTCCGGAAGCATCTCAAACAGGATCTTCCGGGCTTCTTCCAATGTTTTCATTTGAAGATAGACGTTTCGGTCTTTTTTCATCAATACCTCCCAAAGAATTCAAACAGGGCGTCTTGGACCGTTTCTGCTAGACAGGGAATACTTCCACCTGGGCTCCCTGGTCCAAACCCTCGGTGTTCATGGGGATGGCGATCAGCCCGTCGGCTTTGACCATGGTGTGAATCAGTCCGGATTTTCCCAGGATGGGGTCGGCCCAAAGGGAGCCTTCCTTTTGAAGGAGTCGAACCCGGACATAATCGACCCTGCCCTGGGCCGAAGCCAGGTTCCGGGTCAATCGAGCCGGAATCCCGAACGCCCCTTTTCGGCTTTGTGAAAGACCGGCCAGAGATTCCAGAAAGGGTCGGACCACCACGACAAAAACGATCATGGCTGAAACGACATGACCGGGGAGCCCCCAAAACATTTTTCCGCCCACTTGGGCCAAAATGGTGGGTTTTCCGGGGCTGATGGGGATGCCGTGAACCAGGATTTTGGAGTGCGGCAGGCGGGAAAGGATCTCGACGGTCAAATCGCGGGTTCCCATGGAGCTTCCTCCGGAAAGAAGAACCGCATCGGACTCTTCGAGGGCCTGTGAACAACGGTTGAAAAGCGATTCATGATCGTCCTTGACGATCCCGAACATCACCGGAATCCCTCCGCTCTTGGTCACGAGACCCGACAACGTATAACTGTTGATGTCTCGCAACTGTCCGAAGGAAGGGGTTTGATCGATGGGCACGATTTCATCCCCGGTGGAAATAATCCCGACACGGGGCTTTTTAAAGACCGGAACGGACCGGACCCCGAAAGCGGCCAATAGGCCGGCTTCCTGGGGTCGGATGCGGTTTCCTGCGGCAAGGATCGTTTCGGATTCCTTGAAATCTTCTCCGGACAGAATGACGTTTTGACCGGGCGCGACACTCTTAAAAACCTCGATGGCGTGATCGTCGAGTTTTTCCGTGTGTTCGATCATCACCACGCTGTCGGTCCCCGTAGGAAGCATCCCGCCGGTGGGAATGTAAGCGGTCTCGCCGGGGCCTAGTGCAAAATCAGGCGGCCGGCCCATGAAAACCTCCCCTTTCACGGTGAGGTATCCGGGATTCGATTCCGTGGATCCGAAGGTGGAAGCAGCCTTGACGGCGTAACCGTCCACGATGGACCGGGCAAATTCCGGAAGGTTTTGATCGGCGATTACATCTTTGGCCAAAATTCTGTCCATGGCCTCGGCAAGGGAAACCGTTTCGGTTCCGGTCGTTGAAAATTCGGTCGTATATTCCAAAACCCGTTCTAGGGATGTGACCTGAAAGAATTCTTTCATCTCGGTATGATCCTGATTCTGATGCCGGTATGGGTCTGTATGATCAACAAGTATCACAGTTGCATGGACGATTCAATTCGTAGAATGGGGGAAGGAGACCGGCTGCATGAATTATGATCAAGCTTATTCGACGGTCTCTTTGTCGGATCATGGATTCAGCAGATCGCAGATGAAACGGGCGGCTTCCCATGCGCCGTTTTGTTGCAATTGTCGCTTTTCTCCGGTTCCGATCCATTCTTTAAGCTGAAGGATCCAATCCCCGGCGTAAAAGATGTCCGCCGGGATCCGGCGGCCGGACATTCTTTTTTCGATAAAATCCACCAGGACCGAAGACTCGGCAAAATCGGGTCGGGGGATGAAACCGAAGGGGATGCCGGCACTGTAAACTTCGGCCAGGGTACTGTAGCCGGCCTTTCCGATCACTCCGTCCGAGGCAAAAACCAGGTCCGGATGATAAAGATCGCTTTGCTGGGGCAGCAGCCACACATTATCCTGCCGGCCACCGGCATCGCTTCCGCCTGCAATGATGAACTGGAAGCCTTCTGCTTCCTTGAGCCTGGAGAGAAAAGACATTTGATCCGGTATTCCGCCCAACGTAATCAGAACCAACGCTTGTTCGTCGGGAATCCCCAAATGCTTCCGGACGGTTTGCGGGTCTGTCCGGGGTCTCCGGGAAATGGGGGGAAGGGTGAGGCATCCGGTTGCCTTACGGCAGATCGGTTCCGTTTGAATCCGATGGTCGACCGTGTCGAAAAGAAAGTGCAGGTAATCGATATGCCTTTTGACTTTTTTGGAAAAATCCGGATAACCGGCATACAGCCAGTCCCAGGTGAAATTTTCCACCAAGACCGAGGGAAGCCCGGCTTTTTTCGCCACTGCAATTCCCAAAGGAGAGATGTCACAAAGGACCGCCCGGCACATCAGCTCAGATATTTTTTCCGTCAGCGAATGGAGAAGACGGGGATCGAAGGGAAAAAAAGCGTCCAGCAGTTGGGCGGTTTCATCCAGATCTTCTAAAAAAGGAGAGCGCTGCACAAAACCCACATCGGTGACCATGGGATGGTGGGTAAATCGTTTCGAAAGCGGGAAATCAAAAAACCAGCGAGATATGGTGGTGAAAAGATGGAAATGAACGGCATCATCCATCTCGATCAAATGCTCAAGAATTGCCGTTGTCCGGGAGGCATGGCCGAATCCGTGGGCCGATATAAAGCAGGCCACGTGTTTTTTCGATGAACTTTTCATCAGGTATGAGAAATGCAGATTTTTTCGGATTTAAAAAAAAAGGAGCCTCATGACGGAAACCACCGATTCCTAAACCGGACCGATCAGCGGCTCGAAGTTCTTGAGGCCGGTCTCATCCAGGATGCCCATCTTCAGGGAAAGCTCGGGCGAGATTAGCGCAAAGACAGCCCTTGAGCGCGAGCAAATTTCTCCTGCAGGGTTTAACAGTTTTGCTTCCATGACCGCTTCACGCTCGCTGATCTGTTCTTGAATCCGACCCTGGATTTGGAGCGCTTCACCGATTAAAACCGGCTTGAGAAAATCGACGGTCATGGTCTTGGTCAGGATCACTTTTTTAAAAAAATAGATAGCACTCCAACTCATGACCTCATCCAACAACGTAGAAATCACGCCCCCGTGCACCAGCCTGTCCCATCCGCAAAGATGTTCCGGAACGGTCACCCAGGAAAAGACCGATTCATCGTCGGTAAAAAAGGTCATCTTCAACCCGTGGGGGTTTTTGGGGCTGCACCCGAAGCAGCGGTGATTGCCGCGGTTGGGGATGCGTTTCAGGCCGCCCCCATTTTTTTCTTTTCCTGTGTTTCTATTTTCGACAAGCGTCATCCTCAATTCCTTTCTCAGAGAAAGCCCATTATCCTTTTCATAGTCCAGGGTTGTTTGTCCATAAGTTTGATGAAATTGTAAAAACTCAAAATTGGGATGGCAAAGTAAAAAGCTTCAGATGCAAGGCGCGCAAATTCTGAGGAATGAGGCGTACATATGGGTACGCCGCAATGACGAAGGATGCAGCGCAACGTAGTAGATGGACTTTTTACGAAGCCATCAAGTTTAAAAAGGCTTGACAGAACCTATCGAGCGACATATTGTTCGAAACATGTCGAACAATCGAGATAATAACATAGAAAAATTTGCTGAAATATTCAAGGCGCTTTCCAACCCGAACCGGCTGAAAATCTTTTTAAGTCTGATTTCCTGCTGCCGGCCGGGAACGATCATGAGTCTCAGTTCCGAAAATAATGAAGAAAGCTGTGCCTGCGTCGGAGAACTCGGCAAGGACCTGGGCATCGCACCTTCAACCCTTTCACATCATATCAAGGAGTTGCGTCGGGCAGGACTCATCCGTATGGAGCGGCGGGGGCAAAAAATCGATTGCTGGATCGATCCGGCGACCCTGAAAGCCTTGAAGGAGTTTTTTCCCTGAATAAAAGAAAATTTTTTGACCATCATTTTCGATATTTTTCGAAATTTCTAATCGGCCGGTGAAAACCGATTTTGCCGAACTCAAAGGAGGCAAATATGTCCGTTCAGGATCAGGAAAAAGTGCGTCAAAATGTTCGAGAAAGATATGGCCGGATCGCAGACAGCGGCAAAACTGGGTGTAAAGCGGAGGCGGCAATGTCTTGCTGTGGGAAACCCGGTGATTTTTTAACAGGAACTCCGGCAACAACCTGCTGCGGGAGTCAGGACTTGAGTCCGGAACAACTGGCCCAAATTATGGGGTATACCCAGGACCAGCTCAGCGGCATTCCGGAAGGCGCCAACATGGGATTGGGCTGCGGAAACCCCGCGGCTCTTTCTTCCCTAAAACCCGGAGAAACGGTGCTGGATCTGGGAGCCGGTGGCGGGTTCGATTGCTTCCTGGCAGCTCGGCAGATAGGTGAAACCGGGCATGTCATCGGCGTAGACATGACTCCTGAAATGGTCTCAAAGGCTCGCCTCAATGCCGAAAAAGCGGGGGCAAAAAATGTCGAATTCCGTTTGGGGGAGATCGAACATCTGCCGGTGGCGGATAACATGGTGGACATTATACTTTCCAACTGCGTCATCAATCTTTCTCCTGACAAGGCCGCAGTCTTCAAGGAAGCGTTTCGGGTGCTGAAACCAGGAGGCCGCCTGGCGATTTCGGACATCGTGGCAATAAAAGAACTCCCCGATGAAATCCGCAAGAACATGGCCCTTGTAACGTCTTGCATCGGCGGGGCTGCAACAGTGGAGGCTCTTGAAAAGATGCTGGTTGAAGCCGGTTTTAAAAAGATCCAAATCGTGCCCAATGAAGAAAGCCGGGAACTCATCCGCCAATGGGACCCGCATCCCGGTAAAAACCTCGCGGATTATGTAGCCTCCGCCGATATCGAGGCGGTAAAACCTTGATGAACTCGTAAAAAGTCAAAAATCAGATGGCAAAGTAAAAAGTTCAAGTTCAAGGCGTCGCGAATCCCGTGTGATGAGGCGTACTTATCGTACGTCGAAATCGCAACGGGATGAAGCGCAACGCAGAAATTGGACTTTTTACGAAGCCATCAAACCTTCAAAGGAATAAAAGATCAACCGCATTACTTCCTTCTCCGGAATGAGCGACATAATCTATGGACTATGAGCTGCCGCTTAGGGCTCGCCAGTCGAGAATCTGGCAGCCGGCGGGGCGAATCCGCACGGGGTTCAGATCGAGTTCCTGAATGTGCGGGCAGTCGGTGAGCAGCCAGGAGACTTTCACGATGAGGTCGACGAAGGCTTTGCGATCCGGCGGCGGTTCGCCTCGCACTCCGGAAAGCAGGGCGGCGCCTCGGCTTTCCTCGATCAACTTCTCGACCTCAGCGGGCATCACCGGAGCCACCCGAATAGCCGTCTCTTTCAATAGCTCGACGTAGATGCCCCCGAGGCCCACCACCACCACCGGGCCGAACTGTCGGTCCTGGCGGCCGCCAACAAACCATTCTATGCCCGGCGCGGCCATCTTCTGGACCAGCACCGCCGGCCCGAATTCGGCAAGTTGTCGGTATGCCTGGCGCACCGCCTCATCTTCGGCCAGGTGCAAACGCACCGCCCCCACGTCGGTCTTGTGCAGGACCTCGGGGTTGGCAGTCTTCAGGGCAACGGGCAGCCCGATGCGGCGAGCCGCATCGAGAACGGTCTGTTCGGAATACACAACCTCAAAGGGAATAAGGGGCACCCTGTAGCTTTCCAGAATCGCCGCCAGGGCACCGGGGGCTACTGGACCGGACGCCAGATCGGCCGATGCCGCCGCGCAGGCCGGACCGAGCCCGGGTGGGCGCTCGATGGCCAGCGGCAGCGGTTTGACGCAAGCCCGATCCCGCACCGCCGCCAGTACTCGCAGTGCCTCGCGCGGGTCGGTAAAAATCGGAGAGCTGACCGCCCGCCGGTTGAAATCGAGCTCCTTTTTCATGGTGAACAGGCATAGGGCCGCGGGCTTATTGAACCGGCCGCTCAACTCGCCGAGGCCGGCAATCAGCTTCCTCGATTCCTCAGCATCGAAAGTCCCCTGATAATTGTAAACAAACAGCAATCCGTCGAACTCGTCGCGACCGAGAGCGCGCTCCGCCAGTTCCCTGTAGAGCGGCAGGTGGTAGAGGTCCCCCAGGTCCATGGGATTGTGTAGGTCGATGACCTGCGCCCTTGAGTGCTGGTGGACCAGCGCGATCATCTCCGGGGGGAAGGGTGGCAGCTCAAAGCCAAATTCATCCGCCGCATCGGCGGCCATCACCGCGTGCCCGCCTGATCTCGAAATGATCGCCAGACGGGGCCCATGCATGGGCGGCAGGAGCATCCCCTTGAAGAGCTCAACCGCTTCGCGCTGATCGTTGACCCGAATCATTCCGCATTGCCGGAAGGCCGCATCGACCACCGCATCGTCGGTAGAAAGCGAGGTCGAATGAGAGCGCGCGATCACGGACCCGGATTGCCCCCGGTTGGACTTATGGACGATGATGGGCTTGGCAGATCGAGCGGCGATCTCCATCAAGCGCCGTCCGTCGGCAATACCCTCGATGTAGCAGAAGGTGAGGTCCGTCTCCGAGTCCCGGCTGAAATAGTCCAGCAGGTCGTTTTCGTTGATGTTGAGTTTGTTGCCGATGCTGGCAAACTTGCTGAACCCGATGTTTTCCGCGGCCATGGAATTCACCATCGTCCCACCGACGCCGCCGCTCTGAGATACAATCGAGATCCTTCCGGGTGCGGCTTCCGCCTTGAACGGCATGAACGGCACCGCCAGTCCGGAGCGGCGGTTGATGATGCCGATGCAGTTGGGACCCATGACCCGCAGCCGATAGTGCTCGATAATCTCGCGCATTTGGGACTCGAGATACCCTCGCTCCTCACCCAGTTCGCCGAACCCCCCCGATTCGATCACCACCCGCTCAATGCCGCGCTCTCCACACTGGCGCAGCACTTCCGGCACCGACTGGGCCGGAATCAGCACCACTGCCAGATCGACCGGCTCGGGCAGCTCGAGAACGCTCGGATAGATCTTGTGCCCCAGGAACGCCCCTCCCTTCGGACCCACCAGGTACATGACTCCGCTGTAACGAAATTCGGTCATGTTGAAGACCATCAAACGCCCGAGGTTGCCCTTGGAATTGGATACGCCGACCAATGCCACGCTCTTCGCCTCGAAAAACCGCTCCATGAATCCTCCGATCCCTATGTGAATTCCTGGTTTTGCCGTAGCACGCAGACAGGTGAGCTGTGTTCAAAAATGAAACGAAACGATTGGCAACATAAACACAACCGGTTTTCGATGCAAGGATAAACCACCCAATCCGATCATCACCTTTTTAAAGGGGTTATCAGATATGCAATGAAACCCTCTGCCCTTTGACTTAGGATTCCGTCGCCGACCCGGTTTACATTATGGTGCTTACTCTTTAAAAGTTTGTCGGGGCTGACTCGTTGGCGTATGCCCAAATCATATAAAATAACAATATCCTACCGATAAAATTTTGTTTGACAAAGCATCCGTCTTCAGATAATCAAAAATTGATCAACCACGAAGATCGTGTGTTCCCATATTTCGGGGTACGGACGGTGGCGAAACAAAATTCATAATCATGAACAACCCGTCCACAAAAAACAATTTGCTTATCAATATCAATCCATAACCATCTCTTCCAGGGCTATGAAGGCACCTTCTTCCTGTACGGCGATCGCCCTCTGCTATGGTATCTGCACCCGATTCGAGCAGCCTACATCCAGCAGTTTCCTTCCTTTTTGCGCCCTTTCCCATCCAGCTTCAGGTTTTTCTGCCACACCGTCTGGTGCCTGTCCTAACGATTCGACCGGTCCGTAGGCGCCCCATGACCCCATTTTTTCGACGCTTGGTGCATGATCTTTCCGTCCGCCTCCGTCGACAGGTCTCCATTTCGACCCCGTTTGGCCCACTTTGGATTCGGGAACATTCCGACGAACACATCATCGCTGACGAAGTCCTTGTTCAGGACTCCTACCGTATCAAGGAATGGGACAGGTCCCCACCCCGCCTGATCCTCGACGTAGGTGCCAACGTGGGATGCTTCGCACGGGCGGCCCGCGCCGCATGGCCGTCTGCCCGGATTGTCTGCGTGGAACCCGCACCGGCCACCTTCGCCCTCCTGAAAAAAAACACAGCCGGACTCAAAGGCATTCGTCTGGTGCGCGGAGCCTGCGTGAACGACGACCGTAAGAAAGTGGAAATGTGCGCCCCCTCCTACAACCGGGAACTTTACTTCGGCGGCGCCAGGCTTGCCGACATCGCCCCGCTATCCAGCATCCATGTCTCTGTCCGCGTCGGAACGGCCCCGGCTCTGCGGCTTTCCTGCCTGATCCGCGATCTGCGGGAGACGCCTGACCTTCTGAAATTAGATTGCGAAGGTGCGGAAATCTGTATTTTGGAGGACCTATCCCAGGCCGGTTTGCTTCCATACATTCGAGTGGTATGGGGTGAATACCACCCTGGGACACGCGAGCCCGTCCGACGCCTACTCTCCGCGACGCACGAAATCGAAGACTTCACCAAAAGCGCCAGCCCCCAACCGTCCACTGATTATGGCATGTTTTGTGCCATGGCCCGAACATGCTAAAAAAACATCAAATGTTCCGCCCTCCCTCCATTCCTTCCCCATCAAAAATTCACTGACCGCCTTGAGCATCTGATGCAAAAGATCCGTTTCCAATCGTTCAATTTAATTGCTAAGCCACTACAATGGAGATATCGTCTTTTCAGCCATCGGAACCTCTTCTCAGCAAATTTTTACTTTTCCCAAGAGAATGGTTCTCTATGGCTATTCTTTTTTCAATAACTTTTTAAACCATCAGCGGACTTACACCACGTATGTGGACTTTAACGATTCCCTATCCCTAAATAAAAATCGTTCGATGCAATAGCTGCGATCTTTGTTCAAATCGAACAAAATCATTAGAATTTGCTGATTCAATTACGATTGACATCTCATCCTCTTTCCGATAATTAAAACCCGTCGGTCACGAGAATTGCATGCCCCCATATCTTGGGTCCCGGATGACACCGAAAGACGGAAAGACCTGCGTCCGGATGGTCTGCAACTCCTGCCTCAATCCCGTGGACGTTCAGACTGTCGCACCAGAAAAATAGACCTTTCCTGAAAAAAGTGCTAATTTAATCAGCAAGTAGATCTGCCCAGATCAACTAAATATATAATATGGAGGGCACTATGGAACCATTGACAAGAATAACTATCGACCCCGAGGTTATGGGGGGGAAACCCTGTATCAGAGGGATACGGGTCACCGTAGGCACCATCGTCGGTCTCATTGCCACCGGTAAAACCGTTGAAGATATCCTTGCGGAATACCCCTACCTGGAACGTGAAGACGTACTGGAAGCCCTTTCCTATGCTGCATGGCGAGCAGAAGAAAAAGAGATTATCATGGTGAACATTTGAATGTGTCCACTGGTCAAATGTCGGTGAATATACCGCCAAAGACAGCGTCATTATGGCCTATGCACGGGAGTACGGCTACACCGTTTTTACACATGATCTTGACTTCGGAGCCCTGCTTGCCGCCACCCGCGGGACTGGCCCCAGTGTGATTCAAATACGCACACAAAATGTTGTACCGGAAGCTATTGGTAATCTGGTCTTGAATGCCATCGCTCGCTTCGAAAAAGAACTGCAACAGGGTGCCCTTATTACAATTGACTCGTATAGTTCCCGAGCACGTGTCCTTCCTTTCCTGGCATAGCTGCCTGGTTGTTATTTTGAAAGGAGAGAGCGATGAAAATCAGTTATGATCCGGAAATCGACGCCCTTTACATCAGGCTGATTGAAGGCAAACATGAATGCCGCACCGTGAGACTGAATGAGGAGATTGCACTGAACATCGGGCCGGATGAAAAGCTTGTAGGAATCGAAATACTCGACGCCACTGAGGTTTTAGGGCAAGGCCGCTATGCCCGATGTCACCCTTGAGAATATTCCCCTGGCGGCTGCCGTGTAATATTGAGCAAAAGGAGCCGCCAAAAGTCAGCCCGAAGCGGCACATTACCCCATGATTCATCGTTATTCCTCACGCCGCAGTCCGTTAAAGGATTTCCTGGCCAAACAACTTGAGGGTGCCCGCCGGTACGACCGGATTGCCGGGTTTTTCAGCCGACGTCCTTCAGCCGGTTGCTTTTATTTGATGTAAATGCTAAAATTAAAGCCATCTTGGGAGAAAAAGAAGTTACCATAAAGGAGAATGACCATGTCACAAGTCGAAATGCTTGAGCAGACTGTCAAACAGCTCAGCCCCGGTGAACTGGCCGCTTTTCGCTCCTGGTTTATCGAATTTGATGCAGCCGAATGGGATCGTCAGATAGAAATGGATAGCGAGACCGGCAAGCTGGACAGGTTAGCGCAAAGCGCCATTGAGGAACACAAGGCGGGAAAGACGAAACGCATTTGAACCACTTTGCCTCATCGGCCTTCTGGGATTGTTACCGGAGATTGCCGCAAAGCATTCAAGAGCTCGCCGATGCACACTTCGCTCTGTTAAAAGAAAATCCGTCTCACCCATCCCTCCACTTCAAGAAAACCGGTAAATACAGATCAGTCCGTATAGGGATGCATTATCGGGCACTGGCTGTTGAGATACCTGAGGGCCTGTTGTGGTTCTGGATAGGCAGCCACGCTGATTACGACAAAATCATCGAATGACATCCGAAGTGCCGATCGTAATCTTTAACGAAACTTATACCTTATGATCCATCGTTACTCCTCACGCCGAAGTCCGCTGAAAGATTTTCTGGCCAACCCGATTGCAGGATGCCCGCCGGTACGACCGGATTGCCGGGTTCTTCAGCTCCTCCCTGCTGGAGGTGGCGGGCGAGGCCCTGGAACGGATGACGCCGGAAGACGGCGAGACCTGTGTTCGGATGGTCTGCAACTCCTGCCTCAATCCCCTGGACGTTCAGACCGCCCGGGCGGCCAAGTGGGGGATGCACCGCGAATGGTGCGCATCGCTCCCTGTTGAGATCGGCGCACCCATGAAGGCAAGGCTTCAGCGGCTCTACGACTTTCTCAGCAGCGGTCTTCTCAAGGTGAAAGTCCTCCCCGACGAGGCCTTCGGCCTGATCCACGGCAAGGCCGGCGTGATCACGCGGACGGACGGATCGCGGGTCTGTTTTATCGGCAGCGCCAACGAGTCCCGGACGGCCTGGGTCAGCAACTATGAATTGGTATGGCTGGACGAGAGCGAGGAGGGCGTCAGGTGGGTGCAGGAGGAATTTGATGCCCTGTGGTCCTCCTCCCAGGCGGTGGATCTGGCGGAGGCGGTCGTGCAGGACGTGGCCCGACTGATCCAGCGGGTCGTCGTCACGGATATCGATGCCTGGAAGAAAGAAGAGGCCCATCCCGCCGAACCGATTGTGGAGCTGCCCATCTACCGACGGGAAAACGGCCTCTGGGCGCACCAGAAATCCTTCATCAAGCTGGCCTTCGACGCCCATAAGAACGGCGGCGCCCGATATCTCCTGGCCGATCAGGTGGGGCTGGGAAAGACCGTACAACTGGCCCTCGCCGCCAAACTGATGGCCCTCTATGGCGACAGGCCGATTCTTATCCTTGTCCCCAAGCCCTTGATGATCCAGTGGCAGGATGAGTTGTGGAACCTTCTGGAGATGCCCTCGGCACGGTGGAACGGTAAACAGTGGGTCGACGAGCTGGAGGTAGCCTATCCTGAATTCGGTCCTCAGGGGATGAGGAAATGTCCGCGCCGGATAGGCATCATTTCTACGGGACTGATCATCCGGGGATCGGAAACCGTCGATCTGATCAAGGATTTCGACTACGAATGCGTGATCCTCGACGAGGCGCACCGCGCCAGGAGATCCAATCTCGGTCCCACGCACCGGGGAGAGAAGGCCGAGCCCAATAACCTGCTGCGTTTTTTGATGGATATTGCTCCGAGAACCCGGAGCCTGTTGCTGGCCACGGCGACGCCGGTGC
>CAVTQK010000021.1:0-817990 GCA_963736855.1 uncultured delta proteobacterium
TCCCGTCGATATCCCGCGCCTCGAGTCCCAGATCAGGGATTAGGGCAAAATTATTCGACCATGCGGCCAAACGCTTTTCCCCGGTCACCTCCATGGCATGATCGCAGATGTTACAGATGCCGGCGTGGGTGCATCCGCTGATCACAATCATGCCTTCGGGAGTGCTCATCGTCAGGTCGGCATCGTCTTCGAGAAAATCGGGTAACCGGCGACCTTCTTCCATGAAGATGATCTCGTCGGCCACTTGCCGGGCCAAAATAAAGCGGATTAGTTGGAGAAGACCTCGGTGTTGACCAGTGCGCAACTCACCCGGATCGCGTCATCACGCGCCGCTCAGGTGAAACCGCGATATTGAGAAATGATGAGGTCCAGATACATGAGGGAGTTAATATATAGATAACAAAATTGAGTCAAATAGATAATATCAATATAAAATTCAATTCAAATAGAAAGGCTCAATTTTTCAGAGATGAAATGCTATTGATTATATCAATAGAACAGATTGTAATAATTCAAACTATCTATTGGACAGTTCAAAGAGGGAAAGATTATAGACTAAAAAATATTATAATGGATTCGGGAGGGAAATTATTATGAAAAAACAGTTTGTTATTATGATGGTGACAGGTTTTATGGGGTGCATGTTCTGGACACAGGGCATGGTTTTGGCGGGTTCACTGGATGCCTTCAAGAATGAAAAGGGGACTATTAAAGTGGCGGGAGGGACCGCCCATATCCCGGTCATGAAAGAAGCGGCCAAGCAGATCATGACAGTCAATCCCGACATTCAGATCACCATAGCCGGAGGCGGATCCGGAGTGGGTATCAAGCAAGTCGGGGAAGGCCTGGTGGATATCGGGAATTCAGGACGTAAGCCGACCGACGAAGAGGTCGCCAAATACGGATTGAAACCGGTTCAATGGGCCATCGACGGGGTAGCGATCGTGGTCAACCCCAAGAAACATGGTCAGAAAGCTTACCGGCATCCAGGTTAAAGACATTTTTGCAGGAAGGATCGACAACTGGAAGCAGGTCGGAGGAGAGGATCACGCGGTTTCCCTTTATACGCGTGATGAGGCAAGCGGCACCCGGGAGGTGTTTTGGGAAAAAGGACTCGGCAAAGGAGAAATTTCATCGAAGGCCCACGTCGTCATTTCCAATGGGGCGATGAAGACGGCCGTGGCTCAGGATCCTTATGCCGTCGGATATGTATCCGTCGGTCACATGGATCCGTCGGTTGCAGCGGTGTCTTTTGATGGGGTGGAGCCGACACTGGAAACGGTCAAATCCGGGAAATACCCGATCGCGCGGGGTCTTTACAGCATGACCAAAGGGGAGCCTCAGGGATTGGCCAAAAAACTGATCGAGTTCCTTTTTTCTCCTGAGGGTCAAAAGATCATATCGGAAAATGGATTCATCCCGGTGAAATGAGCCCGACGAGGGAGTACTTATACGAAAAGGGTTTTCTTTTTTCCGCGATCCTGAGCGGATCCGTCGTTTTTTTGATTTTCGCATTCATGCTCATCATGGGGCTTCCTTTGTTTAAGGGAAGTCAGGTCATCTGCCCTTGTCATGAGCGATTGGCTTCCTGCCCAGAGGGGTTTACGGGATTTATCCGATGATTGTCGCAACCCTTGCCATCTCCTTTTTCAGCCTTGCCCTGGCCTTTCCCTTGAGCCTGGGATGCGCCTTTTTTTCAGGGTCCATCGCGCCTCCCCGGATAGCGCGAGCTTTTCGAAAAATGATCCAGATCATGACAGGGATTCCGACCGTGGTCTATGGATTTGTCGGAATTTTTTTACTCGTGCCGATCGTTCGGGAATGGACCCCCAGCACTTCAGGGTTATGTATTTTCAGTGCTTCCCTGATGCTCTGTATTCTGATCTCGCCAACCCTGATTCTTTTTTTCACGGACAGCTTGGAAGCCGTCCCGAAATCGTTTCTTGATGCTGCCGATGCACTCGGGGCGACCCGGGTGCAAAAATTGCTGTACGTGATGGTTCCTCAGGCAAAAAAGGGTATTTTTGCGGGGCTCATCCTTGCCCTGGGTCGGGCACTCGGGGATACGATGGTGGCTTTGATGATTGCCGGAAATGCGGCCCGGGTTCCGGAATCCCTTTTTGACGCCGCCCGGACCCTTACTGCCCATATCGCACTGGTCATTGCCGCGGAGTATGAAAGCTCCGAGTTCAGGTCCATTTTCGCCTGTGGATTGGTGCTGTATTCATTTATTGCCCTTATGGTCCTTAGCGTGCGATGGATCGGGATGGCGAAGCGATGATTCTATGAAGATGCTGGATCGTTTTGTTGTCGCTTTTTCCTGGATCAGCGCGGTGATTCTTGTGGGGGTCGTATGCACCATTTTCGGTCACATCATCCTGAACGGCGCCGGGACAATAAAACCGTCTCTGATTTTCGGGGATGTGGCTCCCCTGGATGCTCTGCTTTTGAAGCGGCAGGTTCTCAATGGTCTTTTCCCTGCGATCATCGGAACCCTCCTTCTGGTCATCATATCGGTGATGTGGGCAGTTCCCTTGGGGCTTGGCACCGGTATTTATCTTTCGGAATATGCAGGAGCGATACAGAAGAAGATCTTTAACCTATTTTTCGACATCCTCGCCGGTATTCCATCCATTGTAATCGGGTTGTTCGGATTTGCCCTGGCCATATTTCTCCATAAAAACGTCTCAAATAATATCGGGCCCTGCCTTCTCATTTCCAGCATGGCCTTGGCCTTTCTGGTTCTGCCATACATCATCCGAACCACACAGGTGGCTCTCGAAGAACTACCCAGGGAGATGCGTCTTACCGCATTGGCGCTCGGCGCGACGAGACTGCAAAATATCCGTCATGTACTTTTACCCAGAGCACTTTCCGGTATTACCACGGGGGTGATTCTTGCCATCGGCCGATGCGCAGAGGACACGGCGGTGATTTTGCTCACCGGTGTCGTAGCGATGGCAGGAATACCGCACTCCTTGATGGGATCTTATGAAGCCCTTCCTTTCTATATCTATTATATTTCTTCCCAATATACGAGCCCCGAGGAACTGCTTACCGGTTACGGCGCATCCCTCATCTTGTTGGTACTCTGTCTTGGGCTTTTTTCCACCGCGTTCGTGATTCAAAAACGCCTGACCTACGTTACCCTTTATCGCGCATGAACCCCGTATCCCACGAAAATACCAAGATCCGAGTCACGGATCTATCCTTTTTCTACCGAGAGCGTGAGGTTTTAAAAAAGGTTAATGCCGGATTTGCGGAATCCAAAATCACGGCCCTCATCGGACCCTCCGGAGCGGGTAAGTCCACGTTTCTGATTACACTCAATCGTCTTTGGGAGTCGATACCTGAAGCGAGAATGACCGGTAAAGTGGAAATCAAGTTCAGCGGCATGTATCGGAATATCTATGACAAATCCTTTCCCGTACCCACGCTTCGTCGGCGGGTCGGAATGGTTTTTCAGACTCCGAACCCTTTGCCCATGAGTATTTACAGGAATATCGCTTTTCCTCTCAAACTCGCCGGAGAAAAAGACCGGAGAATCATCAGTCAGAAAGTCGAAGAGGCGCTTGACCGGGCGTATCTTTGGGAGGAGGTCAAGGACCGTCTCAATGAAGATGCCCTCAATCTGTCCGGAGGGCAACAACAACGTCTTTGTATCGCACGGGCTTTGGTGATGGAGCCGGAAGTCCTCCTGTTGGATGAGCCCACATCTTCCCTGGATGATTCCGCCGGCAGAGTGATCGAAGATCTGATCTTAAGTCTCAAGGAAAAATTGACCATCCTGGTCGTTTCCCACTATCTGGAACAAGTGAAAAGGCTTGCGGATAAGAGCATCCGTTTTTCGGAAGGATCGGTTATAAATTGATGGCTTCGTAAAAAGCTTTTGCAAGCGAGATTGGAGCATTTTCGGAAAAAGAGATGCGAACGGCTGAGCGTTAATAAATTAGAGAAAAACCAACTCCTGAATCGTTTCCAAAAAAAGTATTGACAGGCCGTTTCATAAGGAGATAGAAGTCCAATAATTTGCATTTGGAAAATGCACGCATTTCCGATTTAAAGATTATTTTCTCTAAAATCAATTGAAGCCACGAAGGCCTTGAGGTTGGATGCCCAACCGGGAAGTCGTGGTTTTTTTGTCAAATAATGGGGGTCGAAACCCCGACATACTTATAATCACTGAATCGTTTTCAATCGAGGCCACGAAGGCGCTCCGTGTCAGGAAGACGCGGCACTTCGTGGTTTTTTTTTGGAAAGGAGAGAGAAAATGCGAAATTTTTGGAAAATGGGCATGGTGTTACTGGCTGCTTGGGTTTTGGCATCTCCTGCCGCAGCACATTTTGGAATGATCATCCCATCGGATTCCATGATCATGCAGGAGGACAATCGAACGGTCAATCTGAAGCTTTCCTTTTCCCATCCCTTCGAAGGGGCGGGCATGGAACTGGTAAAGCCTAAACAGTGCTTCGTGGTGGTCAATAAAAAAAAGGAGGATCTTTCCGGATCCCTCAAACCCACCCAGGTCATGAAACATGCGGCATGGGAAATCAATTTTCCCGTAAAACGCCCCGGCATTTATGCGTTTTATATGGAGCCGGTGCCTTACTGGGAGCCTGCAGAAGATTGTTTTATCATTCACCACACCAAGACGGTCATCGCCGCCTTCGGAGAAGATGAGGGGTGGGATGAAGAATTGGGGCTCAAGACCGAGATTGTCCCCCTTTCCAAGCCGTACGGTTTGTATGCCGGAAATGTTTTCCAGGGGATCGTCAAACTGGACGGCAAGCCGGTGCCGTACGCAAAAGTGGAGGTGGAATTTTATAACGCCGATCAGAAAGCCAAGGCCCCGACGGAATATATGGTTGCCCAGACTTTAAAAGCGGATTCCAACGGCGTCTTCACCTATGCCGCCCCAAAAGCAGGATGGTGGGGATTTGCCGCATTGAACAATGCCGATTTCAAACTCAAACACGAAGGCAAGGAAAAGGATGTGGAATTAGGTGCGGTGATCTGGATCAAGTTCGAGTCCTGGAAATAAAGACACAAGGTACGAGCAGTCGATTGAAGAATCCAAAAACAGGAGGTAACTTGTGAAAAAGATAGTCCCCATGCTGGGGTGTTTCTTTTTGATCGGTGTATTGGCGGTTTTTCCTTGCTTCGGACAGGAAAAAACCTTGGAAACCCAAACGGAACAGGATAGATGGTATGATCGCTTTGAGTTCAGCGGATTGATCGAAGTGGAAGCAGGGTATGGAACCGTTGACTTCAATGATCCGGATGCGGAAACAGAGGAAACCAGCGATCTGGATTTGGCCACAGTCGAACTGAATGTGGATGTGAAAATCGTCGATCATGTAAAGGGGCATGTCCTGTTTAAGTATGAAGAAGAGGATCTCTTTGTGGACGAAGGCTATATTTTATTTACCGGAAGCGAGAATAGACCGTTTTATGTCGTGGCCGGAAAACAATATATCCCTTTTGGTTGCTTCGACAGCCATTTCATTTCCGACCCCGTAACCCTGGTCTTGGGAGAAACCAACGAAGGGGCGCTGGTCGGTGGTTATCTATTCGGAGGGGAACGGGTCGATGCCTCGCTGGGCATATTCAACGGCCGGGTGAATGAAATCGATTCCGACGATGAGATTGATCATTTTGTCGCATCCGTCAAAGTAAAGCCCTTTGAGAACCTGGAATTGGGGGTTTCTTATGTTTCAAACCTTGCAAGTTCGGATGCATTCTCCGAACAGGTGACCCGCGAAGAGGGCATTTCAAGCTACGTGAGCGGATGGGGCGCATTTGCATCCTTTTCTTTTTTAGACCGCTTTCGATTGATTGCGGAATACATCGGCGCACTGGATGAGTTCGAAGCCGGCGAAGTTTACAATTCTGCGGATACGGTGTCACGAAAGCCTGCAGCATGGAATGTCGAACTCGGGGTGACCCTCACCGATACACTGGAAGTCGCCCTCAAGTATGAAGGTTCTACCGACGGCGATGCAGGAGGGGGTGAGTTTCTGCCGGAGGCCCGGTATGGAGCCGTTATCAATTGGACATTTTTGGAAAAAACCACCTTGGCCCTGGAATATCTGCACGGAGAGTATGCTGAGGATTTCCAGACGACTGAAACGGTAACTGTGCAACTGGCCGTGGAGTTTTAGTTTTTTTATCGATCAATTTCAAGTCCTCTGCCCCGATCCTTGCTGTTCATCTTAAGGGCGAAGGAAGGGGCAGGGGACTTAAAGACGCCAGGAGTGATTGAAAAGAATTCTTGATTTCAGATTGTGCTATCCCTAAAAATCGGAACTTCTGAAGGGTTTCCAATATGGTAATTCAGAAAAAGTTTGATTCGGTATTCGAAACGCGCAACATAGATTATAAATTCTAGTCGGATGAGGTAACGGAACGTTATGCATATCTCTGAAGGAATCCTATCCGGATCGGTTTTGGCCTCCGGAGCCGCCCTGGCGGCTGTGGGAACCGGTATCGGACTCAAACGACTCCACGCAGACCGGATTGCATGGGCCGGGATCTTGTCCGCCTGCTTTTTTGTGGCTTCCCTGATCCACGTACCCATCGGTCCTTCGAGCATCCATCTGATATTCAATGGTGTACTAGGTTTGCTTCTGGGATGGGTCGCATTTCCGGCCATACTCGTGGCGCTGATCCTGCAGGCCGTATTTTTTCAATTCGGTGGAATCACCACCCTGGGAGTGAATACCGTTTTAATGGCTTTACCGGCGGTAATTTGTTATTTTCTGTTCAAAAACTTCATGGACAAAAGCCCGGCTTGGGCTCTTCCCGCTGCTTTTGCAGCGGGGGCGCTTTCCGTGTTTTTAAGCGGCATCATCGTCGGTCTTGCCCTGATGATGACCGAGGAAAAATTCTTTGAAGTGACGGCCCTTGTGATCGGGGCCCATATTCCGGTAATGATCATCGAAGGAATCGTCACCTGCTTTCTGGTGGCGTTTTTAAAAAGGGTGCAGCCCGACCTGTTGCCGGGACGGCACGAAGCTTCCGAGTGATCGGTGTTGCCGCCATGCGAGACAAAGGAAATAGAATCCCCATGAAAATACTTTGCCCGATGCACTGGATTCTTATTTTGCCCCTTGTCCTGTTTTCGGCTTCGGCCGCCTATGCCCATCGTGTCACCGTTTTTGCATGGGTGGAAGGGGATCGTGTGCACACTGAAAGCAAATTCAGCGGCGGTAAATCGGTTGCGGGTGGACAGATTATTGTTTATGATGACCGCTCTAAAGAAAAGCTTTTGGAAGGAACAACCGATGACCAGGGGGGGTTCACATTTACAATACCCCGGAAGGTGCGATTGCGTATCGAATTGGTCGCGGGGATGGGACATAAAAATGAATGGATAGTCAAAGAGGAGGAGTTCGGGTTGATACCTAAAGGCGATCCGGTTCCCGCGGGTTCTATTCCAGGGGAATCGGCTGCGATTGAAAAAGCACCGCCGGTTTTGGAAATTGAAGGGGTGGTGGAAAAGATTTTGGACAAAAAATTGGAGCCGGTGATGAAACTGCTGGTGCAGTCCCAGCAAAAAGAGACAACCATCTACGACGTGATGGCGGGAATCGGTTACATCTTCGGTCTTGTCGGCGTCGGCGCCTATTTTTATTCCAGAAAAAGAAACGATAAATCCGCCGATCATTGATGCGGGAAGAATTTGCCATCGGCGATTCCAGCCTTCACAGACTGGATCCGCGCCTGAAGATTGTTGCTGGAAGCGCCTTAAGCATTGTGGTCGCTGTTTCTACCCGATTCAGCACACTGGGAGTTGCTATGGGATTGGCGTTGATCCTCTTAGCCTTTGCCCGTTTACCATACGGCGCCATAGCGCGGCACCTTGTCATGGTGAATGGATTCGTAATCCTTTTTTGGATCATCTTGCCCGTTAGCGTGCCCGGAACACCCTGGATGCATATCGGGCCCATCCCTTTAATGCGCGAAGGGCTGGAGCTTGCGGCCCGGCTGACAATAAAATCCAATGCCATCGTGTTGGCGTTTATCGCCTTGGTTTCCACTTCATCGGTGGTAAGCCTGGGGGGGGGCATGAACCGAGTCCGTCTGCCCGATAAACTCGTTCATCTGCTTCTTTTGACGTACCGATATCTTTTTGTCATTCAGGAAGAATACGAAAGGCTGAAAAGAGCTGCTGTGGTTCGTGGGTTTATGCCAAAGACGAATCTGCACACGTATCGGACGTATGCCTACCTCGTGGCGATCATGTTCATCCGCGCCGCGGCAAGGGCCAACCGGGTCCAGCAGGCCATGCTCTGCCGTGGATTTCAGGGAAGATTCTATTCGCTGCAGGAATATGTATTTACACCAAAGGATTGGATGTGGGCAGCGGGGCTCGGTCTGGCAGTGGCGATCATCGGAATCATCGAATGGATGCCGGGACCATGGTCATAGAACTGGAAGATATCTGTTTTGCCTACCCCCGCCGGGAGCCGGTTTTGAAGGAGGTCTCTTTCAGGCTTCAACCTGGGGAAAAAATCGGTCTCATCGGTCCCAACGGCAGCGGGAAATCGACCCTGTTGCACATCATCATGGGGCTTCTCCAGCCTTCTTCAGGAACAGTCCGCCTGTTCGGCAGGCAGGTCAGAACTGAAAAGGAATTCCGGGAGGTCAGGACCCGGATCGGGCTTTTATTTCAAAATGCCGATGATCAGCTCTTCAGCCCTACGGTTCTGGAAGATGTTGCTTTCGGTCTTCTGAACATGGGTATAAAGCCGTCACAAGCCAAACGAGATGCAATCAAAACCCTCGAGGAATTGCACCTGGAACATATTGCGGACCGGGTGACTCACCATCTTTCCGGAGGGGAAAAAAAACTGGTGGCGCTGGCAACTGTCTTGGTGATGAAGCCCGAGATACTCCTTCTGGATGAACCGACCACGGGATTGGATGAGGCAACGGATCAACGGATCATCGAAATCCTGAACGGCATTGAGGCGGGCTATGTCATCGTATCTCATGAATACGATTTTTTGGCTCTGACGACACGCACGGTATACTCCTTCAGAGACGGGAAAATCGTCAACAACGGCGATTCCTCTTTGCTTCATAGCCATTACCACACACATCCTGCGGGTATCGTTCAACATTCCCACGCTCGATCTCTGAAATAACTGAGGATCGTGCAGCATAAAAGCTCTTAAAGCAAAGAAATTTAGAATGGCGTAAGCCCTTCAACCAATGGTGTCGATGGATGCAAATCTGGGTTCATGCAAGGGAATCAAGATGTCGGCTGTTTTCTTCACATCCAAAAGGATATCGTAAGCCGTGTAGCTGTTCACAAGGGTGCCCGGTGGAATGACTTCCAGCTCCAATGCCCGAATTTCCTTGGGCGGGTTGAAATTCTCATCGATCACGCAGAATCCGGTGATGACAGCCGTTCCCGAGGCGGTTTCCACGGCAATCGACATGCCTCCGGGTGTATGTGCCGGGGTGTGGATCATCCGGATTCCGGGGAGGACCTCGATGTCCTCCTCAACCACGCGGATCTGGCCTTTCTCCTCCACATCCAGGATATAGTCTTCCATGTAACGAAAATCGAGAGGGTGGGGATTGTGGATGGATTTTAATTCTTCAGTGTGAGCATAGATGGAGGCACGGGAGCATAAAAAATCGTTTTCGCAATGGTCATTGTGCAGGTGGGTGTGAATGACCACATCGATATCTTCAGGCTTGAGGCCCCATCGGGCCAGTCCGTCTTGAAAAGTGTAAATCCGGCCGCCGATCGCCGTCTCCCTGCCTTCGGACCGGATCGGATGCATTTCGCCGGTATCGACCAGTATGACTCGATCGCCGCCTTCCAGGTACCAGGTGTAAATGGGGATGGTGTATTGCCGGCCCCCCCCATTTTGATAGGTCATCATGGTCTTATCAAAAATCTTGGTTCCCAACACGATGGGATGGATCTTGTATTGCGCCATTGGAAACCTCCATCTGAGATGCTTCGATACTAAAAAAGGAGAATGTAGAAGGGCGTATCCGCCTATTCCTGGATGGGTTCCTCCTTTATCTTCAACGGTTCCGGATTTGACGGGGTCTGGGGCCTTTGGGTTTTGGAAGTCGGACTTGGCGCAGCAGGGGTCCGACTTTTTTCAATGGCATCGAGACGATTCTGAAGGGTTTGAAGTCGGCTGCTCATGGCCTCCGAGGCCTGATCGAGGGTTTGTCGGAACGTCTTCTGTTCGCTTTTCCATTTTACATCGAAGATAGCCTTGTCCAGCTTTTTTATGGAAAGAGCCTGTATTTCTTCCTGAATCCGTGTCATCTCGTTTTTTAACTTCCCGATCGCCTCGGCAAGCTGGGTCATCTCGGAGGACAATTTCTTTTCCATACGGGGAATGCTTCCGGATATTCCGGCGAGTTCTTTCTGGAAGGCGGCAAGGCTCTGATCGATTTTAGACAGGGTGCCCTCCAGATCCTTTTTATCCGGTTTGGATGCGGTCAGATCGGCGACCTTTTTTTCAGCCTGCTGGATCGAGTTGTTGAGGTCCGCGGCCCGTTTGTCCAGCGATCGGATCTTGCTTTCCATCTGACCTTTCATCTTATCCTGTTCCTCTAAAAGAGCCAGGAACCGGAATTCGATGTCCTTGGAAACGGCGCTCAAGCCCTGGGTTCCTTCGTTGTGAATTTGGTCGAAATGATTTTTAAGCTGGAAATAGCCTACCCCGAATGCAGCAGCCACGAGCAACAGGATCAGGGCGGCAAGGAGGGTGACCCGATAACTGATTTTTTTAATTTCAGGAACTTCCTTCTTAAATTGAAGAATCGTATCGGGCCGTTCCGTTTCGCCGATTTTAAAGCGCGGTTCTTTTGTGTGTTCATCCATCTTGGCCTATTCCCATTCGATGGTGCTGGGTGGTTTCGAGCTGATGTCATACACCACCCGATTGACACCCCTGACTTCGTTGATGATGCGGTTCGATATCGCTCCCAAAAGGGCGTTCGGCAGTTTGGCCCAGTCGGCGGTCATGGCATCCTTGCTGGTCACAGCCCGGATGGCGGTTATGTTTTCATAGGTCCGCTGATCCCCCATAATGCCCACGCTCTTGATGGGAAGCAAAACGGCAAACGACTGCCATAGCTTTTTATAAAGCCCGGCTCTACGGATTTCCTCGTCCAGGATGGCATCCACCTGGCGCAGAACGGAAAGCCGATTCCGGGTAACAGCGCCGATAATACGGATAGCCAGGCCTGGACCGGGAAAGGGTTGTCGCCATATCCATTCATCGGCCAGTCCCAACTTTTTTCCCAGGACGCGAACTTCGTCCTTGAAAAGATACCGGAGGGGTTCCACGAGCTTCAGCTTCATCTTCCTGGGAAGCCCTCCCACGTTGTGATGGGATTTAATCACGGAGCTGGGGCCCCCGAAAGCGGAGACGGATTCGATGACATCGGGGTACAGGGTTCCCTGAGCCAAAAACCGCGCGTTTGGGATTTTTTTGGCCTCTGCCTCGAAAACTTCCATGAAAACACGGCCGATAATCTTTCGCTTCTTTTCCGGGTCGGTTACACCCCTGAGTGCGCTTAAAAATTTCCGGCCTGCATTAATGAACCGGATTTGAATGTGCAGATGCTTGGTTAGGGCTTTTTGAAGGTCTTCTGCTTCGTTCTTACGAAGAAGTCCGTTGTCGACAAAGATGCAAGTCAGGTTTCGTCCGACCGCCCGGTGGACCAATATGGCGGTTACCGACGAATCCACACCCCCGCTGAGACCTAAAATCACTTTTTTATCGCCGATGGTTTCCCGGATCTCTTTGATCATATCCCGGGCAAACGAGGACATGGTCCAGGTGGGTTTGCACCCACAGATTTCAAAGAGAAAGTTTTTCAGGATCTTCTTACCCAGCGGCGTATGGTGAACCTCGGGATGAAACTGGAGGCCGTAGAGTCTTTTTTCAGCTTTGGCCGCTGCTGCGATGGGTGCATTTTCCGTTGAAGCCATCAGTTCAAACCCCGGAGGCAAAGACTCGATGGAATCCCCGTGACTCATCCAGCACTGAATTTCGGACGGTATATCCGAAAAGATGGCCGTGCCTTTTTTGATGTTCAGCAAAGCGAAACCGTATTCCCGTTTTTGAGCCCGCGTCACTGTTCCACCGAGAGAATACACCATGAACTGCATACCGTAACAAATACCCAGGAGCGGTATACCCAGATCGAATACCGCCGGATCCATTCTGGGGCTTCCCTTTTCGTAAATGCTCGATGGACCTCCTGAAAGGATGATCCCCTCGGGATTCAGTTTTTGAAGAGCCTCCATGGAGATGCCGGGAGGTTCGATGCGGCAAAAGACACGAAGCTCCCGGACCCGGCGGGCGATGAGTTGGTTGTACTGGGACCCAAAATCAATGACGACGATCATGGCGGCTTTTCCACGTGAAAAGTACAAGGCTGTTTGAGTTTACCTAAACAAGGTAAATATGGTAAAGACCGATGAAAATGTCAACTCCAATTCAAAGAACCATTCTTTCTGAAATTCCAATGCCAAACGGATGGAAAAAGGATGATCGTCCAAATCTATGAGATTCAGACGGTCCAGGAAGCCCGGGCTTTGGTCGATCTGGGCGTGGACCATATCGGGAGTGTAATCCAGAGGGAAAAAGACTGGAACGACCCAAAAATCAAGGCCGTGGTGGAGATGATTCAAAAGGGTGCCTCCAAGTCCAGCCTTATCCCTCTTTTCAATCGACCCGAGGCTGTTTGCCGTGTTTTGGGGTATCATCTCCCTGACATTGTCCATTTTTGCGAAGATCTTCTCGAATGCGATCTCAATGAAATCAATAGGCTTTTTGGCTTGCAGGAGCAGGTTCGAAAGGCTTTTCCACGGATAGCGATCATGCGTACCATACCCATTCCATTATCGGGGCAAAGCGCCGGGGAAAATGCTTTGTCCTTTGCCCGGCGGTTCGAGCCGATCAGCGATTATTTCCTTATCGACACCCATATCACCGATTCTCCTGTGGAGGGGTTTGCCGGAATTACCGGAAAACTCTGTGACTGGGCTCTTGCCGCTGCTCTGGTTCGTCAGAGCGGCATTCCCGTGATTTTGGCCGGTGGACTGGGACCGGACAACGTCATGGAGGCGATTCGTTCTGTAAAACCTGCGGGAGTGGATAGCTGCACCGGGACCAACGCCCGGGATACATCCGGAGTACCCGTTCGGTTTCGAAAAGATATGGCCCGGGTTAAAATTTTCGTGGCGAAAGCGCGCCAGGAGCAAAAGGGATTGTATGGTATAACAAAGGTCGAAAAAACCGCTTGAGTTGACGGGCAATTTTTGCCATTACTACCCCCATCGACTCATAAAGGAGGCAAGAGAGGATGCTGGAAAGCGGAGATCTGAGAAAAGGGGCCAAGATCGAGATCGATGGTGAACCTTATATTATTCTCCAGTTTGAATTCGTTAAACCCGGTAAGGGTCAAGCGCTTTACAAATGCAGGTTGAAAAACATGATCACGGGGATCCAATTCGATAGAACCTATCGGTCGGGAGAAAAGTTTAACGAAGCGAACCTCGAGGAAGCCGAGATGGAATATCTATACTATGACGGCGAGCGATACTGTTTCATGAACACAAGCAATTATGAGCAAGAATTTTTAACCGCCGGTCAGATTGCAGAAGCTAAAAACTACCTGAAGGAAAATACCGTCTGCAACATCCTGCTTTTCGATGGGAAACCCATCGGAATCACGCTTCCCAATTTCGCGGATCTCAAGGTGGTCCAGGCGGAGTATTGGATCAAAGGGGATACGGCTTCCGGAAGCACAAAGCCGGCCACTCTGGAAACCGGATACGTGGTCCAGGTTCCTCCCTTTATCGAGGAGGGAGAGCTGGTTCGAATCGACACCCGGACCGGACAGTATGTGGAACGCGTGAAAGGATAGCGGCTATTCTTCGCCAGAGATTTCATCCATGCAGATCTTGGTTTTGTATTTTTCAAAAGGCGGAAATACCCGGATGCCTTTTAAGGCCCTGAGTTGAAAGGCTTAAACTGTATTGGCCATCCTGGAATAGGCCGTCACCGGCAGCCTAAAAATACCCCGGTCTTTCAAAGGTGACGCCGATTCCCTCATCTGTCACCCGGGCAATTTTAGCCTTTCTTTTTTTTACGGTGGCGAATGTCGAAGAATCGATCAGAAACAGATCTTCTCCGATTTTAAATGATCCCCGGACTTGGATGAAGAGCCCATTCCGGCTCTGGTTGACGATTTTGCCTATGAAGGGCTTTCCGCGGACAAAGAACTCCACAGACCGGGGAATCCCATGTCGGATATCGCCCCGTTTTTCTTTGGAGATCTTGCTCTTATCGAGATGCGTATCTTTCTTCTCTGCCATTATTTTTTTATTTTTTCCAGGATCGTTGTATCCATAGGGTTATCGAACTGGACATGGACCGAATAATCGATGGATAGCTGGTAGTGCACGGCTACAACCTTCCCGATGCCTTGTAAAAGATTCTCTGGTGATGTCTGGGAAAGGGGAAACCATAGCTGCAATTTACGGCCCAGGAGCATCTGGGCACTTTCCTTATTTTGAAGCTTAATGAAAAAGCAAAGCCCTCCGGCTGAAATGTTGGTAAGCCTTCCTTTGAAGGCTTTTCCGGCCGGACTGCCGGACGAATAAAGAAGC
Source organism: uncultured delta proteobacterium (assembly GCA_963736855.1). Lineage (GTDB taxonomy): Bacteria > Desulfobacterota > Desulfobacteria > Desulfobacterales > UBA2156. The sequence continues at coordinate 14,666 of CAVTQK010000021.1, forward strand.
TGAACAGTGACGATACCCTCTGCCGGGAAGCGGGGAGAGATTCTTCTTTCCATGGCTTTGTCCAACAGAATGCGGGAGGTGTCGTTTTTTTCCAGGCAAAAGTCGCTCAACTTATTTTCCAGGGCGGGGTTCTGATTTTTAATTTGATTCAGGCTGTCGAGATCCAGGACGCTGAGCCGTGCCGTCGTTTGGGTGATGACGGAAACGGTGCTTACCGTGGGGCTGAAAAACGATTCTGCGCCGGCTACATCACCGGCTTTTAAGTTTTTAATTAGATGTTCCTCATGTTCTTTTTCAAAAACGACTTTCAGTTCTCCTTGTTCGATAAAAAACAGAACGTCGTTCTTTTGACCTTGCTGTATCAATGTCACATTGGCTTCCGTGAAACGCTCCTTTAAGGCAAAGTAGAACGAAAGAGTTTCCTTCCGGGATAGTGTGTCGTACAGTCGATCCCATGAAACCATGCGGTCCTTGTCCAGGGAAGCCGCTTTTTCCGTTTCGATGATTTCCCCGGCTTTGTATATTTCGGAAAGCGCCATGGGATCCACCTCGGACATCTTTTCTAAAAATACGTCCGCTGCTTGAAATTGCTTAGCCCGTGCGGTTTTTTTGATAAGATCCGAGAGCAAGGAAATGGCGCTGGTTTTGTCACCTTGTCGGATGTACCCATCGACTTGTTGTTGTGCCTCGGAAAAGTCGATTGTCGACGAAGCCGGGCTGGTAATGGACCCGGAATTGCTTTCATGACTCTCTACGGATTTTTGCTTATCCAGCTTGGCCTGACTTTTTTCAATCGCTTCCAAGGCTTCTTTTGCCGCCGTCTTGACGTTTTCGTTGTATGGCGAAACCCGCTTGATTCCTTTGGGTTCTGCGATTTCTTTCAAGATCGGCAGAGCTTGTGGATCGCCGATGCGACCCAGTGCTATGCAGATGACTTCTTCGAGACGGATTCGGTTGTTGGATGGAATGAGGGGGCGGTTTCTTAAAAGCTCCAGGAACGGGCCGACGGCTTCCGGGTCTCTCAATCCTCCCAGCATGATCACCATGGGTATTTTAATCTGTTCATCCGCAGAGGAAAGAGCCGAAAGGAGAACGCTTTTTCTTTTGCTTCCTCCGATGTTATATAGGGCAGTAAGTGCTTCTCGTTGAACCCGGATGTCTTTGTGATTCAAAAGCGGTATTATGCTGTTCAGGTGTGTTTCGTTTCCCAGTTTTCCTACCAGTAAAACCAGGTTCCGGAGAAAATACCAAGATCCTCCTTCGGCGATTTTTTTCAATAACAGAGGAAGTATCGGATGACCGATTTCGCGGATAACCTCCATGATTCGGATCCTCCCGGAGCGTTCCGAAATCTTAGAAAGCAATTCCAGGAGCCATTCCCCCGAATGAGGTCCAAGAGAAACGAGACATTTCAAGGCATATTCGGATTCCGGTGATGCATCCGCCATCATTCCTTCGGTCAGGATACCCAACGCCTCATTATCCGCTATGCTTTTCGACATTTTATTGATTAAATCGTAGAAAGTATCGCCCAACCCCTTCGTGTTCGAGAGAAAATTCAGAGTGTCGAGAATAGGCAAGCAGTCTATAAACCGGCGGGTGTGGATATAATGAGCGACTGTGAGTTGAAGCTGACGGCAGGCTGCTTTCAGGGTGGGGGAGAAAACAGTCTGTAAACGGATCCATTTTGTCAAATGAGGTTCCACACGCAGAAATTCATCGAGGCGGTTTTCGATTGCCAGATGATTTCCACAGAGAACCAGGGCTTGAGCGGCGGCATCCCGAATATCAGCATCTGCATCCGCAAGCCCGAGGCCGACTTTTTCCATCAGGTCCAGAGCCGGCTCTTTCTTTCCCTCATGCATCCATTGGATAAAGATATCGGGAACCAGTGCCATAAGATTGCGATCATAAAAGAAATGTTTTTCTCCTTGTGTAAGTTTTAGTAAACCCTCTTGAATTCTTTCGGCGTTTACATTTTTTATCTGGACCGATTCACCGGAATCGGCCCGGATAACTTTTATCCGAATCGATTCCGGTGAATCGGTCCGGTGCGGTTTCTGAGGGGCATGGGAAGATTCTTCAGCGCCTTTTCCAGTTCCATCTGTCGGCAGTTGTTTTATTCTTGAACTGCTGTCAAGATATTTGCTGTCGATTTGGATATGCGGTTTGGGAAGGATGGGGATCAAATTCTGAGGTCCGCCATCCGCTTCTATTTCATCGGGTGTTCTCTTGAAATCAGTCAAAAAGCGAACCAGTTCGACTTTTTCGATATTCCTTTCAAGTGTAATGCGATGGATGCTCCACTGATTCATGATTTCGACCAGTGAGCGGATTTGAGGAAGTTGTTGCTCACTTTCAGTTAGAGGGCAGTCGAGGATGGTCAAACGGTTGTCTGAAACGTAGAATTCGAGAGGGCCGCCTAGTTCCAGTATTTCCGTGAGGGAATCGTAAGCTCGATTCACTGAGTTCACAGCCATATCGCTTGACGCGGGATAGTACCGCAGGCTCTTGACTGCCCCCATAAAAAAGTTGACGGCCTGGAATCTTTTTTTTGGGATCACGGTTTCAGTCAATTTGATTCCTCTTTATCGGAAGAATCCAGTGGCTCTGATAACTGTTTGATAAAATGCACGATTTTTTAGGTTTTGTCAACGAATAAATGTTGGTAAGGATTCCCCTGGGTTTTGAGCCTTCGTACAAGCCGAGGCTGCTGGAAGGGTTTTTCTGGGCAAGAGAGTCCCCATATGATACCCAAACATGGGAACAGGGAAGGTATGGAAATAGCCATGGAAAAAAATCGATCGCCGGTATTTGAAGAAACATATCGATACTACCTGGATCAACTCGCCTTGCCATTCCAGGCGGAGGCGTAAGGTGGATCTCCTATCGAAAACTACCGGGTTTCGGTCCGATGATCGGCATTTTGATTATACTGAAACAACGATCCAGGCGAAAGGCGGGTCGATCTACATACGGTATTTCTGTTTGAGGTCCTTCAGTTTTGCCAGATACCGGTGCTGATATCTCAGGCTTTTCTGGGTGTTGATGTCATAAAAGGAAAAATCGATATAGGGCCGGATGTCGATACCGAGGTTATTTTTAACCTTGTCGTTTGAACGGTCCAGGATGAGGATGCTGTAATAGCTCGCCAAAACCCGGGTCCTGGAATCTCTTCTTAAGAGATAACTTCGACCTCCCAGGGTGTTTAGAAAAAAGCCGGCGTATCGATACGCAACTTGCAAGGGGGGCGGGTGAATCAGATCGCCTTGGCATTGGGCACCGATGAGCAACCACTGGTAGAAAGTCTCCATGATCGGTTCGATCCGGTTGGACTCCTTTTTCATGATGTCGATGATCAGTTCGATGCGCTTTTTTCCGAGTACCCGAAAAAGGTGTGTCACGTTGTCTAATAATGTGGAAAGGTTGTCCATCTCCCCGGTGATCATCGGTGGATTTTTAGACAACGCCTCGACACTTTGGATGAAAAAATCATAGAAACTTCCTTTTACATCATGGGCGGCCAGATATTCCCTCTGATCCAGATAGGTAAAGAAGGAAGTTATCTGCTGCTCCAACTGAGCACAGGAGAGCTTCGGCTGCGCAGTGGCTGGCGATGAGCCGGCAGCTTCACTTTCATCGGCGACTTCTGGCTCAATTGCAGCCTGGTCTATGTCATAGGGAATCATCTCCTTGAGGTTGTCAACTTCTTTTTCCAGCTCCTCGATCTTGAGGACCCACTCTTTCCTCTCTTTATCGATATCGGCTTGAACTTTTTCTCGATGCCAGGATTTGAGATGTGTGTAAGCAAAAAAGCCGACAAGTGAAAACAGAAACAGGGCGATGACAACTTTAACCGGCTTTTCCATCAGGTAAGCCCCCTTTGGGTTCAGACATGGTGTTTTCTTCAAAAAAAAAGGTCAGTGCCCTCAATTCAGGCAAGTTTTGTAAATTTATCATCGATGCCATCCGGTATCAACTCAGATTGATAACCCTGCTGGATACCGATCGAGGACATAAATTCCAATATTTTAACAAAATTCTCTGAAATTAAAATCTCCCATTTCAAATCCAGACAAAATTCTATAAAACAAGATAGAAAATGGATATCCGAGTCAAACTCATCCCTTGTTTGCAACAGGATTATGCCGGGGTGGCGCCGAGACCCGCCGATGTTTCTTTGGATATCCAAAAGGCATGTGCTTAAGGGTTTCAACCGACCGCCCTTCTTGCGGAGATGAAACAGATTTGTTCCCATCATCGGATCGATCCGTCCGGATGAAACCGTCTGCATTGACAGATGCAAAAAATTGGATGATATATGGCAATATCGCCGATTGCCGCCGGGTCTTGATGTATCCCGGATAAAAAAGGATGAACGGATAATCAGGAGGAAAGGTATGTTAAAAGAAATTGTCGGGCCCATGAGGGTGCCCTTTCTCATCCTTACGCCCGCCTGCGTATTGTTAGGAGTTGGAACCGCGGTCTGGTCTTCGGAGGGCATTTCCATTCTCTATGTTGTTTTGACTCTGATCGGAGCTCTTGCAGCACATATAAGCGTCAATGCTTTCAACGAATATTTTGATTTTCGAAGCGGCCTGGACTTCAAGACCCAACGAACCCCCTTCAGCGGCGGAAGCGGAACGCTTCCGGCCAATCCGGTTCTGGCAAAACAGGCGCTGCTTACGGCTATAATTGCTTTTGGCGTCACCGCTGCGATTGGGCTTTTTTTTGTACAGCGCTGGGGGCCGGGCCTTTTTCTGACCGGGATTCCCGGCCTGTTTCTGCTTTATGCCTATACGCCGTGGATCGCACATCATGCCTTATGGTGCCTGATCGCACCGGGGCTGGGATTCGGCCCTTTCATGGTGATGGGAACCCATTTCGTGCTCACTGGAACTTACCAATGGACGGCTTTTATCGCCTCTCTGGTTCCGTTTTTCCTGGTTAGTAATCTGCTTCTTTTAAATCAATTTCCCGATGTGGAGGCCGACCGCAGCGTGGGGCGCAGACACTTCCCCATCCTCATCGGCAGACGCGGGAGCAGCCTGGTCTATGGGGGTTTCCTCCTTGCTGCATACCTGACAATTCTCTTGGGTGTACTCCTGAATCTGTTGCCTAACTTGACGCTGTTGGGATTGATGACTTTGGCTCTGGCACTGCCTGCTGCATTAGGGGCCTACCGTCACTCGGACAACATTCCCAGACTCATCCCGATCATGGTTTTGAACGTCATCATCAATATCGTCACCCCGGTGCTCATGGCCATCGGGCTGTTTTTTGCCTGACCTGATCCTCTAAGTAATTGAAAACTTCATGACACCGGCCGTTAAGATCCTGGAAAATTCCGGAGTTCCTTTTATTGTTCACCGGTATTCGCATGACCCAAAAGTTGAAGACTATGCCATGGAGGCGGCCGAGGCGCTGGGAGTTTCCCCCCATCGACTTTTAAAGACCCTGGTGATTCTATTCGACGGATGGAAAGAGGCGGTTGCCCTGGTGCCTGCTTCAAAGCGTCTCGATCTCAAGGCCGTCGCAGAGACAATGGGCGCTAAGAGCGCGGCCATGGCTTCTCCTGAAGTCGCCCAAAGAGCCACAGGTTACGTGATCGGAGGCATCAGCCCTCTGGGTCACCGAAAACCCATGCCGGTTGTTGTGGAAGAAGCCGCTTTGGATCATAAAACCCTTTATGTCAGTGCCGGGAAGCGGGGATTTCAGGTGGAGCTTGGCCCCAAGGATCTGATCAGGCTTTGCAAGGCAACGCTGGGAAAGATATCGAAATAAATGCCCGAGCGCCCCCTGACCAATCTTGGAGTGGCTGTCATCGGCTCCACCACCCTGGATGAGGTATGGATTTCAGGGCAACGCACCTTCAAGATGGGAGGTGTGACCACCTACGCGGGTTTGACCTATGCGCGGTTCGGGATCCCGACCCGCATTGTCACTCGCGTGGCCGGGCATGACGCCTGGATGATCCGAAAAATGCATCAGAAAGGAATCATGACTTACGGCAACTGGGCTGGGGCAACCACCGTTTTTGTCAACTTCATGGAAGGGGAATCCCGCGAGCAAAGAATCTTATCCGTTGCAAATCCCATCCTGAAAGAGTCGATTGACAACGCACTGGACAGGGTCGATACGATTCATCTGGGGCCCCTCCACCCGGATGACATCGATCCCATGGCACTGGCCGACTTGGATGGGGAACGATTTTTCATCGTCCTGGACATCCAGGGGTATCTGCGTCAAAGGGAAGGAAACATTGTCAGACCCGCCGTGTCCCGATACCTGATGGATGCGCTGCGGGTCGCACGGATAATAAAGGGAGATTGGGAAGAGATAGCGCTGACCCTTGCTTTTTTCAATTGTCCCCTGGAGGACCTCCTGACACAATTCAGAATCCAGGAGGCGGTGGTAACGGAAGGTTACAAGGGCGGTTGGGTTCAAGATGATCAGGGTGGTTTTTTTCGTTTTCAGGGAGAGCCGATCTTTAAAGTGTCGGACCCTACAGGAGCCGGGGATGTTTTTTTTGCGGCATACGTGACCCAGCGCCGATTCAAGGGCGATGATATCGCACAGGCATCCCGGATCGCCGCCCGGATCGCGGCCCAACAGGTGGAAGGCACACATATCCGACCCGAAACGCTTTATCCGGACGCGGATTAGAGATCGTATTCTCTCGAATCATCATCGGCATCCATCCAGGCAGGGAATTCGTTTCGATAAGTCGTCAGCGCTTCCCAGGAAAGGGTTTGCGTGATTGTGACGGGTTCATCGGCTTTTTCGAGGAGCACGTTTCCTTTCGGATCGATAATGGTGGAATTTCCGGAATACAAAAGGCCGTTTCCATCTTTTCCCACGCGATTGACCCCCGCAACATAGCATTGGTTTTCCACGGCCCTGGCAGCCAGGAGGGTCTTCCAGTGTTCGGATCGGGCATGGGGCCAACTGGCAATGAAAACAGCCATATCATAGGTGTTCCGCCGATTCCTGCACCAGACCGGAAAGCGTAAATCGTAACAGATGAAAGGCCGGATCTTCCATCCGTTCAACGGGATCGTGAGCCGTTTTTCTCCGGCGGAATAGACCCTATCCTCTCCGACCATCCGGAAAAGGTGTCTCTTGTCGTAAGTGAAGAGATTGCCGTCGGGTTTGGCCCACACGAGTCGATTGAAATAACTCCCGTTTTCCCGAAAGATGATGCTTCCCGCCACGTCCGCCTTTTTCTGGGAAGCCTTTTCTCGGACCCATCGCACCCCGGAGCCGTCCATACCCTGGGCAAGCCTTTCGGCGTTCATCGTAAAGCCGGTAGTGAACATCTCAGGGAGCAGGATCAAGTCTGTCGGTTCGGATAATTGCGCTATGGTTTCTTCGAACAGGGCCAGGTTCGCATCGATATCCTCCCAAAAAAGATCGGCCTGGATCAGGGCAATCGTCAAATCCGGCATAGTCGCTCTCCCGCCTCCTTTAAGGTATCTTCTTTTTTGGCAAAACAAAACCGAAGCACCCGGTTATCTTCATGGTCGTGATAAAAGACCGAGGGCGGAATGGCAGCAACACCGTATTGAGTTATCAGGCGTTCCGCAAAGACCGTGTCGGGTTCATTGCTGACGGCGCTATAGTCGAGCATCTGGAAATAAGTTCCCCGGCTTGGGATGACCTTAAGCCGCGAGGTCTTGATGGATTTTAAAAAAGCATCCCGTTTTTTCTGGTAAAAGGCTCCCAGTTCCAGGTATGCCCGGCGGCGGGGGAGATAGTCGGCGTATGCCAGCTGCACCGGAGTATTGACGGCAAAAGTCAAGTATTGATGGATCTTTTGAAACTCTTCGGAAAGACGCTTGGGCGCCACACAATAGCCCACCTTCCAGCCGGTGGCATGGTATGTTTTCCCAAATGAGCTGATGACAAAACTGCGGCAGGACAACTCCGGATAACGGCATATGCTTTCATGGCGCAATCCGTCAAAAACGATATGCTCATAGACTTCGTCGCTGATCAGGACGATATCGGTACTTTGAACGATTTCGATCAGGGCGGCTGTGTCCGTTTCATCCAGGATCGAGCCTGTGGGATTGTGGGGAGAATTAAGAATGATCGCACGGGTTTTGGAGGAAACCTTTTTCCTGACCTCCTTCCAGTCGATCCGGTAAGTGGGAAACCGAAGTTTGAGAGGCACCGGGATTCCGCCATTGAGTCGAATCGCCGGAACATAGGCGTCATAAGCGGGTTCAAAGAGGATGACTTCATCGCCGGGGCCCGCAACAGCGGTGATGGCCGCATAAACGGCTTCTGTGGCTCCTGCTGTGATGGTGATTTCCGAGATCGGGTCATATCGTTTGCCATAGAGGGCATCCACCTTTTCCGAAATCCGCTCCCTCAACCCAAGCACCCCTTGCATGGGCGCATACTGATTGCTGCCGCTGCGCATGTGATGAAAAACCCGATCCACAAGGTCAGGCGGTACGTCAAAATCCGGAAACCCCTGGGACAAATTGATGGCACCGTTTTCATTGGCCAAGTGCGTCATGACCGTAAAAATCGTTACGCCCACATCCGGGAGCTTCGAATTTAAATTCATCTTGAATTCCTTGGATGAAAGGATTTTTGTTCTAAGCCTTGACAATCAAGGCATCCAATGCCTATTTTTAAAACTTATATATATCATAGACAGTGGCTATTTTTAAAACTAAATTATGGAGTGATAAGAAGATGGCGACAATCATGGAGCAAGTTCCCGAAGAGGACAAGCGCAGACAACAACAGCGGCAGCAGGAAACCAATCTTAAGGCCGCCTTGGCCGGTATTAAAAATAAGTTCATCGTCATGAGCGGGAAAGGCGGAGTCGGAAAAACCTCTGTATCGGTCAACTTGGCCGTGGCGTTGTCCAAAAAAAATTTAGAAGTCGGCCTCATCGACGTGGATTTACATGGTCCCGATGTATTGCGGATGCTCGGACTTCGAGGATTGTTGGGGGTCAGCGCCAATCAAAAACTCATCCCCATGAGCTACAATAAACATCTTAGGACGATATCCGTGGAGTCCTTTATCCAAAACAGGGACGATGCCATCATCTGGAGAGGGCCTTTGAAGCATCAGGCCATCCAGCAGTTTATCAGCGAAGTGGATTGGGGGCACTTAGACTTTCTCATCATCGACTCTCCTCCCGGCACAGGAGACGAGCCTCTCACCGTGGCCCAAATCGTTCCGGGTGCAAAGGCCATCATCGTGACCACCCCTCAGGAGATTGCCCTGGCAGATGTCCGAAAATCCATCAACTTCTGCAGGACGGTGAAGATGGAGATCTTCGGGGTAGTGGAAAACATGAGCGCTTTCAGCTGTCCCCATTGCAGCAAACCGATCTCACTTTTCGGATCCGGCGGTGGTCAGAAAGTCGCCTGCGATATGGGGTTAACCTTTTTAGGCAAAATCCCGTTTGATCCCGGCATGGTCACCTGTGGAGATTCCGGAACCTGTTACCAGGAGCATCACGACGATTCCGAGGTATCCAAAGCCTTTGCGGCCATAGCGGACAAGATGTCCCTCCTGGTGTGAGGCATGTCCACGGTATTCAGAATCACCACCCTCGTGGAGAACACTGTGCCCAAGGGCAAGGGTCTTATCGGTGAACACGGTCTTTCTTTTTTTATCGAGGCTGGGGATCGAAAAATCTTGTTCGACACGGGACAAGGTTTTGCCTTGGCGAAAAACGCCGAGGCGATGGGAATCGACCTTTCGACCGTCGACGTCGTAGTGCTCAGTCATGGGCATTATGATCATACCGGCGGTTTGAATGCGCTGCTTTCAGTTAATCGTCACTTCAAATTGTATGCGCACCCGGAAATATTTGTCGAAAAATTTGCGGATAGAGACGGGCAGTTGAGGCCCATCGGGTTTGCCAATACTCGAAAATCTCTTGAACAGATGGGGATTCAGGTGGTTTTAGACGAAAACCCTATGGAGATTGTCCCGGGAATCACCACCACCGGTGAGGTTCCTATGAAAACCCCCTATGAAACCATCGATTCGGCACTGGTCGTGCGACAGGGTGAGACATTGGCGCCCGACCCTTTGAGAGACGATCTGTCTCTGGTCCTGCACACCCAAAAAGGTAAGATAATCCTTCTGGGCTGTGCCCACCGGGGTGTAATCAACATCCTAACGCATGTTCAAAACCTTTACGGGAAAACAAGGCTTTTGGCTGTAGCGGGGGGGCTTCATCTGATGGGAGCTTCGGAAGCTCGGCTGAAAATGATCATTGAAGACCTTGAAGCGTTTTCTCCGGAACTACTGGCAGCGGGTCACTGCACAGGATATCCCGCCATCTTAGCGCTTTGGGCTGCCTTTAAAGAAAAGTTCCGCCTGAATCAGGTGGGAAGTGTGATTGAGATCTGAAAGCTGCCGGAAGCTATGTGGCGATCTAAAGCATCTTACGCAGCTCTTCCTTGCTCGGAATCATTTTTTGCTCGAAATCCCTCCAAAACGCCTTGTCCTTTTCCTTCCAGTTAGACCCGAACTTCTCGTTGAAAAAAGGCGTTAGGCTGGTAAACCATTCGCCGGCCTTTTTCCCTTTTTGGTGGGAAATAAAAAGATCGGCCAGATACTCGGCGATATCCACCATCTTATCTTTAGGCAGATACGCGTAGGCGCCCTCCTTGATGGACTTGACCAGATTGTCGGGGGTTAATGCATGGGCGGTGAGCATGATGGCAGGGATGCTCATTTCGTTGGCAACCTTGAGGAGTCGGTACCCGTCCACACCCATGATATCCAGGATGACGGCATCGTAAGCTCCACGGCGAAGGTTTTTTTCTCCGATCTTAAAGTCCTTGGCGGTTTCAACGAGGCACATGTCCAAAAGGTCGGTGATGGTATCCAGGATATCCGGTTCATCATCCACCACCAGGATCCGCTTGCCCTTTAACATGCGGGTGCTTTCCATATGATCCTCCTTTTTCGGTACCTTAACCCAGATCCTTCGGACCTGATAAAAAGGGTGTTTTAAAAATGATTCCACCCCCGATCAAGAGAGCTGAATTAGCATATTTAACGGTTAAGGCATGTTCACTACAAAGTCAATGAAAGTTATTGCTGAATGCGAGTCGCCGATTAATCGATTTCGGAGCGCGAAGCCCTATTTTTATTCGGTGCTTTTAAGTTTTTTAAGTTCTGCAAGAATGCTGTCCCGCTCTTCTTCCAGTTCGAAAAGCTCGTGCATAATGGGAGGTTTTACAGAATGGGCCGGCATGCGGGTCTCCACTTCCCGGATCTTTTTTTCGATTTCGGTCAGCCTTCTCTTCAAATCTTTAAAGGAATCGCTCATGGTTTTCCCGCGTCGCCTGTATCCTTGCATACGGACGGTTTGATCCATGTACCGTCCTTCAGGTAGTCTGTGGTGATTTTTTTAAGTTGATCTTTTTGCTCCAGGAAACGGGCTTTCATCCCCATGAGCCACTCCCGATGTCTCACCGCAGATTCCTTCGAAAGGAATATATCGTGGCTGCTCGGGCGGATATCAAAGAATACCGGACCTTCTTTTCGGAATGTACCGGGGTTGCTGCAGAGCATGCACCGGATGCGGCCATCCCCCATAAACCGGAAGGTGTCGCCGCCGCAAACCGGGCAGGTCGGGCTTTTTGAAGGAAGAGGGGAGCCAAAAAGGGATGATGCCAGGTTTGACAACACGGTTTCATTGTTCTTATTGAAGAAAATTTCTCCGGGTAAAGCTCCGTAAAGAATTTCACACCCTTTGATATGCGTCAGCAGCAATCTTAAAAAATTTTGGATCCCCAAAAGTGTGTATCCTTCCTTTTCCGGGATGCCGGCGATCCCGATGCCCACCGCGGGTTTTCCCCACAGCGTTTCGATATGAGGAAACAGGGAAAGCCCCCGGTCCAAAAGGTGTTTCAAGGTGGCGTTGGGTCCCAGGAAATAAGTGGGAGCGGCTACGATCAGGGCGTCGGCTTCGAACAGGGCCTCCCAGATGAGGGGCAGGTCGTCCTGAATGACGCATCGGCCCTCCTTGAAAAGGCAAGTATAGCATCCTCTGCAGGGCCGGATGTCGAAATCGGAAATGCGCAGGATCTTGAGTTCATGGGGCTGACTGATGTGGCGGCTGACGGCTTTTACAGCGATTTCGCAATTGCCGAGTTTTCTGGGTGAACCGATAATGCCGAGGATGGTTTTCATATAAGGTGAATTTCCTTTCTTATGGGTGTCGTTATAAGAGATTGATCCTGAATCACAACATCGGGGGAGTCAAGCTCAAAGAAAAGCTCAAAGAAAAGGATGCTTTTGGCAAATACCCTTGATCTTGTGAGGGGTTTTTGGTTAGAAAGGACCTCATGGAGAAAGATCCTGATTTGCAGGTGACGGTTGCCGGAATCCGCATGAAAAATCCCGTGATGACGGCTTCCGGAACCTTTGGGTACGGTCGGGAATATGCGGATGTGGTGGACCTGAACCGGCTGGGAGCCATTGTTGTGAAGGGGCTGCATTTAAATCCTGCCAAAGGAAATCCACCCCCCCGTATTGTCGAAACGCCCTGTGGCATGCTCAATGCCATCGGTTTGGAGAATGTCGGCATTCAGGCCTTCGTGAATGAGAAGCTGCCGTATCTGAGGACTCTGAATATTCCGGTCATCGTCAATATTTACGGGCACATCGTTGAGGAATACGTTGAAGTGGCTGCGGTGGTGGAAGGCGAACCCGGAATCACCGGTATAGAAGTCAACATTTCCTGCCCCAACATCAAGGAAGGGGGAGTGGCGTTCGGCGTAAATCCCAAAAGCGTTCATGGCGTCATCGCGGCGGTTCGAAAGGCGACGAAAAAACCGGTCATCGCCAAGTTATCCCCCAACGTTACCGACATCGCGGAAATCGCCAAAAGCGCGGAAGCGGCCGGAGCTGATGCGGTGTCGCTCATCAATACAATCACCGGAATGGCTGTGGATATCGAATCCCGTCGGCCGAAGCTGGCCAACATCACCGGCGGGCTTTCCGGGCCGGCCATCAAGCCGATCGCCTTGCGCATGGTCTGGCAGACAGTTAAAAGTGTTGCGATTCCGGTAGTCGGTATCGGCGGCATCATGACGGCCCGAGATGCCCTGGAGTTTCTGGTGGTCGGTGCCAGCGCGGTTCAGGTCGGCACAGCCAACTTCGTGAATCCCCGGGCTACCCTTGACATTCTGGAGGGGATCGAGGCATTTATGGTCGAAAAGGGGATTCAACGGATTTCGGAGATCATCGGCTCGTTTCAGATTTGAGGCCCGTTCTTTATTTTCGGTCACAAAGGAGGCGACATGAGAACCCTTATCAAGCTTGTTATAATTATTTTTTCCCTGACTGCAGGTGTTTCTGAAGGCGTTGAGGTGGGTGGGGTTAACCTGCCGGATACGTTATTATCTGGGGATACGAAATTGATTTTAAACGGTGCGGGGTTGCGAAAGAAGCTTTTCGTGAAGGTGTATGCAGCAGGCCTTTACCTTGAGGAAAAGCAAAGCGATCCGACGGCCATCATCCAGGCGGATCGGCCCATGGCCATCCGGATGCATTTCATCTACGATGGGGTGACTCCCAAGCAGCTCGTCGATACCTGGAATGAGGGTTTTGCCGCGTCTACCGGAGATAAGAGGGCCTCCCTCCAGGACAGACTCAATACGTTCAACGGCTTTTTCACGGAAAAAGCACAAAAGGGCGATCGGTACGATCTGAGTTTACCTGACGGAAGAGGGGGTTACCCTTTTCATCAACCAAAAGCGCATAGGTACGGTTCCCGGGCTCGATTTCAAGAAAGCTCTTTATGCAATCTGGCTCGGAGAGAAACCCGCGGATGCCGGTCTGAAATCCGGGTTACTGGGAAAATAAGGAATCAGATGCATCCTGCTAAAATCGGAGTCAAGAGAAGGTTCCGCTCCGGTTTTGCATCTTCATGATTTGACATCGCATGGCTCAATATTCGGATCAATCGGAAATGGGGTCAGCCTCAGTAAGAAGCAATCAAAAAGCGAATTGAATCCCTCCGACGAGAAGGAATAACCCTTGTCCCTGTAGACAGGGAATCGATTATGATTTATTTTAGCGAAAACCGGACTGCACCTAACGCCGGCCACCGGTGGGCGTCACATGAATTTAATCGGTATTCCGGTTGAAGCCGTTGATCCGGATGACTAGTTTATATCTAATACTGATGACTTTACTGGCGATTTTACCATGGCGGACATTGCAAGGTTCATCAACCCGAAGATCTCTTGAAACCGAAAAGGAGAATCCTGGCATGCACATCGACGATCCGGCCGTGTCCCGTTTTGTTTTCCACCCACGGCAAGAGCCATGTAGTCAGGGTTCGGTCGGTATTGCCACCCTCACGGCCTGCGGTGGTGAAAAAATCGGAGGGTATCTATATTTGCACCCGAAGAGCCGGGTGCTTATAATTTTCTTCCACGGAAATGGAGAGATTGCCGCTGACTACGATGATCTTTCCCGGTTATATGTGGCCTGCGGTGTCTCCTTTTGGGTAGTCGACTACCGAGGATATGGAAAAAGCACCGGCACACCGTCTTACATCCAAATGTTTGCCGACGCAGAGGAGATACTCCAGGATATCGGAGGGATTGAAAAGATCGCGGGGCGATCTTTCGAGCGTGTAGTGGTCATGGGCCGATCTCTGGGGAGTGCATCGGCCATTTTTTTGGCCGCAACCCACCCGGATAGGTTGAGCGCTCTCCTGCTCGACAGCCCTTTCGCCGACGGTCCGGCTTTGATCCGCCGGCTTGGCGGGCCGCACCTTTCCGCTCAAGCACTTTCCGGAGGAGACAACATCGACTGGATTAAAATCATCCGCCAGCCCTGTCTGATCATCCATGGTACACAAGACTGGATCATCCCTGTTTCCGATGCAGAAACCCTCTATGAAGCCTGCCCGAGCCGGGAAAAGAAGCTGGTGAAAATCGATGGGGCAGGCCACAACGATCTGTTGATGCGGGGGATGGACGTTTACTTCGCAGAGATCAAGGCCCTGATTGAGTCGATCGCACGCAAATGAAAGAGGGATGGATATATAGCCCTCTAACGATAGGAAATGATACCTTAGACTCGTTGATGTCCGGAGTTGAAGATATCAAGATCAAAGCGTCGCATACAGTCGGGCATGAAGCCGGAAGCAATGCCAAAATACGCTTGCATTGGGAACATTACCTTTATCACAACAGAAGGAAAGCGAAATGAACATCAGTGATCTTTTAGGAGCAGTGATGCAATCCGGTATGACATCTTCATCCAACCAGCGGTTGAAGAGCGCGATGGGAGGCGGCAGCGGAGGCCTGCTGGAAAGTTTGGGCGGTTTGCTCGGTGGACAGCAGAGCGGTGGTGTAGGAGACGTGCTTACCAGTGCGCTGGGTGGCGGCGGAGGTGGCTTGGGAGATATCTTGGGGGATGTATTGAACCAGGCGGGGCAGAAGGTGGGAGGAAAGCAGAATCTGGCTCTCGGCGGATTGGGAGCGCTGGCCGGTGCGCTTTTGGGCGGTGGCGGCAGATCATTGGGAGGTGCCATCGGCGGAGGGGTGATGGCGCTTTTGGGCGCGATGGCTTTTAAAGCGCTCAAAGGGAGCGGCCAAAGTGTGGAGCGGGTTCCCTTGGGGCTCCTAAGACCTAAGACTGAGGCAGACCAAAAAGAATTGGAGCAACACAGTGAGCTTGTGCTGAAGGCCATGATCAATGCAGCCAAGGCGGACGGCCAGATCGACGAAGAAGAGATACAGCGGATTGTCGGCAAACTGCGGGAAGTCGGGGCGGATAGCGAAGGACAGCGTTATGTCATGACACAGATGCAGAAGCCATTGGAAACCGAGAAGCTGATATCTGCGGCCAAAGGGCAGCCGGAACTGGCAGCACAGATTTACGCCTCCTCTCTCATGGCTATCGAGGTGGACACATTGGCCGAGAAGGCGTATTTGACGAAACTGGCTTCCGGACTGGGACTCACTCCAGAGGTGACCCGACGCATCGAGCAAATGGTTGGACTGCAACCTGTTTGATTGAAGGTCTAATTTCAGGGTTAAGCATCAACTCATATACTCAAAATTTATTGTCTTCATCTGAGATCGGGAGAAAGCTTTCATCCTTAGGTGAAGCCTGTCTATCGATTTTTTCACAAAAGGGTTAGAGGGATAAGGGGTCAAGTTCCTGAGTTCATTTAACTTGAAACCCACTTAAACAGGCTTATAGTAGTTGTCATTAAAAAGGCTTTTGGGCGTTTAAACTGAAACCGCACAAACAAAAGGGGAAATCCGATGAAACAACCAAGCAAAAGCGCCGGCAAACTCAAAGAGCTCATTAATCATGCCATTAGGGATCTTGAAGTAACACCGCAAGAGTATCAGAATATCATGGATCTTGCTCAAAATGACAGCATCCTCGACAATGAAGAAAAGGCTCTGTTGGCTCAGTTTCATCAGATGTTGAGCAACGGAACCCTTACCAGGGTACGAGGCTGATGAATTTGCCGAACTGAGCCGGTTTTTTTGGAAAAAGCGTGGATATCTATTTCCATTTTTCTGCGCGGGATTCAAAAGCGATCCCGGTAGCGATAATCGGTGTAGAGAACAAATAAACTGTCCGGGTTTGTAACACATAAACCATCCGGTTTATGAAGTCACCGAGAAGGTGGACTTATAAAGCGGACACAGTGGTTACAGGAGACTCGGATGATGCGGTTTGAGGAAGCATATTTTGGTTGGAGTGAAGATCGGTTAACGCAGCGGGAGGCGGCGCGGTTGTTGGGGGGTTGCGACAGATGTGAATATGATCCGACAACATGAGGCCGGGGATCAACGACTAAGGCAGATTTGAACGTTATAGGAAATGCTGAATCGAGGAAGCAATGAATCATAATGCGCTTGAATAGCAACTGCATTGGGAAAAGGTGGCCCAATTGTCGCAAGGCTTCGAGATCATCGGCATCGATGAATTTCAGGAGGGCAGACGCCCCCAAAAACTTTTCTAGGTAACGCTCCGAAAGAAACGATGATGTATTCATCATCTACTTGTTTTCCTGAAGATTTTTCTGCTGTTGTGTTGCCGTCCTTACGGCTTCTCTGATGGCTTTATTATTAGGATCAATGGCAAGAAGTCCCTTCCAGAGTACGATGGCTTTATTGAGGTTACCTTTTCTGTATTCCTCGAACCCCTGTTTGGAAAGTGTACTCTGGCAATAGGAGAGCTTCATATTCAAATCAGTATTATCAAAGGAGAGCAATTGTTCAACACCTCTAAATTTCGCATAATTATTATGCAGGACATAATACGTTCTGCCCGCACCCTCCAAGTCCCCCATCTCTAATCTCTTGTCGGCGATTGACTTGATTCCACCGAGGCTTTTCGCATACTCTTTGATCAGGGACTGATCCTGTGGATGCTTCCGATATTCGTCACTGTAGATGTCAATCGCCTTCTGGTACTCACCTGCCTCCATATGTTTTTTAGCCAGATTTGCAGCTTGACTTGATGTCTGTACAGAACTTTTTGGTGATACCGAGCTTTTTTTCTCAGCACAAGACTGGCACAGGAGCAAGGATATGAGGACGAAGAGAAGCAGTTTTGGCCTTAAGAGATCCGTCATCAAACCACCTTCAAAACAGATAGCGGCCTGGGATAGGAGCTGTGCCTTTCTATCTGCTCGATGAAGACGGCAACAAGATTCGGACGGAACTGCACACCTGACATTCGATTAATCTCTCTCAAGGCTTCCTTCTCGGAGAGCGCCTTCCTGTAAGGCCTGTCCGAGGTCATCGCATCAAACGTATCCGCTATGGATATAATCGCTGCAAACAGGGGAATATTGTCTCCGACCAATCCGTCAGGATAACCTTTGCCGTTGTACCATTCATGGTGGTGGCGGGTGGAGGGAATATACTTAGCCAACGAGGGAGCCCAGCTGAGAATGGAGGAGCCGTACTCTACATGGTGCATCATCTCCTTATATTCAGCAGGGCTCAGTTTACCTGGCTTGAGCAAAATTGAGT
Source organism: uncultured delta proteobacterium (assembly GCA_963736855.1). Classification (GTDB taxonomy): domain Bacteria; phylum Desulfobacterota; class Desulfobacteria; order Desulfobacterales; family UBA2156. Next base: position 32,683 of record CAVTQK010000021.1, read on the forward strand.
CAGGCGTCTTGATCTTTCCCACGTCATGAAAGAGACATGCGACCTCAAGATCGGTTAGCTCATCACTGGAAAGCCCTATCTGTTTGCCGATGAGAAGGGATAGCTGAGCGACCCGTGCAGAATGCCCATGGGTATAGGAGTCTCTTGCATCTATGGCTGCAGCCACCACTTTGACTATGGAAACATACGCCTCTTCGAGATCGAGGGCATATTTATTCAGTTTGCCCCTCTGTTCCGCGATCTGTGCAGACATTTCATTGAAATTGCGTGTCAGATGACCCAACTCATCCTGAGAATAGATCCTGAGCGGCTTCTTGGCGGTTCCGTTTTTCAATTCATCTACACCTGCGGAGAGTTCTTTTATGGGCTTAATGAGGAATGATGCGAGCAGCGAACTCGCAAAGATTCCTAGTACTACAATTATTCCGAATACAATGAGTATCCTATAAGTAACTTTTCCCTGCGCCTCCATCAGGACAGACCTGTTCATGCCGAGGATCACATTGCCCAGCGGCTTCTTCATGAAAGCGATGGGGCACGATATTTCAAATATGGTACCTGACGGGTTTGGCAACTCTCTTATTATTGTCCCGTCAACAGCCTTTCTAAGAAGGCGACCCTGTTTGAAAAGCATGGTTTCCCCGATCATCGGAGTGTCGCTATGAACGATAACATTCATGGTTGGATCGACGATGGCCACATAAGGCATGTCGCTATTTGATGACCTGGCCTTATAAACAAGATTATCCAGGCCCAGGAGATCCCCTGACAGAAGACTGTACCCTGCCGACGCAGCGATGCTCTTGCCTACGGATTCTCCTCTTTTAATGATCTCATTCAGTACGTAGTCGTTCATGATTTGAATCGTCATGATGCAAAGGGCAAAAGATGTACAGGTGAGAAGTATAACTGTAAAAAAAGTGATTTTGAACCGCAGGCTTGCAGACCGGAATCGCTGTGCCATCAGTAGCAGTGTGGCCTTGAAGAACCCCATCAGCGCAAGAATGTAGGATGCTATCTTAGTGGCAAAAGAATGCTGCCAAGCAATCTTAGTAAACACGGATGACTACCCCAATATTCGCATCATTCGCAAGTTTGGCATGGAAGATGCCGGAGTATGAGTTGCCATATAAAAGAAATGATAAGAACGCTTTTTTCCAAGCGGAGTAATCGAGAAAATGAGTTGTATATCGGCATCATCTGTGACACAAGATACGGGGCACACAGTTCTCATAGCCGACGGGTTTTAATTATCGGAAAGAGGGTAAGATGTCAATCGGGATTTAATTTTATCATCCCCACCCGAATCCTCCCCCATCGATGGGGAGGGGAAAAAACAGGTTTTTGCTCTAATTAAGTTCCTTGGAAGCTCTTTATCCCGATCGCAAATTTGATAGAAATTCCTCTATTTTATCCGGTGAGACAGGTTTCATCTCGGCCAACGGCTTATCGGTGACATCTTTCCTGAAACGACTGGCAAAAGTTTCGCGCGGCGCGCTTTGGAACAGGATACCCGTGGGCATTCTGTCACCCGTCTCCAGAACTTTTTTCAAAGCAGATTCGCGGTTGCTCGGGTCATAATCGTTTCCGAGGTTATATACTCTTTCCTTATACCAGCTCATCGGGTGCGTTCCCCATGTTATGCAAGGCTGGATCACTTCAACATAGGAAAACCCGGTATGTTGAATTGCTGCCACTAGAATAGATTTTAACTGATCCATATCCCCAGCAAATCCTCTGGCCACAAACGTGCAGTTTTGTATGATGGCGATGGCAGGCATATTCAACGGCGCAATCTCCACGCCGTGAATTTGAAGGCTGCGTTTTTCCCCAATTCTTGTGGTCGGGGAAGCCTGGCCTTTGGTAAGCGCATAAAATTCGTTGTTATGGACCACGATCGTTATGTCGGGATTGCGACGCAGCGCATGGAGGAAATGATTTCCGCCTTCACCATAGCAATCGCCTTCACCGGTAACGACGATGGTCGTCAGAAGCGGGTTGGCTGCATGAATACCCAATGCCGCCGGAATGGCCCTTCCGTGCAATCCATTAAAAAAATTGCATTTAAGATAATGCGGAAATTTAGCGGCCTGGCCGATGCCCGATACCAGACAAATCTCATGCGGCATCTTCCCCAGATCTGCCAAAGCCATTTTGAAAGCGTTCAGGATACCAAAATTGGAACAGCCCGGACACCACTGTATTTCAACGCTGTTTTTGTAGTCTTCGATGCTATTCATTGAAGGACCTCCTCACATAACTTCCGGTCAACGGCAGGCCGTCATACCGATTGATAGCACCGGCAAATGTGATTCCGTATTCAGAGCGCAACAGTTTTGCCAATTGACCGGTGGCATTGTTTTCAACAACCCAGTATTTCTTCCGTTCCGGGAACTGGTATTGAGGCAGCGGCCATAATTCCGTGAAGTGAATCATCCCTGCCCTGATCCCATCCTGGTCAAGCAGTTCAATTCCATCCATCAGGGCCTGTCTTGAAGATCCCCATCCCACAAGGATGTTGTCTGACCCATCGGCATCGATTTCCTCTGGCAGGTTGATGGCTGCTTTCAGGCTTTGAAATTTCGCGAGCCGTTTCTCCACCATCGCAATGACTGTGCCGGAAAGGTCCTCGGTGATGTGTCCCCATGCGTCGTGTTCATCGCTATCGGCTGTTACCAGATGCATGCCTTGTCCCGGATACAGGCGCGGCGATATGCCGCTTTGAGTTATCTGGTAGCGCTGGTAATCTTTGATTTTTGATGGATCAGCAAGACAGTATGTGGGCTTTAGCCCTGTCGGTATGATATCTTCCACTGAAAAGATGGAATCCATAAGGAATTGATCGGTGAGTAATATGACCGGTATCTGATACTTGTCGGCCAGATCAAACGCGCGCAAGGTTTTCTTAAAGATATCCTCAATATTGGCTGGCGCAAGCACCATTTTGGGGAATTCGCCATGACCGGCATTGATGGAAAATAAAAGATCCCCTTGCGCCGTTCGGGTCGGCAAACCTGTAGCCGGGCCGGGTCGCTGGGCCAGGACGATGACCAACGGTGTTTCTGTCATCCCGGCCAAACTGATGGCTTCTACCATCAGTGCAAAGCCGCCGCCGGAAGTGGCCGTCATGGCTCTTGCCCCGGCAAAGCTGGCTCCAATCGCCATGTTTACGGCGGCGATTTCATCTTCGGCCTGTTCCGTAAACACCCCTAAATCCTTTTCGTTTTGAGCAAGAATAGTGATAATATCGGTAGAAGGCGACATCGGGTAAGCCGCCATGAAGCGACACCCGGCAAGGACAGCTGCCGTGGCAAGCGCTTCTTTTCCCGCTATGAGGTTGTAATGAGCATCCAGTTTGGGCAGACGCCAGGGGCAGACGCCCTTGCAACCATCACTGGCAAGGGTATAGCCTTTCGCGGCCGCTGCAAAATTTTCCGCAATAACCTTTTCCCCTTTTTGGGCAAATTTTTGAGCCAGCACATGGTTGAGAACCTCAAGCTCCATCCCGACAACGGCCACCAATGCGCCGATGGCCACCGTGTTGGCGTAAATTTTATTTCCCATTCCCTTCTGGGCGATTTCTGAAAAGGCAATGGTGATCATCTGCTCTCTGGTATTCTTCTGCGCGATGAGAATGCCGTCTTCTTTAATCAATGGTTCGTATTTCTTGACAGCGCCTTCATTTAACGCAAGAAGAATATCCGCTTTCATGCGCGGCGCATTGGTCGGTTTCTCGCTGATTCTGATGGAATAACTGTTTTGGCCGCCACGGATTCTGGATTCAAATTCTTGCCAGGCAAATACCGCGTATCCGTGAGCCGCTATCGTATCGGCAAGCACTTCCCCGACAGTTTGCACACCTTCACCGGCTGCACCGACGATGACAACATTCAGGTCATTCATCATTGATTGGCTCCTCTATCCTTAAAGTCATTTACTTATGGCGTTGCCATTATCCTTAGAACCATGTTTGACCCTCAAACACCGGCGCATCCGGCATCTTTCCGGAGAGTTTACTCTCTCCATATTTCATGGGATAGATAACAGTCAGAATACCGGTTAAGACGACAAGATTAAACTACTACCGGCTTCAGCCGGTAGTAGTTTAATTGAATAAAAACCGTAATAGCAAACCATCTGCTCGCCCCGGTTCGGGATATGAGTGGAAAGTTGCGCCAGCCGGTCGAGGGGGTCAAATATTTTGGACGATGTGTCACCTTTGGACTCGTATATGACCGGCTGACCGCCGATGGCATTGACTGTCTTTTAACGCCTCATAGCAATATGCAAAAAGGGTGTGGGTCCTCTCACCTGAAGAGCGGGCGCACCGTCAATTACTCAGGACCCGGAGGTAGATCATCGATCAACGCTCAGATGTCATTTGCAAGATCAAGAACCTGCTGTTATTCCACAGTATCGATGTCCCTTACTCAAGCCGCCGCCAGTGGACCGGTCCCTTTATAAGGTGGCTTCATGATATGGGAAACTTTAACCTAAATTGATCGTTTTCAATTTGGCAAAAAAGAATTGTGTTTGAATATCCTTGTGTTGGAACGGAGTTGACCATTCCAATTGCCCACCCGTCGGGTGTACCATAAAAGGCATGCAGTGGAATTATTTGCCAAATTGAAAACCCTTTGGGATTTCCGATTTCACCGCATCTGCTACGTTGCCGAAAGCTCGACGTACGAATTGTACGCCTTCGCTTCCGGACGCCTTGCATCTGCGGCAAATTCGAAAATCGCTCAATTTAAGTTTCATTTAAAAAGTACCGAATATTAAGCCAGAGCTGGAACCGTTCATCATTTTTATAAGGCTTCAGAGCGATCCACCGGGTGTCGCTTGAGGTACTCGAGACGGTTTAAACCGTTGACGAATGCCCTGGCGCTGGCGGTGATGATGTCCGGATCCGCTCCTTTACCGAGGGCGATTAGGCCGTTTTCCCCCAACCGCACGGTGACTTCCCCGAGGGCATCCGTGCCGCTGGTGATGGCGCTTACGGAAAACCGGAGGAGTTCGGCTTTCGTGCCGGTCAATTTTGAGATGCTCTCGAATGCGGCGTCGATGGGGCCGTTTCCGTATGCGGCTCCGCGCACCATCCTTCCGTTGACGGTGAGCTGGACACTGGCCATGGGGAGCACGGTGGTGCCGCACGTCACGTGAAGATACTCAAGCTTAAAGGTATCCGCCGTTCTGAGGATTCCTTCCGTTACGATGACTTCCAGGTCTTCGTCCACCACATGTTTTTTCTTGTCCGCAAGTTCCTTGAACCGGGTAAAAACAAGCTTGAGTTCTTCGTCGGACAAATCGTAGCCCATGTCCTTCAAGCGGTTGCGCAGAGCATGACGGCCGCTGTGTTTTCCCAGGACGAGGCGGTTGGTGCTTAAGCCCACGGTCTCCGGCTTCATGATTTCATACGTCATAGGGTTCTTCAGGACACCGTCTTGATGGATTCCGGCTTCGTGAGCAAAAGCATTGGCGCCAACGATGGCCTTGTTGGGTTGGACAATGATGCCGGTGATCATGCTCGTTAGACGGCTGGTAGGATAAATTTGCTCGGTTCGGATCCCCGTAGTCAAGGGGAAAAAGTTTGGCCGGGTGTGAAGCGCCATAACGACTTCTTCCAGAGAAGTGTTTCCGGCCCGTTCACCGATCCCGTTGATCGTCACTTCGGCCTGACGGGCGCCGGCGCTTAGGGCGGCCAGGGTGTTGGACGTGGCCAATCCCAGATCGTTGTGGCAATGGACGCTGAGTACGGCTTTTCCGATGTTGGGAACATGAGATCGGACGTACTCAACCAGCTTGGCGAACTCCTCGGGAATGGCGTACCCTACGGTGTCCGGAAGGTTGACCACGGTGGCCCCGGCTTCGATGGCCGCTTCGAATATCCGGCACAAAAAGTCACGGTCGCTTCGCGAACCGTCCTCAGCGGAAAATTCGACGTTTTCCGTTAATGTTTTGGAGTAACGCACCGCTTCCACGGCAGTCGATAACACCTCCTCACGGCTCATTTTGAGCTTGTGGGTCAAGTGGATGTCCGAAGTGGCGATGAAGGTGTGTATCTTCGGTTTTACGGCGTGGCGGACAGCCCCCCAGGCGCGGTCGATATCATTTTTAGATGTTCGGGCCAGTCCGGCCACCTCGGCATTTTTGATCTTTTTTGAGATTTCCGAGACCGCTTCGAAATCCCCTTCCGAAGCTGCGGGGAATCCGGCTTCGATGATATCGACTCCCAATTTTTCCAGTTGGGTGGCGAGGCGCAGCTTTTCAGCGGTATTCATGCTGGCGCCGGGAGACTGCTCCCCGTCGCGCAGGGTGGTATCGAAGATAAAGACTCTTTCAATCATTGTTATGACTCCTCTTTTCTATACGTCGTGGGTATCCGATGTTTTTTTCGGCGGAAAGTTTGTACTGAAAGCTGTCTTCCAGAGCCTTCCAGCTGGCTTCGATGATATCTTTAGACACGCCGATAGTACTCCAGATCTGATCCTGATCCCGGGAATCGATGAGCACGCGAACCTTGGATGCGGTTCCTTCTCGACCGTCGATGACGCGCACCTTGAAATCCACCAGGTGCATGCTGTTGATTTCCGGGAAAAAGGTCTGCAACGCCTTGCGCAGGGCGTTGTCCAGGGCGCTCACCGGACCGTCTCCTTCCGCAGCGGTGATCTCCTGCTTCCCTCCCACGGAGATCTTTATGGTGGCATGTGCATTGCATGGTTCATCCCGGTTCTTTTCGATGGTCACACGGAAAGATTCGAGTTCGAACAGGGGGTGAAATTGGTCGGTCAGCTTTTGGACCAGAATACGGAAAGAGCCTTCGGCAGCATCGAACTGATAACCCTTCTGTTCGAGATCCTTGATCAGAGACACAATCTTTCGGCTGTCGTGGCCGTTCCCGCCCAGTTCGATCCCGAGTTCCCTTGCCTTGTATTCGATGTTGCTTTTCCCGGACAAGTCCGACACAAGAACCCGCCGGCTGTTGCCGACGAGTTCCGGATCGATGTGTTCATAGGCCCTCGGGATCTTCATGACGGCGCTCACATGGATGCCGCCCTTGTGGGCAAAGGCGCTTTTTCCCACGAAGGGCTGGCTGTTGAGTGGGATGATATTGGCAGTTTCGCTGATGATTTGGGAGATCCGCTTTAAATAGATCATGTTTTCCGGAGGGATGCACGGCCGGTTGAGTTTGAGGGCGATGATCGGGATGAGTGTAACGAGGTCGGCGTTTCCGCACCGTTCCCCGTAGCCGTTGATGGTTCCCTGGACCAGCGTGGCCCCGGCTCTAACCGCCGACAAAGTATTGGCCACGGCAAGGCCGCAGTCGTTGTGGGTGTGAATGCCCAGGACGATGGACCTGTCCCCGGCTGTTAAACCCTGGTTCTCCGCCAAACGGGCGTTCACCTTGCGGACGACGGCTTCGATTTCATGAGGGAGTGTGCCGCCGTTGGTATCGCAGAGCACGATGCTTTCCGCTCCACCCTCGGCGGCGGCTAAAAGCGTTTCAATCGCATAGTCAGGGTCGTCCTTGTAGCCGTCGAAGAAGTGCTCGGCATCGTAGACGATTTCCCGGCCTTTCGCCTTCAGATACGCCATCGTATCCCGGATCATGGCGAGGTTTTCTTTAAGGGTGTTTTCCATCACTTCTTCAACATGCAGGGTCCAGCTTTTTCCGAAGATCGTCACGACCGGTGTCTCGCTTTCGAGGATGGCTTTCAGGTTATTGTCGTCTTCAGGTGAAATTCCCGGCCTGCGTGTGGCGCCGAAGGCCGCAAGTTTGGCATGTTGAAAGGGGATTGATTTGGCCCTTTCGAAAAAGAGCTTGTCCCTCGGGTTGGAGCCGGGCCACCCCCCTTCGATGTAGTGGATCCCGAATCGATCCAGGCGTTTCGCGACGGCGATTTTGTCGTCTACGCTGAAGTTGATGTTTTCCCCCTGGGTGCCGTCTCTGAGAGTGGTGTCGTATAAAAGGATCGGTTTCATCGATTGTCTCTCCTGAGACCGGAGCTCATGGAAAGTCCCGGTCCATTGATTGAGCCTTATTGCTTTCCAGCTTTTCGGTTTTCGGGCCTCAAGCTCCTGACGGCGGCTCCGGCTTTCCACATTTCGGATTCCCGTATGACCTCCAGTTCCTTTTCCAGACCCTGCCGGTAATCGGGACGGCTGTTGGCTTCCAGAACCCGCCGGGTTTCTTTTCCGGATACCACGCTTTCATAGAGCTCGTCGAAAACCGGGAAAACGGCGTCCCGAAAGCGCGGCGACCAATCAAGGGCACCTCTCTGGGCGGTGGTGCTGCAGTTGGCATACATCCAATCCATGCCGTTTTCCGCCACCAAGCGGATCAGGCTCTGGGTGAGTTCTTCTACGGTTTCATTGAAAGCTTCGCTGGGGCTGTGCCCTTTTTTACGGAGCACGGTGTACTGGGCTTCCATGACACCGGCCAGCGCGCCCATCAGGACCCCTCGCTCCCCGGTCAGGTCGCTGTGTACCTCCTTTTCAAAGGTGGTGGGGAAGAGATATCCGGATCCGATGGCAATCCCCAGGGCAAAGGTTCGCTCTGTTGCCTTACCCGTGAAGTCCTGAAATACGGCATAACTGGAATTGATCCCGCTGCCGTTTAAAAAGTTGTTGCGAACGGTGCGCCCGGAGCCCTTAGGCGCCACCAGGATGACGTCCACGTTTGGGGGTGGAACGACACCGGTCTGATCTCGGTAGGTGATGGCAAAACCATGGGAGAAATAAAGAGCATTGCCGGATTTCAGACAGGGTTTGACTTTCGGCCAGAGAGCCACCTGTCCGGCATCGGATAGCAAATACTGGATGATGGTTCCTTTGCGTGCGGCTTCCTCGATGGGAAAGAGAGACTTTCCGGGGACAAAGCCGTCGGTTATCGCCTTCTCCCAGGATGCGGTCCCTTCCCTTTGACCTATAATGACCCGGATGCCGTTGTCACGCATGTTCAGGGCTTGTCCGGGACCCTGGACGCCGTACCCGAGAACGGCCACGGTTTCATCTTTGAGCGCCTTTTCGGCTTTTTCCATTGAAAATTCCTCCGAGGTGATCACATCTTCAATCACCCCGCCAAAATCGATCTTCGCCATTAAGTGACTCCTTTCTTAAAAAATCGTCGTTTGGCATTCCTTAGAGCCGGTCGGCTGATTCTTAAGGACTAATCCGGTAAGATTAATCCGGTTCCCGGTACAAGGCGATGTATCCTGTCCGGGCGATTTTTTTTATTCCCATGGGTTTGAGGAGATGAATCAGCGCTTCCAATTTTCCCCGGTCCCCGGTGGCCTCGATGATGTAATACTGAGGGCCCACATCTACAATTTTACACCGGAAAATATCTACCAGTCGCAAAATCTCATCCCGGTTTTCCCGTTTGGCCCGGATGCAAATGAGGGCCATTTCCCGTTTCACGGCCCGGGAGCCGGTCATATCCCGAAGCTTGATCACGTTGATGAGTTTGCGCAGTTGCTTTTCAATCTGTTCTAAAACCAATTCATTGGCCTGGGTGACGATAGTGATCCGGGAAACCGCCGGATCGATTGTTTCGGCCACACAAAGGCTGTCGATGTTGAAACCCTTTCCGCTGAACAGTCCCACAACCCGGGAAAGCACTCCGGGCTTATTGTCCACAAGCATCGTGAGAATGTGTTTTTCTTCGTTTTCCATCATTGCCGTTTCTCCTTTAGCGATATCAAGCCAGAAGCATCTCGGTGATCGGTGAGCCCGCGGGGACCATGGGATAGACACATTCTTCTTTTTCGACGCGGAAGTCCATAATTACCGGACCAGGGGTTTCCAGGCCTTTACGCAAGATCGGCTCAACGTCGGAGGGGCGTTCCGCCCGGAAACCGGTTGCGCCATAGGCCTGGGCCAGAAGGACGAAATCCGGCCCACAGCTCATGCATGTGGCGGAGTAGCGTTTGTCGTAGAAAAGCTGTTGCCACTGCCGTACCATGCCTAAATAGCAGTTGTTCAGAATCACGACTTTTACCGGCAATTTATATTCTACGGCTGTGGCCATCTCCTGGATATTCATCTGAATACTGCCGTCTCCGGCCACATCCACAACCAGCTTGTCCGGGAAAGCGATCTGAGCGCCAATGGCGGCAGGGAGACCGAATCCCATGGTGCCTAATCCGCCGGAGGAAAGAAAATGCCCCGGCTTTTCGAAGTGATAGTACTGGGCTGTCCACATCTGATGCTGGCCCACCTCTGTGGTGATGAGTGCTTTCCCGTTGGTGAGCCGATACAGTTGATCAACAACATACTGGGGCTTGATGGGTCCGTCGGGATCCTGTTGATAGGCCAGCTTGTGAGTCTTGCGCCAATCATCGACCTGTTCCAGCCAGGGGCGGTGTTTGGCCTCCAGGTCTTGCATTTTCGCTTCATCGATCATGCGGTTGAGATGCTGCAGGCTGATTTTGCAGTCTCCCACCACCGGTACGGCAACGGTTACATTTTTACGGATACTGGTGGGATCGATGTCGATGTGAACGATCTTGGCCTGGGAAGCGAAACAATCGGTCTTGCCCGTAACCCGATCGTCGAAACGGACACCGATTCCGATCAGTAGATCGCAGGAAGCGGTTGCCATGTTGGCTCGGTATGTTCCGTGCATCCCGATCATTCCCAGGCTTAACGGATCGTTTCCGGGAAAGGCTCCCAGACCCATGAGGGACATGGTTACGGGAATATGGGTTTTTCGAGCAAAAGCCGTCAATTCCTCGGAGGCCCTGGAAAGAATCACACCGCCGCCGGCAAAAATTATAGGTCTCTGGGCCACTTTGATTAATTTGATGACCTCTTTGAGCTGTTTGGAGTTCGGTTCATAAATGGGGTTGTATGACTTGATTGAGACCCCTTCGATCGGTTTATAAGTCGTTTTTGCAACGGAAACGTCTTTAGGGATATCCACGAGTACCGGTCCGGGTCTGCCGGATCGGGCGATGTAGAAAGCTTCTTTGAGGATCTGGGCAAGATCCTCGATATGCGTAACCAGGTAGTTATGCTTGGTGCAGGGACGGGTGATGCCCACGATATCGACTTCCTGGAAGGCATCGTTGCCGATCAGATTAGTGGGGACCTGCCCGGTTAAAATGACCAGGGGTATCGAATCCATGTATGCCGTGGCAATGCCGGTGACTGTGTTGGTCGCACCCGGTCCGGAGGTAACCAGGCAGACACCCACTTTCCCGGAAGCACGCGCATAGCCGTCGGCCGCATGTGCGGCTCCCTGTTCATGGCGCACCCGGATGTGTTGAATATCGGTCTTCATCAATTCGTCGTAAATTTCGATAACCACTCCCCCGGGGAATCCGAAGATCGTGTCCACTTGCTCCTCTTGGAGAACCTTCATTAAAATCTGTGCGCCGGTGAGTTTCATAGTAAACCTCTCCTTATGATTATTTGGATTAAAAAAAAATCCGTTATCAGTTTGGGGCTGATAACGGATTTTAATTGGTTAGGATGTCGGTATTAGGCCATTATCAACCCTTTTTCCTTCCGGTTGCCGATGAGGATTACCGGAAGGAGGAGAATAAGGATAAGGTTGATAACGGCAAAAAATCGATCCACAAAAATCTCCTTAATCTAAATAATATTTTTCGTTTAACAGTACTGGAAATTCATGTCAAGTGGAAAATTTTTCTTTATGGGAACACCCCTCAGTCTTGCAGGTTATAAATGTTCCGTCACGCTTGGTGGTCTTTTCGACCAGGAAGCCGACGCCACACACGGGGCAGGGTTTGGGCACGGGCTTTTCCCACATGGCGAAAGTGCATTTTGGATACCGGCTGCACCCGTAAAAGGTTTTTCCCCTTTTGGATGTTTTTTCGACCAGCTCGCCGTTGCAGCCAGTTTCAGGGCACTTGACCCCCGTTTTCTTTTCCGAGCGTTTCAGGGAAATGGATCGAGCGTTCTTGCACTCCGGATAACCGCTGCAGGCCAAAAAATTCCCGTATTTGCCCTGTTTGATGAGCATGGGGCGACCGCATTTTTCACATGTCTCATTCGACGGCTCTCCCTGGTTCTGACCGTTGGCATGAATCCTTCCTTTTTCGTCACGGATGTAATTGGCCGTATAGGTGCATGCAGGGTATCGATTACAGGCTAAAAAAAGCCCGTTCTTTCCCATCTTGATATGGAGCATCCCTTCGTTGCAGGCCGGACAGATTAGACCGGCGGGGATTCCCACTCCCCTGAGGCTCAACATTCCTGTGGCGGCCTGTTGGAAAGCCTTCTGAAAATCCTCATAAAAGGCAGCGATCATCTTAAGGTAATCCATTTCGGCCGCTTCGATTTGATCCAGGTGGTCTTCCATCTTTGCGGTAAAGTCCACGTTGACTAAATCCGGAAAACTTCCGACCACCAGATCGTTGACGATGAGCCCGAGTTCGCTGGGATGAAAATATCCTTTCACCAGTTCCACATACCCTTTATCCCGGATGGTCGAAAGAATGGTGGCATACGTACTGGGTCTGCCGATTCCGTTTTCTTCAAGTTCCTTGACCAGGGATGCTTCGGAGAATCGTGGCGGGGGTTGCGTGAAATGCTGTTTGGGTTCCAGCTTTTGCAGGGAAAGCCGCATGCCTTTGAATAGGGCCGGGAGCATTTCCTTTTCTTCTTTTTCTTTCGTTTCGTCATCGATAGACTGGTAAAGCGTCATGAAACCCGGAAACTGGACCGTGGATCCGCCGGCCACGAAACGGTAGGGCCCGGCGCTGATGGACACGGTTACTTTATCGATGAGGGCGGGTTTCATTTGGGAGGCCACGAAGCGTTTCCAGATCATCTCATAAAGAGCCAGTTGGTGCTTATCCAGGAAAGGCGCGACTTTTTCCGGGGTATTGTATACGGAGGTGGGCCGAATAACCTCATGGGCATCTTGGGCCTTTTTTTTGTTCTTGAAAATACGGGGAGTATCAATTGCAAAGCCCTGGCCGAAACGTTCCCGAACAAGGGCGATGGCTTCTTCGGCCGCTTCCTTGTTGATACGGACGGAATCGGTGCGCATATACGTGATGAGACCAACAGGTTCCCCTGGCCCCAAATCAATACCCTCGTAGAGTTGCTGAGCGATGATCATGGTCCTTTTGGCCGAAAAGTGCAGCTTTCGAATCGCTTCCTGCTGCAGTTTACTGGTGATGAAGGGGGGCTGCGGGGATTGGGTGACGGTTTTTTTTAAAACGTCTTCGACGATAAACAGACGACCGGCAAGGTCGGAAAGTATCTCTTGACAGGACGCTTCGTCCGGAATTCGGAGCTTCTTTTCGGCCTTTTTGGATAATTTTGCAGTGAAGGGCGGCGGAGTATCTGCTGAAAGGTGTGCTGTGATAGACCAATATTCTTCCGGTGTGAAGGCCTGAATCTCCCGTTCTCTTTCACAGATGATCCGTACGGCTACGGACTGGACGCGGCCGGCGCTTAATCCTTGTTTTGCCTTGCGCCATAACAAAGGAGAAATGTGGTATCCCACGAGCCGATCCAGGACACGGCGGGCCTGCTGCGCTTCAAACTTATTAAGATTCAAGGACTCCGGGTTCCGAATCGCAGTCAGAATGGCATTTTCGGTGAGCTCGTGAAACAGTACTCTATGAAAGCGCCTTCCTTTTTTTTCAAGCACCTCTGCGGTATGCCAAGCAATGGCTTCCCCTTCACGATCCGGATCGGGCGCCAAATAGACATCCGTAATATTTCCTGCCGTCTGTTTGAGAGATCGGATAACCTTCTCTTTACCGGGTATGATTTTATATACCGGCATGAAACCGCCCTCGATATCAATGCCCATTTCCCTTTTAGGGAGATCCTTGATATGTCCGACGGTAGCTGCGACGGCATAGGTGTTGTCGAGATATTTTTTCAGGGTTCTAACTTTCGTGGGCGATTCCACGATGACCAGGCTTTTTTTCAAAACGTCCGATTCCTTCGATTTATTATTTGCTTCAGTAATTCGATGAAAAGCCCTCGCCTTTGGGCAAGGACTTTCATTCGATTCTTATCCGTTTCTTGATTACCCACCCGATCGGATGAACTGTTTTCCAGGCATCTGTCGCGCCAGTCCTTCCACTTCAAGCATCAGCAGGATTCCGGCCAACTTCCCCGGATCCATGGCGAGTTTTCTGACCAGATCGTCGATATGGATGGGGTAGGGTTCCAGTGCGTCCAGGACTATGACCGCTTCCGGAGTCAGGGAGGGGTGTTGGGTCGATGCCGGCTCTTTTTCCGCGTGTTTGTCTGTCGGCGGTTTCACATTCAAAAGATGACCGATTTCTTCCAGGATGTCGCCCGCATTCTCCACCAGCTTGGCGCCCTGTTTGATCAGGGCATGAGTGCCCGCACTTTTATGAGACTCGATGCTGCCGGGGACAGCAAATACCTCCCGGCCTTGATCCGCAGCCAGACGGGCGGTGATGAGGGATCCGCTTTTCCGTGCCGCTTCAATAATTACGGTCCCCAGGCTCATCCCTGCGATAATCCGATTTCTTTTGGGAAAATGATGGGGCAACGGCTCCTCGGCCAAGGAAAACTCTGAGATCGCCGCCCCGTTTTCAGCGATTTGATGAAAGAGTTTTCGGTTTTCCGGGGGATAAATCTGTTCCAGTCCGGACCCCAGCACGGCGATGGTTTTGCCGCCTCCGGAAAGGGCCCCCTCGTGAGCCGCACTATCGATTCCCCTGGCCATGCCGCTGACGATGGTGACCCCGTAAGAGGCGACTTCTGCACAAAGTTTACGTGTCGTGGCCAGGCCATACGATGTGGCTTTTCGGGAGCCCACGACGGCCAGGCAGGCGGCCTGTCCGTCCAGAGTGCCGTAGCAGTATAAAAAAAGAGGCGGGTCGGGGAGTTCCCGCAACAGGGCCGGGTATTGCGGGTCGATCATGGTAACAATCTGATATTTTCTTTTTGCGGCAAGGTCGATTTCTTGTCTGAGTCGATCCGGCGCCCGATAGTTGAAAATTGCAGAGATCAGTCTCGGTGTCATCCCCGGTATCTCCAGAATATCTTCGGGATTTGCCTGAAAAACCCTTTCCGGAGACTGATAGCGGTCGATGAGCCTTTTGCATAACAAGTCCCCGATTCCCGGTACGCTTTTGAGGGTCAACCAGGGGAGAAGATCTTCCATCCTCTATCTCTTCTTGGGCCGAGCTTGGAAGGTCAACAGGAACGGGCTGGCGATATAGACCGAGGAATAGGTACCGACGATAATGCCCACTATCATGGCAAAGGCAAAATCGTGGATGATGCCGCCCCCGAAGAGGAATAGGGCAAAGACGGCGATTAACGTCGTCAGCGATGTGAGTATGGTACGGCTCAGTGTTTCGTTTACGCTTCTGTTGATGATGAACTCGAGGGGTTTTTTGTGGTATTTCCTCAAATTTTCCCTGATCCGGTCGAAGACGATGATGGTGTCGTTCAGGGAATAGCCGATAATGGTCAAAATGGCGGCGATGATCGGAAGAGAAAACTCTTTGTCGAACAGAGAAAAGACACCTACCGTAATGATGACGTCGTGTATCAGGGCCACGATGGCGCCCAAGGCATATTTCAGGTTTAACAACCAGAAGAGTACCAGTGTCACGATCATGGCGAAGACGATCAATATCGGAATGCTTACGGTGAACAAGTTGAGCAGATAAACGGCTCCGATCAGGGCCCCGGCCATGACTCCGCTCAAGATCCACTTGAATTCGAAACGCCCGGAGATGTAAATGGCGATGAGGAGAAGGGAGAAGAATATGGCAAAAAGCGCCTTCTCCCTGAGATCTTTTCCAACCTGGGGCCCCACCATCTCCACGCGGCGGATGTCGGCTTGCTTGGTTGTCGAAGTCGTCAAAGCCTTTTTGATATCTTCCGAAAAGCCTTCGGATGCCGTGACGGCCTTATCAATCCGGATTAAATATTCGTTATCGGCTTTTTCCCCGAAAGACTGAACAGTCGTCCCTTCAAGACCTAGGGTGCGCATCCCTTCTTTCACGCCGGAAATTGACGCCGGGCCGGCAAACTTGACCTGAATGATGGTGCCTCCCGAGAAATCGATGCCGTATTTCGGCCCCCCATGGAATACGAGAGAAGCAATGCTGATCAGAATCATCGCTCCGGAAAGCCCGAAGGCGATCATTTGTCTTGATTAAGAAGTCGATATTGATGTCGGGTTTGATGAATTGCATCTGTATTGTCCTTTGATGCATCTCGCTTAATAGAGAGACGTCTTATCAGGCGTTAACCCTATAATTAAATACTCATCCGCTTCATTTTCCGGTTGATCAAAAGATAATCGAAAATTGCCCGGGTCAAAATCAAGGCCGTAAACATGCTGGAGCAAATCCCGAGACTCAGTGTGACGGCAAATCCCTTGACCGGTCCGGTCCCGAATTGAAACAGAACCAGAGCGGCGATGAGGGTGGTGATGTTGGAATCGAGGATCGTCAGGGTGGCTCGATCAAAGCCGGCCTCCATGGAGGCCCGGGCAGTCTTTCCAAGCCTCAATTCTTCACGGATGCGCTCGAAGATGAGCACATTGGCGTCCACCGCCATGCCGATGGTCAGGACAATCCCGGCGATACCGGGGAGGGTGAGTGTGGCCTGGAACCCCGCCAGTCCGGCGGCGATCAGAAAAATATTCACGATGAGGGCCAGGTTGGCGATGAGGCCCGACACCTTATAGTAAACAGCCATGAACAGGATCACCAGGAGGCCGCCGATGACTCCGGAAAGAAGACCTTTCCGGATGGAGTCGGTCCCCAGGGAAGGGCCGACGGTCCGCTCTTCGATGATTTCGACCGGAGCCGGGAGCGCACCGGCCCGCAACACGATGGCCAGATCTCGGGCTTCTTCCAAGGTGAAGCTTCCGGTGATGCGGGCTTGCCCGCCGCTGATTTTTTCCTGGATGACCGGGGCGCTGTAGACATTTTGATCCAAAACGATGGCCAGGCGTTTCTTGACGTTTTCCTCGGTGATCCGTTCAAAGATCCGTGCCCCTTTCTTATCGAAGGATAGGGAAACATGGGGCTCGTTATACTGGGAATCGATCTCCACCCGGGCCTCGGTAAGGTAGGCGCCGGTCAACAGGGAACGCTTCTTCACCAGGTAAGGGGTCTTGAGAATCCGCTGGGTCTTGGGGTCTGTCTGGGTCTGATAGAGAATTTCTGCACCCGGCACCACTAAGCCTTTCAAGGCATCTTCGACGGCATGAGTTTCATCCAGGAGCTTGAATTCCAAGAGCGCGGTTTTGCCGATGAGGTCCTTGGCGCGTTGTGTTTCCTTAATGCCCGGAAGCTGGATCAGGATCCGTCTTTCGCCTTGGCGGCGGATATCGGGTTCGCTGACCCCGAATTGATCGATGCGGTTGCGTATGGTCTCGAGCGCCTGACCGACGGCCAGTTTTCGAATATTTTCCTTTTCTGTCATCCGGGAGGTCCATCTGGACTACAAGAATTTCTCCCTGTGTGGATTTTTCGAGGATCCGCAGTTCCTTGAATTCCTTGTCCAGGATTTTTTCGAAATCGGCAACCCTCTTGGGGTCTTCGATCCGGATGGAGACTTTATCTCCTCCCACCCGCTCGGTTACGACTTGACGGATACCCTCTTTCCAAAGAAGCTCCCGAAGTTCCTGAAGAATCCGTTCCATCGTGCTTTCTACGGCCTTTTGGGCATCGACTTCCAGCACCAGGTGCATGCCTCCTTGGAGATCGAGGCCTAAATTGATGCGTTTTTTCGGCCACCAGTTCGGGTTGAAGCTGGGGATCAGATACACGACAGCAATGGCCATCACCCCGAGGGTGACCATTGTTTTCCATGAGATGCGTTTCACAATGATTTTTCCCTTTCGTCCGGAAGCGCGCCTATTGAATAAGAAAAGCCCCAAAAGGGGTTTTGTTAAGGTTTGCTTCCGTCTGACATCAGAAAACTGACAAAGGCAAAGACGGTGCAAAGGCGCATTTTCGGGGGCTTAACGAACCTTTCAGGCGGATTTTTTATTCTCCTCCTTCGGTGCCGGGGGAGCCGCTGCAGCCTTCACCAGCCCCGCCACATTCCCCCGGTTCACCTTAACCCGAACCTTTTCGGCGATCTCGACGGTGAGCGTGTTCTCGTCAGCTCCGGTGATGATTCCATGGATACCCCCTGAAGTGATGATCCTGTCCCCTTTTTTCAGGTTTCCGATCATTTCCCGTTGATCCTTGCTCTTCTTCTGCTGGGGACGAATCAGAAGAAAGTAAAAAATTACGAACATCAAAATGAGCGGAATGAATGCCGTAAATCCGCCTCCCGCACCTTGTCCGCCCCCTAGTCCTCCCTGGCCCATGGCATACGCTAGACTGGTCAAAATCAATGCCTCCTTGAATTCAAAGTGTTTTTCAAACGAAAATAAAGCCCGGTCAGTCGGGCTTAGTGCTTTTATTTCCTGGCGATTCTGATGGCCATTCCATTTCGATATTCCCGCGAACACCGGTCACGATCAGTCGCATCGATGGGCTTTCCTTCTCGGCTGATAGCTTTGGAAACTGTACGGTGTACATGGATTTCCACGGATTGATGTATGGGAAAAAATGCTTCATCGAAGCATCTACCTTATTCTTTTGAATGGTTGCCGGTTGAATTCGGCTCCCATCGCACTGAACCAAATAGATTTTCCAGGACGGATTTTTCCGGTCAAAGTCATCCAATTGCTTGTCCGGGACATAGGTGGCGATCATGAACTCGTCGACATTCTGTGCGGCCTCGGTTTCCTTTTGTCGTATGTCCTGTATCTGCGCCTCATCCAGTTTATAGACCCGAGAATATTCTTGAAGATAGGCCCTCCTGAAATCGCTGGATTTGTAAGTCGCATTGGCCAGCAATTCGAGTTCGAGTCCCCTGTAAATCCTGCCTTCCCGGGTGTATTTCTCGACAGCCTGTGGATAGTTGCCGCCCTCGTAGGGTTCTTCCCACCCCACGAATCGTCTGACGGAAACTTCCCGCGTGCAGCCGATGGCGAGAAAAAAGATTATGGCAATGGCCAGGGCCGGACGTCCGTGCACTCCGGATTCGGGCAGCCTATTTCTTCCCACGGGGTCTCCTTGCACCGAAAACGCGGTTAAAAATGGCGGGGATATACTTTAAATGATAATCCACGTCAAATAGTTCCTCGATTTTTTTCAAAGACAGATACCCTGTGATCCGTTTATCCTTTTGGATCAGACGCTTGAAGTCTTTTTTCTGTTGCCATGCCTTCATGGCGTTTTCCTGCACCATCCGATAGGCCTCTTCACGCGATGTGCCGGCTTCCACCAGGGCCAGGAGAACCTGCTGGGAAAAGATCAAGCCTCCAAGCAGATTGAGATTGGCCTTCATCTTTTTTGGATAGACCATCAGATTTCGGATGATGCCGGTCATGCGGTTGAGCATGTAGTCCATCAGGATAGTGCTGTCCGGTGCGATGATCCGCTCTACAGAAGAGTGGCTGATGTCCCGTTCATGCCATAGACAGATGTTTTCCATGGCTGCCAGGGCATTGGCTCGCAGGATGCGCGCTAACCCCGCCAGATTCTCCGAACCTACCGGATTTCGTTTGTGAGGCATGGACGAAGAGCCTTTTTGTCCTTTCGAGAAATGTTCTTCGGCTTCGAGAATTTCCGTGCGCTGGAGGTGCCGGATTTCCACGGACATCTTTTCGATGGAAGCGCCCGTGATGGCAAGGGTGGTGAAGTATTCGGCGCAGCGGTCCCGCTGGATGATCTGGGTGGATACAGGGGCCGGCTTCAGCCCGAGCTTCTTGCAGACATAGGCTTCGATCTCGGGGGATGTATTGGCAAATGTTCCGACGGCGCCGGATAGTTTGCCGTAAGAGATGCTTTCTATGGCGTTTTTGAATCGCTTTTTGTTGCGGCGCATTTCGTCGTACCACACTGCCAGTTTGAGGCCGAAGGTAATCGGTTCTGCATGAATCCCGTGGGAGCGCCCCACCATGACGGTGTTTTGATGTTCCAGTGCCCGATCCTTTATGGCTTCCAGGAGCCCATCCATACCCCGGAGGATAATCTTGCCGGCTTCTTTCAAGAGGAAGGCCAGGCTGGTATCCAGAACGTCGGACGAGGTCAATCCCATGTGGATGTACCGGGCTTCCGGGCCGATGTATTCCGCCACATTGGTGGTAAAGGCTATGACATCGTGCTTGGTTTTTTCCTCGATTTCTGCGATCCGTGAAACGGAAAAGGCGGCCTTTTCTTTAATGGTTTTCAGTGCTTTTTCAGGGATTTTTCCCATCCCGGCCATGGATTCGCAGGCTAAAATCTCCACCTTGAGCCAGATCCGGTACTTATTCTCGTCTGACCAAAGGTCCCCCATGCTTTTTCGGGTGTATCGCGGAATCATCACAAAGCCTTTCTATCCGGTTGAAACCTGTCGGAATGCAGACTTGGATATCTAAAATGGATGAAGGTGTCAACCGACTGCTGGTTATTCGAAGATCAGCTTGTTGTCTCCAGGGACCATGGAGGGTTGGGGTTCAACGTGGATGCAGCATTCTCGTCTGGATTCGATCTCCAAGATCTCTTTACGTTTCTTATTCAGGAGGTAGGACGCCACATCAGGTGGAAGGAGTGCTCGAATGCAGGCGCTTTTTTCTTTTAGGCTCTCCAACTGGAGTTGCCGAAGAAACCTGAGGGCGAGTGTTTCCACTGAGGGTGTGATTCCGCGTCCGTGGCAATATTTACAGGGCTCATAGCTCGTGAATTCGATGGACGGTCGAACCCGTTGACGGGTCATTTCCAGCAGTCCGAACTTGGATATCCGGCCTAAATTGGTTCGTGCTTTATCGGCTTTCAAATGGGTTTTGAGCGTCCTTTCTACTTGGAGTTTGTGTTTGGAGTCGCGCATGTCGATAAAGTCGATGACGATCAGGCCCCCCAGGTCTCGAACCCGGAGTTGCCGGCCGATTTCCTCTGCGGCTTCCAGGTTGGTCTGAAGGGCGGTTTGCTCGATGCTCTTTTTTTGGGTGGCTTTCCCGGAGTTGACGTCGATGGCCACGAGAGCCTCGGTCTGGCTGATGACGATGGATCCTCCGGATTTCAAGTTTACACGGCTTTCGAATACGGAGGCGATCTGGGCTTCCAGGTCATCCATTGCCAGGATCGGCTCTGGGCCTTTGTGCAATTTGACGATATCGCCTTGGCGGAGGGAGACCATTTTGAGGAAATCCTTAACCTCGTTGTATGCAGTCTCGTCGTCCACCACGATTTCGGTGACCTCCGGGGTGAAATAATCACGGATGGAACGGTAAACCAGGTTGCGTTCTTTATACAAGAGGGAAGGTGCTTTGCTCATGATCCCTCTTTTTTTAATGTTTTTCCATAGGCGAAGCAGATATCCTAAATCTTTGTTCAGTACGGTTTTGGTGCAATCGGTGCCGGCGGTTCGAACGATCAGGCCGAAGTCTTCGGGGACCTTGAGCTTTTCGATAAGATCCCGGATTCGGTTGCGTTCGGAATCGTCCTCGATTTTTCTTGAAATGCCTCGGGTCTTGCTCCCGGGCATCAAAACCAAATGCCTTCCGGGTAGCGAGATAAAGGTGGTCAGGAGGGCGCCTTTTTGTGCGGAGGGCTCCTTGGTTACCTGGACAAAGAGTTCTTGTCCCCGCTTGATGAGATTGTCGATGGATCGGTTGCCCGTATCGATGTCCTGAAAATAGTCGCTGTGGATTTCATGTTTTTGCAAAAATCCATGTCTTTCGACGCCGAGATCGACGAACAAGGCCTGCAGACTCGGCACGATCCGGGAAACGACTCCTTTATAAATATTTCCCTGGATGGTTTCTCTGGAGGTGCTTTCGATGTAAAAATCTTCCAGCTTTCCATCTTTGACTTTGACAATCCGATATTCTTCCGGATCCAGGACGTTCATAAGGATCTTAGTACCCATGTATGATTTTTCCTTTACGGCTTTTATTTGACGAAAAAACGGCTCCAATTCAGTAATCTTAACCGTAATGGTAAGGTAAATCAATCATTGAATACGATTTGGGGCCTTTGGGTCTCCGACGTCCTATGATAGAAAGTTTGAGTGACAAAGATTTGCGGCTTGTTGACTTCACCAAGCTTTCGTGTCAACCATCCGGAGCAAACTAGAAAAGGACGGGAGAAAGAATATGAATCGACAATCTGCAGGGTATCGTTGGCTCATCTTCTGGATTATCGCCTTCGGATATGTCCTGGTCTATTTTCACCGTCTCTGTCCAGCCATTGTGGCGGTGGACATGATGCGGGATCTCAAGGCCGGTGGTGCACTGATCGGCTTTTTAGCGGCCGCTTATTTTTACCCATACGCCGTGATGCAGTTGCCGGCAGGGCTTTTGTCGGATTCCTGGGGGCCGCGAAAAACCATCACCGTTTTTTTTATCGTAGCATTTTTTGGGTCCATCCTGTTGGGTGTCGCACCATCGGCGTCCTGGGCCATCATCGGACGCACACTGGTGGGATTTGGGGTGGCCATGCTCTTCGTGCCGGCAATGAAAATCCTGGTTGAATGGTTTACCAAGAAAGAATTCGCCTTCATGACCGGAATCCTGGTAGCTATGGGAGGAATCGGATCCCTGATAGCAGCCACTCCTCTGGCGTTATTGAGCGCCACCATCGGATGGCGGTTCTCCTTTATCGCTGTGGGAGGATTCACCCTGCTTTTGGCTATTTTGATATGGCGTTTTGTCCAGGACCGGCCGGAATCCGGAAAAAGTGTTTCAAATAACGAAAAGACGGCTGAAGGGCAGGATGTCATCGGCCTCATGGATGGGGTCCGGCGGGTCTTGACGACCCCGGCTTTCTGGCCGCTTGCGGTGTGGTTCTTTTTTAATTTCGGCATCTTTTTTTCCTTCGGGGGTCTCTGGGGCGGGCCGTATCTCATGCATGTTTACCGGATGACTCGGGATCAGGCCGGCCAGATTCTCTCCATGCTGGCAGTGGGAATGATCATCGGAAGCCCATTGCTTAGCTTTGTTTCCAGTTCCATCTTCAAGGCCCGAAAACCGGTCCTTGTGATATCCAGCTCAATGGTCCTGGTCATTACGCTGCTCCTGGCGTTTTTCCCCGACCGAATCCCCCTTTATGGATTGTATGTCATTTGCCTGGCACTGGGCATCTTTTCCAGCGCCATAGTAGTGATCGGGTTTACGGCGAACAAGGAGCTTTTTCCGGTGCAAATCGCCGGAACGGCCTCCGGGTTGGTCAATCTTTTCCCCTTTGCCGGTGGTGCCGTGTTTCAGCCGATCTTAGGATACACCCTGGAAAAGTACGGCAGGGTCGATGGGATATTTACAGTTCAAGGATATCGGGGGGCTTTTTCTGTTCTTCTTTCCTGTGCCGTTGTCGCAATCCTCGCGAGCTTCTTCATCAAAGAAACACTGGGTTCAAAAGAAAGCTCCTGAAGGATCGATTCGCTATTTTCGATTTTTTCTTGACTTCTCCTCATCGGTTATGTAGTCACATTATAGTTAGAATGTGATTAAACTCCGGATGCCTGTAACTTCTAATCCATCCAATTTATTGAAAATATTAATCGCCGGCTTTATTAAGGCTTCAATAAGGGAAAGTGCGCCAGGCATAGGGTTTTCCAGGTGTCGCCCACGCCGGGTTCAGAGAAGGGAATGCCGGCAGGCGTTAAGCGGTATCGAATATAAAAAAGGGGACGGCATATGAAACTCAAACAAGTTTCCATTTCCATCGAGAACTCACCGGCGCGTCTTTACAAGGTCACCAAGGCTTTGGGAGATGCTGGGATCAACTTGCGGGCGCTTAACCTGGTGGAAACAGGCGGCGGTTTCGGGTTGCTGCGACTCCTGGTTTCAGATGTTACCACCACACGGCGCATCCTGATGAAAAAGCACATTCCGGCCCAAGTCAGCGAGGTGGTGGCGACTGAGATCGAAGACAAACCCGGCAGCCTGGCCCGAATGCTCAAATACCTCCTGGACGCCAAGATTCATACCGTTTACATGTATGCGTTTGCGGGTTTTTCTTCTGAGAAAGCAGTGATGATTTTCCGTTTCACGGATAACGACAAAGCCATTGAAATTTTAAAGAAAAAAGGGATTCAAGTCCTGGATGCCAAGGCTTTCGGGATGCTGAATGCCGAAGGTTGAACCCTCGTGTCCGGTTTCATTGATTGCTCGTTTCGACACAACAGCCCGTATGCCGTTTCCGGAAAGCGGTGGCCTTTACGTCGGAAAGGATGAGAAATGAAAAAGAAATCGAAGTTTGATCCAGGTTCCTTTGGAATCATCGGCGCCGGACCGGTGGGATGCATCGTGGCGGCATTTTTGGCCAAGGGGGGTTACGATGTGGTTTTATGCGACGTGATCCCGGACCTCGTGGCCCCGGCGGTTGATCGGGGAATCATTATCGAAGGCGCGGAAAACCTCACCCAACGCGTTCGCGCCACATGCACCAGTGTTGACGAATTGTCCGACGTCAATCCCGACGCAATTTTTATCACCGTCAAAGCCAATGCGCTCCCGTTGATTGTTTCGGCCATCGAGGATTTTTATCGGGAAGGGATGGTCGTGGTGAGCTGGCAAAACGGCATCGACACAGAACTTGAACTCGCAAAGATTCTGGGGAAGAAAGCGTCCATACGCGCGGTGGTCAATTACGGGTGTAGTCTTTTAGGTCCGGCCCACGTCAAAATGCCGTTTCATCATCCGCCCCATTATATCCAGGAACTCGATCCGGATTCCAGGGAATTAGCTGTCGGCATCGCCGGGGCCTTGACCCGCGGAGGGCTGGAAACCCGGCATACGGACCAGATCATCTCCATGGTTTGGCGCAAAAGCATCATGAACGCTTGCATGAATCCGGTCTGCGCCGTCACCGGTTTGACCATGGCCCAGGCCATGAATGATCCCATTATTTTTGAAACTGTCGATTCGTTGGTTAAGGAGTGCATCCAGGTTGCCCGGGCCAACGAAATCTCCTTGGGGTGGGACTACTACACCCACGCCATGGATTATATGAGTCATGCAGGGGATCATAAGCCGTCCATGTTGACGGATATCGAAAATCGACGGCTGACCGAAATCGATTTCATCAACGGCAAATTCGTGGAATACGGGGATCGGGCAGGCGTCGCCACCCCTTACAACACCACGCTCCGATCGCTGGTCAAAGGTTTGCAGTCTAAGTTCTAGTCTGATATGGGATTAGTCACAGTGAAGATTTCGGGAACAGGGCAGAGGCATCCATGAAAAGCAAGCCGGCTGGACACCCAGAGATCACCCCGCTTTTTGTGGGAGTCGACGTGGGATCTTCCAGGACAAAAGCGGCTGTACTGGACTCCGCATTGAATCTGGTCGGTTATGATGTCCGGAAATCGGGTACCGATTTTACCAGAACTGCGGATGAATGCCTGAATACCTCTCTTCAAATGGCCCGACGAAATCCCGAAGATGTGGTCTATACCGTCTCTACCGGATACGGTCGGAAGAACGTTGTTTTTTCCAAGGATACCCGAACCGAAATCGGATGCCATGGAAAAGGGTGTTACCACTATTTTCCGAAAGCGATCACCATCATCGACATCGGCGGTCAGGACAACAAGATCATCAAACTGGATGCAGCGGGTCGAAGACTCAGTTTCAAGATGAACCGAAAGTGCGCCGCTGGAACCGGTGCCTTTCTGGAGGAGATGTCCGCCCGTCTCGACATTCCGTTGGAAGACATGGACGGACTGGCCCGAAAGTCTACGGATATGGTCAAACTCGGGAGTTTTTGCACTGTTTTTTCAGCCACCGAAGTTTTGGAAAATATTCGCGGCGGAAAAAAGATCGAAGACATCGTCAAGGGGTTGTTTTTTTCGGTGATTAAGCGGGTCCTGGAGATGGATTCCCTGACGGAGAAGGTCGTCATGACCGGGGGGGTGGTGCAGCACAATCCATTCCTGGTTCAGATGACCGAAGTCCAGATCGGAAGATCCATCTTGGTTCCCCCGCACCCGCAGTTGACCGGGGCTGTCGGCGCTGCCCTCTATGCACTGGAGGCGGCAGGAACGGAGCCTCTGCCGAACCGCGGAGCCTGAGACCTCAGGCTCCAGGCGTTGCTGCTTTTTTAAAGGATCGGTATTGATTCGAGGGTGATTCTATCAACCGGAGGATCATCCGATATCATAGGGAGGAGATAACTTATGGCACAAGAGAAAGAAATTGTAATTCGGCGTTTAAAAACCGCCAAGGACCTGGGTAAGTTCATGGCCGATTACTACTATGAACTGGATGAAGCCTCCAAGTCCGGCAAGAAAAAGGTTGCCTGGTGCACCAGCGTCGGGCCGGCGGAAATCCTGAGGGGAATGGGGTTTTTAACCTACTTTCCGGAGACCCACTCCGCCATGCTGGGAACCACAAGGATGGCCGTCGACCTGATTCCCAAGGCCAACGCCATCGGCTATTCCCCGGACATCTGTTCCTACCTTACTGCAGACATCGGTGCCTTTCTGGAGGGAGTCACCCCTCTGTCGCGGGCTTTTCCAGGCATCCAGAGCGTACCGAAGCCGGACGTTTTGGTCTATAACACCAATCAGTGCCGAGATGTCCAGGACTGGTTTGCCTGGTATGCAGAACATTATAACGTGCCGTTGGTGGGGATCGAGACCTATCGGAACGTTCCTGAAGTGACGCCGGCGCATATCACCTCCATTGTTGGACAGATGGAAAACATTGTGGAGCCTTTGGAAAAAGTAGCCGGTCGGAAACTAGACATGGGGGAGCTTAAAAATGCGGTGGCCCTTTCCCGTGAATGCTCGGATCTTTGGGAAAAATGTCTGGCTGCGGCCGCTTCCAAACCTTCACCCCTCACCTTCTTTGACGGAACTACTTTGATGGGACCGGCCGTCGTGGGCCGCGGTACTCAGAGGGCCAATGATGCTTATAATCTGCTTTTGGAAGAGTTGAATGAACGCGTGGCTCAAGGAATCGGGGCCATCGAGAATGAGCGATACCGGCTCTACTGGGACGGGATGCCGGTTTGGGGACGTCTCAGCATGCATTCCAAGCTCTTTGCCGGACTCGACGCCAACGTCATCGCTTCCACATACTGCAGCAGCTGGATTTTTACCGCCCTCGACCCCAGGGAACCCTTTGAAAGCATGGCCAAGGCCTACACCGAACTTTTCATCGTCAGGTCGGACGAGTACAAGGAAGAATACATCAAAGACAAACTGGAATTCTTCAAGTGCGACGGCATCATCTATCACGACGCCAAGACTTGTCCCAACAACACCAACTGCCGGTACGGGATGCCGCAACGGCTCGAAAAGAAAACCGGGATTCCGAGCCTGATTATCAACGGTGACCTTAACGATCTCCGGTTACTTTCGGATGAACAGACCAAGACGAATGTGGAAGCCTTCATCGAACAACTTGAAGAGCGTAAATAGGGCCATCTGAAAAAGGGGGAAAAAGTCATGTTAGACGCATTGTTTCGACCGAGGGCGGTCGCCGTCATCGGCGCATCGGGCAAAGAGCTTTCCATCGGAAACCGGGTCATCAAGAACCTCATCGACTTCGGGTTCAAGGGCGCCATATACCCCATCAACCCCAAGGCCGATGAGATTCGAGGCCTAAAGGCCTACCCGACGATCCTCGATTGTCCGGGAGAAGTGGACGTGGTCCACATGGTCATCCCGGCCAAATTTATCCCCCAGGCCGTGGAAGATTGCGGCAAAAAGAGGGTCAAGCACATTATCATCAACTCAGGCGGGTTTTCCGAGACCGGCCCCGAAGGAGAGGCCATTGAAAAGGATTTTTTAGCCCGTGCCAAAAAATATGGCATCCGGATCTTGGGACCCAACTGCCAGGGGATCATCAATTCGGATCCGAACATCCGGGCTTACTGCAATTTCACCTTCACCAAACCGGATCCGGGGTTTATCTCCATTGTGGCACTCAGCGGAGGAGTGGCCGAGGTCATTCACCAGGGATTCTCGGAGATGGGGGTAGGGACCCGGATCTACGCTTCCAACGGAAACGCATGCGATGTCACGATTCCTGAGATAATCCGATATTTAGGCGATGATGAGGGAACCCGCGTCATCGTGACCTATGTTGAAGGGCTCCGGGATCCGGCCAACTTCATGAAGACGGTTCAGGAGGTTGCGGCTAAAAAACCGATTTTAGCCATGAAGGCCGGTCGGACCAAGGAAGGTGCCAAGGCCGCCGCGTCACATACCGGTGGGCTGGCCAAGGAAGACATCGCCACCGACCTCATCTTCAAGAAGGCCGGGGTCGTGGATTTCAGGGACGAAGGGGAACTGATTCAAGCCGCCGTCGCCTTTGCTTCGCAGCCGATTCCCAAAGGGAACCGCGTGGGTATCATCACCAATACCGGCGGCCCGGCCGTCATCGCGACAGATGTTCTGGTGGGGGCCGGCCTTCAACTTCCACCGCTTTCCGCAAAAACCGAGGCATTTCTTAAGGAAAAACTTTATCCCGAGGCATCCGTGCATAATCCCGTGGATGTTCTTGCTACGGCCAACGCGGCGCATTATCGGGCCTGCATGGATGCCATGATGGAAGACGATCACTTCGATTGCGTCTTCATCAATTTCGTCACCCCCTTTTTTGTGGACAACGAGAGCATCGCCAGAGAGATTGTTGTCGTCAGTCAGCAGCAGAGAAAGCCGATCGTTTGCAACCTGATGACGGATCGCAGGCAATGGACCGAGGTGGTCAAGATCCTGCAGGACGGAGGCGTTCCCTGTTTCAGCCTCCCAGGGGCCGCGGCGCGGGCCATGACGGCCATGGTGCGATACCACAACTTGCGGAACCGGGAGCGAGGAACGATTCCGGCATTCGGCGATGTCGATACAAAGGCTGCCGGTAAAATCCTTCAGAAGGCAGGAACAACCGGAGATTTTTTGGCTTCCGACGATGTTTACCGTCTACTGGAGGCCTATAAAATCCCTGTGCCAGGGTGGCGCGTGGTCCAAAATGTCGAGGAGGCGGTCAAAGCCGCCGAGGCGATCGGGTATCCGGTGGTGGTGAAGGCGGATGCCCCGTCCATCGTCCATAAAAGCGAGATGGGCGGGGTCGCGTTGGATCTTAAGGATGCCGGGGAGGTTCGATCTGCGGTGACCGGAATGCAAAACAGCTTGAAGGCCAAGGACCTGCGGTTTTTTATTCAGAAATGCCTGCCTAAAGGCCTGGAGGTCATCGTCGGCGCCAAGGCCGAAGAAGGGCTGGGACACATCGTCATGTTCGGACTGGGAGGAATTTATGTGGAAGTCATGAAGGATGTGGTCTTCAACCTGACTCCGGTCACCTCGGCAGAGGCTGAGGAGATGCTTTCTTCGATCAAAGGGAAGGCGCTGTTGACAGGTGTCCGGGGTCAGGAAGGGGTTGACCGAAAGACCCTGGAAATGCTCATTCTCAGGGTATCGCAACTGGTGTCCGATCTGCCGGAGATCCTCGAGATGGATTTGAATCCAGTCATCGCCTATGAAGACGGCCTTTTTGTTGCCGATGCGCGAATCCGATTGAAGTAAAAGGAGATCCGAAATGGGTTCTTGGATGAATCTGGGGCAGAATCTGAAGGTCAATGCCAAAAGATTTCCCGATACTATCGCCCTCAAGGACGCCGGACGGAGCCTGACCTATCCCATGCTCAACAGCCGGGTGAACCGACTGGCCCACAGTCTTCTGTCCATGGGGCTTATTAAAGGGGATAAGTTGGCTGTCTTGATGGAGAACAGTATTGAAATTGTGGAGATCTACCTGGCCTGTGCCAAGACCGGAATCATCATCGTTCCCATTAATTTTCGGTTGGTGAGCCAGGAAGTTGCTTATATCCTGGAGAATTCGGACGCCAAAGCCCTCATTGTTCAAGACCAGTTCGTCCTTACCGTGGAGCCTCTTCGGGAAAGTCTTACTGCCATCCGCTCCGACCGTTACGTTGTGGTGGGTCAGGAAAAACCGGGATATCAGCCCTATGAACAATGGATCGCCGGGGCACCCGATGCGGAACCGGAGGCCGAAGTGGCCCCCGAAGACACCTGGATCCTAATCTACACTTCAGGAACCACTGGAAGACCCAAAGGGGTCTTACGTTCCCATCGCTCCCACATCGCCTTTTATCTCATCAATGCCGTGGATTTCGGGTTTTCTCAGCATGATATCTGCCTCAACGTCATGCCCCTTTGCCATATCAACTCCACCTATTTCACCTTCACCTTTACTTATATCGGAGCGACGGTGTATATCCATCCGGCCCAGTCATTCCGAGCGGAAGAAATCATGGAAATTACCGAGCGGGAGAAAATTACATTCATTTCTCTGATACCGACCCACTATAACCTCATCCTGAACGTTTCAGAAGGGGCCAGGAAGCGGGATGTCGGCTCCATCAAAAAACTCCTGTGCTCCTCGGCGCCGGTGAGGAAAAGCATGAAACTGGCCATCATGGAGTTTTTCCCGGGAGTTGAGTTGTATGAAGGGTACGGTTCCACCGAGGCGGGCATCGTCACGGTCCTCAAGCCCGAAGACCAGATGCGGAAACTCGGATCCATCGGATACGAATCTCTGGGGACCGACTTCGTTAAAATCCTGGGTAAGGATGGAAAAGAGGTGCCCGTGGGCGAGGTGGGGGAACTCTATTCCAAAGGCCCCATGCTTTTCAACGGGTATTACAAACTCCCGGAAAAGACCGCCGCGTCCTTTCGGGGAGAATGGTTTTCAGCCGGGGACATGGCCCGAAAGGATTCCGACGGATATTACCAGATCGTCGACCGGAAGGACAACATGATCATCACCGGCGGCGAGCATGTCTATCCCAGCGAGGTGGAAGAAGTCGTAGGGAGCCATGAGGGTGTTTTCGATTGCGCCTGCATCGGGCTTCCGGACGAAAAATGGGGAGAAAAGGTTGTCGCCGTGGTGGTGCCGAAGCCCGGGGTGAAGGCGGGTGACATCGACGAGAAGACGATTATGGATTGCTGCAAAGGTAAGATGGCGGGTTACAAGCGACCCAAAGAGGTGATCTTCATCAAACCGGAGGAAATGCCCAGGACACCGACGGGAAAGATTTTACATCGCAGGTTAAAGGAGCGATTGGCTAATCGGTGATCGGGAAACCGACACCCATCGAATCTATTTGAAACGAGGAGGGAAGTTCATGTTCAAAAAAGCATTTATTCCTTACCGGGGTTACTATTCTTCTCCCTTTATCCGTTGGCAGGGAAGTCTGGCCAACGAGAACGCCATATCGTTCGGGGCGGAAACATCCAGGAGATGGCTGCAATCCAAAAACTGGGATCCCAAGATGTTCGATTATGTATTTTTGGGGCTGACGGTGGGACAACCCAAGATGTTCTACGGCGGGCCATGGGCATCTGCACTTCTCGGTGGAACGGAGGTTCCCGGCGTATTGGTCAGTCAAGCATGCTCCACCTCAACGACGTGTATTTTTCAGGCGGCCATGGGGATTGAGACCGGAGCCTTTGAAAATGCTTATACCCTGATGACCGATCGATGTTCCAACGGACCCCACACGGTCTGGCCGAATCCCAAGGGCCCCGGCGGACAGGTGGTTTCCGAGGACTGGGTCATGGACCATTTCGGATTCGACCCATGGGGCGGAACATCCATGATCCAGACCGCTGAAATTGTGGTCAGGGAAACCGGAATCACCCGGGAACAATGCGATGCGGTTGCTTTGAGACGATACGAGCAATACAAAGACGCCCTGGCCAATGATCGGGCTTTTCAGAAACGGTACATGTTTCCGGTGGAAGTCAAGGGCTCCAAGAAAAAAACCATCATGCTGGAGGCGGACGAAGGGGTAATAGAATCCACGGCAGAGGGATTGGCCGCCCTGAAGCCTGTTCTTCCCGGGGGTGCCCACACTTTCGGGGCCCAGACCCACCCGGCCGACGGCCACTGCGCCGTCATCGTCACCGGTTACGAGAAGGCGCAGGTTCTCAGTGCGGATAAATCCATCAAGATCCAGATCCTTTCCTACGGATATACACGAGTCAAAAAGGCTCATATGGCCATGGCACCGGTGCCGGCTGCTCAAATGGCTCTCAAAAATGCCGGGCTTTCCATCCGCGATATCAAGGTCATCAAGACTCACAACCCCTTTGCCGCCAACGACATCTATTTTGCAGATCAAATGAAGATCGACGTTAACGGATTCAACAACTACGGCAGCTCGATCGTTTACGGTCACCCCCAGGCGCCCACGGCAGGAAGGCTGATCATCGAAGGGATCGAGGAAGCGGTCCTGCTGGGTGGCGGTTATGTTCTATTTACCGGGTGCGCGGCGGGCGATACGGGCGCCGCCTTGGTATTGAAGGTGAATTGAACCCCTCAACGAGAAAGGAAAAGAAAATGAAAGCTTTGAAAACGGGATTCCTGTTGAGTATGCTGGCATTGCTGGTTGGCGGATTGCCGGCGGGTTTTGCCCAAGCCGCCGAGCCGGTGGTTATCGGAGTGCCGACATCCCTTGGTTTTGTGGAAGGGACCGAATCTCACAAGGCCGTGGAGCTGGCGGTCAAGGAGATCAACGCCAAAGGCGGCATAACCGTGGGAAAAGAAAAACGCCTGTTTAAGGTGGAAGCTTTGGATATCCGCGATGCGGCCCCCGGCGTTCCGGTTCCCGAAGCGTTGCTCGGCATCGAAAAGATGATCCTCGAAAAAAAACCGACGGCCATCGTGGTGGGGCCTTTCCGATCCGAGGCCCTGATCGCGGGCATGGATATCCTGGCCAAATACAAAGTCCCCATGCTGGGAACCATCGCTATGACTCCGGGATCCGAGAAGAAGGTCAAAGAGGAACCTGATAAGTACAAGTATATTTTCCGAACCTGCCTGAATGCCGGACATCTGGTCAAATATCTGGCCGGCACTATGGGGCTCATCCATGAGCAGTTCGGGTTCACCAAGGTATACGTAATGATTCAGGATGTAGCCTGGGCACGAGCGACGGCCGACTTCGTCAAGAAGATGTATTTCGAAAAGGCCGGATGGGAGGTGCTGGAAGAAGAGGCTTATCCCACCGGGACCTCGGATTTTTCGTCAGGTCTCATGAAAGCCAGGACAAAAGGAGCCCAGGTGATCATGCCGATCTTCGACATGCCCCAAAGCGGGGTTCTTGTGAAGCAATGGAAATCCATGCAGGTACCGGCGCTGATGGCCGGGTTCATCTCTCCCCTGGCAGGGTCTGAAGCGTGGAAAACCTTCGAAGGTAAAATCGGTGGCGCCATCAATGCTATCTTTGAAATGGGAAGTGCCATCGCATCGGAGAAGATTCCCCAGTCCAAGGCATTTTACGAAAAATATGAAAAGGCTTATGGCAAGGCCCTTCAGGCCGGTCACGGCCCGGCGCCTTCCTACGAGTCTGTCTATATTCTGGCAGAGGCCATCGAACGGGCTGGAAGCATCGATCCGGACGCCGTCGTGGCTGAGCTTAAAAAAACCGATCGCAACGGCGTGATGGGACGTATTAAATATGATGAGGGACATCAGGTCGTATACGGGTTCGATCCCAAGGAAACTGCGGTTGCCGCTGTGTTCCAATGGACGGAAGACGGAAAACGCCAGATTGTGTTTCCGGAATCCGTAGCTGATGCCAAGATCATGCTGCCGAAAGGACTCAAATCGCTGAAGTAAGATCTTAAGGGGGCAAAGGTCACTTTCTTTGCCCCCGATTTATCTGTTATAGTTAATCCATGTTCAGGGTTTGCCCCCTTAATAAGCCCTGCGGTAACAAGTCATTCAAGTCTGCAGATCCCGACGGTCATGGATCCGCGGCGCGTCGGGAGCGTGGACCTTATGTTTTTAGGTACCATCATTTACGCCTTGATCAACAGCGTGGTCCTGGCGCTGATGGCCGTCGGTTTCAACCTGACCTTCGGCATCAGCGGCGTAGCCAATTTCGCGTATGGGGCCATGTATATTCTGGCGGCATACACCTGCTGGATACTCGTCAACCTCGTGCACCTTCCGTATATCGTCTCCATTATCGGCTCCATTTTATTGACCATGCTCCTGGGCGCTTTCATGTATCGATTCGTCCTGCTGAGGGTTCGCGGCCAGGTGCTTTCGGAGGTCATCGCCACTTTCGGCATCGGGCTGGCCACCCTGGAGCTTTTCAATCATCTCGGTTTTATCGGTTTTGAGTATTCCCTTCCGGTCTTTATCGATCGGAGTTTCATGGTTGCCGGCACCTTTGTGGACATGCAAAGGATCCTCATCGTGTGTGCCGGGATCCTGTTGGTGGGTGGGCTGTGGATATTCACCCACTATACCGCGCTGGGGCTTGCCTTCAGGGGTATCGCTCAGGATGAGCGCACCGCACTCACCCTGGGGATCGATTCGGATCGGATCGGCATGCTCAGTGTGGCCTTCGGGTGCGGCCTTGCAGCTGTCGCCGCGGTGATCATCATCCCGTTGGGAAGTATTTCTCCGGGAGAAGGGTACGAAGTGCTGATCAAGGCGCTGGCCGTCTGTATCATCGGCGGGCTGGGGAGCACCGGGGGAGTCATTGTTGCCAGTTTTATCGTCGGGTTTGCCGAGCGCTTCACCGACACCTATATCGGATCCCACTGGACTATGATCGTCAGCCTGGCGGCTATTCTGGTCGTGCTGGTCGTCAAACCCTCCGGGCTTTTCGGGAAACAAAAAGAGCTGGAAGAAAGGATATAGGTCCTTGGAAAAACGAAAAGAGCGCGTGGAGCGGGGAATCAAAGTCCGATCGAATGATGTTTTCGCGCTGACTTCCTGGCGTGAAATGCTCTACCTTTCCGCCCCGCGGCTTCTTCCGGTTTTGGGGTTTTTGATTCTACCGGCCTTTCTCAATGCCTATTGGCAGAAAGTCTTCTTGTCGGTCGCGATTTTTGCCCTATTGGCCATCAGCTGGGATATCCTGGCCCAGAGCGGGATGATCTCCCTGGGCCAGGCTCTTTTTTTCGGCACCGGTGCATACTGTTCCGGCATCATGAACCATTACTTCGGATGGCACCCTTTGATCGCTCTTCCGCTGGCTACGATATCCGGAGGCCTGATCTGCACGGTGACCCTTCTGCCGGTATTGAGGCTTCGAGGGGTCTATTTTTCCATGGTCACCCTCATTATCCCCCTGATGCTGGTTCGCATCGTGGAGGCTACCAAGGTCTTCGGCGGCACCGAGGGTCTCAGCGGCATCGATCCCTTTTCCTCCCTTTGGATTGAGATTTATCTGGTGGCTGTTGCCCTTTTAGGAGTGCTTTTCGGGTTTCGACGGATGATGGATTCCGATTACGGGCTGGTTCTCAAGGGAATCGCCGACAACGACCGTTCCGTTATGAACGCCGGGATCAATATCTACTGGTTCAAGGCCCAGGCCCTTTTCATCTCCAGCAGTATCGGCGCTTTTGCAGGGGCCTTCATGACCCACGTGTACATGTTCGTCGGAATGCCTGTGTTTGCGCTCGACTATTCGATTTTACCCATCGCCGCCGCAGTGGTCGGAGGACCCGGGACCCTGGCAGGGGCAACCCTGGGGGCCTGTATCCTCGTTCCGTTGTCGGAGATCCTCAGGGGAATCGGAGGATTGCGGATCGTTTTATACGGGATGTTTTTGGTCGTATTTATCGTCGGACTTCCGGAAGGGCTTTTTCATTATATCCAGCGCAAATACAACCAGTTTGAACGATGGGTCGAGGTGGAGTAATGAACTCCGGGCCGATTCTTGAGGTCTCCGGTCTTTATAAGAATTTCGGCGGGGTTCAGGCCGTCAACGACCTGAGTTTTTCGCTTGGTCAGGGGGAACTCCTCGGCCTCATCGGTCCCAACGGGTCCGGAAAGACGACGGCCGTGAATCTCATCACCGGTTTCGTGAAACCCACCGAAGGGGAAATCGTATTTGAGGGCAATGACGTCACCGGCATGCCTCCTTACAAAATCGTTCGCCTGGGTATCAGCAGGACCTTTCAAATGGTCAAGCCCTTCTATCATCTTCCGGCATTCAAAAACATGATCATCCCCCTGTATTCCCCCAGGGTCAAGAAAATGCGGGGAGGCAAGTACGGAGATAGAGACGCCGTGGCCTTGGACCTACTGGAAGAGGTCGGCTTCGAGAGGGATTCCATGGTGGCTTACAAGAGCGCCGGTGCGCTCCCCCAGGGCTATCTGAAGCGCCTGGAACTGGCAAAGGCCATCGCACTGAATCCGAACCTGATCATCCTGGATGAGCTCTTTTCAGGCCTGAGCCTGGCGGAAGTGGCGGGTATCGTCCCGATTATTGAAAAGCTGCGTATTCAAGGAAAAACCATCATCATGATCGAACACCGGCTCAAAGAGCTCTTCCGTATTGCGGATCGGATCCTCGTTCTCAATTATGGACAGAAGATCGCCGAGGGGAAGTCCGCCGATGTCATGGAAAGCGCGGAAGTCAAGAGGGCATATCTGGGAACGGAATGACGCCATGTTGCTGGAAGTGAAAAACCTGATGGTCTTTTTCGAAAACGCGCTGGCAATCAACGATCTCAGCATGTACGTGCAGGAAGGGGAGCGGGTCGGGATCATCGGATCCAACAGCGCCGGAAAGACCACATTGATGAACTCCCTGTCCGGATTGATCATTCATATGCGCATCAAGGAGAAGCGACGGGGAGGGGAGCGCATAACGCTTTACGGTAAGATCCTGTTTGACGGGGAAGACATCACCGAGACCTCACCCAGCGATCGGGTGAAAAAAGGGATTGTTCTTTCCCGGGAACGGCACCCGATTTTCCCGGAAAGCAGCGTGCTGGAAAATCTGAAGATTGCCGGCTATCTGCGATCCCGGGCCCAGGTCGCCCAGGGGGTGGAACAGGCCTTTGCCCTGTTTCCGCCCTTATCGGACCTTCGGAGACGAAAGGCAGGCTTCCTGAGCGGCGGCGAGCAGCAGATGCTGGCCATCGGGATGGCCCTGGTGGTGGGACCAAGGCTCTTGCTCCTGGATGAGCCGCTTTTGGGATTGAGCCCCCTGATGCAGCGGACCCTGATGGATGCCGTGGTGAAATTGAAAGAGGAGACCGGCATTACCATACTGCTCAGCGAACAGTTTGCCCGGCCCGTCTTGCCGGTGATCGATCGGGGATACGTGGTGGAAAACGGCATGCTGGCCCTTCAGGGGACCGGCCGGGAGCTCATGGATAACCCGGAGATCAAATCCGCCTATTTCGGCATATAGGAAGCCCACATGGTGGATCTAAATGAACAGAGCATTTTTTCGGTTTTTAAAGAATGTGCCGAAAAACGGCCTGGCAAGACCGCTGTTTTTTATTTAGGAACCCGCTTTTCCTACGGCCGTGTCATGGACCTTGCCTCAAGGTTTGCTTACGCACTTTCCGACCTAAAGATCGGCCCGGGTTGCAAGGTGATGCTTTATCTTCCCAACAGCATCCAATGGGTGGTGGCCTGGTTGGGTCTTCAACGCATCGGCGCCGTTCCGGTTCCCGTCACCCCTATTTATACACCCCACGATCTCACATACATCGCCAACGACAGCGGTGCCGAGTGCATTGTTTGTATGGATACCAATTTCGGCTATGTATCCAAGGTCCTCCCGGAAACTGGTATTCAAACGGTCATCGTTTCCAACATGGTGGACCTGCTTCCGGCATGGAAACGCGCCTTCGGCTTTCTTTTTGATGTGGTTTCAAGAGGGAATGTCGGTTGGGGGGAACGGGTGCATCCTTTACGGCGACTTCTGTCTCGACATAGCCGGTCTTCCGACAGGCTGCCGGCACCTAAAAACGGCGGCGCCCTTACGGCGGAGATCCTGTATACCGGCGGGACCACAAAATTCCCCAAGGGGGTTCCCATATCCCACGCCTTTTTCTTGATATCCGCTCATGAGCAGATTCACATCCCTGATCCGCTTTTTCCTCCGGAAGACAACGTGGTCATGGGGAACGCTCCACTGTTTCATATCCTGGGACAGACCTGCAGTTTATCCACCCTTTTGACCGGGGGTTCCCTGATCATTCAGCCCAGAGTGAATCTGGATGCGGCCTTCGATGCCATTCAAAGGTTCAAGGCCAAAAGCATGATCGGCGTCCCCATGCTCTACCGAATGATCCTGGAGCATGCCCGCCTGGATCAATACGATTTGAGTTCCATCGACTACTACTTCAGCGGCGGAGATGTCCTGCCCGTGGAGATCGGAAAACGCTGGAAAGAACGATTCAACCGCACGATACATCAGGGCTACGGCGCCACGGAGACCTGCGGCGGGGTGGCCATGTGCCCGGTCGACCGTGAGCATCCGGCCAAAAGCGCGGGACTTGTGGTGCCCAGTAAAACGACCTGCATCATGGATCCGTCAACCCTGGAGCCGGTTGGCCCTGGGGAGCCCGGAGAATTGTGGGTCTCTTCCCCTGAAATGGTTACGGCATATCTGAACAAACCGGAAGAAACCGCAGAGGCGTTCATCGAAAAAGACGGACGGACGTGGTACCGGACCACCGATATCATGTCGATGGATGAAAACGGGTACCTTTACTTTGTGGATCGGACCGTGGACACCATCAAACACAAGGGATACCGGGTTTCCGCCTCCGAGATCGAGACGGTGCTGCAGGAGCATCCTGCGGTGGTTGCTTCATGCGTGGTGGGGATTCCGGACGAAAAAGTCGGAGAACGGATCAAGGCTTACGTGGTGCTCAAGGAAGACGTCAAGGGGATCACCGGTCAGGATCTCATCAAGTGGTGCAGAAAGAGCCTGGTTTCCTATAAAGTGCCGCACTACATCGAATTCAGGGATATGCTCCCGAAATCAAAGGTCGGAAAATTGCTGCGGAGAGAAATCCGCAGCGAAGAAAAGAGGAGGAGCGCGATCTGATGGATTTTTCATTGAACAAGGAACAGAAAGATATTCAGAAGGCGGCGCGGGAGTTCGCCGTGAAAGAATTCACGGATAAAGCCCAGGTCTTCGATCGGGAGGAGAGGTTTGATCTGTCCATATGGAAAAAGGCTTGCGACCTGGGATTCGTGGGCGTTTTCATCGATGAGCAATACGGGGGTGCGGGATACGGCTTCTTCGAGCATTGCCTGATTGCCGAAGAGTTCTGGGCCGCAGACCCGGGGATCGGTGCCGCCATCTTGTCCGCAACCTTCGGGTCCGAATTGCTCCTCCTTTACGGTACACAAAAGCAGAAAGAAACGATCCTTCCCCAACTCGTGTCCGGGGAGGCCATGATCGGCACCGCCATAACGGAACCGGACGCCGGAAGTGATGTCACCTCGGCGGTTACCGCCGCCGTTGAAGACGGCAATGATTGGGTGATCAACGGCTCCAAGATGTTCATCACCAACGGGTCCCTGGCCCGGTATATGATGGTTTTTTGCCTGACCGATCCGGAAAACCCGTCCCGCCACCACCGGCACAGTTTTTTTGTGGTCAAAACAGATACGCCGGGATTCAAGGCCATCAAAATCCACGGCAAAATGGGAATCCGGGCTTCAGACACCTCCGAACTCGTCTTGAAGGATGTGCGGATCCCGGCGGAGAACCTGTTGGGAAAACGTGGGGAAGGGTTTCACCAACTCATGTCTTTTTTCAACCGAACCCGGCTGCATATCTGCGCTCAGGCCGTGGGGCTTGCCAGGGCCGCCCTGGAGGAGTCGATCCGGCACATCAAAAACCGCAGGCAGTTCGGTCAGCCCCTGGCTTCTTTTCAGGCCATTCAGTTTAAGATTGCCGAGATGGCCACATGGATTCGGGCCGCCCGGAATCTTTACTACGAAGCGGCCTGGAGAACCGATCAGGGAAAACTCGATCACGCCCTGGTGGCCATGGCCAAATGGTTTTCCGCCAGGATGGCGGTCCGCTGCGCCGACGAGGCCCTCCAAATGCACGGCGGGTACGGATATATCGACGAGTACAAAGTGCAGCGCCTCTACCGGGACGCAAAAATCCTGGAGATCTACGAAGGGACCCGGGAAATGGAAAAGGTAATCATCGCACGATCCCTCTTGGGATAATTAAGTAAGACCTAAATTGAGCGATTTTCGAATTTGCCGCAGATGCAAGGCGTCCGGAAGCGAAGGCGTACAATTCGTACGTCGAGCTTTCGGCAACGTAGCAGATGCAGTGAAATCGGAAATCCCAAAGGGTTTTCAATTTGGCAAATAATTCCACCGCATGCAATTTATGGTACACTCGATGGGTGGGCAATTGGAAGGGTCAACTCCGTTCCAACAAAAAGATATTCAAACACAATTCTTTTTTTGCCGAATTGAAAACGATCAGTTTAGGTAATAAAAATTTCTCCAATGCTCGGGTTAGGAAATGAATCTTTGCATCGATAAGATTCATCAATTCTGCGGATTCAAGAGTGAGCATTGATAGCCGAAAGCTTCTAGTTTTATGATACGGCAGCCATAATGTCGGGACGCTGCCCAAGCCTCGCCAATGATTGAATTTCCCATTTAAGACGGCGTTTCCCAGCCTCCCGTAGAGTAGTGCCGGTTGTGTTGATCAGGCATAAGCCAAGCGACCCTTCGGTTGAGGGATAGGCCTACCAATTTCCTTGGCAGTTTCAATCCACTCTTCGATAATTTTTTCAGCATTGCTAAGAGCCTCCTGGTAGGTCTTGCCGTCGGCCATACATCCTGGAAGTTCAGGAACCTCGGCCACATATGCATTGTCTTCGGCACTCCAAAAAATGATTATTTCATATCTCTTACCCATGGTCACTCTCCGATACGAATTTGATAGTTCAGGATTATTTCCCTGACCTGCTTAACTTGGTACGGTTTCCCTTTACTGTCCTTTGGTTGTAGGTTGAGTATTTCCTCAACGCCATCCTTGGTAAAAATGTGATTATCACCTTTGACACGCTCCCTAAAACCAAGCCGTTTGAGCAAGGCGCATAAAGTTTCGAATGGGACGTTCGCGTCTGATCGGCGCATCAAGATATGCTCATACAGCTTTTCGATTTTGCCCATGTTCGGATCTTATCATTTATTCCCCAATGTTAAAAGCCTCTATTCATCCTCCGAGCACTTCTTGCCAAAAAAGTCCACGGTTGAAATCAGCCGATCACAACCGAGCACTGCTTGCCAAGAGATATAGAATTTCCCCCTATATCCAAAACTGTCCTTCAGCAAGGACTATATTCCCGCCGAACAGACAGATATCATAATTGATGATTCATTTCTAAATGGTTGAATTTGCCGATACAAAATAAGGTGCCGGTTTCTAAATTGACATACAACGAGCCCCTTGCTATAACTCACCAAAATAAAAGCGTTTTCCCGGCGTTAACGGAGGCGGGACGAGCGGCATTCCCGTGGTGGAGCGACGAGTGCGCCAGGAGCGTCCGGATGCAAGAGATACAAAAACAGGAGGCAAACATGAGATTCTTAGCGCTATGGCGAACGATGGCAGCGGCGGTCGGCTTGCTGATGGCAGCCGCGTCGATAGCGCCGGCACAGGCCGATAGTCTCAACTTTTGCATCGACAGGTGCTTCAATACGTTTAATCCTCCCTCTGACTGCCCTACCTGCACAGGGGAAAGGGACCGATGCGTCGAGGAGTGCAGCAAACATGCGTACTCCTATGGCGCCATCGCCTACGGCCCCAGGAGCGGGGCCTGGGGCACCTCCTATCGCTGGCAGACGAAGGCAAAAGCGGAGAGCGAAGCGATGGCCAAGTGCTCGGAGCACGGCAGCGACTGCGAAGTGATGGTATGGTTCGAACACCTATGTGGAGCGGTGGCCACGGGCAGAGACGGGAAGGTTTCTTGGGGTCTGGGCGACGGCGAGGGTCTGGCGCGCAAAAAGGCCCTAGACAAGTGCGCGCAAGCCGGCGGCAAGGCTTGCAAGGTGCAAGTCTCACAGTGCTCGCGGTGAGGGCCGACCACGCGCGTAAGATCAACGAGTATCTTCCGAACAAATCAGCCGGAAAGTTGTACATGTGGTTGTGCGCTTAGTGTTTCTGTTCTAAAAGGTTTCCAGGGGACCGCAGATACATATAAAGCCTAAAGCAGCCCGATAAGAAGCGCAAGATCCTGAGATACTTCATTCGCATAGGAGGTCTGACATGGTTGTACCAAGCCAGAATCTTGCCCTGAATGCACGCCTGCTGAAATCAAAAGTTAACAAATACGCCGTGTGGGGGGTTGCTATTTCTTTTGCGGCGATTGTTATCGCAACGATTATATCCGCCTTTTTACAGACTGGTGCGATCGCATTAGACAGCATTTTCGAGGCACAGATATCAAATATGGGCCTCTGGTTTCTTGATGCCATGCCGTTTGCCTTTGCTATTTGGGGGCAGTATATGGGTACCGTGATATCCAATGAGGCCAGCGCTATGATCGCCGACCAGACTCAGGAACTGAGGGATCAGGCCGACGCCATCGAGAAAAAGGCGATGCACGGCGCGACCCATGATGCCCTAACCGGGTTGCCCAATCGCGTTTTATTCAGGGATCGGGTCCTTCAAGCAGTCCGGAATGCCAGGCGGGAGAAGCGGGGGCTGGGCATTTTACTGATGGACCTGGATCGATTCAAGGAGATCAACGACACCATGGGGCATTATAACGGAGATCGTCTTCTCAAACAGGTTGCCATGCGCCTTGAGAGTCTTGTACGCGAATCCGACACTCTTGCGCGGCTAGGTGGTGATGAATTCGGCATTCTGCTGCAGTCGATCAGCGGTGAAGTTGACATCGGCACGGTGGCCGGGAAGATCCACAACGCCATCAGACCTTCCTTTACCGTAGAAGGACTGACCCTTGACGTGCAGGTGAGCATTGGGGCTGTGATATTTCCGGATCATGGCGATGATGTGGATGTCTTGATTCAACGCGTGGATGTTGCCATGTATGTCGCCAAGCAGGAAGGCAGGAATGTTGTCCTTTATTCCCCCAAAATGGATCAGCACAGCCCATACCGCCTGACACTCATCGGCGAATTGCGCAAAGCCATTGAAAATGATGACCTGGTGCTCCACTATCAACCTAAGGTGGATTGCAAGACCGGAAACGTCCTGGGGGTGGAGTCCCTCATACGATGGAATCATAAGA
This sequence comes from uncultured delta proteobacterium, assembly GCA_963736855.1. GTDB lineage: Bacteria > Desulfobacterota > Desulfobacteria > Desulfobacterales > UBA2156. The sequence continues at coordinate 75,697 of CAVTQK010000021.1, forward strand.
CCCATGGAATGATACCCCCGGATGAGTTCATTCCTATCGCCGAAAGGACCGGTTTAATAAAGCAGCTCTCACGCTGGGTGCTTAGAAACGCCCTGCACCAGGGGGTTGTGTGGCATGCGCAGGGGCTTGATATTGATGTCGCGGTGAATCTTTCAGCGCGCAACCTCCTGGATCCAGACTTTCCCGATGTGATTGCGGGCATGCTGGCATCCCAGGATTTCCCACCCTCTTCTCTCATTCTCGAAATTACCGAAACAACCATCATGTCGGATCCGGTGTTTGCACTGGAGACCATAAACCGTATCTCCAAGATGGGAATCAGATTTTCCATTGATGACTTCGGCACCGGCTATTCATCCCTTTCATACCTGAAGAGACTCCCCATCAGTGAAATCAAAATCGATAAATCTTTTATCATGGACATGCTGGGCAATGAGAACGATGCCGTCATCGTTCATACCACCATCAATCTTGCCCATAACCTAGGGCTTAAGGTTGTTGCCGAGGGGGTTGAAAACACGGAGACACTGGCGGCGCTTCGTGAGTCGGGCTGCGATATGGTACAAGGGTTTTATATCAGCAGACCCCTCAATAGTAAGGATATCGGCGCATTGCAGGAAGGGTGGAGGTTAAACCATGGAACATCTTGATCCCATAGAGGATAGAAAGGCTACGCGCTTTCCCTTGTCAAGGGAAGAAGGTGTATACTGCGTCATTTATAAGCCTAATGTACGGAAAAAGACCATGACCTTAGCCGTATTGGATTTTAGCGAAAAAGGCTTTAGGTTCATGATTAAAGCATATTTGGAAAGCGACTTCTCAGTCTCAATTGGAGAAAAGCTATTTCTCATAGAAATCATCGGCACAAGGAATGTAAAATTTGAAAATCCGCTGGAACTCATCGTCAGATGGAAAAATAAAGATAATGAAAGGATAGATATTGGTTGTGAGATTATTCAAATCACGACGAATTCCAGGAAACAATTCATCGCTTTTATTGAGGCCGAAGTCTCCTTCAGCGGTATGGGGTATAAAGATCAAATCCCCATGGACTCAAGAGAAATAATTCCTTCGGAAAGCACTTTGGAACCTGAGCACCGAAAAAGTGGCCGAGATCTCAATGCCTCTCAGCAAGTGGTCTGGCATAAATATTGGCTGATCGGGATTAGCGGAGGATTTTTGATACTTCTATTGGCTTTTTTATTTATTCTGCATACCACAGGAGCATTCACGGAGCGCCTTAACAGGATCGAGAACGACCATAAGACTTCACAAACAGCCCTCAAACCCGCCGAAGAGATAGGGGCCGCCATAAAATTGATCGACGCAAGAATAAACCAGTTAGAGGCATCAATACAGAAAAGCAATAATCAGTTCAATGCCGTTGAAAAAAGGATTACCGAGCTGGAACAAAAAGTCTCACGGCTGGAAAGTCTTTCCGCCTCTAAGAAATCTTCGGTATCAGATACCACAGTTACGAGGTAGAGTTCGGAGCCTAACGCGCGTTACAACGTCGTGCAATAGGGAGAAAATCTTTTTAGAATCTTAACGCTCGATCTTGATAAAGATGCGCAGGCTGTCAAAGGAACCGATTAAGATACCAAGAAAAGAAGGAGTCAATCCATGCCAATACAAACGAACCCCGGCGCAGGAATGACCCGCAATGACGAAGAGGCTGTCCTCAAGCAGCTGCGTCAGACTTTTAGCCAGCTGTCCAACGACATTCCGCTTTACCTCTTTGTAGCCCAAGACCAGGACGATGTATTCGTGCAGGCCATCCGTCAAATAGTGAGGGTCTTCAGGGAATTGAGCCCCCGGATCACCATCAAGGAACACTACCTGGACCACGCTTTGGCGACCAAGTGGCGCGTGGAAAGCTCACCGACCCTGCTCATCGATCCGGAACATTATAATATCCGCTGGCTGGGCGCGCCCATGGGGGAAGAGGGCCGCTCTTTTCTAGAGGCCATGATCCTGCTAGGCCTTGGCCAGAGCCGTGTCAGCGACCAGTCCAAGACGGTTCTGCAGCGTGTGGATGCGCCTCGGCATCTGAAGATTTTTGTAAGTCCCACGTGTCCCTATTGCCCTCAGCAAGTCGTCAACGGCCTCAAGGCAGCCATCGAACGCCCGGATATGATCAGCCTTGAAATTATCGACATCCAGTGCCGCCCGGACTTAGCCGAGCAATACAAAGCCCACAGCGTGCCCCAGGCCTTTGCCAACGAAGTGCTCATCGGCATGGGTGCACAGCAAGAAGAAGTTTTCATGCTCTCTTTGCTGAAGCTCGATCCGCAAACGCTTTTTATTCCCGAAAGCACGGCTCAGCTTGTGGAGACCGATCTGGTGGTCATCGGAGGCGGGCCTGCCGGTCTGACTGCCGGTATTTATGCCGTGCGCAGCGGCCTGAAGGTGGCACTGATCGAACGGGACGTCTTGGGCGGTCAGGTCGCGCTGACGCCCATCGTGGAGAACTACCCTGGGTTTACCCAGGTGGGCGGTAAGACCCTGGTGGACATCATGGTCAGCCATGCCCTTCAGTACGTTCAGATTTTCCAGGGCGAGGAGGTGCTGGAGATCAAACCGGGAATGCCTTTTGAAATCCTGACCACTCGCCGCAAATTTGTCGCCAAGAGAGTGTTGCTGGCCACAGGCGCTAAACACCGCAATCTGGGCGTGCAGGGTGAACGCCAGTTTTCCGGACGCGGCGTCAGTTACTGCGCCACCTGCGACGGCCCGTTGTTCAAAGGTCGCAAGGTGATCATGGTGGGCGGCGGCAATTCAGCGGTAACCGAGGCCCTGCACCTGCATCATATGGGCGTAGATGTCACCATGGTACACCGCCACGATACGCTGCGCGCCCAGGAGGTACTGACCCAGCAGCTGGAAGCCAATCATATTGCGATCCTTTGGAACACCGAGGTTCAGGAAATACTCGGCAAGGAGCGTGTGGAAAAGGTTCGGCTGATCAACAGCGTCACCGGGAAAACCAGCGAAATGGCGGTCAGCGGGGTCTTCATTGCCGTGGGTTACCAGCCCTGCGTAGATCTGGCCCAAAAAACCGGCGTAGAGCTCACCGCCGAGGGCTACATCAAGCACGACGCCTTCCATCGGACCAACATTCCAGGAATCTATTCAGCCGGTGACGTGGAGGGCGGCTACAAACAGATCGTCACGGCCACAGGCCAGGGTGCTGCTGCGGCTATAACCATCTTCGAGGACCTGATCAATCCTTATTGGAAAAAACCCCAATCAAGCACCTGAGGCTGTGGGAGGTCAAACCAAGGCCCCCACCCTGAATGGTCAAAACGCAGCTTGACCGCAAGCTGTTATCCGACTTAAACCGCTGCGGCTGGGAAAGCCTGAAGGCATATTCCAGTTTGGCCTCAAGAAATTCAACGGCAGTACCCGGCGCCGCCATCGGCAATCGGGAATTAGGAATGAGAGTCTGAGAAATCACTGTGGGGATATCGTCCCGATGCTCATAAAGCTGCCGTCCGGTCTAAGAATCTGTGTCTACCCCAGCCTTTTTTCGAGATTTCTGCACAGGGATCTTACCATTCGCAGTGGAAACGCCTTCCATCCCAGGCACGTAACCTCAAGGCTCTGCCTCGAGCTACTGGATCATGCTCTAGAATCGGGAGCTTGCATCAAGCTGCTCGACGTTGGCTGTGGGTCGGGGATTCTCGCCCTGGCAGGGGCCTCCATGGGCATTCCCGTCGCGGTGGGGTTGGACATTGATCCACGTGCGGTTCTCTTGTCGCGTGAGAATGCACAAAGGAATCGGTTGGTGGGGAAGGCGCATTGGTTTGTGGGAACCGTCGAAGCATTGCAGGGTCGCTTCGATTGTATCATCGCAAATCTACCCTTCGAGGCAATCCTGGACAATCTGGATGACCTGGCAAGGCTGCTCGAATCGAAAGGACGATTGATCCTGTCCGGATTTCAGGATATCCAATGGCATGTAATCCACGATGAGCTCGCCCGCCGCGGAATGTCGATCGACAAAACATGTTCCGGTGATCTGTCGTTTTACGGAGTTCCTCCTTCGGGCAGTTTCACCTGGATGGCCGTCAGGGCAAGAAAGACAAAAGAGGTGGAGGCATGACTGACAAGGGTGTGGTTTTTTTCCCCGATCGCCACCTCGTCGCCACGCCGAGGGAATATCGGCTGGAACCCTATGAGGACGTGTTTTTTCAGGCTGAAGACGGGACGCGCCTGCATGGATGGTTCATCAACGGAGCCGATGAGAGTGCGGTCCTGCTCTGGTTGCACGGGAATGCCGAGAACATAAGCCACTGCCTGGATAGCGTTGGACGGCTTATCCACACCCTTCACATTTCGGTCTTTCTCTTCGACTACCGGGAATACGGCCTTAGTGAGGGGTATATTTCGAAGCTGGGTACCATTTGCGACGCTCGCGGGGCCTATGCGTATCTCGCAAGGAAAAGGGGTTTCAAGGGTTCATCCATAATGTTGTTCGGTCGCTCGCTCGGGACTGCTCCGGCTGTTGACGTTGCTGCCAGGGAAGAGTGCCTTGGAGTTGTTCTCGAGGCCGCCTTTACGTCAAGTGATGACATGATGCAGTTATATTTCCCCCTCATGCCGAACCAGGACACCCAGGCATATAAGTTCGACAGCTTATCCCTCATAGACAGGGTTCGATCTCCCATCTTGTTTATTCACGGAGAGTTTGATCATACGATTCCAATTTCCATGAGCCGCCGCTTGTATGACAGAGCGAGGGCTCCGAAGTACTTCTATGAAGTCAGGGGGGCAGACCACAACAACACGGACATCGTTGGCGGCTCGGGGTACATCGAGGTGTGGCAGAATTTCATGAGAAATTGCGTTGACAATCGGTTATAGTGGTGGGGCAATCCAAATGTGAGGCTATCGAGCGGATGCGGTAACTATGAAGATCGATTCGAAAAAAATACAATATGACCGCAAGCTGTTTTCCGAATTAAGCCACTGCGGGTGGGAAAGTGTGAAGTGCTATTTTAGTACACCTCCCGTGGCAGATGCAAAAAAGCCGGGATCGATGAAATCCTCCTCTGCATGCTCCAATCGGAGTTGACCGATGCTCAGTTCCGGAAAAACTGGTCGTGCCTGATCCAAAAGATTTACCCGGTTGAATTTCCCGAAAGGAACCCTATTCAACCGGGTGAATGAGGTCGATCTCCTGATCTGTCCCAAGTGCCGGGGAAAAATGCGGGTGTTTGAGTTTATTGAAGATCCGGATGCGTTTGAAAAAATACTCAGACACTTGAACTTATCTCTGATTATCAACCGGAGTTTTTGCCATCACAGTTTATGTCATTTTTAAACAGTACAACTGATATTCATAATATTGAAGCTGGTTGAAATTGGATTTTTCTGGTTGTTTCACATGGCTCATCGCCAAATAGCGAGTTTCAAATCATAGCTCGGTTCGTCATGAAATGCGATGTACGGAATCGCTCCTTGAAACAGCGCAATGGAGGTTCCCCATCCCACATCCGGTAAGTCTGCAACCTTTTGAATTATCCAAGCACTTCCATTCCAATATGCGTATTTGAGTATCTTCTCGCTTTCGCTGTTATAGCTGATATGGGGATGGTCGGCTCCGTCCAAAACCAACGAAGTGTCCCATCCGACATCCATTGCACTGTCCACGACCGAGATGCTCCACATCGATCCCGTCCAAGCGGCATATCTTAAATCTCCGTTAATGCTGTCGTAATAGCTGATGTGCGGATTTCCCGCGGCATCCAGCGCCAGTGAAGGATTGTCACCGACATCCCCTTCGGTCTCGATGGTGAGAGTGTCTTAAGCGCCGAACGCTTCAGACCCATTTCCGGAAAGAGACAAAATTAAAAAGGGGATCATATAAATCAGATTCGGCCATTTTTTCATTTTGCCGCTCCTTTGATGTGTTTAGGGTGCCGTCGGAAGCCAGGCTAAAAATTCAGCTTCGAACTGATCAATGGATTTTCCGGACACCGTCTCGAAAGCGACCGAAAAAGGGTTTCCCTGGCCGATTTGAATGAGCATCGATTGCATCACAGGCATCCCAACGCCGGTGACCATGTATTCCATAGCCGCTGCAGTCTGGTAATAAATGTAGTGGACATAAGGGGTTTGCATCCATTGCTGCCACTGTGCTTCTGTGGTGAGTTGGTTCAAGGAAATATAAGTGCCCGACTGCAAGGCCTCTTTCGTGGCTTTTCGGTAATAAGACCTCAATGAAGCGGCGTCGGCGGGGGAGATGCTCGACAGCGTTCGAATCCCTTCCTCCGTCGCTAATCCTTCATCAAACCACTTGTAGTTGACCTGCGAATTCAAGCCGGCGATCTGTTCAATGATGCGATGGCTGTACTCATGGCCGATGAAGTCGGCGCCCCGACCCGGCGGCACCCACATTTCATAATCGGCGTTCATCCGGGGAATCACGCGATAGGTGCGGATCCATTCGGGATAACCCCAATAATCCACGAGGTCATTGGAGAGGTCTTCCATGGATCTGTAGACATAGATCCGCGGTCGGATATTCGGATAGGCCAAGTCCGTCCCAACAATTGCATGCGCAACGTCGAAAAAGGTCCCGATTTCCAATACCCTCTGCGATGGGACGCCGTCCTGAAAATAGACGGTGGTATGGGAGGAGTCAAAAATCCCGAATCCCGGCCGCTGATCAATACTAGCTTCTACGGAAATCAAGGATGCGGGATACTCCGCATAAACCCGAACGCTTAGAAACAAAAGAATCACGGCAGATAAAACGGTCTTGAGTGGTCGCGTCTTCATCTTTCCATTTCACCTGAAGAAGATAAAACGTCCAATTTCAGGAAACGCTTTTGAATTCAACATGAAAAATGAATTGAGTGTTCGAGTCGACGCACAATGTTTTTGCGACTCAAATAAGTTGAAGTCAGGGCCTCAATGCTAAAACGAGCTTCAATAAAGGGTGAACACTTGATACTGATAAATTTGGGTAATTGTCAAGAACATTAGAGATTGATTGATTTTTAATTGCCATTGATTAAAATTTTTGAGAAAAGGTTTTATCAGATTCTTTTTAAGGAGATGACCTCATGAGACCCAGTAACGAGATCGACACCCTGCGTCGGCAACTCCCCTACCACAAGCTGCGACAAGTCAAAAAGGAGCGGATCATCCCCATCGACTGGCAGACCGAATGGGAACGCTTCGACGCGGCAGAACTCTTTAATTACGACTTGAGCACCATTCCGGAGAAACTCCTGGAGAACATGCGCAAACGCCAGGATGTTTTGATGGACGGCAACCAGGCGGCCCTGTCAGTCCTGACCCGGGTAGTGGATGGGCTCTGCGGCTATCCTATCACCCCCTCCACCCCCATCGCCGAAAACTTCGCCCGGGTGGCGGCCAACGGCCAGAAGAACCTGTTCGACCATGAGCTCATGTATTTCCAGCCTTCCGACGAGCTCTCGGCCATTGCCGCGGTGGAGGCCATGGCCTGCCAGGGTGGGCGCTATGTGGACAACACCTCTTCCCAGGGCCTGGTCCTCAAGACCAAGAATCTCTTCTCCGTAGCCGGCAAGCGCCTGCCGGTGATCATGACGGTGATGGCCCGGGAGGTCAACAAGGGGTCGCTGTCCATCCACTGCGGCCACACCGATTTTTACGCGGTGCGCAACGCCGGCTGGGCTCAACTGGTCTCCGAAGACAACCAAGAGCTGCACGACCTGCTGCCCATCGCCTTCAAGGTCTCTGAGCTGCGACAGGTGATGCTGCCCACCATGGTCATCGGAGACGGCTTCATCAAGAGCCACGCCATCGAAAACCTCAAGGAACTCTCGAACGCCTTCCTGGAGTATTTTGTCGGGCCGCCCAGCCGCCTCTACCAGCCCAACTTCGAGCACGGCACTCTGACAGGCACCTTCACCGACACCGACCTGACCATGGAGGGCCAAGTGGCCCAGGATCTGGCCTACCGCTTCTTCAGACGAGGCTTCGTCGTCGCCATGAACGCCATGAACAAGACCCTGGGCACCAACCTCAAGGTGGTGGAGTGCTACCGCACCGAAGACGCCGATATGGTTGTGGTCATCCTGGGCTCCGCCGCCGGCGTGGTCAAGGACGTGGTGGACTATTACCGGGACGTCAAGGGCTACAAGATCGGGGTGGTGCGGCCGGTGCTCTTCAATCCGCCCTGCTATGAAGAGCTGGCCTACGGCATGCGCAAGGCCAAGGTGATCAGCGTCCTGGAACGTGCCGGCACGGCCCACAACCAGTTGCTGCTGGCGGACGTACAGGCGTCTCTGCAGATCTCCCTGCGGGCCGGCCGGGAAGGTAAAAAGGAGCACCGGATTTACGGCCGCACCGACATGCCCACCCTGTTCCACGGGGTCTACGGCCTGGGAAGCAAGGACTTCAACAAGTACGACGCCGCCGCGGTGGTGGAGAACATGTTGTCCTTTTATGAGAAGAAGCGTCGCTTCTTCCGGGATTTTTACGTGGGTATCGAAGGGCCCTTGACCCTCCGGCCTGCGCCCTTGTCGGGCTACCTGGAGCGGGAAATGGGTATGACCTTCATAGGAGTGGGCGCTGAAGGCGTCAAGACCGCCCTGGAAACCGCCGCCCTGGTCTATGCTCAGGACAGCGGCACCGGCCGCAAATACATCCAGTCCGGGGCCCGCTACGGCGCCGCCCGCAAGGGTGCCCCTGTCTTCATGAACCTTAGGATCTCATCCCAGCCCATCCGCAACAGCTCGGAACTCACCGAACGGGACGTGCTGGCCTTTTTCAACGAGAAATTTCTAAGCGACCAGATCTTGAGGGAATATGTAGGAGGCCTGAAGGAAAATAGCCTTCTGGTGATCAATACTGACAAGAGCTATCACGATATCATGGCCACTTTCCCGGCCCAGGTACAGGCCTTGATCAAGTACCGGCGCATCAAGCTCATGACTCTGGAGGGCACCCAGGCGGCCATGAAACACCTGAACAAGAACCTCCCCGGGGCCGCGATCCTGGGCCTGATCAACAAGGAGACCGGCATCCTCTCGGAGCGGGAGTTTGAGCAACGGTTCAAGAAGATTCTGGAGAAGAAGCTGGGTACCAAGAAGAAGGAGATGCTGGAGGCCAACGTCTCCCTGCTGAAATACGGCGTGGATCAATCATCCGGTCATGTGGCTGAAAAGGCCCCCGGGGCCCTGGCCCTGGATGCAGCCACCCCGGTTTACACCCCGCCGCTGCCGGAGAACTTCGGCCAGGGTCCCAGGACCGCGGGGCTGCCGGTGCTCCTGACGGAAAAGGATCAGATGGGCACCATCAAGCCGGTGAATCTGATCCCCCAGTACCAGGAAGTTTTCTACGAAGAAATGGTCAAACCCATCCTGGAAGGCAGGAGAGTTCCCTGGGACCGCTTCCTGCCCATTGTCCCGGCAGGCACCAGCCGCTACCGGGACATGAGCTATATCGGCGCCCAGTTGCCGGTCTATGATGCCTCCAAGTGCATCGCCTGCGGCCTCTGCACCGCCTCCTGCCCTGATTCGGCCCTGATCTCCACCATCACCGACCGACCGGTGGACAGTGCGGCGCGTTACTTTAAAAAATTTAAAAAACCGCCCAAGGGTATTCCCTGGGAGCGCTTTGCCCTAAACCTTAACGCCGATCCCAGCGCCTGCAAGGGCTGCGGCGTCTGCGCCCAGGTCTGCCCCACCGACGCCCTGAAGATGATGCCCAAGAATGAATTAAAAGACGAGGATTTCCTGCCGGAAGAATGCCGGGCCTGGGACAATACCGTTGGTGCCGCCCCTTACGTGGGGCAGATGTCCCTCAACCACCAGGTACTCTTTGTCTTTTCCAAGCTCTACCCCGGCAAACACACCCTGTGTCCGGGCTGTAGCGAGGGGGTCATCAACCTGCTGACCTTCTTCGCCGCCGAGTCCCTGCGCAACAACCCCCAGGGGATCGCCACCTTCTACCAGGGCATCAAGATCCTCTCGGACCGGAACAAGCGGGCCATCGAGCACATGCTGGACCACGGCTTCAACATTTATACCATCAACGCCACGGGCTGCGACCAGGTCTCGGAACTGGTCAACCCCTTCAACACCCGGATTTACCCGGCAGGCCACTATGGCTTCGGAACCGCCTCGGCCGCGGCCCTGGGGGCCAAGTTCAACCTGGACCAGGCCCATCAGAACTCCTACAATAGCGTGCTCACCAAGATCATCGTCTTCGCCGGTGACGGGGCTATATACGACATCGGCAACGGCCCATTCAATCACGCCCTGGGGGAAAACTACGACATCACCTGGGTGATCCTTAACAATGAAGGTTACATGAACACCGGTATGCAGAAGTCCGGGGCCACCCGCTTCGGCTGCGACCGGTCCACCTCACCCATCGGCAAGAAATACGCCGGCAAAACTACTCTGCACCGGAGAATCATCAGCCAGGCCATGGCTATCTCGCACGTCTACGCTACCAAGCTGTCCATTGACAACCCTTTCTACGCCATCAAGATTCTCAAGGAGGCCATCGCCTATAACGGCCCGTCCCTAGTGGAGTTCTTCTCTACCTGCCCCACGGGGCACATCACCCATGACTGGGCCGGGCCGCTCATCTCCCGGATGATGGTGGAGTCGCGGAAATGGCAGGTGGCGGTGCGGAGACCCTTCCAGCGCATCGACATTTCAGCCAACCCGTCCCCGGATGAAATTTATCCCAAGGAGGGCAAGTCCTTTAAACGGGGAGTCAAGCGGGACGCCGCCACCTTCTACGACGTGGTCAGCATGTTGGGCCAGTACAACCCGCACATCAAGGCGGTGAAGAGCGGGGACATCCCGGAGATCGTCCGGATCAATGAAACCGTCAGCCTCTTCCGCTGGCTGCGGAACCAGTACATGGCCGGATACCGGGACACCATGCCCACCGAGGAAGAGGTGGAACGCATCGTGGAAGAGCGGTATAAGCTGTAAGTTTTGAAACCGCCGAATTTCAGGTCGGTCAGTTCCTACGAGAATTCAGGATTCAAGAGACGCTCGACAGTGAGTGGATCGCAAGAAATCGATTACATGTTTTAGAATCGTATCGAGATCCGTTTTCGGCTCGAACCCTACGGAACGTTTGATTTTTTCGATTCCCGGGACCCGGCGCTGCATGTCCTCGAAGTCTTTTTCAAAGGCGTCTTCATAGGGGATCAAAGTGATGGGGGAGAGTGATCCGGTGGCCTGAATGATTCTTTTTGCAAGGTCCAGGATGGTGATCTCCTCCGTACCCCCAATGTTGAACACTTCTCCCAGTGCAGCCTCACTGTCCATCAGGGCCATCAAGGCCTGGACAACGTCCTTGACATACGTAAACGTCCGGGACTGCTTTCCGTCCCCATAAACCGTCAAGGGCTCATTTTTAAGAGCCTGGGAGACGAATCTGGGGATAACCATTCCATAGGCTCCGGTCTGCCTGGGGCCCACCGTGTTAAATAACCGGGCGATGATTACGGGCAACCTGTTGGTTCGATAGTAGGCCAGGGCGGTGAATTCGTCCATAAGTTTTGTGGCGGCGTAGCTCCATCGGAATTTGCTGCTCGGCCCGTAGATGATATTGTCCGATTCCACCAAGGGGGCGTGCAAATGTTTCCCGTAGACCTCCGACGAAGATGCGATGAGGACTTTTTTCTTAAACTTGGAACAGATATCCAAGACCATTTCCGTGCCCTGGATATTGGTCCGGATCGATTCAAGGGGGTGCTCGAGGATATATCGTACCCCCACGGCGGCTGCCAGATGAAAGACGACATCACAAGTTCCGGTCAGTTCCAGAAGGGCGTCCCGATTCAGGATAGACTCGATACATACGAAGAAACGACCCTGGTAGTGGGAATTCTTTTCGAATTCTCGGATATTATCAAGGGAGCCGGTGGACAGGTCATCGATGATATAGACGTCATCCCCCCTTTCCAGGCAGGCTTCCGCAAGATGAGAACCAATAAAACCGGCACCTCCGGTGATCAAGATACGCATGGAAAAATCCTTTATGATGCAGTTTGACCCAATTCTTTCGGATGCCGTTTCATAACGCAATCCGAAAGCTTAGGCAACCTCAAACTCCTGGGATAGTTGACCCTGTTGTTGCAAAAGCCGAGGATGTCCCAGATCCAAGGCGTCCAAGGGCGAAGCCGTAGTATTTTACTGCGAGCCCTTGGCAACGAAGGAGATGGGGCATCTTCGGCTTTCCCTCCGGGTAAAAAACATGACAAATTTCTTCTTCGTTTTAGAAGTCACTAAAAGTCTATTCGCGAACCATGCCTAAACGTATTCAAATGCCCTGTTATCATTCTTTTTTTCTACACCTTGTCATGTTTTTTTAATGCAACTGCAGGGTTGACACGAAACCGGATTCCCCTTATTGTTCTTTCCAAGGCAAGGGGACGCGGCCAATATGGGGTCATATCGGCTGTTAAGAAAAGCATTTCGCTTAACCCCCCGAACCGTTGAGCCCTTGAACTACCTATTTTTAAATCCGTCACTCTCTGAAAGATGGGCACTTCTGGTCATAAGAGCATGCCATTTGGAAGAAAGGAATAAAAACATGAGCGAAAAGGTAACCTATATGTGTAAATCTTGTGGGGGAAAAAAAGAAGTCGACACCGCATCCGAAGGCGGTCCCGAATGCTGCAACACCCCCATGGAAAAAATGCCCCCTATGAATAGCTGTACGGTCTCAAGCACTGCCGAACACTCTCGGTTCGACGAAACGGATGAACCGTGCGACGATGGCCGGTCCGGCAAGATCTGACCCGCCACAGCATGAAGGGGAATCCATTCGCCGTTGCGGTTCAAACAACACATTGAGGGAAATGATATGAAACGGCTGGGAGAACAGCTATTATCCGAGGAACCGTTTTCTGCGATTATGATGGGAAACCATGCACTGGTGCGTGCTATGGTCGAAGCCGGAACCCGTGTGGTGGCATCGTATCCCGGTTCACCGACACCGGAGATCGCCGAGGCTATTACGGCCATTGCTGCGGAAAAGCGCCCTTTTTACTTTGAATTTTCCACCAACGAAAAAGTCGCCACCGAAATCGCTTACGGCGCTGCGGTTAACGGTCATCTGTCTACTACTTTTTTTAAGAGTGTGGGGCTCAACGTGGCCTCAGATACCTTTGTTCAACTGCCCCTCATGAACATTATCGGCGGCATGGTCCTGATATTGGGGGATGACCCAGGCGCTAATTCCTCCCAAAACGAGCAGGACAACCGGCATTATGCCCGGATGAGCTACACACCCGTGTTAGAACCCGCTTCTCCGGCGGAAGCCTATCGGTTTTATAAAGAAGCCGCTGCACTTGCCATAAAGCACCATATGCCGGTTATCCTTCGGCTGACCACCCATGTGTGCCACGCCAAGGAACGGATTTCCTTCGAAGCCTGGAAGCCGATGCCTTGGGACCACACACCGCGATTCGATAAAAAAAACGGCCCCTATATTCCCCTTACCGCCGAAGTATTTCCTATGAAACGCAGAGCCCTCGAACGGTTGGATGCCGTGGAGGCGGAGGGCAACAACTCCCCGCTGAACACGCTGATCGACAACGGAGACAAGAGTCGGGGGATCCTCACCGCGGGACTCCCTTTTTTGTCCGTGATGGAGGTCACCAAACACCTGACTCAAAAACCGGATATCCTGAAACTGGGTACCGTCCATCCGCTTCCTCGAAAGCGGATCCTGGACTTTTTAAAAGATCATCAGGAAGTCAAAGTGGTGGAAGAGTTGGATGACATCATCGAAAAAGAGATCAAGAGCTTGGCATTCGACCAAAGGGTTCAGACAAGGATCATCGGAAAGACAGACCGGGAGGAGTGGATCGGGGAATACACGGCGGATAAGGTATTTTCCGTGTTGAAAAAAACCTGGCCCGATCTTTTCCTCGACACTGAAAAAGAATTCAGAAAAGAAGTCCATATTCCATCACGGCCACCCCAAATGTGTCCCGGATGCGGCCATCGCAGCGCCTTTTTTGCCATCAAGAAGGCGCTGCAGAAGACCGATATCACCGTGGCCGATATCGGCTGTCACACTCTTGGCTTTCTCCCACCATATGAGGTCGGTGAGCTGTTGATGTGCATGGGTGCTTCAACGGCCATCGGCTCCGGTATGGCGCTTTTCAACGGCACCCGAAAGGTTGTCGTGTTTTTGGGCGATTCGACCTTTTTCCATGCCGGCCTTCCGGGGATCATCAATGCTGTCTTCAACCGACACAACATCACCTTGATCATCATGGAAAACGGGACCACCGCCATGACCGGCCACCAGGATCATCCCGGCGTGGGAAGAAATGTCAATCAGCCCACGGATCGCATTCCGGTGCGAAGCCTCCTGGAAGGGATCGGGGTGAAACACATCTTCGAAGCGGACACCTATCTGCAGGATAAACTCACCGACCTGGTAAAGCAGGCCCTGGCCATCGACGGATTGAGCGTAGTCATCGCCCGGCATCCCTGCATGCTTAAATTTAACCGGGAACAGAGAAAAAAGCCGGGATATCAAACCCGACGGGTTGATATCGATAAAAATATCTGTCGAAGGATTTATGATTGCGTCGCGGTATTCGGGTGTCCCACCTTCACCAGGATGAAAGACGGGAGTGTTGAAGTCAACCCGGATCTTTGCATTGGGGACGGGTCTTGCGTTCAGACCTGCCCGGCCAAGGCGATTTCGCCCGTAAAGGAGAGAGCTTGATATGGACGAATTCAACGTCTATCTGACTGGTGTCGGTGGTCAGGGAATCGGGTTGCTCAGTGAGATATTAATCCGGGCGGCGGACCGCGCGGGATTTCATGTCATCAGCGTGGATACCCACGGGCTGGCCCAGCGAGGCGGCGTTGTCATCTCCCAGTTGCGAATGGGCGATAGCGTTTTTTCTCCGTTGATTCCCGCCGGATGTGCGGATCTGGTTGTGGCCTTGGAACGGCATGAAGCGCTCAGGGGTATACAAGCCGTTCTTAAAGACCGGGGAGCCTTGGTTTATTATGATGCCGTTTGGCAACCTCTCGATGTGAGACTGAAGAAAGCATCGGAAGTCGGAAAAGAGACCATCGCCGAGCTGTGCCGAAGCCGGGGGATTCGAGAAATACGGGTCGATTGGCCGAACCTGCCGGATGCCCGGATGCAAAACATCGTCATTCTGGGAGCCCTGGACGCATATCGATTGATACCGGGTATCGATACCGACAGTTATGAAGGCGCCATGCAGGATCTGATGACCGGAAAAATGCTGGAGGGAAATCTTAGTATTTTCAGGGACGTTTCGGCGCGACTGAAGGATAAGCAGACATGACATGGCTTGTTTTGGAAAATTCCAAAATATCCCCAGCTTCTGTTCCCGCCGCTCAGAAATCTTTTAGAAAAAATTGGTGATATTCCGGTTCGCTCAAATGAATTTTTAAAAGATCCGACAGTTTGGAGAACAGGTCATTCAATTCGGTGTCGGCCATTCGTGGAAGAATGACGCGCAAAAGGTTGTCGTCTGAAAACGCCTGGAGATAATAAGCAAGGGCGTGTTCGTCGGTTTTTCGGTCCAGGCCGAAACCCACAAGACCCTCATAGCTTTCGGCAAATTCATGTGATCGTCGGGACATTTTTCAATCCTTTAACAGGGAGTTGGACCCATTCAAATATATAGGTCTTGATATGAAACCGATTATCGACTATAAAATTTAAAAATAGGTTTGATGACCCCCACTTAAATAGCAAGATAATGGAGGATAAGCAATGCCTTGGGATGAAGATGAACGGATGAGCCAGATTCGAATCGAACCTGAAAAGGGGGAGATTCAAAAGGAAAGCGACCCGCTCTTTTTTCGGAAAGAAAAAAACCGGCCCAAGTGGTTCAAGCTTCCTGAGGAGATGCCCGGCGGCTTGATCGCCTTGGTGGTCCTCGCCCTGGTGGTTTTGTTCATCTTGTTCATCCCCAACTCCAAAAAAGCCGAAACGGAAAAAAAGATTGCCTCCCTCGAAGAAAAAGTATCCCGCCTCACGGAACGCGTCGGCCATGTCGAAGAGATGGGAAAGGGTGTCATCTCTCAAGAAACTCCGGATAATGCCAACGTGCAAATGAAGAGCCGTCTGGATCGGGTGGAAGCCTCCCTTTCGATGGTTACCAAACAGATGGAAGAAAGACTGACATCGCTGAAAACCCCGGCCAAAAAAGAGGAGCCTTCAAAAGGGGCCACAGATAAAAAAACCGTTCAACCCCCGCAGGGGGAAACTACCTTTCATATCGTCCAGCCTGGTGATACCTTGTTCAGCATCAGCCGGAAGTATGCAATGAATCCCGATGAACTGAAGCAGCTCAACAAACTGTCCGAGGGGCGGATTTACCCCGGGCAAAAGCTTCAGGTTCGAGGTAAATAATCCCTTTTCGCCCCCTGGAGTAACCCCTTGGATACGCCATGGCGCATGAAAAACCGCATCATGAACTATTCCTGGGGGTCCCATACCGCCATTGCGCGTCTCTTGGGGGCACCTGAGCCTTCCCCTGAACCCCAGGCAGAGCTTTGGATGGGCGCCCATCCAAAGGCGCCGTCTATGGTCCAGGTGCAAGATGTGCAGGTTTCCCTGGCCGATTTGATTGTCGAGAACCCGGAATCTATTCTCGGCACTGATGTGGCAAGGGATTTTAACAACCGGTTGCCCTTTCTTTTTAAGGTGCTGGCCGCTGAAAAACCTCTCTCCATCCAGGCGCACCCAAACTCTCAGAAGGCGAAAGAAGGATTTGAAAGAGAGAACAAGAGGGGAATCCCTCTTGGTTCATCCCGCCGAAGCTTTCAAGACGACAATCCCAAACCGGAGCTCTTGTGCGCCTTAAGCCCTTTCTGGGTCCTTTGCGGTTTCCGGAGAATCACGGATATTTTAAAACTCGGGAATCGATTGGTTTCTCGCGGTCTGAAAAATGAACTCCGGGATCTCCAAAGGCAGCCGGATCCATCGGGCTTGAAGGCCTTCTTCAAGGCCATCATGGTGTTGGGAGACTCCCTTCGAAAAAATGTTATTGACGAAGCCCTTGCATTGGCAGCGCCCGAAATTGATTCGGATCCTGTCGCCAAATGGATTACGGCCCTTGCACGGGAATTCCCGTTTGATATCGGAGTGCTTTCCCCCATTTTTTTAAACCTACTGCGACTGAATCCCGGTGAGGGGATTTTTCTTTCCGAAGGGATCCTCCATGCGTACCTCGAAGGCGACGGTGTCGAACTGATGGCCAATTCCGATAATGTGTTCCGAGGCGGGCTGACCCGGAAATACGTGGATCTGAATGGGCTCATGGATATCCTTAAATTTGATGAATATGCGGCAACCATTATCAGACCCATACCGACCGGATTATGCGAAATGCGGTTTGATACACCTACAGAAGCCTTTTCCCTTTCCAAAATCACCGTCTCACCGGAAAGGGAATTCTTGAGCCAAGATCGAAAAAGCATCGAAATTCTCCTTTGCGTCGAAGGTTCAGGGGCAATCACGACAAAGACAGAAACAAGACGCATGTCGTTTCGGCAGGGCGATTCTTTCCTGATTCCGGCAAACTTTTCAGGGTATCGCATTAAGGGGGATGCGACCCTGTACAAGGCCTTTGTACCTGAACGATAAGCCCAAACAGCCCTTCAAAGTTGGTAGGTACCGAATGCAAAAAGAGATATCATGGTAAAATACAAAGGCATCAATCATTTGGCAATGGCTACTCCGGATATGGATGCCACCATACGGTTCTGGAGGGATCTTTTGGGAATGCGCCTGGTGGCCGGGATGGGCAAGCCCGGGTACCGGCATTATTTTTTCGAAATCAGCGAACATGACATGATCGCCTTTTTCGAATGGAAAGAGGTGGAAAAGATTCCTGAAAAGGACCACGGGGTCCCGGTATCCGGCCCGTTTGCCTTCGATCATATATCCTTTGAAGTGGGAAGTGATGACGACCTTTGGGAGATCAAGGATCGTATCGAAGCTGCCGGGGAATGGGTTTCCGAAGTCATCGACCATGGCTTCATCCATTCCGTCTATGCCTTCGATCCCAACCATATCCCTATTGAGTTCAGCGCCCCAGTCTCCGTTGTGGATTTGAGAAAAACGCCTAAAATGAAAGACAAGGTTCCCACCGAGGCGGCAAAAGAAGGTCCGGATCCGGTTTTGGGAAAACGACCCATCGTGACACAACCCACACCCGAAAATGAACGGATAACCTACCCGGGGGACGGGAGGGTGTTTCTGGAAGATTCGAACGAGTAATGCCATTCTTCACACAAGCCACGGATATTACCGTACTTTCCGCAACTTGGACGTTGCTTCGAACGCTGGGATTCTTTCTATTAGCAATTTTTGCATTTCTTTTTTATCACCCGAAAACGACTCTGGCTGAGGATCTTGCCGGGGTTCATGTACTTCATGTCTTTCCCCACGATCCTTCGGCATTCACCCAGGGACTGATATTCGAGAAAGGGTATCTTTACGAGGGGACCGGAGGAAAGGGGAAATCCGTCTTGAGAAAGATCGACCTCGAAACAGGAGCTGTGCTGCTGCAGGCGAATCTGTCCAAGGCCTGTTTCGGTGAGGGGATCACTGCATTCAATGGAAAAATCTACCAGTTGACATGGCATTCCGGCATCGGATTCATCTACGATATTAAAACTCTTATGAAAGAAGGCACGTTTCGATATACCGGCCAAGGTTGGGGTCTGACCGATGACGGAAAACATTTGATCCTGAGCGACGGTTCGAGTGTTCTACGGTACTTCGACCCGGCTTCGTTCAAGGAGGTGCGCCGGATTCGCGTCTTTGAGGCGGATTACGAGATCGAAAAGATCAACGAACTCGAGTTTGTCAAAGGATATATTTATGCAAATATCTGGTACACCGATCATATCATTAAGATATCCCCGGAAACGGGAAGGGTTGTTGCGCGATATGATTTATCCGAGATCATTCAAAAGAATCAACCCGAAGATCCGGAAGCGGTCCTCAACGGTATTGCCTATGATGAGAAAAATGACCGGCTTTTTGTCACCGGCAAACTTTGGCCGATGCTTTTTGAAGTACAATTCAAAGAAAATATAAAAAAGTAAACCCGGTTGTTAATCGAAAAAATCCTTTTCATTGATTGAGATCTGGAGTAAAAATGAGCATTATTCATTTGATACCTTTTCAGACAGAAAGGAAACCTATGGAAACTAAAAAAACCAAACGAGGGGCTTCCGGAACCAAAGCAGGTATTTTGAAAGGCACGGAAGAAATGAGATATTGGGAATTCAGGAAGGAATTTTGTAGTAATAATGGCTGGCAACTGCGAAGACTTGATGCACAAATTTATGAAGTTATCGACAGTAAACATCAAAAGATTGGAATTTTTAGGAGTGGAAAGGGGTATTTTCCAAGTGAGTGAGCGCGTTTTATCCGGTTATTAGCGATATCGATTGAACTCTAACTCTCGAACTTCAATAAGCCGTCTTCTTCCGATTCCCCTTTTCAGCGTACGGAGCGAAAGGGAAAAAAACCAATTAAAAGGAGGAACAGACATGAACACGCCCACAAAGTTATCCGTAGTGATCCTGATCGGTGTGATCTCTATTTTTGTCCATGCAGGATGTAGCAGTTCCGGAGGTGATGATCCGGTCGCACCTAGTAATGCATCGAGTATTATTTTACTCCATCATAGCACAGGGGGGGTTATCTGGAATGGAGGAGTTCCGGCATGGTTTGCGCAGAACGCCCCGCAACATTCCATCACGGAACAATGGTTCCCTGGAGCCGTAGAAGGAAATTACCCGTATGACTACTGGAACATTTGGGTGAATTACGGCGTCCCTGGCGATGCCACACTCGAAATGCTGACCGCACAATATCATGTGATTGTTTTCAAACACTGTTTTCCAGTCAGCGAGATCGAGGCAGATACCGGCGCTCCAAATGTTGCATCCGAGGAGAGACGGCTTGAAAACTACTACTTGCAGTATAATGCTCTGAAAGCCAAACTGCGTGAATTTCCGAATACCCGTTTTATTATCTGGACGGGAGCAGTGCAAGTCGAGGGCCTCATCGATGTGGAGATGGCCACTCGTACCCGCATCTTTTTTGATTGGGTGAAGAACGTTTGGAATGAACGGGGCGACAATATTTACGTCTGGGATTTTTATGAACTGGAAACGGAGGGCGGATTGTATCTGCGCTCTGAATATGCCTCAAGTCCGGACGATGCCCATCCAACTGCGGCGTTCGCTCAACGGGTCGCCCCGCTTCTGTGTCAACGGATCGTGAACGTTCTCAACGGAATCGGAGATGACACCAGCCTTACAGGAGAATAAGCCCTTCAATGATTTAAGCTTTATTGAATACCGCTTCTTTGGGAATGTCATCCATGGCAAACGGGGAACATGGGACAGGCTTTAATGCCTGAACCCTGATGATGATTCAAACCCCACAACCCTCATCTATTAATGGAAGGTTGTGGGGTTATCTTTTTCCATTGAAAAAATTCCGGATGACGTCCGTTTCCTTTCTTATTCTTGGTTTTAAAGTCTGCGGTAGCGTTTTTTTTCAACCAGAAAACCAATCGCAAAATCAATGCTCTTTTCACGCATCTTGTTTGATGCGAAATCACCCTAATCATCGATCGTAAAAGTGAAGATGTGTCGGCCTTTGATATCTTTATCAGGTTTGAATACAAAAGCCTCCTTCTCCTGTTTTGCGGCTGTTAGATAACGAATTCTAACGGATGGCTCAAAGGTCGAGTCCTTGCCTTCAATCTGTGTAAAAACGATTTCTATGCGGTTTTTCCCTTTCTTCAGGCCCCCTTGGATATGCCCCGATGAATTGACGTCTTCCACGATTCTTTGTTTGCTGTTGTTGACGGTTACTTCAGTTCTGTATCCGGTTGAAGAAATGTCGATTACACCATAGAGCTTCGGCTTTGAAATCGGTTCCGGTGCCGTATGAATTTTACCGTCTATCGCCAGATCTTCAGGAACATCGGATAGATCAAATTGGGTTGCACTTCCATTTTTCTGATATTTGGGACGTCCGACATTCATGATACCATCCACTTTCCAACCGGAAGCTTCTTCAACAAACTTGATGAAAATGAAATTCACCGAAGCTGGCATATTGGGAGTGCTATCGACGCCATTTTTATCGATATATACCATACCCGCAGTCGGTCCCTCACGAAGGATCTTGACAAATCGGCAGGCAGACAGATCCGGGAGAGATTCGGCCATGGACTTCATATTGTCAGGTGTCAACTCCCTCCCGGCACTGGACAAGGCGTTTACCATCATGGCGTAGCTATGCGAGGAAGTTGTTGCTTTAACGGCCTGCAAATCTCCCGCACGATAAGCTTTGGCATGAGCCGCCCAAATTCCTTCGAGATTTACTCTCAAGGAGTTCGGAGATGCAGGGGAGCCTGAGGACTTACTGATCACTGGAGCAGGTGTGGCTTCAGGAACCTGGACAGGGGAGGAAGGAGTTCGTTGCACGGGTTTTGCGATATCAGATCTTTTCCCAACCGTGGTTATATAACGCTCTGCTACCCAGCCCTGCTTTCCGGAGTCTGTTTGCACTTTTACCCAATCCCCCTCTCGGCTAAGAACTGTAAGAGGTTCGTCTTTTATCAGGACTCCCGTAATGAGGCTTTTGGTGTTACTTTCAGCACGCATATTCAGCCGACTGGTCGTCACTTTTACTATTTCCTGGATTTCTTCCGGTTTGGATGTTGGTGTAACCGCTAGAGTTGTGTCGACCGTCTGGGGCGCAGTCTCCGGCCTTTTCACGGCACAGCCTGCAACAAAAACGATGACAAGAAATACCAGGATCTTTTTTATCACCTTAAAGCTCATATTCTGTCTCCTTTCCATTTTGTGGATGTCTCAAACAGTACGAGCAACCGATCCAACTTGGATTTGACCTGCATGCGAAAGAGTTTTCCCGTCCCCAGCTTCCCTCGGATCCTTCCCAATCGAATGTAGCTCTCCACGATCGTGTCAGGCACATCCGGAAGATCAGACTCGGGTTTTCGTACCAGGGACAAAGCGCCTGTAGGGCAACTGCTCACGCAAAGGCCGCAACCGATACATCGATCGGAATCGAGGACGACAACGTCGCCCTTAAGAGAAATCGCATCCATTTGGCAACGATCTATGCATACGCCGCATGCTTCACAGACGGTCGGATCGAGACTCGTCAAAAACGCACTCGAGATCAGGGTTCCCGGCTTGGGGTGGCACTTCAAGCTCCTGAGCACACCGCAGCAGCAGCCACAGCAGGTGCAAATCCAAAGCGCCTCCTTGGCATTGGCAGGCTGTAATATCAGACCCGCGGTTTCAGCCCGTTCCAGAATGGATAGAGTTTCTTCCTTGTCGATATATCGGCCTCGGTTATTATACACTACGGATCGAGCGGCAGTCCCGAAGGAAAGACAGCTTTCCTCCGGTTTTTCGCATCCGTTCCCCAGGACACGCATCTCCTGACGACAAATACAGTTGCTCACGGCAAATATCTTCTGAGTGCGAATCAGTTCAGCGGCCTGTTCATAAGGCATGACTTTATTTTCGGTATTCAGGCTTTTTTCCACAGGGATCGTTCGGAGCTGAGGTGCTTTTCGCCATAGTTCGTAATCGACGAAATCCGGAAGGTACGCCTCGAAATCTTTAATAAGGTCCCGATTCAGCCGGTTAACCTGTCCTTCCCAGAAGCCGATGACGAACTGCTGCGCCCGGTATCGGGCCGGCTGTCCTTCGCGGTGATGGCCATAGACAAGCCCTCGTTTTTCCATATCCGAAAGACGGGCGGATGCTTCTTCAACCGAAATGCCGACCCTCCGGGCGATCACCCGGGGCTCTTCCGGGATCAAGGTGAGATGAAGCGCTATATTTGTATCTTCGGGAGTAAACAGACGTCGGAGGATGCGCATTTCCGCAGCCGCTTGGGTGCGAGGAAAGCCTGCAGGCAAATCGTCCAGATGCCGCGCCAGCTTTTCGTAGATATCTTCAGGCATGATCTGTATATTTTTTGAAAAATAATGTTCAGTTTTATTCCGATTCACAAACCATCGCAGATCAAAATCACCTAACCTTTTGTGATTCTTTAGATGAATTATGCTTATTTGACAAGTGCCATTCGATACAGTATCTGAATCCGCACCGAATACATTGGGTTACCTCGAAAATCACCCCATGCCGAATCCGTCCGGATATAATCGCCATGGTTGATCCTCTTATAAGAGGTTTTGCTGCCGATGATCGTGCTTATACTGGTAGTTCTTACCGCCTATCTGCTTGTGACGCTTTTTTTTGCCTATATGATCCACGAATATCCCCGAAAACCTGTCAAAGATCGGCCGGACTGGGGGCATGTGTCTGATGTACGGATTCCCACGGTCAACGGAAAATCCTTAGAAGCCTGGCGTATCGAACCGAAAGGCCGCTCCAAAGGGATTGTGGTATTTGCCCACGGGTGGAGCCGAAACCGGGATCGGATGGTTTCCCGGGCCAGAATTTTCGGAAAGTGGGATTACACCACCGTCATTCACAGCGCCCGTGACCACGGAGAATCCAACTCCCAGAGAGGGATGAACGCACTCCGGTTTGCAGAAGACATCGAGTCGGTCCTTTTTTGGATCGGTTATCCGGTTATCCTCTACGGTCATTCCGTCGGCTCAGGAGGTGCCGCCATCGCGGCTTGGCGGAATCCGGAGAGGGTGAAACTGCTTTTTCTGGAAGGTTCTTATCCTTATACAGGGGAGATGCTCATGAGCCTTTTTAACTGGTATGGCCGCCCTTTCAGATTCCTTTTCGGGCACATGATTCTTTTTTGGATGAACCTTTATTACAGAGGCAGGCTCGAAAAGCTGAGCCCGGCCCGGCTGGCTCCGGAGCTGAAAATGCCGATCATGCTCATCCATGGGGAAAAGGATAGACGATTTCCCCTTTCTTTTGCACTAACCCTGAAAAAAGCGCTTCACCCCGAATCCTCGGATCTTTTCATCGGTCAGGGGGCAAACCATAGCGGATCGAGTACTGCACCGGGCTATGAAGATGCGATTTTGAGGTTTCTGGAAAAGCACCCCGTCTAAACAGGATTCTTCCATAAAATGAGGGTTAACCCTGTTGTTGCAAAAGCTGAGGATGTCCCAGATCCAAGGCGCCCAAGGGCGAAGCCGTAATATTTTACTGCGAGCCCTTGGCAACGAAGGAGATGGGGCATCTTCAGCTTTCCCTCCGGGTAAAAAAACATGACAGATTTTTTCTTTGTTTTAGAAGTCATAAAAAGTTTATTAGCGAACCATGCCTAAACG
Organism: uncultured delta proteobacterium; assembly: GCA_963736855.1. Lineage (GTDB taxonomy): Bacteria > Desulfobacterota > Desulfobacteria > Desulfobacterales > UBA2156. The sequence goes on from CAVTQK010000021.1 coordinate 100,013, forward strand.
TATTCAAATGCACTGTTATCATTCTTTTTTCTATACCTTGTCATGTTTTTTATGCAACTGCAGGGTTAAAGCTGCTTGGGGTCAATACCGGATCGTTTGATGAGCGTACCCGAGTCCCAGCCGGAGACTCGAGCCCAATGAGTCATCTCCACCGGTTGAGAGCCTTGATGGATGAGTTTGCCGAACAGATATTTTTGACCGTTTAGCCGTTTGGCCTGAACAAGATAGGTGAACACCCCATGGCCGATGATGGCAAACGTCGTAAAGGGATCGTCGGCATATTGCCGCATGGCCGCATCCAGTTTTTCCAAAAGTTTAGCACTCGGGTTAGGGATTGGAACCATCAGATCCGGATCCACTGAAATTTGGCCATGGGCCTGAAAATAGGCCGTTTCACCTTTTTCCGGATAGTAATACCCTCTTGGAGGATCGAGTTTTTCCGCTGGAAGAGAAACAGTTCCTCCTTTTTGGATCCACATAGAAAGCAAACGTTTGTTCAGCCGTGCCGCCAGCACCGCATCGATAAAAGCCATCCGGGGAGCTTGCGCCGGAGACGCCTGATATGCAGAAATGATTTCTGTGGGAACAAGATCCAGAATACCGGAAAGATCCGCAGCCGGGATCTTAATCCATCGATCGGTGTGCGGATGCTGGATGCGGTATCCTTTACCATCGGTGGAACGGGTTGATATGGTTTCAAATAGCGTCAATACTTGCATGGAGTGAATCCTTTGGTTGTCGATATTTGAAAATGGCCGGTTCAATCATCTTGCCGGCGCCATCATGGACCGCAGCCGCTGCCGGAGGGTGTTATCCGAAAACAGAGCACGATCATCTTGGTGCAATCAGGTCTTAAGTTATCTGAAGAACTATGCGCTGTCAATGGAAATTTGATAGACATCTTATTGAAATCATGACTAATTTTAGCATGGTGGGCCCGGAGACTTCGATCGGCTGACCGCCTAATATAATGCTAAATACTTTTTGAAGCAGCTGACAAGGCGGTTTCGATTCCTTAATCCCTGGTTGACTATTTGTGGCAGATTTGAGATAAAAAAATGCTTATCTCATCCATGACTAAGCGGAATTTCGACAGAGGCGACACACCATCTGAATCGCAAATATTTTTAAGAAACCGGGGTGAGTGACGTGTAGCGCCGGCAACGAATACCGGCAGACAAATCCCGGTTTTTTTGATGATAGATGGAAGAATCCCTTTACGAAGGAGGTGAATGTCATGTCCGTAGAAAGTCCATTTATCCTTGTTGACCCCGAGCGTTGCGTGGGTTGCCACACATGTGAGCTGGCCTGCGCCGCATCGCACACTCGGGCAGGCACGGTCCTGGGGGCGGTCCTGGCCGGTGAGCGACTCCAGCCCCGCAATCGGGTGGTGCAGGTGGATAGGGTCAAGCTTTCCACCCAGTGCCGGCAATGCGAGGACGCTCCCTGCGTCCGGGTCTGTCCCACCGGCGCAACCTACCGCACCGAGACCTTCACAGCTGTTGACCCGAGGCTCTGCATTGCATGCAGGCTCTGCATGATCGTCTGCCCCTTTGGCGCCATCCATGTGGCGACCACAGACATCCGTGGCAGGGAAAAGAAGGCCGCCATCAAATGCGACCTGTGTTCGGATCGGGCCGAAGGCCCCGCATGCGTGGCTGCCTGCCCGACCCGGGCCCTCAACCTGAGGTATCCCGTAGAGATCATGCAGCAGGCCGCACAGACGACATCCAGGCAGTTTCTCGATGCCCTCAGCAGTCAGCAGGAACTGACCGCCCAACATAGCTTAAGGAGGTGATGAGCCATGACAATCAGCGAGAAAATTCTAGGCAGGAGCATCGATCCTTCAGTACACAAGATGCTGGAGCGGGCCGGGGAACTGGGCCTTGAGACGGCCTGGGACCGGTATGAGGCCCAGTTGCCCCAGTGTGGTTTCGGTGAATTGGGGGTCTGCTGCCGACACTGCAACATGGGGCCCTGCCGCATCAGCCCCTTTGACGGCGAAGGCCCCAAGGCAGGAGTGTGCGGGGCCACGGCCGATATTATCGTGGCGCGCGGCCTCATCCGCATGATTGCGGCAGGCGCGGCGTCCCATTCCGATCACGGCAGGGATATCGCCCACACCCTCCTCCTGACGGCCGAGGGAAAAAGCGGGGGATATCAGATCAAGGACGAGGCCAAGCTCAAGGCTCTGGCAGCCGAGTACGGCATCAAGACCGAGGGTCGTAAAGCAACAGAAATCGGGATCGATTTGGCAAAGGCGGTTTCAGCAGAGTTCGGCAAACAGGAGGGCCCCATTCAATTTACCCGACGGGCGCCTGAAAAGCGGGTGGCCCTCTGGAAAAAGCTGGGGATAGATCCCCGCGGTATCGATCGGGAGATCGTGGAGATCATGCACCGCACCCATATCGGTGTGGACAATGATCCGGTGAACCTGATCCTCCATGGGCTCAGGGCCTCTATTTCGGACGGCTGGGGCGGGTCCATGGTAGCGACTGAACTTTCCGATGTCCTTTTCGGCACACCAACCCCCAAACGTTCCGTATCAAATCTGGGCGTGCTACAGGAAGACCATGTGAATATTATCCTGAATGGACACGAGCCCACCCTATCCGAGATGATCGTTGCCGCTGCCAAAGATCCCAAGCTGATCGCTCTGGCGGAAAAATACGGAGCAAAGGGGATCCAGGTGGCCGGAATGTGCTGCACAGGCAATGAGATTCTGATGCGGCACGGGGTGCCCATTGCCGGCAATTTCCTGCAGCAGGAACTGGCGATCATCACCGGCGCCGTTGATGCCATGATCGTGGATGTGCAGTGCATCATGCCGGCCTTAGGAGCCTTGACCGGCTGTTTTCACACCAAGTTCATATCCACCTCCCCTAAGGCCAAGTTTCCTTACGCCACCCATATGGAATTCAACGAAGAGCATGCGGCCGAGATTGCCAGGGATATTGTCAAGGTATCGGTTGAAAACTTCCGTTTCCGCAAACCCGAAATGGTACGCATCCCTGACGACAAAATGGAATGTATGGCCGGATTCAGCGTGGAAGCCATTGTGGGGGCCTTAGGCGGGACCCTCGATCCGCTCCTGAATGCCATCAAGGGCGGGGCTATCAAGGGGATTGTAGCTCTTGTGGGATGCAATAATGTAAAAGTCCGGCAAGACTATACCCATGTCAACATGATCCGGGAGCTGATCCGCAACAATGTGCTGGTGGTGACCACAGGGTGCAACGCCATTGCTGCGGCCAAGGCAGGACTGCTGCTGCCGGAAGCGGCAGAGTTATGCGGCGAGGGGCTCAAAGGTGTATGCAAGGCTTTGGGCATACCACCGGCCCTCCATATGGGTTCCTGTGTGGACATCAGCCGGATACTGGTGGCCTGCGCCGCCATTGCCAATGCCTTGGGCGTGGATATCAGCGATCTTCCGGTCGCAGGGGGTGCGCCGGAATGGATGAGCGAGAAGGCCGTCAGCATTGGAGCGTACGTAGTGGCCTCGGGTGTATTTACAGTCCTGGGGACCGTTCCCCAGGTCCTGGGAAGTCCGGTGGTAACGGAACTTCTGACAAAAGGCGCAAAGGATGTGGTAGGAGCCGTCTTTGCGGTGGAAACAGATCCTTTCAAGGCCGCAAAGCTGATGATTGACCACATCGAAGCGAAGCGCAAGGCCCTGGGGATATAGGGAGAGGGAGTTCGTCATGCCGCTCATTGCCCAACGATACCATCCCCGGGCCGGGGCCGTGCTGGCCCGATTGCATGAAATCCATTCGGACCGGGGATGGCTCTCTGAAGAGGATCTTCGCACGGCCGCCTGCGACTTGGCCGTACCCTTGAGTCAAATTTACAGCGCTGCGACCTTCTATTCGGCCTTCAGTCTAAAGCCGCGTGGGCGGCATACGGCCCAGGTTTGTCTGGGGACGGCCTGCTACATCCGGGGCGGCGACCGATTGCTGGAGAAGATCGAGGCATCCCTCGGCGTGAAAGAGGGTGAGACGACCCAGGACGGTATGTTTACGGTCGAGACGGTCCACTGTCTCGGGTCGTGCAGCATGTCGCCCGTCATGCGGATAGATGACCGTGTCTATGGAAGGCTCAGGGTCGATCGCGTCGCTCGGATACTGAAAAAATTCACGAAGGGGACGCTAGGTGAAAACTCGATTGAGGAGCAGGAGAAATGACAATACGCTCCCACGCCGATCTGGAGAGGCTGAGAGAGGAAGGGGTTTCCCTGTTGCATCCCGAACGGCCAAGGATCAGCGTCGGCATGGCCACATGCGGACTTGCGGCAGGGGCAGGGGCCATATTCGATGCCATTCGGGATGCATGCAAGACCTACGGCATGGATATCGTGCTGGTTTCCACCGGCTGCATCGGCTGTTGCCAGCAGGAGCCGGTGGTGGACGTGTACATGCCGGGACTGGGAAGGGTTCTCTACACCCGGATGACTCCCGAAGCCGGGCAGAAGCTGATCGCGGCTCTCTCGGCCGGTGAACTCCCTGGGGAACATGCCCTGGCCGTGATCCCCGAACCAGGGTCCGACCCGCTAAAAGGCATGGGCCTTCTCTCCCGGCTGCCCCTTATCAGCGAGCTTCCCTTTTATGCAAAACAGCACAAGATTATTTTGCGCAACAGCGGCATGATCAACCCGAAAAGCATTGAGGAATATGCGGCTGTAGGCGGATATCGGGCTCTGAGCCGGGCCTTGCGGGACCTTTCTCCGCAGGAAGTTATTGAAGAGATCACCCAATCCGGGCTCAGGGGACGTGGCGGCGGCGGTTTTCCCACCGGGAAAAAGTGGGAGGTTTGCAGCCATGCAGCAGGAACGCCTAAGTACATCATTTGCAATGCCGATGAAGGCGATCCCGGGGCTTACATGGATCGCACGGTGCTTGAAAGCGACACCTATGCAGTGATCGAGGGGATGACCATTGCCGGGTATGCCATAGGGGCTTCTCAGGGATATGTCTATGTGAGAAACGAGTATCCCCTGGCCATCGAGCGGATCCGGAACGCTATTGAGCGATCCGGGACCCTGGGGCTTTTAGGAGAAGACATCCTGGGATCGGGTTTCAGCTTTTCCATCGATGTGGTACGGGGGGCCGGGGCCTTTGTGTGCGGCGAGGAGACCGCCCTGATTGCCTCCATGGAAGGGGGGATAGGCGAACCCAGGCCCAAACCGCCTTATCCGGCTGTCAAGGGGCTCTGGGGCCAACCGACCATCATTAACAATGTCAAGACATTGGCATCGGTTTCAGCGATTGTGGCAGAAGGGGCAGACTGGTATGCCGGAATCGGGACCGAAGGGAATACCGGTACAGTCGTTTTCTCCTTGGTGGGGAAGATCGCCAACACCGGGCTTGTGGAGGCGCCCCTGGGCATGACCCTGGCTGAAATGATTTATGGAATCGGGGGAGGGGGATTGGACGGCAGACGGGTCAAGGCGGTCCAGACCGGCGGTCCCTCGGGCGGCTGTATCCCGGCTGACCTCTTCCACCTCCCTATCGACTATACTTCGCTGAAACAGGCCGGTTCCATCATGGGTTCAGGCGGCATGGTGGTGATGGATGAAGAGACCTGCATGGTGGATGTGGCCCACTATTTTCTCCGTTTCACCATGGCGGAGTCGTGCGGAAAGTGTACGCCCTGCCGTGAAGGGACCCGCCATATGGTCGAGATCCTCACCCGCATCATCGAGGGGAAGGCCGGACCGGGAGATCTGGCGCTGCTGGAAGAGATTGCTCTGTGGGTTCAGGGAGCATCACTTTGTGGGCTTGGTCAGACGGCCCCGAATCCGGTGCTTTCCACGCTTCGTTATTTCCGGGATGAATACGATGCCCATGTGAATGGAAGACGATGTCCGGCCGGAGTCTGCCGCGCCCTGATACGACTCGCTATTGTGCCCGAGCGTTGTACCGGATGCGGACTTTGCCTGCGGGAGTGCCCTGTGTGCGCCATCAGCGGAGAAAAAAAACAGCCCCATGTGATTGATGTGGCCTTGTGCACCCACTGCCGCACCTGCTACGACATCTGCCCTGAAGGGGCCGTCGAGATCGTGAGGTAATCCCATGGTAACCTTGACTATTAATGGAGCGTCCGTCTCTGTCCCGCAAGGGACCTTCCTCTTAAAGGCCGTGGAACAGGCAGGGATCACACTCCCCACCCTATGCCACCACGACGCCCTGGCGCCCTATGGGGCCTGCAGGCTGTGCATGGTAGTGATTGCCGCACCCTATCGCATTCTGGTTGCCTCCTGCACCTATCCCGTGGGGGAAGGTCTGGTGGTGGAGACCCATGCCCCGGAGGCGGTTCAGGCCCGCCGCCTGTCCCTTGAAGCCCTCATGAGCCGCTGTCCCCGATCCGATGTCATACGCAAGATTGCAGAAAGGGAAGGCGTCGCCGCATCCCGATTCGGCATGCCCCCGTCTGAAAACGCCGATGAGCTATGCGTTCTATGCGGCCTCTGTGTGCGGGTCTGTCGGGATCTGATCGGTGCGGCCGCTATAGAGTTTATAGGGAGAGGATCAGAACGCAGGGTAGGCGCTCCTTTTAACATGCATTCCGATGCGTGCATCGGCTGCGGGGCCTGTGCAGAAGTGTGTCCCACCGGCGCCATCCGGATGGAAGACAGGGGCAGTCAACGCATCCTTCATGCGTGGAATACTTGCATCACTCTTTCCACCTGCCCGGAGTGCGGTCGTTTCTTCACGCCCGAACCCGCCCGTTTCCTGAAGGAGATGTTTCCTGAGATTAAGGCCTGCTGGGATGTGTGCCCCGAGTGCAGACGCCAGAAGACAAGCCGGCAATTGCTTGACACCATCTGAATCCTGAATACGGGATTCTGACTTCTGAATATCCGCTCTTTCACAGCCCGTTCAGGATTTCCTGTTGCTTCTTCTCGTAGACTTCTTTGGTGATCAGGCCGTCATCGTAGAGCTTCTTGAGTTCCTTCAACCGAGCGGGTGTATTACCGCTTCCAACTGCAGGCGGAGGTTGTCCGGTTGGAACGGCAGGCGGCGCATTGACCGCGGCCGGGACAGGCGCCGGATGGACCGTGCGAGAAGCAATGGCCGACTGTATGTCGGGCACCGCAGTCATCAGCAGGTGAGCGATGCGATCGTGCGTGATTCGGTTGATCAACTCTGCCGGCTTCATGGTGTCGAGCACAGTTTTGCCGCTGAACCATCCACCGGTGTCACAGGTTTTTGTGTAGTAGCGCTTCCCCGCCTCATCATACAGATTTACCTCCAATGCCATCATGATCTGAGGCGTCATCGCAAAGGTGAGGTTTCTCAGCGAGTTGTACCGGTAATCGTAGGAGATCACCCGAGGTTGGATTATGGCCGCATAACCCTTTGCATTGGCCAGAGAATTAACCCGGTCGCATCCGCCTGTGAACCTACCGCAGAAAACCCGTGCTGCCGTCTCACGCGTGATCTCTCCCAGCGGTATTGCGATCTTGGACCCGCCGCCATAGAGGCTTGATGGACGGTCCTGGTGGATGTAGGCGTCGTCCGACGGTTCCGTGTACAGCAAGGCCTTGCCCGGAATCGACACACTCCCAACACCGGCTGCAGACGGCACATACGACGGTGTATAAGCCACGCGGTACTGGCAGCCCGTTAACAGCGCCACTGTGCATCCCAATACAACTATGTACAGGCTCATCTTCTTCAATATAATTCCTTTTTCCAAGCTTGACCTCCTCTTTATCTCTCTGCCTTCAAACTGATTTCATCCCGGGCTCTGTTGCAGCTTAGGAAGCGGGCAGGGTTAGAATAGCCCTCGCCCCTCCGGATTCCCGGTTCTCGAGGACAATCTCACCATGGTGCAGGGTTGCCACTTCCCGGACGAAATTTAACCCCAGTCCGGTGCTTTTTTTCCCTGCATTCGGCCTTTGCAGCGAATAAAATTTTTCAAATACTTTTTCGAGCGCGTAATCGGGAATGCCGGGACCCCGGTCTTCGATCATGATTTGAATATGCTGGTTTACATTCCGGCAGGTGATGATAATTTTTTCGTTTTCGGCGCTGAAATCGATAGCGTTTTGTACCAGGTTGGACAAGGCTTCATGCAACAAAAACCGGTCGCCGGAAATGGTGATGTCTGCCGATATCTCACAATCGATTGTGATCTGTTTGCGTCTGAGCAACGGCCGTTTGCTTTCGACAACCCCCGATATCAAAGCCTTTAAGATGATGTTTTCGCTGGTCGGTAATATCCTCATATTTTCCAGCGCCGATAAAGCCAGCAGCCGTTCAACAATATCATTGATTCTGCCGGCTTCGTTGCGGATATTGGCCAGAAATTTGGCCTGCTGTTCGGGAGGCATTTTTTCCTCCATGAGTTCCGCCGCGGCGATAATGGCCGATACCGGGCTTTTAACCTCATGGGTCAGCGTCTGAATATACTCCTCGACATATTTTTTACCCTCCAGAGTGGTTTTCATCTTCTCAAACGCTTTGCCCATTTCGCCGATTTCCGTTGTGTTTAGTTTCGGAATGTTGACGTTTTTCCCCTCTCCGATATCATTGGCATAGCGGGTCAGCCGCTTGATCGGCAGAGTGATCCACCAGGAAGCAAGGAGGCTCAGGATAATCGCGGCAAACATGGAGACGGCAACCACTTTAGAGAATTCGGGTTTGAAATTCGCGATGAAGTTGTTGATGTTCGTTGTCGGTTTGGCAATCGTTAAAACTCCCGCGATATCCCCTCGGACATAGATGGGCGCGCCGACATAAAGCACGGATGATTTCAGATCGTCCGGATTCGCCCTGGTTGTACGTGCCCCGTAAAATCCGCTTAATGTCAGGCGGACATCGCGCCATTTAATGTAGTCACTGCCGATGTTCGCCCTGTTTTGAGCGTCAAATATCACTTTGCCGCTTTTGTCGGTAATATAGATGTTTATGTCGACATTGGTTTTGTTGAACTCATAGATATTGGCAGACAACTGGCGGCGATAGACGTTGTCAAACACCTTATACAGCCGGTCGGTGTTGAATTGTCGTGATTCCATATCCTGGCCCACCATTGCTGCCAGGATATTCGCCTGATCCACAAGGGGGTCTTCCACCCCTTCCAGATAACGGGTACGGACTTTGTCTTTCATCCAGTTTACGGAGTAATAGAAGCATGAGGTGAAGATCATCAAATAACAAACAAAGATACGGATTCCGACTTTCATAAATTCTCTTTCAAGGAATACCCGGCTCCCCGATGGGTGATGATCGGTTCGATCTGAGGTTCAATCAACTTTAAGTTTTGCGCGCAGATTTTTGACATGCGCATCCACCGTCCTGTCCATGCTGGCCTCCGGGACATCCCAGGCCATGTCCATCAATTGACTGCGGGAATATACATGGCCGGGTCGCCGGATGAACGTCGTCAAGATCCGGTATTCGTAATTGGATAATTCCAGCAGCTTGCCGAAATAGGATATTTGCCGTTTCGATTCATTGACCTGAAAAGCGCCGGGGCGCGATGTGTCCTGATGGTTTGCTTTTGACCGTCTGAGGATGGCTTTGATCCTTGCGGAGAGCTCGCGCGGACTGAAGGGTTTAACCACATAGTCGTCCGCGCCGATTTCCAGGCCGACAACGCGGTCGATCTCCGTCGTTCGCGCCGTTAGAAACAAAATCGGTGTATTGCTGGTTCTCCGGATTTCCTTGCACAGATCGAATCCGTTGATATCCGGCAGTCCGACATCCAGAACGACCAGGTCGATATTTTCACTTTCGAGCAAGGGCAGCACCGGTTTGCCTTCGGAGACGCTCAGGGTTTCAAATCCATCCGTTTCCAACGCGTAGCGGATCGCGTCGGTTATGGCCGGCTCATCATCCACGATCAGAATCCGCAGCTTCATGGCAGTTACCTGTCGTTCCATGTTTTGGTTTTTCATAATTATAACACAAAACCATAAGAAACATCAGCACAAAAAGCAAATAGCTGACGGCCAGGACAGACCAGGCGTGTTCCCAGAATAAGGCGGGATTCTTCCTGGAAGCCTGATTCAAGGCAGGCAAAGCCAGTGTGATCAGGAGATACCAGAACAAAGGAATCAGGCAGGAGAACAGAATACTCGTCACATTCCTGCCCTCATCCGGTTGCCTGCGTGATGGAAAAAGATCGTGCCATGATATGATTTTTTGTACACCCAGATACAACAGGCACAGACAGAGAAAATATATCGCGATTCCCTCCAGACGATGGACTTTTTCCGGCGTGATTAAAGGCGTGTAGATATCCGCCCGATATAGATAGATGGACAGGATGATGCGCAGGCTGTTGGCGCATAGTGTCGCGCCATAGGCTGCGGCAAAACCGGCCAGGACACAAGGAGCCAGGTATTCTTTTCGCTGCATGTGATATAGCATTGTCAAAGCCGACATGCAAAACGCTGCGATCATAAAATTGATGCCGGCGCAAGCGGGTATGATAGCGACGTGTTGATCGGCGCTGACGTATCCGATATTTGCTTCCTTCACAAACTGAGTGCCGGTCATGAATTTCACGAGGGATGCAGTCGGGCCGAGAATCCAGACGAGATCTTCGCTGGTGGATTGGCTGTAAGCGTATTTCAGCCCGACTGCCATGAACACGACCAACAGACCATAGATGATCTTTTGTGCAGGAAACGGGTTCAACCGGTTCATTTCTTTTCCCACCTGTTCTTCCGGCGGATCTATATTTTATGTTTTTGGATCAGCCTGCGTTTCGTTGTTACAGCAGAAACCGAGATGATCAGAGCGGCCATAATCAGCAGGAAGTAAAGCTCAGGTTCCGGCGTGTTGAGCATGCCTTCGCCCACGGCAAAGTTGGAAACCCCGGAGGGTAGAGGCAGGGGCTGCGTGACATCCTGGCTTTCGGCTTCGGGATTGCGGACGATTTCATGCACGGCGATAAAAGACGTGTGGGCCGTCAATAAATTATATTTGATGCCGATATGAACAATCGCTTCCTTGTTGTCCGTGCCGCCGCTGTGCGTGTTGAAGTCCGATAGATCGGTCAGCCTTTTTCTTGCCCACAGCTGTCTGAGCGCCGCGTTTTTATCCGACGGCGAAACTTCGGCCGCATCAAAGGTTTGAGTAAATGTGTTTTCACCGCTCCGGCCGAAGACAGTGATTTTTCCCTGAGGGTTTCCGTCCCATTTGCCGATGACGACAATCGGTCTTTCGGCAAACATGTCCGGAATTTTTACCGGTTCCACGTCATATGCCTTAAAACCGTCAAAAGTGACCGCAATATTGGTCAGAACAGGTGTGGCGATGTAATTGCGGAATTTTTCCGCAACTTTCGGTGCTTCCTCCGGCTTGGTGACCACAAAAAGTTCGCCCTGGCCTGCATGCGCAACGCCTTCAATGAGGTAGCGGTTGACGCTGCTGCCGATGCCGAAAGAAAATACATTGGTGTTGTTGAGGTTTTCACGAATGAGCTGCAAGGCTTCCTTTTCCGCCGAGATAAAGCCGTCCGTAACCACAATGACCGACCGGGAAACGTTTTCATTCCGGGGCAGGGACATGGCCCTCTGCAAGGCTGCACAAAGCTCGGTTCCTCCTCCGCCATGCTGCCCGTCAATCAATCGGATGGCGTTATCGATATTGCTTTGCGTGGCCGGTACGGACGAAGGAGACATTAAACTCGACCGGCCGGAAAAGAGGATGACATTAAAGTGATCCGTGGATCGCAGGTTGCCGATGAGATTGCGCAAGCAGATTTTTCGAGATATCCAGAGGGAAAGCCGTACATGGACCCGGAAACATCCACGACAAAGATGTACTCCCGCGGGGGAATGTCGGAGATATTGATACGCTGGGGCGGTTGAACCATCAGTAAAAAGAAATGCTCTTCTTCACCTTTATAAAGCATTAATCCGGAATGGATTTTTTTGCCCGTCAGCCGGTACTTTAAAATGAAATCCCGGTTGCCTCCGTCAGCTTCAGAATCGTCAAGAACGATCGTTGCTGCGGACGGGTTCGGCCAGAGTGTTTTAATCTTGTGTGTGGCGCAGGCAATATCCTCCACCGGGACACCCCCGGTGATGTCGACGGCTATGTTGAATGTGGATGTCGGCAAAACCCCCTCCTTCAGATACGGGCTTTTCACCCATCGGTCGGTTTCCGGTGCGCTTTCTTCCGGTGTGCTCGAATAGCGCGGCCCGACCACCGTGGGATAAACAAATTCATAGATGCCCTCGGTCGGAATGAGAAGCTCGGTATAGCGCAGTTCAATGTCGACTTTGTCGCCCGGCATGATATTGGCCACATTCATCGTAAAAACATTGGGGCGCTCCTGATTGAGCAGCGAGGCGCTCTTTCCTTCTTTTTTTGCCTGCTCAAAGGCTTGCTGGGCAGCCTGGCGTTCCTGAATTTTAGCGGTGACGATGTGATCGCCGATCTTCATTTTCATGCCGTAAACCGCCGCCCGGGTGGAAGCGGGAAAAACGTAGCGCGCATTGATCGGCCGCGAACCTTCGTTGACATATCGCTGGGTGACCACAACATCGGCAATGATGCCGCTGATATGAACGTCGGCTTTTGTTTCTTTCAGCGGAAACCGGTCGATGGACGCATCGCCTTCTTTAACAAAAAAATAAGGGGACAGGGTTTTGTCTTCTGCAGTCTCGGCCAGAGCCGCCGACGGCAAAAAGATAAACAACGCGACAATGGATAAAATGATTTTGAACATTGCCTTCATGACATTTCCTCCTCGATGAATGGTTTTATGATGGTTTTTGTCCATCGTTGGAGGACAAAATAAAAGACCAACTGTGAATCGATGATGAATGTAAAACGAAAAATTGATGAAAAATTTGGGTGTGGGGTGATTTTAGTAAAAGCTTGCAGGCTCTGATGAGTAAAAACGATATCCCGCCATTTACTTTTGTTGGCAAAATGGAAAAGAGGGGGTGCGCTCAGCTTTGCTTATGATCCATTCTGTTGGCTTGACCAAAACCGAAAACGAGTATATTTATGCTAATCGTAAATTACACGCTTGTATTTTTCGATGGAGCTAAAAATGCCCAAGTACCTTTCAAGATACATCGAAACGCCTGTGCGCAACGACCTCAATCGCAAGATGGTCTTTGTTGCAGGCCCGCGGCAGTCCGGCAAGACCACACTCGCAAAGCACCTGTGCAAACAGGAGAGGGTTGATATCGGCCGGCGATATTTGAACTGGGATGCCCCCGAAGATCGGGAGCATATCATCCGGGAGCGCTTTCCAACGGGTGATGGACTTCTGGTCCTCGACGAGATCCACAAGTATTCGCGCTGGCGGCAGGTCGTCAAAGGCCTGTATGATAAGCGTGGCAGCGAACTTCGGATCCTGGTTACCGGGAGCGCACGGTTGGATTATTATCGTCGCGGCGGAGATTCTCTCCAGGGGCGGTACCATTTCTATCGCCTGCTGCCTCTTTCATGCGCAGAGCTTTCTACCCCATCATTGTCCACAATCCATGATCTGCTCAATTATGGCGGCTTCCCGGAGCCTTTCTTCCTGCAGTCGGAGAAAGAAACCCGGAGATGGAGCAGGGAATATCGCTCCCGGGTCATCTTAGGGGATCTTAAGGATTTGGAAAAAGTTCAGGACGCGGGGATCATCGAAAAAATGGTTTTACGCTTGCCGGAGCTTGTGGGTTCGCCGCTTTCACTCAACTCGCTGCGCGAAGACCTGCAGGTCTCTCATCAGTCCATTTCGCGCTGGATCGGCATGCTGGAAAATCTTTACATGATTTTCCGTATCTATCCCTTCGGTGCTCCGAAGATCCGTGCCGTAAAGAAAGAGGCCAAGCACTACCACCTGGATTGGACGGTTGTTTCCGACAGGGCGGCCCGTTTCGAAAATCTCATCGCCTTTCATTTGCTTAAATGGGTATTTTACCTGCAGGATCTGGAAGGACGGGATGCGGAGCTTCGCTATTTCAGAGACGTCGACAAAAGGGAAGTCGATTTTGTCGTCATGGAGAAGGGTGCTCCCCTGTCCTTCGTCGAATGCAAGACATCCGCCGGAGAGATCAGTCAGTCTCTGCGCTATTTAAAAGCCCGTTTTCCCGGCGTTGAGGCGGTCCAGGTTGTTCTTGACAGAAATATCGATGTGCTGACAAAGGATGGCATCCGTCTTTGTTCCGCCCATTTGCTGCTTAAGGATCTGATATAAAATGAAGCGGATTGAAGATCCTCGCCGGCGCCCTGATAAAAGCCCCTAACCCAGATCTATTGCAACTTGACAATTTCTTTAGAAATATCTAAAGCTTCTCGCATAATCTCAATATAATCCTATCCGGTTGCAACCTCTTTTTCAGGGAAACGACAACCCTAAAGGTTCATGTGGAACCGTCAGGTGAAATGAATCGCCCATGAAACAGGTGGTGATCGAAAACCCGGTCCTGAATTCACCCTTTCGCGAGCCGAAACGAAACCAGGCTGGAACTTGCTATAAATGGATAGGTCAGGAAAACACACCCAAACCATCCTTATCCGCGAAAAAAACAGCCGCCTTCAACGAAATGCTCAATAGACAGCGGAAGTGGAGGTCGTCAGGAAAGAAGACCCGCTTGAAAATCGACTCCTTATTGCAAAGCGTTTTGTGAATCAGTCCTGAAAAAAACTTATAATTTTAATAAGTTGAGGAGTATTTCCGAATGACAATCGGCGGATATTTGGAACCGCAAAAAAGAAACGCCCCTGCAATAAAGCAGAGGCGTCAAGCCGACGATACTATCGTCAGCGCTGTTATTTAGAATAAGTTTAAAGCGGATGTTCATGAAAGTCAAATGAAAAGCGCCATGGAAAGAGTTATTGTCTACATTGATGGATTTAATCTGTATTTTGGATTAAAATCAAAGGGTTGGAAAAGGTATTATTGGCTTGACCTTCAGAAGCTGGCAAAAAACCTGCTAAAAGACCATCAGAGGCTGGTAGCTACCAAATACTTTACCTCTCGGGTTTCAGGGCCGCCAGAAAAAGTCAAAAGACAGGGAATCTATATTGAGGCTCTGCAGACTCTGGATCATTTGCAGATTTTCTATGGCCATTATCTTACCAACACCATCGAATGCCGGAAATGTGGGGATGTTTTCCCCAAACCCAATGAAAAAATGACCGATGTGAACATTGCGGTTGAAATGTTGACCGATGCGTTTCGGGACGCATTTGATGCTGCTATTCTAATTTCAGCCGACAGCGATTTGACGGCGCCCTTAAAAAAAGTGAAACTGCTTTTTCCGTCAAAGAAAATTATCACTGCATTCCCTCCGGATCGTTTTTCGTTTGCGTTGAAGGAAACAAGCGATGCTTCCTTCTTTATCGGGAGAAAAAAATTAGCACAAAGCATTTTTCCTGATCATGTTACCAAATCAGACGGCTTTGTCCTTATCAGACCCGAACGCTGGAGATGAATGAACGTAAGTAAGCCTCATATTAAAAAATGATGAAAAGGAGATCAAGAGAAGCGGTGTCTGAAAGGGTACTCAAGGCTGAATAAAAGTTGTAAGGATATGGAGGGGATAAGCTGATTTAATGGCAAAGACAGGGATGACGTAATGGAGATAAATCATGGCCCAAATTCAGTTTAAGGGAAAGTCGTTTGTTCAGAATCATCACTCTGACAGTCAAATACCATGAGCTGATTCCCAGAAAAGAGAAGAGCCTGACGGAAAAAGTCAGTCTGCATGACAACCTCATCATCCACGGCGACAACCTGATTGCGCTGAAAGCTCTGCTTCCGATCTATGCCGGAAAAATCAAGTGCATTTATATCGATCCGCCTTACAATACCGGCAATGAGAAATGGGTGTATAACGATAATGTCAATTCGCCGATGATGCAGGAATGGCTCGGCAAGATGGTCGATCGGGAAGACCTCACACGCCATGATAAATGGCTTTGCATGATGATGCCGAGATTAAAACTTTTCAAAGAACTTCTTAGTGGGGATGGGGCAATTATAGTTATAACGATTGACGACAATGAGGTGACACACCTTCGGTGTCTGATGGATGAGGTTTTTGGCGAACAGTGTCGATTGGCATGTGCCATGGATGGCTGAACCAAGCGGAGTAAGGAGAAAACTGGCTTACGCGGAGGTCATGAATATATATTCATCTATCACAACGGAGATCCTTCGAGTGTTACACAAGAGGAGAGATCGACAGGAGAATTGGATAGAAAAGACAAATGGGGTAAGTATAGAAAGGGGAGGAGCTTCGCAAGTGGGTGGTGTCTCGCTTCGGACCGACCGCCTTGGACAATGGTTTGCACGCAAAGCGCCTGATGACCGAAGTCTACCCAATAAGAACATGGCGAAGAAGGACACTGGCGCTGGGGACCTAAAAATACCGAGATGCAGAAAATTGTCAATGACCCAGAATGTGCTCACTGGGAAAAGAGACAGTTTGATAAGGGAGTTGTTTATAATGGGCAAACCGAAACGATGGGTCGCCATATGCTAAAATCCGAGACAAGAAACGTTCTGTAGGTTGGAGCACACTGGCTGGACACATACGGGTTTAACGCTGATGGAACAAGAGAATTAAAGGAGATATTTGGTAGAAGGAGTTGTTCCTCAAACACTCTGAAACCCTGGAAAGATGTTGGAAGCACACGCCATTCAAAACAGGAATTGAGCGAAATTATGGCTGCCGGGGCAAATGAAGATTTATTTGTTACACCGAAACCAATGAATTTATTGCGTCGCATTCTCAGAATAGCTGCTGAAAACGACTCCCTTGTCCTGGATTCCTTTGCCGGATCAGGCCCATTGGCCCATGCTGTTCTTGCTCTCAACAAAGAAGACGGCGGAAATCGAAAATTCATTCTCGTTGAATGTGAAGATTACGCCGACAAAATCACCGCAGAGCGGGTTCGACGCGTTATCAAAGGCGTTCCAAATGCAAAAGATGAGAATCTTAAAAAGGGACTCGGCGGGACATTCAGCTATTTTGAACTGGGAAAAGCCATCGAACTGGAGAGTATTCTTTCCGGAGACGGGTTGCCCACATACGAAGAACTGGCCCGGTATATATTTTACACGGCCACAGGCGAGGAATTTGATCCAAAGGCCATGAATGAAAAGAAGAACTTTGTCGGCGAGAGCAGGAATTACAAGGTCTATCTTTTCTATGAGCCGGACATTGAAAAGCTGAAAAATATCGCCTTGACGCTGGAGCGGGCAAAGTCCATTGGAAAGTACCGGGGAAAAGAGACGGCTGGTTTTTGCGCCGACCAAATACCTGGATCAGGCCCATCTGGACGAACTGCGGATTGACTTTGCCCAGCTTCCTTTTGAAATTTATGAACTTGCGCGGTGAGATATGGAACTTAAAGAATACCAGTTGCGCGCCCTATCAGAGGCAAAGGCTTATTTCGAGCTTTTAGCCGACTGGAAACAGAAGGCCCGAACAAATCCCGGAGGCTGAAATAGATTTTCCAGCCAAGGCCTGGGAGAAAGCCGGCATCAGAAGCAGCTACCGCCCTCGCAAGAATGGAATCGGTCAACCCCTTCCCAATTTCTGCCTCAAAATTCCCACCGGCGGCGGCAAAACACTGCTGGCGGTTAAGATTATCGATCTGGTCAACCTGGTTTACCGCAAAAAAAGGACCGGACTTGTTCTGTGGATCGTGCCTACCACTCAGATCTATCGCCAAACCATCTTGAGTCTGAAAGACCGGGATCATCCCTACCGGCAGCATCTGGATCTGGCTAGCGGAGGCCGTACGGTTATCTTCGAAAAAACGGACCGATTTTCACCGCTGGATGTTCAAGAAAACCTCGTTGTTTTAATGCTCATGCTGCCGTCGGCCAATCGCCTGACCAAAGAGACGCTTAAGGTTTTTAAGGACAGCGGGGGTTTTCAGGACTTTTTTCCAGCCGAGGACGATGTACAGGGGCAGGAAAAAATTCTGAAAGATATTCCTAATCTGGATACCTATGAGAAAGAAAGCGGGTTCTGGGGAAAACAGGTAAAGACTTCTCTTGGGAACACCCTACGGACTTTATCACCGGTAATCATTTTAGATGAAGGGCATAAAGCCTATAGCGAAGGCGCTCAAAATACCCTGCGCGGATTCAATCCCAGCATCATTATTGAGCTGTCGGCCACACCTTCAAAAGAAAGCAATATTCTGGTCGATATATCCGGCCGGGAGCTGCATCGCGAGGAGATGATCAAGCTTGATCTTCATGTGATCAACAAGGTGAGTCCGGATTGGAAAGATACATTGCTGGCAGGCGTCAACAAAAGAAACATTCTGGAGCATAAGGCGCGGGAGTATGAAGCTAATTCCGGCGTCACATATTCGCCCCATCTGCCTGATTCAGGTTGAGCGGACAGGGAAAGAGCAGAGAGGAACCCGGTATATCCATTCCGAAGATGTGCGCGAACATCTCATTAAAACAGTCGGAATTCCGAAGGAGCAGGTGGCGGTTAAGACCAGCGAAAAGGATGAACTCAAAGAGGTTGATGATATCGGCGGTTTAATGAATCCGGATTGTCAAATTCGTTTCATCATCACCAAACAGGCCCTTGCAGGAGGGATGGGATTGCGCCTTTGCCTACGTATTGGTTGTCCTGACAAATCCTGCTTCAAAGAATGCCTTGACGCAACTGGTGGGCCGGATACTCCGGCAGCCGGGGGCGCGAAAGACCAGAATCCGGGAACTCGATGAGAGTTACGTGTTCTGCTTCAAGCAAAATGCCAATAAGCTGCTGGCAAGCATCAGAGACGGTTTCAGTCGCGAAGGACTCGGTGATCTGAAAGGGCAGATTGTTTCAGAATCGGATGAAGATCGAGTGGGAGAGGAGGAAAAGGAACGCGTCATTAAAATACGGGATCGGTTCATCAAAGCGGCCGAAGGCACGGTATTGCCGGTATTCATGATAAAGCGCAAAAACGCATGGTTCCCGGTTAATTATGAGATGGATATTGCATCAAAAATTCAATGGGATGCGGTAACTCTCGATCCCATTTTTTCTCTTGCCCTATCCCTGTCTGAGGAAAAGGACATGGAGCATATTGCGACACTTTCAGATAACATCAGAAAAGTGATCGAGGAGAAGAAAGCGATACAACTAAAGGAAGGCGGTATTCGAGTTGATCCTGTTTTTATGACCCGCCAGCTATGTGATATTGTTCCAAATCCATGGATGGCCCATGAATTTGCCAGGGTGACGCTTATCCGTTTAGCCGAAAAATATGATCAAAAGATGATTGCCAATAATTTTGTTTTTATCATCGAAGAGCTCCGCAAGCAGCTTGACCGCGAAAAAGACCGCCTGTCCGAGATGATCTTCAAAGAGATGCTTGGTTTAGGACAGATGAAATTCCTGGTGATTGGAGAAAAGTTTGATTTTACCTTCCCGGAATCGATCAAGGTCAAACCTTCAGCCAAGATATTGAACCGTAGGGACGGCAGACCGCTTCAACTGAGTCTTTTTGAATTCGTCCCCGAAGACGAATTCAATGAAACCGAAAAGGCCGTGGCCTGGTACCTTGAAGGTCAAAAGAGGCTTTTTTTCTGGTATAGGAACCGTTCGAGGCAGGACTATGCCATACAGGGTTGGAGGAAGCACAAAATTTATCCGGACTTCATATTCACTTCTGTTTCTGCAGAAAATGAGGAAGATTATGATCAGGTTTATGTCGTCGAAACCAAGGGGCTTCATTTGATCGGAAGTTCGGATACGAATTATAAACGCAGGATGTTTTCCCTTTGTAATAAGGAAGCCAAGGCAAAAAGATGGGTTGACCTGGGGCTTATGATGAAGGAAAAAATTTTACGATTCGAGGTGTTGGCAGAGGATGAGTGGGAGTCGAAATTGAACGAAATGCTGCGATCGTAAGAATGCCAAGGCTTTTTATTTGGAATAGATTGAATCGGCCAACTTGCTGCCCAAACGGGATCAATATACAGACAAACCCCATACAAGTGATTGAACTGTTTTAACCGTAAAGTCATAAGCAGGTTATGAAACTCAAAATAGATCATGAGGCCGATGCGCTTCACCTGACCCTTGATGAATCGGATGCCGTGGAATCAGAGGAGGTTTCACCCGGCATCATTGTGGACTATAACGCCGATAACCATGTGGTCGGCATCGAAATACTTTATTTATCCAAAAGGACACTGAAGCTTGATAAAGGAAGGCCTCTTTAGTTTTTAAAGGATTCTTTCCACTACGGCGAAGAGGTGCTTAAAGTGTTTAAAGTATAACTCGCAAGATAGGTGTTCCAGGTTTGCTTAACAAAGAGATGAATGTTAAAATGACCATCAATTACAATTTTGAGTGGGATCCCATAAAGGCCCATGATAACCGGGATAAACACGCTGTGACTTTTGACGAGGCAGCAACGGTATTCAGGGATCCAAAGGCCCTTTCCATATTTGACCCGGACCATAGTGACTCTGAAGACAGATGGATCACTTTGGGTATTTCGGAAAAAGGAAGACTATTGATCGTCATTCATACTTTTCAGAAACAAAGTGAAAATGCAATTACGATCAGAATTATTTCAAGCCGGAAAGCAACAAAAAAAGAAAATAAAACCTATGGTGAACGAACATGAAAAAAGAGTATGATTTTTCAAAAGGTGAAAGAGGCAAATTTTATCATCCGGATATGAAGCTGAATATTCCTATTTATCTCGATGAGGAAGTTTCTGCATTTGTTGAGAAAATCGCCACAAAAAAAGGGCTTGATCGATCATCGGTGGTAAATGAGATTCTCAGAGGCGATATAAAAATCGCCGAGGCAATGTAATGGGCCGCTTTCAGCGGTAAAAGTTCAGGACTGGCCGGCACAGGTATTTGCATTCCCTCAACGAATTGAAATTGATAGTATTATTTTTTTGACCAATTTTTCTTGACTGCCAAAGGCGATGTAATTACAATGTGCTTACAAGATATTTTAAGGAGATCTGTCATGAGAGCGCGCATTGTAAAAATCGGTAATTCCCAGGGAGTTCGGCTGCCCAAGCCGATCATCGAACAGGCGGGAATATCGGAGGATGTGGATATTGTCGTTGAAAATGAAAAAATCATCATCCGTCCGGTTTCCAGGCCACGGTCCGGATGGGATGAAGCGTTTGAAAAGATGGCGAAACATCGTGACGACCTGCTGATCGATGCGGAACCGCCGATATCGCATTCCTGGGATGAGACGGAATGGCAATGGTAATCAAACGCTTTGACGTCTATTTGATCAACTTGGATCCTACGGTAGGTTCGGAAATTCAAAAGATACGCCCCTGTCTCATCATTTCGCCCGATGAAATGAACCGGCACATTAAAACCGTTATCGTAGCCCCCATGACCACAGCCGGAAAAGCTTATCCCACCCGCGTATTTTGTAAATTTCAAGGCAAGAAAGGGCAGATCGTATTGGATCAAATACGCACGATTGATAAATCACGGCTTATCAAAAGGGCGGGCGCGATCGATCCTCAAATTCAGGCCGAAGTGATTTCAACCCTGCAATCCATGTTTGCGTACTAAATTCGTCAATCTCAATGGCCTTTGGCAACCCGGGAATAAGTTCTTCAATACATGGAAAAACCGACTTCAGTTTTAAAAGAATTCTTTCTGGGGTCTTTACCGGATAAGTGAGAAAAGCCATGAACGAAAGACTGTATCTGCTGAAAATCAGACTCGTTGACATTAAACCCACAATCTGGAGGCGCTTTGTGGTGCCTGCCGACATTACTCTGGATCGACTCCACGATGTGATTCAGATTGTGATGGGCTGGGAGGACTACCACTTGCATCAGTTCATCATCAATGGAAAATGGTACACGGAAAGTCCCGAATCACGGGAAGACGGGCTTGAATGCGGGAGATATCGGCTTGGAGATCTGATCAAAAAGAAGGGAAGCAGTTTCAGTTATCTGTACGATTTTGGCGACAATTGGGAGCATGAGGTCATGATAGAGGATAGTCGCTACTCCAACCCGGAACTTCAGTTTCCAATTGAATGCCTGGATGGTGCCGGGGCCTGTCCTCCCGAAGATGTGGGGGGTGTCCCTGGATATGATGAGTTCTGCAAAGCCTTAAAAGATCCGACTCATGAAGCACACAAGAGCCTAAAAGAATGGTGGTTCGGTTTTCATAGGGATGAAGGTGATTTTGACAGCAAGCGGTTCGATGTCGAAATGGTGAATAATGAGCTGCTAAATTATATGAGGTGGGCGCGGGACAGGTTCAGACCATGGCATGAGGGGAAACCAATTAAAGGCTCCCGATGATGGCTTCTTGAGAATGGGGAAAATAACAATGGCAATAAGAGAAGAGTTAAGAAAACAGGGAAACTGGCTTTTCAGGTGGCGTAGCTATCTGCCCCTGATTATGATTGTAATCGTTCTAGTGGCGATGAGTTATTTTGAGTATCCGGGTCATAGTGAAGAATATGATGATATATGGGAAATAATTTGCATGCTCGTATCATTTTCAGGGGTTGGACTCCGTTTTTTCACAATCGGATATACACCGAAGGGAACATCAGGAACAAACACACGGAATCAGATAGCAGAAATTTTAAATACCGCAGGAATGTATTCGATAGTGAGACATCCCTTATATTTAGGCAATTTCATAATCTGGTTCGGTTTATCTGCGTTTTTTCATCTATGGTGGTTCAGTCTCATTGTTATACTCATATTTTGGCTATATTATGAGAGAATAATATTTGCCGAGGAAGCAAGAAATCAATGGATCAAAAAACACAGGAAGAATCCATAATTGGAGTTCGGCGGAGTCCGGCAAATGCAGGGAACTACGGCACATGCAATAGGAAACGCAGATGAAATTAGAAAATCAGCTACATGATTCGGCCATGGCTTGGGGTGCAGACTATTTCGGCATTGCCGATTTGACCCCTGCTCGTGATACGATTCTCGAACAAGGCGGAACTGAAATCGCCCAGTACTCACGCTCCATTTCAGTTGGAATCGCCCTGTTTCATACGATTGTAAACCAGTTATTCCGACGCCCCGACCGTTCGGTAGCAGTCAGCTATCGATCCCATTGCTACGACGTAATAAACGTGCGCCTTGACCAAATAATCTCCCGTGTAGCAAGTATCTTGCAGCGTGGGGGGCACAGCGCCTTCCCTATTCCTGCGTCAAAGCGAGTGGATGATGATCGAATCTGTGCCATCTTTTCTCACAAATTGAGTGCTCATCTGGCCGGGTTGGGCTGGATCGGGAAAAACTGCCTTCTGATTACTCCGGACATGGGGCCTCGGGTGCGTTGGGCGACGGTGTTGACCGATGCGCCCCTGGCACCAACAGGCCGACCAATTGTTGAGCGTTGCGGGGATTGCCATGAGTGCGTGGATATTTGTCCGGTCGGGGGCTTCACGGGACAGCCGTTCCGAGCAGAGGAGCCGAGAGCAGCCCGTTTTGACGCCGGCAAATGTGATCGATACTTCTCCAAAATGAAAGAGAAGGATGCCGAAACGGCGGTATGCGGGTTGTGTTTGTACACGTGTCCTTATGGAAGACACTGACAAGGATGATAAAAGGGCTTTAAATTTTTGGTAATAATCTTTCATGGCATCTTCTATAGTTGAGGTTGCGATCTGCCCCTTGCAAATGGCTTTAAGGGGAGATACCCTATTTGAAATCGGCAGGATAGATGAGGGCAGTAACCATAGATAGATAATTTGGTGACGTATAAATGAGTTTGTTTATGCCGCGAAGCGGCTTTCTTGCACAGTATGATAGAACGAGGGAAAAATGACTCACGCGAAAATTGGCGATAAGGTAAAGGTTCACTTTACAGGTACCTTGGAGGACGGAACGATATTCGGCTCTACTCTAAACGAAGAGCCGTTCGAGTTTACTATCGGAGAAAAGAATATGCTGCCGGGTTTTGAGAAGGCGGTCATCGGCATGCAAAAAGGAGATACAAAGACCATCACGCTTCCACCGGGTGATGGTTATGGTGCTTACAATGAAAAACTCATATTTGCTATGGAGCGATCCGGTTTTCCCAAGGAAATATCTTTGGAAATTGGGAAACGGCTGAGAGTTCGCGCTCAAGATGGAAAATATATCATGGTTACCATCATAGGCTTCAATGAAGACAGTATCGTGTTGGATAAAAACGATCCCCTTGCAGGCAAAACCCTGACTTTTAAAATCAAGCTGATTGAAATTAGAAAAAAACACTAAATTGAATTGTTACAGAGGCTATCTACGGAGTGCATGTTCTACCAAGCGGCGATCCGGGGTTGATCAAAATTCCATTCACAAATCTGATGATTCCTCCATTCCCCACCCGCACCTCATCCTGCCATGTAGCGTAATTCAATTTCGCCGGGGCTACGACTATCCGCCGGATGATTCACGGGCGCGCGAGGCTTTGGTTGCCGCCTTGCCATTGAATTTGGCGGCGTCGATAACGAATCTTTCGTGAGTTCCTTCCGAGATCTTCTCCAAGCCGTCGTCTGCAACGAGTGAAAAAGTGAGCTTACGTCCCTCGACTTTTTCGAGCTTGCCTTTGACCGTAACTGTCAGCCCCGGCGGCGTTGCTGCTATATGATTTAATTTGATATCGATTCCGACAGTCTGCTCCCTCGGCCAATCGATATGAGGATTCACGGCCCTTATGCACGCCCATTCGAAGATCCCTACCATAAAGCCTGTCGCGAGCACCTTGGGCATAACCTGAAATTCCGGTGATTCCGGGTAAAGATAAGGTACCGTCTTGTTTTCAGTGACTTTGAAGCTGAATTCGAAGGAAAGACCGGCATGCAGCGTATCTTTCACAATGCACCTCCTTTGATGAACGTTCCGTTTTCCCTATTTTCCTTGCTTTGAGATTCTGCTATAAATAATAAATAAGTCAAATGAATTATTTTTATAGGTTTTATTAGCAGGACTTATGTCTATGGAATGGCAGCAGATTCTTGGTTTCTATCATGCGGCAAGGTTGGGAAGCTTCACGAAGGCCGGGGAGGCTACGCTGCGGACTCAATCCGCCCTCAGCCAGCAAATCAAGGCTCTGGAGAATGAACTTGGCAGTCCGCTCTTTGATAGAATTGGAAAACGGAAAATCAAGCTCACGCCTTCCGGTGAAAGGTTCTTCGGATTTGCCGAATCGGTACTTGAGAGTTATGAGAATCTTAAAGCGGACCTGAGCGAGTCGAGTGGTGTCCGAAAAGGGCTTCTGAAGATATCCGCGCCATTTACCACTCTCTATCACCTCATTCCCGACAAGCTGAGGGACTACCTGGAACGATTTCCCGAAGTCGAGCTCACTCTGCTGGACCGCCCCCAGGAAAGGGTGGTAGAGCTCGTGAGAAGTGGAGAAGTGGACTTCGGCCTGGCATTGGAATCCGTTGTGCCGAAGGACCTCGCAACCATCCGATGGGTGGGAGTCGAAACGGTTTTACTGGTACCGCAGGGCCACCCTCTGGCTGACTTGAAGCGTGTGACATGGAAGCAACTTGCGAAATATCCTCTCATTTTGCAGCCGAAAAGCGGCAAGAGTTCCAGTCGCGCGCTGGTTGAAGAGCAGTTCCGAAAGCTTGGCGTTGATCATCGCATCGTCATGGAGTCGTCAAATATCGAGTTGAGCTCAATCTACGTTGAAATGGGTTTGGGAATCACCTTTGCCAATGTTGTAAAGGATTTGCCCGCACTAAAAATGAGAAAGCTTACGCTCATTTCTCTGGATCACTATTTCAAGCCCGACCATCTCTGTGTCGCCATGAGAAAGAACAAAGCCCTTGCATCCTACAAGGGAGCCTTTTTGGATGTCCTTTTTGGCAAAGAGACTTGACGCCCTCTTTTGGCCTGATTCATCACTCGGATAAGGGCAGCAAGTGCTGCTCCCACGAAACTTGATGATTGCGTTTCCCCAGACAGGCAGGTATGGAGGTTAAATTTGATGAAATCGTAAAAAGGCCGATTTTTCTCGCGCCGCAAGTCTTTTCGGAAGATCCAAAGGGTTTCGCTAAATCTCAAGAACTCGGCGCAAGCGCCTCAAACAGCTTGAGATTTTTAACGCTCAACCCTTTTTCTCTTTTTTCCCGAAAAGACTTGAATGGCGCTCATAAAACTTTTTTACGAAGCCATCAATATTTGAATCATCCGGGGAAAAATTGAGCGTTGCCGGTGAGGCACATAAGAAGGGTTTCAGATGAACATCGCGAGAAATTTGGAACGTTCTGCACTTTTTTTCCCAGATCGACCTGCGATCAGTGAGGGTGCAACCGTCACTTCGTATGCCCAATTAAACGAGCGGGCGAGCCGTATCGCAGCAGCCCTCCTGAAACTGGGCATTCGGCCCGGCGACAAGGTGGGGCTCTGCGCTCCCAATTCAGAGGCATGGATGGCATTCTATTTCGGGATCCTGAAAGCAGGGGCAGCGGCGGTCACCCTCTCGAGCACCCTGACGCGAGACGAGTTTTCGGGGATGGTCAGTGCCACTACACCCAAAGCCTTATTTGTTCCGGCTGAGAGGCGGGATGAGGTGAACGGCCTGATGGAATCGGAGATTCCGAGGATGATCCTGTGCGGTAGTGCCGGGTTGGATATGGAACACCTCGTGAAGATGGGATCTCCTTCCTTCCGGGCTGTGGAGCGGGATAGGGCCGACATCGCCGCCATACTCTTCACCGGCGGTACCACCGGTGGACCCAAGGGCGTCATGCTTACTCATGAAAATATCCTTTCCGCCCTTCAGTGCGTGGTGTTCAATGAGCGATCCACGGAAAAGGATCGCGCCTTGTGCTTTCTTCCCTTCAACCACGTATTCGGGCAGATGCACATCATGAATGCCACCATCCTGAGCGGCGGGTGCATCGAATTGATCCCGGCCTTTGATATGGAGAAGGTCCTGCATGTCCTGTCTTCCGGGCAGGTGACCAAGTTTTTCGCCGTACCCACCGTATACATTCGTCTCCTGGGCCTTGAAAGCCTGAGGGAAAAGCTGGGTTCGGTACGCTATTGCTTCTCGGCCGCTGCCGGCATGGCGGCGGAAACGGTCCGTCAGTGGAGGGAGCGGACGGGTCTGCAGATTCACGAGGCCTATGGGATGACGGAAAGCGCATCCATGGTCACATACAACCACTGCCACCGTCACGTGGTCGGATCTGTCGGGACGGTTACCGGAACCACGGAGATCCAGATCAGAGACCTGGAAGGGAATATCCGGGAAGTGGGGGAAGAAGGGGAGATCTGCATCCGCGGCCGCAACATCATGAAAGGATATCACAACAAGCCGGAAGAAACGCATGCTTCTTTTTGGGGTGAATGGTTCAGAAGCGGCGACATCGGGACCATGGATGAGGATGGATACCTCTATATCGTGGATCGACTGAAGGATATGATCATCACCGGCGGTGAAAACGTTTATCCGAGGGAGATCGAGGAGATCCTTTTTCAGAGACCGGAGGTTCAGGAATGCGCGGTAATCGGTTTCCCGGACCGGGAATGGGGGGAGCGTGTAACCGCTGTGATCATCCCGAAGCCCGGACAGGTGGTTGATGCCGATGAGATCAAGACCTATTTAAAAGGCCGTCTTTCGGCGTTCAAAGTACCCAAGGAGTACCTGGTGGTCGAGGAATTACCCAAGAGCCCCACCGGAAAAATACTCAAAAGGGAACTCAGGAAAAGCTTTTCTCTCCCGCTACTTTAGGCGGAAAAGGGCAAGTGACCCTCTTACGCCCTAAAAGCCGCAATCCAAAGACACGACGGAATGCGGTTTTAGCCGGATTGTTATTGATTTGTGCAGCCTTTCAAGTGCCCATTGTGATCATGGCCACTCCTCCTGCCACCAGAACCGCGGCAGCTATCCTTGTCTGCCAGGGCCTTTCCCTAAAAACGAGAGTGCCGATCAATGCGGCCATGATGACGCTTGATTCCCGCAGGGCCGAGACTGCTGCGATGGGTGCGAAGTTGGCTGCATAAATGACAATGCCGTAGGCCAAAACAGAGCTGATTGCTGTGCCTATGACTCCCTGCCAGTGGGATCGCCATGCAAAGACCAGTTGTCCTCTCCGGCGCAACAATGTAAAGACAATCACCGGACATTCGAAAAGAAATAACCAGGCAATGAAGCCAAAGGGGCTGCCGGACAAGCGTACCCCAATCCCGTCCGAAACCGAATATCCGGCGATAATGGCCCCGGTGCCGACGGCAAAGAAGACCGAGGATCGGTTTCTTTTTGGGGACGCTTCCTGAACCCACGCGATGCTGACGATACCCATGGATGCAAGGATAACTCCGCAAAGAGCCGGCGTCGATAAGTGTTCTCCGCCGAAAACGGCTGCACCTATAGCGACCAATATGGGTGCGACACCTCGAGCGGTGGGGTAAGCTTGACTCAAGTCCCCGAAGCGATAGGCTTGAAACAAGAACACATAATAAAGATAGTGAAAAAGGCAGGAGATCCCAATGGCCGGCCAGCTATCGGGATTTGGCGGTCTCACAAAAGGAATGAGTACCACACCGACAATGAACTGACCCAGAGCCACCGAGGAGAGAACGAGTAACCGGTCAGATGCCTTCTTCACGAGTGCATTCCAGGTGGCATGCAGAAGCGCCGCCACAAGTACCATGATCGTGATTTCAGCCGTCAATTCTATCTATCCTCTCTAACAAGAGGTTTTAAAAAACAACTTATCGATCAATGTGAGAGCGCCTATCGGTTTCGTTCAACGGATCGGATGCGTTGGTGCAAGGTTTCTTAATTTCTATGAATTAGTCCATGTGGCTTCCGGTATGCAACAGAATTCCTATGATATGTTTTTTATCTTCTGCTATGATATTAATGTATTTACCCAAGGCGGAGCGATAATAATGGGTGATGCCGGTCCGAACCGACAGGTATTGTTGAATAGTTTTCAGGTGAAGATGGTGATCAGTCATCGCCTATGGTTGCGGATGAAATCTCATGGCAAAGGACTAACAACGTGAATGAAATAATGGCCGCGCTGTGGCGCGAAGACATTCTCTACCTTACCGGTACGGCATTTGTTCTCGTGGTGTTGCTTTATCGCTTTTTAAAGGCCGGACGCGTGACGCTAAAGCACACGGTGCTGTTTTTTGTCTTCTGGTTGCTGATTGAAGTAATTTCTGCCGCTTTTGCCGTACGAGGGCAGTCAGAAATCGCCGGCGGTCTCCATCAGACAGCCCTGCTCGGGCTCGGGCTGGTGCTGATTCGGCTGTCGGGGATGTTTATTTTTCGCGTCGTACTTTCAGCGCTGCGTGTGAAGGCGCCCCGTATCCTCGAAGACATTGTCGTCATCGGTGGATACGTGCTGTGGGCGATGGTGCGTCTTTCCTATACCGGAGTCGAACTCTCTAGTCTGATTGCCACCTCGGCGGTGATCACGGCTGTGCTTGCTTTCGCAATGCAGGATACGCTCGGCAACATCCTCGGCGGCCTGGCATTGCAGCTCGACAACTCACTGGAGATCGGCGACTGGGTGAAACTCGATGATCTCTCCGGCCGCGTTGTAGAAATCCAATGGCGCTACACCGCAATCCTTACCCGTAACGGCGAAAAGGTGGTGGTTCCGAACGGCCAGCTGATGAAAGCAAAATTCTCGGTGATCTCCGATAAGGATCTCGGAGTCGCCGGATGGAGGCGCTGGATCTGGTTCAACGTAGACTACAGTGTCAACCCATCGATGGTTATCACGGCGGCCGAGCGTGCGGTGGCCGATGCAGAGATTCCCAACGTGGCACCGGAACCTGCACCTTCTTGCCTGGTGATGGAGTTTATACCTGGGTCGGTACGTTATGCGCTGCGCTACTGGCTCATCGATCCGCTTGACGACGATTCGACTGACTCGTCGGTCCGTACCCACCTGCTTGCGATGATGCAGCGCAACAGCTGGCGCATCGCGCTGCCGGATCAGGTAGTGCATCTTGTTCAGGAAGGCGACGCGCATCGCGAAGCGGTCCGGCAGCGGGAGCTCAATCGCCGATTGAAATCCCTGTCGGGTATCGAGCTGTTCGCGCCACTCGATGAAAATGAACGCAATAAGATGGCCGAACATCTGGTTTATGCACCCTTTGCAAGGGGCGATGTGATCACACATCAGGGCGCCGTCGCGCACTGGCTATATATCATCGTGACCGGCGAGGTGGATGTATTATGGGAAACGCCGGACGGCCGTCGCCGTCCTGTGACGCATCTGCAGTCGGGAAGTGTATTCGGCGAAATGGGTCTCATGACCGGTGCACCGCGGACAGCGACAGTCACCGCGGCCACCGATGTCGAGTGCTACCGGCTGGACAAGGAGGGCTTCGAGGGCATCATCCGTGGCCGACCTGAGCTCGCCGAGTACATGTCGCATATCCTGGCGGAGCGTCTTCAGCAACTGGATGAGTTTCAGAATAAATATCGGCACGAACGGAGCGAAGGAGAGCGGGCGGACCACCGGGCTGCAATCGTTCAACGTATCCGGGATTTTTTCGGGTTGAGGTAGTCTTTCCCATGATATCCTGTCTGCTCCGATAAAGATGCCCAATCAAAGCAAGAGAGTACTAAAACGGCCAGAAGGCGTTATCGTACCAGATGTTTTCTCTGAGATCCTGTTCGATCTTTGAAAGCATCTCGAGATGGGATGTTTCCCACTCGGCCAGCCACCGGTACACGGCCTTTTCGTTTTTGTCTTTGGCTTTTTTCGCCCGATCGCTGTAAAGGCGGATAGCCTTTTCCTCCATGGACATGGCCGCGGATACGGCTGCAGCCTCAAAGGATGCGGCGTCGATCTTTCTGGCAAGCTCCGGGGAAAAGACCGCAGAGGCGACCCTGTCTCCTGGTTTCCCGGCAAAGCAACCGGAGTCGAATTTCCCCAGGCTCTGGTAGGCCTTGAATTGCTCGGACAGGATTTCGATGTGCGTCCTTTCTTCATCGGCCATCATCTGAAAAAAGGCTTTTGTGGGTTTATCGGAGGCCTGCTTGGCCACTTTCTCATAAAAGGCCTTTCCGCGCTTTTCCAAAAGGATCGCATTTTTTAAGATTTCCAGGGATCTGTTTTCCTTCATGTACTACCTCCGGTTGAAATTATTTATCTGAAAGACAGGATGTTAATGGGCATCGGGCAAAGGGACAAAACTCCCATGATCCAATGGTTCTCCATGCCGGATGACTCTTCGACAGGGATTGACGCCGAAGGCATAAGCGAGTTCCACAGGAGAGGTGATGTCCCACAATACGAAATCGGCATCCTTTCCGACTTCTAGAGTTCCCACGTTATTTTCCAGCCCCAACGCTTTGGCCGCATGGATGGTCGCTCCCGCAAGGGCTTCTTCCGGGGTCAACCCGAAGAGGGTGCAGGCCATGTTGAGCATAAGCAGCAAGGATGTGGTGGGGCTGGTGCCGGGGTTGCAGTCCGTGGAGACCGCCATGGGAACAGCATGCCGGCGAAACAGGTCCACCGGTGGAAGCCGCTTTTCGCGAATGAAGTAGAAAGCTCCGGGGAGCAAAACCGCTACGGTGTTGCTTTTGGCCATGGCCACAGCACCTTCTTCCGAGAGGTGTTCCAGATGATCCGCGGAAAGAGCTTTGAAGCCGGCAGCCAGCTCGGCACCGCCCTGGTTTGAAAATTGCTCTGCATGAAGGCGGATCATGAGGCCGTGTTCCCTTGCCGTCCGAAACACTTTTTCCGTCTGTTCCCGTGTAAACCCGATGGTATCGCAAAACGCATCCGCGGCGACGGCTAAGCCCTGTCCGGCCACTTCCGGAAGCACCTTTCGGCAAACGAAGTCGATGTAAGCATCGGTGTCGCCCCGAAATTCAGGGGGGAGTGCATGGGCGCCCAGGAAAGTGGGGACGACCGTTACAGGGTACCTTTTTTCCAAAAGACGGGCCACGCGCAGCATTTTCAGTTCGGTATCCACATCGAGACCGTACCCCGACTTGATTTCCACTGTGGTCACTCCTTGTGCCAGCATGGATTCCAAGCGGGGAGCGCTCTGACGAAACAGTTCCTGTTCGTCGGCGTCTCTTGTGGCGAAAACCGTGGAAAGGATTCCGCCTCCGCGGCGGGAGATCTCTTCATAAGAAACACCCTGGAGCCGGAGTTCAAACTCACCAGCTCGGTTCCCCGCGTACACCAGATGCGTATGACAGTCCACTAGGCCGGGCGTAACCCACGCTCCCTTTCCATCATACATCCGATATGCGCGATCTTTGAAAGGATCCGGAAGGTCTTTTGCTTTTCCAATCCATGCGATCCTGGATCCGGAAACTGCGATGGCGCTGTTTTTAATGGCCCCGTAAGGGCTTCCCGGTGTCATGGTCGCCAGTTGAATGTTCGTCCATATACTCAGGGTTTCGGGCATATTATCCCAGGCGGCTGTCGATGATTTTTTCAAGATTTTGAAAAACGAAAAAGATTCTTGGAAGCCTTTCCGCAAGTTCGGCCTGGATCTGTTGTACAAAGTCCTTATCATCAATTTCGGGAAGGTTGATCCGAACGTTGTACGCGGCACTCCGTGCCGCGGCCCGCACCAATTCGGCGGCAACTGCGGCATCGGTGAAACAATTGGGGTTTCCCTTGAAGAGCGATTTTTCCACAAGGCTGACCACTTCCTCCAGCGTTTGCAATGTCTGCATGGGGACCCGGGAGGCCTGCTTGAAGGCATTCTGAATCGCTTTCCGGCGTAAGGTGCTTTGTTTCTCGTTCTCTTTGGGCATTTTGAAGGCTGCCATCACCCGATTGTAGGCGTCGATGTCCTTATCCGCAAGGTCGAGCAGTTTCAGGGACAAGCGGTCGGCGGTTTCGAGCATTATGTTCATCTCGGGTGTGACATCCCGGAACTTGGGACGACCCGCTGTCAGGCGGCCGACCATGGCGCAAAGAGCTGCACCCAACGCTCCTGCCAAGGCAGCGACGCTGCCGCCGCCAGGCGTTGCCGAAGCGCCGGAAAGTTTTTGAACGAATTCGCCGATGGATGTTTCCATGATTTTCATGATTGATCCGAATCCTCTTTGAAGGTCTAGAAGCGCCAGTTCGATGACTTGCCTGCTTTGAAATCCGGCTATCTGCATATAATAAGAAAGGCTGTCCAGAAGCGCTGCAGCAGGGACCATGCCATACACCTCGGTTTCGACAATGGCGACTCCCCAGCGCCTGGCCTCCATCCGGATCAGTTCCACGACGCGGTAAAGGGCGTTCTTTTCATAATCGACGATATTCATGCTCACCTGGGTAAGCCCCCGATCTTCAAGGGCCAGGCCGATTCCTTTGACATGGCACAACCCTCCGCTTGAAGCCCGAACTGTCTGCGCAATACACCGGGCCACCTCCAGGTTTCGGGTTCCTAAGTTGACGTTGAAGGCAATGAGGAATTTTCGGGCTCCGATGACAGTCGCACCGGCGCTCGGGTGCAGTTCTGGTTTTCCGATGTCCGGGTGTCGTTCCGGCCGGGCCACTTCCGTTTTCAGTGTTTCATACTCCCCTCTTCGGATGACTTCCAGCCGACGTCGTTCGGGGCGCAGGGCAGCCTCTTCATAGAAATAGACCGGGACACGGGTTGCCTCGTAAAAACGGCGGCCGAAGTTGTGAGCGATTTTGACACAGTCTTCCATGGTTGTATTTCGAATGGGTGTGAAAGGGATCACATCGACGGCTCCGATGCGGGGATGTCCGCCCCGGTGGACTTCCAGATCGATCTTTTCGATCGCTACCTCGGAGGCCTCAAGAAGAGCATCCTGAACCGGTTCGGGCTCCCCTGCCAGGCTTACCACCAGACGATTGTGATCGGGGTCGGCTCGGTAATCCAGAATCGTACAGCCCTTCTTTTTGCGAAACGGTGTCACGATCGCCTCGATGACGACGCTATTGCGTCCTTCGCTGAAATTGGGGACACATTCGATCAACGGTTTCGGCATTAAAGACCCTTTCTTTTCAAAGGATCAATCGGACAGCATAGGGATCTTGACTCCCCGGGATTGGGCCACCTCGCGGGCGAGGACATATCCGGCATCCGCATGGCGACAGATGCCCGTAGCCGGATCATTTCTCAATACCGTAGTTGCCCTCAGTTCCGCTTCCGGTGTACCGTCCACCACCGTCACTTGACCGGCGTGAAGGGAGTACCCGATGCCGACACCCCCCCCGTCATGGAAGGAAACCCAGCTTGCCCCGGAGGCCACATTGACCATGCAGTTGAGCAGGGCCCAGTCCGCCACCGCGTCGGAACCGTCTTTCATCCCTTCCGTCTCCCGGTAGGGAGAGGCCACGGAACCGCAATCCAGATGATCCCGGCCGATCACCAGGGGTGCGGAAACTTTTCCTGAAGCCACCAAATCGTTGAACAGTTTTCCCGCCTTGTCCCGTTCCCCGTAACCAAGCCAGCAGATACGGGCCGGGAGCCCCATGTGGGAAACCCTTTTGCCGGCCAATTCGAGCCAACGCACCATCCGTTTCTTTTCGGGAAAAGCCCGCATCAGGGCCTCGTCAGTGACCTCGATGTCCTTGGGGTTTCCGGATAAGGCGGCCCAGCGAAACGGTCCTTCTCCGTAGCAGAAAAGATCACGGATGTAGGCGGGCACGAAACCGGGATAACTCATGGCATCGTCCACCCCCCGCTTCATGGCCTGGGCGCGCAGGTTGTTTCCGTAATCAAAGGCCACCGCTCCCTGTTTTTTCATCTCGAGAATCGCACGACAGTGTATGGCCATGGAGTCGAAAGCCATGTCAATGTAACGCTTCGGATCCTGTTTCCGCAACCGGAGGGCGTCTTCATAAGGGATGCCCGCAGGAACATACCCGTTGAGTTCGTCGTGGGCGCTGGTCTGGTCCGTGACCACATCGGGAATGAATCCCTTTCGGATCAGGGCGGGTAGTACCTCGGCGGCATTCCCAAGCACTCCGATGGAAAGAGGCTTTTTGTCTTGTGCGGCTTTTCTTGACATGGCAACGGCTTCGTCGATGTTTTCGGTCATAGCGTCCAGATACCGGGTGTCCAGACGTCTCTGAATGCGTTGGCGATCCACTTCCGCACAAAGAACAACGCCGCCGTTTAACGTAACGGCCAGAGGCTGGGCGCCGCCCATGCCGCCCAGACCCGCAGTGACCACCGTGCGGCCGGAAAGGGGTCCTGAAAAATGCTTCTCACTCAAGGCGGCAAAGGTTTCATAGGTCCCCTGAAGGATCCCCTGACTACCTATGTAAATCCACGACCCGGCAGTCATCTGGCCGTACATGATGAGCCCCTTGCGATCCAGCTCGTGGAAGGATTCCCAGGTGGCCCACCGGGGGACGATGTTGGCATTGGCGATGAGGACCCTTGGAGCATGCGTGTGGGTCTTCAGGATTCCTACCGGTTTTCCGGATTGAACCAGCAGCGTTTCATTGTTTTCGAGATCTAAAAGGGACAAGACGATAGCATCGAAGCAGGGCCAGTTCCGGGCCGCCTTTCCGGTGCCTCCGTAAACGATGAGTTCCATGGGCTTTTCACCGCATTCCGGATCCAGGTTGTTGCAAAGCATCCTGAGAGCCGCCTCCTGTTGCCAACCCTTGCAATGCAGCCGGTTTCCCACAGGGGCTTTCACGGGCCGGGGGCGGCCCGAGCCGATCTGAAGCGTTTGAAGCAACATTTCTCTGGGAGAAATACTCATGGTCGGTTCCTCCGCAGTCAAGCTGTTTTAATAACCTTAGCACCGATTGTATCATGGGCCAAGATAATCCTTTTTCACCATTTAAAAAACCACGTCATAATACATCTCTTGGATTTGATTTGACCTGTTTTAGGCGACAGGTGCGACTTTGGCTGACAGTTGATCAAACGACAGATCCGTTTTTCTCACAACATACAGACTCTTCCCATCACCTCCTTTTGAATCGTGGTTGATTTTACATTTCGGATTGATTAGAAATGTCAAACATGTTGATATAAATAAGGATAAAACGAAGGAACAACTTTGTGATAGCGAACCACTTCGAGCGCACATGACCACCAGTCCTCCATATTTGGACGCTTTCGGGGTAAAGGCATCCCCCCCGTCACTCAAGGCCGCCAATGTCGCCCTGCGGATTCCCCGGTTCTTTTTCGACCGGCGCGACCATGACTTGATCCGGATCATCAACGCCGTGGGTGCCGGGAATCGGGATCTGGACTTCTTCCGCAGACGGTACTATCGCTATTTTCATCCCCACGGCATCAAGGAGATGGCTGAATCGCGCAGCCTGCGTATCGCCTATGCCATGGTCCATCTGCTCAGCTCCCTGGAAATCGGCGGCATGGACGATCGCCTGGACGCCTTGCGCTCGCTGCGCGCCGAAGTGCTGGATACCGCCGAAGGCCCCTTGCCCAAGAATACCGCCCGGGTGCTGATGCAGATCATGAAGGAGGTAGTGCGGGCGCGCCACAACCCACTGCGCCAACTGGAACTGGTCCATGATTTCCGCATTACGGCTTCGGGCAAGCCGCGACGGGTACGCAAGCAACTGCACAACTATCACCTGCTGGAGATGCCCGAGGAGTGGAACCAGATCTCGTTCGACGACCATGTCCACGACATCAACACCAAGGGCCGCAAATCTTCCACCCACCTGATCATGGATGCCTGGATCAAGGGCATCCGGCGGTTGCGCGTGGTGCACTACAACTATATCGAACCGCGCTTTGCCGCCGAACTGGCCGAAGCGGCCCGCATCATGGAGATCGACATCCGTATC
The DNA here is from genome assembly GCA_963736855.1 of uncultured delta proteobacterium. Lineage (GTDB taxonomy): Bacteria > Desulfobacterota > Desulfobacteria > Desulfobacterales > UBA2156. The sequence goes on from CAVTQK010000021.1 coordinate 136,656, forward strand.
GGCATCGAGTTCTACACCCCCTTCCGAGGCCGCTATATCAATCTGATTTGGGTGCCCCGGGGCTTTCCCGACGCTCAGGCCTTTCTCTGCTTTCTGGAGGAGCCGGCCGTCGCAGCCCTCATGGCCGATGGCCGCCGAGCTTCGGAATACCAGCAGGCCTATGTGATGGCGTTGCTGGAGGCCTTCAACCAGCGCCATCTTGCGGAGTTGAATCAAGAGTTCGGCATCGACATGGCGCGGATCGAGGCCCGGGAGTTTCTCGCCTTTGTGGGCATGGGGCAGAAATCGTTGCTGCATCTGGAAAAATTCATCGAGGAGAAGATGCGCGCCGCCATGGGGCAAAAGGCCGATCAGCTGCGAGCGGCCTACGACGCGGCCGACGCGGGCGAACAGGAACGCATGGCCGCATGGTTTGACCGCATGGACCCACTGAATCTGGAAGCGGTGGTGGCCGAATACTTCAAACCGGAGCGCAACCCCGATATTCCCGACCATACGGTACCCGGCGACGCGTCCGATATACCGGCACTTCTCAAGTTATCGCCCGCCGATCTTCTCGGCCGGTTGGCCGCCCTGCAGACCGACTATCGCATCACCCTGAACCTGTCCGGCCTGCGGGTCGAAGATGTGCTCGAACTCCTCTATGACTGCGACGGCATGATCTCGCGGCTGGAGCTCTTCAATCTCAAGGATTGGGCCAAAGGCCATACAGAACATATACCGGCCATCAGCCGTCTCCAGGAGACGATCAACGGCCATAACCCGATCAAGCTCAAACGCTTGATTCTGGAGATCGTCCAGCGGGTCGAGGAGAGCAAGGAGCCGGGGGACGCGGAGCGCGTCGCCAAGCTCAGGGCCATTCTGCACGACATCGGTTCGCTGCAAGTCATGTATCAGGCCAAACCGCTCAAGGCGCGCATCGGCAGCGATTCCACCGGGCGCTCGCCGAGCGCTCACGGCATGGGGCTGGCAGTCATCGAGACATTACCGGCCAGGGCCCGCCGGCAAATTGAAAAAGATATAGGCACGGGCCGCGACCGGCTACCCATCCACATCAGCGTTTATCGCCGCCACACATATATCCCCGGTACGGCGATGAGTTACAAGCCGGAAAAATGGGGTAAAATCCCGCGCACGGCGCTGCCGTTATGGATAGGGGCCTTCAAGAAGGTGGACTGGTACGTGGAAAGCAAAGGTACCAGGATGACCGAACAGGGCAATGTGATCACGTTGGGCGGCGTACAGAAAGCGATTCGCAACCAATTGACACTGGCCCCTCCGGAGCCAAACCAGCGCAAAAGCATTTCATGGCGCTATATCAACTCTCACCTGCGCAACCTGCTCAAGATCTTCTTCGGATTCGTACCTGCCTTTGCCACCTTCTTCCTCACCAATGATTGGTGGCTCCTGGCTTACGGCGGCGCCTTTATCTGGTTCGGCATAACCGGGGTCCGCAACATTTTGCAATCGGTGCTCGGCGGAGGCGGGCTGCGGCGCTCCCCGCTGCTGCGCTGGAATGCATACGTAAGCTGGGATCGTATCGCCGATTCGCTGCTCTTTACCGGCTTTTCGGTACCCTTGCTCGACTACCTGACCAAAACCGTGCTGCTGGAGCGCATCCTCGGCATCACCACCGCCACCCAGCCGGTGCTGCTCTACACCATCATGGCCTTGATCAACGGCCTGTACCTCTCTACCCACAATGCTTTTCGCGGATTGCCCAAAGGGGTTATCTTCGGCAACTTCTTCCGCAGCGCGTTCTCCATTCCCATCGCCATCGTCATCAACCTGGCGGTGGGTCAGATCCTCTCGGAGGCCGGCGTGGTCGCGGTGACGGATGTGCTGCAGAAATGGGCCGCCATTATCTCCAAGACTGCGTCGGACCTCGTGGCCGGCATCATCGAGGGTACGGCCGACCGTTACAACAACATCCGTATGAGATTCAGGGATTACCGCCAAAAACTCTCCGAACTGGTTTCCATTTACTCCCAGCTCGAACTGCTCTATCCGGAAGCCGACTCCTACGAGCTGTTGGAAAACGCCACGCGCTTCCGGAAGAAAGCCCACAGCGAGGCGCGCGATCTGGAAAAAATCATCACCATCCACTCTCTGGACCTACTCTACTTCTGGATGTATCAGCCCAGGGCGCACAGCGCCCTGGACCAGATGCTCAAGAACATCAACGAAGAGGAGCGGCAGCTGCTGGTGACCTCCCAACTGACGCTGCTCCAGCAGCGCGACATCAGCCAGATGTTCATCGACGGCGTGCTGGGCGACAACTTCGCCCGGAGCCTCTCATTCTACCTCTCGCGCTACCCGGAGTATCTCGAGGCCATGAAGAAGTATGTATAAGAAGTTTAAAGTGGAAAGTAGAAAGTAAAAGAGGAGATATGGCCATTGTAATCGTGGGAACATTCGACACGAAAGGAGAAGAACACCTTTTTCTTAAGAAAAGAATCGAGGAATACGGGTTTGAGACCCTGATGATTCATGTGGGGACCCGACGGCCCTCTCCCTTTCCTGTGGATCGGGATATGTACCGGGAGATTGAAAAAATCGATCCTGCATGCCTGAGTCGACGGGACCGGGCCATAGAGGCTGTCCGATCGCTCGCCCAAAGAACCGTCGGATCTCTTTTGCGGGAAGGAAAAATCGACGGGGTGATCTCCGCCGGAGGCGGGACTGGAACCCATCTCGGGACCGGGGTTATGAAGGTGTTGCCCCTCGGTGTGCCTAAAGTGATGGTTTCCACCGTGGCGGCCAAGAACATGGGCTCGGTTGTCGGGACCAAGGACATTACCATGATCCACAGCGTGGTGGATATTTTGGGAGTCAACAGCATCTCCGGAATGATCCTGGACCGGGCGGCAGGAGCGGTTTGCGGAATGGCCAGGAGCCGATGGAAATCCGAGGGTGTTCAAAAACGGATCGCCCTGACCTTCTTCGGTTTCATCACCGAGGCGGCGGAGCATCTCAAGATCCGGCTCGAAGGGTTGGATTATGAAGTCATTCCGTTTCATGCCAACGGCACCGGCGGCATGGCCATGGAGGAACTCGCCCGGGAGGGATTTTTCGACGGCATCCTGGATCTGGCCACACATGAGCTGGCCGATGCGCTGAAAGACGGATATTGCCGGGGGATAGGGCCGGAGCGGCTGATGCCGCCGCAGGAAAAGCTCGTGCCACGTCTGGTGATCCCGGGCGGACTCGACTGCGCGGTTCTGGAATTCACACGGGCTTCAGTTCCCGAGGCCTATCGGGATCGGAAAATTTTTTATTATGACTTTCGAAGCGCCATTCGCCTTTCCCGGGAAGAGTCGCTTCTGATTGCCGATCAGCTTTCCGAGAGGATGAATTTTAACCCTAAAGGGACAAAACTTTTAGTCCCGAACAGGGGATGGTCGGAAGCGGATATCGAAGGCGGTCCGCTGTATGATCCGGAGATCGCCGCTGCGTTCGTCCGGCGAGTCAAAGAAAGACTGGATCCGGGTATCGAGGTCCGGGAGGCGGATCTGCATATCAACGATGCCGCGTTTGCGGATCTTGCAGCGGAAATCATGGACGCCATGGTGAAAAGACACTCTCTTTCGGGAAAGGATATGTGCGAGGCGTCCGATCCTTCAGCTCATGATTCCCTGAATCCCCATAAAGGGTATTCGAGGATATAATCGGCGACTTTCCCCGGGCTGTTTTCCCGGCTGGCTACCAGGAAAAGGGTAGTTTTTCTTTCTTTTTCGGAGATGGGATCCAGCGGGTCCCAATCCGGCATCAGGATCAAAGCATTGTCGGCACTGTACTCGATATCCCCCGATTCCTTGAAGGAGGCCATATCGGGTGTTCGGTCATAGTGTCCACCCTCTCCCCTTGACAATTCAGAGGTTACAAGAAAAGTCACATTCTGTTCGTCCCGCATGGACTCCATATTTCTCAGCCATTCGTCGATCCCGGTGCGCCTTTCGGAAAGATTTTTGAAGGGAAGCTTGTGGAGGCTATCCACCACCACCAGAGTGTAATCCGTTCCGGTTTCATGCTGTATAAAATCGATCTTTCTCCTCATGATGTCGGGGCCGAGCTTTCGATCCGTCACGACGCGGAAAAATGAAAGCAATTCCAGAATGCTATCCTTGGCTTCCTCGAGCCGCCCGCGTTTTTTTGGATTCATTGCGTCATGCCGGATTTCCTTTTCCGAAAGTCGGCTCAGACGGCACAGGGTTCTGAAATATATTTTCTGTCGGCCGTTTTCAAAGTCATAGTAGATGACGGGGATGCGGTTTTTAGCCATCTCGGTGGAGATCTGCATGAAAAAACACGATTTTCCCGCTTTGGGAGGCCCTCCCATGATATTGATGCCTCGAAGACCGTTGAGGGCTTGGTCCAGCTGCTCGAAACCGGTGGGCATCCCTAAGAGGGATTTTCCTTTTTCGCGCTCCAGGGATCGGAGAAGCAGGCGGTGTTCTCTTTCCGGGGGAGAAAACGGGGAAAAGGCTTTTGAAGAGTGAAGCATGCGAGATACAGCCGGCCCCAAATCCTCCCCTGTTTCCTGGGCCAGATCCCGCAAATGGTATCCCCTTTTCATATGAAAGGGCCATTTCAGGATCCTTGATTTATACCCCAGTCGGATGGCCAGGAATCGAGCGGCCTGATCAGCCTCCGGTGTGTGGTTGACGATTAGGAACACCCGGTGGATGTTCGCCAGGCGTTCCGGAGTCAGGATATTGAGATCGCTTACATGGGGGACGGCGATCCCGGGATATCCGAGGTTTATCAACGCCAGCAGATTGATCTCCCCGTCAGTGACGAAAAGGGCGCCGCCCTCGCAACGGTCGATATCGCGGGTGTTGTAGATCCTGAAATCGCCGACGGTGTAAGGTTCGTCTCCCTGCCAGAAGCTGTCTTCCTCCCGTTCCGGGAGAATACAGCGCGCAGAATGGCAGTTGTTGTCTTCCAGAACATAGGGAAATACGAGGTATCTCCCGTTGTACCCGATTCCCATTTGTTTGACGACGGCCGGCGAAATGCCGTATTGATTTAAATGCGCATATTGTCTGTCGCCCATGAGGGACTGGAATTTGTTGATTTCGAGGTTGAGGTTTCGGGTGGGAAGGATCGTATCGCGCACAAAAGGCTCCCGGTCCGGGTCGAATCCGGGGACGACGGAGGGGTCAATGCCCCGCATCTTCGCGAAAAATGCCGGGAATCCTCCCGGTGAACAGCGCTGGGTGCATCGGTAGTATCCCATGAACCCGCTGTCCGGGTCCATGTTCACCATCAGGATACCGGCTTGACCAGAGCTGCCCGTGCCGCAAAAAGGGCAGGGAACTTCCAGATGGCTTTTCTCCATACGGCTTCCGGGAAGATGATCCAGGTAAAACCGGCGGATGGCATCCTCACGGTTTGCGGCGCTCAAGAGACTTCTCCCATACTTCCTTGTTGACCGTGTGCCGGGGACGGGTCCCCCGGGCGTAATCGATGATCTGGGCGGCGATGCCGACGCTCATGTTTTTCAGGGCGTCTTGTGTAAAGGCCGCCGTGTGCGGCGTCAGGACCACGTTGTCCAGTCCCAAAAGGGGTGAGCCGACAGGAGGTTCGTGTTCAAAGACGTCGAGGCCGGCCCCGGCGATTTTCCCTTCTTTCAGGGCCTGACACAGATCCGCTTCATTTATGATTTCTCCCCGGGCCGTATTGATGAGAAAGGCGCTGGATTTCATCATGGAAAGCATTCTTTCATTGATCATTCCCCTGTTTTCGGGTGTAAGCGGGGAATGGATACTGACGATATCCGAAATCTTGAGAAGTTCTTCCACCTCCATTTTCTCGATGGCGTGTTCATCCGCAAAGGTCTCGGGCCAATAAGGATCGTAGGCGACGATTTTCATATTAAAACCCTTGGCCCTTCTGGCCATACCTTGACCGATGGCACCCAGCCCGATCAATCCAAGTGTTTTTTGCCAGATCTCAAACCCCATGATCTTGGTATACTCCCAGCGATTTTCCCTCAAAGACCGGTCACAAAAAAGGATCTTTCTGGCCACGCTGAGAATGAGCGCAAAGGCATGATCCGCCACGGCCTGGGTATTGGCTCCGGGTGTATGAAAAACGAGAATATTTCTTCGGGTTGCGGCCGGAATATCGATGGTGTCCAGCCCCACGCCCAATTTGGCTACGGCTTTCATCCGGGGGCATTGCTCCAGGAGGGCGTCATCGATTTTCAGGTCGTTTCCGCTTAGGACGATGTCTGAGGCTTTAAGGGCTTTCATGAAATCCGAATTGCCGATTCCGAAACCCCGCATGTCGGTCAGATGAAGTCCGGATGCGTGAAGATCCTTCATGGGGGTATCGTCAAAGAGACAAAAGGGTTTGGACTCGATGAGTACATTCAAGGTTGAAACGATCATATTTCCCCTTTTGTCTTTTATCCTGTTGTCGTCAGCTGGAAAGTCCGCTGTTCTGTCTTTTCGATCGAAATCCGATTCGATCCGGAAATCCATATACGACGGATCTGTTTTAACCGGGCACTTTAGACGGTCGCAGTCGTTAAAATTATCAAAATATGTTAGAGGAATCAGCCGATAAAGTCAAAATGATTCTAACCGGCGAATTGTTCCGAACCCATCTTTTTAACCGGATCAGAGACATGGGCTTCGAAGTTTACCGGATCGGGGATTGCCTTGAAGCTCGCGGCGCCAAAGATGCTATCTTGGAAGGCGCTCGCATCGGCCGCATCGTTTAACGGCGGAGACGATTGTACCAGGAAAAGCTGCAAGATCACCAAACAAACGGGTAGGGTGATGTTACAAATGATCCATTTCTGAGGTTGAACGGGTCAGAAGTTATTTTCTTTACCGCAGGACTTCCCGCACCTTGGCGACCAACGTCTGCACATTAAACGGTTTCTGGATGAGGGTAATCCCCGCTTCCAGCAAACCGTGATGGGTAAGGATGTTATCGGGGTAACCCGACATATATAACACCTTCAGGTTCGGATACTTTTCAGAGACCTTCATGTACAGCTCTCTGCCGTTCATCCCGGGCATGATCACGTCGGTTAATAGGAGGTGCACCGGACCGTCATAGGTTTCCAAAACAGTTAATGCCTGTCCCCCGTTTTCAGCCAGAAGAATGGTGTAGCCTTGTTGTTTGAGAATGGCCTGACTCAGGTCTAACACCTGCGCGTCGTCTTCCACGATGAGAATCGTCTCCGTGCCCGTCATATCGGCGGGCAAATCAACAGGGGGTTTCATTTCCGAAGCGACTTCCTCAGGCACGGGAAGGAATATCTTAAAGGTTGTCCCTTGATTCGGCTCGCTATAAACCCAAATGTTGCCACCGTGTTGTTTGACAATGCCGTAGACTGTTGAAAGACCCAATCCTGTGCCGAATTCCCCCTTGGTGGAAAAAAACGGTTCAAAAAGGTGCGATCGGATTTTCTCATCCATGCCACAGCCGGTGTCGCTGATAGCTACCATGACATATTCGCCTGTTTGTACGCTTTGATGCGTCGATGCATAATCCTCGTCGAGTTTGACCAAGGCTGTTTCGATGGAGAGTGTGCCGCCGCCCGGCATGGCGTCAGAGGCATTGATCGCGAGATTCATGATCACCTGTTCTATTTGACCGCTATCCGCTAAAACGGCCGGAAGGTGCGGCGCCAATATCGTCTGGATCCCGATGTTCTCGCGAATGGTTCGCCGCAAGAGCTTTTCAAAAGCAATGATGACCCGGTTGATACTCAAGGGCTTCATTTCCAGAGTCTGTCTGCGACTAAAGGCCAGAAGCTGGCGCACTAAGTCCCTAGCCCGCAGGCTTGCCTGAACGATCTGTTTCACCCGTTTTTTATGGGACTCGTCAACGCCTGAATCTCTAAGCAACAACTCACCATAGCCCAAGATCGGGGTGAGAAGATTGTTCAGGTCGTGGGCCACACCGCCGGCAAGGCGACCGATGGCCTCCACTTTTTGGGCCTGCTGGTATTGCTCTTCCAGTTTGGCTCTTTCTTTTTCGGTTTGACGAAGGACACGAAAGTCAATATTCACGCAAAACATCTCTTTCTTTCCACTATGGGTCGTTTGCATGATATGAGATGAAAAGACAGGGACATCGTTGCCATGTTTATCGCGAAGGATCAATTCTTCAGCAGGGATAGGCGTTCCATCCGTCACCCAGCGATTGATGGCTTCAACAACTCGATCCTTCAAATGTTCAGGAATGATCAGGTCTTCCAATCGACGCCCTAAAGCTTCTTCCCGTGTATATCCGTAAACCGATGTACTCGCGGCATTCCAAAAGATTACGACTCGATTTTCATCGTAACCTTGAACAGGAATATTTTCCAGGTGGTCCAATAAACCCTTAAGCCGTGCCTCGCTTTCACGCAGTTCTTTCTCTGCTCGTTTCCGCTGCGTGATGTCTCTAAAAAACTCGATGACGCCGTGTACCTGCCCGGCAGGGTGGTCTTTCAATGGATAACTGTAGACCTCAAGCCATTGGATATCGGATCCGGATGGTCCGGGTATGATATCCGTTTCCGTTTTTCCTGATTCAAGACAGCGTATCGTGGGGCAGGGGTCACAAGGTTTCCCGACATTTTGATAACAAATAAAACATTTTTTTCCTTCAAGAGGAGTGTGTTCGCCATACCATTCATTCATGACTTTGTTGACATGTCGTATCGTAAAATCCGGATTTAAAACACTAATGCCATCTTGAATGCTGTTGAATAAATCGCTTAGAAATTGCTCCCTTTCCCGTAACGCGGCCGTACGTTGTTCGACCAGGGCCTCGATATGCTTTTGACGATGGGAAGCCTCCGTGATGGAAGATATAAACCACGTCAACAGCAGCATGGCAATCAAGCATAGTGCCGCCAGGATGATGATTGAAACAAGATTGGCCATCGCCCTGCCACGCTGTGAGATCTCTCGTGAAATCGTTGCCGAGATCAGCAGCGCCGGCCTGGTATCAAGATCATGGAGTAGACCGTATCCGATCAAAACATCTTTACCGGCTTGCTCAATAATTACATTGGTATTCGAAGAGAAACGGCTGAGGGCTCTCTTGTCCCGGTCGTCCAAGTCCGCTGAACGCAGGTTTTGAACACGTAAGTTGACACGTGTTTGCCTGATCAAGTCCTCAATCGTTTCTTTAAGAAGGAACCTGCCCATTACAAGGACCCCGCGGCTTGGCCCCTCACCTGTGCTTTTCACTATAGGTCGGGAAACAACCAGCATGGGACCGGATTGGGTTAAAACGACGCCCTTGATTTCACTGTCAAGAGAGTGATGCTGCATCAACGGATGATCCTTGGTAAATAAATCCCGAGGAAACTCATTAATCGTAATTTCCTTTTCCTGAACCGGATCGAAGCTTCCCGTCCAAACAACCTTTCCCTCAAGGTCCAAGATGGTGATCATATGAATGCCGCTGCCGATCAGGCTTTTCCATTGGAAATTGGAATCGATATATCCGGTATTGCCATCCTGCACAAAACGGTAAGTGTCGTCCCACACGGCCCAATCCCCGGCGAGTTGTCCGAGATGATGGATCTCTCGTTTCAGAGCATCCATACTGCTGGTGACGGCCTTTTTTGTTTCCTCTTGTTCGAGTGCGAAAAAGCTTGGCAGAATGATGTATCGCCGCAGCGCAAAGTCTGTCGAGAAATATATGGGGATCAAGATTAGAAGAAGCCAAAGCCATGTTCTTAAGCCCAGTCGTTTAATTGGGATATGCTCAACCGGTTTGAGTGTATCGCGCACTTCAAGGAGTTCACGAGCGCGTTGGTCTGCAATTCGGCGAATCCGAAGACTCCAGAAAGCAATCAGCACTGCAAAGGCTGCAACCGTGGCAAGGGCAACGGCCAGATACCATGCATGTCTTTGAAGCCAGGAGGGTGGCATTGCATAGTTTGTGCCGATCCATTTGCGCGTGATAAGATCAAAAATACCCCGGTTGCGGGCGAGCGCAAGACCCTTATTGAGTATAGCGACTAGATGTTGTTGGCCCTGCTTTACCCCCATACAGTTTTGGCCGATATAAAGAGGATTTCCCACGGATTTCATCCGGTCGGTCAACCTGTTACCGAAAAGATGATACAGTACGATCTGCTGATCGCCGATGACGGCATCGGCTTCACCTGCGATCACGCGATCAGCGGCCTCGGCAAATGTGGCAGTGGGAACCAGTACATATTCGATATGCTTGGATTTGAGAAACTCCGCGGCATAGTCTCCGCGCTGCATGGCAATGCGTTTACCCTGAAGGTCATTGAGGTCTGGATATGTCAGGCCGTTCGGCCCGTACAAAGATCAGCGCGGGAACTTCCCATGTCATATCCGTAAAATCGAAATGCAAATCCCGCTTCTTGCTATAAAAAAGACTGGTCAACACGTCTGCCTGACCCGAAAGAATCGCTTCCTGCGCCTCCTGGAAAGCCATATTTTGGAAAGCTGCCTTGAAACCCAGTTCAGTGGACAACCATTGCACCAATTCGATACACATTCCCTGGGGATTCCCGTTACGGTTGATAAACTCGAAAGGCGGGTAGACGGTTTGACTGACAAAGTGGATTGTGCCCTTACCCTTCAGCCAGGCACGCTCATCCTCTGTCAGGAGATCGGCCGGAGTCGCTGTGGCTTCAAACCCCAGCACCATCAGGGTTGCAAGGAGCAGGACGTATCGCTTGATTATTGAGGGAGGGTCACATCCATTGGATTTTTTAATCATACCGCGTTCCTGATTTTTGCAAGACGATGCAAATTGGGGCTTTTTCAAGGTGGTCTTTTAAAATTGATGAAATCGTAAAAAGGCCGATTTTTCTCGCGCCGCTCACAAAACCTTTTTACGAAGCCATCAAAATTCAGAGAAAGAAAGAATCTCCATGAAGAATTATTAAAGTCTAATTCATCCGGTATGGGAATGCAAGAATCACATGAGAAGAACTCGGTATCTCGGGTGATCGGGTTTAAATAGAGAAATCGTGTCATCAAGCCGCCAGAACGTTTGTGGGTTGTCGAATGATAAAAGATTGGCCGGGTTTTCCTGGTTGACTGTTCTGTGGCATTTTTTTATCTTAAATAGTAATGTTTCTTAAATGCATTCTTTTAAAAGCTTTTCCATGTCTGTCCGGTCTGAAGGATTGAAATGCCTGAAGCAAAGCAAACATCCGGCTTAAAAGAGACCCTACTAAGCCTTTTTCTGTTGGGTGTTCTAGTCATCATCGGAATGGGTATCTATTTCGAGCAGTACCGGTTTTATCCGGCTTTAATCGAACAAGTGCCCCGAGAACTTCATGAAAAAAAGTCTGATCCGGAACTGCCTGGAACAAGAGACGAATCGATCTTTTCCCGCCTCCCGCTTCCCGAAGGTGTCGTTTTACTGTCCGCATCGGAAGTCTTTGACGCTTCCACGCTTTCGGATAAAATAAATGGAAAGGCGGAACTTTACTTGGGTGCGGGGTTTGTTCGCCTGGAAACCCGCCGCTTCAATCTCAAAAGAGGATCCGATGCCTGGATGGAGGCATTCCTTTACGAAATGAAGGATGCCCAAAGCGCCTTTGCCGTTTACAGTTTGCAAAAAAGGAGTGGTGCGATTCCAGCCGATCTGGGACAGAGCGCCTACCAAACAACCAATGCGCTTTTTATCGTTCACGGACCATATTATATGGAGCTTGTCGCCTCCGCCGAAAACGCCGACTTGCAAGCCGCGCTTCGGGCACTGGGACAGGCTTTGATTGCCGGCTTTCCAGTCCCCGAAAAACCAGTGGCAGAGGCAAAACTTTTTCCGCCAGAGGGTTTGAACCCCCAAAGCATCATGCTGATTGCTTCCGACGCCTTCGGTTTTGAAAAGCTCGACAAAGTGTTTACCGCTGGGTATCGAATCGATGGGACGCCATTGACCGCATTCGTTTCCCGCAGGTCCGATCCTGGGGAGGCGCGGGCGCTGGCAGAGGCTTACCGTGCATTTCTGTTGCAGTTTGACGCCGAATCCCTAACGGTGGATGTCCCGCCAGGAGAGGAGATCTTTGCATTTTCCATGATGGGGCAAATCGAGATGGTTTTTTCCCTGGGCCCTTATCTGGCAGGTGTGCATCAGGCCCCGGATGAGAAAAGGGCCTTGGTTTTGGCAAAATATTTAAGAAATTACTTGATAGATTTAAATGCAAGACACTGAATTTAAAATTAAAAAATATGATCGAAGGCAGTTTATCTCTCGATCCCTGAAAGCCGGAGTTTCCATTGCCGCGGCCTGCGCCTTAGGCTACGGATTTTATGATCCTGATGGGCCAAAAGCCCTTTCGGAAACGCCGGAGGCCCAGCCGTTTCCCGATTTTTCAGTGGCCGGCACAAAAGACCGCATATGTATGGTCAAGGAAGGGGATCGGACGAAGGCATTAGGCCTGGCGGTGGAAGCCATGGGAGGGATTGAAAATTTCATCCGGAAAGGGGACAGGGTCCTTTTGAAGGTCAACGCCGCCTTTGCATCTCCGCCAATCCTTTCGGCCACAACGCACCCGTTGCTGGTAGCGGAAATGACCCGGCTCTGCTTCAAGGCAGGAGCCCGGGAAGTCGTCGTGACGGATAACCCCATCAATGATCCGAAAACCTGTTTTTTCCTGACCGGCATCGGAAAAGCTGCCGAGGATGCAGGCGCCCGGGTCATACTTCCCCGTGAGGCTTTATTCAAACCCATGACCGTTCCCGGTGCTGCCCTCATCCGGAACTGGCCGGTGCTTTCCGAGCCGTTCAGGGGGATCGACAAGGTGATCGGTATCGCCCCGGTCAAGGATCACCACCGGAGCGGAGCATCGATGACCCTGAAAAACTGGTATGGCCTGCTGGGGGGACGACGAAACATTTTTCACCAGAAGATTCACGATATCATCATGGAGCTTTCCATGATGATCCGGCCGACCCTGGTGATTCTGGACGGTACCACCACCATGGTCACCAATGGGCCCACCGGAGGCTCCCTTTCTGACCTGAAGACGACAAATACCCTCATCGTCAGTACGGATCCGGTGGCGGCCGATGCTTGTGGCGCTGCCCTCTTAGGAAAGTCCGTTCAGGATCTGCCTTACATCGCTAAAGCCGAGGCGGCCGGAGCAGGGAAGGCGGACTACCGATCCCTGAATTTTAAAAGTTTATGAATATCTTGATTGTCAGACGAATCAGCCAGGTTTTTTTCCTGATCCTTTTTTTCGGGTTTTGTGCTGTCTCCTCCTTGGGGGAAAAGGGGTGGCAGCTCAGGGGGTGGCCGGTCAACTGGTTTCTTGAACTCGACCCTTTGGCTGGAATCGGAAACCTTTTGGCTACCCATACGCTGTATAAAGGGCTGCTCTGGGGCCTTGTCCCTGTGGTGCTGACGATCCTTTTAGGCCGCTTTTTTTGTGGGTGGGTTTGTCCCTTCGGAACCCTTCACCAGCTTGTCGGCTACCTGGGAAAGCGAAGAAAATCAACAGCTGAAAAACGGGAACTCAACCGTTACAGCCGATGGCAGGCGGTCAAGTACTGGGTTCTTTTTTCGATGTTAGGTGCGGCAATGGCGGATCTGACGGTCTTTGTCGCAAACATCCCCAGAAAAGACCCTCGTCTGGTGTGGATGGTGGTGATCGGAATTCTTTTAGGCATCTTCCTGGTAGCCGCCCTCCGCACGCTTTACACCATGCGCAGGATATGGAGCTCCATGATCCTTCCCGTTTTGATTGCGATATGCCTGATCCTTGTCTTCAAGTATACTCGAATGTTTCAAAGCTCCCTTCAAACCGGTTTATTGGATCCCATCCCTCTTTTTCACCGATCCGTTAACCTGATTCTATTGCCTGTCCTGGATCAGGGTATTGGGAAACTGTCAGCGGCATCATACCATTACCAGGGGGCTTTTCTCATCGGCGTGATCTTTTTCGCCGCTGTCTTTTTGAATTTAAAATTCCCGCGATTTTATTGCCGATTTGTCTGTCCCCTGGGGGCGCTTTTTGGCTTGCTGGCTCGGTATTCCCTGTGGCGGATCGGTAAGACGATGGAACCCTGTGCAGACTGTAAGACGTGCGATGCCGATTGTGAGGGGGCCTGCTCCCCTTCTTCTTCCATCGTCTGGGGGGAATGCGTGCTGTGTTTGAATTGCATCAAGGCCTGCCGGAGCCGACAGATCGCCTATCGCATGCGCCCATCCGAAGGGGGTGAGGTTCCTTTGCCCGATTTTGCCCGGAGGGGATTCATGCTTTCCCTGGTTTCGGGGATCATTGCGGTTCCATTGGTGCGGGCCGGCGGGGGCATTGCCGCCAACTGGAATCCGGGCTTGGTGCGGCCCCCGGGATCCCTGCCGGAGGCGGAGTTTTTAAGCCGCTGCATCAAATGCGGTCAGTGCATGCGCATCTGCCCCACCCATGTCATTCAACCCGCCGGTCTGGAGGCGGGCTTGGAAGGCTTGTGGACGCCGGTCCTCAATTTCCGCATGGGGAACAGCGGATGCCATTATAATTGTATCGCCTGTGGGCACCTGTGTCCCACATCGGCCATACGTCCTTTGAGCTTCGATGAACGGTTCGGCCGGCATACTCATGAGGGCAACGGACCGATTCGCATCGGAACTGCGTTTATCGACCGCGGTCGATGTCTCCCTTGGGCCATGGACAAACCATGCATCGTATGCCAGGAAAACTGCCCGGTCAGCCCCAAGGCCATTTTTACAAGGGAGCATTTTGCCCCATTGCGGTTTTTGGGTCCTTTATCCGTGAGGGAGGCGACAAAGTCCCAGGTCGTGTTCAACGAGGCGTTGATGGAGCCGGGCAGGCTGGAAACGGGTGATTATTATTGCATCACCGAAGGGATCGAGGATCCCAAACCCCGCCGCATCCTCAAAAACGGCGCCGATCGGATCGAGATCCACCCGGGAAATCCCTGGGTAATGCCACCTCCGTCGGGAACCCGAATCCATGTCGAAATCCGCTTGCAACAGCCTTACGTGGATATCGACCGCTGCATCGGTTGCGGGGTATGTGAGCACGAATGTCCGGTTTCCGGAAAACGGGCCATCCGGGTGACGGCGGAAAACGAATCAAGAAATTTGAAACACGCGTTGACCCTTGGGAAAGCGAAGGGAATCCATTCCGTGGATGAACCCGATAGAAAGTAAAAGATAAAACAGAATAAACATATCGGCCCCATTTGATGAATCGCGGCTTTTCAATAAGCCGCTGCCCTTCAAATCTTTTCTTATGCCGCATATTCTGTTACACTGACTCAAATTTTAAGAGAATCGATCTGACCCGGTTAGAATTATTCCATAGATCATGAAGCGATACTTTTTATACTGTTTCTATCTCGGTTTATAGAGATGAGGTTATGATAATGAAAGTCCTGATCGTCGGCGGCGCCGGCTACATCGGGAGCTTTGTCACCCGACTGCTGCACGAAAAGGGCTGCAATGTGGTCGTATTGGATAACCTCTCCTGGGGGCATCGAAAAGCCTTACATCCGAAAATTCCCCTCATCGAAGGAGATTTGGCCGATCTCAAGATGCTGACGAATCTTTGTTCTTCGGATCGCTTCGATGCCGTCATGCATTTTGCCTCTTTTATCCTTGTCGGGGAATCTGTGGTGTCACCGATTCAATATTATCACAATAATGTCGCCAATACGGTGAATTTGCTCAAGGCGATGACGGCTTGTGGAATCCGGCACTTCATTTTTTCTTCAAGTGCGGCGGTCTTTGGAATTCCCGAAAAAGTCCCCCTTGAAGAAGATCACCCCCAAACCCCAATAAATCCTTATGGGTGGAGCAAAAGGATGGTGGAGCAAGTGCTTAGAGACGCCTCAGCCGCGGGCCATATCCGATTTGTTTCACTTCGATACTTTAACGCTGCAGGCGCTTATCCGGATGGGAGTATGGGCGAGGATCATGCCCACGAGACCCATCTCATTCCGCTGGCCATAAAGGCCATCATCGAGCAAAATACCGGGGGTAAACCTCTGACCATCTTTGGGACCGATTACAATACGCCGGATGGAACCTGCATCCGGGATTATATTCACGTGATGGATTTGGCTGAAGCCCACATTCTGGCGTTGGATTATCTTCTTGCCGGAGGGAAAAGCGATTTTTTTAATTTAGGAAATGGAATGGGTTTTTCAGTCAGCGATATCGTTCGGGTTACGGAGAAAGTTACGGGAGAAAAAGTGCCCATCCTCTACGGAGACAGGAGGCCCGGGGATCCTCCCATACTCGTGGCAGGATCGAAAAAAATCCAGGCGGTTTTGGGATGGAAGCCGAAATTTGCCGATATCGAAACGATGATCAAAACCGCCTGGAAGTGGCATAAGTCTCATCCGAGAGGATACGAATAGCCGTTTTTACATGAAGTCGATCGAACAGGAAAAGGCAATGAAAAACATGCTTGTGACCGGGGGATGCGGATTCATCGGGGCCAATTTCATACGGTACCTTTTGGAAGAATCCGACTTCAACGGATGCGTCATTAACGTGGATTCCATGACCTATGCCGGGAACCCTGAGAATCTGGCGGATATCCCGGAACGTTTTCCCGAGCAATATCGGTTCGTGAAGGCGGACATTTGTGATCCGGATGCCATGGCAGCGGTTTTCGAAAAATACAAAATCGATACGGTTTGTCATTTCGCCGCCGAATCCCATGTGGATCGTTCCATTGTCAGGCCGGACGCCTTTGTTCAAACCAATATTGTGGGAACCTTCAATCTTTTACAGCTGGCCAGAAAGCATCGGGATCGAATGCTTTTATTCCACCACATCAGCACCGATGAAGTGTTCGGCAGTCTGGAGAAGGAGGGTTTTTTCACCGAAAAGACACCCTATTGTCCCAACAGTCCCTATTCCGCCTCCAAGGCGGCTTCGGATCACCTGGTAAGGGCTTTCCATAAAACCTATGAATTGCCCATCACGGTGTCCAACTGCTCGAACAATTACGGTCCCTACCAATTTCCTGAAAAGCTGATTCCTTTGATGATCCTCAATGCTGCAGAGGGCAAACCCCTTCCGGTTTACGGTGACGGTCGAAATGTGCGGGATTGGCTCTATGTCCAAGATCACTGCCGTGCAATCTGGATCATCATGAAGCATGGGAAAAAAGGTGAAACTTATAACATCGGCGGGAACAGCGAAATGGAAAACATCCATATGGTCGAAATGATCTGCGACCTCGTTGATGAAAGGATCGGAATACCTGAAACGGGGAGAAGACGCGGTCTCATCACTTTTGTGAAAGACAGGCCGGGTCATGACCGCCGATACGCCATCGATTTTTCCAAAATCAAAAAGGAATTGAATTGGTATCCCCGGGAATCTTTATCCACGGGCCTGAAAAAGACCATATCCTGGTACCTGGAATATCAAGACTGGGTGAATCGGGTCAGAAGCGGGGAATACCAGAAATGGATCCAAGAACATTATGGAACAAGACAATAATGGTAAGGTGAACATATGGCATCCCATCAACGAAAAATATCGAGAAGATCATTTTTAAAAAGGGCCGGATCCCTGGCGCTGGCTACAGGGGGCCTGTCTCTGCATTCTCTTTCAGCTTCTGAAAACCCGTCAGGAAAAACAGCGGCAAAAGAGATGAGCGTACCCGTGCGCCCCTTCGGAAAGACCGGCGTAACCGTTTCCATCCTTGCCTTGGGCGGGATGTTCGATATCCCAACCAACCAGCTCATGCTGAAGCAGGCCCTGAAATGGGGGGTCACCTACTGGGACACGGCCAATTCCTACGGCGGAGGGCGCAGCGAGGAGGGGATCGGGATGTACTTTTCCCGGTTTCCCGAGGATCGAAAGCGGGTCTTTCTGGTGACCAAATCAAACGCCTGGACGCAAAATGGGATGACCCGGAATCTCGAGCTTTCCTTGGAGCGGATGCGAACCGATTTCATTGACCTTTTTTTTGTTCATGGAATCGGAGGAATCGACGAAGTCAAAGAGACCCGGCAATGGGCCGAGAAGGCCAAATCTTCCGGAAAGATCCGATTTTTTGGTTTCAGCACCCACAGCAACATGGAGTCGTGTTTGTCTGGGGCGTCGGAGCAGGGATGGATCGATGGGATCATGACGACGTACAATTACCGGCTGATGAAAACAGATTCGATGCGTCGTGCGGTGGATACTTGTATTCATGCCGGAATCGGGATCACCGCCATGAAGACCCAGGGGGGCGGAGCAGTGAAAACGAGTTCGGAAACGGAGATGGCGCTTGCCGGCCGTTTCTTGAAAAAAGGGTTCACGGACGGCCAGGCCAAGCTCAAGGCGGTATGGGAGGATACACGGGTCGCAAGCATCTGTTCGCAGATGCCAACGTTGACGCTGTTGATGACCAATGTACAGGCAGCAATTGATGAAACCAAACTTTCATCCATGGATCGAAAGCTCATGGATCGCTATGCCCATGAGACAGCCTCCGAGTACTGTGCCGGATGTACTGCCATATGTGAATCGACGCTTTCTGAACCGATCCCGGTAGGTGATATCATGCGGTGCCTCATGTACCGTCGAAGCTACCAGGATCACTCCATGGCTGCGGATCTATATCGGAAGATTCCACCCACGGTTCAATCAAATCTTACTCGGGTCGACTATTCCGAAGCCGAAAGGCGATGCCCCCAGAAAATAGCTATTTCGAAACTTATTTCCGAGGCCTCTCTGGAGCTAAGCTAAAAATTGATAAGAACTTGCTTTTCTGCGGATGAGTCAAGAGCGATCATGAGATTTTTCTTCGAATTGTGATAGAAGAAAAAACGCTTTTCAGGATAAAGGGATACGCTGAATTCGCTTTTCTCTCTTCACACCCTCTGGAATTTTTTCCGATATTCTGTGGGCACCAAGCCGGTCTGCTTACAAAAAACCTTCCGAAATGAACTGCTGTCTTCATATCCCACCTGATAGGTGATTTCGTCAAAGGAACGATTCCCTTTTTCCAGCATGCGTTTGGCGGTTTCGACTCTGAGACATTGTTGATACGTCAAAGGGGTTTCCCCGGTCGCAGCTTTGAATCGCCGCTCTAACGTACGACGGCTCATTCCGCTTTTTCGTGCCAGGCTGTCATAGGTAAAATATTTATCGAAATTCTTTTCGATCCACTCCTGAATCGAGACAACCTGCTCGTCATGATGCTTTTTATGGAGGTGAAATACGCTGTAGGGTGCTTGGGAAGTGCGGCCGACATCTGAAATAATTGATTTTGAAGATTGCAAAGCCACGTCATGACCGCAGTACTTGTCCACCAGATAGAGGGTAAGATCGATGCCGGCGTTATATCCGCCGGAGCAGAACAAATCGCCTTCGTCGGTTATCAGTCGCTCCGGCTTAAGCTTGACCTGCGGATAACGCTTCCGAAACTGATCCGCAAAAGCCCAGTGAGTAGTAGCGGTTTTGCCGTCCAGCAATCCGGTTTCTGCCAAAACAAATGCCCCCGAACAAATGGTCGCGATATGTGAACCACGGTGATAACGCTCTTTTAACCAGTCTATTACCTCGCTCTGCACCCGAAGTGTTCTGTCGATATCCAGAATAGAAGACACCACAATTAAATCCGCTTCCGGACCATCATAAATGGAACCGTTCGGTACGATTCGGACGCCGCTTAAACATTTAAAGGGTTTCCCGTTTGTTGTCACGACCTTGACTTCAAAGTAGGGTGAGGGCGGGTGCCCGTTGAAATAATTCCACATCACCCCTGCCTGATAAAAAACATCCATCGGACCGATAACCGTTGTCGCCATAGTGTTATACATGGCTAAAATCGAGACCTTTTTCATTTCTTACCCCGTTGATTGACGTAAATAAACTTTAATGTGTCATATATGCCACTTCAAAAACAACAAATCAAAAGATATTTTGGCTTGTAGAAAACAGTCGGGCGAAGCGAGAAATCTTAACGTCAAACTGATTGAAACGATTTCTGTCTTAAGCTGTAATCAAAGACCCTTTGATTACAGCATGTTACGAGATCATCGGAAATAAAGGGCGATAAGAATGAATCAGATTCATGACACCCTGTTGGAGCAATACCGGAACGCGGATTTCGATCACCGCCTGAACCTTTATCTGCAATTTCCTGCTCTGAGGTCAGAGTTCATTATGATTGATCAGGACGACTTGACTGCACATTTGTCTGAAATGTCGAAGTCGGACGGCAAAGGCCGCGGGAGTCTGACAAGAATCATCGGCCGGAAGGTGTCTCGTTTTATGAAGGCATTAACTTGGCGAAGCTAACCCGAATCTCTGGGATTCTCCGTCCCATCTAATAATAAGGAGAAAGGGAATGACACGATCTGTTCACTGTGTTACGAACGCTTTGCATGGATATGTCTATGGCCGCTGGACCCGTCAATATATCCGCGTGCTCCTGAACTATATTTTTCCAAGATTAGGACCAAAGGGAAAGAAGTGGTGGGGTGATCGTTTTCACTTCAAGGTGCTCCCTCCGGAACATGCCATTGCCATTATAAATATAAACCGGGAAATTCCCCGACGCGACCTGGAACAGATCATTCCGTTTCCGATGGCCAGAGATTTCTTGCTCAAGGCACCACCTGATATCGCACTGTACGAATGCGCATGCCGCCATACGCGGGAACATCCATGTCAACCCACCCAGGTATGCATGATCATTGGTCAGCCGTTCGTGGATTTCATTGTTCGCCGACATCCCCATACCAGTCGGCGTATCGGTCGGGAAGAAGCCGTTGAACTTATTGAGGCGGAACATAAACGCGGGCACATACAGACTGCATGGTTCAAGGATGCGATGGGGGGACGCTTCTATGCCCTTTGCAATTGCTGCAAGTGCTGCTGTTTCGGAATGGAAGCGGTGGCCAAGTATGCCGTGCCGATGGTTGCTTCGTCGGGTTACGTGGCTCAGGTGAACGAAACGTTCTGTAAGAGCTGCGCAGCTTGTGCGGAGGCCTGTCCTTTCGAGGCTATCCAAGTGAAAGATGTCGCGATGGTGAGCTGGGAAACCTGTATGGGTTGTGGTGTATGTGTGGGAAGATGCCCTAATAATGCAATTACGCTCGTGCGTGATACCGGAAAGGGGGTACCGCTGGATGTGCGAATGCTGGCTGAGGAACAATTCATGCGCAGCATCCGGGAGGAAAGATGAAACAGAGTCGGCTTTTGAAGAATAAAAGCCGCCGGAAAACAATCGTCCATAATCCATTATCTTGCATTTGTTTCATGGAGGTTCTGAACGGTGGAAAAGAGATATTTCGACGATATAGAGGATGGAGAACATCTTCATTGTCAGCCTGTGTTGATGACGCGGGAGGCGATTATCGATTTTGGAAGAAATTTCGATCCGCAGCCGTTTCATGTGGATGAGAATGCCGCGCGTGCATCTTTTTTTGGCGGGCTGGTTGCTTCTTCTCTTCATACTCTTTCCGCCTGCACTCGGGTGGTTGTTGAAGCACAGGGGAATGTTGCGATTCTAAGCGGCCTGGGCATGTGTGAAGTTAAAATGTTGAACCCGGTGCGTCCGGGTGATGTTCTTTCGGTAAATGCCTGGTGGACGGAGTTACACAGATCCCGGAGTAAACCGGATCGTGGATTTGCATCAATTAAATGCAAGGTTACAAATCAACGAAAGGAGCCTGTCATTGAATATGGTTATCGGTATTTGATTATCTGTAAGAATTTATAAATACTGATTTCCTCATGAGGATCCATTTGCGCATGACGATTTCTTCCAGCGGAGCATAAAGATCCGCCTGAAGCCCTCGTTCGCAAGAAAAATCGTCAGCTGGAGCAACAGCCAGATGAAACTATTACGAGTCAACTTTACAGGAAGCAATTTCAATTTTTCCGTCTTTACCGATGGCGCCGATCGCGTTGGTCGTCCTAAGAATCTCGGTCTCGCCTTCCGCTTCTATCAGCTTGACAATCGCCTGGTGCTCTCAGTAGAATCGCCGAAGATATTGGCGCGCGGGCTCGGCCGCAGCGGAGCCTGGCGATTCGACCATCTATCTGATCTGGGCTTTGAACGATGCCCGGTAACGGTAGGTGACGCCAAAAAATTCACCCTCTTTAGTGCTGTAGGCCCTGCCCGCGATGAAGCCCTCGCCAGCGGGCCTGGGCTCGAAGACCTCGTCGCTTGATACTCCGCTGGGACTGGCCTCGAAGGCTGAGTGGCGCAGCTTGCGCGAGATAACCTGCCCCCCGGCGTTGATGGTCAGCTCCACGCAGCGCAGCGTGCCGGACTTCTCCAGTTTCTGCCGCTGGGCCCAGTCGGTTAGCGCCTCCTCGTCCAAGGCCATGTTGGACAGAATCACCACCGTGTCCAGCCTGTTCTTGTCGAAAAAGCTCGGTTTGCTGTAAGCGTAAGCATACTTCAGGGCAGTGGCCTCGCCGTTGACCGACAGCTCGCCCTCGGCCTCATTCGCCGCCGCGGGCACCGTCGCGGGCGGTGCCTCGACCTCCGCCTTTTTCGCGATCTTGGCCGTGACGGCGGAAAGCTGCAGCATGGGGTTGGTCTTGAGTTTCTCGGCGATGGCAGCCTTGTCCGCCCGGGGATTCTGACGTGAAAAGACGTCGTCGTAGGAGCCGGGCAAAACTCTCCACTGGCCCTCCTCGGCGGCCATCATAACGGCGCTCAGGGTGATGTTATCTGCGCTGTTCGGGTCGCTCTGGAACACCAGGATCGCCGCCTTGACGTCGCTGTCGAACTTGAGCAGCTTGCACGCCGCCGGATCGGGAGACATCTCAAGAACAAGGTCCTTCATCTTGGCAAACGACTCAGGGGTGATCTCCTCTCCTGGAGTTGTTTCGGTGGCCTTTCCGGCCGGCTTCCGGGGAACATAGACGACCGCCAGAAAAGCCTTGAAATCACCGTCCGCCAAGGCTCGGCGGAAGCGCTTGTAAAGATTGAGAGCATCGCTGCGAGAAAGGGCCCCGGACTTGGACAGTCCGGCGGCGGGCGCGGGGGGCTTCGCCGCTGCGTTCCCGGGCGCTTCCGCGGCAGGGGCCGTCGCTTCCGAGCTGAGATAGCGCGCCGCCACCCAGCCGCGCCGTCCCTCGGCGCTTTGCACCTCTACCCAGTCTTTCTTCCGGGACAGTACCTCCAGGGCGTCGCCTTTTTTAAGAACACCCAGGATGCTACTGTTGGAGGATGCGCCGGAGCGCAGGTTCAATTGGCTTGAAGTCACCCTAGCCGTCTCCATTGGCGGCTTCGATACAGGCGTCGGTTCAGCCGCAAGGGGCGTTTCGGATTCAACCACGGGAGGCGCTTTGGTCGCCTGGGGCGTCGGCGCCGGCTCCCGGGAGGCGCAGCCCATGGCAAAGGCAAAGACCAACGACCAGAGAGTCCACCTCAACAGTCTTCCGCGCATGGCTTCGATTCCTTTCTGCAGGTTGGTTCCTCGCTGTTTCGAGGGTTGCCCGGATTGAATTGAAATAGTAATAGAACTCGTCTTTCTGCGGATTACTCAAGAGCGATCATGAATTGTGTTTTGCCATCGTCTGTACCCCAAGACATGGGAACCTACAATTGACGTGGCGGATGTATCCTCAATTATCCAAAGGCGGATGTGCTGTCAAACGGATTTTCATCGGTAAGGGGCCATCATCCCGGCCGATTCGGGCATAGGCCAACGAGTTATCGCCGACCGGCTTTTTAAAAGTCAGCATCCATGGAATAAACCGGTTTGACGTACGGACGAAAGAAGCCGTATTTTCTCTCGAATCGCTATTCATAGATGCCTACGAAGGCCTCGAAATGGTCTCCGACGAATTGGTAGCACAGTGAACTTTGGGGTTTTCACTGACGGTAACAGCTGCGGACATGGATACGCCCTCTTGATTCCCAGTTGAGAAATATTAGCAGTAATAACCATACCGATTCAATATGTTGGTCTAAGGTCCAAAGAGGACCATGATATGATGACGGCGGGATTCCAAAATCTGGTAAGCGTTGACAGAAAGCGTCATCTTATTCAATTGTCGAAATCGACATCTTCCATTTAGAGAGTTTCCAGAAACTCGGCGGAACAAAGGATGCGGAAGAGGGGATAGTGGGAGTTTTTTTATGAAACATTGATAAATTGAGTTTGTAAAAGAAATACAGTGATCTTTGCAATTTTATCTAAAGCTTTGGCTGTTTAGTAATCCGAAGTGTTTTGACAAGAACTACTTGAAGTACTAATCAAGTGCCCATATATAAAGGATTTCAATAGCGAATTTGATGAAAATTCTGCACGGTCTTTGCATCTCGAACCGCCCCGGCGTGACCCGGCCTCTCTTCGATCTCTTGGAACGACACGGGGTGGCAGTCAAGTTCGTCATCGAGGAGTGCCGCGAGCAGTCCATGAGCAATCTGGTCCTCTGAATCACCAGAGATGTCCTGTTTCGACCGCACAGCTAACTTGCTGACATAAGGGCAATGTTACAGCCTCGGGAATTCGTGATCCGAGATGGGGTTGCACTGATCCGGATGTTAGGCCCTCATTTCGATATTCAGTCGGGGACCTCGGGCATGCTCTTCACGGCGCCGATTCTTGCGGGAGTCCACATCTACATCAATGCTACCACCATCACCTCGTCAACGTTCGCTATTCCCGACGAGCAGGTGGAGGCCGCGGAACGGGCCATAGGGAGAACCTTCACCATGCCCGGGAAAAAAGATAAGGCCGTCAGGGTTGAAATGGGGAAGGCTCTGTGAGCGGCAGGAGGATGGTGAAGCATGAGCCTTTCCCCGGCTCTGACTGTACCTGAATGGTACCGCCGTGCTCGCGGACGATCTTCTGGGTGATGGCCAGTCCCAGGCCGGTGCCCCGCGATCCCTTCGTGCTGTAGAACTGCTTGAAGATCTGGTCCTGGAGTTCCTTGCTCATCCCTATGCCGGTATCAACGACCTGGAGGCGGATGCCGGCTTCACCCAGATTTTGGCTGGCGACGGTGATCTCTCCGCCTGCACCAGTCTCAGAAAAAGCCTCCACGGCGTTGGTGACCAGGTTCAAGAGACAGGTATGTATTCCTTCCGGGTCGGCGGTGACCGAAGGCGCCGATGGATCGAGATCCCGTCTTAGGGTCACTTGTCGCTCCCGAGCCTTCTCCTCTATGAGATCGCAGACCTCCGCGGCGATATCGTTCACCTGGCAGAGCTTCCGCGTGGGCGGACTGCTCCGGGCGAAGCTGAGCATATCGAGGGTGAGGCGGGAGATGCGGCTGATATTTCTTCCCACCAGACTCCAACCCTTGTCAAGAAGATCCGGCTTTTTCTCTCTGAGCGCCATTTCCACCATGAACGCCCCCAGCTTCATGGTGTTGAGGATGTTCTTCACCCCATGGGCCACGCCGGCCACGGCTTGCCCCATGGCCGCCATCCGGGCGCTCTGGATGAGCTCTTTCTCCAATCGCTTTATCTCCCGCATGTCCTTGAAGTAGCCGACCGTAGCCACTTCACGACCTCCTTCAGCGAGGATGATGGCAGAGAGAAGAATGGGGACGAATTCGCCGGTCTTGGTGACAACGTTCACCTCGTAGTTTACCAGGCGGCCGGGACCGCCGAAATCGCGTCCTAAAGTCAGCTTCTTTATCTCCCTTGCCAGACCCGGGGGATAAAGCTGAATGACGTTCATCCCGGCGAGCGCCTCCTCCCGGGTGTAGCCGTAGATCCGTTCAGCGCCCTCGTTGAAGATGATGATGTTGCCTTGGGGATCATTGGCGATGATCCCGTCCATGGAGGTCTGAATGAGGTTATGCTCGAACTCGTGCCGCTTAACGAGCTCCTTCTCCAGACGTTTGATCTCACGCACGTCCTTGAAGTACCCTACCGTGGCAACTTCCTGCCCATCCTCGTAAAGAAGTGTCGCCGAGAGCAGAATAGGCGCTCGCTCGCCGCTCTTGGTGAGCACCTCCACCTCGTAGTTGATCAGCCGCCCGGGTCCGCCGTACTCAGGCCCATAGATCATCTTCTTGATCCTCTTGGCCACGCCTTCGGGATAGAGCCGGATAACGGGCAAGCGGTGGAGGACCTCCTCCCGGGTGTAACCATAGATGTGTTCGGCGCCCTCGTTGAAGATGATGATGTTGCCTTGGCGATCACTGGCGATAATCCCGTCCATGGAGGTCTGAATGAGGTTGTGCTCGAATTCGTGGCGCTTCTTCAGCTCTTTGGTGGTCTTGTGGATGACTCGTTCCAGGTTTTCCGTGTATTCCTGGAGCTTGGTCCGCATCCAGATCTTCTCCTCGGCCCTCCTGAGGGCTACCGACAGGGCATCCTTGCTGACGGGCTTGGTGACAAAGTCCGAGGCCTCCAACTGTAGCGCCTCGACGGCGAGGCTCATTTCCCCATGGCCGGTGATGACAATTACCTCGGTGTCGCGTCTCTGGCCCTTGATCCTCCGGAGCACCTCGATGCCGTCCATACCCGGCATCTTTATATCGGTGAGCACGACAGGCGGTTGTTCCTTGGCGAAGGTATCGAGCCCGGTCCGACCGTCTTCGGCAGTGAAAACCTCATGCCCATCACTCTCAAGCGAGAACTTCAGGAGTTCCCGAGCATCTTCATCGTCATCGATCAATAGGAGCTTCACGAATTTTACCCCGGCGAATTGCCTTGGACCGCGGCCTTCGGAAAGGTAAGGATGAAGGTTGTTCCGATCCCCATCTCGCTTTCCACTGTCCGGTGCAGCCGCTTGGGCTGGTAGGTGAGCATGTCCTTGCGCAGACCCCGCTTTATTGTCTCGCTCACCAGGTTAGCACCGCGGATGATCTCCTGGATGAGCTGATCTCGTTGGGTCTCGATGTTCACTGAAGCATAGATACCGATAACGAGGATCACGATTGCGCCCACCGAACAGATCAATTTGAGACCAAGGCTTCGGTACCACATGGGACACCACGCACCATTCCCCGCCGACGCCTCACGTTGTGAAGGGAGAAATGAATTTCCGCCCGGGCTTATGGAGCGGCCGGAACGGCAAGCTTCGTTGGGAAGAAGCTCGAGTTGGAAAACGCCAAACCAGGATTCGAGAGCTCAGGGCCAAGATCAGGTATCCGTTGATAAAGAGTGTTCCACTCATTCTTTGAGGAGGAGCTTCACATTGTGAATGAGTTCTTCTGGTTCGATGGGTTTCTCCATAAAGATATCCGCTTTGATCCAGTCCATGTCCCGATCAATGGAACGCTCGTAGCCGTTCTCGACCGGAGGACGCGCGGAAGCGATGAGTATGGGCAGTCCGTAAACGCCTTCCCGTTTTTTAATTTCGGCGGCGAACACCAACCCTTCGTCCATGGTGGCCATCATGATATCCAGAATGAGGAGATCTGGCTTGGCTTTACTGAGGAGTTGAAGCCCGGAGTGCGTGTCCAGGGCGGTGGACACCTCATACCCGCATTCTGTGAGAATCTCGCTCAGAGCATCACAAATCTCTGGATCATCGTCGACGATCAGAATCTTTTTCCCGCTCATGGTTCAATCCCCTCCTCCGCTCGGGTGACAACAGCCCTCCTGTCTCCCGGCCTCCAGGCACACGGTCCAATAGCCCGAAACGCCAGTCATTCGGGAATCCCCTGTCTCGGTTGCAGCTCCGGAGTCATACCGGAGTCTACCATCTTCTACCGGCATCAATCCATGCACCCCTTCCGCACCTTTAACGAAATCGGTCAACCCCTCGAAGACCTGCCTTCCGTATACCGTCCTGTTTCAAGGGGCGCATCCTTTCGTTGATAGCGGTCCGGCGGATCTCGTCCACGTACGCCCTTTCACTTATAGCCTGTTCCCGAGACACGACCGAGAGTCACATCCCTTCTCACCCAACGCGAGAAGGAACAAATCATGATGAAGCGAATGAGGTCACGAGAACCATGGCGAGATCATGACCGACACCGCGTCGGTAGCAACCCGATCTCACTCACACATCATCTCCGAGGCGCCACGATAGTAAAGGAACATCGGGTTCCCCTTCACGTGCCGGACCTTGGGTCGGTACTGCTCCTCATCATAGAGCTTGCGGACACCCCCCCGTTTCTGCCCCGTGGTAATGATACTGAGCGGCACATCGGCATAGATCCTCCGGCGAAGGGCGATCATCCGTCCATACACCCCCTTAATTGAATCGATAAGAACTCGCTTTTCTGCGGATGACTCAAGAGCGATCATGAATTGTGTTTTGCCATCGTCTGTACCCCAAGACATGGAAACCTACAATTGACGTGGCGGATGTATTCTTAATTATCCAAAGGCGAATGCGCTGTCAAGCGGGAATTTATCGGTAAGGAGCCATACCTCTATTTTCTAATGCTTTTTTTCTGCCTGGATTAATAGTGTTCCCATCCTCTTCATCCTATTGATCTTTTTCTCTATTAAGGAAGATAATTGCTACCAAGGTTAAAAAGGCCATTCTTTACATTGAAAGTGCTTCAGGAATCTATAATCGTGTCAAAAAAGGCCGGGCAAGGACAGGTACCTTTAACGCGCTTTTTTAAGCGACCGGTAAATATCCGGCCGATTGGTGATGATCCCGTCTACTCCCATCCGGATCAAGATATCCATGTCATCTTTATCGTCGGGTACCCAGGGGAAGACCTGGATCCCTAGCCCATGGGCTTCGGCAAGCTCATCCGCCGTCAATGAGCGGAATTGTGGCCCCCAAAGTTTTCCACCGAGATAATGGATAGCCTTTGGAACGGAACCCATGAAGTCATCCACATCGATGCCCGCGGTCCAGGGGGAAGGGCCGGGGCGCCCGGATTTGACGTTGTCAAGGGTGGGGCTGGAATAGGAAAGA
Source organism: uncultured delta proteobacterium (assembly GCA_963736855.1). Classification (GTDB taxonomy): domain Bacteria; phylum Desulfobacterota; class Desulfobacteria; order Desulfobacterales; family UBA2156. The sequence goes on from CAVTQK010000021.1 coordinate 165,395, forward strand.
AAGATGACTGGAATTTCAGGATGATGTTTGAGGCAGTATACCAAAGCCCGCCAGTCAAAGGAAAGGATGCGCGATCGCATCAAAAACCCCTCGCTTTTTAAGACTGCCGCCACCGCTTCCACCACCTGCCCGGGCTCGGGGGTAAGTTCCGGTTTTTCCGGTGAGGTTTTGATCTCCACCCAAAGGCCAGTGAGGGTGTCGTTTCGACTTTTCAAAAGCCCGATGACCTCCCGGAAAGTCGGGATCCGCTCACCGTCTGCGGGCTTCTGATCGGGATAGCGACGGGCGTAAATCGTGGAGGTCTTCAGGCGGCCCACGTCATAGGTTTTCAGCTCAGAAAGGGTCAGGTCTTTAATGGGTTTGCGGTCCTTTTCCAAAAGCCATTGCCCATGGGCGGTCCGGGTGATTTCCGGCTTTAGCGTAAAATCGTGGTGCACCATCACTTCTCCGTCGGCGGAAATCAGGACATCCATCTCCAGGTCGTCCACGCCGAATTCCAGGGCTTTTTTAAACGATGTCAGGGTGTTTTCAGGGGCAAGCCCTGCCGCACCCCGATGGCCGACGAGGACCATTTTCTTTTTCTCATGCGTTGACGTTTGCGTCATGGGGTCTTCTCGAACCTGCCGGCAGCTTGTAACCGTTCCGTTGAGACCCAAAACGGCTAGGATTAAAAAAACATCCAAAAAGAATTTAAATGGCGTTTCAATGCCTGGATTGAGAATGCTTGATAAGATCTTTCGAGCCAGCTTGAAAAACTCCATCCCGAGTCAAGGCGCGAAAGCGGTAGTGTAATTTTTATTGTGTAAAATTGTGGCTACTCGAAAAAAAGGTCGCTTTTCCATTATTCGCATCGGGCGCACTCGTCCCCTGTGACGTACCCTTTCGTCATTCCTCCGGGAGCTGCGCATAGGAGGGGATCACCCGCATGATTTCCCGATAGACCGAAGGGGCGTCCGGGTATATGGTGCCCGGATGCAACCGTGCCTGAAGGTCGGCTAGAATGCGCCAATCCGGCAGAGCTCCACCGGGTCCAGACATAACGGGTCGTAGCGGTAAAACCCGACGTTCCGTATTGGTGAAGGTGCCATCCTGTTCCAAAAAAGACGTGGCCGGCAGAATGACATGCGCCAGTCCGGCACACTCAGAAAGGAAGAGGTCTTGTACCACCAGAAATTCCAGGTGACGAGAAGACTCTAGGACATTTTCCCACTGCCCCTCCGCCGCCGGGGAATTAGTGCCAAGAATAAAGAGTCCTTTCAGCTTTTCCTGGCGAGCGTTCTCCATCATTCGGTTAAATCCGAAGCCGGCGGCGGATGGAATTTGCAGGCTCCAGATGTCCGCCAACTGCTCTCGTCTTTTGTCGTCGGTAATCGGGATATGGCCGGGAAGATGGCCGGGCAGCATGCCCATGTCCACGGCTCCCAGGGTGTTGATGTAGCGGCAGAGGGGATAGATGCCGCTGTGCGGCTGACCGATGCGGCCGGTCAAAAGGGCGAGGTTCGTTAAGGATGCGGCCTGGCGTTCACCGTGAGGGTCGGAGACGAAGTCCTCGGAATAAAGCAACGCGAGAGATGATGTGGTCGCGCAGGTGCGGGCCATATCTTCCAGGGTTTCTTCAGGGATGCCTAGATGGCCGATTAGCTGACCGGGATTCCGATCCGCCACATCTTTCCTCAGCTCTGCGAGTCTCTGGGGGTAGGCTTGGGCGAAGGTGTGATCATAGAGGTCGCGCTGAAGTATCCAGTGCAGTAGCACGGTAAGGAAATCCGCTTCGCGTCCACGGGGAATGAGAAGTGCCGGATTGGCGAAACTCCCGAGATCGATTGGCCGTGAAGTCACGGTGATGAGTCGGCGGCTCCAGGTGCGGCTGGCTCTTCGCAAGGCCGCAGCCACTATTGGATTGCTCTCCTCAATGAGGTCTCCGAATGCCAAAATGACCTGAGCTTCTTCAATCTCGCGCAAGGTATGGGTCATACCAGCGCTACCGATGAGGCGGGAGAGTGCCTCCATGGTGACGCGCTGGGCATGACTTCCGGGAAAATCCAGATTGTTCGTGCTGAAATGGTTGCGAAAAATTTTCTGCAACAGATAGTTGGCTTCATTGGTGGCCTGGGGCGAGCCCAGGGCGGCCAGGGCGTGCCCGCCATGTTGCTCCTGAATACGTTTGAACTCGCGGGCAACTCGATCCAGAGCCTCCTCCCAGGAGACCTCCACCAGTCGGCCGTCCTTGCGGACGAGCGGTGTTTTCAGCCGATGGGGGCTGCTCAGGTAGGCAAAGCTGTCGAAACGGCCCTGCCGGCAGGTGTGGCCATAACTTGGCAGCGCGTCTTTACGTGTGGTGATGGTAAAGAAGTTATCGCCTTTGAGGTTAAAAACGAGTTGGCATCCGCAGCCGCAGTGGGCACAAACGGTTTCCACCTGCTGGTACTGGAAGGGGCCGGGTTTGCCTCCGATACGCTCCTCCAGCGCCCCCGTGGGGCACACATCGAGGCAGAGACCGCAGGACACGCAGCGGGCATTGAAGGTGGGCGTTTCGACAAAGTCGATGGCATCCGAGCATTGGGACGTGGCGCACGCCTCATAGCATTGCTTGCACCGCACGCATTTGTTTGGATCTCGGGCAATGAACGGGTGCTGGTCGAGGCGGACGGCTTCGTCAAAAGGTATTTGAGGCTGCAGCCGGGTAGTCGCATCGATGTGCATTTCATGAGCGAGCCGGCGCAGACGGCAATCGAAAACATCCATGCACCCGCAGGACAAGCAGCGCTCCGCCTCATGCAGGGCCTTATCCTCGGGCAGCCCGAGATCGATCTGTTTGAAGTTGGTGATCCGCTCCAGGGGCTCGAGCTCCGGCATCCGGACCCGCGCCTGGTGCGTGAATGCGGAAAAGGGCTCAAGGTGGATGGTCTTCAGATCGCCTTTAACAACATTGAAAGTCTTGGGCTGGGTGTCGATCCGTTTTTCCGCTAGATAATTATTAATTGCCAAAGCAGCCCGGCGTCCATCGGCCAGGGCCCGCACTACCGTATCCGGTCCGCGGTAGACATCGCCCCCGGTGAAGATGCCCTCGATGCCGGTGTACATGGTTTCCGGGTCTGCGCCAATTGTTTTCCACCGCGTCACCGGAATGCCCGCCGTTGCCTTGTCCGTCTCCAATGGGGAAATGTCGGCGATCTGCCCGATGGCGGCGATGACCATGTCCACGGGAATAGTCGTCTCCGAACCTTTCACGGGGATGGGGCGTCGCCGACCGCTGGCGTCCGGCTCCCCCAGCGTCATCTGTATAGTTTCGAGCTGCTGAACCTTGCCATTGTCGCTCAGGAGCTTGACGGGAGCTGCCAAAAAATGAAACTTGATGCCCTCGGCCATCGCGCCATCGATCTCTTCGTGGCTGGCGGGCATCTCCTCCCGGGAGCGGCGATAAATGACGGCAATCTCCTCGGCGCCAAGTCGAACGCTGGTGCGTGCGGCATCCATCGCCACGTTGCCGCCGCCGATGATGGCCACTCGTCGGCCCATGCTCACGGGTTTCCCCAAGGCGATATCCGCCAGGAAGTTCACGCCGGAATGCACACCGTCGAACTCCTCGCCGGCAATACCGAGCCTATGGGTGGCCCAAGCGCCGATCGCCAGGAAAAAGGCTTTGTAATCTTCACTTCGGAGGGATTCGACAGTAAAATCCTTACCCCATCTGACGCCCGTTTGCACTTTAACGCCCAGCTGGAGGATGCCTTCGATCTCCCAATCGAGGACCTTCTTGGGAAGTCGATATTCCGGGATGCCGTAGCGAAGCATGCCTCCCAGCTCGGGCATGGCTTCGAAAATGGTGGGCGAATGTCCTGCAAGGCAAAGGTAGTAGGCGGCGCTCAGGCCGGCGGGACCGCCGCCGATGATGGCGATTCGATGACCCGAGGGAGACCGCTTGGGTGGAAAATGGTGGATACCGAGGTGCATCTCATGATCGGCAACGAAACGCTTCAGGTGGTTAATGTTGATCGCCTCCTCCACCATGTTGCGACGACACTGGCGCTCGCAAAAATGAGGGCAGACCCTTCCAATGCTGGCAGGCATGGGAAGCTTTTCACGGATGAGTTTCAGCGCCTCGAGATACTCGCCCCGGCTGATGAGGGCGATGTAGCCCTGAATGTCAATGCCGGCCGGACATGCCAGTTGGCAAGGGGCCACGCAATCGCCGTAGTGCTCCCGCAGGAGGAGCTCGATGAGGAATTTCCGTGTTTCGCGGATTTCAGCGGAGTCAGTGGTTACCACCATGCCGTCACTGACCAGGGTGCTGCAAGAGGAGACAAATTTAGGCCTACCTTCCACCCGAACGATACAGATCCGACAACCTTCAAGGGGTCGAAGCATATCATTGTAACAGAGGGTTGGAATGGAGATCGCGTTCTCCCGTGCCACATGCAGAATGGTGGTCCCCGGTTCCGCCTCAACCTTTTGCCCGTTAATCGTTAACTGAATTCGTTTCTTCATGAATGGTCCTTTGCGGCGGATTTCTCTTTGGACCGCTACCGCACAAGCCTCAAGCCGATCCAGAAGACAGCCAGCACCTCGATAGCGAAGAGGATGAAATAGAGCACATACTTGGAGGTGGAGAAGTCTTCAAAGATCTTGTTCGCCTGCGACAGAATCCGCGGGCCGACGGGAGATGCATAAAAGGCATACCGATCACCGGCTTTGTCATTCTGTTGGAGAGGGCGGGCGTCCATCTGATTTTTTCTTCTCCTTATGTCTTCTGAGCAAAACCTGTTACGCGCTAAGGGTTAGTATCGACTTATAAGGCCTTACGTTCAAGCCTGATAGCTTCGTAAAAAGCTCCGAATTCAAGGCATATTAATTTCACGGATAATCTTCGCATTACGCTCGTTTCAGCTTTATACAGCCCCCGGAGGGACAGAGCTTTTGTTCAATATGAAAATCGAATTCGGTACGAAAATGCTTTAGGATTGCAGACACCGGGCCTGAGCCGGTGGCAGCATATTCACAACAAGTAGCCTGATTCATGGCTTCCAGGATCGTCGCCATGCTCTGAATATCCTGTGGTCGTCCTTCCCCTTGCGCTATGGTCTCCAGGATCTCTCGCAGGTAAGGGAAGCCTGCCCTGCAGGGTGTACATTTGCCGCAGGATACCCCTTTATCGAAGTCCAGAAAATACTTAGCCACCTGGACCATGCAATGACTATCGTCAATCACGGCAATGAACCCTGAGGCATAGTCATAGAGAAACCGTCCCGAGGTGGAGTGCAGCGGATCCACATAGAGCAGGTCAAAGAGGAGGTGTCCGTTCTCCAGAGTCTCGGAGACCACCTGCCTGGCTCGAGCGGGGGTGAGCCCGCGGTAATAGAAACCGCTCCTCGGAAATCCCACCAGCGGCCCATAGGGGCAGGTCCCGTTGCAGCCCACCTTCATGGAGCCTACACGAACTTCCAAACCTCGCGCGCGGATCTCCTCTTCCAGGGCTTGCCTGATTTCGGCGCAGCCGCAGACGCACCCTTCTGTCGGGGTACAGACGGTAATACAGGGCGTCGTGCCCTCGGCTTTGCAAAAAGCGGCGCCCCCGGCGCGGGAAATCGCCGGCTGCCGCAAAACCTCTGCGTCCGGTTTTCGCCTCCACCACTTTAACGCCATACACCTTACCTCATTAGAGAAATACTCATGAGCCTTTACGCCGGCCATCGTCTAGGCCAACGAAGCTCCCCGCGTTGCCATGTCGGACTTCTGCCTTCTACAACAGGGCCGAGGCGGCAGCCCTGGCCACTTCCAGCAGAAGCTCGGGGTAAACGCCGGCGACCACCATGATCGTCACCAAGGTCCCCGCGAGAATCTTGGTGGCGGCGGATAATCCGAGCTGCGCCGGCTTCTCATCCGGTTCGAGAAGATAGGCGGCCTTCACCACCAGAATGTAGTAATAGAGGGAGATGGTCGCGTTGATCATCGCCACGATCACCAGCCCCAGGTAGCCCTTTTCCACGGCGGCGGCAAATACCAGGAATTTGCCGGTAAAGCCGATGGTGGGCGGGATCCCGGCGAGCCCGAAGATCGCCAGCATCAGCGCCATGGCCAGGAGGGGTGATCTGCGGTGCAGTCCCGCCAATTGAGCGATCTGGAGATCGCTGCCGTTCCCGGCCACCTTGATCACCACCAGAAAGCAACATAGATTCATGACCAGATAAGCCAGGGCATAAAAGATGGCACTGGCATAGCCGTTGTGGCTCATACTGAGGACGCCGATCAATACATAGCCCGCATGCGAGATGCTCGAGTATGCCAAAAGCCGTTTCATATCCTTCTGGACGATGGCGACCAGGTTGCCGAGAGTCATGGAACAGATGGAAAAAGTCACCAGCACCTGGACCAGGTACTTATTCTCCCCACCACCCAGGGCCACCATCCGCATGATGATGGCCACCGCGGCCACCTTGGAGGCTGTGGCGATGTAAGCGGTCACCTGGTTTGCCGCACCCTGATAGACGTCCGGCGCCCAGAAATGGAAGGGGAAGACCGCCAGCTTGAAGAAGAAGCCGCTAAGGCTAAGCAGCAGCCCGACGATGGCCGCCGGCTTCGTGATGACTACCGGCAGCACCTGGATGAGTTCCGCCACGTAGGTGGTATGGGTTACTCCGAAGAGATAGGAAAGACCGAAGAGCATGACCGCTGAAGCGGAAGCCCCCACCATGAAGTACTTGATCCCCGCCTCCACGTCGACCCCTTCGCCTCTGCGCAGGGGCACCAGGATGTACAGCGAGTAGCTGGAGAGTTCCAGAGCCATGTAAATGGTGAGGAGCTCCACGCTGCTCACCAGCATCATCATGCCCATGGAACAGGTGGTCAGGAAGAGATAGAACTCGGGATGGTAGCGTTCCTCGATGCCCTTGAGCTCGCTGCAGAGCCAGACTACCAGGAAAAAGCCGGCGGCGACCATGACTTTAAAGACCTGAGAAAAAAGATCCACCTGGTAGGCCCCGAAGAAGAGCAAACCGTGTTGCCCCACCGAGGCGAGCGTCACCGCCAGGCCGGCGGCGGCCATGAAGAGCGCGGCCAGATAATCCCTGCGGGGGTTGGGTCGTGCCGCCATGGCGAGGCTGAAGCACACGGTCGCCATGAGGGCGTAGTAGATCTCGGGAATGAAAAGAGTCCAAGTCATCGCGGCAATCCATTGATGAGAGGTATAGAAGCCGTTTGCACCAGATCCAGCATCAGTGACGGGTAGAGTCCGAAGAGCACGATTACAAAAACCAGAATCATCCGCGGTATGCCCAGTCCGAAAGAGACATCGCTTAGGTGGGCGAAGCGCTCGTTTGGCGGTCCATAGAAGGTCCGCTGCACCACCCGGAGCATGAAGAGCGCGCTGATTGCCAGCGCACAGATGGCCAGCGCTCCTCGCACCGGATAGACCTTGAAGGAAGAGATGAAGACCAGAAGTTCTGCCCAAAAACTGGCCAGACAAGGCACGCCGATCCCTGCGAGTGCGGCAATTATGAAGTATCCCGAGGCTACCGGCATAATCTTGCTCAGACCTCCGAGCTCCGGGATCATCTTGGTGTGGGTCCTGTCATAGATGTAGCCCACGGATGAGAACAAGAGCGCGGTCATCACCCCATGGGCAAACATTTGGAATACGGCGCCATTGAGCCCGTCAACGGTCACGGTAGCCAGTCCGAGACCGACAATGCCCATATGGGAAACGCTGGAGTAACCGATAACGTACTTGAGATCGGTCTGGGCCAGCCCGACGAATGCACCGTAGACGATGCCGCAGGTCGCCAAAAGCGCCATGAGCTGGGACCAGTACTGCCAACCTTCCGGGCAGAGGAAAATTCCTACCCGCAGGATTCCGAAGGCGCCGAGCTTCATGAGGACCCCGGCGTGGATCATGCTCACCGCGGTGGGAGCGGCCACGTGGCCGACCGGAGACCAGGTGTGGAAGGGCCAAACGCCGGCCAGGATTCCGAATCCGATGTAAAAGAGCAGGAAGGCGAACTTCTGTTGGAAAAGCGTGAAGATCCCCGGCTGCATCAGGGTCGTCACATCGAAGGTGTTGAGCCCAGATGCCACAAAGAGGTAGAGGATCCCGGGCAGAATCAGGGCGCTGCCCGCCAGCAGGTAGAGGGTCAGCTTCATGGCCCCGTATTCCTTTCGGGTGCTGCCCCAGATGGCGATGAGGGGGTACATGGGAAAAAGCGAAACGTCGTACCAGACGAAGATGAAGAAGAGGTCCATGGCCATGAATACGCCGAAGACTCCTGCCACCAGAAGGAAGGTCAGCGCAAAGAATTCTTTTACCCGGGTTTTAAGCTCCCACATTGTGAGCACCCCGGTGAAGAGAACAATTCCGGTAAGTGCCAGCATGGGCAGATTAAAGCCGTCGGCGGCATTGAAGTAGTAAATACCCATGGACTTGACCCACAGGATTTTTTCAACGAACTGAAGGCCTCCTTTTTTCTGGTCATAAGCAAAAAAGAGATAGATGGCAATCAGCATGGCGATCCCGGAAAAGACGAGACTGATCTGTTTGATCAACAGCTGTCGCTCTTCCGGGATGAAAAGGATCAACAATAAACCCACCACGCAGCTCAGCAGGATGGCCGTAAGGTATGGAAAGGTCGCAAATTCCAGGTTCATGTGTTTCTCATCCAAAAAAGAAGAAATACAGTATCACCAGCGCCAGGGCGAAGAACATCAACATCAGGTTGTACTGTAGCATACCAGATTGGACAAAAGAGAGTAATCGACCGCTCTCCACAAAGGATCTGCACAGGCCATCGATGGCGCCGTCGATCACCCGCCGGTCGTTTCGGGTGAACAGATTGGAGAAGGTCCCATAAATCACGTAATCGAGAAAGCGCCGGTAGAAGCGGTCGATATACCAGCGGTTAGCGAAAAGCGCTCTCAGCGCCGGGATTCGCTCCACGAATCCCAACTGAGCCGAGCCTTTCCGGCCGAACTCTACCCAGGCGACGCCGACGCCAGCTAGGGCGATGCTCACGGCAGCGTAAAGCAGCCATGCGTAGTGGCTGATCCCATGCTCCTCCAGTGCTTTATGCCCCCCGGCGAGGAATCTCTCCAGAGGACCCTGGAAGAACCCAAGCACTAGAGTGATGGCGGCAAGGATCAACAGGGGCCAGGCCATCACCCAGTAAAGACCGGCGTGGTGATGGTGGGCGCTATGGCCGGGAACCTGTACCCCATGTTCCTCGTGATGCACCTCTTCGATCGTGCTCGGTCGCAGGATGATAAAGATAAGTCTGAAAGAGTAGTAAGCAGTGAGAAAGGCGCCCAGGAGTCCGCCGGCAAGCCAGAACTTGCTGTGCTGGCCCGCTAGGGCCCCCATGATCGCCTCCTTGCTGAAAAAGCCGGAAAACGGCGGAAGCCCGCTGAGTGCGGCGGCAGCTATCGTCATGCAGATCATCGGGATCTTAAGTCCCCGTCCGCCAAGTCGTCCGATGACAAACATGTCATTGGTTTCATACTGGTGAATAAAGACACCCGAACAGAGAAAGAGCAGGGCCTTGAAGCCGGCATGGGTGGTCAAATGGAAGACCCCGGCAAAGAAGCTGCCGGCGGCCAAGCCCATGACCATGAAGCCCAGCTGACTGATAGTGGAGTAAGCCCAAACCTGCTTGATATCTCGTGTGACCATGGCCATGGTTGAAGAGAGCAACATGGTGATGGTGCCGATCGATAGAAAAACGGTCATGGCATCGGCGGAGTTGCTGAAAAAAGGAAAGAGGCGCGCAAACATGTAGACCCCCGCCGCCACCATAGTGGCCGAGTGCAGCAGGGCACTCACCGGGGTCGGACCCTCCATGGCATCCGGAAGCCAGGTGAGAAGCGGAAACTGGGCGCTCTTACCGACCACTCCTCCAAAGACAAGGAGCGCCGAAACCGTTATGAGGTTCGGCGGCATGCGGGCTGCCACCTGGGGGCTGTTCATATCCAGAATGCTCAGGTTGCCCAAGTGGAAAAGGACCAAGAGCAGCCCAAGGAAAAAGGCGATATCGCCCAAACGGGTCATAACGAAGGCCTTTTTGCCGGCTTCGCTGGCGCTGAACTTCTCATACCAGAAGCCGATGAGCAGATAGGACGCCAGGCCCACCAGCTCCCAAAAGATATAGAACTGGAGCATGGTGAGCGATATGGTCAGGGTCAGCATCGCCCAGGCGAACAGGGATTGAAAGGCGTAATACCTGGCGAAACCGGGGTCGCCGATCATGTAGCCCAGAGAATAGATCTGGACTAAACAGCTGATCACCGCAACGATCGTGAGCATCAGGAGGCTGGTCGGGTCCAGGAGAAACCCAAATGGGATGAACATGTCGCCGGATACCAACCACCGGCCGGCATACTTGATCGGTTGTTCAACAGGCCAGTGGCGTCCGAGCAGGAAGATGGCGCTGCCGAGAGAGACGCACACCGCGGCGATAGAGATCCCCGCTGAAAGCCTCGGGTGCAGCCGCGTGAAAACCATGATGAGCGCGAAAGCCAGAAACGGCGTAAGCGCACTGAGTGTGGCGGCCAGCAGAGTTAAATCCTGCATCCAGGCAAAGCTCATGATCACCCCCTGAGTTCTCGGGCTTGCTCGATGTTGATGCTCCGGATCCGGCGAAAGAGCGCCAGAATGATGCTGAGGGCGATGGCCGTTTCGGCAGCAGCGAAGCCCATGATAAACAGGGCGTAGATCTGGCCGATAAGGGGATCCGGTGATAGAAAACGGTTGAAGGCCATGAAGTTAATGCTGGCCCCGTTGAGCATGAGCTCAATGGCGATGAGCATTCCAATCAGGGAGCGGCGCTGCAACAGGGCGAAGATGCCGAAAGCAAAGAGCACGGCCGCGATGAAGAGGTAGGTGGTGAGACTGTTCATGACGGCCTCCTGCGGGTGTAGCCTGAGATGACGATGGCTCCCAGGATCGCCACCAGCAGCACGACCGACATAAGCTCGAAGACCAGGTCGTAGCGGGTGAGGAGATAGGAGCCAATCGTCGCCACCGACCAGTCCGTGCTCCGTTGGGGCGCCGGCTGCCAAACGGTTCGTGAAATGATGACGAAAAGCACGCTGTAGACGAAGAGCGCCACGACCATGGCCCCGCCCACCTTGGGTAGGTGCCGTTTGGGGAGGCTCAGATGCAGCGGCTGCGACAGCATGATGGCGAAGACGATGGAAATGCAGATCGCGCCCACATAGATGAGCAGCTCCATGAGAGCGACAAAGGGGCTTCCCAGATAAAGGAAGATCCCGGCCACTCCTGTTAGGCTAAGGATAAGTCCGAGGATGTTGTAGAGAATGTTACGAGGCAGCACCGCGATCAGGGCTCCTGCGAAGGTAAAAATTACCACGACGGCAAAGCCCGTCTGGGCGAGGAGCCGGGGTTCGAGGAGGTTATGGAGAAGGGTCATGCCGATTCCTCCAGTCGTCGGACGAGATCCACCACGGATTCCCATCGGCAAACGTGTGCCAGCTCGAATTCCTGGGAAAACTTCAAAGTCTTGGTGGGACAATTGACCACACAGAGCCCGCAAAGACTGCAGTGGCTGAAGTCGATGAAGTAGAGGGTGCCCCGCTTTCTTCCGCGGGCACGCACTTTCTCGCCCTGGACCTTGATCACGTTCGTGGGGCATAAGCGCATGCAGATGCCGCAGGCTACGCAGTCATGGGTGCCGGTTTCCTCAAAACGCTTAAACTCGATGTGGCCTCGGTAGCTGGAGCTCATGGTCAGACGTTTGCGAGGATACTGTGTGGTCACGACCGGCTGTATGAAATGGCGGATGGTGACCCGCATCCCGGTGATTAGGCTCCAGCTGCCGAGGAGAATATTCCGAACGATCCCCATGGAAATTCAGCTCCAATAATGAATCAGTTTGATGATTCCGGCATAGACCACCAGGTGGATTAGGGCCACCGGAATCATGACCTTCCAGGAAAAATTCATTAGCTGATCGAAGCGTAGGCGCGGGAAGGTCCAGCGCACCCACATGATCCCGAAAATCAGGATATAGACCTTGAGAAAAAACCAAAATACCCCGGGAAGGGGAAGAAATCCGAGCAGCGGCGGGCTCTTCCATCCGCCGAAAAAAAGCGTGGTCGCCACCCCGGCAACGATGAACATGTTGGAGTACTCCGCCAGGAAATAGAGAGCGAAGCGCATGCCGCTGTACTCGGTGTGGAATCCCGCCACCAGCTCGGATTCGGCCTCGGGGATGTCGAAGGGTGCGCGGTTGGTCTCGGCGGTAGCGCAGATCAGGTAGATGATGGCCGCCACCGGCATCCAAAAGACGTTCCAGAGGCGGGACTGGGCCTCAACGATCACCGACATCTGCAAGCTGTTGGACCAGAGGACAACGTTCAGCACCACGAGCAGTAGAGGTATCTCGTAAGCCACACTCTGGGCCACCGAGCGAATGGCGCCCAGCAAGGAGTATTTGTTGTTGGCGGCCCAGCCGCCCATGAGAATGGCGAGCACATTAAAAGTGGAGAAGGCGACGATAAGCAGCACCCCCATGTTCAAATCCCGGACTTGCAAGTCTTGGCTGAAGGGCAGGACAATGAGGCTTGCCGGCACACCCATGAAGACGATGATGGGGGCAAGAACGTAGAGCGTGCGGTCCACATGCCGGGGAGTGATAAGCTCCTTGCCCAACAGCTTGATGCCATCCGCAACGGTCTGGAGAATGCCGTGCGGTCCCACCTCCATGGGTCCGAGGCGAAGCTGGATGTGGGCCGAAACCTTGCGTTCAAGCCAGACGAGAAAAATGGCGTTCAACTGGACCAGTAACACGAGCGCCACCGCTCCGACTGCTATGCGAGCCAGATCAGGACCCAGGATGTCGATTGCATATTGCCACATGTGATAATTCCCTCAACAGTGTTCAGACGGAGCTGCTTTTCTCAGCGATCAACCTCCGGCACAACGATGTCGACGCTTCCGAGGATGGCGATCGTGTCCGCCACCAACGTTCCCGGAAGCGTCTGGGTGAGCACCTGCAGATTGCCGAAGGAGGGCACTCGCACCTTGAAGCGGTAGGGGAACGACGTACCATCGCTCACAATGTAGAAACCGACCGATCCCCTGGCGGACTCGAAGGCAAAGTAGTAGTCGCCCTTGGGCGGCCTCACTTTGCGGGGAGCCCGAGCCTGGATCGGTCCATCGGGCAAGCGCTCTAGAGCCTGTTCGATGATGCCGAGGCTTTGCTCTATTTCCTGCAGGCGTACCATATAACGATCAAAGGCATCGCCTGTGGTGGCGGTGGGAATTTTGAAGTCCAAGGTCGGGTACACGGAGTAAGGTTCCGCCCGACGGATATCATAGGCCACCCCGGCCGCTCGCAGGACCGGTCCGGTGCAGCCGAAGAGCAAAGCAGTCTCCCGGTTGATCACCCCGACTCCCTTGGTGCGATTGACAAAGATCACGTTCTTGCTCACCAGGTCGTGATAATCGTCGAAGCGTCTGCGCATTCTCTGGATGAAGTCGCGCGTGGCGCTGGTGAACTCTGCGTCGATGTCTTTGGCCACTCCCCCGATACTGCAATAGTTGTAAGTCAGACGGGAGCCGGTGACGCGATCCAAAATGTCCAGGATCTGTTCCCGGTCATCAAAGGCGTAAAGAAACGGGGTGATTCCCCCCAGGTCCAAAAGGTAGGTACCGAACCAGAGGAGATGACTGCTGATCCGGTTGAGCTCGGCGCAAACGACACGAATGTATTCGGCGCGCAGGGGCACTGTAATCCCGGCCATTTTTTCCACCGCCGCCACGTAACCATGGTTGTAAATCAACCCGGAGAGGTAGTCCATGCGCGAGGTGTTGGGGAGAAACTGTTTGTAGAGGTGGCTCTCCGCCATCTTCTCATGGCCGCGATGGCCGTAGCCGATGACAGGGTCCGCCTGCAGGATGTATTCTCCGTCCAGTTTCAGGAAGAGTCTGAGCACTCCATGCGTGCTGGGGTGCTGGGGCCCCAGGTTCAAATAGTAGGACTGCTCGACGGTTTGTTCAGGTAGTGGGCTCGCCATAGATCTCTTTCGTCTCTCTGAAAGCATGAACCTTGCCGAAATCCTTGCGTAACGGGTGGAAATCGGCATCCTCCGGGAGGAGCAGCCGCCGGAGATCCGGGTGATTGTCAAAACGGATGCCGAACAGATCGAAGATCTCACGCTCGTACCACAGAGCCGCATCATAGACGGCGCTGATAGTGGGGACGGATTCGTCTCTCGCCAACTGCACGCGCACCTGCACCCGCGCGGGAGCGGAAAAGGAGTTGAAGAAGTAAATCACCTGAAGTCCGTTCGTGAAATCCAACGCGGTTATGGTTTCTAGGTAGAGGTCGGCCTCCCGCGCTAGGCCGGCAATAGCCTGCACCTGATCGCGCCTGGCCTTCAGCTCCAAGTGGCAACCGCCGACAGCATAATCCCGAGGACGAATGGCTTCGAGGTTAATTGCCGCTTTGAGCAGGTTTTCTCTGAAATCGTCGAATGACATTGCGTTTCTCACCTTTGGTAATCTGGTCCTGCAGGAGGAGTAGCCCCTGGATCAGCCCCTCGGGTCGCGGTGGACAGCCAGGAATGTACACATCCACGGGGACAATGAGGTGGGCCCCAGGTACGATGGCATACTGCCCCTCGAACTCAAAGGGGCCGCCCGAGATGGCGCAGTTGCCCATTGCGATGCACCACTTGGGTGCGGGCATCTGCTCCCACAGGGTGATGATTGTCGGGGCCATCTTCCGGGAAATCGTGCCGGCAACGATCATGAGATCGGACTGGCGGGGTGAGGCGCGGAAGGCGCCGCTCCCGAAACGATCCAGGTCGAATCGGCTGGCCCCGGCCGCCATCATTTCGATGGCGCAGCAAGCCAGCCCGAATGTCATGGGCCAGAGAGAGTTGGCCCGAAAGAGGTTGAGGACATCCTCAAGCAATGCCAAGCGGATGATGGGGCCAGGCCCTATTCTCATTTCTGCCAAATAAATACTCCTTTGCGCCAGGCGTAGACAATCGCCAGCGAGAGAATGCCGATGAAAATGACGATCGCAACAAAATCGCGAATGAAGAAGTCCTTGTTGTAAGCGAGCGCTACGGGGAATAAATAGAGCACATCCACATCGAAAGCGAGAAAAATGAGGGCAAAAATGTAGTAAGCAACGCTGAACTGGATCCAGGCGCTGCCGACGGTTGGCATGCCGCTCTCATAAGTCTCGGAGCGCTTCTCGCCTTCACTGCGCCCACCGATTAGCCAGGAGATGACAATGGGCGCCACCCCAAAAAGCACGCCGATCAGCAGAAAAACGCCGACATAGAGAAAATCATGCAAGGCCTGCTCGGGCATGAAGCGACACCTCCTTACTAGACTTGCGCTGGCGCCTAACCCGCATGTGTACGGCGCGGCGACTAACAACATGGTGCAACGAAACCGCGCAACATTCGCGGCTTCGACCGCATCCGACGCCGAGTTTGGCAAAAGGAAGCCTTATACAGTATGGATTTGTTACTTGTCAACAAAATAAATTCAGGAAATAAATTATGTTACTACTCTGCTGACCTCGAGCAAGAGCACGTCGATCTTTACACACGAACCTAGGAAACCATCAAGCACATCCTGAACACCCTGCATTCGGTGGTGATTCACTCCTGCGAGGAAAATCGTAAGAATCATGCTTCCTGAAGGGCCTTTTGTTCCGCGTTGGTCCGCCTCAATCACAACGCAATAGCCCGGGCAAGTTCTTCATAGAAATGGCCGGTGAGTTTCGGATACGTTAAGGCCATCCGGTCGAAATCCTTACTGGTAAGGAAAAACAAGGATACCTCGCCGTCCGCAATCGAATTTGCCGACCTTTTTTGTTGCCCGAAATATGAATATCAAGCCCCCTTTTATCATTTCCGATGAAATACATGTCTCCAAAGAAGTCATCCCGGCCGAATATAGCCAGCACATGAAAACCGCCTTTTCCAAGGGGAAGAACTATTCTTACCGCCCCTATTCCAATAAAAAAATCTCATCCCCTTAACTCCCCTCAGGTAAAAACGACTGGGTCAAGCGGGGGGTCATCATTCCCACCAAAGCGCAAAAAATGGGCGTAAAAAACCTTTATCCACTATTCCTTTCCCACGCATCTGGACAAGGAGGTCGTTGCCAAACACCGGAATATGATGCTGCAGACATGCGAAAAGCTCTGCATGAAGTTTGTTCCCATCAATGCGCCCGATTCCACCACAGGCGCTGGAAAGTCTCCAATGCTTAAGTTTCTCATGGAAGATATTCCCCGCCAGATCGCCAAGTACGGCAAGGATATCACCGTTTTCGGCACCAACTGCCACATGCAGGACGTGATCATCGCAGGGCTCTGGATCTGGACTTTATCATACCGAAACAATACTGCCCCACCCCCACCCAGGGTTTTCCAGCCGCCATGGAACTTGAATTTTCCTAACAGTATGCCGGCAATTTCGATAAAATCAACGCCATGATCCGGCAGAAGGAAGCGGATGCCAAATGCACCTGCAGATTTTCCACATGGCCGGCACCCGTGGGTTATTTTTTCCCTGAATTCGCCGTGGAAGTCGCCATGGCCAAAATCTGTTAGGATATTAAAATTAAAAAAATAGAATCCGGGACAAAATAAAAGGAGATTATCGCTTGATTATACTAGATTGCCCAGTTCAGAAATTGATTTTTTCAGGCCTAATTGAATCTCATTGAGCCTTTTCGAATCGGATACTTCCGATACGAGAATGACAAGAAGTATATTTCCCACAGGAACGCACTTTATGAGCGCATCACTAAATTCGAGCGTTAATCCCATAAAAACGGCTTCATTGGATTCCTGATCGGATTTTTTTATGCCATTGACTGCCATCGCCACAAAAGCGGCAATCATATCCAGGTTTATCCGGGTCAGAATGCCGTCTGATTCAACGACAAAGCCATCCCGGGTCACAATCACCGCGGCTTCAATACCCTGAATATTTGAAATTTCGCTTAGGACTTGGGTGGAAGTTTTTTCTAAAGGCTGTGGAACTTCCGGGGTTTTAATCCGATGCTCCATCTCCAAGTCCTCCGGATGAGGTTCCACTATTTCAGTCGGGGTATCGGGCAACGTCGATTCTGAAACCAGGACAGGTCCTTTGATGTTCAGCTCGGCTTCTTGCTGATGGAAACTCGATTCGGTTTCGATCCTTTCGAATTCAATTGTCTCACCTATATTTTTTAGGGCCATCTGGTTTTCAAAATGCATGCTTTCCGGAAAAATGCTCATCAAGTCCTTATGTATCCTTCTCCTGATATTTTCCGTAGGGGCATTTCTGAGTCGTATCTCTGCTCTTTTCCAGGCAATCATCTCGATTGCAGCTTGCTCTCCGGTTTTTCCATCAATAACTGCATCAAAGAGCTCGCCTTTGTTAAAAAAGAAAAATCCTTTTTCATTTTTATCTTCATTTTTAATTTCCAGCAGACTGGTTTTCTGCTCAATTTCGATGAGTTCAAGAAAGCTGTGGACGGTAATACCGCTTAGGAACTCTTTTTTGTCTTCCTGATCGAGGTATGCAGTAATGACTTGAATCATTTCCTGGTTATCAATCGGTTTTTCAAGGACCTTCAGAACACTCAGAGATTCGGCCCGTTTTCTCGACTTATCGGATGAGAACGTGGTTAAAATAATGGCCGGGATGGAGGGAAAGTGAATCGTCATGTAGCTTAGAAGTTCAAAGCCATCCATAAACTGCATTTCAAGACCCGTGACAACGAGGTCAACCATGCCGGATTCCAGAACCTGGACGGCTTCTTTTCCATTGGAAGCTGTAAGGGGTGAAAATTTCAAGGATAAATGGATGAGTTCCGATTTTAATCTTTCTAAGAAAGACTCGTCCCCCTCAACAAACAGGACATATTTCATTATTTACTCCTTGAAACGGCTCAGTTCTCTCTGTTTTTACTATCGGTTCGTTTCTGTTTAATGGGGTCAAGAGAATGACAATCATATGTATTTGTGAAGTCAAAAGAGGCATCACGCTGTTACGTTTAAAAAGATTGTTCGTTCATTTTGCATAGGGCTCAAATAGCCTGAAGCAGAGGTAAGCCGGTTGACGGTATAGAAGTGTAACTCCTTGAAGTGATATGACAAACAAGGATTGTGAGGCTAATATTTCGGTGACGAATAAAAAAACATATACAGCCAACGGGTCCAATCCGGGGAAGGTGTCGACGATGACAAAATCGAATAGGCATTCAACTGGTTTGAGAGCCTCGTGAAGGACCATCTCATCGTCAAAAGCCCTGCTGCCTGCTGATGTGCCACCCCAGATAATTTTATGATTTCTTCTCCAACCAAAAGCCGGTTCCTTGTAAGAACGAAAAATAGCGCATCATGGGAAGCAAGTTTCCGGTTCAGCAGCGTCTTAAGTTCGACCATATGCTTTGTGCCGATGAAACTAACCGGTATCTTTGGTATTTTCGAATTATCATATATAGCTAATCAATATTGGCCCATTTGTCAATGAAAATTGACCCTGCTGTTACAAAAGCCGAGGATGCCCCAGATTCTTTAAAACCCGCTTGCTTATTGGATAGGTATTCAACCGGGGAGAAATGATGCTTCAGGATATAAGATTGAAAGCGTCATTGCAGACCTTTGAGCCCGCTATGACGGTCTTTTCCTCTTTTTAGGCTTGCCCATGAAAAGACCAGTCTCGCCCTCGGGATATTTCCGGTTTTCCAAGTTTGATATCTTAATATTTAGCGTAATTTAATCCAACTATTGGGGAATGTCTTTGGAATCGGATTATCTTCATATTTTTTTCTTGTAATTTTGGACAGGCTTTGCTAAATGTCAAACATTAAACGACTCTTTTTATATAAAGGAACGTGAGCCCATGCAATCCACTACTCAATGCAACACCCCATTTTTACTAAAAATATGTAATTTAGGAATATAAACATAGGTAATGAAAATGACGGAAAAAGATAAAAGAAATTACCCAAGGCTAAATTCATTGAATCTGATCTCTTATTATGTTTATAATAAGGATGATACAATGATAAACCAGGGTATGGGCAGGACATTGAATATTTCGGCATCCGGAATTCTTTTGGAGACCCACGTATCGATTGAGGAAGAACAAATTGTGACATTGGATATCGGGCTTGAGGAAGATATCGTGAATGTGCGAGGGAAGGCGATATATTCCAAGAAAGGCAAGGACATGTTCGAAACCGGCATAGCCTTTATATATATTGATGATTACCAGAAAAAGATTTTAGATCGGTTCATTGAAGATTTTGAGAATCAAAAGCAGTAAATAGCGAGATATGATGCGCATCCACCTCGAAAAATGGAATACGCTCGGATAGCCACCCATTGGCAAATATTATTGCGCATCATGCAAGATGAATGCAAAAAAAGGATTCTTTACCCAGGGCATTCTCTTATTAATCAGAAAGGAGGTTATAAGGATATTAATAATAATATCAATTAAATGAAATGTGATTAGTCAAATGAATCCGTTTGCATCTCAAGATCGAAGATTAAACAAAATGACGTGAAAACTATCGATTGACAGTCCGTATTGTATGTGATAATAAATATCAAATAAGTACTAAAAAAAAGAGAAATGTCTTAGAATTTTTTTAGGTGCTTAACTCAGGCTCAAGTCGATCAGGCCTTATTGAAAGAGGCAATTCATCTTGGTTCAAACAAAAAATTGGATTTAAAGAATAAAACAGGGTAGATGAAGCCATATTTTCATCGGATCATATCGCTTCTCTGAATTAAGAAATCGGCCACGGAATTGTTGAAGATAACCCATCGCAAGGTTCATTCTTTGTTAAATACGATCCAAAAATTCCCTTCTTTTTTTGTTAACTTTTTGCTTTGGAGATAAAGCCGTGATATACAGCATGGGACAAAAAGAATTAGATGGAATTGAAGATGTCCTAAAGGACACATTGATTGAGATCGGAGTTCAATGCGTATGCCTGATCGATATGGCCGGAAATATCGTTGTCAGCTTGGAAAAGGGGGAGAACCAGCACGATATCTACTCCCTTGCGGCACTTGCAGCGGGGAATTTCGGTGCAGTAAACTCTATGGCAAAGATAATTGGTGAAGAAGAGTTTTCGTTGCTTTTCCATAAAGGAGATGATGTGAATATCCATTTCAGCAAAGTCCTTCAGGATTTTCTCTTGATAACCATTTTTGGCCAAGATGTATCCCTTGGATTTCTTCGGTTGAAAGTCTCAGAGGCTATAGAAAGGATCAAGGACCTTTTGACGTTATCATTGAATACATGAATATCATGGTCATATGCGAAATAAGAGGAGAAGACACAGCGCCGAGGGTTGGTAAATGGCATTTATCAATTTAAAAAATAAGGAGGTTCAGGTAAAGATCGTATATTATGGGCCCGGGAGGGGAGGGAAAACAAGCAATCTTGAGTACATTTTCAAGAAGTTCCAGGATCGAATTAAAACGGATATGGTAACGATTAAAACACAGGGAGATCGAACCCTTTTTTTTGATTTTCTTCCACTGGGTCTTGGACAGATCAAGGGTTACAACATCAAGATCCAGCTTTATACCGTCCCGGGTCAGGTAAAATATAATGCCACCAGGAAGCTGGTTTTAATGGGGGTGGACGGCTTGGTTTTCGTAGCCGATTCTTTAGTTGAGAGGCAAAAGCAGAACATCGAATCGTTGTCTAATCTTCAGGAGAATCTGGCATCATACAAAAAGGACATCTCCGAGATACCCTTGGTTTTGCAATATAACAAGCGGGATTTAGCCAAGAATGACATTCCATTGTTGCCCGTTTCAGTTTTACAAGAGGATTTGAACAGCAAATTGAATGCGCCGGCATTTGAAGCGAGCGCAGTTGAAGGAAAGAACGTTACCGAGACCATGAAACAAATCATTTTCCTAACCGTCGCTTCACTTGAGAGAGAATTAAAATAGGAGGAAAATCGATGCCGCCTTTGGACACTGATCATGATTCGACACTTACGAGTGAGTTGAGAAAACGGCTGGATAGTATTTTCCAGGAAGATGAACCAATTGAGCAAAAAGAAACAGCACCGGTCGAAAATAAAAAAGAGATGCATCCCCTGGATTCATTAAAGTCTGCTCTTCTTTCTTTGGATTGGGAGATTAGCGATGAGGTCACGGGGAAGTTTGTGGAACAGGCCGAGAATTTTCTACGACGTTACAAGGCCGATAAGGTTTTGTCAGTTTTCCTCCAGATCCTATATGCTCTAGGAAAGTACATCAGACGATATAAGGGGAGATCTCATCCCGGTTCTGTAAAGCTTGTAAGTACTACTTTTGATGGTCTTGTAAAAGTCTTCGACGGCGGATTATCCGAAAGCGAAAAGCGAAATTTGCTGAACAGCACTGTCGACGAATTTATGAAGCTTAAGAAGACTATAATTGATGAAAAGAAAAAGGTTCCTCCTCTGGAGGTTAGAGTGGCCGAGGTAACTGAGACATCCAAAAAGACGATACAACAGCTTTTGATGGAAATCGGTGTTTTGATAGAAGCTGAATTTGAAAAGATTAGGGATGAGATACGCGCATTAAATAAACCACAAACGTAACCATTAGCGTTTGGAGGAAAAGACCATGGCAGTCAACCCGGACAATTTAATGACGAGAGTATTCAGGCGCATCGAAAAGAATGACCAAGGTGAAATTTCCATGGATAACCAGATGCTCAAAATTTTTATTGAGGTGGATGGGCAGAGAACGGTTCAGGAAATTGCTGCCAAAATAGGGATGGGCCCATCGGATATTGCAAATGTCATATCCCGACTAGTGGATAAGGGAATCATTGCACCGGTATCCGTTGCGATATCTTATCTCAGTCCTGCTGTTTTTGCAAGTTTAAGAAAGGAACTTGCTGTAGCAATTGGACCTATTGCAGATGTTCTTCTCGAGAATGCGCTTGAAGATTTCAATTCGAACGAATCGAGTTTTCCATGCAGAACAGGCGGCTGAACTGGTTGATGTGCTTGCAAGACAGATCAGTAGACAGGAAAAAAGAGTCGCTTTTCAGCAAAGGATGCTTCAACTGTTAAGAGAATTGTAACTTGATGACCATCCCTGCCATGGGCGAGATGGGGAATACATCAACTATTTTTTTCAAATAACGGTCGAGAAATCTTTCGTGGAGTTCGAGGATTAGACTCAACAAACTCTACGTGGAAAAAGTAGCGTTGAAGTCACGATAGGAACCCATGGATTGTTTAAGGGTTGCCTGAAACAAATTCTATGAACCTAGGGGATGCACTTTTGCCTATTGAATCAAGTCTGTTATCCTCCCTTTGAAAATCGTCGGGCAACCCATATGAATCATAGATAGCCTATATATGCTATGCTTTTAAGTTAAAGTTAAAACACGAGGAGAAAGAAATGATCATTATACCCAAATATAAAGCGACGGTCGATAAACTTAACAGCTATTATATTGATATTAAAAAACTTTTAGAACACTACCAGGGGGAGCTTGGCACAGGGGTGATTCATTTAAAATCGACTGCCGCAGAAGCGGCAATCTATTTCGACAAAGATGAAATACTCAGCACTATTCTTGAAGGGGGGGAACTGTCAATAGAGGGGAAGATGCCTTTAAGAATTTAGAGGAGGTTGTGGACCGGCAAAACTTTAACATAGATATTTACAGGATATCGGCTGATAAAATCTATCTATGGGCCAATGTGCCTGATTCACAAGAGCTTTATCGGGGTCTTAGTTCAGAATTTACGGAGCTTGAAAGCCTTATAAAGAAATTAAGGGAGGAAAAGTTTACAGGATTTATTAACGTAACTTTTCAAAATCGAAAAGAAGGTGGGATTATTTTTTTTGTAGGAGGTAAGATAGAATCTGTTTCCACTTCTTGGGAGCTTGCTTCCGCTGAAGATACTGAAAAAGCAGTAAAAACGCTTATCGAAAGAACGAAAGAAATGCGGTCGGTTTTTGATGTACAAAGGATCGTACCGAAAGAGGACAAGTTGGGCATCCGAAGCGATGATAATGATAAAGCCAAACCATCAAAAATCATTTCGATTCTTGAAGAACTTCTTGGCATTTTTGAAAATGACATCAATTCCCAAGGTATAAAAGGAAATGATTTTAATACGCTCTTAAGGAAAAAATTTTTAAAAAAAGCAGAAAATTTTCCTTTCCTTGATCCTTTTGCCGCAGAATTTCGATACAATAATCGAAAAATCAGCTTCTCAGGAGAAGCAAAAGAAGATGAAATGGTCAAAGGATTATTGAGTTGTGTGATGGAAATCTCAGATGAAGTCGGAGTCACCTCGAAACTCAAGACGTCCCTTGGTCCCTGGTACCAAAAAAATGAGAAAGTCCTTCGCAGATTGGGAATCGAACCTCTCTAGAGGTCTGAATGAACAGCAAAGTAATCATTATTGATCAGGATGTCCGTCTTTTTAAGATGGTTGAAGATGCCATCAAAAAACATCATCGAGATGTCGATACCATCAAGGTGTCGACCATTGATAATGCCGTAAAAATGCTTAAAACAGAACCGATTGCGGTCATTGCTTCGGTTTTTAACACTCTGACGGCCAGAGATTTTGCGTTTATTAATTATGTTGCAGATTCTTTCATCGATATCCTTCATATTGTTATAGGCGAAAATGAACCTGATGCAATCAAGTCGATCATTAAAAATGAGGGTAATATAGATTACTTAAAAAAGCCATACACGCCAGAGACGGTGGCAATTAAGATCATTAACATCCTGAATCAGCAGAAAGATGGGGGTGCCCTTTACAACGTATCGTCCAGCATGATTCTCCAGATCATCCAGATGGAACAGCGTACATGTACCATCCGGATTTTAGATCATAAAAGCAACAAGAGGGGGGCCCTCTATTTCATGAATGGCAGAATCTTAGATGCATGGGTTGTCGGGAAACGTGGAGAATTGGCCGCTTATGAAATTTTTTCATGGGATAACGTTTCCCTGTTTATCCAAAACAGTTGTTATCAAACAAAAAAAAGAATAGAGGGTGAACTCCAGGCCATTCTTCTGGAAGCCATGCGCCTGAAGGATGAAGCGGTATTAAAAAAGGCAGATGAACCGGATTCGTCTTTAGAAGAAGATGAAATATTAATTGATGTAGGGGAAGCTGTCAGTGATGATCTGAACAGGTTAAGAGATCGAATTACCAAAGATCAAGCTTCTAAAGACAGTATATTAGATATTTATGAAGATGAGAAATGGAATAATTTATTGTCTCAAGCCAGAAGAATTGGGACTTTTTTCGGATCAGGAGAGCTCAGAGTAGGTTGCGTGGAAGAGGGCGGAAAACAAGATTATCTGCTTGTTCCAGGAAAGCAAACAGTGGTTATAGCAATCGAACAAAGATGTCCAAGAGACAAACTGATTAAACTAATAATGAGTTAAGCTCATAAAAGCTTTAATAATGTTTTGAGACTATAGATGATCTGTAATTCAGGATATTGCCGGTAATATGGAAGATTCTCTCCTTGATATATTGAGAATTCAGAATGTAAAGGGTGTCATATTTTCATCCCTTGATGGTGATATTCTATACGAGCGTTTCGCTGAACAATGGCGTTTTAATTTGAATGAAAAGAAAGTCTGGTGGGGTCTTTTCATTCATAGCCTAAATGGAATAAAGAGGGTTGAAATGGTCTATGACACCGATCGACTTTTTATTCGACAGGCGAAAGAAGGATATTTGTTCGTATTGGCCAGTAATTCTGCACCAATGGCCATGATTCGGTTACAATGTGATTTATTCTTATCCAAGATGGAAAAGAGTACTAAAAAAGGGCTTAATATTCTCTTCTCAGAACCAAAAAGGTCTAAGATTTTGTTCGATAATTTTTCAAGCCTATGAAAAGATAGAAGGTGTATCGGGCAAGGCAAGATCTTTATATTTATATTATCTTGAATAGCGCTGCAGTTATTATAAATATGAATGCCGGGAAGGACTTTTTAGAAAAGTCTTTCCAGTTTGAAGTATAAATATTCTTTTGCCTATTCAATCAGAGGGAGGATCCTCATGGATGAAAAAACAAGCGTTAGCTCAATCGAAGAGTTGGAAGAGGAAGGCATTTTTGAATTAGATTACGAGGACTTGGAAGGTGAGGAAAATGAAATAATTGAGGATGGAGATGTCATAAAATTAGTTGATGTGGTAGATGAAAACACATCTGAGGTAGATAATGATATTAATCAAATTCAAAAACTTTTTGATATGGAAAAAGAAACAAAAAGTGACACGGATGATCAAGCAGCTGAAAAGCTTAAAAAAGTACTAAATGCCGCATTTGAAGATATTGGATCAGGGAACAAAAAAACGGCTAAACCTCTTGTGGAAAAAGAAAGAGGGGAGGAAGAAGATTTACTAGATTTAGATGAATTGGGTATAAAAGAAAAGGAGGATGTTTTAGGGATTGAAGAAGGTCCAAAGATCCCAGAAATTCCAGAAGATGCAATTTCCGAAGAACCGGAGCAAGTTAGTGAGAAAAAGGAGATTCAAGAAATCATAACAACAGGTGCAGTGGAGTTTGAAGAAAAAGAAAAGATAAAAGCAATGGAGACCTACCAAGTCGACAAAGAACAAGTAGAACGGATTATAAAAGAAACAGTTGAAAAAAAATTGGATGAAGTTGTAAAAAAGGCAATCATTGAGGTTGCCGAAAAGTTTTTATCACAGACCATCGATACGATAAAGATAAAAATGATCGACGGCATAAAAGAAAAATAGAATTTAGCTTAGGAGCAAATCAGTTTAAAAAGCGGTAAAAAAGATAAGAATAAGGGTCATCGCTTTTTTAAAGATGTATCGCACTAAACAATTCATTGACTCTTTACCCTGCAAAACATGACAAGGTATAGAGAAGAGGAATAAAAATATTTTCCCCGAAGATTCAAGAATGATAAAATTATAAAAAGTCAAAATTAGGATGGTAAAGTAAAAAGCTTCAGATGCAAGGCGCGCAAATCCTGAGGAATGAGGCGTACATGTGGGTACGCCGCAATGACAAAGGATGCAGTGCAACGAAGCAGATGGACTTTTTACGAAGCCATCAGGAATAACCCATCTATTTCATTTGTAACTTAGTGCATCCTGCATGAGAATCGATACGTGACGGAGGGAGGCCAAAACAACGATATCTTAAAGAATCATTTGTCGGGTTCTTCCGAACAGGAATTTCATGATGATCAGGATCTTGCCCAAGTCGTTCATCAGTATTTTCTCAAAGAGCCGGAAGCAATACAATCGGAAAATTCATCATCCATGCCCTTGAAGTCCAATCAGTCGGAAAAAGATGCAATTTATAATCTTGAAGATGTTATAGGGAACATGGATAATGCTGGTTACAGCCTTGAAAGTATCGTTGAGACCTTGTCAGAAAAAAATGAAAAGTGAGATTTCATTTGTGCTGCTCGCCGGTGGTCATCAATACCACAAATTCATGAATGAATATCCCCACCCGTAAGATCTTTCTGGATTTCATCATTTAATGTCAAACAAGGACTTTGCGAAAGATTGGGTCTGCCGGAGCGCCTGCGAAGACCTGCAGAAGAGAAGCGCTCGATGAGGCAAGGTTTGCGTTGGCACTATCCGATACAGAGGATTGTTTATGAAAAATAAGGATGACACCGCCAGGCCGGAGAAAATTTATAAACTTCTCATTTTTAGCTTATGTGTCGGCGCTACTTTCGCCATCGGCTGGATCCGACTTCTGACGGCACCGGATCTTGCGCTGTCCCTATTTTATCTGTTGCCGATTTTAGTATCGGTGTGGCATCTAGGCCGGGCTGCTGGGATGCTGGTTTCGCTTTGTAGCGCTTTAGTATGGCTGTGGGCCGATCTTAAGGTGATTGATTCCTTCTACAAAACCATATATCCCTTTTATCAATGAAACGTTTCGACTCATTGTATTTTTGTTTGTCACTTTTGTCTCTGATAAGCTCAAACTCGTTCTTGAGGATCAAAAGACTCTGGCCCGGAGCGATTCTTTAACCGAAGTGGCGAACCGTAGGGGATTTTCCGAGTTGGCAAAGAGGGAGATGGAAAAGGCTCGTCGCAACCAAACGTCGGTTTCCGTAATTTACTTCGATGTCGACAATTTTAAGACCCTAAACGATCGATTCGGACATGCCGCAGGCGATCGCTTATTATTCGAAGTGGCAGATATACTGAAGAAAAACGTCAGGGTGATCGATGTTGTGGCCCGTCTGGGAGGGGATGAATTTTGTATCCTCCTGGGAGAAACCAGCGAGCTTGCAGCAATGGCCATATCCCGAAAGCTGCAAGGGCTTCTTATGGATCTGACAGAGAGCAGGAGATTCCCCGTGACCTTCAGTATCGGGGTTGCAACCTTCGAAAAACCGCCACAAGGAGTAGAGGACCTGATCAGCGCGGCAGATGCCTTGATGTATGATGCTAAAAAGGCGGGCAAAAACCAGATCCGCTCTGCCGTGGTAACCCCATCCGGCGAATAATCTTATTGGTGACGCTTTTAGGCATTCAGGCGAGAAAAATTTTCACATTATTGAAGATTCCCTGCAACCTCCTGCAGGGAATCTTCAATGTTCCATATCCGGATACAGCAAGAAGAGGTTGGAACGCAGGCAAATATTTTCTTTAGCAGTTCTCCTAACGCCTTCGTCGCAATCTCTCGATAGAGATTCGTATACTGTCTTGCATACGGCCTACGGCATCTGCCAGGTCTCCGATTTCGTCAGCCGTTTTCGAGCTGACTTGCGCATCCAGATCTCCTACGCTGATCCGCTCCGCAACATCGGTCAGATTCCGGATTCTTGAAACCAGCATGGTACCATACACGGAAACGATGATTCCGATGAGAACGACGGTGGCGCCTAAAATAATAAGAACGATATTCCGTGTCGTTTGGGCACGCTTATCGGTACGCGTTTCCAGTAATTTTAATTCGCGTGTAAACTCTTCCAGATCGGTTGTTGCCGCAGCGACATAGGGAGTTCCCTCGATCGGTGAGCAGATCAAAAACCGGTCTCTCATCTGGCCCGCAGGATCCTTTGCCTTGTAAAATCCCCTTGATTCGCGTTGACCCATGACGCCGGTATATATTTTCCACAGCGGGTCCGATATTTCCAGCTGCTGTTTATTTTTGCCCATGTCCATTCCGACAATCCTGGGATTCACATGGGTACGAACAGTCCACTCCCCGGCTTCTTTCTGGTCTTCCGGTGGTACCTGGTATATAAACGTAAAACCGGTCATTCCGACCTTCTGCACAGCTATCCGCTTGAAATTCAGATCATCGTTAAAGTCCGCGGGTTGCAACGCCGGGTGAGCCTGGAGAAAGATCTTGACCTGAGAGGCCACGGCTCGGGAGACGTTTGCCACTCCATCCTCGGCCAATTTGGAGACGATCTTTGTACTCTCACCTTTTATAAGAGCGGACAGTTGGTTCAGTTGCCAGAGATAGAGGAGACTGGCCGCAATGATAAGGACGATGGGAACCAGGAGGAAAAGCAGGATCATTTTGGTGCGCAAACCGAGTGCCCTTTTTGCAGGGGATGGGGCATTATCAGCCGCATAATCGGTCGCCGGCCTTTTTGATTCTATTGAAGGTGAAGCCGGTTCGGCCACTGCCGGGGCGATGGGGGCTTTAGGGGGAGCCGGCGCTTCGATTTTGCCCAATCCGGTTTCAAATGCAGCAGGCGCTGAAGAGTCTTCCTCTGACTTTTCTACGGTAATAATATGTCCGCAGGATTTACATTTGAACTTAGCCACATTCCCTTGTATCTTTTCAGGGCTAATCCGATACTTCCTTCCGCATTCTTCACAGATAACAATCATTTTTGAACCTCCTTTAACAGAGTGTAACTTCTAAAGATTTATTGCTTGGGAAGAGGTTCCAGAGTCACCGGATTTTCTTCACGGGATTGCATGACTTCGATGCCTTTTTTCTCTCCGATGATCTTAAACAGATCCCATTCGTCCTTCGCTTCGCCTTTTGGTTTTCCTTCTACGATAAAGACAGAGCTGATCACCTGGTGGTCCCAATCTCGCCATTGCTCTTCGTCCTTGAGTAAAGTAAACTTGTGGCCTTCCAATTCGGGGACGATTTTATTTGCGGCAAAGGAATTGGCCCTTTTAACGGCCGCAGCCCATTCATGAATAGCAACCCAGGCACAGGCTGCCGAAGATCCCGGTGGTTTCCCATATTTGCTTCTGAATGCGTCTACAAATTGCTTGGTGCCCGGGAAGCGATCCTGTAATCCCCAATACCAGTTCTTGGTTGCAAGCACTCCCGCCATGGCATCAAACCCTGCACCATGGGCCATGCCCAACTCCATGAGCGGCACAACAATTTTCATTTTATTTTTCAATCCCATTGCCTGAGCCTGCTTCAGGGCTTGAACCACGTCATTGCCGAAAAGCACCAAGACAAGAACATCCGGCTTTGCCTTTTGGGCCTGCGTTAGCTCAGATGAATAATCTGTTTTTCCAAGGGGTGTCAGGACGGAGCCGACCGTGTCCGATCCTGCCAATTCCGTTACCCATCTTGTGGATTTCTCCAGCGAATGCCCCCAGGTATAATCCGAAGTGATGTAAAAATAAGAAGACCCTTTTTTCATTCTCTGCACCAGATAGGGAGCCAGTGCTTTTCCAGTCATCCATGCATTGAAATACCATCGAAAGGTATTCCTGTGGGCCGTTTGTACCGTAAAACCTGAGGCCAGCGTATCGAAGCCGGTCGTGGCATCGGAATGGGTCAGGGCCGCCATGAAGATAATGCCGCGCTCCTGGCATACTGCACTCTGGGCAACAGCCTCTGCACTGCTGGATCCCCCTGTCAGCATGACAATACCATGCTTTTCAATTAATTCGATCGCATTCTCTTTGGCCACTTTTGCATTCGTTTTCGTGTCTCGGAGGACCGGTACGATCTTTTTCCCCAACACCCCGCCCGCACTATTGATTTTCTCGATGGCCAGCTCATAAGCCATCTGCTCATCTTTCCCCTGGTCTGCATAAGAGCCTGTTAAGGGAACGTTAATGCCTATAG
Source organism: uncultured delta proteobacterium (assembly GCA_963736855.1). Taxonomy (GTDB): domain Bacteria; phylum Desulfobacterota; class Desulfobacteria; order Desulfobacterales; family UBA2156. Next base: position 195,445 of record CAVTQK010000021.1, read on the forward strand.
CAACTGTTGTTACATCATTCACGGTTTTTGTCTGGGCATCTACGGATCGAGCGAGTGTTAAAAAACACAAAAAACAGAAAAGAATCGGACTTATCATTGTCATTGAAATTCTCTTCACACGCAAAGCCTTCATTGCTCCTCCTTTTTCCCGGTTTTCAGCAGTCTTTATGGAAACCGCAAGTCCCATCTCAATCACTTAATGTCCATCATTTAACAGAAATAAAGAAAAAAAACAAGCCGGCGGTTCTGATAAAACATTCGATCAGACGAGGTGATAAAGTGGAGCACGCCTTCTCATTTCTATTTGATGCTATTTTACTCTCGAGATTATCTTTGCAGCTCTTCAATCGAGAACGTTCCAAGATCTATGGATATGTTAAAGGCTTTCGTGCATGAATTCTTTGGGGTTGTGGATGGAACCATTCATGCCGCTCCATTTCCGTTATTGTTTTCCGAGCATCTCTTTTCAAGGTATATCAATTTTGGAAAGGTTTGAAATATATGGTGTTCTTTTATAAACTTTATATGGAAAATGTCAAGAAAAAAGAACAAGAGGAAAACCTGATGGGATTATGACCTTTTCCTCGATGAAAGCGAGTTCAGGGATGCGATATTTTAAGGCTCATTTTCAACTGTTTTTGGATGCTTTTCATTGAATCTCTCCTAAAAATCTATCCATGCTATGATAAATAGAACTCTCTGGAAGGTCGTTGCTGACCTGGTTCCTTATAAAACGGGAGGGCTAACAAAAAAAGATATGCTGGAATTATAAAACAGGGGTCTTTTAATCTTCGAAGGGTATCAGTTGAGATTTCCAAACGTTTAATTGGTCCTTGAAACGTGCCTTTTCTGAGATGCTATTTTTAAGGGGTTGAAATATTATTTTTTCTATGATAATCTAACAAAATATACGTATCCAAATTTGTCGGATATTCCGTATGCATTCCAAATGCAACGGATGTCAAGCAGTCCGGGGTTACCGGATGGCAAATGTGATCTCCGAATCGAAACCGGAGCCTTTTCAATTCATGCAGGGGCACTCGGATGAACCAAACAGCCCATTCGACCATGCAGGGGGCGCGCCAGGCAGTCCAAAATATTCTCGGGAGTTTGCTGCGCGCGGTTAAAAGCCATTCCCTTTATCCTGAAGGACATGACAGACTGAGCAAGGCCGTTGAACGCGTCTATGAAGATCTGAATGGGTATCTTAAAGACCATAAGGTACTTTCTTTTGAAATCGGCAAGGATCGTCTGGTCTTTCAGGGTGAAACGATCTATTCCGCACCGGCGGAGCAGGGAAATCTCCCCTTTATTTTTTTCCGGGACGGTATCCAAACACTGGAATTCAGTGAAGGCATCGAAGAGACGGAACTGGAAGCCTTTTTTGGGATTTTGGATCGCTATTGGATCCTTGCGGATGAGCCCGAGGGGGATTTGGTGACCGCCCTCTGGGATGCCCAACTCCCACATATTCGATATGTTGTTTCCGACGTTTTCTGGGGATCCGAGTCGGAAATGGATATAGGAGCCTTTTCGATCGGCAAAGACCTGAAAAGCGGTACAATCGGTTCGGAAAGCCTCGTTGGCGATCCAAGGCTGATTGACAGTATGACGGATACCTACGAAAATGGGCAAGGGCCGGGTGCGGATGCAAAACGGTCAGCTTTCGGGTCGGATTTCAACTTGCCGGAGTGGATGAATCCCATCGAACCGGAGGCTGTGGAACTGAAACCGGAGGAGTCGGAGCTCCTTTTTGGCTGGGTGATTCAAGAGGAAAAAAAAGAATCTCTGAACGATTTTTTGAATGTCCTTTTCGACAGCCTTCTGGAAGTCCATGAAACCAAAGATTTTGAAGTTATCCTGGATACCATAAAAGGTGTGTTTCAGAGTCTTATCGAGCGAGGTGAATGGGATACTGCTTCCACACTTCTTAAGCAAGTCGGCGAAGCAGGCCAGCGGAATCCTAACCTGCCCCCCGAACACCAGGCCCTGGCAGAGGCGTTTTTTAAGCAGGTATCGAGTTCTCCGGTTTTAGATGCATTGGAGAAAAGACTATTGGAAGCCCCCCAGCAGCAGCTGAAATCTATTAGAAAGATGTTGCTGCTGCTAACCCCCGATGCGATCCCAACACTTTGCGGGTTGATCACTCCGAACATGGATTTTGGGCTCAGACAAATGACTACAGAAGTAATTGAGGTGCTCGCATCCCGGGACTTCCGCCCCCTGGAGGCTATGCTGGAAACTGTAGAAGCGACCCGGATTCAACGATTGGTCTCTATTCTGGGCCGCCTTCACGATTCGAAGATTGATACCATATTGGACGATCTGCTTCGTCACCCTTATCCCGCGGTTCGTCGGGAAGCGGCGACGGCCTTGTTGCGCCGGGATGCGGAAAACATCAGCAAAGTCTTTCCCCTCATCGAAGACGAAGACGAAGCTATCCGACGCCTGATCCTGGGTTTTATGTTGCGATTCCGGAAAACGGTCTTTGAGGATCTGATGCTGGGATATCTGAAAACCGACAGCCCGATGCAATCAGACCATGCGCATGTCTTGGCGTGTTTCAAAGCATTGGGATTTTGCGGATCCTCCCGATCCGTCCCATTTCTCGATCAGATATTGATGAAACAAAAGTGGACGGATCTGTTTCGCAATAAAAGCCGTTTTCAGGGGGCCATCCTGGCGCTTAAGGCGATCGGGACCCAGGAAGCGAGGGAGGCTCTTGAAAAGGCAGGCCGGTGCCTCATTCCAGGGATACGGCGTGCGGTAATGGATGCTTTAAAGGACCGGACTGTGCCATGATAAAATTCTCTGCTGACAGAACGCAGTTGTTTAATATCCAAAAAAGGGAATAACCTAAAAAGGACACCCGTTGCAGGACACGAACATTTTAGGCGAAGAACTCATCCGGACCTTTTATCGGATGGTCCATACCATCGGGATTTACAAAGACAATAACCAGATGGTGCAGGAAGCGGTATCCAAGTTTATGACCGTAGCCGGAAGCCTTGCCAAAGGGAGTGATCTGGAGATCCTCATCTGGAGGGGAAGGCTTTTTCTTCAAGGAGAAAAGCTTCCCTATCGCCGCGAGACGTTCGCCTTTATCAGCGCGTGGCTTGATTTTTTTCAAGAAAGAGACCTTTCGGGGATCCGGTTTCTCTCCAAGGTTGTAAATGCACCCCGCGGAGAATTCGTGCTTCTTGCGCGTCTGTTGAACGAGTCCATCAGTCAGGAGGAACCGGCGCCATGGCTTGAAGATCAGCTTTTTACCCGGAAGATCGACTGGGTTGAAATGATACAGGAAGTCGAAGAGCCTCTATCCAAAGAAGAAGCTAAAACACCCTCGGATGCGGATTTAGATCGGAATTTGCTCCGTAAACAGAAGGCTCGGCAAAATTACAAGCGCGCACTGGATGTGGTCAAGGAGGTTTCACAAAAAATATCCGCACAATCAACGGTCGGAATCCGGAAAGCCAGGCGGCTGGCTCAGAATATGGTCGAATTGGTCATGGAAGACGAATCTCTGATGCACTGCATGTCTTCCATCCGGGATTATGACGATTATACCTATACCCATTCGATAAATGTGGCGTTGCTGGCAATGTGCGTCGGCAGGCGGATCGGTCTCTCACACATCCTTCTGGAGCAGTTGGGCATCTGCGGTATGTTTCATGATCTGGGTAAGCTGGACGTCTCCACGGATATCCTCCACAAACCCGGAAGGCTTGCACCCGAGGAATGGGAAATCATGCGGCAGCATCCTCTCATGGGCCTCATTCGTATTCTCAAGTTACGGGCACCCCCTGGAATGAAATCGAGAATCGCTCTGGGCCCCTTCGAACATCACCTGAAAATGGATTTGACCGGATATCCAAAAACCCGTTTAACCCAAAACGTCACACTTTTTGGACGGATTTTGAGTATCGTGGATACCTATGACGCAGTGACATCCCACCGCGCCTATCGTATCAGAAGCCTGATGCCCAATGAGGCGATTTGCTTCATGTGGAACCGATTGAACCGGCAGTTTGATCCGATTCTTCTAAAGGTGTTCATCTGCATGATGGGTCCTTTTCCGGCGGGGAGCGTCGTGAAGCTAAACACCGGAGAAATGGGGATCTCTATGGGGGTTAACCCTACCTCCGAAAAACCAGGACAGCGGGTTCTTCTACTGGTCAAAGATGAAATGGGCAGCTACCGAAAAGGAGAAATCCTGAATCTTGATGAACCGGAAAAAGGGAAGAAAGCAACAGCTAAACGGATCCATTCTAGTATTCCTTCCTCCAGCATCGGTATTCAGCCTGCTGAGTTTCTCCTGCAGTAAGCAAGCAGGGGGGTCCCTTCAGGCCATCGTTTTACCCGATGAAATCGCATTCTGCATCAGACGGAAGACTATTTTTGAGGCGCAATAAGGATAGGGTACCGACGAAACGCCCACCAGTCAGCCAGTTCCGCCAGGGACTTTTCCATCATGTAACGGCCGTCCGCAAAGACGGCGTAATCCCCCCCGCCCCCCATGGCCGAGGCAAAGCGAATGGTGTTGGCGTAAAATAGCCAGGTGTCGCTCCATTTTTTTTCAATCGCCTCGTCGAAAGGATTTTCTTTTCCGTCAGCCAGCCCTGTTTCCCAAATTTTCTCCATCAACTGCGTGGCAACCCGCGTATCCAAGTTGGTTTTGGACACCGTATTTTCTAACCGGTTCCAGAATCCATTGACCCAGGATCTGTCATGACAGTTCAAACAGACCGCCTGCATGGTTTCCGTGCGTTGGAGGCGTTCCTTTTCGTCGATGAGGTGCGCTGAAGCGAATTCCCCGTTGAGATCGGTGGGGAGTGGGAGCCCTTCCTTGTTTCGAATGCTCGTAGTGTCCGGACCTTTGGGGTGAGGATGCGCATAGATCAGGCCAAAAAGCCGCCAGGGAAGACGGTTGCTCATCTGGTGGGAACGTTCGGAGACCGCCGTACCGTCTTGATTGACCAGAAGACTGATGTGGCAAGTCGCGCAGGTGGGTGCCGTGAAATCTTTACCGATGGTCCATGGGACGCCGGTAAATTCCCACGACGACCCGTGGGATGAAAATAAGTTGCCGTGCTTGCTTGCTTCATATATCTTGAAGGCCGGCACATCAGGCCCCACGTGGCATTCTTTGCAAGTATACGGCTTTCGCGCCGTTTCGATGGAAAAAAGATGACGGGTGTGGCATGCCGAGCAAGCCCCTTTGCTGCCGTCGAGATTGATCCTGCCGACACCCTGGTTGGGCCATCCCCGAATGACGGGAAACTCCAGTTCGCCGGCCAGATCCGTTGTACGTTTCTCGGTTCCTTCCAACGATAGGCGGGTGCCGTGGCAGTAATAGCAGGCTTCTTCCCGGGTGCCGGCATCGGATCTTTCATGCCGGATCCGATCTTTGACGAAAGTGGGTTGACCGAGGATGCTCAGTTCGAGTTTCTGATACAATGCGTTTTCAGCAAGATTGGCATAAGCGTGCGACATGAGGTTTTTAGAGTACTGCTCGGCTTCGACCGAATGGCAGGTCCTGCAGTCTTGCGGGCTGACCACTACGTGAATTGTATGACCATTGTGTTCGAAGCTGTCCTTATGGGCATCAGACCTAAGACCGTGACACTCTGCGCAACCCACGAATGTCGTCTTGAGCGAATTCGGGATAGAGTCGCTGGATACTTTCCTGGATAAACCCTGGACCGAAGCGGCGTCCCCGGGTATCACCTGGGCGTGGCGGCTTTTTTTCCATTCGGCAACGATGCCGGGGTGAAGCGATGCATGGCAGTCCAGGCATTCGGAGGTCGCATCGCTGACAGGGGTTTCGGCGGAAATTATCAGGGTAGGAAAGAGAAGTACTAAGGAAAGAATCATCCATAAAAAAAATGGTTTCATAGCAGACTCCATGAATCAGGGCATCGGAATTTTTAAAGGGAACCCGAATATAGATTAGCCTGAATCAGTGCGGAATTCAAACAGATATTCCCCGGTGAAAACCCTCAGGAATTAAAGAGAGCCTCCGCTCAGGGAGGTTGCCACCCTATCCCGGCTGAATTTGTCCTGAATCAGGCAACGCTATCCTTTGCTGATCTTAATCTCCACCCGTCGGTTCTTTTGGCGTCCTTGAGGGTCATCGGATCCATCGGTTCGGGCGTTGGGGGCGATGGGCCTGGCCTCGCCGAAACCTGCGGTCTGAATTATTTCCGACAGGATGCCTCCTTTTGAGACGAGCCAAGCCTTAACGGAATCCGCCCGGCGCTTGGAAAGCTTCAGATTGTAGTCCTCGGAGCCTTTGGCATCCGTATGACCGGAGATTATCACTGCTGGGCTTTTGCACGCCAGAATAACGCCGGCCACCTTTATCAGGATTGCTTCTGCATCCGGACGGATATCCGTTTTGTCGAAGTCAAACAGGACATCCCCCGAAAGCTCGATCTGAAACTCGGTCGGAGTCTCCTTTGCTCCCAGGTCCTTGAGTATCGTTTTAAGGTCAGAGACGCCGGCGATAATTTTCTTTGAAGGGATACCCACTATGGCTACACTTCGGGAACTGATCGACTTCGCCCCTCGGTCGGGTCCCATCGTCTTCAATGAGGACACGGCTTTTTCATGGGCCGCACTCGGGATGATCAGATCCGCTCCATCTTCACCGGCCCTTGCATCGGATGCAAATCCCTGCAACATTCCGAGGATCATCCAGATGCTCAACAAAAATACCCCAATCCGGCAATGTTGTTTTCGAGGTCTGCTATTTTCCAAGGGAAACCTCTTCGAAGGGGGCAATATTCGGTATCGACAGAGTGATGCTTTTAGGTTGTCCGGTCGGTTCCGGAAATTTTATCCAGATTCCCATGGGTTTGCCGGCTGCAATATCAAACCAAAAGCGTCCCCCCGTGTCCTTGTCGTAAAATGGTCCGCCGATAAACATACCGTCTGCATCTTTTAGGGCAAAATACTTTTTTTGGTTGATTTCATCCAAAACATAGCAGTCGGCAAAGTGAAACCTCATGGATTGTTTTTCCGTCCCCGTATTTCTGACCTTGAACTTTATTGTCAATACGTTATTGCGTGCCTCGATCGACATCAGGTCCACTTCTATGCCGGTGAGCGTGTTGTGGGTCTGGGTTTGAATTCCATCTTTGGCGAAACCGCTTCCGGATGCAACCATCAGCAATAGGGCGGTCAAAAAACAGACGCTCTTTAAGAATTTCTTCATAACCACCTCCTTTTATCAGTATTTATCGGTTTTGTGCCGGGATGATTTCAACATTCGGTCATATGTCCTGCTTCTTTGAGACAAAGCCCTTTAGGATCCTGGCGGTTTTTCCAGCTTTCGGTTCGGATCATTTGCTTCAGTCCAACTCCTTCCGAATTTTTTCTCGAAAAAGGATTTAAGCCTTTCAAACCACTGGCCGGGCTCCTTTTCCTGCTGTCGATGGGCCCGGATGGCGTCCCATACGAAAAAGCAGATATCGATGATTTTGTCTTTGGGGACATAGCAATGGGCTCCGGAACGGATGGACCGGATGAAGTTTTCCGGGCTCAGGGCGTGTGCCGTAAGCATCACGGCGGGGATTTTTAACGATGTAGCGATTTGGAGGAGCTCATATCCTTCTACCCCCATGATATCGAGGACCACACAATCGAAGCACTCCTTTTCCATGATTTGCTTTGCGGACTCGAAATCACGGGCCCGGTGGAGCTCACACATCTCCAGTTCTTCCGAAAGCATATCGAGTATATCCGGTTCATCATCTACGATGAGGACTTTTTTCCCTTCCAATATCGCCAAATCGTGCATATCGTCCTCCTCATTTTATTCAGGCGTCAACCTGGTCGACAGAGTTCTTTCATGGGCTTCCGAGCCTTTGCATATCCTATGAAAAGATACGCGGCATGTCAATGCCGTTGCAGTCCTGCGCGGGATGTCGGCTCATACTTTGATTAAGAGTCCTTTCAGATAGGTTCCTTCCGGAAAACTCAATAAGACCGGGTGATCGGCGGACTGGCCGAACCGACGGAGAATGACTCCCGGTCGGCCGGCGTCCAGCGCTGCGTCGGCCACAACTTTTTGGAAGAGTTCGGGTGAAACATGGGCCGAGCAGGAAAAAGTCATCAGGAGTCCTCCTTCCCGCAGAAGCCCCAAGCCGAGCCTGTTGATGTCCTTGTATCCCCTGCAGGCTTTATCGAGATGAGCCCTGGAGTCGGCGAACTTGGGGGGATCCAGTACCACCATATCGAAGCGGCGACCCGACTCATGGATCTGTCGCAGGGCTGAAAAGACGTCCGCTTTCGTGGTTTTCACCTGATTTTCTGAAAAGCCGTTTAACTCGGCATTTCGGCGTGCAAGATCGATGGCGGATTCGGAGGAATCGATGTTGAGGACTGAGGACGCACCTCCAATCATGGCCCAGACACCGAAACCTCCGGTGTAGGAAAAACCGTTCAGAACGTCCTTTCCCAGGGTATAATCGGCCAGAGCAGCCCGGTTTTCTCTCTGGTCCAGATAAAAGCCTGTCTTTTGTCCCTGTCGGATATCAACTAAAAAAGACATGGCACCTTCCCGAATTTTCAGGGATTCCGAAGGAATGTCGCCGTAGAGTAGCCCGGTTCTTTTTTTTAAATTTTCCTTGAGGCGCGCATCCACGTCCGAGCGTTCATAGATGCCTCTCACAGGGATTTGTCGGGCCAATTCTTTGATGATGATCTCTTTCCAGAACTCGGTACCGACAGTGAGAAACTGACAGACCAGAACAGGACCGTATCGATCCACGACAAGTCCGGGGAGGCCGTCCGACTCGGCGTTGATCAGACGGTAGGCGTCACAACCGGAGAGGGACGGGATCGCATGTCTCAAAGAAATGGCAGTTTGAATGCGTTTTGAGAAAAAAACAGTAGAAACCGTCTCCGTTGGATCGAAAGTCCACACCCGAATGATAATCTGAGAATGCGGAGAAAAGGCACCTCTGGCAAGCCAGGTTCCGTCCGAAGACAGAATATCCACCGTCTCTCCGGGAGCTGCTGCCTTGGAAACGTCCCGGATCGCCCCGGAAAAGATCCAGGGATGCCGCCGCAGAAGGGATTTCTCCCTCTGTGGTTTGAGTGTAACCGAGGCCACGGGGCATGATTACTTGGATTCGGCGGATTTAACAGCCTTTTTAGGCTTTTTAGATCTCGTTTTGCCGAAAGTTCCCCGAAAGATCTTTCCTCTTTTACTGCGCTGATCACCTTTACCCATTGGATACTTCCTCCGTTTGAATAGAAATTAAAGTTTAACGAAAATCATCGAGGAAAATAGTGAATGAGTATCTATAGCACAACAGAAAAAGAGGGGCAACTCGAAGAAAAGGCACCAGAGATACGATTCGATATTTTTTCAATAGGTCGTTGCACCATGAGGGTTGATGCATTAAAATAAAAAAAGACACCGATTCAAATGCGTTAGAAGGGAAATCATGGGTGATCCTCAATCCATCGTCAAACAAGTGGCTCATAACTGTGCGATTACCGATGCCCGTCATGCTACGATATTTTCGGTCTGCGGACTGGCGTTGCGTCTGCGAGGGCTTTATAAGTGGGAAAAGGGTCTCGATCCTTGGGTGGAAGAAGAACCGGGGAGACTGATGACATGGATCGAGGAAACGGAAATCGCATGGGAAAAGCTGGAAAATCTGGACTTCATCGGCATTCGATCCGATGACCGGGTCTTTGATCCTTTTAATGCAGCCGGGATCAACGGGACCCTTGAACCTTCCGGAATGATTTATGGTGCAGGGTATGCTCAGGGCCTGGCGCCCACTTTTTTCATGGCTTGTCTGAAAGAAGCCAGGAACCTGCATGGATGCTCGATTTTCATCCTGGGAAAAGAGCTGGCCCGGGATCTGATGTCGATCCCCGCCCTTTCCCAGGATAACCGGATATATATCCGTACTGAAGTCGTGAAGTCCTTTCTGTGGGATCAGATTTTTTTTATAAACCGATCCGGAAAAAGCGCTTTGAACCTGGCATTGCAAAGCTTTAAAGCCCAAGAGGATGATAAACTTTCCATTAGGAGGTGTCTTCCCGAAATCGTGGAAAACGAAACAGAGTCATTTCTTTTTCATGAGCTCGGTGAAGTGCTGGATCCCACCCTCGATCGGATGGCCTGGAGGGAACTTTTGGCTCAGTTTCCGAACACGGTCATCGAGCTTCTGGCAAGAACACTGAAAGACATTGTTGCGGATACGAGCCCCTTTGGAAGGCTTTCTTTTATTGTTAAGCAGCACCGGTCGTCGTCCCTTGCCTTCTTTGTGGCATTTTTAGATGGGTTCCGGAAGATATTATTCCCGGAGATCTTCACCGCATTTGAAAGATTCGTCTCTGATGGAAGCTGGGAAATCATTGAGGAAGCGGTTCGAAAGGGATATCAGACGGCTCGAGAAAGGGCTGGGATGCTCATGGAAATCTTTCAGTCGGGGAAAAATAAGAGTCAACCCACATGGACCGAAAGTGAGATTCACCGCAACCTAATCCAGCCTCTGGGTTTAAGGTAACCATCGGTTTCATTGAAAGGAGATCGGCGGAAAATGCTTACAGATGATGAAAAGAAGCGATACAGCCGTCAGATCCTCCTGGAGGAGATCGGAGAGCCCGGCCAGGAAAAACTAAAGGCGGCCCGTATCCTTGTCGCCGGAGCCGGGGGGATCGGTTCCGCTGTTTTGAACTGCCTGGCGGCTGCCGGGATCGGACGGATCCGTATCGTGGACTGCGATACGGTGGAGATGAGCAATTTGAATCGGCAGATTCTTCACTGGCCAAAAGGATATCGGTCGAAAAAAGACGGATTCCGCAGCCGAAAAGCTCCAGGCAATTAACCCGGATATCGACGTGGTAGTGATGCATGAGACCATTTCTAAAGACAACATTCTGGATCTTGCCTCAGGAGTCAATGGAATCGTCGATGCCATGGACAATATGCCGGCTCGATACATCCTTAACGAGGCGGCGGTGAAAATGCGTATTCCTTTTTTTCACGGAGCCGTCTATGGCTTCGAAGGAAGAGCCATGACCGTCCTGCCTGGAAAAACGGCATGCTTGAGATGTCTCTATCGCGGGCCGGTGGAAAGAGAGATATTCCCGGTTCTCGGGACGGCGCCGGCTATGATCGGGGCCGTTCAGGCCTGCGAGGTGATCAAGTACCTGGTGGGTGCCGGTCGCCTGCTGACCGATCGGATGCTGACCATCGACGGTTTGACCATGAACGCATCCGAGTTCAAGATCCACAGGAATCCTAATTGTGAGCATTGCGCGTCCCCCAGATGAAAGGAGTTAAGCGTGAGTATCGATATCGCCATTCATAAGACGCACAGGCAATTTACCGGAGGGGCGGAGCGGGTTTCGGTGGAAGGGAAGACTGTGGGTCAGTGCCTTGATCATCTTATCAAGCAATATCCCCAGATGAAGGGAATCCTCTTCGATGGGAAAGGACGAGTCAAAAACACCATCGAGATCTATGTGAATATGGAAAGCGCCTATCCCGACGAACTGAAAAAACCGGTCAAGAACGGGGATGTGATCCACATCGCGCTGATGCTTGCCGGAGGATGATAAAAACGGGAGCATCCTGTTTCCGCCGGCTGCCCCCGTTGGAGAGGAAAAAACGGTCGGTTAGAGGGCTGCGTGCTGAAAAACCGCTTCTTTCCCGGCAACAGAGATCCGGTGGGCGGCGGCTTTCTTCTTTATCAGGCTGACATCTCCAGCATCCACGTAAGTTAAAGCCTTCACATCACAGAACCGGACACATTGGGGATCACCGTCGCATAGATCGCATTTGAATACTTTCCTGTCGACGGTATTGAAACTCATGGCCCCGAAGGGACAGACGGAAACACAGGTCCGGCACCCGATGCAGACATCGTAGTCGACCTCCACCCTTCCTAAAGACGTGTTCATCGAGATAGCCTTCACCGGGCACGCTTTCATACAGGGCGCATCCTGGCACTGCTGGCAAGACATAGGGATGTAAAGGCCTTCGGACTCCCACTTCATGACCCGGATGCGGCTGCGCATCGGGTTGGAAATGCCGTCGTGCTTAACGGTACAGACAAGCTCGCAAAGCCGGCATCCCGTGCATTTCTCGTAATCGATCATCAAAACTTTGCCTGAGGTTTCCATGAACCTTCTCCTTTTCAATCTGTCAGGTTGGCTTAAAGCTGCCGGGAGGGCTCGTTATCAAGCCCCAGACGTTTAAGTGTCGCCGCTTTGGGTTTTCCGTTTTTATCCAACCCTTTGTATTCGTAAAACTCATCGATCATCTTGTCGAATTTTTCCCGGTCGATGCACATGCCGATGACGTCCGGCGCGCCTCTTTTGCAAGGCTCGTCAAAGTACCGGTGATTCAGGGTATCCCCTTTTTTAAGGTCGTTTCGGGTCAACCCCTCCCGCATATTGAACATGCGCTCGATCATGTTGCATCTTTCAGCGACGGTCCAGAGTTCTTCCGGGGTGACTTCGATGCCTGTGTTGTAGTAAATGACCTTGGGCCAGTCTTCGAAATTGGGAAGTGTGGCGCCGAGGAAAGTCGTATGATATTTACAGATCCCGAGACAGTCCACGGCCATATAACAATTTTCCTGCCAGAAGACCATCCATGCCTTGCCTTCGTAAGATGTATGTTCCGAGCTCAGGGGGCCGTTGTAGGGAACCGGGGAGCTGTAAATCTTTCTCAAGACTTCTTCCGGCAGATGATACAGGTCGATGGCGGGTCGGCTTCGCAGATGGTCGCTCCCCCGGGATGCCGTAGCGATGTTGAGGGCCAAGGCCGGGGTGGCACGTTCGTCGGAGTGGAGATTGTTCATGCCCTTGACCTGGATCAGATAGTCAAAGGAATTTTTTCCGATCTTTTCCGCAGCCGGAATGCCGCCGTCGGCCAGGGTGTCTCCCAGCCACCCTTTTCGGTAGCAGATGCGCTCAACCATCTCCAGCAGGGCCTTGTCGTTTCCGAATCGCAGGTCTATTCCATCGGTATGCTTGTCGGTCAGGATCCCTTCTTCATAAAGCTCCATGGCCCAGGCGATCATTGAGCCGGTCTCCAGGTTGTCCATGCCGAACTGGTCCACCAGGTAATTGCCTGTTAAAACGGTTTCGGCAGAAGTGCATCCCGGTTCGGAGCCGAAGGCACCCAAAGAGGTGTATTCCGGACCTTCATCGTATTTGCCTGCATAAGGCCCGGAAGGGATCCGGTATTGGGCCCGGCAGTGAACCTGACATCCGAAACATCCCGTCATGTGATAAGGTCCCATGGTTTCCGTGGCGATTTCATCCAGCCTTTCCGGTTCGATGTCATCGGCGTATTCGAGCTGGTTGTATTGAAAATTTCGGGTTCGTAGGCCGCCCCAGCAGTTTGTCGCCCCCCAGATGAACGGGGTCCCCAGGGTTCCCTGGGTCTGGTTGACCTTGGCACTTGTGATCTGGTCAATGAACCGCTTGTTGAATTCCAGGGCTTCCATGGGATGGGCGATTTTAATGTCCATCGTCCCGCGCGCAGCCACGGCCTTGAGATTTTTAGAACCCATGACGCATCCCATGCCGGTCCGCCCTCCGGAGTTTTTGATCCCGGTCATGACATTGGCAAAGGCGACGAGGTTTTCACCGGCCGGACCGATCACGCAGCTTTTGATTTCGTCATCGCCCAACTCCTCCCGGATCGCCCACTGGGTGTCGGTCGTCGTTTTTCCCCATAAGCCGCACGCGTCCCGAATTTCGATTTTTCCGTCGTGGATAAAGAGGTAAACGGGATCTTTAGCCTTCCCTGTAATGACCAGATGATGAAATCCGGCCCAGGCAAGTTCCGGGGCAAAAAAGCCCCCCATATTGGCGCTGCCCAAAAGCCCAGTCAGGGGAGACTTGGCCATGATATGCGTACGGGAGGTGGCGGATGCGCAGGTAGCGGTCAGCAAACCCCCGCTGATGATCAAGGGGTTGTCCGGGCTTAGTGGATCCACCCCTTTGGGGGCGTGGTTATAGAGCAGGTAAGCATCGAGCCCCCTCCCGCCGATGAATCGTTTTCGTATGGAGACGGGAATGGGTTTGATCTTGACGTCCCCAGTGGTGAGATTGATATAGGCAATTTTTCTGTCTAGCGACATGTTATTTCCCTCCCTTTTTTTCTGCAGATTCCTTCTTGGAGGCCTGTTTTTCGGCAAAGGTTTTTGCGGCAATCTCTCGGTTTACTTCCCAGACCGGCCCCCGAATTCTCGGCAGGGTGGGGTTAACCCAGAACAACCGATATTCCATCCCGCAGGTAGGGCACTTCACCTGCTGGGCTCCCGGCTCAGGCTGAATCCTCCCCATGCAGCTGGGGTTGTGGCACCGGATCTTGCCGAAAGTCCGGGTTTTCCGAAGGCTTTCGGCGGCGGACTGTTTTGCACTTTCGATGGTCATGGCGGCTCCTTTCGTCAATTTTTTAAGGGACAGAGTCATGGCGGCTTTCAATAAGGATGTTACTTCAGAGGCATAACCTGTCTCTGCACATGCAAGTAAAGTTCATTATAGTGAACGATCAATGAAATTTTTTTATATAGTAATGGATGATCTTGTCAAGTTAAATTTAACATAATGTTCATTTCCTTGATAAAAAATCAAAAAACGGTATTGACAGTATACGGAAATGGATGTAAATGAAAAGAAAATTGTTCATTATGGTGAACGATGACAAATTCTTATCAGGCGCCGACCGTCAAGAAAGCTTTCCGGATCCTGCGGGCCGTCTCCAAAAACCGCCACGGTATGGGAGTCAGTGAACTTTCAAAAAGACTCTCCATAGGCAAGAGCACCGTATTTGGCATCTTGAATGCGCTGGAAGATCTGGGAGCTGTTGTCCGGGATCCCAAAACCAAGACATTTACCCTGGGGGTGACCCTGTTCGAACTGGGTCGTGCCGCCTATTCCCGCATCGATGTGAAAGAGATTGCACGACCCATCATGGAAGGCCTCATGGAGCGTGCCCAGGAATCGGTTTTCCTGGGAGTAAGAAACGGAGAACACGTCACCATCATTGATATTGTGGAATCCACGCAGGATTTGAAGATCACCGCGCCGGTGGGAACCCGGATCCCGCTTTTTGCCGGGGCAACCGGCAAAGTGTTCATGGCCTCCATGACGGAGGAAAAAGTGGCCGAGCTGATTCAAACCAAGGGGATTTCTCATTTTACGAAAAACACCGTCATCAACCCCATGCGTTTTATGGAAGAAATTCGGACGGCAAGAAGAAAGGGATATGCTACGGACGATGAGGAATACATCAGCGGAGTGCGGGCCGTGGCCGCAGCTATTGAGGGAACACGGGCCTTCAGTTCCGCTATCTGGGTTGTGGGTTTCAAACCCCGCATCGACGCCAGGAAGATGGAGTTCTTGGTAGAAGAAACCCTTAACGCTGCCCATGCGATCAGCGAAAGAATCCAAAAAACCGATGCGATCCATTGATTAGAAATACTGGGAAAGGATCAGGGAGATTCATGGGTTTTTCAGGAAAAATCGGATACGTCGATTTAGGCAAGAGAACGGTGGACATCGTATCAGTTCCCTATGACTTGCGACGCAGGTTTTTGGGGGGCCGAGGAATCCATGCATATCTTTCCCTTCAGGGTCTTTGCAAAGAACCCAATCCTCCAAAATCAAAAAAAGTGATTGCACTGGGTTCGGGAGTCCTTTCAGGGTTCGGGGCGGGTCCCTTGGAATGCGCCGGATTTTCGACCCGTTTTCCGCTGACGGATCGATACGGTTTTGCAGCGATCCCCGGAGGATTCGGGGCCGGAATGCGATGGGCCGGATTCGATCATCTCGTAATTTCCGGCAGGGCTAAACGTCCTGTGTATCTCCTGCTCAAAGACAGCGGCGTTCAATTTTTAGATGCCGGGCACTTGAAAGGAAAAAGCATATCCGAATCCATCGAAATGATCCGGGATGAGATTAAAAGATCGGATTTACATGCGGTGGTGATCGGTCCGGCAGGCGAAAACGGGGTGTACTTTGCCGATGCGGCAACGGAGGAAGGGTGGAGGTTCGGCAGGGCCGGAGCCGGAGCCGCACTTGGGAGTAAAAACATTAAAGCCGTCGTTTGCTGCGGTATCCGGGATGTTCCGGTGAAACATCCCGGAAAGCTTTTAAATCTGCTGAAAGAAATATTCGATGTCATGATTGCTTCCACTGACTCGGATTTGATCGACAAGAAGCCGGCGGGAGAGGATTTGCGGGTTTATTCGGCAACCCGGGAACTGGGAATGGATTATCAAACCAGCCTGGATGCTTTGACATGGGCCGAGCAATTGGCGAAATTCGGTCTTCTCCCGAAACAAACAAGTAAGCGCATGGGCATTTCTGTAAGTGAAAAAAATGACCCCACACCTTTTCTCATGCGGATCGCATCCGGAAAAGACTCGGCAGCTCCGTGGGGATGGGGGCCCTTGAAGGCGGCTGAAAAATTCGGGCATGAGAGTCTTAAATATTTCCCTTCATTGGAAGCCATTTTGCGGATCTATGCCGAGGAAGCTTTTGATCCGATGGATTCACGCCGGTGGACTCTTTTTTCCCCGGATGGCGTTGTCTGCAAAGAAGGAAAATCAAAGACTCGGGGAATGCATGACCCGGAAAAGAAGGAACGGTCGCCGTTTCAGATCCATGGAAGGACTTTGCCGGCGGAAACGGTGGAAAACCTCATCGCCAACTGCCTGGGAATCGGGACGTTGCGTCTTTCCCGGGACCCTGCCGGAGAAATTCATCTGAAGACCTTCCGAAACATGGTTCATTTTTCAGTGGGATTGGAATTCAGCGAGACCGAACTGGTCGAAATTGCTTTTCGTACTTACGCCATGGAACATCTGCTCAATGTTCGGGAAGCGGCGCGGGAATCGGTTACACCATCGATTTTTTTTAAATATTTTGACGGCGATGATCGAAAAAGGTTTAAAGCATTGATCAAAAAGACGGGCCTCAAAAGGGGATGTAAACGATCTCTATTAAAACGAGATGTTTTCAAAGAGCTTCAGATCGAAGATATATGGCCCTTGAAGCGATAGCAGGAGGAAAGTTGTGGTTGAAAAAATACTCCAAATCGATCCTCAAAAATGCACGGGGTGCAGGCAGTGTGAAATCGTTTGCGCCATCCGGTGCAATGCGTCCGGAAATCCATCCGTGTCCCGCATCCGTGTTTTTGAATGGATGGAAAGCTCTTTTTTTATCCCGGTTGTTTGCCGGCAGTGTGAAGAGGCACCGTGCCTGGCGGCCTGTCCCAGGGAAACTATTTATCGTGACGAGCTTCTCAATCGCATCATGGTGGATTATGGGCGGTGCGTCAGCTGTCGGATGTGCGTGGCCGCATGCCCCTTTGGTGCCATGGGATTTGATGCACCC
This sequence comes from uncultured delta proteobacterium, assembly GCA_963736855.1. Classification (GTDB taxonomy): domain Bacteria; phylum Desulfobacterota; class Desulfobacteria; order Desulfobacterales; family UBA2156. The sequence continues at coordinate 212,833 of CAVTQK010000021.1, forward strand.
AGACAGACGGTCTTCAAATGCGATCTTTGCGACGGGGATCCCCAATGTGTAAAATTTTGTTACCCCGGTGCCCTGAGTTATACCCGCCCTGAAGCCTTGCAGTACGAGCATATCCGTCATGCGGCAAGAAATCAGGCCGGAGTAAAGGAGAACAAGACATGTCATACTTTCGGGTAAACGAACGGTGCAACGGTTGCCTGGCCTGCGTGGAGAACTGTCCTGCCGATGCCTTGAGCGCCCATGATTCCAAAGGGCACCGGACCCTCTTCCACAACATGGCTCGTTGTGCCAGATGCGGAACTTGCTGGCGGATATGTCCCCAAAACGCCATTGAGTTTGAGTATTTTTTGAAAGGAGATTGGGATACCGTTACGACATTGGATCTCGTCAGGTGTGACATTTGTGGCGACGTCCTCTACACGGCGCCTTTCAGCAAGACCGTGTCGGAAAAACTGAGCCGAGAGATGAAAGCCCTTTGCCCAAGACATCGGGAGTCCATCGACGCCGTCGCCCGTGCCGTATATTTTCCGGGATTGAAAGGGAAACACGAGGTGGTGTCATGATCGTCGGGGATTTAAAGCCGATTGATGAAATTATCTCCATGATCGACGGTTATCGGAAGATCCTGGTTCTCGGTTGCGGAAGCTGTGTCACCGTTTGTCTTTCCGGAGGAGAGCGCGAGGCCCGGCAACTGGTCCGGGAGATTTCCCACCCGATGCATTATGTGGGGGATCCCCCTGAATTTTCGGCGGGATCCATCCTGCGGCAGTGCGAACAGGATCTGGTTGCTTCCTACCAGAAAATAGAACCGGGTACGGATGCCGTGTTATCCTTGGCGTGCGGAGCCGGTGTACAGACCATGGCGGATGCCTTCGAACCGCTTACCATTCTGCCGGCCATCAACACGACCTTTTTCGGAGCGTCCTCAAAGCCTGGAACATGGAGCGAGGTCTGCCGGGGGTGCGGGAATTGCGTGCTTTCCCATACCGGCGGAATCTGCCCCATTGCACGATGTGCCAAGAGCCTGTTCAATGGACCGTGCGGGGGATCGCAAAACGGAGCCTGCGAGGTCGACCCGAACACACCTTGTGCCTGGATGATGATCTATTACCGATTGAAGATGCAAAACAAACTTCATCTCCTTAACGAAATGCGTCCACCCCGGGATTGGCGGAACGGAGGCGGTTCCGGCCCTCGTTCGCGGATTCGCACCGGTGTCGGCGATCCTCAATAATAACCCTCAGGTGATGCCTTACCCCGGAATGTATAGAAGCTATAGGCGGTATAGCCTAAAACCATGGGAAGCAAAAAGAGGGTACCCGCTAATAACAGGGATTGAGATTGCGGAGCTGCAGCCGCTTCCCACAACGTGAATCGAAAAGGAACGATCCAGGGCCAAAGACTGATGCCCAACCCGAGATAGTTCATCAAGAAGATGCCGATGCTCAGGAAAAAGGGCCGGTACTCTTTCTTTCGGCGTAAGTCCCTCCACAAAAGTAAAAACATGCCAAAAGCCAGCAAGGGAAGGGGAGCCAGGTAAAAGAGGTTGGGGAGGCTGAACCACAAGGTTTTGATGTTTTTGTTAATCAACGGCGTACTCAGAGTGACCAGGCCCATGAACAAGGCCACACAAGCGCAGATGGAGCCGGTGTAATTGCGGGCCCATTCCTGGGTTTCTCCATCGGTTTTCATAATTATCCAGGTGGCCCCCAACAGCGCATATCCGAAGACCAGGGCTGCGCCCGTCATCAAAGCAAAAGGACTTACCCAGTCGAGTGCGCCGCCGGCAAAACGACGTCCTTCTACCGCGATCCCCTGCACAAAGGTTCCCAAAACCACCCCCTGCATGAATGCGGCTGTAAGCGATCCGAGGTGAAAGGCATGATTCCATGCTTTTCTTGACCACCCCGAAGCCTTGAAGCGAAATTCGAAAGCCACGCCACGAAAGATCAGCCCCAGCAGCATGAAGATGATGGGAAGGTAAAAGGCCGGCATCAGGACGGCATAGGCCAAGGGAAAGGCGGCAAAAAGACCGCCGCCGCCGAGGACGAGCCAGGTTTCGTTTCCGTCCCAGAAAGGGGCGATGGAATTCATCATCTGATCCCGGGATTGATCCGATGGGGCAAACGGAAATAGGATTCCTACACCCAGATCGAAGCCGTCGAGGAGAACATATAAAAAGACGGCGGTTCCGATGAGTGCGTACCAGATGAGGGGTAAATCCAGGATATTTTCAAAACTAAACATGGAATCCTCCCGATTCTTGGCTCCTATCCCCGACCAGCAAGGGTTTTTTAAGACCATGGGCTCCGAAGGAGGCATCTTCCGGGATATCCGGGCCTTTCATGATCAGCTTTAAGATGTAATAGGTTCCCGCGCCGAAGATGATCGTGTAGACCAGGACAAACGCTCCGAGTGACAAGGCAACGGGGCCGGATCCTACCGGAGAAACCGAATCGGCAGTCCGCATCACATTGTAGACGATGAAGGGCTGTCTGCCGATTTCCGTGACACACCACCCGGTCAGCACGGCTAAAAATCCCGAAGGCGTCAAGGCCATACACCAGAGCTGAAACCATCGGGTGTCAAAAAGTCTTTTTCGCCAAAAAAGGATCAAGGACGCAATACCGGTGGCAATCATGAGCAAACCGATCCCCACCATGATCCGAAACGACCAGAAAATCCAGGCCACGGGCGGCCGATCTTCAGACGGCCACTCCTTGAGCCCTTTCACTTCGCCGTTGAAATCATGGGTGAGGATCAGGCTGGACAACTTGGGGACTTCCAGAGAGAAAAGGGTCGTCTCTTTTTTCTGGTCAGGCCAGCCGAAGAGTTTCAGGGGGGCTCCACGCTGGGTTTCCCAGAGCCCTTCCATGGCGGAAACCTTGGCCGGCTGATGCTCCAGGGTGTTTAAACCATGAAGGTCTCCGAAGAAAAGCTGCAACGGAGCCACAAACACGGCCATGATCATAGCCATGCCGAACATCACCCGGGCGGAACCCTCGTGACGCCTGCGCCACAGATAATAGGCCCCGACACCCCCCACAACGAATGCGGTGGTGAGATATGCCGCCGTGACCATATGAACGAATCGATAGGGAAAAGACGGATTAAAAATGATATGGATCCAATTCGTGGGGTAAAAGATGTCATCCGATCCCTTGATAAACCCTTGGGGCGTCTGCATCCAGCTATTAGCCGAAAGAATCCAGAAGGCGCTGATCAGCGTGCCGGCGGCCACAATCACCGTGGCGCCAAAGTGGGCCTTTTTTCCTACCCGTTTCCATCCAAAGAGCATGATGCCTAGAAACGACGCTTCCAGGAAGAACGCCGTCAGGACTTCAAAACCCAGCAGGGGGCCGAGAATGTTACCCGTACGGTCCGAAAAGGCCGACCAATTGGTGCCGAACTGGTAAGAAAGCACCACCCCTGAAACCACCCCCATGCCGAAATTAACAGCAAATATTTTCACCCACATTCGGTAGACCGATTCATAAACCGGGTTGCCGGTCTTCAGCCAGAGCCATTCCACGACAGCCAGCCAGCTGGCGACACCGATGGTAAAGGCCGGAAACAGGATATGGAAGGATACGGTGAAAGCGAACTGAAGTCGTGCCAAAAAGACGGGGTCGAACAGGTTCATGGTATTACCTCTTTACCTATCGGTTGGGAGGATGCTGATTTCTAAAAAACCGGGAAGTAGATTTATACTTCAAATATGTCCTAAAATCGAGATTTTTCCTTTTCCATAGAGGGCGCTGTCTCTGGTGATCGGAAAAATTGACATCGGCAGCGGATCGGTGATAATGACTTCAGAGGTTTTTATTGTCAAAGCTTCCTTACCAAGAGCTGACATCGAAGCTGCTTATATCTATGGCATCCATAGACCGGGGAAGTAGTGCATCTTTATCTTCATAATTAATCGAGCGCAGGAATCAGGAGGCCCGCGATGAACATTGAAACACCGACCCGGCAGGAAGCCCATGATCTGCTGCTTAAGTATAATCAAAGTGAAAGCCTGATCAAGCACGCCCTGGCCGTGGAGGGGGTGATGCGCCATTTCGCCAGGAAGTTCGGCGGGGACGAGGAGAAATGGGGTATCATCGGCCTGGTTCATGATCTGGACTATGAGCAGTTTCCAACTGTCCATTGCAAAAAAAGCGAGGAAATCCTTAGGGAAGCCGGCTGGCCGGAAGAGTATGTCCGGGCTGTCATCAGCCACGGATGGGGGATCTGTACCGACATTGAGCCCAAGACGACCCTGGAGAAGGTTCTCTTTGCCGTCGATGAACTGACCGGGCTGGTGGTCACTTCTGCGCTGGTGAGACCCTCGAAAAGCGTGATGGACATGGAGGCCAAATCGGTCAGGAAGAAATGGAAGGACAGGCGCTTTGCAGCCGGTGTGAACCGGGAGATCATCGAAAAAGGCGCAGCGCTTTTAGGTATGGACTTGACGGAACTCATCACGGAGACGATCCTTGGAATGCGAAATGTGGCCGGGGAGATCGGCTTGAAAGGATTATAGGGGGCGATCCGGAAAGATCACCCGGGCTCCGTGGAGATACCCTGAATATCGAGGGCTTTGTATCGGGCATACGGAAAAGAATAGGGTCGCCGGGACCGACTGACCGGTACGGGGATCCTCCGGGGCGAACACTTTTACCGCAGCCTCTTCGCCCACGATGGCAACTCCCGCAAAATCCAATCGGCTTTCTTCTGAGGTGACGGCTACCTCCCCTTCGATCCTACCGCCGGTGACGACGATTTCCGAACGGCAGGCAGTGAGGGCCGTCTTGTTTGGGCCGATGCGGCTGTTTTCGATAATCACCGAGGATTCCAGAATCCTGACAGAAGAGGTCCGGACATTATTCAGCAGGACGGATCGGCAATTGGTGATTTCGATGGCATCGTAGGATCCTTCAAATACCGTGCCGGATTGATCTTGGCATCTGCCGGTTCCCTTGGAAGGTCCGGCAAAGGATTCAGCGGTTTCCGTCACCCGAGTTTTGGGAAGAGGCTTTTGCGGTTCGCTGAGAAACGCGAGAACGGTCCTTGCGAATTCTTTGGGTTGCTCCTTCATCAACACATGCCCTGCGCCTTTCATCCACTCCAGGCGCGCATCCGGAATCTGAGAAGCCAAAAGGGTGGCTGTTCTAGGCGGCGCGATATTGTCCTGAGTTCCCCAGATAATAAGGGTAGGGGTGAGGATCCGGCTAATGAGGGGGCTGAAATCTTCCACCGCAGTGGCAAAGGCGGCTATGCGGATTGGATCGGCTTGCAGAAATTTTTCACGGGTCAGCGGCGTAAAAAGGATCCATGCGTCGGGTATCGATTTTCCCGCCGCCCGGCGCAGTACCGCCTCCGCGATCCGGTCCAGAAAGGCATCCTGCTGAGGAAAGATATCCGGGAGCAGGCGGCTGCCGCTCTGGGCAAGGAAACGGGAATAGACCTGCCGGTGGAGGATCCCAGGCACCGAAGCAAGGACCAGGCGAGACACATTCCGAGGATGTGCGGCGGTGTAACACAGGGCGACGGCGCCTCCCATGGAGTGGCCAACGAGGTGCACGGGTCCTTTTGCAAATTGCGGCAGAAGGAATTCCATCAACTCGGCATACCGGGACGGAGAGTATAGGTCATTTCCAGTGTCAGATTGACCGAAACCGGGAAGGTCAAATGCCAAAACGTGAAATTTTTGGGCTAACTCCGGGAAGATCTCTTCCCAGTCTCTCGAAGCCGAAGTACCCAGGCCGTGTATCAGAACCACGGTCTTTAAGTGATGACGGCCTGCCTCCTGCACATATACGCGGCCGTTAAAGATCGGTTCCGGTACAAGGCTTTCTCTTCGATCCTGAATCTCTCCGACGGACGTGCCGAAGGATGATACAGGAAAAAATACCACCCATAACAAAGGGAATATCCCTAATGTCCGTATCAAAGATTCAAGCATCTTCCGCATCTGCGTCGAAGAGGATGTCGACTGCCTGTTTTGCGGCAGAGAAGGGGTCAATCCGTCTTTTTTCAAGGGCCGCAAATAGAGTATCCAGTTTCTTTTTCTGCTGAAGCCGGGTCAGGGCTTTTTGTAAAAGCGCCTGCTGCAGGGCATTGAAGAAGGCGGCCCTGAGGCCTTTAGAATGAGTTTTTTCACCAGGATGTTTTTGGATATAATTGTAATGTTCAGAAATGGCGTCAATCAGGGTATCGATTCCCTGGTCTTTAACCGCTTCGGTTTTCAGGACCGGGGGCTTCCACCTCTTTTGAGATGAGACGCCCATCGCAAAAAGCGCCTTCATGTCGGCCGCCGTGCTGTCGGCGCCTTTCAGATCGGCCTTGTTCACTACCAGAATGGAGGCCGTTTCCAGGATCCCGGCTTTAATGGCCTGAATGCCATCCCCCATCCCGGGAATGACCACTAAAATGCTGGTATCGGCCAGATCCGTGATCTCTACCGCGTCCTGGCCGACCCCAACGGTTTCCACGATGATGATTTCCTTTCCCATGGCGTCCAGCACCGACACCATATCGTAAAGGGAACGGGAGAGTCCTCCGACGTGGCCGCGGGTAGCCAGGCTCCGGATAAAGACCCCCGGATCCGTGGCATGACGCTGCATCCGTATCCGATCTCCTAGAATGGCCCCCCCGGAGACCGGGCTCGTGGGATCTACTGCCAGGACGCCGACGGTCGTTCCTTTTTTTCTGTAACCGGCAATGAGGCGATCCACCAGGGTTGATTTTCCGGCTCCCGGGGGTCCGGTGATGCCGACAATGTGGGCCTTTCCGGTGTGCGGGAAAAGTGCCTTGACGGTTTCCAGGGCCAGAGGCGATTGTTCATCGATTTCCCGCATGAGCCTGGCTACTGCCCGGACATCGCCCTTTAATATAGACTCCATCATCGTTTCTGACTTTTCCACCGCCCCGGTGATCCTTTCGGGAAAGCCTCATTCGATGCCCGTTTTTAACGAAAACACGGATAAATTGCAATTGGGGACAAGAATTTCCTTTTCGATGCCGAAAGCGCAGGACACCAGACGGTTCGGGGATTGACGAGAAGAGGGGATCCGGCTTATAAAAACATACCGCCTTGCGAAGGTGTTCCTGCTTTTTCATTAAAAAAAGGAGATGCCATGGATCTTTCTGTTTTTGAAAAAATGGACCGGTCCGATCTGATGAAGTACATAAAGTTTTTGCTTTGGCACTACCGGGTCATGGATGCCTTCTGGTTCATCTATGTCGGGGAGCGCTTCGACCAGCCCACAGCCGAGCGGATCAACGAGCAGGTCTGGAGCCGGGTTTCGGCCATGGCCGCAAAAGACCTGATCACCCGGTTCGATATTCGGGAAAAGGGCCTTGAAGGGTTTATTCAGGCATTGCGGTATTTTCCATGGTGTATCCTGGTAGGATACCGCATCGAGAAGGAGAACGATGTCGTGACGATTTCCGTACCGTCGTGTCCCACCCAGGAAGCCCGGCTGAAAAGGGGCCTGTCGGAATTCGTTTGCAAGGAAATGCATCGGGGTGAGTTTGCCAATTTTGCCCGGGTGGTGGATGATCGGATTCAGGTCGAATGCCTTTTTGCGCCCCCGGATCCCCATCCGAAGGAAATGTTTTGCAAGTGGCGGTTTTTTTTAAACGATCAACCGGAAAAATAGCCGTTCCACTTGCCTTTGAATCTCTCAGTCATTTAACGGTAGCCTTCGGCTTTTTTCATATATCGGTGAAACACAAAAACAGGGTCTGGTGAGGCTTCCAAACCAACGGCATTTTGGAGCCGAAGATCCGGCCACGGTTTCATTTCAACAGGGAAGACGTTTCTGAGTCGTGAAGGATGTCCGGCGGATTCTCCATGTATCTGATCAATTTCAATTTTTACCGAAGCCCGGGAATGGCCCCCTATGGAATCCGGGATGATTGAACGATGATTATTGCAGGAATCGATAGTGGTGCGAAAAACACCAAGACGGTCATTTTAAAAGATGGCAAGAGTATCGGAAGAGGGAAGGCCCTGACCGGTTTTGACCTGATGAAGGCCGTGAAAGCTTCCCTGGCGGAGGCTTTAAATCAGGCGGGGATCCAGTGGGAGGATATCTATATGGTCGCCGGGACCGGGTCCGGAAAAGAAGCCATCACCATCGCCGATGTCAAGGTCAGCGATATCCAGGCGATGGCCAGGGCCGCCCGATACTTTTTCCCCCGTGTCCGTACAGTGGCAGATGTCGGGGCCGAAGAGGGGCGGGCGGCCAAGCTGGACGACAAGGGGGATATCGACGATTTTACCATCAATGAGAAATGCGCATCCGGTGCCGGCTCTTTCATCGAGGCCATGGCCCGGGCGTTGGAGGTGACCATCGAGGAGATGGGGACTCTGTGTCTTCAGTCGAACAAAGAGATCCCCATGAATGCCCAGTGTGCCATTTTTGCCGAGTCCGAAGTGGTGGGGTTGATTCATGCCAAGACCGCAAAGGCGGACATCAGCAAGGCCATACATGACTCCATGGCCAGTCGGATCGCAACCATGATCCGCCGTATCGGGGTGAATCCGGACGTCATGATGATCGGAGGGATGGCTAATAATCCGGGGTTCATGGCGGCGGTGGAAAGAGAACTGAAAACGGATATCATCCTCATCCCGGAGAAACCGGAATTTGGCGCAGCCATCGGAGCAGCGTTGGCCGCCTCCGAAGAAAATCAAGCCAATGAAGCTTGATGAAATCGTAAAAACTCAAAATTAGGATGGCAAAGTAAAAAGCTTCAGATGCAGTGCAACGCAGCAGATGGACTTTTTACGAAGCCATCAAGCTTAGAGATTCGATAATGGCTGGAGAGATGAAAGAGGCGTTTTGGCGGTGGACGGAGTCAAACTGGAAAAACCCGGAGATCGACTGGAAGAAGGCCAAATTCATCGCGGTGGGCATCGATGTCGGCTCCGTCAGCTCCCAGGCGGTCATCATGGCCGATGGCGAGATTCTGGCTTATGGGAACATGCGTACCGGATCGGACAGCCCCGATAGTGCCCGAAAAGTCTATAATTTTGCTCTGGAGGTTCTGGGAGACATGCCGGAGGACCGGAGAAATTATTGCATCGGAACAGGATACGGCCGGGTCAACATTCCCTTTGCGGACCGAACTGTCACTGAGATCGCATGCCATGCCCGGGGTGCCAATTTTGTTTACGGCCCGCAGGTACGGACCGTGCTGGATGTCGGCGGACAGGATATCAAGGTTATCCGGTGCGACGAAAAAGGGAAGGTCACCAACTTCCTGATGAACGATAAGTGTGCAGCCGGAACCGGGCGGGGCATGGAGGTTTTTTGCGACCTCCTGGGAATCCCCATTACCGAAGCGGGGAATCGAAGCTTCTGGTTCAAAGGTGAAGAACCGGAGGCCGTATCGAGCATTTGCGTGGTCTATGCCAAGTCAGAAGCCACAGGCCTTTTAAGGAAAGGTTATACAACGGAACAGGTACTTGCCGCTTATTGCAAGACGATGGCCCAGCGCATTTACTCTCTGGTGGAGCGTCTCGGCGTCAAACCCGAATTTGCCGTCACCGGCGGAATGGCTAAAAACTGCGGGGTCATGGAGCGACTCATGCGGATGATCGGCACCGAAGGAATGAAGACCCGATGGGACACCCAGATCGCCGGTGCCATCGGGGCGGCATTATTCGCCCATACCCTATGCCTAAAGGGAAAAGTAAAATAAACAGCTTCCCATTTTCTAAAAACCGGGGAATCCAGATGGACACCGTCGGTTTGATCATTGACGGAAAAAGCATCGAAGTACCGGCAGGCACCACCATTCTCGGGGCGGCTAAAAGCATCGGTATCTACATTCCCGCCCTGTGCCACCACCCGGATCTACCTCCGGCAAAAGGGGTTCCCTCTGCTTCAGCCATTTATCAGGGTGCCGTCCGAATCGTAAATGCCGCTCTCCACGAAGCCGGTAAAGAGTGCAGGTTATGTATGGTGGAAGTGGAAGGGGAACCGGATCTGGTGGAATCCTGTTTTACTGAGGCCCGTGTCGGTATGGTAGTGGTTACCCACAGCGACCGAATCCGGCAAAAGCGACAGGAAAACCTGATCTCCATCATGGCGCGCCATCGTCACAGTTGTCTCACCTGCGCCCAGAAGGAGGGGTGTTCAAGGACCCAATGTTCCGCCAATGTTTCGGAAAATGAACGTTGTTGCGAAGAGTTCGGGCACTGCGAGCTGCAAAATATCGCCGACTATATCGGCATTTCGAATGCCACGCCCCAGTGGGTTCCTACCACCATCCCCATTCTTTTCGATGAACCCCTTTTTAAACGGGATTACAATCTATGCATCGGTTGCACACGCTGTGTTCGGGTATGCAGGCAACTCCGGGGAATCGAGGCCATCGGCTTTGTTTACGATGCCGCCGGTCGGGTCCAGGTCGGGTCCCTTGGGCTTACGTTGGCGGAATCGGGATGTAAGTTCTGCATGGCCTGTGTTGAAGTCTGCCCCACCGGTGCATTGATGGAAAAGGACGTGGAAGCAGGGAAAAGGGAAGATGATCTGGTCCCATGCAGAGCCGCTTGCCCTGTCCACATCGATATCCCGGGCTATATCCGGATGATCGCTAAAGGAAAAGCGGATGCGGCCAATGCCATAATCCGGGAAAAGGTTCCCTTTCCGGGCATCCTTGGGAGGATCTGCATCCGGCCCTGTGAGTCCGTATGCCGCAGGGGAGAGGTGAACGAACCCATCGCCATCTGTGCGTTGAAGCGTTATGCCGCATACCACGAGAAAGGGTTATGGAAGAAAGGGCTTACCCTCGGAAAGGATACCGGCAAGCGGGTTGCCGTAGTGGGAGCCGGACCGGCCGGGTTGACGGCGGCATTTTATCTTCAGAAAAAAGGGCATGCCGTCACCGTTTTCGATGCCGGCGCTGAACCTGGCGGGATGATGCGTTATGGGATTCCGGCCTATCGCCTGCCTTTGGATGTGCTGCAGAAAGAAATCGATGAAATCTTCGATTTGGGAATTGAATTCAAGCCCAATATGCGTCTCGGCAAACACATGCAACTGGAAGATCTGAAGGCGGAGGGTTTTGATGCCGTATTCTTGGCTATCGGCGCCCAATTAAGCCGGCGGATCCCCCTTGAGGGATGTGATCTTCCCGACGTGATATGGGGAGTCGACTTCCTGAGGGATGTAGCTCATGGAAAAGCCGTGCGCATGAAAGAGAACGTACTCGTCATCGGCGGAGGGAACATGGCAATAGATGTCGCCCTGACCGCGCTGCGTTGCGGGTCAGCAGATGTCTCCATTGCCTGCCTGGAGAGCGAAGAAGAGATGTCGGCATTTAAGTGGGCAATAGAGGACGCCGTGGCCGAAGGAGTGAAGCTTTTGCCATCCTGGGGGCCGGAGCGGGTCTTGAGCAAAAATGGCAGGGTAACAGGGCTCGATCTGGTGGAGTGCACCTGCGTATTCGATGAAAAAGGAAACTTTGGCCCAAGATTTGGGGATCGGAAAGAATGCATCATGGTGGATCAGATCATCCTGGCCGTGGGCCGGTCCGTTGACCTGTCGTTCCTGTCCGACGGAACCCCCATTTCGATTGAAAATGGGCTCATCCTGATCGAACAGGAAACCCTGGAAACCGGGATGAAGCATGTGTTTGCCGGAGGCGACGCCATTGCCATGCCCGGCACCGTGATTCACGCCATCTCCCATGGTCGGAAGGCGTCCTCAGCCATCGATAAGGCGCTGGGAGGGGATGGTCGGATCGAGGAAGTGCTCTTTCCGAGGGGAGCCCCGGATCCATACTTCGGCCGCGAAGAGGGGTTTGCGGGATGGTCGCGGATTCCTGTTCCACAGATTCCTTTGGGTGACAGTCGCAGTGATTTCGCAGAGATCGACCTTGGTTATGACCAAACCCAGGCTCGAAAAGAAGCTCGGCGCTGCCTGCAATGTGACGCCAGGCTTTATTTGAAGGGCAATCCGGCTCCGCCGGAGAACCTGGTGGCTTTCACCTATGAACACATCGTTCAACTCTCTGAAGCTGAAGGGGTTTTTAGACTGTTGGATGCAGGAAGAAATATCCTGGCCATCAAGGGGACACCTGATCTGAAGGCGGAGCTTTTAAGGGCGCTGAAAGAAAATCAAAATGCCGTCTGGTTTGAGTTCGAGGAAGACAAGTTGTACTCCAAGAGAGAAAGCGAACTCCTCCAGCGATACCTTCAGGAACATGGGAAGATGCCCGGAATTTCTGCGGACGACGACGATTACTTTTAAGCCCGGCTAATCCAGGGTTTTTGAGAGATTAATAAAGTTGCTGCGATTAAATCCAAGGGTCTTGAAGAAGGAGAGCAGATCCGTAGAATCCCATCGGACGGAGGTATGCACGTTATGGATCCCTTCCTTCTTGTAAAACCTGAAAAGCTCTTCAGCCAAGCGCGCTCCGATTCCCTGGCCCATATAGTCGGGGTTCACTCCGAGGGTGGCGATCCACGAGCTTTTTTCGATTCCGAAACCGAGATTCAGGACATAGCTGATTATAAAACCGACGACTCTACCCTCGAATTCGGCTACAAAACAGGCATCCTCCCCTCTCTGGGCATCATGGGCGATGACCCGCTTGAAATCGATTTCGACCGGTTTCTGGGTGATGGCGGCGTAGATCTTGCTGATGGCTTCCGAATCCTCGATTTTTAATTTGCGAACCACAATGTCTGTCACCGATAGCTCTCCCCTGCAGATTGATGGTTAATCGATTCGGATGATCTTGACTTGGTGTCCCACCCAGTTGGGAGGGAGATATACCCGGCCGCTGTTGCCGCTCAACTTCACCCGCTTTTCGATCATCTCTTCCCCGTAAATTTCGAACTTAACTTTTTCTTGGCCCGATTTCGGGTCGGCTTCTTTTCTATTTTCCGCTTTCTTGTCGTCAACCACGTCTCATCCCTTTTCTGGAGTATAACAAAAAGATCGAAAACTCACGCATCAATTTGCCTGCATCGGTTGCTCGGCGGCTGTGTACTGAATAATATAACGATCAATACTGATAGCTGTTTTTTAGCTATTATTCAAGGGAAATGTTCGGCCCATGCCAGGATGGCGGAGTAGGTGCATACTTCATAATAAACTTGTTCAAAGGTCGATATTGCACCCGGGCCCGGGGATCCTGGGGTGAAAAAGGGTGCTTCTCGAATAACGAGGGTCCGTTTAGTTCCCAAGGAGGTCGGGAATTTTCCCACGTGGAATCGGAGGCGTTCGGATTTAAGATCGGGCATTGTGTATTCCAGGGTTTTCAGGTTGACTTCCAGGGAGAGTTGTCCGAACCCCGCGTTGTCGAGTGCAATGCCGTTTACGTTGTAAATCAAGGGGAGGGCCGAGGCGTCTTCAGCCGTATGATCGGCTTTTTCGGGCTTAAATACAACCAGATTGAAACGTGGTTTCCATGTGCCTGTTTGCATCAGACGTTTATCGGAACGGCACAAAGAATGGGCTTTGTTGATGGCGGAAGAGATCATGATACGCCGATTCCCGTCGAACAAGTAGGTGGGGGGACCGTTCTGAAAGCCGATGCCGATCCCGAGTTCAATGACGGGGAGCTGAGCCTTCCGGCTCCCCGCGTTGCAACGTCGCACCACTGAGAGGATGTCCATGGCCAAGCCGCAGGCCCGGGCTACGGTGAAGAGGTTCTTTGCCGGCTGAAACCTTTCCAGGATGGTCAGAATGATGGCATCCCCTTCGATGAAAACTTTTTCTGCTTCATAGGTTTCCAGGAGGCGATTGATGGGCTCAAAAAAATTCAGACTGAAAAAGGAAGCGGGGTTGAGGCCCTTGCCTTTCATTTGTCTGACAATTTCCGTAGATCCCCGTACATCAGCCTTAAGGACGACGTGATTGATGATGGGGCTGTGGTCCTCCGTGTCTTCCTCGGGAAGCAAAAATTCATAGAGCAAGTTATTAACCCGGGATAGATTGAGGACCTTCTCCTCGATGACGAGGTGGACGGCATCCATGGCCTCCCGGGTTCTTGTGGCGTTTTTCAAATCCCGGTGATACCGGGAAAGGTCCCTGAGAAAGCGCAGTAGGTACGCTTCTTTTTGGCGACGGTTGAGTCGACGAATCCGTCTGGCTATCTTCCACAGGGCATCAGCAGAATAGGACCGATTCTCCTTTTTAGAAAGCCGTCTGAGTCGATCCAGTACAATTTCTCTGGATCGAGGGTTTACCATAAATTGCATCACCACCTGGGGTGTCAGGGGAGGACAATATTCCAGGAAACCCGGTTGGATCTCATAAGAAGCCGCAACGATGGGAATGAGCCCGATTTTTTGAAATCGTTCATAGAAAAACCTTAACAGGCTTTTTTTTGCTGCTGCCCTTTGAGTCAAAGAAAGAACTTCGTCCTTCGGGTATCCATGGACCTTCAACTCCGTGCGTCGATTCGGATATTCTTCAACATTGAAGAGACGGTCCATATTTTCCGGTTCACCGATCCATTCGTCTAGAAGGAGATCCTTTTCTTTTGGCGGTGAAGATTCGCTCATTTCTGCATCCGTATCGCATTCCATCAGCAGGCGCTTCACCAAAACAATGAGGGCGTCATAACGGTTGGCGTCTTCGTATCGGTGGCCAAAGAGAAGATATTCGGAGATCATGAACAGGTCTTCCGGCAAGACATCTCCACAGATCAGTGGGTTGTTGAAAAAGTTATCGGGGAGAATGGATTCGGCTCCGAAGGCTGATTCCCGGTATTTTCTTAAAGGGTCACGCTGGATTTCTTCCACTAACTGAAACAGGTCTTTGCTGACGCTGCGGAGAATGGATTGCCGATTCTTGAAGATGTCGGAAAGCACCTTTTTTAACCGGATGTTCTCCATATGGTTGAAGGTGGACGGAGTTTCCGTTTCCCGTATGCCTTTCTTCAAATGCCGACAAAGCCCCTCAAACTGGTCCCGGATTTCCTGTATCAAAAACTTGTACAGGGCAACTTGGGCCAGCATGTCTATCTGAATTTCTTTGAAATCCCGAGCCTGCCGGAAACCGGAAAAAAGCACATCACGACAGACCTGCTTGAACGCATTGCGCAAATCTGTGCGGTCGGACTGGGTTCCGATATCCACCCCATCCTCGATATGGGCGGCAAGGGCTATAAACTGGAAAGCCAGTTTTGAGGCAATGCTGCAAAATTTTGGACTTAAGTGAACGTCATATCGGATGTTGTCCACTCCGAGCTTGAGACGATCGAAAGCAATGCGGACGTACGTGGCCTTTTGGAGAAGGTCTTTCAGGCGGAAAGTCGGTTTAGTATGCTTTTTGAAAAAAATCATAAAATAAAATCAGCTTTGGTGTAATTCTCTGCAGAATCTGATCCTGAGACCCTGGTTGATCAAATCGGCTTTAATGTTTCCGACGCTGTACGATTCCCATGAGAATCCCGGATTCTGTAGGGCCCCGGAATGGGTGCCTGAGGATATCCTCCACTCCGGCTGCTTTGAGCATATCGATGATTTGCGGCTCACTGTAAGATTGTCCTTTCAGTGTTCCAAGGAGCATGTTCAGGGAGAAAAGGGCCGGAAACAGAGGCTTTTCCATAGTGTCGTCCAGGATAAAATCATGGACAAGGATTAGGCCGCCGGGCTCAAGCGTGGATACGGCCTTTCGAATCAGCCGGCGGCATTCATCCGGTCCCTCCGCATGGAGGATGTGGGAAAGCCACGCCACGTCAAAAACGCCCGGGATTTCATCTTCATGGTAGTCTCCCCCGTAAAAAGTGATGCGGTCTTTCATCCCGAACCGCTCAAAGATCTTTTCGGCAAAGGGCCTAGTGGTTTCTAAATCAAAAACCGTCGCCGAAAGCTCTGGGAAATGCTTACAGAAAAAGACGGCGTAGGTGCCCGGTCCGCCGCCGAGATCCAGAAAGTGACGCCTTCCGGATAAGTCAATCTGGGATGCCAACATCGGTGCGATCCCCATAGCATTATTGAACATCCCCATGAGAAAACTTTCCCGGCGGGGTTCCTCACCAATGGAAGATCTTTCCCGTACCGGCTTTCCGGTCAAAACGGCCTGATCCAGCTTCCCCCAGGACTCGAAGAGGTAGTGGTGATGCAGGATCATATAACCGATGTACTTTTCTGAATCTTTTGAAAGCAGGACGGTTCCGGCTTCGGTATTCATGTAAGCGGATTCCTGTTTGCGCAACAACCCCATGGCAGAAAGTGCGTTGAGTAAAAACGTCAAGGCTCTTTCATCCGCGCCGATTTCTGCGGCAAGATCCCCCGCGGTTTTCCCATTTTCTCCAATCAACGTGAAAAGGTTGAGCTTTACTGCTGCATGGAGGGTGCACGTTTTCCAATAATACCCGGATATTTCCAGGATCTCTCGGGGGGTGGAGGGTTCCTTTTCTCCGGAAGGCATGGGTTTTACCCCTTTTTTGCAGATGATTTTTTTTGTGCGGTCTTCAATTCCTGTTCCACCACGCAGTACACCCCTTTTCCGGTCCGAATCGGAATGAAGCACCGGTTTTCGGACTGGCAGGTCGCCTTTCGACGATCACCCGAGCGCCACCGCTTGATTAGATCAGGCTCCCGGATCAAGGGCCTGCTCATGCAGATGTAATCGGCAATCCCTTTCTTGATAATACGCTCCGCCACGTTATAGGAGCGGATTCCTCCCACCAGCATGATGGGTACACTCAATCGCGCTTTAAAGGCCGTTCCCGCCTCTTTGAAGTAAGCTTCATCTTCTTCCTGAATAATTCCTGCGCGAATCGGCCGCAATTTGCCGGAGGCGCCTGTTCCACCGCTCAGCTCGATGGCGTCGATTCCCTCTCGCTGCAGAAAAAGACCGGCCTCCAGGGACTCTTCCAGAGTCAATCCGCCTTCGAGGCAATCCTGGGTGTTGATTTTAATAAGGACGGGGAAATCTTGGCCCACGCGGGATCGTATCTCCTGCAAAACTTCGATGAGGATCTTCGTCCGGTTAGCCAGATTCCCGCCGTACTTATCTTTACGCCGATTGAAGAGGGGGGACAGAAACTGACTCAACAGGTAACCATGGGCCGCATGGATCTGGACCCCGTCAAAGCCGGCCTTCTGGGCCCGTTTTGCAGCCATACCAAAAGCCCGGATTATGGTTTTAATTTGAGGGGGCGCCATTTCCAGGGGCGGCGTGGTGGTGAATCCACCGACATCCGAAGGGGCAATGGGCATACCCCCGGTAAGCCGGGGATCGGCGAACATGCCGGCATGGGCGAGTTGCAGGACAATGGTGCCGTTGTTTTTATGCACCGTATCCGTCATTTGGGTCAGGCCGGGGATGAGGCGATCATCGTAGACTCCCAATTGCCAGGGTCCTGCCTGTCCATTTCTGTGGACATAAGCGTGTCCCGTAATGATCATTCCAACGCCGCCCTTGACGAGCTTTTTCATCAGGTTGGTGAGGCGACGGGTGCATGCACCGTCTTCTTCCGCCATCCCCTCCCAGGTGGCCGACCGCACGAAACGGTTACTTAGCGTCATGGAATTGATTCGTGTTTCTTCAAAAAGATCCTTCACACAGCAACCTCTTCTATGGATTTTTTCCCGGTTGTTATTTCATGAAAAGGAAAAAATGTTGAATGTATTTTCCATCAGGTCCACAAACAGGAGTTTGTTTCTCAAAAGACCCTTTTTACCCAATAGGATTTTGATCACTTCAGAACATTCGACGGAGGCGATCATCATGATGGCCTGGGGCAGGCATCCCAGGGAAGCTTCAGCCCCGACCTTCGGCCCGTTTTCGGCAGAACCGTAAATGGATTGAAATCCCTTGTCCGATGGGAAGATGGTCATGACCTGGCCCGAAGCGCCGGCTACGGCGCCGGAAACCAAAGGCAGACCTTCACGACGGGACGAGCCTTCCACAATGAGCCGGGTTCGGATGTTATCAAGGCAGTCTACCGCCACGTCGGAGCCGCGAATCAGCGTGGCCGCATTCGTTTCGTCCAGCATGACATGATGTGCATCTGCCCTCACCGCTCTGTTGACGGCCACAACCCGTTTGACGGCCATTTCAGCCTTGGATTGAAAGCGTGTTTTTTCAGTGCACAAAAACTGTCGGTTGAGGTTGCTGTCTTCGAACCTGTCGCCATCGATAAGAGTGAGATTCCCGATCCCGATACGGGCCAGCCCCTCGCAAACGGCGCCCCCCAGCCCGCCAAGCCCGATCACCGTGACTCTCGATTTCAGGAGGCGCGCCTGGTCTTCAAAGGTAAGGCTTTTCATATTCCTGGCATAACGCATCGGGAGGATTCCCTTCCCGAGAGCTGTGGTCTCCACTTGCGCGATGCCGATTCCGAACGCATCGGCCAGATCGCCGGTTGCGTCCACGGAAAGGCCTATGAAGGGCGACCCGTCCGGGAGAGTGGCAGGTATGGCCCAGGCCCGGATTTTTTCCGCTAATGAGGGAGAGGACATTATCCACCTCCTACCGGCGGGAATATAGCGACCCTCTCACCGCCGGTCAGCACGGAATACAGATATCCCCTTATTCCGTCAATAAAGATGAGTTTGGCTTCTTCTCGGGGAATGCCGACCGATTCCAGGATATCGCCCACCGTCGTTCCGGAAGTGATGGGGAATCTTTCCGCGTTCTGAGGTGTTTTCGGCTTGAGGCTCGCGAAGAGCCGGATTTCCACATAGGCCTGCATCGTGAAATTCAACACGCTAAATTTTTTAGGTTTTACCCAAGCTGAAAAGCAATTTAGAAAGAACGCACCGGAAAGTCAACGGCTTAAATGACCTACGGAAATCTCCTAATCAAATTCCGTTTCTGATGCAAGACAGGAAATGCGCCGTGGAAAGAACCTTGACGCATTCATGTATGATGGGATATTATTCATACCTAAATTGATCGTTTTCAATTTGGCAAAAAAGAGTTGTGTTTGAATATCCTTGTATTGGAACGGAGTTGACCCTTCCAATTGCCCACCCATCGGGTGTACCAAAAAAGGCATGCAGTGGAATGATTTGCCGAATTGAAAACCCTTTGGGATTTCCGATTTCACCGCATCTGCTACGTTGCCGAAAGCTCGACGTACGAATTGTACGCCTTCGCTTCCGGACGCCTTGCATCTACGGCAAATTCGAAAATTGCTCAATTTAGGTCATCAAAACGGATCAATGACCGGCGGCTTAAAGGAAAAGGAATAAGCCGTTTACTCGTGTTTGAAGCAGAAATCGGTTTGAGCAGGAGAAAATTTTAAATGGCTTACCGACAGGCGCTGGTAACGGGTGGTGCGGGGTTCATCGGCTCCCATCTCGTTGAGGCCCTTCTGGAGAAAGGATGCGCGGTAAAAATTCTGGATAATCTTTCAACCGGACGCCTTGAGAACCTGGCTCATGTGCGGGAGCGCGTCAATTTTTTCCAGGGAGATATCCGGGATACCCGTCTATTGGCCGAAGCGGTCCGAGGTTGTGATGTCGTTTTTCATCAGGCGGCCATGGTCTCTGTTCCCAAGAGCGTGGAAAATCCCATTGAAAGCTTAGAAATCAACGATCTGGGGACGCTCAGGGTCCTGGAGGCGGCCCGGAAAAATGGCGTGCGGAAAGTGGTTTTGGCCAGTTCCTGTGCCGTTTACGGAAATGACTCTCAGCTTCCCAAGCATGAATCCTTGCCTCTGAAACCCATGAGTCCTTATGCGGTCCACAAGCTGATCGGGGAAGTTACGCCCGGCTTTACACCGAACTTTACGGCCTGGAAACGGCGTGTCTGCGCTATTTCAACGTCTATGGACCCAGGCAGGACCCATCCTCACCATACTCCGGCGTCATTTCCATTTTTCTGAGCCGGGCCATAAAGAGACAGCGCCCGATCATCTTCGGAGATGGAGCCCAATACCGGGATTTTATCTATGTGAAGGACGTGGTGCGGGCAAATATGCTTGCTGCAGAATCCAGTGCTGCCTCCGGAAACGTTTATAATATCGGTACCGGTAGCTTTTTGCGCATTTTGGACCTGTGGAAAGCCATCAGGGATCGACTGGCCGTCCACATTGAACCGGAATTTGCACCGTGCCGTTTGGGAGACATCCGAGAATCGCTTGCCGATGTTCATCGTGCCCGGGAACACCTCGGGTTTGAGGCCCAATATCCTTTCGATATCGGGCTTGATGCAACCTTGAAATGGTACATGGAAAATTCAGCATTCTTATAATCTGGAGTCGATCCGGAAAGGAAGATGTTCTTGCAAGGAAAAAACGCGCTCATAACCGGCGCAGCCGGGTTTATCGGCTACCATCTTTCAGAACGGCTCTGCCGGGAGGGGTGGCAGGTGACCGGTATCGACAATCTCAACAACTACTACGATATCCACCTCAAGGAGGCTCGCCTGGATCGGTTGCTGAAGAACAACCTCTTTTCCTTTTCCAAAATTGATCTTTCAGACAAAAGCGGCCTGGAAGCCCTGTTTAAAAAGGAAAAGATCGATGTGGTGGTCAATCTGGCTGCTCAGGCCGGAGTCCGCTATTCACTGACCAATCCTCATGCCTATATACAATCGAACATCGTCGGCTTTTTAAATCTGCTGGAATGCTGTCGGTATCATCCGATCGGTCACCTGGTTTTTGCCTCATCGAGTTCCGTTTACGGGGCTAACACCCGCATGCCCTTCAACGTCCACGATAACGTGGACCATCCGGTTTCCTTATATGCGGCCACCAAGAAGGCCAATGAATTGATGGCCCACACTTACAGTCATCTTTATGGCCTGCCCGTTACAGGTTTGCGGTTTTTCACGGTCTATGGCCCCTGGGGAAGACCCGACATGGCCCTTTTTTTATTTACCCGTGCCATCCTGGAAGGCAAACCCATCCAGGTTTTCAACCACGGAAGGATGCAGCGGGATTTCACCTATATCGACGACATCATCGAGGGGGTTTTCCGGGTAATGAAACGCATTCCGGAATCTAATCCGGCATGGGATGGCAACTCCCCGGATCCCGGAACTTCCATGGCTCCATATCGGCTCTATAACATTGGAAACAATAACCCGGTAAGCCTCATGGATTTTATCGTTGCCATCGAGAAGGCGCTGGGGAAAACGGCACAAAAAATCTTCACGGACCTCCAGCCCGGGGATGTCCCGGCTACCTACGCCGATATCGACGATCTCACGCAGGACGTGGGATTCAAGCCCGAGACCGCCATTGAAGACGGAATTCAGCGGTTTGTGGACTGGTACCAAGATTACTACAGCAACGCGGCCGACTCTTGACATAAGCATACGGACTGCGAAGGTGTCAGCGACCCAATGAAGGATTTCGTGACATACCCATCGAACTCATCATCCAGGCGATGGCGTAACATCCGGCTCCAGCGAGAAAGACCCAGGTAAAGCCCGCGGCCACGGCAAGGGCCACGCCGCCTATCGAGCCAACGACCGAAGCCACGCCGTTAATACCCCACAGAACCGATGCCGATGTTTCCGGTTGGCCCGGTGCCCCGGATGTGGATCGCCGGAGCCCCAGGGGAAACGGCATGCCCATGAAGAAGCCGAACGGGAAGACGGATGCCGCTGTTAAGAGAATCCGCAGATGCAGGCTCAGCGGCAGGGCGGCACGAACCAAGAGAGGCAGCGTAGACGCGGCTAGAATCATCAGGAGGATCACCACGGGGAAAATCCGGCCCAGTGCCTGAGGAATTCTCTCGGGTGTGAATCGTCTTGCGAATAAGCTTCCCAAGGCTCCTGAAAGGAGTATCGTGAACAGAATCACGACTAGTGAGTAAATTGGATGACCGAGAAGCAGAATGAGCCGCTGAATCAAGGCGACTTCGCATATAATGAATCCCCCGCCCAGCGCTGCGAAGTAGGCGACTGTTTTGGGGCCGGGCGCCTGGAAGCCCAAGAAGCGACTGCCCAGGAGCAACAGAATGGTGAATCCCAGGACAGCAATCACCGGCAGGCAGAACAGACCGACCATGAATCTGGGAATTCCGAAGGGCTTGTCGGTAGCAAAATAAAACGGCCGGTCGTCGTACACCGGTGTGGCCAGCGTATGGAAGCTCTGAGTATATTGGTCGAAACTCGTTTTTCCTGAAAAGAGGTTGCTGTACGCGGGCTCTGATTCCCGGTTCGGAACCCAGAGGATATGGGGGTCGGCATGCCCCGCCAGAAGTGCGTCCGCTATTGACGGGGTTATCTGGGATCGGCTGAGCATGAAGACGGTTTCAACGGGCTCATTTCCCAGGGGTCGGCGTTGTGATACGGCCAGGATATGATTGCCGGCCTGGCTCGTGTTCAGTCCGCGTTGTGCCAGCAGGGAGACTGAATTGGCCACCAGCCGGGGCACGTCCATGGGCCAGCGAATGATTGCGATGGCGCCTCGATCGGTGAGATGGTCGAAATACGAGGCCAGGGCATCGCGGGTGTAAAGGTAGTTTTCTGTCAGTGAAAGCCCGCCGCTGGTGACTGAAGCCCACGAGTCGACGAACCCCAGGACGATCAAGTCATAACGCTCGGCTGTTCGTTCGATGAAATTACGACCTTCATCCATGACCAGTTGAACCTTGGGGTGATCATACAAATTTCCGGCCTGATCCCCCCACGCCCGCACGCAGTCCACGATCAGCGGGTTCATCTCCACGGCCGTGACTTTGGGGCTCCCCGCACAGATTGCGAGTACCACATCAGTTCCGCCGCCCGGACCAATAACCAGTACCCGCGGCTCTCGGGACAGTCTGAAAGGAAACGCCCGGAACCAATCTGCTGCATCCTCGATGCCGTTCGGCCGGCCGTTCCAGCGCAGGATGTCGGTCCAGGCATCGCTGTCGATGAACAGGCGGGCGAGGTGAAAGTTGTCAAAGTCGCTTACCGAACTGATACGCGAATAAGCATTCCAGCGGTCGAAAATAATCCGGCTGCCTGGTTTCGATCGCAACAACTGGTAAAGACCTTTGCTGGGGGCATCCCGAATGACCAGGGTTTGGGTGCGGTTGTTCCACAGGGTCAGCGAAGTCGTGGCGATCAGAGCCAAAAGCGAGAGGAACAACCATAGGCTCCTTTTTTGACGACCTATCTCCATACTCAACAGCACAGCGGCAAGGGAAGGCAAGATCGCTGTAGCCAGAATAGCTGTTTCCGCTCCTAAGCGGCTGATAACCAGCGGGACCATCAGCGTCCCCAAAGCCGCGCCTCCCAAGTCGGCAAAATAAAGGCGGTTCGAGTCACCGCGATAGGCATCGAACATCAGGCTGAGCGTCGCCCCGCCTGCGATGAACGGAAGGAGTCCCATGGCGAAATAGAAGTTCAATCGCTCGGGGGTGAAGGGAAACTGCAGAATTCCATAAGGGAAAAGGGGCAACACGATCGCAAATAGGATCGAAAGGACTATCAGAATAGGTGACAGGAGATTCTCCAGGCGGGCCAGCCGCAATATGTAGACCAGAAATCCGCCGAGCCCCCAACCGAAGAGGGCGACGGAGATGGCAACGAAGGTATAATGGTACCAAATAGCCGCCGAAAAGATCCGCGTCAGGGTCAGCTCAAAGACCAGCCCGGCGGCAGACAGCATGACCACAGACGCCAGGACCGTTGCCGATGCTCGCTTCATCGTTGCCTCCACATCTTAATCCCAGGTGTTTTCCGAATCATAATCCCATGGTTTATTTTTAGGAAGGACATCTTTCCAATAATTTTGCTTTTTTGTAAATACAAAACGAATAATCCCATAAGATTGGGGGCGGTCATCCCATCAGCCGGTCGTTTCCTGCTTGAACGGCGAAATCTTTTGGTATACGAATGGAATATATATCGTTTGTCGAAATCCTTTGCAGCTTTCATGAGACCGATCCTTGCTAGAAACCATTTTCGGATATCGAGGAGAGAAGGAGGATTTTCAATGAAAAAACGTTTAATCGGGCTTGCCGTATTCTTCGTGTTTTTTTCGATACATTTTGGAGAAACGGTTCGAGGTGTCCATGCAAGTGATCAAAAACCGGAAACACTGTCGAGCGATCTTTCCAACCAGACAGGCGTTGCCATAACGATATACAACGTCAATCTAGGCCTTGTTAAAGACCAGAGAGAAATAAAGCTTCCCAAGGGAACCGGTGAATTGCGATTCATGGACGTGGCATCCAAGATCATTCCCTCCAGCGTCCACATCAAATCCCTTGCGGATGCCGAAAGTCTTCGAATCCTCGAACAGAATTATGAGTACGATCTGCTGAATCCCCAGAAGTTATTGGATAAGTATGTGGGAAAGGAAGTGAAGCTTTATTCCAAAAACAGTTATACCGAGCGGGAAGAGGTGATGACGGCAAAACTTCTCTCCAACAACGGCGGCCCCATTTTCCGGATCGGAGATGAAATCACCTTCGGCCATCCCGGACGTATCCTGTTTCCTGGAGTGCCGGAAAACCTCATCTCCAAGCCCACTCTGGTCTGGCTTCTGGAAAATACCCTGCCTGTCCAAAAAGTCGAAGCAACCTATCTGACGGAAGGCATTACGTGGAGGGCCGACTATGTCGTGACCTTGAATGAGACAGACGACCGGTCGGATCTTTCGGGTTGGGTGACCATTGACAATAAGAGCGGCGCAATATTCCAAAATGCCAAACTCAAACTCGTGGCCGGAGACGTCAACCGTGTCCAGGAAAAGCTGGAATATGAGGACCGGGGGCAACGCAGGCAAAAGCTTGCAGCGATGCCTGCCGCCCCCCAATTCAAAGAAGAGGAATTTTTCGAATATCATATTTATACGCTTCAGAGATCCTCCACCATCAAGGAGAATCAGACCAAGCAGATCAGTCTGTTGACCGCCGAACGCGTCCCGGTGAAAAAAGAAATGGTCTTTCAGGGCGCAAAGTTTTACTACTATAACCGTCAGGGCGAACAGATGTCGAATCAGAAGGTCGGCGTGTTTGTCCGGATCGAAAACCGGAAAGAGAATAATATGGGGATGCCGCTGCCCAAGGGGATCGTACGGGTTTATAAATCCGACAGTGAAGGCGGACTTCAGTTTATCGGCGAAGACAGCATCGACCATACCCCCAAGGACGAAAAAATCAAGATCAAGCTCGGGGAGGCATTCGATGTGGTCGGGTCCCGTAAGCAGACGGATTGGACAAAACTAGCCTCCGACACCTATGAGGCGGCGTTTGAAATCTCCTTGAGGAATCATAAAAAAGAAGACGTAACGGTCAAAGTCATCGAGCCGATCCCGGGGGACTGGAAAATGCTCAGCGAATCTCATCCATATACAAAGAGCGAAGCGTTCACCGCTGAATTCAATATCTCCGTGCCCAAAGACAAAGAGGTCAAGCTGACCTATCGGGTCAGGATGCGGTTTTGAGCCGTATGCCGGGATATTTTCCTGCCTGAGGATCTGAAGAAATTCTCGGTTAAAGATGAAGGATTCAGATCGCTTTTTTCTTTTGCAGTGCACACGGGAACCAGGATAATAAAATATTTAAACGCTTTATATTCGAATCCTTCCAATGCTTGATCCATAATACTACCGGCTTCAGGCGGCTGGCAGTTTATTTATCCATTATATAGATCGGAAAGTCCGGGACGGCTTCCGGAATAATGTGTGGGTTTCTGCCTGCCGCCGGTTAACTTTCTAAACCGTTTAGTGATATACCGATCCAGCTTTTTAATAGTAATTGAATCGGCCTGCCAGGAAAAAAGGCAAAGCGGAAACCCGCCTTGCCATCTCAAAAACCCCGGCAACTCAGCGCTTGAAATCCAACACCAGACTGCGAGTGGCCTTGGAATGGTCGGCGCCGCTATCATCAAAAACAGCGATAGCGAAGCTGAATCTCTTGCGGACGTCGAAGGCGACATCGTCTTCCTGGCCGGTGTTGAATTTTCGGTGCAGCATGACCGTCCAGCGGCCGGTGGCATACCGGCTGTCGACCTTGACATCGAACCGTGATCCGCTCGGCTTCACGGGGAGGCGGTAGGGGATCACGTCGCCCGCCTTGAAGATAGAGTAGTCCGTGATGGGGACGGCTTCCTCCAGGAGCAAGAACCCGAGCACCGAAGGTTTGCGAGCAGGATCCTGCATGTAAAGCGGGTGGGAACCGTCGGGGGTTTCATTTTTAACATCCCCGCCGCTGCCCGCATCGTTTCTCCGGCCGGTTTCGCGGTAGGACCCGGACGGATTGCCCGCCACGGTGAGCCATCCGTCATCGGCATGTCGGTAGGGCGCCGAGCGAGCTGCCTTCCAATGCCAGAGATCGCCCTTTTCAGACGGGCTTTCCGTGGATAGGTTCCACTTGTTACGGGGCAGATCCGCCGGGCTATGACAGACGACCGTACAGCTGCGCGATGAAAAATAGTTGATCCGTTCGATTTCAAACAGTAGCGCTATCCGGTCTTCGTCCCCCCTGAGGTGAACCCATTTTCCCCCGTCAAACTGCCACGACTCCTTGGTGACGCTGTAGGTCGGATCAGCCCAGCTGAGCAGGAAGTAAAGTTCGCTGTCCGTATAGAGGGCCCGGATCGAAACTATTTCCTTGACGTCGGCCATCTCCAGGCGGCCTGCAACAGGAACCTGACCCGGAGCGGCACGCTGCCAGGCAGGGTCATCGATCCCGGCCGGCGGTGTCTTGACATACCGGGCGGTTATCGTCATGACTCCGGCATCATCCGGAGAGGGTGCCGCCGCGAACACAATGGCAGCGCCCAAAAGTGCAGCGATCCCCGCGATCAACCACTTAGACATGGCCCACCTCTTTCAGTGCCTTAATGTTCAGGCGTCACGAAGTGCTCGATATACCCCATGACGGACAGAACCGCCACTGCGGCCAGAACTAGTGCCGCCGCAACCATCACGCCTATGCGCTTGGAAGGACGGCGTTCGGACGTGCGGTCCAGGAAGGGCAACGCCCCAAGTAAAAATACCAGCCCCCCGGGAATGATCGCCGATCCGAGAACCATGAACGGGCCTTTAAAAATCGAGACCAGTTGGTTCAGAAACAACACCCACCACTCCGGGCGGGGAATAAACGCAGAATCGGTCGGATCGGCCGGATCACCCAAGGCAGCCGGCCATTGCCAGGCAACCAGGCCCAGTGCGATCGCCGACACAATAAGAACCGCCAGCCAGCGGTTGAAAATGGCCGGCATGAAAGGAACTTTCGGCCTTGGGGTCGCATTGGCCGACAGGGGTCCCGAAAGCCCCCGGGTCGCCATTAAATACAGGTGTAAGCCGATCAGCAGAACGAGGGCGCAGGGCAACAGGAGGATATGCAGAACATAAAGGCGGGTCAAGGCGACGATTCCAGTCAGGGAGCCGCCGCGAAACAATTGGACGAGAAAATCCCCGGCCAACGGAATGGAGCCGATGATGCTGAAGCGCACCTGGGTGGACCAATATCCTTTCTGGTCCCAGGGCAGCAGGTCGCCGGTGATGATGAACAGCGGCATCAGCAGAAGAAACAACACTCCCGAGATCCAGACGAGTTGACGCGGCGACTTATAGGCTCCAACGACCAAAGCACGAAGCAGGTGAAGCCCCATGACCACCAGCAGGAGGTTCCAGGCATAGTGATGCATCCCGCGGACCACGTTTCCCAAAGGCAGGCTGAACTGAAAATAATCGACACTGTCATAGGCTGTGCCCGGAACCGGGGTGTAGACAAAGGCCATCAATGCCCCGGAAAGGAACAGCAGGCAAATCAGCGCCAACTGCAGAGCGCCGAAGAACCGGTGCCAGCAGATGGTGTCGGCCGGTGCCTCCATCTGGAGCAGTTTTGCAAAACCTTCCCGGGCCGCTGCAACGGGCGATCTCTGTTCCGAGCCGTTAAACTCCGCTTTGGTCATAGCACTCCATCCCGGGTATCCGGTTGATCAAAAGGATAGAAAAACAAGCTACACACCGTCAGACCAGGCGCGCGGCATTTTGGAAAGCGCAGCATATTTAACGATATGTGAGCATTCCCAAACGCCGCGCAACGTCGGATCACATCTGGAGGCGCTATTTTTTAGCCTCTTGCTATTTCTTGAACTCGAGGGTCAAGACCTCTGAATCATACGAATCATGGTCCTTGGAGTCGTCGAACAACGCCATGGCGAAGCTGTATTTCTTCGTGGGATTAAAAGCCACATCGTCATCGTGTCCCGGTGTCTATCTTGCGGGAGAGAATTACCGTCCATGTGCCGTCGGCATAACGGCTGACGGCCTTGATGTCAGCGAACGACCCTTCCGCGGCTACCGGCATCCTGAAAGTGACGACGTCGCCGGCCTTGAAGACTGAATAGTCGGTGATTTCAACTGCGTCCGCCGCCAGCAGGATGCCGTTCTTGCCGAATTTCTTGCCCGGGGCAAGCATGTACATGGGTTTGGACTTGTCAGTGGTCATGTTTTGCTTGTCGCCGCCCTTGCCGTCATCCCCCTTACGGCCGCCCTTGGTGTCGCTGATTTTGGCCAGGTAGCCGTCATCGGCGTAGCCGGCAGGGTCGGAGCGGGCCGCCTTCCAGTGCCACAGGTCGCCTTTCTCGGCATCGGTCGCGGTCCCGAACTTGCCCTCCTTGGCGTTGGGCGCTCCCGGCGGGACGTGGCACGTCACCGCGCAGCCCTTGGTGGCGAAGTTGTTGATGCGGTTGATCTCGAACAGAAGCGAAATCCGGTCCTCGTCGCCCTTCAAGTGGGTCCAGGCCTTCCCGTCGAACTTCCAGGCCTCCTTGGTCATGCTCTGGGTGGCATCTTTCCAGTTGAACCAAAGGTAGATTTCATTGTCCGTAAAGACGGCTTTGGTGTTCACAGCCGTTTTTTTGCCCGCGAATATCTCCTTGCCGTCGAAGGGCACCTCGAGCGCCTTGATTTTCACCCACACGGGGTCATCCAGACCGGTGGGGGCGGCTTTCGAGTAAGCGGCGGTCAAGGTCTGTTTGGCGGCCCCAGTGACGTTGTTTGAGAAAAAAACCAAGCCAAGTACGCTCAGCAGGACACACGTCAGGACACCCAGTTTCATTGGTTTCTGCATCGAATACCTCCTTCGGCCCGATGCCGGGCGCGGGTTAAAGTGTAATTTGAACCAACAGCTTGCCCTCTTCTACCTTGTGCGGAAGGAGCGAAAGCGGCTTTTTCGGCGGTCCGGATGCCGGTTGTCCTTCCGGGTCGAACCGGCCGGTGTGGCAAGGGCACTCGAACATTCGGGTGTCTTTTCTCCAGATGACATTGCAGGCCAGATGCGAACAGATTGAAGAAAAGACTTTGACGCCGTGCTGGGCATCGGCCTTGGCCCAGACAAACCCCCGCTGTGGGAGGTCAACCCAGCCGTCCTTCACCATGAACTCAAAGGACAGCATGCTGAAATCATTCGGGGTCAGCATGTCTGCTTTGCCGAAATCGACCCATTTGCCGACGCCTTTTTTAAGAGAGGGGATAACAATGGTCGACACCATGGGGATGGCCGCCAGAACGGCCGCGCCGCCTGCTAGAACAGAAGTCGTGATGAAGGTGCGGCGCGAAATGTTGAACTGATTTTCCACCGTGGGTTTTTGAGGAAGGGTGAGAGGGTTCTCGGCCATGGCTATCCTGTTCTAGTTGATAGGGGCTCGCTTTTGGGGGGTCATCGGTTGCCTGAGGGCTTGATTGTGGTCCGGCTGCCTGCTTGCCCCAACATATGGGAACGCTGCTTCGCCCCCGACAACGGTCAGACCGATATCACCCACTTCCGTGGTTGTCAACAATGAACATGCGTCCGCAGAAATTCTCGGTGACTGGTTCCATGTGATTAAGCGAGGGACGAGGTAGGGGTCATCGGAAATTCCCCCACATATGGTGCATCGATGATTTAAGATTCATGGCCCGGGTCGCGTTTCGGTCGGTTGTATTCGGTTCCGAGGCTACTCCCGGTTGTGGTTCGGCAACTGCGCAGCACCTCCTCTGCACCGAGAAAGACCATACCAGCGCATGCCAAAAAGCTTGGGGAGCTTCCCGACAGGCCCTGCTCAGCCATCCGCGCGGAGCAAAGAAAGAAATCTTCGGGAGGCCTGATCAGGCGGCTTTCTCGATCCTCACGGCGCAAATTTTGTATTCGGGGATTTTCGACACGGGATCAAGCGCACCAATGGTTAACTTGTTCACCGCCGCTTCATAGAAATGGAACGGCACAAAAGCAACGCCACGATCAGTAGTGTCCGAAACCAGAGTCTTTATTCTCAATCTTCCCCGTCTTGAGACGATATTGACGTATTCTCCGCTCGCAACACTCAGCGCCTTCGCGTCCTCCACATTGATCTCCGCCAATGCTTCGGGATAAAGACGATTCAAAGCGGTTCCTTTGCGACTCATCGTTCCCGTATGATAATGCTGATGCACCCGCCCTGTCGTCAAAACGAACGGATATTCCGCATCGGGAAGCTCGGCGGGCGCTTTATAATCGATGGCGAAAAACGATCCTTTTCCCTTGGTAAAGCCTTTCATGTGCAGGACTGGAGTGCCTGGATGTTCCAGTGTTGGACACGGCCATGTCAAGCTTTCTTGATCAAGCCGATCATAAGTAATACCGCCATAACTTGGGGTAAGAGCATTGATTTCCGTCATGATTGCGGAGGGGTCCGCATAGTCCATCTCATATCCCATTTCCTTGGCAATGGCGGTGATAATACGATGATCTTCCCAGGCTTCTCCGGGAGCATCCAATGCCTTGCGCACCCGCAACACCTTGCGCTCGGTGTTCGAGAAGGTCCCCTCCTTTTCAGCAAAACACGCACTGGGGAGAACCACGTCGGCAAGCTTGGCCGTCTCCGTTAAAAAAATGTCCTGCACAACAAGGAAATCCAATGCCGACAGGCTCTTTTCAACATGGTGCATATCGGCATCGCTCAGCATCGGGTTTTCGCCCATGATGTACAAGGCCTTAATGCCTTTCCCGGCTGCCGGAACCATCTCGGTAACGGTCATGCCAACTTTTCCCGGGAGTGAGGGCACCTTCCAGGCTTTGGCGAATTTGTCTCGTATGGCAGCATCGGTTACGGCCTGATATCCTGAAAAAACATTGGGCAAGCCGCCCATATCACATGCGCCCTGAACGTTGTTTTGGCCGCGAAGCGGATTGACACCGCCGCCCGCAACCCCGACATTTCCGCAGAGCATTGCCAAGGCGGCAAGAGACTTTACGTTGTCCGTGCCGGTGGTATGCTGGGTTATACCCATAGTGTATAGAATCGACCCGGGTTTTTCTGTTCCATACAACCGCGCCGCGGCAATCATAGCTTCTGCCGGAATACCCGTAATGCCGGACACATAATCAGGCGTATATTTAGCGACACACTGCTTGAGTTCTTCATAACCGGTTGTACGCTCATCAATGTAGCTCTGTGCTTGAAGGTTCTCATTGATGATTACATTCATAAAACCGTTTATCCAGGCCACATCTGTGCCGATTCTCTGACGCAGCCATAGATGGCAAATATCCACCAGCTTGATCCTTCTCGGATCGACGACAATCAGCTTGGCACCGTTCTTCGTGACGGCTTCATGAATGTAGTTGGCAATAATAGGATGGTTTGACGTGGTATTGGTACCGGTAATGAGAATGACCTTTGACTTCAATACATCCTGGAAGGGATTGGTCATCGCTCCGCTTCCAAACGTGGCGGCAAGCCCTGCCACCGTTGAGGAGTGTCAGAGACGGGCGCAGTGATCCACATTGTTGGTGCCGATCACCGCGCGCATGAATTTCTGAAACAGATAATTTTCTTCGTTGGTGCATCGAGCAGAAGAAAAACCCCCGATGGCGTCGGGACCATGATCGCTTTTGATCTGGCTGAACCTTCTGGCGATCAGGTCAAGGGCTTCATCCCAGCTGGCTGATTCGAACTGACCATTCCTCTTGATAAGCGGCGTGGTCAGTCGCTGATCACTAGCGATGAATTCATAGCCGAATCGGCCTTTGACGCACAGGCTGCCCTTATTGACGGCCACATCGCTCTTTCCGACCACACTCGCCACCCGATTGTCGAGAACATTGAGTTCGATTTGACACCCGCAACCACAATAGGTGCAGGTGGTGACCACCTTTTTGGTGACGAACCCTCTCGCCTTGAGTGGGCTGAGGTTCTCGGTCAGCGCCCCGGTCGGACAAACCTGCAAACATTCTCCGCAAGACACGCACTTCTCGGGATCCACCGTCAGTTTCAGCACCCCATCGGTATCGACAAATTCCAGCGCCCCCACACCCTTGATTTCTCGACAGGCGGAGGCGCAACGCTGGCAAAAGACGCAACGATCGCGCCAGTATTTAATCAAGGGAGTGGCATAGGCCACCTCAACCCTCTCCTTGGGCTCCTCATAGGCATCTGCTCTGACTCCTAATTCGAACACCAGATCCTGCAGCTTACAGGCACCGGCCTTGTCGCAGATCGGGCAATCCAGGGGATGATGGGCCAAGAGGTGCTGCAAGGATTTCCGCCGCATATCGGCGAGCATGTCCGAATTGGTCGCCACCGCCATACCGTCGGCCACCGAAGTCTTGCAGGCTTCCACCGGGGTGTCTTTGCCTTCGACTTCGACCACGCAGAGTTTGCAGGAGCCTATTGGATTCAATCGTTCATGGTAGCATAGGGTCGGTATCTTGATCCCCGCGTTCTTGGCCGCTTGCAGAATTGTGCTATCCTGCTGAGCGATGACTTCGTGACCGTCAATTGTCAACTTGACTGTGCTCATTTTTATTTGCTCTCTTCGCTACCTGTTTATCACTCACCCAAGACCTGCCGCCAAGCCTCGGCCCAGTTCGTGTCGGCTAATGATCCACAATCATTCCCGGAACCTTGGGCTTAGGCTTACAGCAAGGTCAGAAAGGACAGTTTGACCATGGCAATATAAGTGGATGGAAAGAGCCCCAGCGACAACACACCATAAGCTGAAATGAAGATCGCGATCACCAGGGCCGGCGAAAACACGCTTGCCGGCATTTCTTTCTCGACGGCCGCTTCTGGAGCCTGCATATACATGGCAACGGTCACCCGAAGATAATAGTAAACCGACACCACGCTGTTGATCACCCCAATAACGGCAAGGCCCACAAAACCTTCCTTGATCGCGGCGGAAAAGATATAGAACTTGCCCATAAAACCACCTGTGGGCGGAATCCCTGCCAGGGAAAACAAGAACAGGCTCATGGCCAGAGCTGCGATCGGATGCCGGTAACCGAGTCCCCTGAAATCTTCAATGTGGACTCTTTGTTCGCCCTTGCCGGCAAGCACGGTGATCACCGCGAAGGCCCCGATATTCATACAGGTGTAGGCGAGCATGTAATAGAGGATGCTGGTGATCCCCTGCTCGCCTGCCGACAGGAATGCTACCAGCACATAGCCAGCGTGGGCGATGCTCGAATAAGCGAGCATCCGCTTGATATTGTCTTGCACCAGGGCAATCACATTGCCGACGCTCATGGTCAGCACGGCCATCACCCAGATCAGCATGGTCCAGTTGGTCTGCAGGGACGGCAGCGCTTCCATGAAGATCCGCACAAATGCGGCGAACGCCGCCGCCTTGGGCCCGGCGGACATGAACGCCGTAACCGGGGCGGGAGCGCCTTCATACACGTCCGGGGCCCACATGTGAAACGGCACCGAGGCAGTTTTGAAGCCGAAACCGATCACCAGCAGTGCCATCCCCATGACGATGGTGGGCCCGCCGAAGCCGGCGGCGGCGATATACTTGGCAATGGCTGGAATCTTGGTGGTGCCGGTAGACCCATAGATCAGCGCGATGCCGTAAAGCAGAAAGCAGGTCGCAAACGAGCCAAGCAAAAAGTACTTCAGGGCCGCTTCGTTGGACACCATGCGGGTACGAGTATATCCGGCCAGCACATAGAGCGATATCGACATCAGCTCAACCCCGAGAAAAATGGTGATCAATTCGGCTCCGCTCGCCATGATCATCATCCCCAGGGTCGCAAAAATGATGAGCGCATAATACTCACCATGTTGCATAGCTTCGTTATCCAAATACCTGATGGAAATGAGGATGGTCAGTCCAGTGCCGAGCAGAAAGATCAATTTGAAAAAGCGGCAGTAATTGTCCACCACCCACATGTCATTGAAGGAATACGCGATTTCCCGGAGCTCGAAGCTCTGGGGCTGGGTTAAAACCACCGTAACGGCGCCTATCACCCCGATCAGACTGACATAGCCGTAATAGCCCCTGAGCCTTGTGGGGGCAAAAGATTGGATCAACAGAATCAGCAACGAACAAACCACCAGAATCAACTCTGGAGCTATGGCGCTCAAATTGATGCTGCTCATGACCTGTTCCATAAATTATCGCCCTTGACCCTTGGCAAGCTATTGAAGGTCCACTCTCGCAAACACATTGTTCAGCCGGCTCGGCTTAGCTCCGTCCAGGTGAGCAGTTATCTGCGGGTTCACCATCTCCAGGAGATGATCCACGGAAGCGTCCATCGTCTTCAAAAACGGTTTAGGATATACGCCTATCCAGACAATGAACAAAACGATGGGCAGCAAATAGGCATATTCCCGCCCGGTCATGTCCTTCAGGTCCCGATTCTCAGCCTTGGTGATTTGGCCGTACATGACCCGCTTATACATCCACAGAAGGTACACCGCACCCAGGATCAAACCGATGGTGGCAACCAAACCATAGCCCAGCGACGACTTGAAGGCACCTATCAGAATCAACAGTTCACCGACGAAGCCGTTGAGTCCGGGCACACCCATCGAGGACAAAGCCACCAGCAAGAACAGGGCCGCGAACGCCGGCATGACTTTCATGATTCCGCCGTATTCCGAAATGAGCCGGGTGTGGCGCCGTTCGTACAACATCCCAACAATCAAGAACAGTGCGCCGGTGCTCAAACCGTGGTTGATCATCTGGATCATGCTGCC
Organism: uncultured delta proteobacterium; assembly: GCA_963736855.1. Lineage (GTDB taxonomy): Bacteria > Desulfobacterota > Desulfobacteria > Desulfobacterales > UBA2156. Next base: position 247,647 of record CAVTQK010000021.1, read on the forward strand.
CTTTAAACCGTCAGCGTTCAGAGCGAACATTCCCAGCATGCAGTAACCCAGATGACTGACGCTTGAGTAGGCCACCAGCTTCTTGATGTCGTCCTGAGCGATGGACACCATCGCGCCGTAAATGATCCCCACCACTGACAGAGCCAGGACGATGGGCATGAAATCGATTGTGGCCTGCGGGAAAATCGGCAGGCAAAAGCGCAGAAATCCATAAATTCCCATCTTCAGCAACACTCCGGCCAGAATCACACTCCCCGCCGTGGGCGCTTCCACGTGGGCATCGGGAAGCCAGGTGTGGAACGGGAACATCGGCACCTTGATGGCAAAAGCCACAAAGAATGCCAGGAACAGCCATATTTGAATGTTGCCCGGCAGACCCAGATTATAATAGTCGAGGATATCGAAGGTGTAGGTCCCGGTGGCCTTAAAGTGCATGAAGTAAAGGACCAGAATGGCCACCAGCATCAGCACGCTGCCGCTCATGGTGTATATGAAAAACTTGACCGCCGCGTAGATTCGCCGTGGCCCACCCCAGATCCCGATGATGAAATACATGGGGATCAACATCACTTCCCAGAACACGTAAAAAAGGACGAAATCCAGCGCACAGAACACGCCGATCATCCCGGTTTCCAGGAACAGCAGGGAGGCCATGTAGCCTTTCACCCTCTCCGTCACCGCCGTCCAGGTCGAAAGGATGGCCAGGGCGGTGAGAAAGGTGGTAAGCAGGACCAGCAACAGACTGATCCCGTCGATGCCCATATGATAGCGAATGGCGAACTGGCTGATCCAGGGAACGTCTTCCACGAATTGCATTTCCCAGGTCCCGCTATCGAACATGAAATAGAGCGGCAGGGAAACCACAAAGGTTACCACGCTGGTACTGAATGCCACCCATCGTATCAGTTCATGGCGGGTGCTCTTGATCAGACAGATCGCAACAATCCCCACCAGGGGCAGATAGGTGATCAAGGACAAAATCGGCAAATTAATTATATTTATCATAGACTCATATCAAGGAAGTAAATAAGTAGTAGCCGAGGATGACGACGCCGCCAATCAGCATCGTCGCCGCATAATTCCGAACCAGTCCGCTGGCGGTAACGCGGATCACGCCCGCCAGGCCAATGAAAAACTGAGCGACACCGTTAACCAACCCATCGATCGCACGGACATCGATAATCCGCGCGAGAAAACCGGAGAAGAACAGAGTGAAGCGGGTGAACCAGGTATCGTAAATGTTGCCCAAATAGCTATCGCTCGAAGCCAGCGGCTTTCTCGCGATCCACATGAATACCCGGCTTCCCTTGCGGTATACCCAATCGGTATCGATGCTGATGGTGGGTTCCGGATCGAGCTTTTTGAGCAGCATGAAAAAGCCCAGACCGGTGAACAGGAGGATACCCAAGGCGCTGGTTACATGATCACCGGTATAAGGTTCGAAGTGCACCGGAAAGGGAAGCAGGTTGTACAGCGGCCCGGGAAGCACACCGATCCCGATGCAAAAGAAGGCCGCCATGCCCATGGCCAGCAGCATATTAAGCGGCGGTTCCTTGGCTTCCAACCCGGAATCTTTACCAAAAAACATGTAGTAGGGAAGCTTCAAACCCGTGTGCAGGAATGTACCGGATGAGGCCATGGTCAGCAGTAGGGCCACCATCGGCCGATGGTCATGAGTGGCGCCGGAAACCACCATCGACTTGGTGACAAATCCACTGAACAAGGGGAAGGCCGAGATCGCAAACCCGCCGATCATATAGAGCACCAACGTGATCGGCATGGTTCGGTACAAGCCTCCCAGTTCGGTGAGTTTCCTGCGCCCTGTCATTTCGATCACCGCGCCGGCTCCCATAAAAAGGAGGCCCTTATAGAGGATGTGGGCGAAGGCGTGGGACACCGAACCGTTCAGGGACATCTCCGTGCCGATCCCGACTCCGGCCACCATGTACCCGACCTGACTGACTATGTGGTACGCCAGCAACCGTCTGCAGTCGTTTTCCAGCACCGCGTAAACAACCCCGTACAGGGCCATGATCGTTCCCAGATACACCAGCAGTTCAGTGCCTGGGAAAGACCCGCACCAAAACGTACACAGCCGTTTTGGTGGTGAATGCCGACATGAACACCGATCCGGTTACGGTCCCTTCCGGATAGGCATCGGTCAGCCAGGCGTGCAGCGGTGGCACCGCGGCATTTATAATAACCCCCACCAGCATCAGGTAGAAGGCCAGGCTGCCGTCTTGATCGAGAGGGCCCACCAGCATCGACTTGGTGCTGAGATAGTGGAGGATAATCCCTCCAAGCAGACACACACCGCCGAAGGTGTGCACCAGCAGGTACCGGTAACCGGCCCGGATCGCATCAGGTTCACGCCGGGCAAACACCAGATAGGCGGAAGCGAAGGCCATCAGTTCCCAGAATACGAACAGGGTCAAGTAATCCCCGGCGAACGTCACCCCCAGCGCCCCTCCCACGTACAGGAAAGCGGCCACGTGCTGGCCCTGATCGTTCACGTGCAGGGCATACACGATGCCGATGAACGACATAATGGCGAAGACCCAGCCGAACACGATGCTGAGCTTGTCCACGGCACCGAAGGTCAGCACCATGCCAAGAAAGTCCCAGGACCAGAAGGTGCCCGCGGACATGGCGAACACAGAAGCGACCCCGAGCAGGGGGATCAGCATCAGATAGGCTTTCCGCACCTTCCCGCGCAGAAATGGGATGAGAGCTGCTCCGAAAATGTAGAATACGGACGGGTGGAACCAATCAGTCATTGTAGTAATCCTCGCCCCGCATGACGCCGCACTGGTGGCCGATGAATTTAGAGACCAGAACGATAACAGCGCAGGCCACAAACCCGTACAAGGCGCCCCATCCGGGCATCTTATCCCAGATATACATGGCATGCTCCCGGTGAACCAGAAAGTCCGCTACTACTGTAAGCCCCAGAGCCACGTAACTGAGCTTTTTCAAAGTGCCGGCATTTGCTGGGTTGCCTATGTAAAGGACGACCCTCTTGATCATCGGATCACCTCCCTGGCGAGACTCAGAAAGTAGTCGGGGAATATCCCGATCAATAGTGAGATGGTCGCAGTCAGCACCAGCGGCACCACCACCATCTTGATTTCCCTGACGTCCTCATGTTCGTGATGGTCATGACCGGAGCCAGTGGCCACCGCCGCCACTCCCTTGTCCTTTTCGAAGAAGGCCTTGTAAGTGATGGGCAGAAAATAGGCTGCATTCAGGACCGTGCTGGCCAGCAAGACCATTAGTATGGGCACCGATCCGGACTCGATTGACCCCAGGGCCAGAAACCATTTGGTCGTGAACCCGGCGGCAGGGGGCACCCCGATCATGCTGAGGGAGGCGATGAAAAACGCCGCCATGGTCCAGGGCATCTTCTTTCCGATACCGGAGAGTTGGCTGATTTCGGTCTTGTGCGCGCTGCAGTAAAGGGAACCGGCACAGAAAAACAGGGTGATCTTGGAAAAAGCGTGATTGGCGATGTGCATGATACCCCCCACCATGCCGCTCGGCGTCAGCAAGACCGCCCCCAGGATAACGTAGGAGAGCTGGCTCACGGTCGAATAGGCGAGCCGCGCCTTCAGGTTGTCCTTGGTGAGGGCGATGATCGAAGCGGTGATTATGGTGAAGGAGACCACATAAGCCGCGGTAATGCCGAGGTTGATGCGGCTCATCAAATCAATGCCATAAACGTTGAACACCACCCGCAGGATCGAAAACACCCCGACCTTCACCACGGCCACCGCATGGAGCAGAGCACTGACCGGGGTCGGCGCCACCATGGCGGACGGCAGCCAGTTGTGGAAAGGCATCACCGCGCCTTTGGCGAACCCGAACAGGAACAAGAAGAAACCGACGAACAGGAGCCACGATCCCGGCTGATTGCTCAGCAGCCCATGGCGCTGGAAATCCGTCGTACCCGCCACCATGTAAACGATGATGATACCGGACAGCAGAAAGGTCTTGGACATACCGAGCAGGTACAGGAAGTATTTCTTCGCCCCTTCCTGGGCTTCCGGCGTTTCCTTGTGACCGACCAGGGGCACCGTAGCCAGACTCAGGATTTCGTAGAAAGCGAACAGGGTCACCAGATTGGCGGAAAAGGCGACGCCCATGGTGGCCGACATGCTGACCGCGAAGCAGCTATAGTAGCGGGTCTGTGCATGCTCCTTGCCGGCCCGCATGTAACCGATGGAGTAGCAGGTGGTAACGATCCAGAGGAACGATGAAACCGTCGCAAATAGCAGGCCGAAGGCGTCGACTCGGAACTTGATATCGATCCCCTGGTAGAAGCCGCTCACCAGGGTGTATTCGATGTTGTGCCCGGAAAAGATAGCCGGCGCCATGGACATGACGATGGAAAATTTCACGACGCCGGCAAGGATGGACCAGAACTCGCGCACATTGGGCCGATCCGCGGTCCCCAGAATCAGTGGCACCGAAAGAAGAGACGCCAGCACGGCCAGCAATGGTTTTATGGACAGAATGGTTTCCACGTTTTCGTTAACCTTTACTTAGATTGATTTCGTCCACGTTCACGGTCGCTTTGTTCCGGAAAAGCGAAATGATGATGGCCAATCCCACAGCCGCCTCAGCCGCAGCGACGGTCATGATCATGAACACGAAAACGTGACCATCCAGGTTGTTGAGAAAGCGCGAGAAAGCGACAATGGTCAAATTGACGGCATTCAACATCAACTCGATGCACATATAGATGATCAAGGCGTTGCGTTGTGTGAACACTCCCACCGCGCCGATCGAAAAAAGCACAGCACCCAACATTAAGTATGAGTTCAATGAAACCATAGGCTACCATTCATGACCCGGACGGCGACTCAATCGCGCCCAGAGTCATCAATCCTCCTTTTGGCTAGGATGACCGCGCCGACAATTGCTGCGAGTAACAACACGGAGGCGATTTCGAAAGGCAACAGGTATTCGGTAAAGAGCATCTTCCCCACCGCCTTCGTGGTGCCGAACGCTTCGTCCACGTTCCCAAGCGCTGCCAGCGAACCGTTCGCCTGGAACAGACTCACCATGGTAACCAGCAGCAAGCCCACCACCAACACGCCGAAGACTTGCAGCAGAATGACATTGCCTCCCAGTTTCCCTTCCTTTTCTTCCAGATTGAGCAGCATGATCACGAACAGAAACAGCACCATGATGGCGCCGGCATACACGATCAGCTGCAGCACCGCGATCAGATGCGCATCCAGCAGCGCGTACAATCCAGCTAGAAAGGACATGGTCGCGACCAGGCTCATGGCGGCGCGCACCGGCCTCTTGTTGGTCACCATCAGCAGCGCCGAGACCACGGCACCGACAGAGAAGGCGGAGAAAATCAATAATTGCATTTGGAGTAAATCCTCCTGATGTATTCCAAACGAGCCTTCACACTGTCCTCGGGCCTGAGGAGTTGTTCTTTCGAATAACGCATGAGGCTCCGGTCCCGTTGCGCCAACCCCCGGTATTCCGAACTCATGACGATGGCCTCCTTCGGGCAAACCTCCTCGCAATAGCCGCAATAGACGCAACGGGACATGTCGAGGGTGTAGCTCAGCGGATAGCGATCGCCATCGGCCCTTTCCCCGGCCATGACGGTGATGGCCTTGGCCGGACACATTATTTCACACAGGCCGCAGGCCACGCATTTCTCGGCTCCGTCCAAACCGGCCACCAGAACCGGCCGACCGCGATACGCGGGAGGCAGCACGACCTGCTCTTCCGGATAGTAGACGGTGAACACCTTGCGCTTCTTGCCGGCCGGCGGGAAGACGAAGCCGATCATATTGATCACGAAATGCTTGCTGGTGACGTACAGGCCCCGCAGTACTTCGAAAAGGTACAGCTTCTCCCACAAGGTGAGCTCCACGTTCTTCCTCACCTTCTTGGGCTTCAGCGTAGCCGAAGGGACTCCCACCAGCGGATGATATTGGGATTGCTCAGAACCTGTCATCTTGCTCATAGCACCAGAACCACCAGCCCGGTTATCAGAATGTTGATGAGTGCAAGCGGCAGCAGCATCTTCCAGCACAGCCTCATGACCTGGTCGTAACGGAAGCGCGGAAGCGTCCAACGAATGGTCATTTGCAGCCAGATGAAGAAAATAATCTTGGCGAAGAAAGTGGCAACGTTCACCAGCATTGCCAGCAGGGCGGAGCCGTTTGGTCCCGCGAACTGGAACAGGGACAATAATTTCTGATCGCTCACGAAGGGGAGATGCCAGGCACCGAAAAACAGGGTGGTCACGATCCCACTGATGGTCACGATTTCCAGAAATTCCCCCATCCAGAACATGACGAACTTGAGGCCGCTGTATTCGGTGAAGTAGCCGGCCACCAGTTCCGATTCCGCCTCGGGCATATCGAACGGCACCCGCTTGTTTTCGGCAATGGCGCAGGTGATGAACAACACAAAACCAAGAGGTTGGAGAAAAATGCCCCAGTGGAAGAAATTTTCTTGCAGGGCCCCGATCTCTGTGAGCCGCAGGGAACCGTACACCATGATCACACCGATGATGGTGAGGCCCATGGCTACTTCATAGGAAAGCATTTGCGCCGACGCCCGCAAGCCGCCCAACAGCGACCAGTTGCTGCGCGAAGACCAACCGGCGAGGACCACCCCGTAGGTGGCGAGCGAGGCCAGAGCGAAAACGAACAGGATGCCCACATCCAGGTCGGCGATCACCAGGTTGACACGATGCCCGAACAGATCGTACTGGCCGCCGAAGGGAACCACACTGAAGGTGACAATCGCCGGAACCAGACAGATGAACGGCGCCAGGGTATGGAAGAACTTGTTGGCGCCGCTGGGGATGAAGTCTTCCTTAGCGAGGACCTTGATGGCGTCGGCGAGGGAATGGAACAGGCCGATCGCGGTGAAGCCGAAGATGGCCGCCCGGTTCGCGCCGATCCGGTCCTGCATCACCGCGCTTTGCTTTCTTTCGACCCATCCCAACACGGGGGCAAAAAAGCCCAGGTTTACGCTGAATACGAATATAATTTTTGCAAGGGACTCGATCAGGTCTGCAACCATGGCTATCTATCGCATTCTCCGCCGATCATGTTGATCATGTCGAATGTGGGGACGATATCGGCGATCAGCCTCCCCTTCATCAGCCTGGGCATGGCGGCGGTGAGGGCAAAACAAGGCGGTCTTACCCGGCATTTGTAGGGCTTCCCGCTGCCATCGCTCACAAGATAGAATCCGAGTTCGCCGTTGGCTCCTTCGACGGCCGCATAGACCTCGCCGGGAGGCGGCTTGATGCCATCGATAACAGTCTTGAAGTGAAAGATCAGGGAATCGATCCGATGGTAAATGTCTTCCTTGGGCTGCATCCGATATTGCGGCAGGTCGAGATTGATGGGTCCGTCAGGAAGTTGGCTCAAGGCCTGCTCGACAATCCGCATGCTCTGTTGGATCTCTTCCATTCGCACCAGGTACTTGTCGAAATTGTCGCCCTTCTCACCGATCGGGATCTCGAAATCCATCCGATCGTAAACCAGGTACGGCTGCGCCCTGCGCACATCGTAAGGGACCCCGCAGGCCCGCAGGCAGGGGCCCGTAAATCCATAAGCGATGGCTTCGTCCGCCGGAATGACCCCGACATCTCTCACCCGGTCGATGAAGATCCGGTTCTTGGTCAGGAGCTTGTCCACATCCTCCCACAAGCGCCGGCACTCCTTGAAGGCCAGCCGGGTCTTTTCCTGAAAGCCGTCGGGCAGATCATTCTTGAGACCGCCGATCCGTACATAGTTGACGGTGACCCGCGCCCCACACAGCATCTCGATCAGGTCCCACACCAGTTCCCGCGCTTCCACAAAATAGAGGAAGGCGGTGAAGGCGCCGAGTTCGAGCCCGCTGGCGGCGACATTGGTTAAATGATCGGCGATCCGCGACAGCTCACAGGCGATCACCCGCAGATACTGGCACCGTTCCGGGACCTCAATGCCGATCAGCTTTTCCACCGCCAGCGCATAGCCCACGTTGTTGATCAGGGGCGATACGTAATTCAGCCGGTCGGTGTAAGGGATCACCTGCTGCCAGGTGCCGTTCTCGCACATCTTCTCGAACCCCCGGTGGAGGTACCCGATGTCCACCTTGAGATCGACGATGGTCTCCCCGTCGAGGGTCGCCAGGAACTTCACTGTGCCATGGGTCACCGGATGCGACGGACCCATGTTGATCACCATGTGTTCGGTGTGCAGATCTTTGGCTAAATCGGACATGTCTCGAAACGACCCGTTGGAGTGTTAATTAACCGGCCCGATTAAGGGCTGCCTCTTTTTAATGGGATAGTCCTTCCGCAAGGGATGCCCCTCGAAGCCTTCGTAAAGAAGAATCCTCCTCAGCTCCGGATGCCCCTTGAAGGTGATCCCGTACATATCGAACACTTCCCGTTCGAACCAATCGGCGGCGACCCAGACGGAAACAATGGAGTCGATCGTGCAATCGGACTCGGAAACCCCCGCCTTGATCCGCACCCGTCGGTTATGTTTCAAGGAATACATATGGTAGACGACTTCGAACCGAGGCTCTCTGCCCAGGTAATCCACCGCCGTTAGATCCATCATGAAGTTGTAAAGAAGCTCTTCATCATCCCTCAGGAACATGCAGATTTCGAGGATATCTTGCTTCTTTACAATCGCGGTGTCGTCGCCTCGATAGGACCGGGTTTCCAGGATCGAGCCGGAAAACCGTTGTGCCAGCTTTTTAAGGGTCACGCTTGCATCCATGAACGAAAACTTCCTAAGGGTTCATTCCTGCTTCTTCAACATCGAAGTCACCGGCGCCGCACCGCGCGGCCAATCGGACCAGCGTTCCTTGGCGACCTTCTCCTGCAGCGTCAGCAGGCCGTCCAGCACCATTTCCGGCCGCGGCGGACAACCCGGCACATACACGTCCACCGGAATCAAGGTATCGATCCCCTGCACCACCGAGTAATTGTCGTAAAATCCACCGGATATCGCGCATACTCCAAACGCGAACACCCATTTCGGCTCGGCCATCTGATTGTACACCTTGACCAGAATAGGAGCCTGCTTGTGACTGATCGTGCCGACCACCATCAGCAGGTCGGCCTGGCGCGGAGAAAACCGCGGCAATGCGGCGCCAAAACGGTCCAGGTCGTACTTGGGGCCGGCCACGGACATGAATTCCATGCCGCAACAGGCCGTCACAAAAGGATAAAGGAAGAAGGAATACTTTCTGCTCCAATTGACGGCGGCCTGCAGTTTGGTCAGAACCACGCTGCCGTCCAAAAGCCGTTCGGGGCCGGCCGAAGCGGACCCGCTTGGGATGGCCTTCTGAGAGGCGCCACTTTTTCCCAGCGTTATTCCCATTCCAACGCCCCCCTTCTCCACACGTAAATCAAGCCGATCGTCAGAATGAAGATGAATATCATCATTTCAACGAAGCCGAACCAGCCGAGATTTTTGAACAGCACCGCCCACGGATAGACGAAAACTGCTTCAATATCGAAGATGACGAAGAACAGCGCCACCAGATAAAATTTTACCGAAAACCGCTGCTTCGAAGAAACGATCGGACTCTCCCCGCATTCAAAAGGCTCCATCTTGTCTGCGAATTTCTTCTTGGGGCCAATCAGGGAGGTGGCTACAATCATTCCCGCAGCCGTCGCCGCCGCCAGGAACAACATGATCAAGACAGGTATATATTCGCTCATTCCCTCAATCCGATTTCGAGCTCTTCCCGGTTATATCGATCATCATCCCGCGTCTATTTGGACCGCCATGCTACCTTCTCAAGCAAACCCTGCAACTGAGTTACACCCACCATCGACACCAGCAACTCAGTATCCGGAAGCTTTTCCTCCATTCACAGCAGCAACACCAGGGAACCAGTCGCCCAACGCCATCAACAAAAACTCATTTCGTGATGCGTGCCATATACCGGGCATCGGGACCATGGTCAAGAAATATTTCACGATCACCGGTGCAAAAAAATACCACTTTCCGGTCCCCCGATCTTGACCATCCGTGTATGAAATTTTCTCCGATCACGGCTTGAGATCCTTGTTATAAAGGCACGCTTTAAGGGGTCAGCGGTTGCCTGAGGGCTTGATTGTGGTCCGGCTGTTCGCTTGCCCTAATGTATTAGGAACGGTGCTTCGCCCTCGACAACGGTCAGACCGATAGCACCCACTTCCGTGGTTGTCAACAATGAACATGCGTCCTGTAGAGAACAAATAAGCTATCCGGATTTATAACGCATAAACTGTCCGGTTCATGAAGTCACCGATGAGGTCACAGATACTTCTTTCCGACCTCAAACGCTTTTCCAATGAATGCTCCAATACCATTATAACGCTGGCCCTCAGGGCTATAGACAATGGGTTGAATTTTATTGATATCCGGCTTCCCATCATCACCGAGCATGCTTTCATCTACCTTAACATCTAAAATCTCGCCCACGAAGTGGGTGTGTAACCCGATTTCATAGTGATGAATCACCCTGCATTCTAAAATCATCGGAAATTCCCCCACATATGGTGCATCGACCATCTCAGATTTGACCGGTGTGAGACCGGTTTTCTTGAATTTATCCTCATTCCGGCCAGATGCCATACCAAAATAATCAGCTTCATGAATATATTGGACTGAAGGAACACTCAATGTGTATGCCTGTTTATTTATGATATTGCCATAGGTATAGGTGGCTTTGCGAAGGGAAATGGTTACACATGGCGGTTTGGAACAACAAATGCCTCCCCACGCAATGGTCATTACGTTGGGATTGCCGCCGGTGTTGTAAGAGCCCACGCACCAGACTGGTGTGGGAAAGATGAGCGTTTTTGCTCCAAATGATTTTTTCATGTGGTTCCATCCTTTTTGGATAATGCAATTGATGTTTAAAGTAAAAACATATTATAAAGTCGGAGTCATAAATTTCAATCATGCAGAGTTTGATGAACTCGTAAAAAGTCGAAAATCAGATTGCAAAGTAAAAAGTTCAAGTTCAAGGCGTCGCGAATCCCGTGTGATGAGTCGTACTTATCGTACGTCGAAATCGCAATGGGATGAAGCGCAACGCAGAAATTGGACTTTTTACGAAGCCATCAGAGTTTGAAAATTCAAAATCCGGACAAAGTTTAACCCAGGTATCGAATTTTCAAAATGAGCTTGATAATCATAAGAATACAAAGCCAAGCAGGTGTGGACCCTTTTGGCGACGATTATTTTTCCCGGCTCTTTTTTATGGCGGCAAAGATATTTTGAAAGGTGCCGACCACGGCAAAAGCCAGCACGCCGAAGATTGCAGCTTTGATAATCCAATCGGATATGCTCATGTTTGAAAAATCCATAAAGTTGCTTCCTTTTCAAATCAAAGCCGCTGGTTCCTGCCCGTCAATCTCAAACGCCTTTTTCGCCGTAGGACGACGAATTACTATGGAGCATGTTTTGTGGGAATGGTTTTACCTTTTGACTCATATCCTTTATATCATAGGCGTTCCTTCACCGGAATTATTATTCGCTGATCTTTACCCTGCTGTTGCAAAAACCGAGGATGCCCCAGATCCAATGCGTCCAAGGGCGAAGCCGTAGTATTTACTCCTGCTTGGCAGGGGCCTGTTTCTTTTCTTTGGACTTTTTCTCTTTCTTTACGGTTTTGGCAGCGGCTTTTTTAGCGGTGGGGGCCTCGACCGGTTCGCTGGCCTGCTTTTTCTTAGCGGCCGCCTTTTCCTCTTTGTGTTGCAGCTTCTGGGCGATGAGCTTTTCCTGGGCCGTCACCTGTGTCAGCCGACGATTGGCCTTGCGAATATCGGCTTTCAGTTTTCTGACCAGCACATCCTTTTCAATCGTTGGCTGGCCAGCGCCTTGAGTTTTAAGCAGGGCGATGCGGGCGGCAAGGTTCTGCTGTGCAACTTGTTTGTGGTGTTCTTCATACAGTTTAGCTTTAAGGTTCATTGTATTCTCCTTAAGGTATCTGAGCGGCATCTTGTTGAAAAGATTGTCGATATACTAAACCGGCCATTTATTCTTGTCAATGGCTATCCGGCGGGGGCGGAAGGGCTCAATCGGTTGACGCCCAGCATTGTTTTTTAAATCTCATCTTTCATCTTTTTTATCAGCGCCTCTAACTCCGCCAAGGGTTTGTGATCGAAAGATAACGGCTGTTCGCGGTCCGATGAGGATGTATCGTAGGCATCTGCCACTGCCTGGCGGGCATGTTCGTTGTCGTGGCAGTAAAGGCAAAGCAACTCCCAGTTGCTGCCGTCGGGAGGGTTGTTGTCATGGTTGTGATCTTTGTGGTGCACCGTGAGCTCGCGCAACCGTTTGCCCGAAAATTCCCGACCGCAACGAGCGCAGATCGACGGGAACAGTTTCAGTGCCCGTTCCCGATAGCTCTTTTCCTGTTGTTCCCTGTGGCGTCGTGCCTCGGCAACGATTTGGTCTAGTCGCTGGCCATCGGATGATCTCTTTTTGGGGTGCATTGAATTCTCCTACATGGATGATTGTGCGCCTTCTGCTGGTTACTCCCGGTGCTTGTGGTCCCTTTGTTTAACTCAGCTTCGGCAGTTTCGTGTATGTTTCCTTGTGCTGGGTTATCAACCCGTTGATGTTGTCGGATTCGTTTTTAGACCCATCAGCGACTCTTTATGATCGAAAGCTCTCATCCGGCTTGAGTCGATGAGAGGATGGTAAAGCCTGAATCCAAAAGCAGTCTACGGCATCGCCACGAAGGCCTATTCAAGCGAATCCTTTCGGAATTTCTGAGAGATGATCGTTGCAATTATCAGGGTGATGCCGATGGCATCGTAGAGTGCAGCAGGGTAGATCAGCAGAAGGCCGCCGGCGATCAGCATGAGACGCTCGTATAGGGTGGTTCTTTTGAAGAGCCAGTTTTCCACCCCTCCGGCCAGTGCCGTAAGTCCAATGAAGGAGGTCACCACGGTCCAGACCACATCCAAAGGTTGACCCTTGAGAAGCAGGCCGACGCCTTTGGGGTCCAGGGTGAACATGAAGGGGACCACAAAGGCAGGAAGGGTGTATTTCCAGGCATAGATGGTCGTCTTGTATGGATTCCCACCTGTCAGAGCCGCTGCCGCGAAACAGGAAAGGGCTGTGGGAGGAGAAACCTCGGAAAGGATGGCATAATAGAAAACAAACATGTGGGCAGCATAATCCGGAACTCCGAGAAGAATGAGGGCCGGAGCAGCGATGACCGCGGAGATAATATAGGAGGCCGTTACCGGGACAGCCAGCCCGATGACCCAGACGATCAGTGCCGTATAGATCGCGGTCAGGAGGAGGCTTCCTCCTGCGTAGGAAATAATGATGGAACTGAACTTCAGGCCCAAACCGGTTAATGTGACCACCCCCACGATAATCCCGGCCGCGGCGCAGGTCGAGGCCACGCTGAGAACCCCGATGGATCCTCCTCTCAAAGCCCGAATGAGTTTTCTTGGGTAAAGGGCCGTGTCTTTTCGGATGAAACTTGCGGCAAAGGCAATGACGGTAGCCCAGAAAACCGCCAAAATAGGCGTATACCCCACCAGCATGATGACCACAATCGCGATCAAGGACAGGAAATGGAAGCCATAGAGATAGGTAAGCCGACCGATCGTATAGGTCTTGTCAAAGGTTACCTGCTTAGCCCCAAACTTCTTGGCATCCAGCTCCACCATGAGAAAGATGGACCAATAGTAGAGGCAGGTCGGGATCGTTGCCATGAGGATGACATCCAGGTAGGTGAGCTTGAGGAACTCGGCAATGAGAAAAGCGGCTGCGCCGAGAACAGGAGGGGAGAGGATGGCCCCGATGCCGCCCGCAGCAAGGAGACCTCCTGCGGCATCCTTACTGTAGCCCGCCTTGGCGAGCATGGGGTAGGCCACCGATCCCAAGGTCACTGTGGTCGCTACGCCGCTCCCGGAAGGGCCGCCCAGAAGAAAAGAGGCGAGGGTAACGGTTCGCCCCGCGCTGCTCGGCTTTCCGCCCATGGCGGCAAGGGAGAAATCGATGAAGAATTTTCCGGCTCCGGAGAACTCCAGGAAAGCTCCGTAAATGGTGAAAAGGATGATAAATGTGGATGAGACGTCAATGGGAACACCGAAGATGCCCTCGAGGGTCATGTACATGTGCCCTACGATGCGGCCGATATCATAACCCCGGTGGGTCCAGGGTTTCGGCAGTTCCTGCCCGACCATGGCGTAAACCAAAAAGGCGATGACGATGGCCGGCATGATCCAACCCGAAGTTCTCCGGGTTGCTTCGAGTACCAACAGAATGAGAATGATCCCGAAAAACTGGTCCCAGAAGGTGGGCACGACCGAGCGGTAAATAAAGTCCTCGAAATCAACAAGCATGTAAGCGACGACGGCGATGCCGAGGATGGAGAGGAGAACATCAATCCAGAGGATGCGGTTCTTCAGGCCTTTCATGGAAGGAAAGACCAAGAAGGTCAGGAAGAGGACAAACATGACATGGATGCCCCTGAGAATCTGGGTCATCACGATGCCCGCAGCCGCGTAGAGGTGAAAGAGGGACATCCCGACCGCTACCGCCGTGACGAAGAGGTCCGTTTTCCCCGACAATCTTCGGGATGGGCCCTCTTCTTCCTCAATGTATTTTTCCGCTTTCTTCAGGGCATCTTCTGATATGATCTCTTCCTCAGAGTCGGTCTTCCGCTTTTCTTCCACCGCTCTTCCCCTTTTTATCACGGCTTCTTTATGGATGCATCGAGGTCCTGGCGGCGAAATATTCCGGATCGAAGAAAGAATGCGAGCGAAACATCCTCCACACAGATCTGAATCCGATCTCCCCGGTTTCCCAGGGCGTGCAAGTCGATAATTTTATCGCCGATCCTGAGACTTTGATCTTGTCTCATACTTGCTTTAATCCAAAAAGCCTGCCCTAAATTTCTGTTCATGGTTTGAACCGGTCCGGAGCCATCAAAACCGTAATACTCCATCACGGCAGGAGAAGCGGTTCTCACCGCCTTCAGAACAATGTCGCCTTTCTTCACTTCGAATACTTCTTCGACGGGAGCGTTGTATATGGAGTTGGTGTAGCACAGGGTCATCTGCTCTGAAGGGGCCACGTTAAAATAAAAGGAATTCCGATCATCCGGATTTCTCAAGGCAAGAACCGTGATGGTCTTTGAAAAAAGAAAAACCCCTCCCGCTGCGATCAAGAAGACTATCCACGCGAAGAGGGGCCGGATTTTCTTTTTCAATTACTTCAGGTTCAGTCCTTTCTCTTTGAAATACTTGATTGCACCAGGATGGAAGGGAAGGGGTGATCCGTCCACCTGGGGCTCCAATGCGAGCTCCTCAGCCATTCTGTGAACCGCCACCAGTTCCGGTTTGTGCTCAAAAAGAGTCTTCACGATGTCATAGGCGACCGTGTCCTTCATGTCTTTGTTGCAGATGAGCAGGTTCGACACCCGGGCGATGCTCACGTCCTGATCTTGGCCCGGATACATCTTGGCCGGGATAACACCCTTGAAATAGAGGGGCCCGTATTTCTCTGTCATTTTAGGGACGGCGTCCGCATGGGATATAAGTTTGATTTTGACGCCGGGCGTGGCGCCGAGGTCGGTTACCGAAGCGGTCGGCAGACCCCCGTCCCAGAAATAGGCATCAATTTTGCCGTCCTTGAGCGCACCCGCAGACTCCGAAGCACCCAATCGATCCCGGGTCATGTCTTTATCGGGATCAAGGCCGTAGGCTTCGAGAACTCTGAGGGCCTTCACCTCTGTTCCACTTCCCGGGGAGCCTGTAGAAACCCTCTTGCCTTTCAGGTCTGGGACCTTGTCGATCCCCTTTCCTTGGAGAGTAACGACGTGCATGTTGTTGATATAGAGCACGGCAAGAGTCATGATGGGAAGCTTTTCCTTGAACTTTCCTTTTCCCTCAAGGGCGTCCCATCCGACGTCGGCCATAATAAGAGCCATGTCGGCTTTCTTGGCACCCACCAGGAGGCAGTTGTCCACTGACGCCGACGTCACCTCTGCCGTCGCCTCGGCGTATGGAATGTGTTTTGAGATGATATTGGCCATCCCGCCACCCATGGGGTAGTACACGCCGCCCGTACCGCCGGTGGCAATGGAAAGGCGGACCTGCTTTTGGGCAAAGGCAATGGAAACACAGAGCACCAAGAAAAAGGTCAATCCGACAGTGGCCACGCGCTTCATGGGGAAACCTCCTTGTCTCTTTGGCTGTTAAAGATGTTTTGGGGGGATTGAAAAGGCCTGGCTGTTTCAAGCATCCTATATAATATAAATGTAAAAAACTACAAAGACTGTCGGAGTGTGTCAACATAAAATTGCTGAGTTGTAGAGAAACGGGGCTCCTCCACGGAATACCGTCTTGCCCAGCGGGCCGATTATGTACCTGGAGATTCCAACGCACTCCGGCTGACACATCAATCCAAATAATCCCGTGTGTAGAGAACAAATAAACATTTTTCCCTTGACAGAACTTACCAGATATGTTCAATTCCCGAACGTACAAAAACTGAACGATCAATTTTATGAGTTTTATCGGACGGATTTGACTCGAGTCCGATGCAACCCACCAAGCGGAGCTTTTCTGCATCGCCCGTTCTCCCAAATAGATAAAGAGACCTTTGAAACACGACTCTTTCCCGTCATGCCGGACTTGATCAGGCATCCATAACATATTGAAATTACTGGATTCCGATTTTCACCGGAATGACAAATTTGGAATTATTCAAAGGTCTCAACAAGCGATTTTTTCACATCATCCCTGAATAATTATGGATCACCGAGACCTACGAACGTTAAAGCTTCTTGAAGAGATCGAAAACAACCACGCCCCAAGCCAACGGGACCTGGCACGGAAGCTCAATATCTCGCTGGGGCTGGTGAATGCCTTCGTGAAGCGCCTGGCCCACAAGGGGTATTTCAAGATCACGACCATCCCCAAGAATCGGGTCATGTATATCCTTACCCCAAAAGGGATAGCTGAAAAAACCCGCCTGACCTATGATTATATCCATTTTTCATTTCAGTTTTATCGGAAAGCCCGCGCCAAGCTCCAAGACATTTTCACCCGCATCGAGGAACAGGGAGGAGACAGCGTAATCTTCTACGGAGCAGGAGAACTGGCCGAAATCGCATTTATTTCCTTGCAGGAGACCGCGATCCGTCTCGTCGCTGTTCTGGATGATGGTCGGACAGGGGAGTCTTTTCTTGGATTCACTCTGGAAAGTGTGGATGCCATCCGGAAATACGCTTTCGACAAAGTGGTTCTCACGGAGATGGAGACGGGGAACCAAAAGCTGGAAACACTTCTTTCAAAAGGGATCCCACATCATAAAATCGCGGTTATGGGATAAATCGCTTCAGAGGAGCATTGGGAAAAGAGCCGATGGAACTTAAAAAAAAGATTCTTTGTATCGGTGCGGGCTACGTAGGCGGACCCACCATGGCCATGATCGCTTTCAAATGCCCCGATTACCAGGTGACGGTTGTGGATATCAACCCGGATAAGATCGCCCAGTGGAACTCGGATCGGCTTCCTATTTTCGAGCCGAGACTCGATGCCATTGTGGAGGCCGTGCGAGGGAAGAACCTTTTTTTCAGCACCGACATTGAAAAGGGCATTCGGGAAAACGACATTATTTTTGTCAGCGTCAATACACCCACTAAAAATTTTGGTGCCGGAAGCGGTATGGCCGCCGACCTACAATACTGGGAAAAGACTGCCCGGCAAATTGTAGAGCATTCTAAGTCTGCGAAAATAATTATTGAAAAGAGCACCTTACCGGTGAAAACCGCCCAAGCTATGGAACGGATTCTCAAGGTAAATAGCAGAACTAACCGATTTGAAGTCCTTTCCAACCCGGAGTTTTTAGCGGAAGGAAGCGCTGTAAAAGACCTGGAAAGCCCGGATCGAATTCTCATCGGTTCTCATCGGACACCGGAAGGTCTAAAGGCACAAGAGTCTCTTGTCGATATCTATACCCGATGGGTTCCGCGGGACCGAATCCTTACCTGTGATATTTGGAGTAGCGAACTTTCCAAGCTGGTATCCAACGCTTTTCTGGCGCAACGGGTTTCTTCAATCAACGCCATTTCGGCCTTGTGTGAAAAAACTGACGCCGATGTGACCCAAGTGGCCAAGGCCGTCGGAATGGATAACCGGATCGGAAATCGGTTTCTCAACGCCAGCGTCGGTTTCGGAGGATCGTGTTTCCAGAAAGATATTCTTAACCTTGTATATCTTTGTCGAAATTACGGTCTTGACGAAGTCGCAGACTACTGGGAAGGGGTTGTCAAAATCAACAACCATCAGAAAGAGCGCTTCGTCCTCAACATGCTCAATGCCATGTTTAACACATTGGCGGGGAAAAAAATTTGTATCTTCGGATTTGCCTTCAAAGCCAATACCGGGGACACCAGGGAAAGCCCGGCAATATCTATTTCGAAAAGGCTTTTGGAAGAAAGGGCTGAGCTCATCATTACCGATCCCAAGGCCCTGTCAAACGCTAAAGTTGATTTAAGCGGAATCGACCAGCAGGTAAAGTATATCGAGGACCCTTACAAGGCGGCCAGCGGAACCCATGCCATTGCCGTGTTGACCGAGTGGGATCTCTACCAGACACTTGATTTTGAGAAAATTTTTAACTCTATGGTTCATCCGACTTTTATTTTTGACGGGAGAAATATACTTGATCATAAAGCGATGTTTCAGATCGGATTCAATGTCTATCCTGTCGGAAAACCGCCCCTGACCCATTTTTAGAAAGATCGGAAAAAATGCACAGGCAGAAACGAATTCTGGTTACCGGCGGCGCCGGCTTCTTGGGCTCGCATCTGTGTGACCGGCTGGTGGGCGAAGGGCATGACGTGCTTTGCCTGGACAATTTTTTCACCGGCACCAAGAAAAACATCGCACATCTCGTCGGAAAACCGAACTTCGAGCTGATCCGCCATGATCTGGTCCATCCCATATTCATCGAAACGGATGAGATTTATAACCTCGCCTGCCCGGCTTCTCCGGTGCATTACCAGTACAATCCGGTCAAGACCGTGAAAACCTCGGTCATGGGCGCCATCCACATGCTGGGGCTGGCCAAGCGGGTTCGGGCCAAGATCCTCCAGGCCTCCAGCAGCGAAGTATACGGAAATCCCACGGTACATCCCCAAGAAGAATCCTACTGGGGAAATGTGAATCCCATCGGACCCAGGTCCTGTTACGATGAGGGAAAGCGTTGTGCGGAAACGCTCTTTTTTGATTATCACCGACAAAACCAGGTGAACATCCGCGTGGTTCGGATCTTTAACACCTACGGTCCTCGAATGTACCCCGACGACGGCCGGGTGGTGAGCAATTTCATTGTCCAGGCTCTTAAAAACCAGGATGTGACGGTTTTCGGCGACGGCTCCCAGACACGCTCTTTTTGCTTCGTTGACGACATGATCGACGGAATGATCCGCATGATGAACGGACCGGACGACTTCATCGGTCCGGTAAATTTGGGAAGCTCTGACGAATATACGGTGATGGAGCTTGCGAAAAAGATCATCACCCTTACCGGTTCTCGATCCAGGATAGTATTTGCGAATCTTCCTGTCGATGATCCTGTCCAACGCCGCCCAGACGTTCATCTGGCCCGTGAAAAACTTGGTTGGGAAACTCGAATGGGTTTACAAGAGGGTATGGAAAAATCAATTGAGTATTTTCGAAGCATTCTATCCGATAAAGATCTAAATTCAGTTTCAAAGGTATCATGAAAAAAGCTAATTCAAACAACTGCATTCGGTTTGATGGATTCGTATCGCGCAACGATCGTGAACGGCTTCACGGTCACAAAGGGGCGGTCGTTTGGTTTACCGGTTTTTCGGCCTCGGGAAAATCCACCATCGCCCATCTTCTGGAAAAGCTGCTTCATGACAGGGGATGTTCAACGTACGTCTTTGACGGTGATAACGTACGCCATGGTCTATGCGCCGACCTGGCGTTTTCACAAACCGACCGCACGGAAAATCTCCGGCGTATCGGCGAGATGACCCGGCTTTTTATAGATGCGGGGATCATCGCCATTACAGCTTTTATTTCCCCATTTCGGAAAGACCGTCAGAAGCTGAAAGCCTGTTTTGCCGCTGGAGACTTTTTTGAAATATATGTCCAGTGTCCCTTGGAGGTCTGTGAAAAAAGAGATAAAAAAGGGATATACAAGTTGGCGCGAGAAGGAGTCATAAAGGAATTTACGGGGATTTCCTCTCCTTACGAAGTTCCTGAATCTCCGGATCTGATTATTCGATCGAATGAAATGACCCCTGAGGAGGCTGCCCAAAAAACCCTCGCTCTGTTGGAAAAAGAAAATATCATGCCGGGTCGAATCTCCATATGAACGGTATCTTATTGATATGATAGAAATTATCTATTGAATAAAGATTTGATTGATGCTTAAGAGCTTTTATTTTTTTATGCGCCTGATCATCTCGCAAAAACACCTGATTATTTCAATGGCAAAACGAGAAATTCTAACCCAATATATCGGATCACTTCTCGGTTTTATTTGGACTTTCATCCACCCATTGATTTTGATTTTGATCTTATGGTTGGTATTCAGCGTCGGGTTCAGGGTAAAACCCACCGAAAATGTTCCCTTTGTGGTATGGTTGACGGCCGGCATGGCTGCCTGGATCGTTTTTGCAGATATTGTCAATGGTTCCGCTAATATTCTCGTCGCCAACGCACATTTGATTAAAAAGACATTGTTTCAATCCCAAATATTGCCGGTCGTTAAAGTTGCATCTTCTTTGATAACCCATGGGATTTTTTTATCCGTGCTTATCGGGCTGATTTTGATTTTGGGCCTTCCGTTCAGTTTTTATTTTCTGCAATTTTTTTATTATCTATCATGTTTAATCATCTTGGCGTTAGGGTTCGGGTGGATCGTTTCTTCTTTAAACGTGTTTATGAGAGATGTCGGACAAATGGTGAGTGTTCTCCTTCAGATCGGTTTTTGGGCCACTCCGATCTTCTGGGATATCCGCATTATGCCTGCTGAAATTCAATTTATTTTAAAGTTAAACCCGATGTTTTATATCGTTCAGGGATACCGGGAAACATTTATTTATTTCTTACCCTTTTGGGTACATCCCTTACAAACCGCATATTTCTGGGTCCTGGCTTCAGTGATCTTTATTTTTGGAGCCAGAGTTTTTCAAAAATTGAAGCCTCAATTTGCCGATGTGTTGTGATGTCCGTGATGAAGAAAAAAGCTGCGATAGCAGTCGAAAACGTTACGAAAGCCTATAAGCTCTATGATCGCCGTTTGGAAAGGATCATAGAAACATTTCATCCTTTTAAAAAAAAATACCATAAGCACTTTTTTGCTTTAAAGGACGTATCGTTTGAGGTTAAAAAAGGGGAGGCGGTTGGAGTAATCGGAAGAAACGGAAGCGGAAAATCCACCCTGTTGCAAATTCTTTGCGGCATTTTAAAGCCGACGGCAGGAACCGTAAAAGTCGACGGCCGTGTTACGGCGCTTCTTGAACTTGGCGCAGGGTTTAATCCCGAATTCACGGGTAAAGAAAATGTTTATTTAAACGGAGCAATTCTGGGCTTCAACAAGAAAGAAATGGATGCCCGGTACGAAAAAATCCTCAACTTCGCTGAGATCGGCGAATTCATCGATAAACCCGTTAAAACCTTCTCAAGCGGAATGTATGTTCGACTGGCTTTTGCGGTTCAAACCTGCATGGATCCGGATATTCTGATCGTGGATGAGGCCCTGAGTGTCGGCGATTTTTTCTTTCAGCAAAAATGCATGAAGCACATGCTTTCCATGCGTCAAAACGGAGTCACTTTGATATTCGTTTCTCATGACTCATCGATGATTCGCGATTTATGCGACAAGGTGCTTTATCTGAAAAACGGTCGAACCATGTTTTTCGGCCCCAGTCAACAAGCCATTCAACACTATTATCATGAAGAATCCATGCAATCCTATCCTGATGAATGCGTGCTGGACGAAAATCTCGAACAAAAATTCCACATTCATACGGAACCATCCAATATTGTTGATATATTGAAGGAGAAAGCCGTTTGGACGGCGGACAGCATTGAAAATGAAGAATCGAAAGAAGCAAAACTACTGGCGGTTTTAGTGCTGAACGACCGAAACGAGACCACTCTCAAGGCCAATGTAGGAGAGAGAATTAAGTTCAAGGTGTTATATCGCTTACTTGCCGAAGAGCCGATCCATGTCACGCTGACGATAAAAAACCGATATAATCAGATCATTAATTGCAATGGATCTTATCTGAGCAGCATAGAGCCTTTAAGGGCAATAAAAGGTTCGTACATGTTGTTTGAAATGACGATGGATTGCATGATCGAGCTGGGATTTTATTCGTTTTCTTTCAATTTATGTAAAATTACGCTGCCTAATCGAGGAATTACCGTTGATGAAACCCCGTGGTTGGGGCCGTTGGCGATTAACTGGGACTATGAAAACGAAAAAGCGCCATTTCTGGGCATGTTTAATATTCCCTTTTATAACGCCAAATTTATGCCGGCAGATGAGAGTTGTTTTTAGCCCGATCATCCGAATTGGAGAGAGAGGAAAACAATCAGAGCAATTCAGCCGCTACATGTCCAAGTTGAAAAATTCAGATCGTGGTTAAAGCCGAAAGTCGGAAGGCTTGATCTTCACCCGCCAAGACCGATTAAAATTCCTGGAAAATATTTTAAAAAAAGAGAGTGTGTGAATTATCCTAAAATTTCAATGGTGACACCATCATTGAACAGCGTCGATTTCATTGAAGATACCATTAAAAGCGTGTTGGACCAGAATTATCCGAGTCTGGAATATGTCATCCAGGATGGAGGATCTCGGGATGGAACAACCGAAATAATACAAAAATATGGCGACCAACTGCTTAGATGGGAATCCAGAAGTGACAAAGGGCAGGCATCTGCCATTAATGAGGGATATCAAGAAACCGGCGGCGAGATCATGGCGTATCTGAATGCAGACGATGTTCTTCTTCCCGGATCCCTTCATTATATTGCTAGGTGTTTTGAGAGATATGCTGATATCGATGTGATCTATGGTCATCGGATATTGATCAATGAAAAAAACATGGAAATCGGTCGGTGGGTTTTACCCCCGCATTGCAACTATACCATTTTATGGCATGATTTTATCCCTCAAGAGACCCTTTTCTGGAGAAGAAGCATATGGGATAAAACGGGTGGATATCTGGATGAGAGTTTTCAGTTTGCAATGGACTGGGATCTCATTCTCCGGTTTCGAGCAGTAGGGGCGAGATTCAAGCGCCTCCCCAGATTCTTAGGGGCCATGCGGATCCACGCAAACATGAAAAGCATCAGGAGTATTAACGATATCGGAAACAGGGAAATGGACCGTCTGCGGGAGCGTTGGCAGGATCAAAGACTGTCCGATGAAAGCCAGGAAAAGTATATCAAGAGATATCTTTTTCATCATGTCGTTTTTGACAAATTGTATTTGGCAGGATTGTTACGCTATTAATACCGGCTTCAAATCCTGCTGAATGAATATTCGAGCAAACCAGATGAATCGTTTACTAAAGATCGGAATAATATGCCTTGCAGTCATTGTATGTTCAGTTGCGGTTCATCTTATCTATTCGATACGGCAGCCATCCCGCGCATCACTTGAAGTGACGTTGAATACGGAATCACCCGACAACTTTAAAATTTACTGGGCGTTGGAAAACGATGAATTTAATGAGACAAAAAGCTGCTCGGTTGAAATCATTCCAACAAACAGCGAATATCGGCTTAATCTTTCAGACTTTAAAGAGGTCGAGAAGCTACGCATTGATCCGATGGAAAATACCGGGCGCCTGACAATCAAGCAAATAACCCTTACCCAAGTCGGATATGCCCCGGTTGAATTTAAAACAGAGGAGCAATTTAAATCTCTCTATCCTGCTAATCAGATAAGAGCGCTTAATTTTTCCTCAAAAGGTCTTATGGTCGTTTCAGAAGGCGACGATCCTCAATTGGAAGTCAGGATCGTCCCTTCCGTCAGTTACTTCAGTTATGTTCAAAATAGCTTCATGAAAATGTATAGAAGCAGTTTGGGATTGTTTTTTGAAAGAGCGTCATACCTCGGATTAGAGCCAATCTCTTTTGCATTTTTCTTTATTGATTTCCTGATCATCGTAAGCATTTCCGCTTCCATTCTCAGGATCATGAGATTTGATTTTGGTGACAGCACTTCAACGGCGGTGGCTGCAGGTATAATGTTTTTTTGCATGGTAGTGCTCTCAACAATGCTCATGGGTGTTTTCAAGCTGTTGACATGGAAGTGCATATCGGTTTTTCATTTGCTCCTGTGGATCGGGGTACATACCTACCTTTCTTTAAATCAGAAAAAGCGATTTATCCTTTCCGCCCTCGATAGTTTTACCGGTCTTGTCAATTCAATATTTACTCCTTTTAAAACAGTCGCGAATAGAAAAAATTGGGGAAAGGAGTCTTTTCTTACATCAATACTCATTATCACCATCACAATTATCCTGATAATATATTTCATCCCCAGTGTTTTTACGTTGCCGCTTAATTTTGATTCCAATAATTACCGTCTTCCAAGGATAGGATATTGGCTTCAAGAAAGGAACCTATACCACTATAATGCACTGGATCCCAGACAACTATATATGCCGATTAATGCAGATTTGGTGATGTTATGGGCGACATCATTTTTTAATCAGGGATATCCACTGGTTCACCTTCCACAATTTTTAGGCGGGGTGTTGAGCTGTATTTCAACGTTTGCAATCGGAAGAAAAGTCGGTCTTACGAAATTGTTTTCATTGGCCGCTGCTTTGTTTTTTTTGGGAATTCCAAACAGCGCAAGCCAAATGTTTACATCTCAGACGGATTTGTTTACAACCGGATGCTTGGTTGCAGGTATTTATTTTTTATTTGACGGGCTGAAAACGGGATCAGCAAAATTCTATTTGCTTTTCGGATTAGGATTAGGATTGGCGGTTGGGGCGAAGGGAACGGTTTTTTTTTGGGGTCCGGGGCTTGCGGTACTGTTTCTAGGATTGATGGTCTACCAGAGACCAAAGTTAAGCAAGGTTGTTTCCGGATTATTATTGGCAGTCGTCGCAATGGTCGGCATCGGCGGATTCAATTACGCACAAAATTTATTAACCTATAAAAATATTTTGGCACCTTCTGAAAAAGTAGTCTTTGAGACATTCCCAAAACATACAAACCGATCCATGAGCGAGAGCGTATTGATTCGAGCCATGGCTCTTTTTTGGCAGGTTTTTGACCCAAGTTCAAACATACCTATTCTCCATCCGATTACGAATGCCGGATTGAAAAATATGGAGAAACAGATCAGAAGCCGCATGGAAGGATTGAAATCCCCATATGTAAAGCGATTTGACAAGGCAACCAGATGGATCGGAAGCCAGAAGCTCAATGAAGACTATATGACTTTTGGATTTTTAAGCCTTCTTTTATTCGGTCTCGGTGGAATGACGGCAGGGTTCAATATGTTGCGGTTCAGAGATTCGAAAGCTATTCCGGTCCTATTGATCGCTATATCGGTAATAGTTTATTTCATTTTTTTCCCTATAGTGAGGGGATGGTCGGTTCATCAATATCGGTATGCAGTTATATTGACGCCATTTATGAGCATCGTTTCCCTGTATTTTTTTCAAAATGTTTTTTATGCTCTCACGATATCATCGTTAAAGGCAGTTGTCGCCACCATCATCTTCGTGGTCCTTTTAGGGCAAACATATATGGCATTTTACATTTCTTTTAATAGTCTGAATCATGGATGGAATGCTATTTTAAGATTTAAAAAACGACCAAATTACTACTATTTGTCTGAAATGAATAAATTGTTAAAAAAATTTGAGGACAAACAATACAAAATCGGGCTGCTGGTCGGAAAAGGACCTTGGACATCAGTCTTTTATCGTCGCCCGTTGCATCACCATATTACATATTTAAATCTCCCGTTGCCGAAGACAATCGACTTCGATTATTTTATAAAAAACAATATTGATGTCATGGTCATTCAGCATTGGTCAGGTGTAAGGCTTAAAGGAGATTACAACGTTTATCAGACCAAGCAAAATCTCGCAGCCATCATGCCTTGCAATAAATCCGAGAATTGCCATCCGTGGATATCTCACAAGGATATGTTTGATGATCGATGGCTTGCCTCGGAAGGTTCATTTCAACTAGGAAATTGGCCAAAGTCAATATTTGATTGGAAGCTTTCAAATCCAACTCCGCTACAAAGGAAAATCATATTGTCTTCTTCTTTAGATATTAAAGAAATCGATATTTCTGCTGATCAGTCAGATTTTTTTAATGCCAGTCTTAAAATTGCTGAAAATGATACAATAGAATGGAAAATTATTCCTTCCTACATACCTAAGAAGCATATGGATTCAAAAGATGAAAGAAAACTTGGGTTAAAATATTTTCTTAAACCGATAAGCATAAATGAAGACAAAAAATAGATGAAAAAAAATATTAAATTGATTATACAAATACCATGTTTTAATGAAGAAGAGTCGCTTCCGGTCACTTTAAAAGAATTGCCGAGAGAACTTGCAGGAATCGACCAAGTTGAATGGCTCATCATTGATGACGGAAGCACGGATAAAACCGTTGACGTTGCAAAAGAGCACGGTGTAGATCATATCATTTCCCATTCCAGAAATTTTGGTTTAGCCAAGGCATTCATGACAGGTATAAGAGCGTGTCTTGAGCTCGGAGCAGACATTATTGTCAATACAGATGCGGATAATCAATATTCAGCAGAAAGTATTCCGGAACTAATACGCCCGATACTCGAAAATCGAGCTGATTTTGTCATCGGGGCACGTCCCATTGACGATATAAAAGAATTTTCTCTGGCAAAAAAAGTATTTCAAAAAATTGGAAGCTGGGTTGTAAGAATTGCAAGTAATACCAGAATTCCGGATGCCCCAAGCGGTTTTCGAGCTATTTCGAGTAAGGCAGCAAAAGAATTCAATATATTTAATAATTATACCTACACCATAGAAACGATCATTCAGGCAGGACAAAAAAATATCGCCATGGAATGGGTCCCTGTTAAAACTAATAAAATGATAAGACAATCCAGGCTTATTAAAAGCGTTCCGAATTATTTGTTCAGGTCATTTGTTACTATTATTAGGATTTTTGTTGTATATCGACCCTTTCGTTTTTTTATGACCATCGGCCTGATTCTTTTAACTCCAGGTTGCCTTTTAGGAGTCAGATATTTGATATACTATTTCACCGTCGGTGGCGTTGGACACATTCAGTCTCTGATTTTATCGAGCATTTTAATGGGGATGGGATTTCAAACCATTATGATTGCTTTTGTGGTTGATCTTTTAAGTGTCAATAGAAGACTCCTGGAAGAAATGCTATACAAATCCAGGGAGAAAAAGATCTGAATTCAGTTATAAGGTAAGATCTGTTTATTGTATTATGCGACTATTAGTTGAATTTTCTCACCCTGCACAAGTTCATAAATTTAAGCATGTATTCAATGGGTTGATACATAAGGGACATAAAATTCTCATTTTAGCCCGCAAAAAGGATGTGATGACACATCTCCTCGATGTCTACCGTCTGCCTTACAAATGCATCAGCAGGGCCGGAGACGATCTTAAAGAAATGATGGCCGAACTGATCATTCGGGAATTCAGAACATTGAAAGAAACCCTAAAGTTTAAGCCAGATCTGATGCTGTCCGCACATTCGGTTGCGATTACCCATATCGGTTGGCTTTTAAGAATACCGGTGATCCTGCATGACGACACAGAACATGCTTCCTTGCAACAAAAACTATATCTGCCGTTTGCGGATTACATCGTTACATCAACCGTTTATCAAAAAGACTTTGGACCAAAACATTTTAGGCTCAACTCATTGGAACCTCTGGCCTATCTTCATCCGGATCATTTTAAAGCCGATCCAGAAATCATCAAAAAATATGGGTTGACAGAAAATATTTCTTACGGCGTTTTAAGGTTTGTATCATGGAATGCTGCTCATGATACCCATTTGAATGTGAAATCATCATCAGAGAAAATAGTACATTTAATAGAGCGACTGTGTTCGATGGGAATCCGTAAAATCGTTTTATCTACAGAAAATAATGGGTTAAAAATCAAACACCCCGCGGTTTTCTCAGTCCAGCCTGAAGATTTGCATCATGTTTTGGCATTTTCGAATATTTGTATATCTGAAGGAGGATCCATAGCAAATGAAGCAGCGGTGTTGGGAATTCCGACTATTTTGATAAATCCTTTGAAAGCAGGAATTTTTGATTCTCTGGAGTCTTATGGACTTCTGATAAGAGCTGAGGATATCAATGAGGCTTGTGAAAAGGCCTCTCTTTTTTTGAGGGATCCTTCGACGAAAATTAGGGTAGAAGAATCTCGAAAAAGGCTTTTACGAGATAAAGAAAACATGGCAAAAGCAATGGAAATTTTTTTATTATCACGGCTTAATCAAAGAAAAACAGCATTAAAACAATAATGAATGTATTGGTGACTGCACTTCTGAGTGATCACAAATTAAAAACAAAACTGATGGGGTTGAATTATAGCGATCGCATAAACAAAATTATTTTGGTCAGGAAAATACCTCTGGCAGGATTGGAAAAGATTCAAAATATCAATCCGGTTGGGATTTGGGGTAAAACGAAAGTTCTTTATGAAATATGGCGCCTATACATAATGTTGAAATATATTTTGACCGAAAAGCTGGATGTGCTTATCGGTATTCAACTCCAACTACATGGATTGGTGGTTGCATTTGTAGGATGTCTGACAAGATGCCCCAGTGTAATCCAGGTGATCGGGAGTGACATTTACTTATTTTTAAATAACCCGTGGAAAAAACCGTTTATAAGTTGGACGCTAAGGCATTCTGATGCAGTAATTATTTTAGGATCCGATTCCAAGCGAATCCTCAGATCGTTGGGGGTTCATCCGGAAAGGATCCATGAAATCCAGAATTATCAGGACGAAGCCAGGTTTTTTGACCGTCCGATGGAAAAACGATTTGATTTGTTATTTGTTGGAGGCTTGATTCCGAGAAAAAGGCTGAAAAATTTGATTGAGGTAATCCCTGAAGTTATCAGTAAAATCGGTCCAATAAAAGTCGGTATTTTAGGAGACGGTTGTGAAAGGAACTTGCTGGAAGAGCATGTAAAAAATTTAGGCCTTTCAGATTGTATCGAATTTTTAGGATATTCAAATGAAGTTGATAAATTTTTGAACGCTTCCAAAGTGTTCATCATGGTTTCATATGCGGAAGGTATGCCGGCTGCTGCAGTGGAAGCCATGTTTTGCGGTTTACCGGTTATTCTAACAGATGTCGGAAACATACGAGACATTTTTGATGATGAAAAAAATGCGATCATAATAAAATTAGGAGATCGGGATGCCCTCGTTGAGGCGATTGTCAGAGTATTAGCTGATAACGAGGTTTATAAAAAGCTTCAAGCCGGCGCTTTAGAATCAAGAGCAAATTATATAAGCCGATGGAGTATCGACAAACAAAGCCAGGGTTGGTTGAATGTCATTGATCATGCTGTTTCTAAATAATTGGGGAACGAATAACAGAAAAAATGTTAAAATTATCAATAATTAGAAGTTTTTTCAGATATTTCTCAATTTTTTATCAATACACGGGGAACAAATTATTCCTTTTTATTTTGTCGGTTTTCATGATCGGTATTGCCGATGGCTTAGGAATATCCGCTGTGATTCCATTGTTAAATATTTCCATGACCAAGACGATATCAAATGATAAAATATCTCTTTTTTTCAACAATATCTATAATTACTTTAATACTGAAATTACATTAGGGTCTATATTGATATTAATCACAGCCCTCTTTTTTTTGAAAAATATTTTTGTTTTTTTTCAATCAGCTATTCAGGCAAACATCAGCACATGGCTTTTAGAAAAGATATGTAAAGGATTGTTAAGACAATATGAAGCGATGAAATTCAGTTATTATCGAGGAACAAATATTGGATATTTGAATAATGTCATCAATAATGAAGCGACGAGGTTAAAAAGTTCTTTTAAGGAGTTTTCAGAATTTATTTCGATTGCCTGCAAAGGAGTTGTTTACTCGCTGATATCTTTGGCGATCAATTTAAAGCTGTCGATAATTGTAATATCTCTAGGATTATTTTTATATGTTATATATGTTGGAATCCGCCGTAAGACCAGAAAACTATCGCTCCTGCACTCTCAATTTAATGCGGAATCTCAACAATGGCTAATCCAATTCATCCAGTATTTTAAATATATTAAAGCAACATCGGGATCTGAAAAACTTGTTTCGAAGCTTTTTGAAATATTTAATAAAATCAGAAAAATTACATTTCAGTCGGCCATGCTGCAAGGATTTACAAAATCCTCTCTAGAGTTTATTGTCGTTTCAATATTATGCTTCTTCTTTTATTACCTTACCAAGATTGAAAACCAACCCGTTTCAGAGGTAATAATTCCGCTGGTTTTAGCCAACCGGATATTATCATTTACGACTGCGATGCAAAAAACGTGGCAAAATTTTCTTTCTTTATCAGGCGGAATAGCAGTTGTTGAAAATGCAAGAGCGCAACTTGATCAACATTTAGAAAAGGATAATGGAATTGTTCTGAAGGAATTTGAAAAGGATATTATTTTTAAAAAGGTCAATCTTGAATTTAATGGAAATAAAGTTATAAATGACGTAGACCTCCTTATTACCAAATGTAAATGCATCGGAATTGCAGGGGAATCCGGATCCGGAAAAACGACCTTGATGGATCTTTTATCCGGTCTGCTGCGACCTTCCTCAGGAAAGCTCATTATTGACAGTATTGATTATAACGATTTGAATTTGAAACAATTGAGATCCAAAATTGGTTACATAACCCAGGAACCGACGATATTCAACGATACCATTGCAAATAATATCAGTTTCTGGAATTGTGACTCAACTGATCCGTTGTGCAGAAATAAAATTGAACAATCCGCAATGGCCAGCCATTGTTGGGAATTTATTGAGAAAGCAGAAAAAGGAATCGATGAGATACTGGGTGATAAAGGTATCCGTCTTTCAGGAGGTCAGAGACAACGAATCGCCATTGCAAGAGAAATATTTCGGGATGTGGACATTCTCATTTTTGATGAAGCTACGTCATCATTGGACTCATATTCGGAACGATTGATCATGAAAAGTATAGAAAATCTGCTCGGTCGGAAAACCATTATTCTCATTGCACATCGGTTATCGACATTAAAATTTTGTGACATCATCTATGTGGTTAAAAATGGATTCATTGTTGAAAATGGATCCTGGGAAAAACTAATGAATAATGAAAATTCTGTTTTTTCGAAAATGTGCAAGGAACAGGGTTTCCATATTTGATGGTTTAAGAGCAATAAAAATAGTGAGGGCGGAGATGAAAAAGGAAATATGGATTGAGGATAAAATGATAGGTGATGATTCGGACTGTTACGTTGTAGCCGAAATAGGTCATAATCATCAGGGTAGTATTGAAAAAGCGAAAGACTTATTTCGCGTGGCTAAAGAATGCGGGGCCGATGCCGTCAAGCTCCAAAAACGCGACAACCGGTCTCTTTTTACAAAAACGCTCTATGATACACCTTATGACAATGAAAACAGTTTCGGGTTGACTTATGGGGCTCATCGGGAAGCGTTGGAATTCGGAAGATCACAATACCTTGAGTTGCAAGAATATGCCAAAAAAATAGATATAACAATGTTTGCCACCCCCTTTGATTTTAAAAGCGCCGATTTCCTGGCAGATTTAGAAATGCCTGCATTTAAAATAGCCTCGGGCGATCTAAAAAATACGCCTCTTTTAAAACATGTGGCTAAATTTGGAAAACCGATTATTCTGAGCACTGGGGGCGGAAATATGGATGATATTCAAAGGGCATTTAACACGGTTATGCCCATTAACGACCAGCTTATTTTTCTTCAATGCACGGCCGCTTATCCTGCAGACGCGGAATTGCTGAATCTCAAAGTGATTACGGCGTTGAAAAATGAATTCCCAGACAATATCGTAGGGTTATCGGATCATGAAAATGGAATTGCGATGGCGGTTGCAGCATATGTTTTGGGCGCGAGAGTCATAGAAAAGCACTTTACTCTAAACCACACCTGGAAAGGAACCGATCATGTTTTTTCGCTCGAACCTATCGGAATGCGAAAACTGGTTCGCGATTTGCGTCGGGCTCGCCTGGCAATGGGAGATGGAGTCAAGAGGCCGTTGGACTGCGAAAGAAAACCACTTTTAAAAATGTCAAAAAAAATCGTTGCAGCAAAGAATTTAAAAAAAGGGACCGTTTTAGAGGAAAGCCTTCTTGCTCTTAAATCGCCCGGTGACGGGCTTGAGCCGTATCAAATGGATCATATTTTAGGAAAACGTCTTTTAATTGATGTCGCGGAAGATGGGAATATCGGTTTTGAAATGCTGGGATAAGGTTGCTGGAGAATGAAAATTACTGATATTTTTAACTTAAAAGGAAAAATTGCAGTTATAACCGGAGGAATGGGTCAGCTCGGAAAAATTTATGCGGAAGCGTTTGTTAAAAATGGAGCAAAAGTCGCGATTTTAGACCAGGACAAAGAGCCGAAGGAAAAAAGCGATACTGTCAACTCAGGATTTGCCGAAGGAAACATCAAAGCCTATCAAGTGGATATCACAAAAAAAAATGAAGTAACAACCGCACTCCAACAAGTTGTTTCTGATTTAGGCGTTCCTCATGTGTTAATTAATAATGCGGCAATTGATTCTCCGCCTAGTTCCCCTGCTTCCGAAGTCGGGCCGTTTGAAACATATCCGGAAACCTCTTTTGATAAAATCATGGAAGTAAATGTTAAGGGAACATTTATTTGCTGCCAAGTTATAGGAGCAATAATGGCAGAGCATCAGAGAGGAGCCATCATTAATGTATCGTCTATTTACGGATTGCTTTCTCCGTGCCAGGACATATATGAATTTCGACGCAAAAAAGGAGAACCTTTTTTTAAACCCGTTGCATATTCCGTATCGAAATCGGCCATTTTTAACTTGACTCGATATCTAGCAACCTATTGGGCAAAAAAGAATGTCCGGGTCAATACGATTACTTTTGCCGGGGTTTTCAATAACCAAGACTAAAGAATTTATCAGCGCTTACTGTTCAAAGATATCCCATCGGAAGGATGGCGAATGCTGAGGAATTCATCGGACCCATTTTGTTTCTTGCCTCTGATGCTTCTTCTTATATGACCGGGTCAAACCTAATTGTAGATGGGGGATGGACGGCATGGTAAAAGTCGAGAAACTTAAAGCCGACCTGTTTCCAAATGAAATTCACAATTGGATAGGGGGAAAGCAGGTTTTTGCCGATTCTGGAGAATTTTTCAACAAAATGAATCCGGCAGATGGAGAATTGATTTGCCGAGTTGCAAGGTCAAAAGATATTGATGTCAAACTTGCTGTTCGTCATGCTAAAGAGGCTCAAGTGTCTTGGTCGGATACTCCACCCGTAAAGCGAGGGATGATTTTGCATGAAATTGTAAGAACGATGCAGGATAAGAAATATGATATTGCGTCTATTGTTGCCTTGGAAACCGGAAAATCGAGGGGCGATGCTTTAGGAGAAACGGAAGGGGCTATTGAACTCGGCTTATTTTATTCAAGTGAAGGACAACGGCTTTACGGCCGGACAACAACCAGTCGAGTATCAAACCGATATGCAATGACCATCCGTCAACCTGTCGGAGTTGCAGGACTAATAGTTGCAGCTAACACGCCGATTGCGAATATTGCTTGGAAAGTTTTCCCTGCCCTTATTTGCGGAAATAGCGCAGTCTTAAAACCTGCCGAGGATAGCCCTATTACCGCATGGTTTTTCGGCAAAATCTCTCACGATTCGGGAATCCCAAAAGGAGTTCTTAATATTATTCAAGGACTTGGTAATGAATGCGGCGCTTCCTTGGTCGAAAATGCTGATGTCGGTGTCATCAGTTTTACAGGATCAAC
Source organism: uncultured delta proteobacterium (assembly GCA_963736855.1). Taxonomy (GTDB): domain Bacteria; phylum Desulfobacterota; class Desulfobacteria; order Desulfobacterales; family UBA2156. Next base: position 281,727 of record CAVTQK010000021.1, read on the forward strand.
AAAGATTGGAATCCACATTCTGGCAACGGCAGGTAAACGACTTGCAAAAGTTTCATTGGAGCTGGGAGGTAAGAATCCCTTGATCGTATGCGATGACGCCGATCTTGAAAATGCCGCAAAATGGACGATTCTTTCAGCTTTCAGCAACGCAGGACAGCGATGTGCAGCGGCAAGCAGAATCATTATTTTCGATGCCGTATATGATCGTTTCCGTGAAATGCTTATAGAAAAAACAAAACAATTAAATGTTGGACCAAATGATGACGATGATCTTGGACCGGTAATCAGCGAAAAGCAGCTTCATCGGATGTTGTCTGCTGTTGAAAATGCGCGAAAGAAAAACGCTACCATTTTAACAGGGGGACAAAGGCTTTTAGATGGTAAACAGCCGAAAGGGCTTTTTCATGGCTCCAACACTTATCGAAAATGTTACACCTGAAGATGATATTTCAATTACGGAATTATTTGGACCCATTGCATGTCTTTATCGGGTGAAAAATTTTCACGAAGCATTGGCTCTATCCAACAATTCTCCATACGGATTGACTTCCAGTATACATACAAAAAGCTTTGACCGGGCAATTCTATTCACTCAAAAAGTGAAAACAGGAACGGTTACCGTCAATGCGGGAACATTTGGAAGCGAACCGCATATGCCATTTGGAGGGCTAGGACAGCTCTGGAAACGGGTCCCGAGAACCGGGGACTGAAGCTTTGGATGTATATTCCGAAATCAAGAATGTTTATATGAATGTCGATCCTGAAAAAATATAACATATCTTATTCAAGTATCGATAGATAGGGGAGTGATTTGAATGCAAGTCATATTGACTGGGTATGATTCTTTTTGGAAAGCGATTGCAGAATACTTGATTGAAAACAATATCAATATCCGGTACATCATAACCCTCCTAATTGCTCTAAATGATGCATCGACATCACAGCCAAGCTTTTAATAACACGGAATTTTTAAATCTGGAAAAATTTGTATGCCCGGAACAAATCACAAAACTAAATTTAAATAGCAGATATTGTCTTTCATCGGACCTTTTAAATGATTTCTGTGAATCTGAAAATATTTTTTTGTCCATTTCGGATCGTTTGACATTTTTTCCATTAAGTGTTCAGAAAAAGAAAAGAGCTGTTTCAGGATCTTTTGTTGTATTGGTATTCATTTATTATACGAATCGAAAATTACACATATAATACTTCAGGGATGCGCCTCACATGGCCTGGGATAATGTACTATATGATTTGGCAAAGTATTTGGGAATAAAAACTCTATTTGTTGAAAAAACGATGATCATCGACAGGGTCTTGGTGATGAAGGATTATCGCAAGGTCAATAAAGTACCTTCGGATTATTTGACTCAAATTGAAACTGATGATATTGCAGATATCGTAGGTGAAAATCTGATTCAAGAAGTTTTTAAAACAAGCGGATGGATAAATTTGCAGATAAAAAAAATATGAAGGTATTAGCGACACATAACAATTATTCTTAATATTAAAAAAAATCTCGAAAAGTTAGTTGAAGCATTTCGTTCTGAGAAAGTTTTTTATTTTCCTTTTAAAACTTTTTAATTTTTTAAAAATAAAAATATTCGATAGTATTGACAAGCATATCTAAATTATTCAAAAAACGCTTTTTGAGTGCGCTATTTTTTAATGGACAGTACGATGGATAACAACTTGGTTGTTTTCGTTGCCTTTTAAAAGAAAAATCAAAAAATTATATAAATCCTATTCAAATCCTGCAGTGCAAGTAAATTTTAATCAAAAATATATCTTTTTTCCATTACATTATCAGCCAGAAAAAAATACATCCCCATTAGGAGGAGTTTTTGAGAATCAACTCCTTGCCGTTAAAATATTGTCCGAAGCCGTTCCTGAAAATTGGATAATTTATGTAAAGGAACATCCACGCCAATTTTCTTATGTAATGCGTCAAAGACATTATCGTGATATCGATTATTATGAAAAATTATTGGGGATTCCAAAAGTGCAAACTAGTAAATATTCAGGAAAATGCAGATGAGCTGATTGAAAAAGCAATTTGTACCGTTACAGTTACCGGAAGCAGTGGATGGAAAAGTCTTAAAAAAGGAAAAGCATGTATCGCTTTTGGAAATCCTTGGTATGCACCGTGTAACAGTTGCTTTTTAGTAAGATCGTTGGAGGACTGCAAAAAAGCAATTGAAAATATTTTGATATTGGATGAGTCAGATGTAAAAAGGGATCTTTTAAAATTTATTGCATATTATAAGGATCGATTTATAATTTCAAGCACTAGCCATAATTTCGCAAAAAAATCAAAAATTCCTTATGAAATCCTGGTAGAAAATCTTGGCGAAAGATTGAAAGAAGCTGTTGTTGGGAGTTTGAAGGCAAACTGAACTTCATAACAATTATAGAAGGTATTATTTTATTCAAACAGGTTGATGACAGTGATGGGTGATGATGAAACTTTTATATCGTATCAAGGAGTTCCTCAATCACCGAAGATTTCATTGCCAGGTTGTCGCCTATCAAGTGGAGAGATTGCTTCCCGAACTGTCCATCGAAGACTTGGGTAATCCGATAAAAGATAAAAGGAATCGGCGGGTTTATTTCACTCGAAGCCGGTACGGAAACGTCATCGTCAAAATTTATCAACAAAACCGCATGAACCACGCCCTCAATTACAGTCTGGCGTATCAAGCCTTCAAGCAAACAGGTGTTCGTATTCCCAGGCTTTTATTTCAAGACTTATCTATAGAGAGTAGTCAAAAATACGGATTTTCATGTATGGTTCAGGAGTATGTGCAAGGAGAGCACTTTGATTTTGCGAGGCATTTATCGAGTTTGCCCAAACTGGCACAAATTCTGTCATCCCTTCATGGCCACACCTCGCCGCAGTTTGGTTTTTTAGCTCAACCAGCCACCGGCTTTTTCTGGCAAAACTTCCTATTTGATATCTTAAAAAGAAAGATCAAGATTGTATCAGCTTTACCTTTTCCTGAGCCGGAAAGAAGAAAGGTCATCAATTACTTTAGGGCCTGGAGCAATCGACTGGGTCAGGGAATCGAGGGTTGGAGCTTGCTACACTGGGACCTGACAAATAAAAATTGTCTGATAGATGACGAAGGCCAACCGGTGTTGATCGACTTCGATAATTCGACGAGAGCCCTTTACGGCCTTGAACTGATCCGCATTCCCTTCTGGTTCCTTTTGCCTAAGAAAGAAATTCTGGATTTGTCCTCACCGGAAGCCTTTTGGGACAATTGTGGGACGCTTTTGGAGCCTTTTCTTGAACTTTACTTCAAAGGACTGCCCCTAGCATTCCGGCGGGACTGGGAGATTAACCGTGACTGCTACTTGGTTTGGGGTATGCTCATTCATACAGCCTCGCTCACCAAATCAATTATTAATCCAAGAAGTATCCAGATGGCAAAGACCGATGGATATGATTCAAATCGCAGAGAAGTTTTTAAGGGTCGCTTGAATCAAACTCAATATGACAAGGTTGACCTCCAAGAAGTCAAAGCTCGCGCAGTCAAACAGTGGCAAAACTTGATTCGGGTGATAGATGGTTGATATCCCTTCTGAAGAAAAATTAATTGTTGTTAAAGACGTTTGACAAATCATGCACACAATTTCAGACATGCCCTTCTTGAGAATGTAGCAATTCCGTAGATATGATTTCAAAAAACAAAAAAATGTGGATAATACGTCGATATTATTCAATTATTCGCAGATTTGCGACAATGGCTTTAACCGAATTAGCTTATATTAAAAAACTTAATTCAAAATCAAAATTTAAATATTATTTAGATATCGATTTTCCATTAGAATTTAATTGTTATGTCACCTCAGAAAAAGGAATATTTAAAATTGAGAATGGAAAACTTGAAAAAGTTTTAAATCTATGGGTGTTTGGGATAGCTTTAGACAAGCATAATGCATTTATTTCTTGTGCAAGCGATATCTCCCAATCCTATTCTTATATCTTATCTTTAGATGTAAAAGCCTTAACTACACAACATATAAAGCTCAATATGAAAGAGCTATATCGAATTCCACTATCTTCTAAGCGCCAAAGAATCCATCAAATATGCTTAAATGAAAACTCAATCTGGGCAGCAAATACTGCACGAAACACCTTAATGGAAATAAACAGAGATAATGGCTGCATAATTAAAGAGATCGCTCCATTTAAGGATTTGTTTGGTAAGCCGATTCTTCATGATCATAATCATATAAATAGCATTTGGCATACGGGCGAGGCTTTGCTGTTTGTTGCATTTAGAATTGGCGAGCGATCAATGATCGGTGTTGTAGGAGAAGATGAGATTAAAGGATTTGCATATAGAAATTATGGTGCTCATGATATAGCAATACGGAAAAAAGATTTTTATTTTTCTGACACTTTAGGCAAAGATAAACCTGATGAGGGAGGCTGCTTAATAATAAATGGATATCCGATTGACGAAAATTTTTTTCAAAAGCCGCTAGGATGTATCGTTAGAGGAATTGCTGGAAATAATAATCAATTGGTAATTGGTCATTCTCACAAGGGTAAGCGAACCACAAGATTTGACGGAAAAGGTGCGCTTCTTTTTGCACAAAATAACAAAATCGTACGAAAAATTGAAATGCCTTTTTCTCAAGTTTACGATATCATCCGTTCTGACGGAAAAAGGTTCAACGAAGAGCCTGAAGCTGTTTCATTCTCAGAAGTGTATGAATTGTTGAAAAAATATTTAGGCAAACCTATATATTCCGAAAAAGTAAAGGATTGTATTATCAAAGAATGAGCAGATATGATGTAGGTTGAAAATAATGGACACCAAAGTTTACAATGATTGATAGATGGAGGTGTCAGGATGGAAAAGGTACCATACAGCAAATACAGCAAAGAGTTTCGCTTGGAGGCGGTTCGTCTTGTTACCGAAGGGGGTCTATCGGTTGGAGAGGGAGCCATGCGCCTTTCCCTTCCGAAATCGACTTTGGAGAACTGGGTTCGTGCTTTCAAGGCCGGGAAGCTGGAGAGGATCGGTTCGACGCACATGCCTTTGACTGAGGTGGAGGTTGAGCTGGCCCGGGTGAAGCGGGAACTGGTCCTTGTGAAGATGGAGCGAGACATACTAAAAAAAGCCGCCGCGTACTTTGCCAAGGAGTCGCTACACGGCACGCGGTGAGGGAGCAGATGCGACTCGACTATCCACTTGGGGTACTGTGTCGGGTATTGAGACGTTTGAAAAACTCTTCAGATTTCGGGTTTTAGATTTTTGGGAGAATTTTCAGAAAAGTTTAGGGTTTATGGTATCGAGTTTGATTCATTTTTTGTTCCAACGCAACGGAGAATCGGGCTCTATTCCGTCTCGATTTTCATCATTTTCATGCCGAGTTCCTTCAATTTTACTCTTTGGGCGCACCTCCTCGTTTTATATGAACGCCAGTTTTAAAATTCTCAATCCTCTTTTTATATTGAACGCCGCCTGTCGGCACCAGCAATCGAACTTGTTTTTGGGGATGTTGGGAAACCGAGCCCTGATAGGCATGATCGTGAAGATGACTCAACCCGAAATATTGTTCGACCATGTATCGGATCTTCGAGATCTTTTTGTTTCGTTCAATTTCATAAGGAGTTAACTTGGCCGTCGTTGTATCTTTTCTCATGATGCCGTCTTCGATTTTATTTTCGGCAAGGAAAGCTCCGGTTTGGCTCTCCGAAATATCCTTTATCGGCATATGCCTTTTTAATGGGTTGTTTCGTATGACGGGAAAAGACCGTGCAATACGGAAAGTAGTTGGTATCGCTTTCGGAAGCCGGAGTGAGGGTTGTGGCCAGGATAAAGCCGTGGTTCACATCCACCGAGGCATGTTCTTTCAACCCATAATGGGGGTTATTTTCATCCTTGGCATTCCAGTCTGATTCCAGGTCTCGGGTATACTTTTTGGGTTTGCCGTTTTTATCGAGTTTTCCTTCCGGGGTTTGGGGTTTATCTCTCAGTTCCTTGATTTTGTCGTTACTGATGGGGCGGCTTACCGATTGGACCAGTCGGGCATCGACGGCGATGCCTTCGTTGATGGTCAATCCCTGTCGTTCGAACTGTCTGAGGATTTCGGAGTTGATCTGATCCATGGCATTTTTAGAAAGCCGGCTTCTGAATCGGGAAAAGGTGGAATGATCCGGAGAGGGTTTATCCAAGGGAAGCCCCAGGAAGCGTTTGAAGGAAAACCGGTCGTTGATCTGGCTTTCCAGTTCAGGGTCGGATTGAATTCTAAACCATTTTTGGAGCATCAGGCATTTATACAGCAACAACGGCGGATAGGCATCGGCGCCTTCGCCGCTGGTACCGACGGTATAATGACTCATCAAAACGGATTCGATTCGGGGCCAGTTGATGGATTTATTCGATCTTTTCCAGGGTCTTGAGGCTTCGGTTGTGCTCCAGGGTCTCTTTCATGGCCAGATCGGCGAAGGTCAAGGACTCGTTCAGTCTTTTGAATCCCATGGTCATCCTCCTGTTGGTTTTTTACAGAAGGATACCCTGATAAAATGATAAATGTCAATATAAAAAAGATATAAATAAATATTTATAGAGTAATCTATTGAGTCTGGAAAAGGAAGTCATGAAACAAGGTGGGAAAATCAGAGGTTATGCAAAGGCCTCATATCACATCTCGGGGGACGCTACTTTTATTTCCAGAAATAAGCTCTCAATTGAGGATGTAACCAATGAATGTTATTAAACACTTTGTGGAAGCGACTATCAAGGCATTTGGGCGCGGCAGGATTAACAAAGTCCTGAACTGCGCAGATATCAAATTTGAAATCGCTAAGAGTGGCGCAACGTACTATGATTACTATTGGCATAAAGCGAATAAGAAAATTGATTTGAGAACAATAGGTGACTTTTGGGAAGTAGCAACAAGAGTTATTAAAGAAAAAAAAACCTTTCTCTACTATGATCGGCTTTTTACGTTATGGCAGGGTATTTTGAGCTTAAATTCTTCTGATTGTTCAATAGCAGAGATAGGAACTTATAAGGGGGGGTCAGCTAGATTCATCATAGAAACACTTAATAAAAATAAATATAAAAACAAATTTTTTGTGTTTGATACTTTTAAAGGCCATTCCGTAGTTGATGAACGTGTTGATGGAAGGCACAAAATCGGCAACTTTGGTGACACATCTTATGAGGAAGTGAAAACCTATCTCAATGCACCCGATGTAGTGATATATGAAGGTAATTTTTTAGATACCTCTCAGTTTATTGATCGTATCTTTAACTTTGGAATGGTCCATATCGATGTCGATGTTTACCCTGTGACAAAGTTTTGCTTAGAATTTTTTGAAAAACATACCATCCCTGGAAGTCTAATAATCATAGATGATTACGGAAACAATAATTGTAAAGGGCTCAAAAAGGCTGTTGATGAATACATTTGCACCCATTCTTATTTCAAAATGTTTTACTTATTAACCGGACAAGCGCTATTGATAAAATATTGTTAATAAGCATATGAATGACTGGTAATCTTGATTCTTCAACTTGTAGAATTTAGACCTTGAACACTTTTAGAGTAATCAAAAGCTTCACCATCAACATTGTCATACGGTTTACGATCAATTTTATTTAATTTGTTCTCGATCCCGACCGTTAGGCGAGCCTATCCCATTGAAGTTGGTTGAAAAGATAAAATAGGCTAATTCTATAAAAGTTTTTCCAAGGCATTGATTTATAATTTAGAAATTATTTTTGAGAATCGATATCAAGACAAAAACTATCATAGCGCTAATACCTGCAAGATCGGGATCAAAACGTTTAAAAGAAAAGAATATCAAGCTATTAAGCGGTCATCCGTTAATGAGTTATACAATTTCTGCTGCCCTGAAAAGCAAAATATTTAATTCGGTAATCGTTTCAACCGACTCGAAAATTATACTCAAAGATAGCAAAACATTATGGCGCAGAGGTGCCAATTTTAAGACCGGTCAGAAATATCGGGAGATACATCACCGGATATTGAATGGGTGGAATACACTTTGAGGAAATCTCAAAGATAACGGCAAAGAATATGACTGTTTTTCTATTTTACGTCCAACTAATCCTTTTCGTATGCCGGAAACCATTCAAAGAGCATGGAACTCATTTCTTAAACGAAAAAGGAATCGATTCCCTCAGAGCCGTTGAAAAATGCAAACAACATCCGGGGAAAATGTGGGTAATTAGAAATGATAGGATGCTACCCCTTCTCCCTCTCAGCCCTGCAGAGCAGCCATGGCACAGCAGTCAGTATCAATCCCTTCCGGAAGTATTGTACAAAATGCAAGTTTAGAAATTTCTTGGACTCGAAATGTATTCGAAGGATCGAACAATAGCAGGAACGATTATGATGCCGTTTTACACCGCTGGTTATGAAGGATTTGATATCAACTACCCGTATGATTGGAAAATTGCTGAAGAACTTATTTCCACCGGTCAAGCAATATTACCGTCTATAAACGAACTGCCGTATATTTGAAATAATATGGGGTCTTGATCATGATTGATTTAAAACTCATCCCTTTATCGGAATTTAATAGGATAAACAATTCAACGCGAAAAGATAAATATGACAAATTGCATTTGATTGCTGATATGTGTCGAGCAAATACTTTAGTTGCCGTGAAAAAAGCCGGTTCAGGCCACTTAGGGATCCAGCTTCAGCTCGATCGATATTGTTGTCTGGCTTTATTATTGCAAAATGAACACGATCGAAATAGGTCTGGATAATCCCGATAGAGATATTTATTTTTCTTCGAAAGGACATGACGCGCCTGGCCTTTACAGCGTTTTGTATTCCTTGGGGATTTTGGATAAGCAAAAGTTGCTCAAACTCAGAAGAATCAGCGGATTGGACGGTCATCCCCATATCAGCATTCCGGGAATCGAGGCAAATTCCGGATCTTTGGGAATGGGAATTTCCAAGGCAAAAGGAATCGCCTTTGCAAAGAAAATCAAAGGGGGAGAATGGATGTGTTTCGTGATGACCGGAGACGGTGAATTCCAGGAAGGGCAAATTTATGAGGCGCTGCAAACTGCCCCACATCAAAAGATCACAAATCTTGTTGTCATCATGGATCACAATAAAATACAGACAGATAAACCCGTTGAAAATGTAATTAGCCTCGGTCCATTGAAGAAAAAATACGCTCTTTTGGATGGCATTGCGAACGATGTAACGGTCATGACTTTAGAAGCATCGAAGATGCTTTTCATAAGTTGGATAAGATTGCTTCAAGACCAAAGGTGCTCGTAGCCGATACGATCAAAGGGAGAGGCGTTTATTTCATGGAACATCCATACGACCTGGAAAAGACCGGCGGTTTTTACCGCTGGCATTCGGGAGCTCCGGATGATGAATCTTTTAAAAAAGCCTTCGATGAACTGATTGATCGAATCAGCCTTCGTTGTCAGAAATTGAAATTGGAACCCATCTCGTTTGAAACGATTCCTGTTGAAAAGAAGAAAAAAAGCGGTGTCACTCTCAGAATATGTTGCGGATGCTTTCGGAGAAGCTCTTGTTGATATCGCAGAAGCCCGAAAGGATGTTATCGTACTGGATTCGGATTTGGCTGCAGATTGCCGTCTTCGCGCTTTTGAAGCCAAATACCCGGAGCGATTTATTGAGAATGGGATTGCCGAACAGGATATGGTTTCAATGGCAGGGGGGATTGCATCTCAGGGCTTATTACCTGTTGTCAATACGTTTGGAGCCTTTTTATCTTCCGAGCAAACGAGCAAATCTACAATAATGCCAGCGAATTGAACAAAAATCATCTATGTTTGCCACTATGCGGGGTTGATTCCGGCAGGACCCGGATTATCCCATCAGTCGATTAGAGATATATCGCTGGTTGGAGCATTGCCGAATATTACATTTTGCAGCCCTGTAACGCGGTAGAGACTCGTTTACTTTTTGAATATTGCATAAACGAAGCCGATCAAAATTGCATGATCAGACTTAATATCGGTCCATCTCCGGGTAAAATCGAATTGCCGTCTGGCTACCGGATTGAGGAAGGTCGCGGATCGGTATTACACAACGGAAAAGATGCCGTCCTCTTCGCGTACGGGCCTGTAATGTTAAACGAAGCCTTGAAAGCGGCGTCAATACTGAAAAATGAAGATTTTGGAATTCGGGTTATTAATATGCCGTGGCTGAACCGAATTGATGATCTCTGGATTGCAGATGCTATATCTAAAGTCAAAAATATTTTCGTTATAGAGGATCACAGCCCAACTGGAGCGTTAGGAGATTACCTATTAAATACATTGGAATCAAGGAGCTTGCTAAAAGGCAGACGATTTCATAAATTCTCCGTTGAGGGATATCCTGCATGGGGTACGCCTCAAGAAGTACTTCGGTATCATCGGCTAGATGCGATATCATTAGTAAAAAGAGTTATCACGGAAATTAGATAGGAAATTTCTGTTATGATTCCTAACGTTCTATTTCTTCCAAGTAACAATTATAATTTTATTGAGATGCACAATTGGGGAAGTACCTTTTAAGTCGACACCTTGCTTATCCAGTCATGCTTTTAACGAACAGTTCGATATCTAAATACAAAAATCAGTTTGATAATAGTGGAATTCAATATATCAATCCAAATAATAAATTATTGGAAAAAATACAGAGGAAAGTATTAAAAGCTTTTGATGAAATCTTTAAAAATAAATTGAGTAATATTAAAAAGGAATTGTTTTCCATCGTACTGAAAAGGCGTGAGCATGATATCATCGGGTTTATTGAAAAAATATGACCCCAGGTCAGTGGTTGTAAAGGGCGATCGACATTGGAATAATGGTTGGGAACCAGCCATGATAAGAACATGCAATGATCAGAGGAATCCCGTCCATTATTATTCCTATGGCACTTTCAAATATCGAATCGCTGGCTAAGAAGAAGGCCTAATCAAAAATTAAATGCTAAGTTTTATCCATATATAAAACAATATTATCCGAAACAATGCTTATGGGATAGCAGAACCAGCAGTTATTATCTGTATAGAGAGCCTTCGTTGATTTTAGCTCTGGCAAAAAGAGATATGTTGCCGGATAATCCATGGATTATGGGAGGAGGAAAAAGTACTTTCGTTTTGGTTGAAGGAGAAGATATCAAGCGGCGCTATATCGAGTGGGGATGTAATAAAGATAAAATCATTGTGACCGGTCGTGCCGCGCATGATTATTTGTTTGAAGGATTCAAACAAAAGCAAAATATTAGGGATAGGCTTTTTAAGAAATATCATTTTAATCAAGATGTTAAACTTATTCTTGTCGCTCTACCGCAGTATGCAGAAGAAGGTTTGTTGAGTTGGGAAAAACATTTGAACGAAATCAATTTTATAGGAAGTATTTATCAGCAATTAAATGCAAATTGTCTTATATCCCTACACCCAAGAATGGAACGGAATAACTATTTATTTTTAGAGAAAGAATATTCATTGGTAATTGCTGAAGAACCTTTATCGGATATTTTACCGGCTGCTGATATTTTTACAGCAACTTATTCATCTACGGTTCCTTGGGCTGTTTTATGTCAAATACCTACAGTTGTTTTCGATTTTCTGGACTTCGGGTATGAGTCATTTAATTATCCGGGGACTATCATAGTTAAAGATAAGGAAAAATATAATGTCGGAATTAGAAAAATTATTGAATAACGATTATTACTATTCTTTTATGAAAAAAGAACAAATAGATGCATCTCAAAATATATCCACCTTTGATGGAAAATGTATGGAAAGAATTGCAGATATTGTTATAAATACCGGAAACTATTTGAAAGGTAATTAATGATTTATTACATAACCAAACAGTCTCATAGATATAAAAGACAAATTCGAAATAGGAGCGAGAATGATAAATCAAAAGCAACACAATTAAATTAAGTGATCTGAAAACATTTGATCGGGAATTTAACAGAAATGATTTAGAAACTACATACAATTTTTCAACCAGAAAATATTACCGTATCTATTTTTACGATTTATTAAAAAGGAGGTTATCTGGTTAAAAAATATTGAAAATGGTCAATGTCAAGAATTTCTAATAACATACCCGCTGTATAATCTGATATGTAGTTCATTTTTTGATTTTGCTCTTCGCTCTGCGAAAAGGCGATGATTTTATTATCGGTAGGGAATAGTTAACATTCACATTGAAAAGAATATAGGTGATTTCGTGCAAAAAAACGAATATGAGTCCATGGCAATACCTGTTGAATTAGACAAAAAGATAAGCGAATTTGTTGAAAACAGCGAGGGGATAGTGTCAAATAAAATCCAGGCGATATCCCAAGCGTGGCAGATATATGAAAAATTATTTCTACAAGAAAAAAATCCTGGGACCATAAAGATCGGCAACAAATTTGTCGGACATAATCAGCCAATTTTCGTGACAGCTGAAATAGGAATAAACCACAACGGAAGTTTGGATATTTGTAAAAGATTGATTGATTTGGCCTTTGAAGTTGGTTGTGACGCTGTAAAATTTCAAAAACGAACTATTGATATAATTTATACAAAAGAGGAATTGGAAAAATTTCGAGAGAGCCCATTCGGACAAACAAACGGGGACTTAAAACGAAAATTGGAGTTTGGAGAAAAAGAATATTCCGAGATTGATCAATATTGCAAAAAAAAAGGAATTATTTGGTATGCATCTCCTTGGGACATACCAAGTGTTGAATTTTTAGAAAAATTTAATGTTCCTTGCCATAAAATTGCTTCAGCTTGCATAACAGATAAAGAGCTATTAATAAAAATAAAAGAAACAAAAAAGCCGGTCATATTATCTACCGGAATGAGCACTCTCAAACAGATAAACAAAGCGGTAAAATTATTAGGAGAAGAAAATTTGATAATTTTGCACTGCACTTCCACATATCCAACCGCAGAAAGTGAACATAACCTCAACACTTTAAAAACATTAAGAAAATATTTTAATTGTCCAATTGGTTATAGCGGCCATGAAACGGGAATTTGGCCGACAATAATTGCAACAGCGTTGGGCGCATGTGTTTTAGAAAGGCATATAACTTTAGATAGAACGATGTTTGGAAGCGATCAAGCCGCTAAACCTTGAAAGAAAAGGGATTGAGACAATATGTAAAATTGCTAAAATTACAAATGTATATCTAGGCAATGGGAAAAAAATAGTTTATGATTCAGAAAAACAAATTCTTAAAAAATTAAGAAGAGTTGAATAATCTTTAAAATAGGTGGTTGTATGAATAAAATTGTATCTATAATACCAGCAAGAGGAGGAAGTAAAAGAATTCCAAAAAAAAACCTTATAAAAATCAATGGTAAACCTTTAATTTATTATATGATTAAAGCTTCTTTGGAATCCAAAGTAGATGAAACATGGGTTAGTTCGGAAGATGATGAAATATTACGAGTAGCAAAAAAATATGGCGCTAAAATAATTAAAAGACCAGAAGAGTTGGCAACGGATACATCATCAAGCGAATCTGTTTTATTACATTTTGCAGATAATTGTTCTTTTGATATACTTGTATTTTTAGATACCTACTTCTCCATTGACTACACCAGAAGACATCAATAAATCCATAGAGCTAATGAAATATTATGACTCTGTCGACAGTATCCGAACTGACACAATTTATATGGTTTGAAAATAATCCATCCTATGATTTAAATAATAGACAAAGAACGCAAGATTGCAAAAAGACTTATATTGAAACTGGGGCAATTTTTATAACCAATAGAGAAAACCTTTTAAAAACAAAAAATAGGCTTAGCGGAAAAATTGGTTTTTGTATAGTACCCAAAATTCGTTCATTTGATATAGATTCATATGAAGATCTTGAATTAATTAAGAGGTTGATAATATGAATAAGGAAATATTATTTGGGAAGAATTGCTTTATAACTGGGGCAAAAGGAGGATTAGGAAAAGAAATTGCATTCGAAATGGCTAAATGTGGGTGTAATTTATTTTTAACAGGCAGAAATACATCAAACTTGGAAATGCTGAAAAGCGAACTTAAAAAAATAAATAAAAATATAAAAATATTTTTCGAAAAATGTGACTTAAATAATTTTGATGAAATTAAACGGATTATTAGTAAAGCTAAAAACTAGTTTAGAAATGTTGACATTTTAATTAACTGTGCTGGAGTTTTTCCGGTTAAAAAATTCATTGATTCTGAGATCGAAGATTTTGATAAATGTTTTAATATAAATATAAAAGCCCCATTTATATTATGTAAAGAATTTAGCAAAGAGATGGTTAAAAATAAATGGGGAAGAATTGTCAATGTAGGATCTTCGTCGGCTTATAGTGGTTTCAGGGAAACATCAATATACTGTGCCTCCAAACATGCCATTTTAGGACTGTCAAGAGCAATTTATAATGAGCTTAAAGATTACAATGTCAGAACATTTTGCATTTCACCAGGTTCTATAAAAACAGAAATGGGGAAACAGGTTAAAAACCAGAAATTTGATACCTTTTATCCAACCAAAAGAAATTGCTAAATACATTTCATTTGTAATCTCGTTTGATGGATACATGATTTCAGAAGAGGTAAGACTTAATAGGATGTTTATACAATGACTTATTTGGAAACACTGTTTTCATTAAAAGGAAAAGTTGCATTGGTCACTGGTGCAGCAAGAGGCAATGGAAAAGCGATTGCAGAATCTTTGTTGAGAGCAGGCGCTAAAGTATTACTATTCGATGTGTTAGAGAAAGAACTTAATGAAACTGCAGATCATTTTAAAAGCGAATATTTAGACGCTATACCTTACGTGTGTGATCTTTCTAATTTTGGTAAAATTGATGAAATGATAATTTTTATTAAAAATATAACTGAAAAAGTTGATATTCTCATAAATAACGCAGGGGTTAGTTTTAGCAATCCAGTATTTGATTACCCTGATGAATTCTGGGAAAAAACGTACAAAGTCAATGTAAATGCTCCCTTCGAATTATCAAAAAAAATAGGGAAGCTTATGAGGAAGTATAAATCCGGAGTGATTATAAACATAACAAGCTTAAATGCCGAATTGGCATTTGCTGACAACCCGGCATATGTTTCTGCTAAAGGTGCTTTAAAGCAGTTATCAAAATCTTTGGCTATGGATTTAGGAAAATATGGGATTAGAGTGAATAATGTCGGCCCAGGTTATTTCAAAACTCAGTATGAACAAAAAAAAGTTGGGATGATACTGTTTTAAATAAGCAAAGAAAAAACCGAACTATTTTAGGAAGGTGGGGCTTCCCTGAAGATTTAGCAGGAATTATTGTTTTTTTATTTCAAATTATCTTCATATATAACCGGCCAAGACATTTATGTCGATGGTGGTTGGCTAATAAAAGGATTATAAAAATACATTAAATGGTTTTTAATAAAGAAACAAGCGACAAAGAAAAATTGTACAATAAATTTTATAACGGAAATGAGTATGAATATTGGGAACACGCGCCAGGCAAAAATGTGATTATAGTAGCTGTAGCTGATTTTTTAAAGAAAGGACTGTTACCAAAATCAGCAAAGATCGTTGATGTAGGGTGCGGAACCGGTTTTTTCATGGATAGGATTTATAAGGAAGTAAATAACAATGTTGAATTGTCGGGCATTGATATATCATCTGAGGCGATAGCTATTGGCAAAAAAAAATACCCATATCTTGCAAAACAGCTATTTAATGGTGATGGATGTGAAACCGGATTCAATAGAAATTATTTTGACCTTCTTATTTGTTATGGGTCATATGAACATTTTAAATCACCATATTTGGGATTAAAAGAAGCGGCACGAATTTTAAAAAAGGGAGGATATATCATGATAATGGTTCCCACATTAGGTATTGATCGCACTGATAGAAAAGATGAGGGGTGGTATGAGAAAAGGAGAAGTTGTGAACAACCACGAACTTGGCAAATGCAGTGGAATTACTACAGGAAAACGTGGGAAGATTTGTTAAAAAAGGCATCTTTTAAATTGTATCCTATTGATATCCCTATTAATTATGGCGAATTAAACGGGCGTTTTTTATTTCGGAAGAAAAGGATCAAAGCCTGAGGATATTTAAAAATAGAGGTGATATCAGTGCTGTCCAAAATTAATTCGAGTTAGCGTTTTGGTATCAATAATATCAAGCAGTTACTTTTCAAAAAGGCTTTTTCAAAGATAAGGTTCTATTTTTCATGTTAGTAGATGCTGTTCAAGAGCGGAGAAAGGCAGGGGGTATTGGATAGATTTTAGAGTTATCGGTAATGTTTCAAAGGGTCTGTCGATCCATTCCCATGAATTGCGGTATGTAAAGAGGTGCTAGCCCCAAAATCCAGGTGTTTGGTCAAAAAGATGCATATTTCTCCGGATTCCGGATCTATGCGGACGATTCGGCGTAGGGTGTGGGGGCAATGCTTTTTGGAGTAATAACCGGAAAACCGGATCTGTTCATCGGATACGATGTTCCGATGTAGGGGAGGTTCCCTTTTCTCCAAAACGACGTAGTCGGCATTGTCTTTGAAGCGTGTGACAAAAAAGATGCCTTGTCGGGTCCAGTGGTCAAAGAGGCAGTAATCGGTATAACCCCGGTCGACGGCCACGATGGAGCCCGGGACGAAAGAAACCTGGCGCGCAATTCGAATATCGTGTTTTTCCCCTTCCGTAATACAGGCAAAAGTGGGAAGATACCCGTCATGATCCAAAAGCAGATGCAGCTTGATTGCCCCTTTTGTCCAGCGGAAACTGGCTCACAGGAAAAGGGATAGGCACAGGGATACGAGGGTACTATCCAATGTCAACAACTTGTTTTTGAACCGAAAGCGTTTGGGTTTATGCGGTGCGCCTTTCTGACAGAACTCCAGCGTTTGATAAAACAGATCTTGGAAGAGCTGCCACGGGCGATGGGCATTGGCATAGGAAAGGGTCGATTTGTTGGGAGACACTTTAACTCCCAAATGCTTCAGTTTCCCTAAACAGCTGGCCAGTCCCCCACTGATCTATCTAAGACTCTTGGCCTGTGCAAGCTGGCAAAACAACATGGTAATAAAACGATCCCAGGAATGAAACAGCTTGGCAAATCGTTCGGATCCGTGACGAAAAACCAATTCATGAAATCGTTGACGGTTGAACACGGCAAGCAGTTGACTGAACAGACTGGCATGGCGTATCATCACTCATCCTCCTTTTCGGACTTTCTCGGTTATTGTTTTGGGCAACATAACCATGCCCTATAAGTAGGATTTTTTTCAGCTGTCAATTCCCATTAACTTACGAAAAGCGTTTTTGGACAAGTCTGAACCCTATTATTTGTGACTTATTTGTGAAAGATCAAATCAATGACAAGCGTATTGTCTATTGTCTATGATAATTTTTGGAAGGCCATAGTCGAGCGATTAATAAAAAAAGGCGTTAATATTAAATACGTAATATTACCATCAAAAATAAAAAAAGATTTCGAGATCGAGAAGCACACTTTTAAAAACACCATTTTTTTGTCATTGGATCAATTTGTTTTTCCCGAACAGATTAATAAATTAAATTCCAATAACAGGATGTGTCTTTCGTCTGCTTTCTTAAAGAACTTCTGTGAATGCGAAAATTTATTTCTATCGATATCAGACAGACTGTCTTTTTTTCCATTGAGTGTTCAAAAAAGGAAAGAACTGTTTCAAGATTTGCTGTTATTTTGGTTTAAATTATTATCGGAATCAGATTTAAAAACCATAATATTCGATACAACACCTCATATGGCTTGGGATAATATTTTATATTATTTGGCGAAATATCTTGGAATAAAAACTCTATTTGTTGAAAAAACGATGATAAGCGATAGAGTAATGCTTCTGCAGGATTATCTTCAACTTGGTATTAAGATCCCCAATGATTATCTAAGTAAAACAAGCGTGGATGATATAAAAGAAATTATAGGTAAAGAGTTGATCGAGGAGGCTTTTAAAACAAGCATATGGACTAAATTCGCTGATAATAAAAATATAAATGTGATGTCTATCCATAATGAAGATACTCGAACAAAAACTATTGATAAATTAATTAACAAATATTACCAATTTAATTTTATCGTATTTTCCTTAAAGCTATTCGAGTATATTAAAAATAGGTTTTATGTTATGATAAATAATACTTTTATCATCTTTAAAAAGCGCTTCTTGAGTTCCTTATTTTTTAACGGTCAATACAGATGGATAACAACATGGATATTTTTTTTACAGTTTAAGCAAAATGTTAAAAAGCTATATAAGTTCTATATCAAATCTTGTAGTGATGTGAATTATAGTCATCCTTATGTTTTTTTCCCGTTGCATTATCAGCCTGAAAAGAACACATCGCCCTTAGGCGGTATTTTCGAAAATCAATTTCTTGCCGCAAAAATACTATCTGAAGCCATTCCGGAAGATTGGATCCTTTATATCAAAGAACATCCTAGACAATTTTCATATGCAATGAGACAGAAGCATTATCGAGATCCCTGTTATTATAAAAAATTGTTAAGTTTGCCTAAAGTGAAACTGGTAAATGTTCAAGAAGATGCGGAAGCATTGATAGATAATGCCATGTGCACAGCAACAATCACTGGAAGCAGCGGGTGGAAAAGCCTTAAAAAAGGAAAAGCGTGTATCGCTTTTGGAAATCCTTGGTATGCAGCATGCAACAGCTGCTTTTTAGTTAGATCTTTGGAAGAGTGTAAGAAAGCAATTACAAATATTGTGCAATTAAAGGAATTAGACATAAGAAAAGATCTTTTAAGGTTTATTGCCTATTACAAAGATAAATTCATAATTTCGAGTACGGGGCATAATTTTGCTAAAAAATCAAAAATTCCATATGAAACTTTAGTCGAAAATCTTGCGGAAAAGTTTACAGAGCAAATTTTTGATTAATCCAGACTCTTAATCAATAGTTATCATACTTAATGAATGGATCAAAAACCATGTTTGAGATATTTGAGTTTATTCAGCTTGTAATGAAAAAGATGGGATTTTATTTTTGTAAATACAATAAGAATTATCTCTATATGCCTAAAATTCATTGCCCGAACTATGAAAAACTAATAGATATTACAGAGATCGATGAATTTTATAAACATGCGAGAATTGTTGTTGAAAACAAAAAAACCACTCTTGATTATAAACGACTATATATCATTTACCAGGTCATTAAAATTGTCAAAGATATTGCTATAAACGGTAATAACAATTTTTGCGAAATGGGTGTTTTTAAAGGTGGAAGTACTTATTTCATATCATCTGTTGCCAATCAAATTATTAAACCGCCTCCAAATATTTTTTGTTTCGATACATTTGAAGGGCACCCGGATGACATAACACCAATATTGGATGGGGAACATAGAAAAGGGCAATTTAATAAAACATCTTTTGGAGAAGTAAAGAATTATTTATCAATATTCACAAACGTTTCCGTATTGAAAGGTCGTTTTCAGAATAATTTTGAAGATATTAATAAAAAGCTATTTTCATTTGTCCATCTTGATGTTGACATCTATTCTGCCACCAAAGACGCTTTGCATTTATTCGAAAATAAAATAGTCAAGAATGGAATAATATTAACCGATGATTATGGGTTTACAACCTGTAAAGGAGTGAAGAAAGCTGTCGATGAATTTACGAATAACAATAAAAATTATATCAAATTGGATGTGCTCACGGGTCAATGTATTTTAATGAAAATAAATTAAATGTTTTTATAACAGCCACATATTTTAATAATGAAGAAAGCGAGTATCACAAAGAAATCAATCATAGCTTTGATACCCGCCAGGTCGTAGGGATCACGGTCCATTCGGTGGTCTTGGAGATTGTCTTTTAAATATAATGTGCTCTAATCAGGTTTTAAAAAATAGGCGTCTTTTTAAGTTTGCCGTTGAGGGCTATCCGGCATGGGGGACTCCTTCCGAAGTGCTTCGGTTTAATAAATTGGATGCAAAATCGATCGCAAAGAAGATTGTTAAGTTAATAAATTAAAATGAAGCCCAACATCCTTTTTCTTCCAAGCAATAATTACAATTTTATAGAGATGCACCGGTTGGCTAAATATTTAATACATAAATATTTGGCAACACCGTTTATGATATTAACCAATGCAGACGTAGCTTCTTTTAGACAAAAATTTGACAATGATGGAATCGTATTTATTGACCAGAACAACCGTCTCTTAGAAAAACTCCAGAAGAGATTATTAAAAAGTTTTGATAACTATGATAATGTTGTTTTTAAAGAAAGAATACAGATAAAATATCTTTCTTTGTTTCTAAAAAACCGAAAAAGAAATTTGAAATATTTTTTAGGGAAAATAAACCCAAGATCGGTTATTCTGAAAGGAGACCATCATTGGGGTAATGGATGGGAGCCGGCCAGCGATTAAGGCATGTTATGAGGTAAAATTACCTCAACCCTCCTTCTTCCCATGGCCCTTTCAAGCCCAGAATCCCTCTTGGCAAGAAGGCGACCTTTTTCCAAATTGCATATCGAAAAGAAGTCTTACATAAGAAAACAATTCCCAAGCCAATGTCTGTGGGATGAGGTTACTCAGAGTTATCTTCTTTATAAACCACGGGTAATGATTGAAGCATTAGGGATCACCGATATGCTTTCCGAAAATCCATGGGTTATGGGCGGTGGGAAAAGTACCTTCGTTTTAGTGGATGGAGAAGAAATTAGACAACGCTACATCGAATGGGGATGCAATGAAAATAAAATAATAATTACGGGCTGCGGAGTTCACGACGATTTATTTAATCGTTGGTTAAATAAGGAAAATGCTCGAAACTTAATTTGTGAAAAGTATCGGTTTGATAAAAATAATAAGCTGATCTTAGTGGCTTTACCGCAATTTGCTGAAGAAGCGATTTTAGACTTAGGTGAACATCTCAATGAAATCCATTTTTTATTGGAAAATTTGAATAATCTTGAGAAGCAAATTGTTTAATATCATTACACCCACGAATGGATAAAAAAAATTATGATTTTATTTCAAATTACTATTCACTAAGAGTTGCCGAAGAACCTCTAAGCGAAATACTCCCATCCGCAGATGTGTTTTTATCATCTTATTCATCAACTATTCCATGGGCGGTTTTATGCCGAATCCCATCAGTCATTGTCGATTTTATACATAGCGACTATCAATATTTTAATTATTCAGGGGTTAATATCGTTCAAGAAAAGGCTAGCCTTAAAATGGAATTGAATAAATTGCTCTCAGATAATATTTACTACAAAACATTACAAAAAAAACAAAAAGAGTCCCTATCAAGGATATCTCCTTTTGATGGAAAATGTCTCGAACGGATTTCGGACATTTCGGTTAATCCTGATAAATATTTGAACTTAAGAATGAACTAAGCATATTTTAATAGAGGAATTATAACTAAATTCAAAACATCTATTTTAAAAAATGAAAGAAAATTATATGATAGAAATTTCAAGTCCGAACCTTTGCGGAAACGAGAAGAAATATCTGAATGAATGCGTGGAAAGCAATTTTGTCTCTTCAGTGGGGCCGTTTGTTGATAAATTTGAAAAAATAGTCGCAAAAGAGACCGGAGCCAAGTATTGTGTGGCAACATCTTCCGGAACTACAGGACTGCATGCAGCACTGACGGCTATAGGGGTTAAACCCGGTGATTTAGTTATTGTTCCATCGTTTACATTTATCGCCAGCGCGAATTCAATTGCACATTGTGGTGCAATTCCGCTTTTGTTCGATATCGATAATGAGAATTGGACAATAAACCCAGACCTGCTCAAAAATTATTTGGAAAAACAAACTGCAATAAGAAGTGGTATGGTTTTTGACAAAAAAACCGGAAAAATCGTTCGCGCTATTATGCCGGTTTATACTTTAGGGAATCCGGCTGATATGGATGCGATAATGAGCATCGCTAAAAAATACGAATTAACCGTCATTGCCGATGCTGCCCCTGCCATCGGGGCTCGTTACAAAGGTAAAAGCATAGGTGAACTTGCGGATCTATCTGTTATCTCTTTTAACGGCAATAAAACCGTAACCGCGGGCGGTGGGGGCGCAGTGATCGGAAGCGATGAAGAACTGCTTCGCTTGGTGCGTCATCTGACTACGACGGCAAGAGTAGGAACTGATTACGATCATGACCGAGTTGGATTTAATTACAGGATGACCAACCTTCAAGCTGCGGTGGGTCTTGCACAGATGGAAAATTTAGAATCTTTTGTTAAGATAAAAAGAAGAATAAGGGATGTTTACGATCATGCCTTTAAGGATTTACCTCAAGTCGGTCTTTTCCCTCGGCCATCATGGATTCAGAGTGCTTGTTGGTTCTCAGGCATTACGATTGACCAATCTTCTACCAATATTGATAAGATGATTCATTTTTTTAAAATGGATGGTGTTAATGCACGACGATTTTGGAAACCGGTACATTTTCAAAAACCATACTTTGATTCGCCAAAAATGGAGATGACGGTTACGGGTACAATATGGAATAAAATATTGATTTTTCCGTGTTCAACCCATTTATCTCCATTTAAACAGCAAATCGTTATTGATATAGTTAAAAAAGTAATTAAATAATTGAACAAATTAAGGTCGAACGGATGACTTAAAATGAAAAATGATATTGTATTGATCGGAGGTGGGGGACACTGTAAATCTTGTATTGATGTTATTGAAGCTGATGAGAAATTTAGAATTGCAGGGATTGTTGATAAAAAAATTAATTTACATAACAAAGTTTTAGGTTATGAGATATTTGCAATAGATAATGACATAGCAAAACTATCTCAAACATATAAGTACTTTTTTATTACATTTGCTTTCATAAAGAATCCTCAACGACGCATAGAAGTGTTTAACGAACTTAAAAGTCTTGATGTACAATTACCTGTTATTATATCCCCCTTAGCTCATGTTTCAAAATATTCCGAAATTGGAGAAGGTACAATTATAATGCATCATGCATTAATAAATGCAGGATCACGAATAGGAATAAACTGCATTATTAACACAAAAGCCTTGATTGAACATGAAGTTTCAATAGGAGACAACTGCCATATTGCAACTGCTGCAGTAATAAATGGTGGCGTTGTTATTGAATCAGAAACTTTTATAGGAAGTAATTCAACATGCCGTGAAAATATAAGAATTGCAAAGAAAAGTATCATATCTTTTCACAGTAGGGTAGCTGAATAATTAAAGAAAAGTAAATTTCTAATGAATATTGTATTTATAATTGCCGAAGCAGGTGTAAATCACAATGGAAAATAGAAATTGCCTTTGATTTAATAGATGCGCTTCTAGATCAGGGGCCGATGCAATAAAATTCCAAACCTTTAAAGCTGAAAAAATGGCCAGCAGATATGCTGAAAAAGCAAACTATCAAAAGAAAAATACTAAAGAAACAGAATCACAGCTAGGTATGTTAAAAAGATATGAATTAGACGAAGAGAGCCATAAAGAATTAATTAAATATTGCAAGAAACTAAATATTCAATTTATTTCATCGCCTTTTGATCTGGATAGCATTGATCTGCTTAATAGACTCAGTTTAAAAATATTAAAAATTCCTTCAGGTGAAATAACGAACCTACCTTATCTAAAAAAAATTGGTACTCTCAATAAAGAGCTTATTGTTTCAACAGGCATGGCGGATTTGGGAGAAATCGAAGATGCCATTGATATTACTAGTAAATAGCGGGACTCCTATAAGTAAAATTACGGTTATGCACTGCAATACCGAATATCCAACTGCCATATAGCGATGTGAACTTAAACGCAATGTTAACGATTAAGGCAGCTTTTTCCGGAATTAAGGTTGGCTATTCGGATCATACGCTTGGAATTGAAATTGCTTTAGCGGCTGTTGCATTGGGTGCAAGTGTTATTGAAAAGCACTTCACAATGGACAGGAAAATGAAAGGTCCGGACCACAAAGCATCCTTAGAGCCGGATGAGCTTAAGGCAATGGTAAAAGCGATACGAAATATAGAAATGGCCATGGGCAGTGGCATTAAAAAACCTTCGGAATCCGAAAAAATAAATATTCCAATAGCGAGAAAAAGTATCGTGGCGGCTTGCAATATCAAAAGAGGGGATCAGTTTACGTTAGAAAATATTACGGTTAAAAGACCCGGAACCGGTATAAGTCCGATGCAATACGAAAAACTTCTTGGTAAGAGAGCTTCTAAAGATTATTATCCGGACGAATTGATTTTGATATAAAGAACTCCTAAATCCAAATGAAGCGAAAAATATGCATTGTAACCGGAACGGAGCCGAATACGGTCTCTTGAGCCGGTTAATGAAAATTATTAAAAACAAAAAGAATTCTATATTGCAAATTATTGCGACCGGAATGCATCTATCTCACGAATTTGGCCTTACTTATCGAGAGATCGAAAAAGATGGATTTTAATCGATAAAAAACTGGAAATCCTTCTTTCATCTGATACACCTGCCGGCATATCAAAATCAATCGGGTTGGCAACGATCGCTTTTGCAGATTCATTTAAATGAACTTAAACCTGATATCCTCGTTTTGCTAGGAGACCGTTTTGAGTTATTGGCAGCATCAACCGCAGCGTTGATCGCAGATACCGATAGCTCATTTCACATGGAGGTGAGCTTACTCAAGGTGCATTCGATGAGGCGATAAGGCATTGCGATTACAAAAATGAGCCATCTGCATTTTGCAGCACCGAAGAATATGGACAAAGAATAATACAAATGGGAGAACAACCTGAAAAAGTTTATAATGTTGGATCTCTTGGGGTTGAAAATATAAATAAACTTAGATTGCTGAAAAAAATAGTCTCGAGAAAAAAATTCGATTTTCTATAAAAAAGCCAACGATACTTTTGACATTTCATCCGGTTACTACTGAAAATGCCACCTCAGAGAAACAATTCAAAATGATCCTTGAAGCGTTAGATACAAACAAGGATTATCCGCATTATTTTTACAAAGGCTAATGCAGATACGGGTGGAAGAATAATAAATCAAATGATTGATGATTTTGTTGCAAAAAACAAATTCAGAGCAATATCCTTTCCTTCCATGGGAAGACTTTACTATCTTAGTGCAATGAAATATGTCGATGCCGTTCTTGGCAATTCTTCCAGCGGAATCATAGAAACACCAAGTTTTAAAATACCGACAGTCAATGTCGGAGACAGACAAAAAGGCAGAGTAAAAGCTGAAAGTATAATAGATTGTAAACCTACAGTTAAAAGCATAAGGAATGCCCTGAAATTAGCCTTATCGCCAGGATTTAGAATGAAGATTCAAAAAATCAAAAATCCTTACGAGCAAAAGAACACCGCTTCAATAATAGTCGATATTCTTGAAAAGATGAAAGCTTAACGGTATCATAAAAAAAGAATTCAAAGACTTAAATATATTGCATCAATCTTAAGTTTAAAAAACTGATTGATAAAATTAGGAAGCACGTAATGAGAAATTGGGAGGAAGCATTAATACCGAAAACTGCAAATGTGATGCAAGCAATAGAAATAATTGATAAATCTTCCATTCAGATCGGTTTGGTTGTTGGTTCCAAAAGAAAGCTTTTAGGTGTCATTACCGACGGAGATATTCGAAGAGCCATTCTAAAAGGAATATCGATGCTTGATAGCGTATCGAACATCATGGTTACCAATTTTATTTACGCTTCGGATAAAGATGATATTGATGAACTGTTATCTTTAATGCAGCGAGAAGATATTCGACAAATCCCAATATTAAATGCAAATAGTCAAATCGTTGGTCTTAAGGTTTTGATGGATTTCGTTCGCCCCACTTTCCATAAGAATCCGGTTGTATTAATGGCCGGCGGTATGGGTACTGGATTAAGACCTCTTACCAACGAACGGCCAAAGCCCCTTTTGAGTGTTGGAGGAAAACCGGTTCTCGAAACCATTTTAAGAAACTTTGTGGAACAGGGATTCAATAATATTATCATTTCGTTGAATTACAAAGGAAAACTGATTGAAGAATATTTCGGGAATGGAGATAAATTTGGTGCTAAGATAGATTATATTCATGAGAAGGAACCACTTGGGACTGCAGGTTCACTAAGATTAATCCATATTAAGGAGACCAAAGATCCATTGATTGTAATGAACGGCGATTTGCTCACAAAAGTTAATTTTATTCAGTTATTAAACTTTCATTCCGAATATCGATCCACGGCGACAATGTGCGTTCGTAACTACGAATTTCAAGTTCCTTTCGGAGTTGCGAGTATTCATGACAATCAATTATTGAGTTTAGACGAAAAACCAACCCAAAGACTCTTTATCAATGCGGGCATCTATGTGCTTGAATATGATATTTTAAACTTGATTCCGAAAAATAAGCTATTCAATATGACCGATTTGTTCCAAGTTTTACTATCAAACAATTACAAAACAACCGCATTTCCGATCCATGAATATTGGATTGACATCGGACAAATGCATGACCTCGAAAGAGCAAACGGAGAATTTACTGAGTATTTTAATGCTTGTTCCTAAAGATTTGAAACATCCTAATTCAAACCAAGCCGCATGTATTTCAGAATAATTCCGAAGCTCGATATCAAAGGCCCGAACCTTGTTAAGGGAATTAATTTCGAAGGGCTTCGTGTTTTAGGCAAACCTGAAAATTTTGCGAGAATTTACTATGAACAGGGAGCTGATGAGCTCTTCTACCAGGATGCTGTCGCCAGCTTATACGGCAGAAACAGTCTACTTAACATGATCGAAAAAACATCCAAGGAAATATTTATTCCTTTATGTGTCGGAGGCGGTTTAAGATCGATCGAGGATATACGAGAAGTTTTACGTTCAGGTGCAGATAAGGTTGCCATAAATACTGCCGCTATAAAAAGACCACAATTGATTCGTGAAGTAGCGGAGACTTTTGGTTCATCGACAGTGGTAGTTTCAATCGAAGCAATTAAGAGGTCAGACGAGTCCTATGAGGCTTATATCGATTATGGGCGCCAAAACACGGGATTGGATGCCTATGAATGGGCTCAGGAAGCTGCCTCACTCGGTGCAGGGGAGCTGGTGGTTACATCAATTAATCGAGAAGGAACCGGAGAAGGTTATGATTTGGAATTAACCAGGAAGATCGCTACGAGCGTTTCAATACCGGTTATCGCATGTGGAGGTTGCGGTAAAAAAGCACATGTCGTTGATGTGATCAGAAAAGGGGAGGCGGATGCAGTCAGCATGGCGTCCATCTTGCATTATGATATCTTAAAAAATGAGAGCCCGAATATAGATTCACATGATTATGCCAAGGAGGGGAATATAGAATTTCTGCGCTCATCCCAATCCTTTTCCACCGTTGATGCTGCTTCGATTCGTGAGATAAAAAAATTCCTCTATTCAGAGAAAATTCCCTGCCGATATTTTGATAATTAATCTCATTAATGAAATCAAAAATTGCAATCGTTGATTACGGACTGGGTAATTTATTCAGCATAAAAAATGCCTGCGAATTCGTTGGCCTTCAGGTAGTTGTGACATCAGATAAAGCGGACATCAAATCCGCTGATGCCGTCATTCTTCCGGGGGTGGGCGCTTTTGGGGATGCAATGCGCTCATTATCTCAGCTCGGTTTAGTAGGATTATTGAAGGATTTGGCAGAGTCGAAAAAACCGCTTATTGGAATTTGCTTAGGGCTTCAACTCCTTTTTTCAGAAAGTGAAGAATTCGGTTTTCATAAAGGATTAGATATTATCAAGGGGCGAGTTACTCGTCTCGATGAATCACAAACTGAAAAAGCAAGGATAAAGGTTCCTCAGGTTGGATGGAATTCAATTCACTTTTCATATAATTTCGAAAATTACGATTGCCTATCTGATAATAGGAAATATCTTCTCAGGAATATCGATGAAGGAGAATTCATGTATTTTGTTCATAGCTTTTACGCCATTCCTAATGATTCTTCAATTATATTGACCCATACGAGATATGGAGATTTGAATTTTTGTTCATCATTGAAATTTAAAAATATTTATGCCTTTCAATTCCATCCTGAAAGAAGCGGCCCTAATGGTTTGAAAATATATAAAAATATGGCATTAATAATAAAAAGAGATTAACATGAGCGATATTCGAAAAGCATTTTATGGCCTTCCGGAGAAAGTCGTTTTCTGTAAACGCTGTGTCATGTCGAATCAAAGACCAAGTTCTTATCCGGAATTCAAACATACAAAAAATCGCATTACACCAACACTTCATATTGATGAAGAAGGAATATGCGATGCTTGCCGTTATGCTGAAAGAAAAAAAAATATCGATTGGGAGCAGCGTGAAAAACAGCTTTTTCAGTTATGTGATAAATACCGAAGAACGGATGGATATTATGATTGTATTGTTCCAGGCAGCGGAGGGAAAGACAGTGCCTATGCGGCTTATCTTTTAAAATATAAATTTGGAATGAATCCATTGACGGTCACCTGGCCGCCAATATTATACACCGAATACGGATATTGCAATTATCGCAATTGGATTGAAAAGGGCGGATTCGATAATATCACGTTTAAAGTAAATGGACGGGCGCATCGATTGATCACAAAGCTTGCTATTGAGAACCTTTTGCATCCGTTCCAAACTTTTATCTTAGGACAAAAAAATCTGGCGCCGAAAATTGCTATTCAATTCAAAATACCGCTGGTTTTTTACGGTGAACCGGAGGCGGAATATGGGAATCCTATTGCTGAAACATCAACATCTCTTAGAGATAAATCATATTATTCAATGAAGAATATCGATGAGATTTATTTAGGCGGTGTGCGTGTTAACGAATTGATAGAACGATACAAATTAAGAAAAAATGAAATTTTGGCTTATTTCCCTCCTGACTACCATGACCTTGAAAAATTAGACATAAGAGTGCATTATTTGGGATATTATATTAAATGGACCCCTCAGGAGGCATTCTATTTTGCTGCTGAAAAGACGGGATTTAAGCCGAGACCATTTCGTACTCAAGGAACTTACAGCAAATATAACAGCATCGATGATAAAATAGACGATTTGCACTACTATACAACCTATATCAAATTTGGTCTTGGCAGAGCATCGTATGATGCTTCCCAAGAAATTCGAAATAGTCATATAACCAGAGAAGAAGGAATAGCTTTGGTAAAAAAGTTTGATGGTGAATTTCCAGATAGATATTTCAGAGAAATCATGGATTTCCTTGATATTGACGAAGGCCACTTTCATGGATTATGTGAATATGCAAGATCACCTCATCTATGGAATAAAGAGAATGATAAGTGGAAATTAAGATTTCCTGTTTGGGAAGCTTAGAAAAAAGTTTAACAAATGATCGCAGAAAAAACAATATTAGCGATAATTCCTGCAAGGGGAGGTTCAAAAGGAATTCCTAGAAAAATATAATGAAAGTTAGAGGCAAACCGTTAATTGCTTATACGATCGAAGAGGCCAAAAAATGCTCTTTTATAGATAGAATGATACTTTCATCGGAAGATGATGAAATAATTCAAACAGCAAAAAACTGGGGATGTGAAGCCCCATTCGTTCGTCCGAATAAATTCGCTCAAGATGATACCCCTATGATGGACACAATTTTTCATGCAATAGAGTCCTTACCTGAAAAATATGATTATGTGCTTCTGCTGCAACCCACATCACCTCTTAGGAAATCAGATGATATAAAAAATGCAATTCAATTATGCATCGATTATAATGCTCCCGCATGCGTATCAGTTGCAGTAGCAGACAAAAGCCCATATTGGATGGTAAAGATTAATGGCCTTGGAAGATTAAAACCGCTTATTAATCATAATTTTTCATCAGAATATCGAAGACAGGATTTGCCTATCATTTATCAGGTAAACGGAGCTATATACTTTGGAAAAACAACCTGGTTGCTGGAAACAAAAACATTTTTCACGGAACAGACATTGGCCTATATAATGAATAAAGAAAGATCATTAGATATTGATACTGAATTTGACCTAAAAATATTAAATATATTGATTTAAGTGGGTATGCAATTATTGGGACATAAATGCAGAAACAAATGGATCTTTTGAGTTTCAGACTTCATTAAACACTATTTAGGAATTGGCCAAGAAATAGTTTAATGTTATAAAGGGCATTATGACAAAAGCATTATTAGGTAAAAAAGTACTTAGTTACCGGAGCGGGAGGTTTTATTGGGAGCCATCTTGTTGAAGCACTTATCGAGGAGGGATGCGATGTCCGTGCATTTGTGCGCTATAATTCATCAAATCGATGGGGTTGGCTTGATTCGTTTAATGAAAATAATTTAAAATATATTGAGGTGTATAAAGGTGACATCAGAGATGAATCATCAGTAAGATCATCAGTAAGAGGGTGTAATATTGTATTTCATTTAGCAGCACTTATCGGTATACCTTATAGTTGTGCACAACCCTGAAGGCTATGTCGCAACAAATGTCTATGGTACATTATACATTCTTCAAGCTTGTCGCGAATATTCTGTTGATAAAGTCTTGGTCGCTTCGACTTCAGAAGTATATGGTACTGCTAATAATATTCCCATAACAGAAGCACATCCACGACAACCTCAATCGCCATATTCTGCTACTAAAATTGCATCAGATAGTCTTGCAGAATCGTTTTACCGAAGCTTTGAATCTCCGGTGACTATTGTTAGGCCATTTAATACCTATGGTCCTCGCCAATCATCTCGTGCAATTATACCCACAATAATTACTCAATTATTGGCGAATCAGAAACAAATACATCTCGGTGATCTTCAGCCGACACGTGATTTTGTGTATGTAAAAGATACTGCGCGTGGATTTATTGAACTTGCTAAATCCGCAGCGGCGATTGGAAAGCATGTAAATATTGCTACTGGTAATGAATACGCAATAAAAGAAGTAGCTGATAAGTTAATAAGAAAGATAAGATCTTTAGCAAAAGTCGTAACTGATGAAGAACGCCTAAGGCCATCAAAAAGTGAAGTCATGCGATTATGCGGTAGTAATGACACTTTATTCTCCTTAACAGGCTGGAGACCAGTCATTGATTTTGACACCGGGCTTAACGAAACAATTGAATGGTATAAATCACATTGGCATGAGATAAAATATGAATTAATGTTTACAAAATGAAAATAGTAAAAACAGGAGATAAAAAGTTGAAAGTACTGTTTATTTATCCTGAAATGGCTGAACATGGAAATATACCTATAGCATTGACAATCCTTACAGCCGTATTGAGAAAAGCAGGACATTCAGTAACAATATTTGATTGTTCAGTATATGTCCCTAAAAATGATTTAGTTAAAGCGTTTGAAGAAATTGGAATGTTTAAAGTCGCTCCTCCACTTTCAATTCCTCGACCTGTATCTAAATGTATTGAAAATATGGAAGAAGATTTAATTAAGATTGTTAAAGCATGTGATGCAAAACTTATTGGGATTACAACAAACACCGGTACGTTCTCGTTAGGATTAAAATGCAGTAAGATATTAAAAAAGCATTTTCCAAGTATTTATATCATTTTTGGAGGTATTCATCCGACAATCTGTCCGGATGAGGTAATACGGGAACCTTCAGTTGATATGATTTGCATTGGTGAAGGAGAGGATGCGCTTTTAGAAATTTGTGATACGTTTGATAATGACATAAACAAGATAAAATCAATTAAGAATATATGGTTTAAAGATAAAAGTAACCCGGAATTAATTTATAAAAATCCATTAAGAGACTTAATAGAACTAGATTCACTTCCTCCGCAGGATTTTTCTGATTTCAATGAATATGATTTCTATCGTCCTCTTGATGGTAAGATGTACAAAATGATGTATACTGAAATAAGCCGGGGATGTATTTTTAATTGCTCTTATTGTGCTAATCATGTATTAAAAAATATCTTCAAAAAATGTGGCCCTTACCATAGACGTAAAAGCCCGGAAAAAACGATAGAGCAACTTAAATATTTAAAAGATAAATATAAGTTTGAAATGATCCGATTCTGGGATGAGGATTTTACAGTTTTCTCTATTGGTTATCTTAAAAAATTGGCCGAACTCTACAAAAGAGAAATTCAATTGCCGTTTCTTATTTATGCAGGAACCCGAACAATAAGCGAAGATAAAGTCTCAGTTCTGAAAGATATGAATTGTGTTACTATAGCAATGGCGATTGAGAGCGGAAATGAATGGATGAGAAAGTATATACTTAATAGAAATATTTCTGATGATGATATAATAAGAAAATATGACATTGTTAAAAAAAGCGGTATTCGAGTTTCTGCATATAATATGATAGGGCTTCCTTTTGAGACAAGAGAAATGATTTTTGAAACTATTCATTTAAATAGAAAAATTAATCCAGCAACCTCATCAGTATCAATCTTTAAACCGTATCCTAAAACTAGATTGTATGAGATTGTTAAAGATTTTGGCTTTTTAAAGTCACAGCCTCAATACTTAATCGAAAAATCTGATATAGATTCTCCTTTTATTAAAAACGAAGAAATTAACGGATTGCAAAGGACCTTCGCATTATATACTAAAGTCCGAGAAAAAGAATTTCCTTTATTAAAGAAATGCGAGAAAGATGAAGAACTTGCGAAAGAAGTTTTTCCGAACATGATAAAATCATTAGCAGTTGATAGAATTAGAAATTAAATTCGAAACGTTGTATTAATTCAGTGAAATATGAAAGACGATATCAATCCCATATTTATATGCGGTTATCCAAAATCCGGGACAACCCTTTTAGTCTCACTTTTGGATGGTCATAGCGAGTTATTGGTTATTCCTGAAGAAACAAAATATTTTAAAATGGTATTAGGAGCAAAAATCGATCAAAAATTCGAAATCCTTTTTAAAAAAACAAACATAGCAGCGTTAAGCAGAGGAATTGTTGACGAACCCTCAGGATATCGCGATTATTCAAATATCGATTTTAATAAACTATTAAGTTTTTCAAAAGATATTTGGGAGCGTTCGGAAAAAAAAGACAAAGATTTATTTGAAAGTTTAGTTGCAGGATATTCCAAAGTCACCGGGAAATCTCATTATAAATATTGGGTAGAGAAAACACCTAAAAATGAGCTATATTTACCTATTATTAATAAAATGTGGCCGAAAGCAAAAATTATCTATATCATTCGAGACCCGAGACAGACATACTGTTCACATAAAGAATATAAAAAAGTAAAAAGCAGCAAAAAAAAAGTTAATGCAGATGAATTTACAGTTCAATTTGAAAAAAGCTTTAAAGCTATTAACGACTTTATTACAAAGAAAAGAGAAGGAATAATCATTAAATATGAGGACTTGGTAAGAGAAACTGAAAACGTAATGAAAAGGATATCTCAATATTTGGAAATACAGTTTGAAAATAAACTGGTAATACCGACAAGAGCTGGAACTATCTGGAAAGGAAATTCCGCGTTTAAAGAAAAGTACGAAGGTGTTGGATTTAGGAAAAATAATTACTTTGAAATATTAGAAGAAAAAGAGATAAATATCATTGAATTGAATTTAATGAAAATTATGATCGAATTAAACTATCCCATAAAAATTAAATATAATAAAATGAATGCAACTCGATCTCTTATCAGCAGACAAAGAACAAAAATAAATATGATAGCTAGAAAATATACCAAAAGTAAAGCATCGTAATAATTAAAAGCAATACATCTCTGAAAAGATGTTTTTAAATAGGATACCTTCCTTAGCTCGATTAAGCCTATCCTGATATCAATATTTATGCTGAGCTAGTAAACTACCACCGAAATTGTCGGTGGTAGTTTACTAGACAGAAATACCGAGAAATAAGATGATGCCTAAAGAAAAAAGATTTGTAAAAATTATATCCGAGGTTGGTTCCGTGCATGACGGAAGTTTCGGAAATGCAAAGCATCTAGCAAAAACCGCTAAAATGTGCGGCGCCGATGCCGTAAAGTTTCAAACCCATATTGCAGAAGCTGAAACCTTAAAGGATGCGCCAGTGCCTCCGTATTTTAAAGGAGAGCCTCGATATCAGTATTTTCAAAGAACGGCCTTCTCAAAAAGTGAGTGGGAAGAATTAAAAAAATATTGCGAAAAAATTGATATCGAATTTATGTCTTCGCCATTTTCAATAGAAGCCGCATATCTTTTAAAAAAGATTGGCATGAATTCATATAAAATCCCTTCGGGAGAGATCACTAATATTCCAATGTTGGAATTTATTTCAAAAACCGGAAAGCCCATTATTTTATCGTCCGGAATGAGTTCCTGGGAAGAACTCGATCTAGCCGTTGATACCATCAGGCGATTTCATAATAGAATAACCATATTGCAATGCACTTCGGAATACCCTTGCAAGTATGAATCAGCGGGGATCAACGTCATGGTTGAAATGCAAAAGCGCTATGAAGTGCCGGTGGGTTTATCGGATCATTCCTTGACAACGTATCCGTCATTTCTCGCTGTTTCTCTCGGAGCTTCGGTTATTGAGAAGCATTTAACTTTCAGCCGATTGATGTATGGAAGCGATGCACGCCATTCGATTGAGCCGGATGAATTTAAAACTTTGGTTGAAGGGATTCGGGCAATTGAAATTATGAAAAATACTCCGATAAATAAGGATAAGTCAGCCGTCAAAATGAGAAACATGAAAGAAATATTTGAAAAAAGTATTGTATCTGTTCAGAATATTCCGAAAGGAAAAGTCATATGTAAAGAAATGTTGGGCATGAAAAAACCCGGGGGTGGAATTCCACCAAAAAAATTAAAGGAGATAATTGGCAAACGAGCAGCTCATTTTATTAAAAAAGACAGTCTGATAAAAGAAGATGATTTTATTTAAACAAAAGGTGGTTATCGAATACTGCGAGTCAATTTTATGAGAAAGATATGCGTCGTTATCGGCTCCAGGGCAAATTACAGCAGTATCAAATCGGCCATGAGAGCAGTCAATAGACACGAAGAGCTGAAACTACAGTTGGTGGTGGGTGCGTCGGCTTTGCTCGATCGATACGGAGAAGTGGTCAACTTAATTGAAAAGGATGGCTTTCTACCGTCCGCTAAGGTGTATATGCTGATAGAGGGTGAAAATCCGGTCACCATGGCAAAATCAACGGGCCTGGGACTGCTTGAACTCCCGACAATCCTCGAACAGTTGAAGCCGGATATTGTTTTAACGGTGGGCGATCGATTCGAGACGATGGCAACGGCATTGGCGGCTACGTACATGAACGTTGCATTGGCCCATTCAATGGGAGGTGAAATATCCGGAACGATAGATGAAAGCATTCGACATGCCGTTACCAAGTTGGCGCATATTCATTTTCCGGCTTGTTCGGACGCCAGAGAACGGATTATCAAGCTCGGAGAAAGGCCTCAGGACGTTTATCTTGTAGGCTGCCCCCGAATCGACCTGGTTGCGGAAATACTGGAAAGAGAAGAAAACGGATTAGGGCCTGATCTTTTTGCCCAGGGGGTTGGAGGAAAATTCGACCTTGATTCTCCGTTTCTGCTGGTTTCACAACACCCTGTCACGACTGAATACGGATTCGGGGAGCAACAAATTGCTGAAACGCTTACGGCCATCGAGCAGCATGGCATTCCGGCCATCATTCTGTGGCCCAATGCCGATGCCGGAGCGAACGATGTTGCACGAGGCATAAGAAGATTCCGTGAATATCATGACGATTCGAAGATGCACTTCTTTAAAAATTTGCCTGTTGACGTATATGTTGCCTTGATGCGTCGAACCGCTTGCCTGGTCGGAAACTCAAGCAGCGGCATAAGAGAGGGAGCCTTTATCGGAACACCAACGGTTAACATCGGCACCAGGCAGAATGGAAGAGAAAGAGGAAAAAATGTTGTTGATATCGATTATAACAGCTCTGCCATTGCCGACGCCATCACTTCTCAGATCAAAAACGGAAAGTACGATTCCGAGCCCATTTACGGTGACGGCCATGCCGGAGAACGGATTGCTGAAATACTCGCACACGGCCAGTGGCGGTTGCAAAAACAGATTACTTTCTGATGAAACAAATCCTTGGATTTATCCCCGCAAGGGGAGGATCGAAAAGCATCCCGCATAAAAACATCGCGCTGCTTTCAGGACTCCCGCTTCTTTGTTATACGTGTCAAGCCGCTCTTGCGTCTCGTTCCATTCATCGTGTTTTTCTTTCTACGGATGATGAAAAGATCGCATCCGTCGGAAAATCGTGCGGCGTGGAGGTTCCGTTCCTGAGGCCATCCGAACTTGCTCAAGATACGACGCCGAGTGTCGATGTCGCCCTGCATGCGTTGGAATGGATAAATTTACATGAAAAATGGGTTCCGGATATTTTGGTGCTGTTGCAGCCGACATCGCCATTGAGAAGAACCGAACACATCGATGAATCAATCGAGCTATTCGTCAAGAGCAATGCCGATACCCTGGTCAGCGTGGTTGAAGTTCCACATCGATATAGCCCATTTAATCTAATGAGATTTGAAAACGGGCTTCTAAAGGAATTTTGGAAAGAGCCCATTTTGTTTAATCGATTCAGACGCCAGGAAATTCCTCCGTTATATGCACGCAATGGACCGGCGATTTTAATCTCGAAAGTATCGACCATCCAAAATGATAAAAGCTTCTACGGGAACAAGATCGTTCCTTATTTAATGAAACAGGAGGATTCGGTGGATATCGACGAGGAATGGGATCTGAGAATTGCCGAATGCATTATCGAAAACAGGAAGGGGAAAGCTTAATGTGCGGCATCGCGGGAATAATCGGTCCTGAATCGGAAATACAAACCGTTCAAAGGATGATCGAAGTGCAAAAACACCGAGGTCCGGACGGTCGAGGCGCCTGGGGCAAATCGGGAGAAATCGCATTAGGTCACTGTCGGTTAAAAATCATCGACTTGAGCGATGACGGGCGACAACCCATGAGCACTGAAGATGGACGATATACAATCGTATACAACGGAGAAGTCTACAATTTTAAGGATCTTAAGCGGGAAATGCCGGGAATTAAATTCCGCTCGGAAACCGACACCGAAGTGGTTTTATATGCGTATTCATTATGGGGATCCAAATGTCTTGAGCGGTTTATCGGAATGTATGGTTTTGCCATATGGGATGATCTTGAAAAAATTCTGTTTTGCGCACGCGACAGAGTCGGGATAAAGCCGTTCTATTTCAGCCGGCAAGGCGAAACTTTCTTTTTTTCATCTGAAATCAGGGGTCTCTTAGCCGCAGGTATAAAACCGGAAGCCAATAACGGAATTATATATGATTTCTTAATGAAAGATTACTATGAACATACGGATGAGACGTTTTTCCTGAACATCCGTAAACTCCCACCTAGCCATTACATGGTGGTTGAAAACGGGGTTCCGAAAACCCCGATACGATATTGGGAGTTTGATCAGCAAAAGTGCAATGATGTCAGTAAAATCAGTGTTCAGGAAAGGGATGAGAAATTTGTCGAACTGGCACTGGATGCCCTTCGACTTCATTTGCGAAGCGATGTTCCGGTGGGAGTAGCATTGAGCGGAGGACTTGACTCGGCCATGCTATTGGCTCTTTTGGTGAGGACTCATCCGGATCCGCAAAAAGTTGAAGCTTTCTCATTCGTTTTCAACGATGAAAAATACAGCGAAAGGCCGTATGTTGAAAAAATGATTCACCATACCGGGCAGCGCGGCCATTTTGTTGAAATATCACCGGAAATTTTCATAGATGACACGCAAGCTTTATGCATCAGTCAGGAAGAACCGTTTGCCGGACTGCCTATCGCCGCGTATGCAGCTTCCTTTAAAGAAGCGAGAGAAAACAGGTTTATTGTTATGATGGATGGGAGCGGCTTGGATGAGGGATTAGCAGGGTACGATCGCTTTTTTCCTGCCTATTGGGTTGATCTGTTTGCTGAAGGAAAATTTGAAAAATTGGATCTTGAGTTATCCGCAAAAGGCATCATGACTCCAGGAGAAAGAAAACGAGCCGTTTTCCAAATGTCCGAAGCACTTCGGTCAGACTCCGATTCTGGAAAAGGCCAGGACTTGACCGAAAGTGTGAGGCCGAATTGTGTTAATACGGATTTCTCCAAAAAATACGCAACTTCTTACCACTTTTTCGAAAGACCGTTTCAAGACAACTTGCGGAATTTAATGTATCGAGAACTACGATATACCAAGCTGCCGAGAGCACTGAGGTTTAGAGACCGCCTAAGTATGGCTGTCGGAACAGAATTGCGACCCCCTTTTCTCGATCATCGGCTTCTGGAGTACGAATTTTCCTTACCTCCTGAAGATTATATTAGTCGGGGAGTCACAAAGCATATCCTCAGGAGAGTCGGAAAAAAATATTTGCCGGAAACAATAAGAATAGCCTCAAAACGTTCTGTGCAGACCCCACAAAGAGAGTGGTTTCGAAATGAACTATCGGAGTGGGTCAGAGATCAGATTGATAAGCCATCTTTCTGGAATAGGGGATGGGTGGATAGGAAGCGAGGGAAAAAAAGCATGGAAGAATTTTTTAGGGGGAGAGGCGACAACTCTTTCTTTCTATGGCAGTGGATCAACCTTGAACTCTGGGCGGAATCTTTTTTAGATGATCCATTAAAGTTTACCAGAGTTCAGTGAATAGGGCAGCTTAGGTAACATGAAGATTATTGCATTGCCTGTTGAAACGAAAGTCAGGGAACTCGACGGGAAATTCTGGCTTGCATTAAATTTGGCAGCCAGAGGGTACCGCGTCGCGCTTGGTGAACTGACGGAACTTAAAGCCAACTTACACTCGATTCGACCCAATGTATATGTTGGTGACAGCGCTGTTGAAAAGGAATCGCGACTGATCCTTTACGAGAAGCTTAAAAATGCAAATATCATGGTGGCGGTTTTTGATACCGAAGGGGGAATTATTTATTCCCAGGACTATTATCGCGGCAGGCTTTCGAAAAACGTGCTGAAATATGTTGACTTGTATTTAGCCTGGGGTGAAGAAACAGCGAACATATTCAGGGAACATCTAGGAACCACGAATATCCGCGTTTATGTTACGGGAAATCCCAGTTTTGATTTACTTTCAAAGAGATATAGATCCTATTATCTTCCGGAATATGATGAAATCAAAAACAGATACAATAAATTCGTTTTGATCAACACTCACTTCGGCTTTTTCAATCATTATGATAATGAAAAATATGTATTTCCATTAGTCTCTAAATTTCCGGGGCTCTATAATTTTAAAAAAGCTCTTTTTAATGAATTTATCAATGCTATTCGATATCTCAGCGTCCATTATCCTCAAATCAATTTTATCATTCGACCTCATCCTTCAGAAAATTTTGATACCTACCGAAGCCTGTTTTTAAACTCTAAAAATGTTTATGTCGAACATCAATACTCGGTTCATCCATGGGCGCTTGCAGCAAGCATGGTTATTCATAACAATTGTACTACAGGAGTAGAGTCTGTCCTTCTGGACAGACCGGTTATTTCCTATAACCCGATCCAAAATGACCGATGGGATGTGTTTTTGCCCACTTATGTGAGCAGAAAAGCGCTGTCAGTGAGTGAGCTCTCTGAAGCAGTGGATCAATTTTATGTGAAATTAGACAGGTCGGTTGAGTTATCCGTCGATCAGACAAATGAAATCCAAAAAAGCCTGCATTTAATTGATGGGAATTCAGCACAAAGAATATGTAATGCGTTTGATCATGAGCTGCAAAAAGAATTTGATATATTACCGATCAAAGATGGAATTTGGAAGCATTTTTCAGTAATAAAACGACTGCTGAAAAAAAGAACAAAAAAGACGATGGAATCCTCATCATATCTTAACCAAAAATTTTTTAACCTTAATTTTGAAGAACTTTTCGATAAATGGTCCCGATTAAAAAAAATCTCCGGCTTTGATTTTGATATAAAAATTTCTCCTTTTAATAAAAAAAATAATTTATTTTGGATATGCCGCGGTTAATATTTTGTGTAATATCGAACAAAAAACCTCCTGCAGAAAAATAGCCATTTGATAAAAGAATTCGTAAAAGAGAATCTGCCTTTTCGAATAAGATATTTTTTAAGAATAGATAATTATAAATATAACTCTTATTATTTATCTTTTTTGTTTAAACGGCTATTTCTTGGCCTTAAAAACAGATCATCCGCGATATCATTTCAACAAAAAATCTTCTCATTTAAAGTTGAATCAGACTCTGGGGAAAATATAGAACAAATATATTGATCAAGTTTTATCAAAAAGGAATTTGAGTTATATCTCTGGAAGACATGTCTATTATGTAAATAAAGAAAAAGATATTTATAACTTGCTGCCATCATTACCTCACTTCTATCCGAAACCCATTGGATTAAAAATAATAAAAAGTAATGTTATTTCTGATGACGGGACGCCTTATTATACGTCTAACAAAAATGCTCCATCATCTACATGGATTACCATGAAGGCTGTTGGGAGCATAAAAGAAAAAATGATCATCAGCAATATGTTAAGTTTAAATGAAATGGCCCCTAGAGTTTTTGATTTAATTAAGATTAAAATTGGGCATTCATATTATTTTGCTTTAATTGTAGAGCATGTGGAAGGTAAAACAGTAACCGGGCACTGAAGCAGAAGATTTCATGGAAAAATTTAAAATCTTCCTAAAAAAATCAAATATTTCTATTCTATGCCCACCATCGAGCAAAGATCTGAAACCACCTGATTTCAATTCTAATATCGTCAAAGACGCCAATGGAATCAAGTACGTCGATATTCAAAATTTCGGCTTATTCAATGAAGAATATTCATTTAGAAAGAGGGCAATTGGTTCCTTAAAGAAAAAATTGAATTCAATAAAACAACTCGATAACTTTTTAGAGAAAAATCAGATAAAACTCGATAAAAGCAAATTGTTCGTTTCATTTTCAAAAGAGCCTGAAGATTTTATTGAATATTTCTTAAGCAAAGGCGTTTCTTGGTGTCTGTTAAAAGATGGATATAAGACTAATCAAACACAAAAAACCAAATTGGAATTATTCAAAGCAGGGTTCAGTCGATTTGATATTTTTGAAAGTAATTGCTTATCCAAGTTCAAAATACTCAAATATATGTTATGATCTGGGTGTTTTTGAATCTCTTAGTGAATTTGTTCAGGCCCTTAAAATAATACCCGGTATCAAAATGAATTACATTTTATTCATCACAGACAATGCGTTAAATTTTGAAGGAGAGTATCAACTTATAAAAAAAATTGATGAAACTATTATCGCTGAAGATAAGCAAAATTTGATAATTTCCTTATTCAAAAGAATATCCTAGCTTTTATTAATCTTGAAAATTAAGATCGGAATATTAGAAACTGGCATACCTCCCCAAAAAATCGGAGGATCAGAAATTCAGGCGTTTAAGCTTGCAACATATTTATCGAAAGACAATAAAGTTACAATTTTTACAAGAAGGTATTCCGGATCAGAAAAATATGAAAAAATAAATGGGATCGATGTATTCAGAATCTCAGTCCTTCCCCCACCGTTTGTAATCCTTTCATATATATTCAACACCTTATATTGCATCTATAAACATCGAAAAAAAATTGATTTGCTTATATGCTTTCGTCTCTGGCCTAACGGTTTTATCGGAAAGTTGTTCAATATCATAACAAAGATACCCTTTTTAACAAGCGTTCGGGGAGGCGATTGGTACTTTGTGGAACCTCATCTGTGGGGAAAAATTATTCTTTATCCGGTGATGAAAAAGGAAAACAAAATAGTGGTTCAGTCGGAGTCCATCGGAAATGAAATAAGAAAAAAATATCCTTATGTAAAAACGATCATTATCCCAAATGGCATAGAAGAAGATAAAAGATGGGCGCATGGTAACTCTTTAATCTTCATCGGAAATCTCCTTAGACGAAAAGGCGTAAATATTCTCATCGATGCCATAGAAAAGGAAAATCGGATACCTGTCATAATTGCGGGAGAGGGTCCAGAAAGAAATAGATTAGTCAATAAAGTAAAAAATATGAAACTCGGACATATACAATTTGTCGGAAAGTTGAAACCTGAAAACGTGAAAGAAATGATGATCAATGATGGTAAAATACTTGTTCTCCCCGCTATTGAAGGAGAAGGGTTTCCAAATGTTATTCTCGAAGCTTTATCTGTTGGGTTGCCAGTTATTGCAAGCGATATCGCAGGGGTAAAAAATTTACTAAATGACGGTAACGCAGGGATTTTAGTTCAACCGAATGATACTGTTAAATTAAAAAGTGCAATTTTAAAATTATGGCTAGATGAATCAATGCAAAAAAAGCTTTCGTTGAATGGAAAACTGGCAGTATGTAAATATTCATGGAATGAAATTGTGCATAAATGGGAAGTGGAATTCGATAATATTTTTATGAAAAGAAAGAGTTGAATGCTTGTTCGGAAGTAATAAAATTAGAATTCTCTTTTTAATCGGAAGCTTTGACGTCGGAGGCAAAGAGAAGCAGTTGGCGTTGTTGATAAAGAACCTCCCTAAAAGCCGATATCAAATTTATCTGTTTTCAAAATATATTAGGACCCATTATTCAAAAGAAATTAAAAATAATGTTTATCATATTTATAACTTGAATAGAAATAACTTCAAGCTGTCGGATATTTTACGTTTAGGAATTATCGTACAAAAAATTCGACCGGATGTAATTTACAGCTGGGCTGAAACCACAAGCTATTTTTCACTGCTTGTTTTCTATTTTTATCGCTTATTGTTATCTTGTAAGTTTATACTAATTGATGGGAGCATAAGAAGCGCGCCGGTCATTTCGACTTTGAGAATTCACATTCGGAGTTTGATATCATCTCTTTTTTCGGTCGTTGTTTCAAATTCATATTCAGGTTTAAAAGCATTTCACCAAAATGGCAAAAAAAATCGTTTTGTCCTGTTTAACGGAATTGAAATGAATAAGACGCCGTCAATTTCTAAAGAACATGCCAAACAGGTTCTTGGCTTCCCTCAGAACAAAATTATTGTTTCAATGATTGCCAACCTAACGATAAAAAAGGATCACATGACTTTCCTCGAAGCCATAAAAACAATTATTCAAAAACACGATGACGTTTTTTTCTATATTGTGGGAAAAGGCGATCAGGAAAATAAGCTGATAAAACTGGCGAAATCGTCAAACCTCGAAGCATATTTATCATTCCTGGGGAGTCGAAAAGATATCGAAATGATTTATAACGCTACAGATATTTCAGTACTTACATCAACATTCTGGCTGGGGGAGGGTATTTCAAACTCAATTCTTGAATCCTTCGCATGCAGTGTGCCTGTTATTGCTACAGACTCCCCGGGAACCCGTGAGATAATAAACGATGGTTTTAATGGCATCATTGTGCCTGCAGGAAATTCTAAGATACTTGCAGAGAAAATAGTTGAGCTGAAGGATAATCAAAAGCTACGAATAACAATGGGAAAAAATGGAAATTCATATATAGCTGAAAAATTTGGAATTGATAGAATGATAACAGATTTCATGAAAATAATCGATAAATCGATCCAAAGCGCTAAACTTATAAATTAGCAAACTAAAATATTCAAAATATTTGAATTTTTCAAATAATCCAATGAAAAAATTGATTCAAAAAATAGATGATAGTTATTTCATAATCTATTTAACTTTCTATTTCTCAGTTACATTTATCATTGCTTTTCTTTTTATCGGAACCTTTTTAAAATATGACAATTTTAGAAGAGTTGTTTTTAAAATATATCCGATTGCCCCTCATGTCATTTTAATTGCTCTATTGGTGATTTTGATATTAAAAGGCTTCAAATTACAAAATCAAGTAGTTACAAGAATTATCTCTCACCTTAAATTGTTGTATATAAAATTGAACAATAGAATATGGTTTCGATGGGGTCACCGTGCATTAATATCTGCAATGGGTATTTGTCTTTTTGTGATGCCCATCTTTTTATCCTGGCACACGCTATATAATCAAAACACCCTTTTCGGAATTTTTCCTGCATCAGACGGGGGAGGATACTATAACGGAGCCAAAGAATTGCTCAGTACTGGAAAATTATCGATTGATATTAACCGGAGACCTGTAAATACATCATTTTACGCTGTAAGATTAGCACTGGTCGATCAAGATTATAGAAAAGCCATTATATTACAAGGAATTATCTTAGCAACATGTTGTCTGATAT
Organism: uncultured delta proteobacterium; assembly: GCA_963736855.1. Classification (GTDB taxonomy): domain Bacteria; phylum Desulfobacterota; class Desulfobacteria; order Desulfobacterales; family UBA2156. Next base: position 325,922 of record CAVTQK010000021.1, read on the forward strand.
TATATCACATAATCGCTTTAACTCTTGATCGTAGCTCTGCTTTATTGTTTTTTATTTTATTGTTTCTGTTTGGCAAAAAATATGTTGCTTCACCTTTAACTGAGCCCTTAGGGTTATCCTTAGGCGCCCTGTCCTTCGGGGTTGTCTGGTATTCAATCAAAGAAAAGAAAATATTTTATTTTGCTTTAGGAATATTCATTTTCATGGTTTCACAAAGTGTTAGACCGGGACTCTTATTTATTTTTCCAGCCATTATGATCTGGTTTTTAGTTTCAAATAAAGCGTTCAATAAAAAGAAAATGTTTAATACTATTTCATTATTATTTATCGCTTTCTTTGGATTTTTTATTAACAGCTTAATAATATATTTATACGGAAATAAAATTTCTTTAGGACAAGATAACTTAGTTTGTATCATTTATTCCATGTCAAAAGGAGAAGATGGATGGGAAAGTCATAAAATACTCTCAGACGAACAAAAAAACGACCTGTGGGAAGAAACGTATAAAGAAATAAAAAAAAATCCTGTCAATCTTTTAATAAGTATGAAAAAAAGAATCAAATCATTTGCATTTCAGGCAATAAAAGAAATGATATTAACAATATCCATTTGGAGCGATAAAATAATTATCAATGAAGAAGGTAAAAAACTGTTATACAATAAACTTGATCTTCAAAAAATCTTAGAAGTAATTGGATTAAATCAAAAGAGGATAATTGATATAATAATTAATATATTCTTTTTATTAAGTGGAATTTATTTTATCATAAAAAACAGATTTAAAGAAGAATACAGATTTATTTTATTTACCACGGCAGGAATTTTTTTATCAGGATTCATAATTGGAAACGTAGACGTTAAAAGAATTATCCAACCTTCACTTCCGTTCATTTTAATTATCTATTCATTGGGTTTCTACAATATTTCGAAAAATAATGAGATGATTGTTGATACAATTGAAGGACCAGCTTCTACAAAAGCTTTTGCGAATATTTCCATAGCGATATTTATGATCATATTCATGAGCATCATAATTGGTCCAATCATTTCTTCAAAATATTATCAAAAAAATGATCAAAGAATTAACATAAATCAAGACAGTAATAATTTATTAATAACAGAAATAAGCAATAAAATGCCGCACTTGAAAATATTGAAGGAAGATATTGGAAAAATATCATTTATTCCCGAAATTACTTTTGATGAATTTAAAAATGCGATGATTTTGCCTTATAATGAAAAAGATAAATATGGTTTTAAAAAATTGCTTGATTTAAATCCACCTAAAATCATCGCCCTTGCTTTCAAGTTAAGTGGAAACAGAAGCGGAGATGGAGTTTATATTGTCGGAGATATCGATCTACTCAGTGATAATTGGAGACTTGTCAAGCTTTATGGAAAATATATTCATGATCCAATGTCGAAAAGAAAAATATTTTATATTGAAAAATATGAAGAAATCTAAGCTTATTGTTTCACTGAATAAAAGCGGATTACATTAACATTATGTTTTTTAAAAGGGATTTTTATACAAAATAGGGTTGGACTCATTTCAACCCAGAATTACCAAAAGGAAATATTTAGGCTATACCGCTTTTTAATACCGGCAGGTGCAAAAGTTCTGGAAATTGGATGTAGGAACGGCAAATTATTATCAAGTATAAATCCTTCATATGGTCTTGGAATCGATAAGAGCCATGAAAAAATCGATCAAGCTAAAAGAAAAAATAAGGATAGTGCCAATCTTTCTTTTAAAGTTGGAGAGGCATCTAAATATGCTTATGAAAAAGAAGGATATTTTGATTACATTATAATATTCGATCTTTTGCCAATACTGGAAGACGTTCAGGAGGTTCTTGAAAAAATAAAGAATGTTTGCACTCCTAAAACAAGAATCATTACAAGCTTCCCGTCAAACCTTTGGCGGCCGATGATTTCCTTATATCGATATTTCGGAAATCATAATCGAAACGTAAATTTTAATTGGTTTTCACTGACGGACGTTGAAAATATCATGAATCTAACCGGATTTGAGATCATTTCCAAGGGAGGACGAATTTTATTGCCTATTAATATACCCATTGTCAGCCTTTTCATTAATCGATTATTGGTCCAAGTTCCACTTATTAAAAATCTGTGCTTAACCTGGTACATTGTTGCAAGATTGCTTTTTAATAGAAATGAAAAAGATGATTTGCCCTCAGTTTCCGTAATTATTCCGACACGCAATGAAAAAGGAAATATCGAAAGTGCATTTAAACGAATCCCCAAAATGGGAAAGTGGACCGAACTGGTGTTTATTGACGGTCAATCATCCGATGGAACGATTGAAGAGATAGAAAGATGCAGGGACCTATATCATGACCAGTGGAAACGCATTTTAATGATACATCAAGAAGGGAAAGGGAAAGGAGATGCAGTAAGAAACGGTTTTGAAAGAGCCGAAGGAGACATTTTGATGATTTTAGATTCAGATCTGACGATGCCTCCTGAAAATCTGCCGAAATTTTATGATGCTTTGATCCAGAGGATACGGGGAATTAATTAATGGTTGCAGATTGGTTTATCCCATTGAAGGGGAAGCCATGAGGTTTCTAAATATGATCGTCAACTTTTTATTTGCGCATCTTTTTACATGGCTTTTAGGACAAGTCGTAAAAGATACTCTCTGCGGAACAAAAGCGATGTGGAAAACCGACTATAATTCAATTGAAAATAATCGTTCATATTTCGGAGAGTTTGATCCATTTGGTGATTTTGATCTTTTGTTTGGTGCCGCAAAGCTCAATAGAAAGATCATTGACCTTCCAATTAAATACAGGAAAAGAGAATACGGGAAAACCAAAATCAATCGATGGAGAGATGGAATACTTCTTCTTAGAATGAGCTGGGTAGGTTTTAAAAAATTGAAACTTACCTGAAATTCAGTTGATATGTTCTTAAAATGAAGTTTAAATTTATATTCAAATTGCTTAAAAATAAATTGAAATATGTCATTTGCTATTTAATAAATAGACAATTTCGATCGATAAGGACTTCAGGATTATTCGACTCCACATTTTATCTTGAAAAAAATGAAGACGTCTTAAACTTCTCCATCAACCCGTTGATGCATTATTTATATTTCGGGGCCAATGAAGGGCGGGATCCCAACCCGTTGTTTGACACGTCGTATTATCTATCCCGGAATCCCGATGTGGCGGATAGCGGCATGAACGCTCTGGCCCATTATGTTTCAATCGGGTGGAAGGAAGGCAGGGATCCTCATCCGTTGTTTGATACGTCCTATTATTATTCGCAGTGTCCCGAGGCCAGGGAAGCCGGGATCAGTGCATTATCGTATTATTTTCAGAACAAGGACCGGGATATATCTCCCCATCCCTTGTTCGATCCTTTGTATTACCGGGATATGAATCCGGACATTGCCGGGTCCGGCTGGAATTCCTGTATCCATTATTTATGGCACGGGGCCGATGAAGGGCGGGATCCTCACCCGTTGTTTGACACATCCTATTATTTATCCAGGAATCCCGATGTGGCCGCTAGCGGCATGAACGCTCTGGCCCATTATGTTTCAATCGGGTGGAAGGAAGGGCGGGATCCTCACCCGTTGTTTGACACGACCTATTATTATTCGCAGTGTCCCGAAGCCAGGGATGCCGGGATCAGTGCGTTATCGTATTATTTTCAGAACAAAGACCGGGATGTCTCTCCCCATCCCTTGTTTGATCCTCTGTATTACAGGGACATGAATCCGGACATTGCCGGGTCCGGCTGGAATTCCTGTATCCATTATTTATGGCACGGGGCTGGTGAAGGACGTGATCCCAACCCACTGTTTGACACGTCGTATTATCTATCCCGGAATCCCGATGTAGCCGACAGCGGGATGAACGCTCTGGCACATTATGTTTTAACCGGGTGGAAAGAGGGAAGAGATCCTCATCCGTTGTTTGATACTCATTTTTATTATGCACAATATCCGGATGAGAGTTCCAAAGGGATCAGTGCGTTACACCATTTTTTCAATAATTATGATAAAGAGGTTTATTCCCATCCTCTGTTCGATCCATTGTATTACCGGGACATGAATCCGGACATTGCCGGGTCCGGCTGGAATTCCTGTATCCATTACTTATGGCATGGGGCCAAAGAAGGCAGGGATCCTAACCCGTTGTTTGACACATCGTATTATCTATCCCGGAATCCCGATGTAGCCGACAGCGGCATGAACGCTCTGGCACATTATGTTTCAATCGGGTGGAAAGAAGGGAGGGATCCCCATCCGTTGTTTGATACGTCGTATTATTACTCGAACTGCCCTGAAGCCAAGGAATCCGGGGTAAACGCATTATCGTATTACTTTCATAACCAAGATCAGGACATATCCCCCCATCCCCTGTTCGATCCTTTGTATTACAGGGATATGAATCCGGACATTGCCGGGTCCGGCTGGAATTCCTGTATCCATTACTTATGGCACGGGGCCAGTGAAGGGAGGGATCCAAGCCCTTATTTCGACTCTGGGTACTATCAAAATCATGATGGAGTCGATTCGTCAGTTAATCCGTTGGATGCATTTTCTACTTTATGGATCCAAATTAATGATAAAACCGCATCCACTTTTTGATACAAATTATTATATGGTAAATAACCCGGATGTTTTGAAATCCGGTATGAATCCATTGATCCATTATGCACTATTCGGATGCAGGGAGGGAAGGAAGACATTTAGGCCTCAAAGAAAGATGCTCTATGAGCCCAACATACTGATTATTGCATGGATTGATGAATATGATGAGCAAGCTATTCGAAATGGAATTGAATCGATACAGAATCAAGAGTACGAAAATTGGCAATTATTGATTCTTTACGATAAAAACCCGGAGATGTTTTCAAACCCAGCTGAATATTGTTTGAAATTAGACCGAGAGAGAATAAAATTGGTGAATAAAGGGATCCATGATCTCGATGGTATTCTTTATGATGCCGCATTGAAATCCGAAAGCGAATGGGTAGCCTATGTCAATCTATGCGATGAATTGACTCCGAACGCACTAATAGAAGTTGTAAGATTGTTGAATCAATCTTCCGATATGGATCTCATTTACACCAATGAAGATCATATTACTCAGGAAGGAAGGTTTATCGAACCGTTTTTTAAGCCTGATTGGTCATTAGAGCTTTTCAGAAAAATGGATTATATAAGCCGATTTTTTTTGATTCGGAGGGATATCGCATTTCAGGCAGGTTTATTCACAGGAAGTTTTGAAGATTTTGAACAAAGGAAGCTTTTACTAAAATTATTTGAAAAATCAGTAAAAATCTCTCATATCGATAAAATCCTTTTCCATCGAAGACATTTCAATGAAAACAGTGGGTTAAATGATAATAGCCGGCTTAATGAAGAATGGTCTAAGTTTTTAGCATTACATTTTGAAAGAATGGATTCGAAAGCGGTGGCCCAACGCCGCGAACAGGATTCACTTGTAAACATATCTCCAACATCAAAAGAAAATCATCCTTTAACAAGTATAATAATATACTCACGGAATGGAATTACTTTAACATCCGAGTGGATGAGCCAATTGTCTCAATGCGCTTCGAATTATACCCGTTATGAAACGATTGTTGTTGGTTCAAATCACCAATGTGAATTCGAAAACAAAGACATGGAGCAGCTTCCTGTCATTGTAAAGAATTCTAATAACTTAGCTTTTTTACTTAACGAATCAAGCAGGGTAAGTAAAGGAGATTTTCTGTTTTTTTTAAATGTTGACGATCAGCCTGTCGAAACAATAAATTTTCAAAAATTTTTGTTTTATGCCAAACAGGCTGATACTGGCGCGGTCGGAAGTCAAATTGGAAGACCTGTGTTATATAAAAACATTTTTAAAACCAGAAAAGGAGACAATAGCAATATCGGCTTTCCGCTTGTCCATGCCTTGGATCGGCCTGTTTATCATTTTTATAAAAAGTATTATGGATCACTTTGTGCTTTAAGCAGCATCGAAAGAGAGGTTACATCAGTTTCAAAATCTTCCATGTTGATAAAAAGAGAATTCTTCCTGAATGCAGGCGGTTTTGACGATAGCTATCAAACCGAATATTTCGATGTTGATTTTTGCTTTAAGCTGCGAGAGCGAGGATTCAAAAATATTCTCATATCACCGTTGAAAGCTGATTATCTCGATAAAATCAGCTATACAGAAGAAAAGAATGATCCTGACTTGATTCTTTTCCTTGATAAATGGCAGGACCTGATCGAATCTTTTGAACCTTTCAGTTACAATTCACTTGTTCCCATTCGAACATCCCCCTTGTCAAGACTTACTATACACTGACACACAGATCTTATCTATTTGCGCGGGCAACTTAGCTTCCTATGATCAATATTTTATTTGTGATGTATCACGATTTCAGAACCAGCAGCGCCATTCATGTTCATTCTCTATCCAATTCACTTCAGGAGTTGGGTTATGAGTGCAAAGTGGCTGTGCCTTCGAAAAAAGAGGATGCTGAAATGCACTTGGGAGAGGGGATATTATATGAGGCCGTCAATTTTGATGAAACATTCGGTCATCATTTTTGCTATCCCGATGGAAGAGGTCCGGATATCATTCATGCATGGACTCCAAGAGAGATTGTAAGGCTTCAGTGCAAAAAACTGAAGCAAATATTTCCAGAATGTAAAATCATTATACATCTGGAAGATAATGAAGAAGTTATTCTTGAACAAAATATGGGCCTTGGCCTTGATTTTTTTCAAGATGCTTCAAACGATATTTTGGACGAGATAACTCCGCCAGCACTATCTCACTTTAATTATTTCAAAGAATTCATCGCAGAATCAGACGGTATCACTCTGATTATCGATACACTCAAAGACTTTGTGCCATCGGGCAAACCTTGGATGCGATTATGGCCCATCATCGAAACTGATACCTATCATTCTAAACAACCGGATTTATCATTAAAAAACGAGTTTGGAATCCGAAACAACGAATTTGTCGTCGCTTACACAGGAAGTGTACATCGCGTCAATTATAAGGAAGTGAGAAGTCTCTATCTTGCAACGGCATTGGCAAACCGCAACGGCATTCCGGTAAAACTGATTAGAACCGGAAAAAATGAATACGATTTTTTTAAGGGGTACGGAGAATGGTTAAAAGAATACTCCGTTGAATTGGGACGTGTGGATCGCGAAAAAATACCAAAAATACTGGGAATCAGTGACTTGCTGGTTCAACCAGGAAAAGACGATCGGTTTAACGCGTACAGGCTTCCGTCCAAAATACCGGAATACCTATCCATGGAAAAAGCGGTTGCCGTCCCCCATTCAAACATTGGGAAAATATTAGAAGACAGGAACCAGGCGTTAATACTTCAAACCGGAGATGCATTAGATATTTTAAATGCAATTAAAGAAATAAAGACGAATGAGGAGTTGAAAAAGAAAATCGCACTGGGGGGAAGACAATTTGCACTACTTCATTTTAATAAAAAGAAAATTACCACACAATTGTTGGATTTTTACCATTCGATAATGAATATAAATCCTGAAAAAGTATTTTAAAAAATATGCGGAGAAGGATTCGAATACAATGGCCAAAAGTAAACCTATTGCACTTATAACGGGAATTACCGGGCAGGATGGAGCGTATCTTGCCGAATTTTTACTAAATAAGGGATATGAAGTCCATGGGATTAAAAGAAGGAGTTCATCATTCAACACAGCTCGGATCGATCATCTATATCATGACCCTCATGAGAAAGAAGTGATATTTCATCTCCATTATGGAGATCTGACGGACAGTACAAACCTTATCCGCATCATCCAGCAGGTGCAGCCGGAAGAAATCTATAATCTCGGAGCACAAAGCCACGTCCAGGTATCATTTGAGACTCCTGAATACACGGCAAATGCCGATGCACTGGGGGCGCTGAGGCTATTAGAGGCGATCCGCATTTTGAATCTTGAAAAGAAAGTTCGATTCTATCAGGCTTCGACATCGGAATTGTTTGGCAAAGCACAGGAAACCCCGCAAAAAGAAACGACCCCTTTTTACCCGAGAAGTCCATACGGGGTTGCAAAGCTTTATGCGTTTTGGATTACAGTAAACTACCGAGAAGCCTATCATATTTTTGCCTGTAACGGCATTTTATTCAACCATGAATCACCCGTAAGAGGTGAAACCTTTGTTTCAAGAAAAATTACACGTGCTGCAGCGAGAATAAAGCTCGGAATTCAAAACAAACTATACCTCGGAAACCTGGATGCATCTCGGGACTGGGGGCATGCCAAAGATTATGTTGAGGCACAATGGCTGATACTTCAGAATGAAAAAGCGGATGATTATGTTATAGCAACTGGAATTCAGCATTCGGTTCGAGAATTTGCCGAAACAGCATTTAAAAAAGTCGGCATTCATTTAAAATGGGAAGGAAGAGGGTTAAAAGAAAAGGGAATTGCCGCCGCAATAAATACAGGAACTTCGAACAACATCAAAGAGGGGGATATTCTTATTGAAGTCGATACAAAGTATCACCGTCCAACTGAAGTTGATCTACTTGTCGGTGATCCAAGCAAGGCAAAAAGAGAACTTGGATGGGAGCCCAAAACATCATTTGAGGAGCTTGTCGCAGAAATGGTGAAAGAAGACATCAAAGAAGCGGAAAAAGAACAACTCTGCATGAGGAAAGGCTACAGTACCGTAAATCACTTTGAATGATTCAGATTAAAATAAGTATTCGGATAAAATTCAATGAAAAAAAACTCAAAAATATTTATTGCCGGCGGTTCCGGGATGGTCGGAAGCGCAATCATTAGAAAACTTTCAAGACTTGGATATCGAAATCTGATTTCAAATTACAACAGTAAAAGACCGGGTAAAAATTTGTTTGAAGAAAAGTCCGCCTGCAGATTTGTACGGCTTGATCTCACCCGACAAAAAATTGCCGAAGATTTTTTCAATAAAGAACGTCCAGAAATCGTATTTTTTGCGGCTGCGAGGGTAGGAGGTATCTTTGCAAACAGTACCTATAAGGCGGATTTTATATATGACAATCTCATGATTTCAACAAATGTAATCCACAGCGCATATCGATTTGGCGTAGAAAAACTCCTGAATATTGGTTCTTCCTGTATTTACCCGAAGTTCTCAGAACAGCCGATGAAAGAAAAATATCTTCTTTCCGGAATCCTCGAGCCGACCAATGAACCTTATGCCATTGCAAAGATATCGGCTATAAAACTCTGCAAATATTATAATGAACAATATAAGACTAATTTTATATCGTTAATGCCTACAAACCTTTATGGTCCAAATGACAATTTTAATTTAGAAACTTCTCATGTCCTGCCTGCAATGCTGAGAAAATTCCATCTGGGGAAACTGCTTAAGGAAGGAAACCTGGAAGGGGTTTTAAAAGATTTTAAAACATTTGAATTTGGTTTCGACTTTTCAATTCATAACGCTCTCGATGTTAACAAAGCTATCGTAGAGCTTGAAAAACGGGGTATCTCTGATGATCATGTAACACTCTGGGGAACAGGGCGTGTTTTCAGAGAATTTTTACATGTGGATGACTTTGCCGAAGCATGCGTCTACATAATGAAAAAATATCGTCATAAGGATATTGGAGAATTCATTAACGTTGGCACAGGAAAAGATCTTCAATTAGATACGGTGGCAAAAATTGTGAAAAGTATCGTTAAATATGATGGTCTGATTCGATATAATCATACCATGCCGGATGGAACGCAAAGGAAAGTGTTAAACATCAACAGGATTAAAAAGCTAGGATGGCGTGCCAAAATATCCCTAAAGAAGGAATAAAACTCACATATCAATGGTACATTAATCAACAACGTAGCTAAAAATGCATGATGCTTTCGAATTTGTGTTTTCGACTATCATTAAAATTTTATACTTTTGGAAACCACGAAGATCTTAATTCATGCGTTACATTACTATAGTATCATTCAGATTGCTGATCATAGGGATTTTTATTTTATCGCTTGGATTTTTAGGATTCATATTTAAACCGTTTGAATATCACTTTCAAGGTCAAGAAATTCCCTCAGAGGTTATCGTCAAGGGAAGAATGGGAAAATTGCTTAAAGAGCTGAATTTGCTTTTACCAATCAAAAAGGGGAACAATCCGCATCTGCTCCAGAGAAAGCAAGAAGAAACATTTTTTATTACAAATCCGGGGGAGCTGAATACTTTCCGAGCAGTGTCAATATTTCGGATGAAAAAGTTCAGGATGGATTGCCTTTACTGTCCTTGGTTGTTGAAAACAAAGATCTATATGATGAAAAAAACGGAATTATCGAGAATTACAATGAAAGAGGAAAAGAATGGGAACGGTTTTCCTACGTTTCCTATTTTGAAAATGGCCGATTGCAATTTGCCTCTGCCGTTGGCGTCCGTATTCATGGCGGAACGACCCGAAAACTGGAAAAGAAAAGTTATCGAATCTATTGTCGCGATGAAATTGGAATGAGTCATTTTCCGGATAATCTTTTCCAGGAACCCAAACCGGGTCCGATCAGATCTCTGGTTATTCACCAGGATCGTCCCACCGGCCTTCCCTTTACAACCTCCATTGCTTTTGACATCGCGAAAAAGATCGGGTGTGTTGTGCCTTCCTGTAAACCTGTAAAATTTTATTTAAATGGCGAACATCAAGGAATTTATTGGATTTCAGAACATCTTAGCAAAAGTCAGTGGGCATTATACTTTGGTCATGTAAATTTCTCCTTTTTTCGTTTTAAGGCTGAATCTGACCGTAAAAGCCTTAAAAATTATTTGAAACTGGTTCGATGGGCAAAGCAATTGGATCCCAAGACCCCCATTAAAGTTATCAATGAAATCGTTGATGTCGAAAATATGACCAGGACCCTCATCGCAACCATCTTTTTAGGCAACAGCGATTGGGAACAGGGGGTTGCGGTATATAATCCGAAATCTGAAAATCCGTCTTGGTTTTGGATCATATGGGATGTGGATAAAAGTTTTCAGGATCATTCACCGGCAAGAAGCAGCAGAGAACCCTGGGAGCAGACGGGTATACAACTTGTTCTCAGAGAAAAAAAAACAAGCATCGATGTCCGACGAATCCTGTTTCGAAAATTGATACTGAATAATTCAGAATATCTCGATTATTTCAGAAAAACGTTTACCGATATCATCAATCATGAAATAACCCCGAACTTCATCGATGAGAGATGCCGGTATTATGAAACACTTGCTGTTGCATTCAAAAATGAAAAGCCGTTTAATCCAATGATCAAAGAATTTTTAATCAAGCGACCTGAATATCTTTTATTTGATTTACAACGGCATTTAAACCCGGACGACCTGGAGATGTCAAGTTAATGGACCGGAAAAAAAATAATTCATCAGATCAATGGAAATTTGGAAAAAGCGGGTTATAGAGGCCTCTGTTATGAAAAACAAGTTTCCAAGGTTCTTTGTCGATGAACGAGTTCGACGATGATAATGACAGCCGGTTAATCGTTTATAATTCGGATAATAACCTACAAGTAAATATTGATCTGGAAAAGTTTGGAAGCATACGGAAACTTTACCTCGAGCCAATTGATGATTTTGCCATAATCGTAATCAATGAAATTGAAGTCCATAAACTTGATAATCAAATTTATCGAAATCCTATTTTTTCAACAAACTCCGAATTCCATGAAAATAATTGTTACTTTTTTACGAATAAGAATCCTCAAATAATTATAAATTTATTCAACAATCAGGTTCGACGCATCGTATTTAATTTATTTTTCAAATCAATAGGGGTTGATGCTCTTTACAGCAGTATTAAAAAATTCAATGAACAAAAAATTGATGCTGATCAAATTCATCTACAATATTTTGAATTGTCAGAACGATTTAAAGCTATAGAAGAAAGATATGCCGAGAGTATCGAAAGAAAGAATATTGTATTAGAGAAATTTGAACAAGAAATATTTGAGTCGCAACAAAAGCTTTTATACCAAACTCAACGATGCGAATCTGTTTTGAATTCTAAATCATGGGCCATCACCGCCCCGCTTCGATTCTTTAATGAACATATTCATAAGATAATTCATGAAATAAGATTACTTCTAAATATTTTAAATGGAAAATATTCCGCGATTAGAAAATCCGGATTATTCGATATAGACTATTATTTAAATAACCATCCGGACATCAAAAATAGAAATCTCAATCCCATCATTCATTATTTATATCATGGTGAAAAAGAGGGTCGCAAACCGAACCCTTTGTTCGATATTCAACATTATCTGAAACAGAACCCTGACATTATTCTCTCAGCAGAAAATGCTTTGATTCACTTTTTAAGGGTTGGCTCATTCCATGGGAAGGACCCGAATCCCTTGTTTTCTATCGCTTTTTATTGCAGCAAATATTCCGAAGTTGCAGAAGCCGGGTTAAATCCTCTCTATTACTACATCGCGCATGGATGCAAAAATGATCACAACACACACCCGCTATTTAACAGCGTGTATTATAAATCACAACTAAAAGAAAAGAATGTCGGGAATTCGGATCCATTGTCCCACTTTATTCAGAAAGGGGTTTATGAAGGAAAGGACCCACATCCGCTTTTTTCCACATTCTTTTATTGCAATAGTCATCCTGAAGTTGCAGAATCCGGATTGAATCCTCTTGTGCATTACATCCAGATAGGTGCGAGGCTACGCTGGAGCCCCCATCCTCTGTTTGATTCCGAATACTACTGCCAACAGTTCAATGATGCTTTAAAATTGATTTCTGATCCGCTGGAGCATTACCTAAGGATCGGATACAAAGAGAGTATTAATCCACATCCATTGTTTGATTCGGATTATTATGTGAATCACTATTTAAAAAGTATTCGATGCGAAATGACTCCTCTAGAACATTATTTACTTGAGGGTGCTAAAAATGGTCTGAATCCTTGTCCGATGTTTGATACTTTCCATTATTTGAGAAAAAATCCAGACGTGGGGAAAAAAGGTATCAACCCTTTATCCCATTATGTTCAAATCGGATCGAAAGAAGGACGGGACCCCAATCCGCTGTTCAGTTCATCTTATTATTTGGGAAACAATCCCGATGCCGGTGAAGGCGACATCCCGCTTCTGCTTCACTATATCATGAAAGGATCAAAGGAAAATAAGAGTCCTGGACCGCTATTGGATGCCGGGTTTTATTTGAAGAAATATCCGGATGTGGCCCTATCCGAAATGAACCCTTTATTGCATTATCTCGAATACGGAATCCGCGAGGGAAGGGTTCCAAACCCTACACTCGAAGGTTTCTTAAGAAAACCTAAAATCAGCATCCTGGTGCCGGTTTATAATACCGATGCGCGGTTTCTTCATGAAATGATCCATTCGGTGATGCGGCAAATTTACCCTCATTGGGAATTATGTATTGTTGATGACGGGAGCAGCAGGGCCGAAATTAGGGACATTCTGAAACAATATGCCGATAAAAATGAAAAAATAAAAATAAAGATACTGAATCGAAACACCGGAATATCGAACGCCTCGAATGAAGCGGCGTCACTGGCCACGGGTGAATTCATCGGCTTGTTGGATCATGATGATGTTTTAACGATGGATGCACTATATGAAGTGGTTAACGCAATCAACTGTAACCATTCAGAAATTTTCTATTCGGATGAAGAACTCATTGATGAAGAGGGTCGATCTCAGGGATCGATTTTAAAGCCGGATTTTTCACCGGACTTGCTTTTTTCGCATAATTATATTACCCACTTCATGGTTTTCAATCGAGGACTCTTTTGATGAAGTCGGTGGATTTGATTCTCGCTGTGATGGAGCCCAGGATTATGATTTAATACTCAAGATTTCCGAAAAGTCAAAAAACATTCATCATATTAAGAAAATCCTGTATCTATTGGCGTAAAAGCGCCTCATCTACCACTTCAAACCCTGCGAACAAAAGCTATGCGGATGATGCCGGGAAGATATGCATTGAGAGTGCTACTCTTTATCGACGAAAGATAAACGCGGTGCGGTTTTGATGCGAATATTCCATTTTTTTATAGAGTTAAGAGAGAGATATCCGAAAATCCTCTGATCAGTATTATCATTCCGTTCAGAGATAAACCGTACTTTTTAATAACGCTGCATCGAAACCATATTATCGGAAAATCCAGTTATTCGAACTTTGAAATTATCGGCATCGATAATGGTAGCGAACAGACTGAGACGAAATCTCTTATGGAAAATTTGGAAAAATCGGATAATCGAATCGTCTTTTTTCATTATCCGTTGCCGTTTAATTATTCGAAAATCAACAATTACGGGGTTCCTTGGCCTCCGGTGAAATGATCTTCCTTCTCAACAATGACGTGGAGATTCTCAATTCGGACTGGCTAGAGGCATTACTCGAACATGGACAAAGAAATGAGGTCGGAGCAGTCGGCGGTAAGCTTTATTACCCGAACGGAACGATTCAACATGCCGGAGTAATTGTTGGAATCTCCGGATTTGCAGGTCATTCCCACCGACATTACAAAAAAAGATGCCGAAGGTTACGGGAATCGGCTCATGTGCATCCAGAATGTCAGCGCAGTTACGGGCGCCATGTTGATGGTTAGAAGAAAATTATTCGTAGAAGCAGGAGGTCTTGATGAAGATTTTTTGGCAATCTCTTTGAATGATATTGATTTTTGTCTGCGATTGCGGCAAAGAGGCTTTTTAAATATTTTTACGCCCTATTGCGAAGCGGTTCATCATGAATCCGTTTCGAGAGGATATGAGGAAACTCCTGAACAAAAATTTCGATTTCAAAAAGAAATCAAGTATTTTCAAAAGAAATGGGGAAAGATCCTTACCAGCGGAGATCCTTATTATAACCCGGGGTTGACACTGGAACGGGAGGACTTCTCGTTAAAAAATCGGCTAAAAATGTAAGCACGAACACATTGATAAGATTGTGCGCCGCTAGAAGGCGGCAGGCTGGGCTCAACCGAATATTTCGTCTAGATGAAAAAGGAGAAATGAGGACTATGAAACATACGGCAACTAACATCACGATTGCCTCCCGGATTTTCTTTATTATTTTCGCGTTGGTTTTGGCCGGATCCCATTCGATCGGTGCACAGAATGTGCCCCGAGAAAACGGCTTAAAAGCTAAAATTGTTTGGGCCGAAAATGACGGGAAAAATTTTCAGATATATTACAGCAGTTACAAAGACCGAATCTGGACGACAAAAGTCGCTCTGACGAATGACAATTTGATGAATACCACGCCTGTAATCGACGTCGGAAATGATGGCGTGGTTTGGGTCATATGGTCCGTCGTTTCCGGGGCAACCAGTGATCTTTATTATTGTTTTTTTGACGGATCCGCATGGTCCTATCCATCTAAAATTCCGACCCCTTTCTCATCTAATACTTCTCCATCCGTCTTGGTGGCTCCGGATAATGTTCCCTGGGTCGTCTGGGCCGGTTTCGACGGAAAGGACGATGATATTTTCTTATCCCGATGGAATGGTACTTCCTGGGAAACTCCCTCAAGGGTCAACCGGAATGATACGGATCCGGATATCGTGCCGACGATCTGGAAAAATTCCGGCGGATCCATTTGTGTGAAATGGTCCGGATATACGGAAAAGGCGTATCGCAACTATGTTGCTGAATATACAGGGGAGAAGTGGAACGAAGAACGGGAAGAAACCGGCGGGGAATATCATTCGATCATGGAAAAGTTGGCCGGAGTCATGCCCGACCTTCCCGGCTTTGTAAAAAACCTGGAACTTGCGGCAGTCCATCTGGAAGTTAACGGAGAGAAGAATGCATTTCGACTCCGTGATATGATTGACGAAAACAGGGAACGGACGCTCTCTCAAACCACTGAAACCTCTGAGCAGACTCTGGCCGGCGAGGAAATCATCATCGGATTCGGAGACAGCATCACCCAGGGGATTCCTTATGTGAACAGTTATGGAGAAGGAAGACGCGTCGGAGGTTACGAACCCCATTTGGAAGCATTGACCCAGGGCACCGGATGGCAGACGCCAGGTACTAAATTACGGCGTGGGCGGGGAATCGACTCTCTCAGGCCTCCAGAGGATCGGAAGTGTGTTGAGTAGGTATACTGCCAAATATGTTCTTATATTAGAGGGGACGAACGATCTCGAATATTACGGTATTTCGCTTGCATCGACACTTCGCCACTTAGACGCCATGGTCGATATCAGCCGTCAATACAACGTGATACCGGTGCTTGCCACGTTGACCCCGGATACAAAGAATTCTAGAAGAGACATCCCCACGGTCTATAATCCGGAAATTGTCCGTTTGGCGTCAGCGAAAAAAGTTCCGCTCGCCGATCAATATACGGCCATGGCCCCCAATTGGCATTCCTTGACGTCCGACGGGTTACATCCCAACAATGCGGGTTATCAGGTCATGGCATCAGAGTGGTTTGATACTTTGCCGGAACTAACCGCCATAACGCTTGATGCAACGGATGTGGCGGAAAGTTCGGTTGTCTTCAACGGCAGTGTCAACCCGAAAGGGTATCCGACGAGATGCTTCTTTGAATATGGATATGATGCGAATTTCGGCGGCCAAACGGCCGTAGTGGATATCGGCCCCGAAAAGACAGACATCCCTGTCAGCATCGGCGCCGACAACCTTTCCGAAAACAGTACTTATTATTTCAGGTTGGTCGCATACAATGATTATCTCACCGTAAAAGGAAACACCCTGGCTTTACAGACTTTGGAGAGCTCTTCAGGCGGATGTTTTATCGCCACCGCGGCTTTCGGATCTTCTCTTGAATCACACGTGATCACCCTGAAAAATTTCAGGGATAAATTCATGATGACCAACAACCTGGGGAAGCGGTTTGTTCGTTTTTACTATCGCCACTCACCGCCTTTGGCAAATTATATTTCAAAACATGAGACCCTGAAAGTGCTGATAAGAGGCGCCCTGCTTCCGGTTATCGGAGTCTGTGCTTTGGCGCTGAATTCCCCCTTTTGGCTTTTCATCGGAGTAGGGGGACTATTCTTCTTCGTCGTGTCGGGTGTGGTGGTGACGTTTTCAGCAAAGAGGCGACGTATATAACAGGCGGCTTCTTTGTCCATACTTGCACTTCTTGCCTTTCGATCCTGGAATTTTTCAAGATAGCAATTCCAAGAGGATCTTTTCCTCAAATCCTTTCGGAAATGGTGTGGTCTGTAAGCTAAAAACTGTCTGCCCGATGGATGAAAAAGAATGGGGAGCGAATCCAAATTTGATTATGAGCTGAAATACGTTTTTAATAAAAGCGTATTAGACCTCGTTTTAGCTTGGATAAACAGCTTTTGCCTGCCGGATCCTCTCTATCTTTTTGGAAAGGTTTCGAGTGTGTACTTTGACACAAGAAACCTGCGGTTATTGGAAGAAAAGGTCAACAGCGATTATATCAAATCCAAATTCAGGATCCGATGGTATTCGACCGGCGATCCTGAATCTCCCAATGATATATCGTTTCTCGAGATCAAACATAAAATCGGAACCACGCGTAAAAAACGGAGAATAGAATGCCCTGTCTCCGGGAAATACATGGCCGGCGCGGATCTCACCGCCGATGCATATTTGGATATCGCCTCGATCCTCAGGGCAGAGGGGGAACTATTCGGGGAAAACCTCTTTCCATTGTTTCAAATTGATTATAAGCGATGGCGGTTTGTGGATCCCCGGAGCGGTATGCGACTTTGTGTGGACTGTGACATTTCAGTACCCAAAGTCAACGAATCCATATTTCCAAACCTGTTGCCGCTTTTTTTGGAAAACGGTGTTTTCGAAATCAAGGGTTCACTCGACGAACTGCCGCAAACCCTGAATCCTTTGACCTTACTGGGATGCAGAAAAGAATCGTTTTCAAAGTATAGGAACTGTTTTGAAAAATTGAACGCTTTCTACCGTTTTGCTTAGGCATAATAGTTTCGACAAAGGAGATGGCATGGAAAAAGTTGATATGATGAAACTGTTAACAAGCTTTTCGAATCCCAAGATGGCAGAGATCGGTTTTTTACCGTTTCTATTTGTTCTTCTTATATCTTTGGCAAGCGCGTTTTTCATATCGCTCCTATATGTCTACTTCTCAAGTTCGAGTAAAACAGGAAGTAAAATACACCGAAGTTTTCCACTACTCGCCGTTTCTATTACGGCAATATTTATTTGTATTCAATTTTCATTGCCTCTTTCTTTAGGACTATTAGGTGCGCTTTCCATTGTCCGATTCAGGACCCCGGTTAAGGAACCGGAAGAAATCGGGTTTATTATGTTGGTCATCGCATCGTCTATCAGTTGCGCAATTTTCAATATGCTTTTCTTGGCGATCATCCTGATTATTGCTGTAATCGCAACTATTATCGTAAGATACAGCAAAGGGATATTGACGGGTAAGGCCACCGGAGGCATGCTGCTCATGAAGGTGCCCAAGGTTGAATACCGGGAAAAAAACGATGGAATTATCCATGAGATTCATAACTTGCTGCCAAAAGGGAGAATCGACGGAATCACATCAACTGATTTGGAAACAACGATATCCTGTTCATTTTCAAAAATGAGCATCGATACGTACTTGGATATACAAAAGCGGCTTCAAACGATTTCAGAAAACGTTAAAGTGAATCTATTTTACAATAATCCGGGGGAATTATAGCCGGATTCTCTCAATATCATCCAAACATTTCTTTTTCCTTCTGAGTTAAATTGCTGAATTTATTGGCCGGTTTGATGCGAAAAGTTATTATAATATCTATGTCCATGATATTTTTTCTTGCCGTAGGGATCTTTTTTGAAAAATCTCCCTTCTTTAAAAGAAGCAGAGAATATGCACATGAAAAATCCATTCCGATGGGATTTTTCGACCGTGGACATGGAGCACTGGGGCGCATCTTGAAACAATTATCGGTGATCAGAGTAATTCCGAGAAGATGACCAGTTCGATCCGATGAAAGCAACGAAAAACAGCGCACTGCTGAAGATCAATATCCAAACCGAAGGGGAAGAGCGATTCCAGGTTTATTGGGCCGATGAAAGCCATCAGTATGATGAGAGAAGATCGAATATCATTTTTCTCAGAATGAGCGAAAATGATTATTATTTGAACTTAGTCGATCTAAAAACGATTCGGTGGCTGAGAATCGATCCGACAGATAAGCCCTCAAAAGTGTTGATTAAAGAAATGTCGATTGAGCAGGAAGGATATGACCTGATCCAGTATAAGAAAAATGAAGATTTTGAAAAAATGATTCCACTCAATGATATCAGAGAAATTTCTTTCGGTTCTGAAGGGGCAACAGTAGTAACTTCAGGCGATGATGCCCATTTTGAAATCTCAATAGAGGCCAGGGTATCAAAAGAAGCCGATAATAAATTGATGAATGAGAGCATTTTTTCAAAAAAGCGACGGATTACAGAGAATCTTTATACGGTGAACCCGGGACGCGCGGAAGAATTTCCAAGCAGCAGACTGGTGAGTAACGAATTGATTCAAAAAAATGTTCCGATCCTTTCGGTTGCAACCGAAGAAGACTCTCTGCATGGATATCGAAGGGGTATCATCCAAAACTGGTGGCAAAGAGGACAAAACTGGGAACGCTTGGCGTATGTATCCTATTACGAAAACGGAAAGCTGCAATTTGCCACAAGCGCCGGACTGCGATTGCAAGGCGGGAGCACTCGAAAAGCAGGAATCAACTTCAGGCTCTATTTTCGAAAAAAATATGGAATGAAAGAAATAGAACCCGGAATGATATTCGGTTCGAATACGCAACCGATCAAGAGACTTGTGATATCTTCAGATCGATCGAGCCCAAGATTTAATAACCCCCTTGCATTGAAATTGCACGTAAGTCGGTTGCTTAACGCCTGAAATAAAGCCTGTATATTTTCTTTTAAACGGAAAACCACCTGTCGATATCGCATATTTTGTAATCGAGTGTTTAGATAAAAAACAATGGATAAATCATATCGGACATGACGATTTCATATTTCTTACGTTAAGGACTCAGGAATAATATTCCTGATGATCAAATGCATTATGATGAGCTTGAAAAAAAAATCAACCATAAAGAACGCATGACGATGGATGAAGTTTATAAAGATATCGACATCGACAACCTTTCCCGATTCATTATCACAACAGTATTTTGCGGAAACTGGGATAATGTTCAGGGAGCAGCGATTTTTAATAGAGAAGAGTGCGGATCCAAAATGGTTCTGGGTGATGTGGGATATGGATGTTTCGTTTCTTGATCATGAGAGGGAAAATATTCAAAGGAGAGCTTTGGAAGCAAAAAGGATTTTCAATAACCTTGCAAGATGAATTTAGAATGACGCTCTTTAGACGTTTGATGGAGGAGTGCCCGAAATACCATCAATATTTTTTAGAGATTATTTATGGATATATTGAATCATCAAATCAACAAATCTTTTTTACTGTCTCAAATCGAAAAATATGAAACAATATCCAAAGCGATGTTTGATTCAAAGCCGTATTTTAATAGTCAAACCATGCGGGAATTCATGGAGAATCGCTCAGGTTTTCTTAGAAATGATTTAAACAAATATTACGGAGACAAATTCCCAATTAAAGAAAGCGTTCCTTGCACAGGTCGAGGGTCCTCCTGAGATCACTTATCGAATCGACGGCTATTTGGAAAAGCCGGGGTATCAGGGATGGTATTTCAAAGGCCAGACCATCGATATTCAAATTGAAAAGCCATTTCAGAACCGGTTTTCTCATTGGATCGTCAATGGGGAGAAAAAAACAGATGAACACCTGATTCTTCCCGTTGACGGTGAGATGGTTATCGAGCCTTCGTTCAACTAATAATTTTATCCCGATTTTTTTAAAACAAAGTTCAATCTTCCTGCCATGAAAATTTTAATGATCGCACCGCAACCCTTTTTTTCACCGAGGGGGACGCCGTTCAGCGTCTTGTATCGTCTGCATGCCTTATCGAAACTCGGACACCAGGTCGATCTTGTGACCTATCATATCGGAAAAGACGTCCCGATCAAAAACGTTTCGATCAAACGGATACCGGCGATTCCCTTTGTCAAGAGCATCCGCATCGGACCTTCAAAGATAAAAATCCTGCTGGATTTTTTTATCCTTCTAAAAACCGTTCAACTGCTGCTTCAGGGGGACTATGACGTCATTCACTCTCACGAAGAGGCCGGCTTCTTCTCGACCTGGCTTGCCAGGATATTCGGTATCAAACACCTCTATGATATGCATTCCTCTTTACCGCAGCAGCTCAACAACTTTAAGTTTACGACATCCAAGTTGTTGATCCATTCTTTTGAAATGCTTGAAAAAAATACACTCAAAAATGCCGATGGGGTAATCACCATCTGCCCGGCGCTGTTCGATTACGTGGAGGGGTTGTTTCCCGAAAAAAATCAGGCGCTCATCGAAAACGTGGTGGATAATTCCTGGGTTTTGGAATCCGGAAACGAAACCGTTTTTTCTCTGATGCAGCGCTATGGGCTCAAGAACGATTTGAAAATTCTCTATACCGGAACATTCGAACCCTATCAAGGGATCGATTTGTTGATTGAATCGGCCAAAGAGGTGGTGAAACACCATTCCGAAGTGACCTTTCTTCTTGTGGGGGGTGATCCGAAACAGATTTCGCACTACAGACAGCAGGTTGATGAAGCCGGTTTGGGAAGTCAGGTTATCTTCACAGGGCAGGTGTGGCCTAATCTGATCCCGCTCTTTATCGAACTTTCGGATATTTTGGTTTCCCCGAGAATTGAAGGAAACAACACGCCGTTAAAAATTTACTCCTATTTAAGATCCGGAAAGCCGATTGTCGCCACCGATCATCCGACCCATACCCAGGTCCTTAACGACCAAATCGCGGTATTGACGAAGATGACACCCGAATCGTTTTCCAGTGGAATAATAAAATTGATAAATAACAGTAAGTTGAGAAAAGAAATATCAGATAAAGCATTAGATATGGCAACTGCCAAATACAGCTTCGAAGGATATCTGTCAAAGACTAAGAAAATATACGAAAGTCTCGAGATAAAGGCGGGGAACTGAATCGAATGTGCGGAATCTGTGGCATTGTGAACTTCGAAAAAGAACATCTTGTTGAGCATGAAGATATTCGAAGAATGTGTCGCGTCATGATCCATCGTGGACCGGATGATGAAGGGATATGGATCGGGAAAAACGTCGGATTGGGGATGCGCCGATTGAGCATTATTGATTTGGTTACCGGGAATCAACCGATTACAAATGAAGATGAGTCGATATGGATCGTATGCAACGGCGAGATCTATAATCATCATGAATTGAGGAGCGATCTCGAACAAAAGGGGCATGTATTCAGGACAAAATCAGACGTGGAATCGATCCTTCATGCCTATGAGGAATACGGTGAAGCGTGTTCGAAGTATTTAAATGGAATGTTCGCCTTTATTATCTGGGATAGATCGAAAAACCGCTTGCTCGTATCCAGGGACAGGATAGGGAAAAAACCGTTGTATTATTATCATGACAAGAACCGATTCATCTGCGGCTCGGAACTTAAAGCGATACTCCAGGTGAATGATATTCCTCGGCAGATTGATCTTGA
Source organism: uncultured delta proteobacterium (assembly GCA_963736855.1). Classification (GTDB taxonomy): domain Bacteria; phylum Desulfobacterota; class Desulfobacteria; order Desulfobacterales; family UBA2156. The sequence continues at coordinate 348,561 of CAVTQK010000021.1, forward strand.
GGCTTTGGATCATTACCTGACGTTTGAATACATTCCGGGTCCATTATCAATATTTAGAGATATTAAAAAAGTGATGCCGGGTCATTACCTTGTTCTCCAAGATGGGAAGATCCAGACGCGAGCGTACTGGAATATCCAGGAAAACCACAGCAATCAGAACCTGGCCGAACTCAAACATCATATTCGGGAACTGTTTCAGGATTCAGTTAAAATCCGGCTGATGAGCGATGTTCCTCTGGGAGCGTTTCTTTCCGGCGGAATCGATTCGAGCATCGTCGTCGCCTTAATGGCACGGGTTATGGATCGACCCGTTAAAACCTTTTCGATCGGCTTTGAAGAATCGACGTACAATGAGCTGGAATATACGAGAATCATTGCAAGGCGATTTAAAACCGAACATCATGAATTCATCATCAAACCGGATGCGGTGTCTTTGACGGAGAAGCTGCTCGGATATCTGGACGAACCGTTGGGGGATTTTTCCATTTTTCCGACGTATCTGGTATCAAAAATGGCGCGTGAATACGTAACGGTCGCCCTGTCAGGAGATGGAGGGGATGAACTCTTTGCCGGATATGATACGTATATTGCCGACAAAATGGCTTCTTACTATCAAAGGATGCCGAAGTCCGTTCAAAACGGTCTGATGGCTAAGTTCGTTAACTCGATCCCGCCGTCGGCGAAGAAGAAAGGGTTTGTAAACCGTTCAAAGCGGTTTATTGAAGGAACACTGTTGCCGAACCGGTTGCGGCATGCGCGATGGATGATCTTTTTGCAGCAAAGTGAAAAGGATTTATTGTACGACGAGGATCTGAAAGCGAATCTTTCGGGGACGGATTCCTATCATTACCTTTACAGCTATTTTAATGAAGCCAGGCAGTACGATCCGAAAGATGAATTGAATCAACAATTATACGTCGACATCAAAACGTATCTGGTTGACGACATCCTCGTAAAAGTGGACCGCATGAGTATGGCCGAGTCGATAGAAGCAAGAGCGCCGTTTTTGGATTATCGCTTTGTGGAGCTGATAGCATCCATCCCTGGAAAATTGAAATTGAAAGGGATGCAAACCAAATGGATATTGAAAGATGCCATGAAAGACCTTTTGCCCAAAGAAATCTTAACCCGAGGGAAGGAAGGATTCAGCATCCCGATAAAAAATTGGCTGCAAAACGAATTGAGGCCCATGATGATGGATATCCTTTCATCGGATCGGATTGCAAGCGGAGGGTTGTTCAATTCACAATATATCGATAAAATGAAAATCGAACATCTCAACGGGACCCAGAACCACAGCCATCGTCTTTGGGCGCTGATGGTTTTTGAAATTTGGAAAGATAAATATCTGAAACCGGCAAACCCATCAACCTCAACGTAGATTTAGCTTTTGAATATCTGTGTTTTGCGATAATCAACATTGAAGGTTCTTTTGCGCCCTTAGGGATAAACGGTTTTAAAACACATATAAAAATGGTCACAAAGCGAGCAAACTCGAACTTTTAAAGCTTATTTAGTAAACGATCATGAACTGGAAAAATAAACACATTCTTGTCACAGGCGGCGCCGGATTTATTGGCTCACACCTGGTGGAAGCGCTTGTTGAAAAAGGAGCGATCGTAACGGTTGCCGACAACTTGTGGAGAGGGAAAATTGAAAACCTGAAAAACCATGATGCACTCGACTTAATCGACCTTCAGAATGATTTTTTTCAGGTGGATCTTACTCAAAACGAAAATTGCAGGCGTGTTACACGAAAGCAAGATATGGTTTTTCATTTGGCGGATGTGGTGGCCGGGATCAATTATGTGTTCGGAAATGAGCTGTCGCTTTTTAATTCCAACGTGTTGATCAACACGAATATGCTTCACGCATCAATCGAATCCCAGGTGGATCAATTCATATATGTCGGAACGGCCTGCAGTTATCCCAAGGAAAAGCAGAACAAGCTTAATATGCCGCTTTTGAAAGAAGAAGATGTATTTCCAGCCAATCCGGAATCTTCTTATGGTTGGAGCAAACTCATGGGAGAGTATGAATGTTCTCTGGCATTAGAAGAAAATTTGATTAATGTTGGAGTGCTCCGTTTGCACAATGTTTATGGACCAAAGACCGATTTTTCTCCCGAAAAATCCCAGGTGATTCCCTCATTAATTCGGAAAGCGATCAACTACCCTGCAGAGGAATTTATCGTTTGGGGATCCGGTGAACAGCGAAGGGCTTTTATCTATGTTGATGATGTTATCGAAGCACTCCTTCTGGTGGCGGAAAAAGGAATGAATCAGGGACCCATTCAAATCGGACCGGATTACAGCACATCGATTCGTGAAATCGCGGAGACCATCGTAGCCATTTCAGAAAAGAATATTTCCATTGTTTATGATACATCGAAACGAGAAGGAGACAAAGACAGGGCGGCGGATTGGACAAAAGCCAAAGAGATTCTTGGCTGGAGTCCCAAAACAACCATAAAAGATGGATTAACCGCAACGTATAACTGGATTAAGGAAAAATTGATAAGCTTGTAAAAGGCCGATTTACCGGATTCTTGATGCATTGAAGATGCCTCTGACACTCGAACCCTTTAATCCGATTTTATTTGAGGTTTTTATGACACAAAAAGATTTTGATTTTAGTGTAGTGATTCCCACCTATTTTGAAGAGCAGACCATTGGTTTTGTTCTGGATGAGGTCAATGAGTTAAAAAGCGATCACCACATGGAAGTCATCGTCGTTGACGATACCTCGAAGGACAAAACGCGCAATATTGCCGAGGAAAAAGGAGCCCGCGTTCTCATCAATCCCAATAGAAAAGGAAAGGGATCCAGCCTTCTTTATGGTTTTTCCAAAAGCAAAGGTAAGTATTTGGTCATGATGGATGGCGACGGCTCCCACCGAGCCGTTGATGCTCCAAAACTGCTGGAAGTTTTGGAGAAGGAGCCGCAGGTGGGGCTGGTCATTGCTTCGAGGATCATGGGCGGAAGCGACGAATACACGCCAATCAAGGCGCTGGGTAATGTTTTTCTGACCTATTTTACAGGGCTTTTCCTCAAACGCTATTTATCGGATGCCATTAACGGTTTCAAAGCATTCCGAAGAGAAATATTTGACTGTTCCGAATTCGATTCCTATTCATTTGACTTGGAAATTGAACTCATCGCGAACACCATGAGAAGAGGTTTTCAGGTAAAGGAAGTCGCCAGCCATGAGAGAGAGCGGTTGGCAGGGGAAGCAAAGGCAAAGATACTTCAGGATGGAACCCGGTTTTTCTTAAGAATTTTCAAGGAATACCTGAAAAACAGGCGACTGGACAAAAGTTGTAAGTCCGCTTAATGTAGAACCGCTCTGCCATTTTGTTCACCACCCAAATCCTTTTTTAGTTTTAGAAAATTTTATCATAAATGAAAGTTCAACTGTTTATTCCGCCGCAAGGATATGTCGCCCAGCGCTGGTCTGAAGGTAATTCAATGCCTTCTTTGGGGATTTTATTTTTAGCGGCTGTTTTGGAAAAACAAGGGATCGACGTCGATGTCGTACCCACCGACATTTTAAAGTTGCATTGGGATGATATTTCAAAAAGAATTGAATCGTTCGCTCCGGATCTTGTGGGCGTCACGACAACAACGGAAAATCGTTTTGACAGTTTTAAACTTGTTAAAACGGCTAAAGAAGTGAACCCAAATATCGTTACCATACTTGGCGGGCCCCATATTTCCATGGCCAAAGAGGATACCATCAAGCACATTAAAGACACGGATATCCTTTGCATTGGAGAAGGCGAACAGACAATCCGTGAACTGACATCCGCGATTGAAAACAAAGAACCTTTGTCGAAAGTGAAAGGAATTTATTATCGAGGAGAAGGAGGAAGGGCAATCTTCACAGGGCATCAGGAGGCAATTCACGATATCGATACACTGCCGTTTCCGGCAAGGCATCTCATTCCAATGGAAAAATATAATTTTTTTGTTGAAACCAGGGATGGCAGGAAACGAAAAGCGCAAAACATCATCACATCCCGAGGGTGCCCATTCAACTGTTACTTCTGTTCAACGCCCGTCAACTGGGGAAGAAAAATGCGAGGACACTCTCCGGAGCGGGTTATTAAAGAAATCGAACATTTGATTGACCGATATGGGGCCGAATATATATGGTTTTACGATGATACACTGAATTACCACCCGGCAAGACTTCACAAGATCATGGATATGATCATCGAAAGAAAACTGGACATCAAATTCACCGCCGAATTGCGAATCGATTTGGTCGATAAACCGCTTTTAGAGAAAATGAAGAAAGCGGGGCTTGAAATCGGATCATTCGGAATCGAAGCCGGAAATACTCGGATACGGCAGGATGTGGTCAGAAAGAAATTCGATATAGAGCTCGCCTATCAGTTTTTAAACTGGTCCAAAGAACTCGATTTTATCCCCGGCCCATTTTTTATTTTTTCTCACTATACGGAAACGTGGAGCGAAGCCAAAGAAACCGTTGAAATTATGGAAAAAGTAAAATCGATCAATCCGCTCGCAGATATCTCCAGCGCTATTTTGCACGTCTACCCAGGAACCTATCTCGAGACAATAGCAAAAAAGGAGAAGATCATTCCTTCCGATTTCTCTTGGGCAAAAGAAGAGGATATGAAGCGCGTTCATTCCCTTCCAGCGGCCCAGGGGCATGTTCCGCTGTTCAAGGATAAGCTCAACTGGTGGCAGATTGCCGATCTCGTAATGAGATGGTCATCTGCCAGCAATAAAAAAATATCGGGTTCAAAGATTAAAAGAACCCTGTCTTCTATAAAAAGCATCAAAGACGTCTTTATCAACATGGTATTTTTTATCGTTTTTATAAAACATAAAACCAAGGCGTTCTTTTCAACGCCTAAGCATGCCTAAATGTCTGAAATCCATAGAGACGTTGACAAATGCTCCCGTGAAGAGTTCGACTTAATCATTGTCGGAGGGGGTGTTTATGGAATGATGCTGGCACTCGAATCGGGTTTCCGTAACAAACGCTCTTTATTATTGGAAAAAAACGACTTTGCCTCCGCAACAAGCTTCAATCACCTTCGAACGCTTCACGGCGGGTTGCGTTATCTTCAATCGATGGATTTGCCGAGGTTTTTTGAATCGGTTCGGGAACGGCAATGGTTTTTTGTTCATTTTCCCGATTTCGTGAAGATCTTGCCGTGCATCATGCCGTTGTATGACAAAGGCGTCCGCAGGAAGTCGATTTTAAGATTTGCACTCAAGCTGAATGACCGGTTGTCGAAAAAGAGAAATGTGTCGGTTGTTCCTGATAAACACCTGCCGGACGGGTATGTCCTCTCTGATAAAGAAGTAAAAGAAATTTTTCCCCAAGTCGATGGAAACGGTTTAAAGGGAGGGGCGGTATGGTTTGACGGAATGATAACAGAGCCGGAAAGGCTTTTGATGGAAATTCTTCGGTGGTCGTGCGGCATGGGATCAAAAGCCCTCAATTATATTCATGCAACCGAGCTGATCCTTAACAGTGGCAGAACCACAGGAGTCAGGGCATACGATAAACAATCCAAGCGTGAACTCGAATTCCAGGCTCCGGTCGTCATCAATGCTGCGGGGCCATGGAACAGGGAAGTTGCCGAAAAATTTGATAGAGATCATCCGTCCCTTTTTGAATCATACCTGTTGCTGTGGAATATCTTGTTTAACAGAAAATCGATTTCAGATTTTTCGTTGGCCGTTGCCCCTCGAAAAGGGTCAGGCCACACGTATTTCATACACAACTGGAAGGGCAGACTTCTTGTGGGAACGGGAGAAGACGCTATTCCCGGACATTGCATCAACGGCCTCCCCACAGATCGGCAGATTCAAATATTTATCGACGAAATCCATTCGGCAATCCCCTCGCTCTCACTCGAGAAGGAGGAAATCGATCGAGTATATTGCGGCGTTTTGCCAGCCGATAAACATCACAATCTCACGAAACGAGAAGTCATTTTAAACCATGAAATGCATGGTGGACCGAAAAATTTGTTCAGCATCTCGGGGATCAAATTCACCACTTCTCGGTTGGTGGCGGAAAAAACACTTGATATGGTTTTTCCTGAGGAAAAAAAAGGAGCCCGTAGAAATGCTTCAGCGCCGACTATAAAAAGTACCAGCAAAAGAGGAGCATTTCCTTTTGACTGGAAACCTCTTGCCGGGTCAAAACCTGTGGCTTGATGATTTAAGATCGATTATTTGCGAAGAATCCGTTCTTCACTTGGATGACCTGATTTTTCGAAGAACGAATCTGGGTGAAAATATAAATCGCCTGCCGCATGTAATTCCTTCGATTCGCGGTCTCTTCCCGTGGGACGACCCAACCTGGGAAGCCGAATTAAATCGACTTCACCTGCCTTTGAGCAACTAACCCAGAGATTCCTGTTCTTTTTTCTTTATATGAATCGAATTCAACGATACGCCGCATTGGCTCGAATGGCGAATTACTTCTGGCGGAAAAAATCGATACTGCCCTATATGCCGATTCGTCTTTGGATCGAATCTACCAATTTGTGTAATTTAAGATGCGTCATGTGCCTCAATAAATCAAAAGAAATCCAAAAAAAGGGATATATGGATTATCCTCTATTTAAAAAAATTATAGACGAGTCAAAAACGTTTGTTCATAGCGTGAATCTGCATCATCGAGGCGAACCGCTGATGCATGAGGATCTGCCGAAAATGATCGAATACTGCAAGATGCATCGAATTTTCACCCAATTGCACACCAATGCAACGCTGCTGACCCGTCGAAAGTCGAAAGAGATCATCAGGTCCGGCCTTGATTTTCTTTCGTTTTCCATCGACGGATATGACAAGAAATCGTATGAACGGATTCGAGTCGGCGCGTGCTACGAACAGACGGTTGAAAATATCCGCGGTTTTTTGGAAATCAAAAAAAATCTAAAAAAAAAGAGACCGCAGGTGGCCATCGAACTCATCGATTTTTTTGGTGAAAAAAAGTTACAAAACCACATGAGCCGCAATGCCTTCAAACGCATCGGCCCGGTCAGGTGGATCATCAAAAAGCCGCATAACTGGGCCGGTGGGATAGGATCGGATCGGATCAGTGCGAATTCAAAACAGAAATCCGCATGTACGTTTCCATGGTATTCTCTTACGATTCTCTGGAACGGAACGGTTGTGACCTGCCCGCAGGATTTTTTTGGAGAAAATGTCGTTGGGGATGTATCCAGACAGAGCCTTAAGGTGATTTGGAATGGGGTGAAAATGATGGGTTATCGGGATCGTATGAGGGAAAACTTGTATTCCGATATCAGAACCTGCTCATCATGCGATCGTCTCAAACGCCGGCATTTTCTAGGAATTCCCGGATCTCATTTGAAAGGGTTTTTCAAAGAAAATTTATAGACGGACATTTCATGGCGCTTTTTCGACAAGGCCCGAAAACAAAAATGCTCTATGGAGTGATTGCGTTTTCGGTCCTTTTTGTTGCCGGCTCCATATGGATATTAAAGGCAAAAAAAAGGGCTTATGTTGTAGTGTGTGCGGGGGACAGCTTTACCGCAAGCGGATATCCGGAAAAACTGCAGAAAGAGTTTAATAGAACCGGGATGACGGCCATCGTTATCAACAGGGGTATCAATGGACATACTTCCGGAGAGTATTTAAATTTCATTAAGCGCAATGATATCTTTAAATTGGACAATCCGGATGCTGTTCTCTTGATGCTTGGGACAAACGACGTGAGGGTGGATCGGGATTTCACAAAGACCGATGATTTTATTAAAAACATGGAGGAAATTATTTCACTTATCAAACGGTATCCGAACAACAAAGGAAAAACCCCGGATATTTTGATTTCGACAATCCTCCCGATTCCCGACAACCCGCCATCTACCTTCAATCAGCAATCGATTCAACGGGTAACAAATGAAATCAATCCGGCGATCGAAACCATAGCCGAAAAGCATGCACTGATTCTGGTCGATAATTATCGGCTTTTTTCTGAACATATGAATCTTCTTTCAAATATCCATCCGACGCAAGAAGGGTATGAACTCATGGCTGAAAACTGGTATCGTCATTTGGCAGGAGTATTCAAGGGGTTATAGGAAATTCGATTTTCCAATATTAATTGAACGAGCGTTGAGTTAATAGCGCGAGAGAGATCCTTCTAGAGAAACGGCGGCATTCAATGAAATCAAACGTAAGAGGTAAGATGGCAAAAACAGGATGTGGCGTTGTTCTGATAGCCCTGTCTTGTCTATGTATTTTAAATTTTCAAATGAGTGGATTGGAAGTCTGGGGAGAACCCGGAAAAGAACCGATGCATGAGACGGAAAAACGCGACGCTTTTTCGGGTCTTCCAGGAAAAATCGTTTTTCAATCCAACAGGGATGGCGATGAAGAAATTTACACCATGAATCCGAAAGGAGAAGAGCTCGTTCAGCTGACCTCAAATAAGGCATCTGACGGTTACCCGGTATGGTCTTGGGACGGAACCAGAATTGCTTTTGAGTCCAACCGGGACGGGTCTTTTCAGATTTATACGATGGACAAGGAAGGAAAAAACCAGGTGAAAATCACCGGCGGTCCTTTTGAAAACCGATATCCCGCCTGGTCTCCGGATGGAAAAGCCATCGCCTATCAGTCAAAACGTAAAGGTAGAGAACAAATTTTTGTCATGGAACTTGAACATAAAAAGGAAAAAGCCTTAACCGATGCATGGTTTAAATGCGGTTTGCCGAATTGGTCTCCGGACGGAAAAACGATTGCCTTCACGGCCAATAAGCTTTTGGGATGGGGTGTGTATATCATGCAAAAAGACGGCTCGAATATTGTTGCGCTCGATACGGAAGGGGGGAGTTGCAGGCCGAAATGGAGCAAGGACGGAACAATGATCGCATACGTATCACAAAAGGCGGATAAGAAAGGGGATATCTGGATCATGGGACGGGGCGGTTCAGGAAAAAAAAGGCTTACCACCGATTCCGATAACTTTGATTATTATCCCTCATGGTCTTCGGACGGCAACTGGATTGTATATGCCAATACTTCTCACAAAGAAAAAGGGAATTGGGAAATTCGTATCATCAATGTTGCAAGCGGTGAATCACGACAGATAACGAACCATCCTGCACAGGATGTTTATCCGGATTGGCGTTAGCGTGGTTCAAACGAACAGGCGATTCGTCTATTTCGGATCAAGTGTTTTGATTTCGCTGCTGCTGGGAGGCTATCTTCTCTCTCAAATCGACATCAAGGCTCTATCAACGACCTTCAGGAACCTGTACATTCCTTCGCTTTTGAGTTATTTATTCATGGCATCCTTTGGTGTTGTTTTTCGAACCTATCGATATCATCTGTTGATTTCTTCGAATAAAATTCGATTTTATCATCTGATGCTGGTTACCCTGATAAGAAATTTATTTGTCGATCTTCTTCCCGCAAAACTAGGCTCTCTTTCGTATGTATATCTCATTAACAGGCGATTCGGTTTTCCTTTTGAGATTGCGGCATCATCATTTTTGCTCGCGTTTATTTTTGATTTGATCGTCCTTTTCCCGATATTTTTTATCGCGATTGCGATTGTCAGGAATGATTCGACGATATTTTTATCCGCCTTTTTCATCATCTTTCTGGTTTGTATATTTCTGCTATTGATGACCGTTCTATTATCGCTGCCCCGGATCATACGATTTGCGGCGAAACGTATCGATAACTTTTTTCACGTTCGGAATCGAAACCAATTAAAAATCAAACTCATGACGGAAAAAATTGAATTAATCGCCGCTGATATCGAAGTTTTGCAAACTCAGAGAGGAAAATACGTCAAAGTCGTTATCAGCTCGGTTTTCGTGAGAATTTGCAAATACGGGTCCCTATACTTTTTATTGCACAGCGTTTTAGCACATCTCAATTACTCTTTTGCCGATTTAAATTTTTGGAAAGTGTTTATCGGCATTTTGGGCGCCGAATTCTCTGCCCTTTTGCCGTTGCAGGGAATTGCGGGCATCGGGACGTGGGAATCCGCCTGGACATTGACTTTTAATCTGCTCGGACATCTGGATTCTCAAATTGCCATTGTATCCGGATTCAGCGTTCACTTGATTACACAACTCTTTGAATATTCTCTTGGAATCATCAGCATCATCGTATTGTATTTACCGTTAAATAAAGGAGTAAACGCTTGAATTCTCGGACGCTTGAATTCTCAACCCCTCTCTTCAAGCCATGGCAGCTTCAAGTTTTTGAAAGCTCTTTTAAAAAAAAGGAGAAGGTTCACGCGATCCTTGATTTTATCGAAAATACCAAAGATAAAAGGTGCCTTGAGATTGGATGCGAAAAAGGAATAACAGGCTATTTTTTAAGAAAAATGGGTGGATTTTGGGTGAGCACCGATATCGATCGGAAAAACGTGTTCGTTACGAAAGAACTTATCAAAGAAAATATCGTATATTTTAAGGAAGATGCATTTCCCTTTTCAACGGGTTCGTTTGATTTAATCATCGCCGTTGATACGCTGGAACACATCGAAGACGACATGGCGTTTTTACGGGACCTGCATCGAATCCTTGCAAAAGACGGAATTCTATACATCTCGGTCCCGAGCAGCTATAACTCCTTAATATTGAACAAAGTTGCTCAAAAATGCGGTATGACCCTAGACTATTACGGACATAAACGGGAAGGATACTCCGTCGAAAATCTTGAAGATATGTTGGCAAGTGCCAGGTTTCAGATGACGAGATTTCGCTATTTTTCGAGGTTTTTTACAGAAGGCATCGAATTGCTGCTCAACTTTGGTTACATATTTTTATTAAATAAAGGGAAAAAATCAAAAGGAATCAAAGGGAGCATATCACCGTCCAGCGGTGAGGAATTTAAGAGACACTCATCCGCGTTTTCTTTTTATAAAAAAATATATCCGATTTTGAGGGTCATCAGCCGAATCGATGCGTTTTTATCATCGACACGGGGATATGCTTTTATTTTAGAAGGAAAAAAAATGAATGAGAGTAAAGGATAGATGATCCTCCTCACAGGCGCTACCGGGTTTATCGGAAGATCCCTTTGCAGTGAACTGGTCCGTAGGGGGCATAAGCTGCGGATACTGGTGAGAGATCCAAAGGCATATAATGAAGTCGAAAGGCCTGATTCGGTCCAGGTAGTCTACCGGCGATATTACCGATCTTTCATCCATTGAGTCCTTTATGGATGGAGCAAGGATTGTGTTTCATCTGGCTTCCATCATCAACGCTCCAAGAGAACAGTATGATATCTACTGGAAAAATAATGTGTTCGGCACCTTCAATTTGCTCAAGGCGGCGCAAAAAGCAAAGCTGAAAAGGTTTGTATATTGCAGCAGTGTGGGCGTCATGGGGCATTTGAGAGAGGTCCCCGCAAATGAAGAAACGCCGTGCCATCCTGACAATCATTATGGAAAGTCAAAGTATGAGGCGGAAAACCTGGTCCGATCATTTGGTGCCAAGCATGGTATTCCGATATCGATCATCAGACCAAGCTGGACATACGGACCCAACGACAGACGGACGTTAAAGTTGTTTTCGGCCGTTAAAAAAAGAAGATTTGTCATCATCGGAGACGGCCGAACGTTGGTTCATCCGGTGCATGTTACCGATGTGGTTCAGGGGATTCTCTGCTCCGCTTTTATGCAACAAAGCGTGAACGGAACATATATCATTGCGGGAAATGAAACCGTAACGCTTCGAAAATTGATGGATACCATTGCGGCACAATTAAACGTGAGGATCCCCAATTTTAGGTTACCGGTCTTGATTGCCGGAATTGCGGCGTTTTTCTTTGAAAAGCTTTATCTGCCTTTCGGAAAAACCCCACCGATTTCGAAAAGACGTCTCGAATTTTTCTTAAAAGACCAGTCCTTTGAAATCACAAAAGCGATGAAAGAAATGGGTTATCGACCCAAAAAGAACCTCAAAGAAGGGATGCGGGAAACCATCGAGTGGTATCATCGAAAGAACCTGATATGAAACAACGTGCTGCTGAAGAATGGAAACAAACGGAACTTCGAAGTCGGATTGTGAATCCGTCAGTTTCGCCATTTAAAAAGTATCAGTCATTTGTTTTAGGGGATGATCGACTTTCATTTCTGATAAAATTTGAAATCATTACTTCTATTTTCGGATCGATTCCAGGAGCGGCTGGTTTGGCATTGCGAAAATATTTCTACCCACTGTTGTTTCAAAGAATCGGAAGCAATGTCATTTTTGGAAGAGATATCACCATCCGGCATCCTAAAAAAATTGTTATCGGAAGCAATGTGGTCATAGATGATCATTGCGTCATCGATGCCAAGGGAGAAAACAATACCGGAATCATTATCGGCGATAACGTATTTATCAGCCGTAATACCATCATCAGCTGCAAGGAAGGGGATATTCGAATCGGCAATGACGCGAATATCGGGACCAACTGTTTGATACACTCCGAAACATCCCTTACGATCGGAAATTATGCCTTGATCGCGGCATACTGTTATATCGTTGCAGGAGGAAGTCATCACTTCGACAATACCGAAGTCCCCATTATTTTACAGCCTTCGATTTCAAAAGGAGGTGTCGTCATCAAAGACGATGTTTGGCTCGGCGCGGGAGTCAAGGTTTTGGACGGCTCATCGATCGATCAGGGGGTGATTGTCGGTGCGGGTGCCGTTGTCAACGGTAATATTCCCCCATATTCGGTTGCTGCCGGGATACCCGCCAAAGTAATTAAAAAAAGACGAATTTCTGAAAATGATTAGAAAAAATATCCTGGTGATCCTGAAGACGCTTATCAGCATCGGACTGATCCTATATGCATTCCGTTCGACGGATATCCGTGCCATATGGGATGCGGTAAGGTCGGCCGATCTTTTCCTTCTGATTTTAGCTTTTGGATTGATCGCGGTGGGATTTTATATCAGCGCTCTGCGATGGCAAATCCTGTTGAAGGCACAGCATGTGGTTGTTTCCATCAAGGAGCTGACCAAATCCTACCTTGTAGGGGCATTTTTCAATAACTTCATGCCGACCACCATCGGAGGAGACATTATACGAACCTATGACATATCGAAAATTTCCCGTTCGGCAGCCCAGTCCTTCACCGTCATTATCGTCGAGCGGCTTACCGGTGTGTTTGCATTGATCGTTTATTCATTCATCGGTTTGTTTTTGGGCTTTTCCAGATTCGGCAATATCCCCATGGTTTGGTTTTTCGGAGGCATTTTTCTGGTTATCCTGATGGTGATGATCCTTATTGCCCGAAAACAGCATGGAAAAGAAATCGCGACGGAAAACCCCACTTTCTTTGAAAAAATGAATCTGAAGTTTATTCGAATGGTCGATACGCTCTATACTTATAAAGAAAATAAGTGGAGTCTTGTTCAGGCATTGATTTTGGCTTTTTTATTGCAATTCAATGTCATCTTTTACTTCTTCATCATCTCCTATGCCCTGGATATCCGTTCCTCATTTTATTATTTCATGATCATCATTCCGCTGGTTCACGTCATTCTGATGTTTCCGGTTTCAATCAACGGTATCGGGGTCAGGGAAAATGCGTTCATTTTTTTTTTAACGCAGATCGGGGTCAGTCCGGCCAGTTCAATTGCCTTGTCGCTGTTATCATTCGCCATGGTTTTGGTATATGCCTGCATCGGAGGTATCGTTTATGCGGTCAGACGTTAGCGGGATTTTCAAATTTCATTTTTAGATATAGGTCAACATTAAATTGCTTTAAACGAGTATTTAAATGATGAGAAAAATAGTTTCTTGTTATGTGGTGGTCTGCTATTTAACCTTTTTTACGTTCTGGTTTTCCGGATGCCAAAAAAAGCCGGGCCAAACGATTTTAAATACTCCGCATAAAGTCGTGGACAGCTTTGGAAGCGAACGCGAGTACCGGCTATTTCTTCCCGCCGTTCGTAAAGAATTCCATGTTCCTCTCCTGGTCTATTTTCACGGTGTCCGTTCAGAATGCTTCAAACAGTTCCCAGGACTTCGGAATTACACCGGGAGCCCGGTGGAGGAAACCGGTCTGATAGAATTTTGCAAGAACAATAACATCGCTCTCCTTGTGCCTGAACCGGCTTATGAATATAAATTTCACAATTGCATGTGCAAGGGATGGTCTCCCTTCGACAAAGAGCTGGACGGCGTGGAAAAACTGATCGACCTCGTCATCGAGAAGTACCCCATATCGGAAAAGCGGATATTTTTAGCAGGATTATCGGCAGGCGCCGGCTTTTGCTTTCACCTCGCCAACCGAAGGCCGGACCGTTACAATTCGATTTTGTCGCATGGCCAGGGATCTATTTATGAGGATCTGAGGTATTTAATGCCATCACAGCCCGGACCGAAATTCGGAGTTTTACTGGCATATACAAAAGGGGATTATAAGAATTTGATAGAGATCTGCCTGAAAACGGAAAAAATTTATCAGGAAGCCAATTATAAAGTAATGCTGTTAAAGGATCTTCCTCCTGAAAACCACCGATGGTCTGAAACCAGCAATGACCTTTTTTGGAAATATCTGAATGAATTGGGGCAATATACGGGGAAATGATATTTTCTGCATCCCGATGAAAAATAGCAGCCGTCAAATAAGCTATCTGTTCCTGTGGAAACAGTACTGGTTTGTTGCACCTGTTTTTCTGATTATCATATCGATCCGTCTCTTTTATCTTGGAGCGGATCCCCCAGTTTATCTGGAATCAAGCGGCGGATTGTTCGGTGATGAAGCAGCCCTGGCATTCAATGCAAGGAACAAAATTCTTTTCGGTCATTGGATTACGGATGAGTTCAATCCAATCATATACAACCCGATTTTGACTGTTTTGGAGTATCTGTCGTTTTGCGTTTTCGGTGTCGGGTTAATTCAACTCCGTCTTGTGAATGTGGTATCCGCTATCATGAGCTTTCTGTTGTTATTTGCCGTTTTAAAAAAAAACAACGGAATTCGGATCGCGTCGCTATCCCTTGTCCTTCTTGGATTTAATTATATTTTTATTATGTATAACCGCCTCGGCTTAAACGATACGTTTATTGCTCTTCCGATGACGGCAACTCTTTTCTTCTGGCATAAAGGATTAGAAAAGAAAAGATTTCTTTTCATTGCAGGGATTACATCCTTTGCCTGCTATGTTACCAAAGCTTCCTCCTTGTACTTTATTCTGGCTGTTTTTGCCTCCCTCGCTTTTTCGGAATTTTTGCATTACCGAAACGATAAGAAGGCTAAAAACATATTTTATGCGCTTGCGTTTTATATGGCAGGCTGGGCCCTGTCTTATGCATTTTGGTATGTGCTTTTTTACATGCCCTTTAAAACCGAATTTGCCAATGTCGGCGAAAATTGGGCTCGACTTGCCTGGCCGTCAAATTTGGGAAGGATCTGGAAGAACCTGAATGCGTTTACTTTTGCCAAATACATGGCGAACACACCCGTGGAACTCTCAGTCGTCTGGATATATGTGCCGGTTTTCATCTACCGGTTATTCAAACACTGGAAAGGATTTGACCCGCTGGAGCTTTTGTTTTTCTTATGGCTAATCGGCGGGTATATCGCATTGAACGCATTAAATTACAAACCGCTTCGATACTTTGTGCCGATCATCATCCCGATGTGCGTATTAACGTCCTTTGCCCTGAGCCGATTTTGGAATCTCGTGAAGAAAAAGGAATTCAACTTCACTGTTAGATCGGTTTTTTGGGTCATTTTTTTCTTTGCGTCATATATCTTGTGGGTTTCTCTATTTTTTAGAAAATGTATCGGATTTCATACGTTTCTTAAAACATGTTATCCCATTATCGGTATGACGCTTCTCATAGCACTTATTTTTTTCATTTTTGAAGCGCTGAGGCGCAATGGGGAGCGGATAGGCTGGAGCATGGCGGTTCAACGATGTGCTCAATCCGCCATCATCGCTGCTGTCATGTTCAGTGTATATATCAACGGGGCATATTACATGCGATGGTTCAATGATCCGAAATATACAGTGATCGAAAGTTCACGGGAGCTTGGGGGGATGCTGAATCATGCGTATATCGCCGGTTTATGGTCGCCTTTAGCGACCATAGAAAACCGACACCGTTGCCTGTATCTGGGGAACAATTGGTTCAATTACCAGAACACATTCGAGCGATTTCCGATAACGCATTTATTCCTATGGGATGGAAATAACAAAGAAGAGTTGCGTTTTCTTCAACGCGCCTATCCGGAAATCATGGAAAAAGCAAGCCTCATCAAAACGTATTCCATCAAGGCGCTGCCGGTTAGATTATTTCAAATCAACCGCTAACTGGACTGATAGCAACAAATGCTGCTGCCGAAACGAAAGAATATTCATCATACGGAAATCGCCGATCCCTTAAAGTTTTATTATCTTCCGTTTTCCAGAGGATTTTATGTCGGACGACTTGCGATGATTTCTTCCATGTTGGGAACGAATCGTTATGAAGCCTTGCTGGACATCGGATGCGGATCCGGGATATTTTTAAAAGAGCTTGAAACCAAATGCAGACATTTATATGGTATTGATATTCATGGAAAAATGCACCATGTCAAAGACATGGCAGCCAGGGAGCGCATTCGGGCGCATCTTTGTGATGGCTCCATAACGCACCTGCCTTTTGTTTCAAATAGTTTTGATTGTATCGTTTCGGTGAGCGTTATCGAACATGTTCGAGATTTGGATGGCGCATTTGATGAGATTCAACGAGTTGCAAAAAAAAATGCAACCATCGTTATGGGTTTTCCGGTAAAAAATCTTTTCACGGATATGATATTGAAACTTGCTTACCTGCTATTGCCCGATGCAAAACTTGAAGACGAACACGTTTCGGATCAGAACGGGATCATCCGCGCCGCCAAGAGGCGGTTCGGGAGTATCGAGATCATTCACTCTCCTTTTTTTCTTCCCTTGCCTCTTTCATTTTATTGTATCCTAAAAATCAAAAATTCCTAAATGGTTTTTAACTCTCTATTTTTTTTCATAACACTTTTCTTTTTCCTGATATTTTATTTTGCCTTTAAAGATCGTCAGCCGAAGATGGTAAAGATCGGCACTCTGATCTACAGTTATTTCTTTTACGGTATGTGGAATCCGGCGTTCTTATTATTGCTGATGGTTTCTACGATCATCGATTATCTGGCTGCCATAGGAATCGAGGCCAATCCGAAGCGAAAAAAGCTATTTTTAATCATGAGTTTGACAAGCAACTTCGGTCTTCTTGGGTTTTTCAAGTATTTTAATTTTTTCGTCGATACGGCAGAGACTTTATTTAAAATGATTGGAATCAGTTGGTCACCGCCCTTTTTACAGGTAGCACTCCCGGTCGGTATTTCCTTTTACACCTTTCAAACGCTAAGTTATACCATTGACGTTTATCGAGGAGAAATTAAAGCAAAAAAAAGTTTTATTGACATCGCTTTTTTTGTGGCATTTTTCCCGCAACTGGTTGCCGGCCCGATTGTTCGGGCCAGCGATTTTCTTCCCCAGCTTAAGAAAATTCCAGTTGTTCGAAAAGAAAATTGGATCGGCGGCATAAGTTTGATCCTATCCGGACTTTTTCTTAAAGTCGTCGTAGCGGATAATGTCTCAGTTCGTGTAAACGCCCTTTTTGCAAACTGGGAAATCAACGGAATGCTTGAAAACTGGGCTGCCGCCATGCTTTTCGGAGTACAGATCTACGGCGATTTTAGCGGTTATTCTCTGATTGCCATCGGACTCGCAAAGATCATGGGATTCCATATTCCCCGCAATTTCAATTCACCTTATACTGCTGCCGGTTTTTCTGACTTTTGGAGAAGATGGCACATCTCTCTTTCCACATGGCTCAGGGATTATCTTTATATTTCCATGGGCGGTAACCGCAAGGGGACTCGAAGAACCTATGTGAATCTCATGATTACAATGCTATTAGGAGGTCTATGGCATGGAGCAAGTTTCTTGTTCATCGCATGGGGCGCTCTGCACGGTTTGTATTTGTGTGTCGAACGTCTTTTAAGAGACCGTTTGAGGAACATACGATTTGAAACCGTTTGGGCCCAACGGCTTTTAATTATGGCGGGGATTATTTTTACCTATATTATGGTATCCCTGGCGTGGATTCCGTTTCGAGCCGAAACCGCAGAACAGGGAATAACGATGATGACCGGTCTGTTTACCGGTGAATTTTCTTTTTATAAAAACTTGGCATCTGACTATTTGGTGATTCTGGTTGTTTTTCTTTTCCATAGTCTCACTCGACGATACGATATATTCAATCTAATCGAAAAAAACGACAGCTTTCGTTTTGGAATAATTACCGTTATTTTGCTTTCGTTAGTTTATTTCAGTGGAGAACGTACTGACTTTATCTATTTTCAATTTTGATGGCTTCGTAAAAAGTCCATCTGCTGCATTGCACTGAATCCTTCGTCATTGCGGCGTACCCATATCATCGATTTTTTTGATCTTTGACCCTTTGAACCCTGTATTCAAACCATGCGTGCGATTATAAGCGCATTCATATTCAGCATCCTGGTCATCGGCGGCATCGAATTCGGCTTCCGATATACCGGTGGCATGCCTTCGATCATACCCGGAAAGACGCTCTTTGAGTTTCAGTGGAAGATTCAAAGGGCAAATGCCGACCGAGTCATTTACGTTGTCGGCGACAGCCGTGTGGATCATGGATTCGGCGATCGTCTCTTTTCCCGGCGGTTTAATGAATTGCGCCTCGAAAACACGGTGGCGGTCAATTCAGGACTTGCCGCAGGTTCGGTGAGAAAGCTGACGGAATTCATTATTGAAAATCATAGAGCTGAAAAAGCGGGGGTTCTGGTTCTCAACTTCAGCCCGACGAGCTTTTATCATTTCAACACATCTCCGGGAAAACCGATGTCGAGAATTAAGTACCAGGATTTTTTAGATCACCGAATCACCAACTACTTGCTGGAGAAATTATTCACCTACGGGCGAGGAGGTATCAACTTATACCGGCATTTTGAACACTATATGCAACATGGATATACGCGGCGCTTTGGCTGGCTTTCAAGAACTTTATTCCCTGAAGGTTTTGTCAACGCCAAAAGGGGATATAATGACGGTACATCCTTGCCGCCTGATATCGGCTATTACGTTGACGTGTTCAATAAAATCAATCTCAATTTAGACTATTATCTCGTACAAAAGGAAAAAACGATCCAGGTTATTCAAGAAGCGATGATGCTGGGCTGGGAGGTGATCCTTATACGTCTTCCCATTGGAAATGAAATGAGGAAGATCGAAGATCTTCTGCCGAATGAACTGGACCCTGGACAGATTGCAGATCAGTTGAACGTGTCATTTATCGATTATGATTCAGATCCAAGAACCAAGGATCTCCCTACGGATGAATCTCATTTATTGCCGGAAGCGGCAAGAACAATGACGTTGATTCTGGCGCAGGACCTTTCGGAGATGTTCAAATCCGGTTTCGCAGGCAGATCGGAAATTCGAAAACCGAATCCGATTACGGATAAAGAAAAAATCACCATTCGTCGGCCCGGGATAAAAGATAACATCAAGATTTTTAGCCTTATTTCCTCTTCGATCGAAAAATTATCCGAGACCCCTTTCTACCGGGAAGAGGCGCTTGAAGCATGGATGGGATCGATTGCAATAAGAGACTATACAAAATTTGCCAACAGAGATGTTTTTATCGCCGAATGGGAAGGGGTGCTTATCGGGTTTGGACAGATTGATCTCAGCAGGCAAATTGTCAACTTTCTCCATATCTTTACACCGGTCCTTGTCGATGAGACGCGATTTAAATTGCTCAATGCCCTTGAAGAAACAGCGATTCGACATAAAATCACTTCCATCCGATTGCATGCGACATTGGATTCGGTTTCTTTCTTTAAACAAGCCGGTTATAAAAAAGATCGCATTGATAAGCTGACATTTCGTAACAACCGCGAAATTCAATACGCGGTAATGACCAAAATCTTGTTTTAACCGAAGTTCGGCTGAAGGTGCTGTGGTATTCAATGAACTTTGACTTCTGTTAACAGGTGAAAAAGAGGCCTCAATGATTTCTATGTTTTTTTCGCAGCAGTTGATTCGAACTAAATTCGGACTTGGCCTGATCACGTTATCCACATTGTTGCTCGAGCTGTGTCTTATTCGGATTCTCGATGTGATCCTGAATCCGGTTATGGGATACATGGTGATTACAACCTCCATGTTTGCCCTTGGACTTGGTGGAATTTATGTTTTTGTTTTCAAAAATAAAATAAAAGATCAAATCCGTTTGTTGCCGACATTGACCATTTTATTTGCATTTCTTGTTGTACTTCTGCTCCCTGCATTCAATTGGCTTCCGTTCAACCTGGATTTTGAAGGGGCATCTTTGATGATTCAGATCTTGTCCTGGACCGGAATGTATCTGACGTTAACAGCCCCTTTTTTTATTGGTGGAATTATCATTTCCATCATTTTTTCAAATTATTCTTCTGAAAGCCATGGGTTATATTTTTTTGACCTTTCAGGTGCCGGAATAGGGTGTTTGTTGCTGGTGCCCCTGATTCCCCATTACGGCCCGGGCGGACTGCTCTTTTTCATTTTCGGATTGCTTATGATTTCGGCGTTCCTCTTCACGACACTGAAAATCAGAAATCTTTATTATATTATACCGGTCGTAACGGCCATAGTTCTGTTCCCTTTGACATTGGACAGCTATTTGGATTTCAGGGGTCATGGAAACAAGCGCGGAGTGGATGAATGGATACGCGCCGGATTGAGGGAATATGTTCGGTGGGATCCGGTATCGAAGCTGGATGTTTTTAATGTATCTCCAAGGGCGAAACATTTTTCGTTGGATGGGGGGCAACAAGGATCCTGGCTGCAGCAATTTGACGGCAATTATGATACCTATTTAAAAAGAATCGCCGATCAGCCGGATAATTATTATTTTGGCATAAGTTCGACGGTACATCACTTCTATCAGGGAAAGAATGCCGATGTCTTAATCATCGGAGCGGCCGTCGGCAGTGAAACAAAAAGCGCTTTGATATTCGGCGCTAACCACGTTGATGCCATTGACCTTGTAGAAACGATGGTGGATGCGGTAAAAACAAGATATGCTCAATTTTCCGGCGGTCTGTTCATTCATCCAAAAGTCGAATATTATGCGGGAGAGGGGAGGACTTTCTTAAGATCATCGGGGAAAAAATATGATATCATACAGATGTACAGCAATCATACGAGTTCAAGCCTTGCCCACGGTTCAGGGGTTTTAAGTTCGGTATACCTGCAGACTGCCGAAGCCTACATGGAGTATTTCGAGCATTTGAAGGAAGACGGGATTTTACAGATTAATCATCATCTATATCCAAAAATGATCATTTCAGCGGCATTGGGCTGGGAAAGACTCGGAAGGATCGATTTTCCGAAACACGTCCTCGTTCTGGAACGATGGATTCCGGATAACCTCCCGACACTTCTCATCAAGATGAAACCATGGACCAGAGATGAAGTGGATCGGGTGTACAGCTATATGAATCGAGAAAAAACAGGGCAGGTCCAGAATATGCCCATCCATATAGCCCCATCGGAAAAAATATACGAAAAGAACCCTTACCAGGCAACCTTTTCTTCAAGAGTCGATGAAATCAAGGGAATTTCACTGATGGTAGGAACCCACGATCAGGAACGACTTGATTATCGAGTGACGATGCGATTATTTGATTCCGAAGGAAAACTCGTCGGTTCGGATACGATACCTAAAGGAAGCATCCGAAACAATACCGTTGTCGATTTTCAAATTCAATCCATTCCAAACTGTCAAAACAAAAATTTCCGCTTCGAAATTTCAACCGATAACCCTTATCCTGAAAAAGGTTTTTCCATTTGGCTTACCCGAAATACCTTGCCCGTAATGCAGACGATCCCGAGACCGCCGATGCCGGCATATCACATTGCCTTTCATCCGTTGGAATTGGATAACAATTTAATCCCCGCATCTTTTCTTAAACAACCTTTTCCCAAATATCTTGCGAAAGATGCCGCGTACATCATGAACCCGGTCACAGATGATAAGCCTCAATTCAATATGATTCGAAAATCAAATCGGCGCCTTGTGCCTGAAAAGGACAAATATCTTGATGGAGGAACCGCTTACTTCTTAAACAATCAGCTCCGCCGCTTTCTTCCTTATGACTGGATCAGTATTTTTGTGGTCGGAACTATTTCCATATTCTTTTCTCTTTTTTTTATATTCACACCAATCCTGTCCACTTCGCTTGGCCGAACCAGATGGAAGGGAATGCCTGCCTATTTGATCTATTTTTCATGTCTCGGAGCAGGATTTATCATTATCGAACTGAGCTTTATCCAGATTTTCACAAAACTGATCGGATTCCCAACTCATACCTTTGCAACCGTGATTTTTTCATTGCTTTTTGCCGCTGGAATAGGAAGCATGAGCTCAAAAAAAGCAAATTTACATATCGGAAGTCGATGGAAAATCATCTTCATCGGAATCCTGGTATATGGGTTTGTTC
Source organism: uncultured delta proteobacterium (assembly GCA_963736855.1). Classification (GTDB taxonomy): domain Bacteria; phylum Desulfobacterota; class Desulfobacteria; order Desulfobacterales; family UBA2156. The sequence continues at coordinate 371,090 of CAVTQK010000021.1, forward strand.
TTTTCTTGGTATATCCCCGTCTGTTTTCCATGTTTCTGGGATCCACTCTTCATGTCAGAATCCTCGTTGCGACGGTGCTGATGTTTCCCTTAGGATTTTTTATGGGGATGCCTTTTCCACTCGGAATGATGAGTCTCGGAGAAGTAGAGCCCAAAGGAATTCCATGGGCCTGGGGAATGAATGGCTTTTTTACTGTTTTCGGAGGATATCTGGGGTTATTGATTTCGATGTGGGTTGGATTTAGGATTGTTCTCTTCTTTGCTTTGGGAATTTATTTTCTCGCGTTTTTCTTTTTCGGTTTCATCAAACGCTTGGGATCGGCAGAGGCGATGTGATGGCATGAGTACCCATGCGATAAAAAGCCTTTTTCGAATGCGGTAAAATCCGATTAGCGTTCAATCGGACCTTGATAAATCGAATAGTTTTTGCGAAAATATTTTTCGTAACTATTGAATCAAATCTAAAGGTGGTTCGCACAATATGAAAACTGTAGTTCTTGCCGGCGGATTCGGTTCGCGGCTAGGGAATTTAACGGAAGCGGTTCCAAAGCCCATGGTATTGGTAGGCGGCAAACCGATAATTTGGCACATTATGAAGTATTATTCCTGCTTCGGATATCATGATTTTGTCATTAGCTGCGGGTATAAGGCCAACGTTATTAAAGAATATTTTTACAATTACCACATTTACGACAATGATTTTACCATCGATTACGAAACAAGAAAAATTCATATTCATTACGGGAAACAAGGAGAAAGATGGTCGGTCACGATTGCAGATACTGGATTCAACTCTCTTAAGGGAGCGCGTCTCAAGCGGATTGAAAATTATTTGGACGATGGCATCAACATGATCACTTACGGAGATGGTGTTTCGGATGTGGATTTGTATCAGTTGGTGGAATTCCATAAAGGGCACGGCAAAACTCTAACCATTACAGGTGTTCATCCTCCTTCCAGGTTTGGAGAAATCCTTGAAAAGGATGGTAGGATCACATCCTTTCTTGAAAAACCACAGACTTCCATCGGACTGATAAACGGCGGATTTATGGTGTTTAATAAAAAGCTGCTCGATTATCTTTCTGTTGATGAAAAATGCGATCTCGAATATGGCCCCTTTGAACAGCTTGCACATAATAAGGAGATAATGGTTTTTGTGCATCCCGGACAATGGGAATGCCTGGATACGGAAAGAGATTTAAATCATCTCAATAAACTATGGAACGAAGGAAAGGCATTCTGGAAAATCTGGTAAATATTGTGTTTCATGGATCCCCTCTTCAATAATATCTATCACAACAAGTCCGTTTTGATTACCGGGCATACCGGATTTAAAGGCTCATGGCTTTCACTATGGCTCAAAGAGCTCGGAGCCGATGTGGTCGGATATGCATTGGATCCACCCAGTGAGCCGAATCACTGGAATTTATTACATCTGAATATGCCTTCGGTTATCGGCGACGTCAGGGATAGAAAAAAACTCCTCGGCGTTTTTGAAACATTTAGACCCGAAGTGGTATTTCACCTTGCCGCCCAGCCCCTGGTAATTGACTCGTATAGCGATCCGATAGGAACCTTTGAAACGAACATCATAGGGTCAATTAATATTCTCGACGCCTGCAGGCATGTTTCATCGGTTAAAGCTATAATCATTATTACCAGCGACAAATGCTATGAAAACCGAGAATGGGTTTGGGGATACAGAGAAAATGATGCAATGGGGGGGTATGATCCATATAGCTGTTCAAAAGGGTGCGCTGAGTTGATTACATCCTCCTACCGGAATTCATTCTTTAATATTGAAAAATTCGGGAAAGATCACCATACGTTAGTTGCAAGCGCGAGAGCGGGGAACGCCATCGGCGGCGGAGACTGGGCAAAAGACCGATTAATACCGGATATTATGAGGGCCGTTTCGTCGGGGAATGAGGTGATTATCAGAAATCCTCTTTCTACAAGGCCATGGCAGCATGTTCTTGATCCGCTGTGCGGCTATTTGCAACTGGGATGGAAGCTGCTTGAGGGAAACGTTAAGTTTGCTGAGGGATGGAATTTCGGCCCTAACGATACAGAATCCAAAACAGTTGGGCAGGTTATCAGAATGATTCATAATAACTGGCCTGTTTTTATTTACAGGGTTGATAAAGGATGCGAATCCGAAGAGCATGAGGCCCGATTACTTCGGCTGGATTGTTCAAAAGCTGCGATCAAGTTAAAATGGAAGTGTCTTTGGAATGCAGAAGAGGCATTTTTAAAAACAACGGAATGGTATAAAGGATTTTATCAAAAAGGAAAAATTACTTCTTCTCTCCAATTATCTGAATATGTTAAAAGGTTGACTCAAACTTCTCCTGAATCGAGATGAGAAAAACAATTCTTTTAAGCGGAGCGACCGGTTATCTCGGCAGCAGGCTTCTTGAAAAACTTATAAATGACTATAACATCATCATTACGAAAAGGAGTTTTTCGAATACCCGAAGAATTCAATCGCTGCTCGGGAGTTGCAAAGCTTATGATATCGACAGGACACCTGTTGAGGTTCTTTTCAAGGAGAACCCGATCGATATTATCCTTAATACTGCAGGAAATTACGGTAGAAATAACGAACCTCTAATCAATATCGTTGATGCCAACCTTTTTTTTCCTTTGAAACTTCTTGATGGTGCAATCAAATATAACGTTAAACATTTTATCAATACGGGTAGCATATTAAATAAGAAAACAAATCCATATGCCCTGTCAAAGGCTCAATTTTCAGAATGGCTCGAGCACATTTCGGTAAAATTAAGAGTCTTCAACGTGAAGCTAGAACATTTTTACGGCCCTGGAGATGATTCGTCCAAATTTGTGGGATATGTCATCCATAAAATTCTCAATAAAGAAAAGGAAATTAAACTCACCTCAGGCGAGCAAAAACGGGATTTCATCTATATTGATGACGTTGTGGATTTTTACAGCTTAATCTTAAAAAGAATTGATCGGTATAAAGCCGGTTTCCACGAATTTCACGTGGGGACCGGAACATCTCATGAAATCAGGGAACTCGTTGGATATTTAAAAGAGATATCAGGAAGCGATATCAAGTTGCTTTTTGGAGATATCCCCTATCGAAAATTTGAAATAATGGATTCGAAAGCAAATGCGTTTTTGCTGAAAAAGATGGGATACTGTGTTTCAACTGATATCTTTTCCGGACTAAAAAAAACATGGGAAGCTGAATTAACAGAAAAAATGAGATGATATAAATTATGAATAGCAATGAAAAAGCTATGCGAAAAGTAATAGAAGATAAAGTAAAGGAATATTACCAAAACGTATTTGGAATCCAAAAGAAATTTTTGCCCGGAAAAACAAAGATTCATTATGCGGGACGAGTTTTCGACGAGCATGAACTGATTCACCTTGTTAATGCATCTCTTGATTTCTGGCTTACAAACGGAAGATTTTGTGAAGAATTCGAGTGTAAACTTTCCAGCTTTTTTGATAATTCCGATGTTATTCTTGTAAATTCAGGGTCTTCGGCTAACTTGATCGCACTAACAACCCTGACATCACCAAAACTCGGAAAGAGGAGAATGTTACCGGGAGACGAAGTGGTCACGGTTGCATCTGGATTTCCAACCACCGTAGCCCCTATCATTCAAAACAATCTCATCCCCGTATTTGTTGACGTCAGCCTTGAAAATTGCAATGCCATACCTTTAGAAGTCGAAAATGCCCTGTCAAAAAAAACAAAAGCCATATTCATTGCCCATACGCTAGGCAATCCTTTTGACTTGGAGTCGATAATCGCTATAGCAAAAAAATACAATCTTTGGCTGCTAGAAGATAATTGCGATGCGCTGGGAAGCACCTACAATGGAAAAAGGACCGGAACCTTCGGCCACCTCTCAACAATCTCATTTTACCCTGCACATCACATTACGACTGGGGAAGGCGGATGCATCATCACTCATGATACGGAACTTGCAAGAATTTGCAGATCCTACCGAGACTGGGGAAGAGACTGCTTTTGCGAGGGAGGAAAAAACAACACCTGCGGCAGGAGATTTGGACAGCAATTTGGGTCGCTTCCTTTTGGATATGATCACAAATACGTTTATTCCCATATCGGATATAATATGAAAATGACTGATCTTCAGGCCGCAATTGGATCTTCACAAATGGATAAATTAAATCATTTTATAACCAAACGAAAAGAAAATCATAAAATCCTTTCAGATAATCTGCAAAAATATGGAAAATACCTGATACTTCCCAAGGCAACACGCCTGAGCGATCCTTCGTGGTTTGCGTTTGTTATCACCCTAAAAAAAGATGTGGGCTTCAAAAGAATACAATTGACCGAATTTTTAGAGAAATGCCGGATCGAAACACGCAATCTATTTTCAGGAAACCTACTTTGTCAGCCTGCATTTCAAGATATCAAGTATCGAGTATCCGGAAAACTTACGAATACGGATTATATCATGAATAACACTTTTTTTATCGGAGTGTATCCCGGATTGAGTAGGGAACAGATCGAATTCATGATTCAATCTTTCGATAAATTTTTCAAGACGGTACCTTAACGCATATCATTCAACCCTATTAGATTAATCCGCAAAGAGTGCACTGCTCAATGAATGTAGATACGATCGATAATCGACGCATGAAAAGAAGCGTATCCGTTGTGATTTGCGCTTATAATGAAGAAAAAACTGTCGGGTTTGTACTTAAGAAAGTCAGAAAATTGGAATTTGTCGATGAGATTGTAATTGTGGACAACGGCTCTACCGATAATACGTATCAAGTTATTCTTGATGCCAAAGAAAACGATGTTAGAGTAAAATTACTGCGTGTAAAAAAAAATATCGGGCTTGGATTCGGACTAAAAACAGCGATTCAACACACCTCAGGAGATATCGTTGTTCGTCAGGATGCGGATCTTGAGTACGACCCATTTGAACTGTCCAGCTTGATCGAACAAATTGAAAATGGACATGCAGATGTTGTATATGGATCGAGGATGCTGGTAAAAAAAGCCCACAAAGTGCATTATTTTTACAACTATCTTGCCAATGTCGCACTTTCTTTTTGTAATAATTTAGTCACGAATCTGTTTCTTTCCGACGTGGAAACAGCCGCAAAAGCATTTAATGGAAAAATTTTAAGATCAATCAAAATTGTCTCCAATGGATTTGAAATTGAAAATGAGCTGACTATTAAGCTTAAGAGAATAAAATGCATATTCTATGAAGTTCCTATATCCTACTACGGGCGTACTTTTGATGAAGGAAAAAAAATCAGGGCTTGGGATGGGTTTAAGGCATTATATTATATCTTTCATTTCAAAGTCTGCAGCTATTTCATAAAAACTCCCGATGGAACGATCCATAATCTCAGTTTCAGAAATGAAAATCTTTAGCCTCATTAGCATCAGCATCGTCTCTTTGTTGGTCATCGTTTTTAGAGATTTTTCACTTTTTTATGCCCCACGCTTTTGGGCGGAAGAAGGGGCCTTTTGGTTTGCTCATGCTTTTTCTCATGATTGGTTTGACGTAATATTCACAAACCAAGTGGGATATTATAACTTTTACAGCCAATTCGCCGCTTTGATTGCATCAAGAACAGTTCCGCTGGAACATGCACCGATCGTCACTACGATAATGGCATTTCTAGTGCAATACGCTGCGATTATGATTGTTGTATGGGGTCATTCCACTCTCTGGAATACAACGATTACCAAAGCGATCACAACAGCCATTATCTTATTTGCCCCCAGAACACCTGAAATATGGCTCAATACAAATGGGAGCCAATACTTCCTTTCACTGATTACTGTTTTAATTTTGCTTTCCGATTGCAGCTTTAAATCTGTTGTAACAAAATACGTTTACCGGTTGCTTCTTGTTATAAGCGGATTAACAGGTTTATTATCTTGCGGACTGACATTTTTATTCGTTTATAAAGGATGGAAAACACGAGAGAAGGAAACTTATATTCATTCAATGATTCTCATATCATGTTGTATCGTACAACTTTTTACGCTATTTATCGAGCAGAGCAGACAAAATTATCCTTCTATAACGGTTGCATCTCTTATCGTCTGGATCAGGGTTTTCGCGGCTCCTTTCAGTATGAATCTCGCAAAAACGATTACTCAGTATTCATTTTCAATCTTTGGAACAACGCTTTTTCATATATGGGGATTAACGGCACTATTTGCTCAGATTGCTATTTTATGGATATTTATAAATAAAATTCCCAAACCCAAAAATGCATTAATTGTCGGAAGCTTTTTGTTTCTATGTTACTTCTCCGCCTATTTTGGCATCGGAGCAAAACAAAACATGGCTTTAATGAACGTCACCGTTGCGAACCGATACTTTTATGTACCCTGTGCATTGATATTAATGATGATTTTATTTTCAATTAATTTAAAAGAAAATCGGTTTTTTCATAACGTACAGTCAGGGGCCCTTATTATTCTTCTGGTGACAGGTTTGATAAACGGTCACTTCTGGTTTAGAAGCGAAAAATTAAAAAAAGAAACCTGGACCAATTGGAAAGATGAAGTCAAAATATGGAATCAAAACTCCTCCTACCAACCTAAAATATGGCCGACCGGATGGAAAATTACGTTATCTCCCAGAAGAGATGAAATCGAATATCTGCATAAAAAGCAATAAGAAGAAATTACCCGTCCGGAAACGATCCGGATAAACCATTAAACAGATTAATATGGGTAGAACTATTTTTAATAAAAATTTTTTTGGTTTTAGTAATAAAAATTACATTTTAATTGTGTCATTATCAATTGCAATTGGATTTTATTGTTATCAGGACTATTTATTATTCAAAAAAATTTTTGTTTTTACCGGATTTGCATCAGATACCATCCGACAATTTTTTGCGGATTATTATTTCCGGTCTGAACGCCTTTTTTCAGGAAATTTCTCATTCTGGTCTTTTCAACATGACCTGGGTATGAATGTTTATCCGGTTATCGCTAATTTTAATCCTTTTGATGTTATTACGATTCTATTCGGTCGGGAGCATCTTGCATACGCAATTCCTTATATCGTATTGCTGAAAATCGTTCTAACCGGTCTGATATTTTTTGCATTTCTCAAAAAGCTGAACATTTCCGATTATCCGGCGGCAGCGGGATCCCTATTATTTTCATTCTGCGGCTACGTGACCATAAACAGCCATTGGTATCACTACCTTAATTATGCACTTTTCGCATCGCTCATGCTGTTTCTTTTTGAAAGATGGTTTCAGGATGGAAAATGGCTTTTAATGGTTTTGGCTATCGGCTTTGCATGCATTAAAGGAGTTTTACAGCTTTATCAGTTTATTTTCTTTCTTACACTGTATGGGCTTTTCAGGATTGTTTATGAAAATGGATTTCACTTGAAAGAAATCCTAATCTTCTATCCCAAATTGTATACCCTTTACGGGATCGGAATAGGGCTGGGCGCCTTTTATATACTACCTGAACTCTATCAAGCGACGAGTTCTGCAAGAGGCGGGGAATCGATTCAAAAATTTGCGCTGGTTCAGTGGATTTTAGACGCGTTCAAATTGAATGACCCGGTGAATATTAGGACCTTTTTGTTTCGTTACCTTTCAAATGATATTCTGGGATCTTTTGAGAGATTCAGGGGAGCAGGAAATTATTTGGAGGCACCATCATCCTATTCAGGCCTTATTGCTCTTTTTATTACTCCGATAGTCTTTATCAACCAGAATAGCAGGCGGAAAATCGCATTCATGCTTTTTGTGTCCGCCATGCTTCTATATTTTCTTTTCCCTTATATCAGAGTTATCGGTAACGCATTTGCTAGTGGAACTTACAAACATACAATAATGTACAACTCGATAATTCTTATCATTATGGCTTCATTTGCGATAGACCGGTTATTTACTGACCACGTCGATCGGATAGGATATATTTTTATTTCATTTGCATTTTTTTTCGGAATATGGATCATCGGCTGGACAGCAAAAGAACTGCGGATCGAAAATGATGTATTACATAAAGTCGGTCTCTTTATGGTTTTTTACGGAGTAATATTTAGTGCCTTCTATTTTCCCAAGGTGAATACAATTGCAAAATACGCTCTGTTTGTTGTTGTTATTATCGAGCTGGCCGTATTTTCCCGAATAACCGTTTCACGCAGCAGCGGTCCGCTCACCCCCGGATTTATTGAAAGAGGGGAGCGATATTTTGACAAAGATACCTTGAATGCGCTGGAGTTCATAAAAGCTACGGATCATACATTTTATCGCACCGAGAAAGGATATGTTTCGGATTATTTAAATGATGCCGTGGTACAGAAGTATTATGGAACTTCTGCCTATTATGGATTTTCTGCCATCGGTGTCGTCGATTTTCATAAATCGATGAAAATCTCTCCACAATCCCCGAGAATTGCCTCTTACCGGTATGGACTTTCCAAACGAGATAAACTCCAGTCATTACTATGCGTCAAATATTATTTGAGCAAGAAAATGGACGACATGCCCTATGGCTTTGATTACGTCCGATCATTTGGAACTGTTCATCTGTTTCAAAATCGAAAATCTATGCCGCTTGGAATCGCGTACCACCGACATATCCAAAGGAATGACTTTGAACAGCTTCAGGTCGAAACAAAAGAAGAGGTACTCTTAAAGGCATTTGTTTCCGATAAAGAATATGAAGATCTGGAACGAATAATCCCTTCGCCAAGTATGTTTTTGGAAAAAAACGATTACACAAAGGATCAGCAGTCGGAAGGTTTTGAAATATCTTCATTTAAAGAGAATGTGATTAAAGGGAAAATCCATTTAAAGAATGAAGGAATGCTCTTTTTCTCTATTCCTTTTGATAAAGGATGGACCGCGATTGTGAATGGAAAAGAAAAAAAGCCGGATTTAATCAACATCGCATTTATGGGCTTGAACTTGAAACAAGGAGAGCATGATATAGAGTTGAGATTCGTTCCTCCTTATCTGTATCATGGGATCGTGATTTCTTTTTTGACCACTATTTTAGTCATCATTTTATATACTCGATTTCCGAATATCCACGCGACTGAGATTCATTCCAAGGTAAAGCCTTTATGAAAAAATTATCCATCGTCATTCCTGTATTTAATGAAGTTACGAACGTTAAAAAAGTCCATCAAGAAATTGTCGAGGTTTGTGATCAGGAAGGGTATGAATATGAAATTATTTTTATTGATGACGGCTCGACGGATGGCACTTATGACATTCTCAAGGGATTATCTCCTGTTAAGCTCCTGATAATGAGAAAAAATTTCGGACAGACCGCCGCCATGGACGCTGGTATCAAACACGCCCGGAATGAATATCTCATCACCATGGATGGAGATCTTCAGAACGATCCCAGAGATATACCGCGCCTCATTCATCACCTTGAGGAAAATGATCTTGATGTGGTCTCAGGATGGCGGGAGAATCGTCAGGACAATGCATCCAAACGGTTTGCTTCCCGAGGAGCGAACCTGATTCGAAAACTTCTCTTGAAAGACGAAATCCATGACAGCGGATGTTCGCTTAAAATATTCAGAAAGAAATGCTTTGAACATGTCAGTTTATATGGTGAAATGCATCGGTTTATCCCAGCTATCCTTAAAATAAAGGGATTTAAAATCGGCGAAATCCCGGTAAGTCACCGACCGCGAATCACCGGTGAAACAAAATATAACTGGAAAAGAACAGTCAAAGGATTCGTTGACATCATTTCAGTTTGGTTCTGGAACAAATACGCGGTTCGTCCCCTTCATTTGTTAGGAGGAGGAGGCCTTTTTATTTTGATTTGCGGACTGCTTATTTCAACATATACATTTTTCCTTTTTCTTCAGGGGCAAGATCTATCCAATACCGTATTTCCGCTTTTATCGGTATTTTTAATCACAACGGGAATTCAGCTCTTCATTTTCGGGTTGCTTGCCGATATTATTCTAAAAATATATTTTGAGAAAACACGCGATGTGGCCTATTCGATAAAGGAGTTCATTGAAAATAAAAGCCGAGGATAGCCTGATTTGATTCGATTCAACGCATATTTGATGTTAACCAAAGTGATGGCTTCAATTCGAAGCCAGGGGATCATCAATACCTTTCATAAAACGCTTTTATATCTGAAACAGAATCGGGATTTCATTACACCCGGCAAATTTTTTACGGAATATGAGAAGCGGGTGCAGTTAAGATCTCCTTCGGCCAATTTAATCGAAAATGAGATAAAATATCTCACGCGGTATCCGAAAATCAGCATGATCATGCCGGTGTTCAACGTGGATATCAGATGGCTGTCTAAAGCCGTCGATTCGGTTCAAAAACAACTCTACACCAAATGGGAACTCTGCATCGTTGACGATGGATCTTCAAAATGCGAAACACTTGAATTTTTAAAGACAATCCGGAACCCGAAAATTAAGATCAAGTTTTTAGAAAAAAATTACGGAATTTCTGAAGCAACCAATCTGGCAGTCGGTATCGCAGACGGAGAATATATCGCATTTCTTGATCATGACGATGAAATTACTTCGGATGCGCTCTATGAAGTTGTGAAAGCCATCAACGTGTCAAATCCGGATTTCATCTATTCTGATGAAGATAAAATCGATCAAAATCAGAAACGTCGAAATCCGTTTTTTAAACCCGATTGGTCTCCGGATCTTTTGCGCTCCCAGAATTACATATGCCATTTTGCTGCGGTCCGGAAATCCGTTTTCGATGCTGCTGGAGGTTTCAGAAATGGATTTGAAGGCGCCCAGGACCATGATCTCTTTTTGAGAATTTCTGAAATTACGAATCGAATACATCACATTCCGAAAGTGCTTTACAGTTGGCGAGAGATCGAAACATCAACCGCAGGAAATCCGTATTCGAAACCCGATGCCCAGGAAAATGGGCGCAGGTGTGTCGCGGAGCATGTGCAGCGCCGTTATGGTTCGAATGCTGAAGTTAAAGAATGTGAACATCTTTTTGTGTATGATGTTGCCTTCAAGATTCCGGATGCTTCTTTGGTGAGTGTCATTATCCCAACCAAGGATAACATCCGATATCTGGATGCTTGTATTGAAAGCATTATTGAAAAATCATCCTATCGAAATTATGAAATTATTATTCTGGATAATCGTTCTGAAAGGGCGGAGAGTCAGGTCTGGTTTTCCCGTATTGTTGAACAACATGACCGGATTCGAGTGATCAAAGCGGATTACCCTTTCTGCTGGTCGAAATTGAACAATCAGGGAATTTCAGAGGCAAGAGGAAATGTTTTTATTTTTTTAAATAATGATACAAAAGTGATCTCTGAGGACTGGATTGAACGATTAAGCGGTGAGGCATTAAGAGAGGATGTGGGTGCCGTAGGCCCATTGTTATTGTATGAAGATGGGACCATCCAGCACGCAGGCGTTGTGGTTGGTCTAGGGGGATGGGCGGATCATATATTCAAAGCCATGAAACCGGTTCATTACGGATCTCCGTATGTTTCCCCGATGCTTAAAAGAAATGTTCTAGCAGTCACCGGTTCATGCATGGCGATGTCGAGGAAGACCATCGAAAAACTTGGCGGATTTGAGGAAAAGTTTATCATCTGCGGAAGCGACGTGGAAATGTGCATCCGGGCGCATGAGGCAGGCCTGGTAAACATTTATAATCCGTTTGTGAAGCTCTACCACTTTGAATCCAAGACGCGGATTGCCCATGATATCCCAAAATGTGATTTTGAGATGTCGATTCGACATTATAAGCATTACCGTGAAATCGGCGGAGATCCCTTTTACAACAGGAATCTTTCCTTGAAAGATACAACCCCGAGTTTGATTTAAGCATTGTTTGAGCAAATGATCGAAAGCGTTGCAAAAGAACTCCGAAAATATAATTGGGCGCGGCAAATATACCGTGTCATCAAAGGAATAGACTTTTTATATTCCATCCCTCAGATTGTTCCGATCAAAATAATCAAGAGCCGCTTCCCTTTCAAAAGAATCAACCTGGTTATTCCATCAATCAATAAGGAACATCTTTTCGGAGGAGCATCGACGGCACTGGATCTTTTTAACGCCATCGCAAACCAGCCACGAGAAAAATTTTCCACCCGGATTCTTTTAACGGATGCAGTACCAAACAGGGATGATCTTGAAAAATTTCCACACCACCATATGGTATCATCTGAAGAGGATTCGGATGGAGAACATCAAATTCTACCGGTTGTCCATAAATATCAAAAAAATGTTTTTGTCGCCCCGAAGGATCGGTTTCTATCCACCTCATGGTGGACTGCCTATGCTACAATTCATATGGTTTCCCAACAATCTGCAGAAATGGGCCGGCAATGCAATCGAATGGGATATTTGATCCAGGATTATGAGCCTGGTTTTTATAACTGGTCCTCCCATTTTATTTTGGCAGAATCGACTTATAGGTCAAATGTTTTTACGATACCCATCTTTAACTCAACATTTTTGAGGGATTACTTCAACAGCAAAGGATACCGATTTGAAACAGAGTTCGTGTTTGAACCCAGATTAAACCCGGTTTTAAAACAATATTTAACTCTGGCTGAGAGGAATATCCGAGACAAAAAGATTTTAATCTACGGCAGGCCTTCAGTTTCAAGAAACTGCTTCACTTTGATTGTCGAAGCACTTAAAATCTGGTCAAGTTTAGAACCGAGTCTCAAGGAGTGGGAAGTGATCTCCATCGGTGAAAGTCATAAACCGGTTACACTGGGGAATGGAAAAGTGCTGAAATCTCTTGGCAAGCTTAGCTTAGAAGCATATGCGGAGCTTCTTTCCCGCAGCGCGATAGGGCTTTCTTTGATGGTATCTCCGCATCCAAGTTATCCCCCACTTGAAATGGCTCATTTCGGTCTTTTAACGATTACGAACTCCTTTGCGAATAAAAACCTTTCGCTGTGCCATGAAAATATTTTTTCTTTAGATAATCCTACGCCCGATCATATCGCAGAAGCCCTTTTATCGTCTATCCGACGATTTTCAAAAGATCCTAATATCGGATTGAGGGGGAAAAGCAAAACCCCGGATTACTGTAACAACCCCGAGATGTTTCCATTTGCGGAAGTGCTTTCTAAAATTCTCTTTTCCACCCTGTGAACAAAGACTTTGAGCCGAGTTTCAGTCATTGTTTTAAATTACAACGGCAAACGGTTTTTAACATTTTGCCTGGATAACTTAATTCGGCAGAATTATGGGGATATCACTATTTCGGTAGTTGATAACGGCTCCTCAGATGGATCTGTCGAATTTATCAAAAATCAATACCCTCATCTCAGGCTAATTTCTTTGAATTCGAATTTAGGTTTTTCAAAGGCAAACAACCGAATCATTCGATCCGGAACTGAGGAATATGTTGCCTTGCTCAATGCAGATGCAGTACCGGATTTAAACTGGATTCAGAAACTGATTGAAGCCATGGATGAATTTCCGGATGCGGGTTTTGCCGCTTCAAAAATGCTCTATTTCCATAAACCGGATATTATCGATCGGGCAGGCGACGGATATACACGTGCCGGAGTCGGATTACTTCGTGGACGCGGACAGCATATCTCGAATTACCAAAAGAAGGAATGGGTATTTGGCGCCTGCGCTGGAGGTGCGATTTACAGAAGATCCATGCTCAACCATATCGGATTGTTTGATGAGGATTTCTTTTTGCTTTATGAAGATGTAGATTTAAGTTTCAGAGCCCAACTATTTGGATATCAGTGTATTTATGTTCCGGAAGCGATGATTTTCCATATGGCCAGCGAAAGCATCGGTTACGACTCTCCTGTCTCGGTTTACTATTCACATCGCAATTTGGAATGGACCTATTTTCAAAATATGCCTAAACAATTGATGCTCAGATCCATCCATCAGCACTCGTTTTACATTTTTTTGGCTTTTCTGTTTTTTTCTACAAAAGGACTCGCAACACCATTTTTAAAGGCCAAAATTGACGCTCTGAAAGGGCTTAAATCAACAATAAAAAAACGAAAAGAGATCCAACGAAATAAATCAGTAACCGATCGATACATTTGGTCTCTTCTTGAAAATGAGTACTACCTACCTCGGCTGAATCGAAGATTAAAGAAGCCGGCCCGGAAGGTGCATGACATTTATGAGGGCAACAGAAAGTGAAGACAGAACAAGTATCCATTGACACCATTATTGTAAATTATAACAGTACCGATTTCCTTTTAAAATGTCTTGAATCGCTTTACAAAGACCTTGGAGATATTCCAGGGAAGGTTTTTATTCAAGATAACGCCTCAACGGATAACGTCGATCGGATTCTCGACCATTTTCCTCAGGCTGTTTTAAAGAAGAATGTAACGAATTTAGGCTTCTCAGCCGCAGTCAACCAAGCTCTAAAACAAAGCAAAGCCCCCTATGTCGTATTATTGAATCCGGATTCATTTATCATGGAAGGATTTTTCGAAGCCGTTTTAACTCATTTTATAGAAAATCCTTCCATAGGTATCCTTGGCCCGAAGATCCTGGATAGCGATGGTAAGGTGCAAGGGTCTGCTCGCTCATTCCCGACTCCCCTGACAGCCTTTTTCGGGCGAAAATCTCTTTTTACCCGACTTTTTCCCAACAACCCCATTACCACGTCGAACGTGCTGACGATGCAAAGTGACGGCGTGACCCCCATGGAGGTGGACTGGGTATCCGGGGCATGCATGGTGGTCAGCCGGAAGGCCGTTGAAGCTGCAGGGTATCTGGATGAACGATTTTTTATCTACTGGGAAGACGCAGATTGGTGTCGGAGAATGTCCCAGGCAGGTTGGGAGGTCGTCTACTTTCCGCGTGCCTGTGTGGTGCACTTTGTGGGGGTGAGCAGCGATCAATTGCTGGTACGATCCCTCTTTGAATTTCATAAAAGCGTCTATCTTCTTTTTGAAAAATACAGCCGGCCCTCCTCCTGGATCATGAAGGCGATGATCATCTCGGGCCTGTACTTCCGTTTTTGTTTTGTCATCATTTCCAGCGGAATCGCCTTGTGGATCCGAAAGCATCAGATACCGGCGCGTCACGCGATTGAGGCCTTCGTTCCGACTTTAACCCGGAAAATTCGGGTATTGCGTATGATTGCCCGCTTGAACATCGGTGGTCCTGCCATCCATGTTTATCTCCTCACCAAAGGGCTAAACGAGGAAAGGTTCGATTCCACCTTGGTCACCGGCATCATCTCGCCTCTGGAAGGAGATATGAGTTATCTTCTCAAATCGGATAACATGAAGACCATTGTAATCCCGGAACTTCAGCGGGAAATCAGCTTCAAGATGGATTTAAAAACCATCGCTAAAATCTTCAGGGTTCTCATGTCCGAACGCCCGGACATTGTCCACACCCATACCGCCAAGGCCGGCACCAGTGCCCGGCTGGCTGCGCTGGCCTATAATTTAATCAGAAGAAATTCTCTCCGGGTGGTCCACACGTTTCATGGGCATATTTTTGAAGGATATTTCAGCAAGGGAAAATCAATGTTTTTTGTCCTCATCGAGCGTCTCCTGGCAAGAATCACCGATGCCATTATTGCCATCAGCAAGACCCAGAAAGAAGATCTGGTTGAAAAATACCGTATTGCCCCTGCTGAAAAAATCAAAACCGTGGAATTGGGTTTTGATCTTGAGCCCTTTCTGAATTCCGAGAATCTGAAGGGAAAATTCAGGCAGTCATTGGGTGTGTCAGAAGACGTGACTCTCATCGGGATCATCGGAAGGCTTGTCCCGATCAAGAACCATGTTATGTTTTTAAAGGCGGCAAAGATCCTTTTAGACCGTAACCCTGAACGCAATCTTCTTTTCGTCGTGGTGGGTGATGGCGAATTACGCGAGGATCTGGAGCGCTTTTGTCAAAATCAGGGCCTTTCCAAACGTGTCCGCTTTTGCGGATGGATCCGTGAAGTTTCTCAAGTGTACGCCGATCTGGACATCCTGGCGTTGACTTCCATCAATGAAGGGACGCCCGTTTCCATCATCGAAGCCATGGCCTCTTCAATCCCGGTTGTCGCCACCGATGTAGGCGGCGTCCGAGATCTCCTTGGGAGACCACAAGATTCCGGGCAAATTGATGGATTGATGTTATGCGAACGAGGAATTTTATGCAGAAACAAAGATGTTCTCGGCTTTGCTAAGGGACTGGATTATCTTCTCAAGAACCGGGAATCAGAAGGGCAGATGCGCGTTGCAAACGCCCGAGCCTTTGTCCGGGAACGGTTCGACCAGAAGCGGCTCCTGCAGGACATGGAAAGCCTGTATCTAGAACTCATGAACCTATAGATTCTTAGAAAACCTTTTTCGTATTTTACGATGCAACTTTTTTCCTTCTTAGTACCTTTAAAGCACGCGTCCCTCATTTTCCGGCTCGCCAAACGTGAAGTTTCTTCCCGATACCGGGGGTCATTTTTAGGCTTGGCATGGTCGGTTATTACGCCGCTGGTGATGCTGAGTATCTACACTTTTATTTTCAGCCAGGTGTTCAAAATACGCTGGGGGTCTTTGGAGCAAGGAACCGGGGAATTTGCACTCAGGCTTTTTTCCGGGTTGATTGTATTCAACTTTTTTTCAGAGAATATCAACCGGGCGCCAAACCTCATCCTTGAAAACCCCTCTTACGTTAAGAAGGTAGTTTTCCCCTTGGAGATTCTCCCCATCACCGGAACATTGTCCGTGCTTTTCAATACATTGACTTCAATGCTGGTACTTGTGTTCGGGATTGTTGTAATAAAAAGAAGCTTGGGTTTTGGTGTTGTGTATCTCGTACCCATATGGATCTCACTGATGCTGGTCACTTGGGGGATCGGATGGTTTTTAGCCGGACTCGGCGTCTACCTAAGAGATTTGAGGCATGTCGTTTCCACAGGGTTGACCATTATGCTTTTTTTAAGCCCCATTTTTTATCCGGTGACCGCACTTCCCGCAGGGATGCGAAAGATAATTTATTTCAATCCCTTGACTTTCTTCATCGAACAAAATCGCAATATACTCATGGAAAATAAGCCTCCGGATCTTTTATATTTGGTCATTGCTATGATCGCTTCCTGTCTAACGGCCTCGGTAGGCTTTTGGTTGTTCGAAAAAATGAGGAAAGGGTTTCCCGATGTCCTTTGATGCGCCACTTAATGCAGGCGTGAATAGAGCACAGGGAAATCCGGAAACCCGGTATGCCGTCAGAACCGCCGGCCTTTCCAAAAAATATCGCATTTACAACCAGCCCCGGGACCGCCTCTTCCAGATGTTTAATTTCACCCGGAAAAGGTTTTATTCGGAATTCTGGGCACTCAAAGATGTCAGCTTCATGGTTCGACCCGGAGAGACTATCGGCATCGTGGGCCGGAACGGATCCGGAAAGACCACTCTGTTGCAGCTCATCTGCGGCACGTTGATCCCGACTTCCGGTTTTGTGGAGGTCAACGGTCGAACCGCTCCGCTTCTCGAGCTGGGATCCGGCTTTAATCCGGAATACAGCGGCTTGGAAAACGTGTATATAAACGGTGCGATTCTGGGGATGAGCACCGAAGAGATCGAATCGAAACTGGAATCGATTTTAGCGTTTGCGAATATCGGGGAGTTTGTACACCGTCCGGTAAAAATATACTCCAGTGGCATGTATGTGCGTTTAGCCTTTGCCGTCGCCATCCACACGGATCCTCAGATTCTGATCATAGACGAAATCCTGACGGTGGGGGATGCGGCCTTCCAGCGGAAATGCATCCAGCGTTTCTATGAACTCCGAAGCAGGGGCTGCACCATTCTTTTCGTTTCCCATGATGCTTACCAGGTCAAAGCCATATGCCAAAAGGCTCTCTATTTATCCCAGGGACACGCAGTCGTTTACGGCGACTCTCATGAGGTCGTGGATCGCTACGTAGAAGATTTGCAAAAATCCGAATCCGAACCGGAGTCCACCGAATCCTTGCGAGCAACGGCCTCTAAACCCCCCTTGCAAATCTCACGGGTTTGCATTGAAAATACCGAAGGTCGAGCCGTCGACCAAATTAAAAGCGGTGAAACCCTGTTCCTTATTTTTCAATACGAACGACTCGATAAAGGTTTTAACGAAGAGATTTCTTTTGTCTTCAACCTCTACCGCCAGGATGGAACTTATATCTGCGGGGCCACCACCCTGATGGAACATCTGCCCCCGGTATCGGTTCAGGATAAAGGGGAAGTTTCGATCTGTTTTCCGGAATTGTCGCTTACCGCAGGCTCTTACATGTGGCGGGTGGCCATCAATGATGCGGGAGGCATGATGGTGCATGCCCAGGCCAGGTATGTCTCTCCTTTTCGAGTGGTGGACGATTTTCGGTCGGTGGGAATCGTGGATCTGAAGCGGACATGGTCTTTTCGATAAAGAAATCGGTAAATGAAAGAAGCTGAATAAGAAAAGTCATGGAACGGTTGGAATTTCAGGCAAATCCGAATAATCCCATGGAGTTGAGCAATCATGTGGCGCGCTATTTCCTTTTGGCTGAGCACGTCAAAGGGCGCCGGATCCTGGACATCGCATGCGGGGAAGGGTGGGGCAGCTATCTGATGGCCAAAAAGTGGGGAGCCGATTTTGTGCATGCCGTGGACCGATCTTGTGCGGCCATTCAGGAAGCGGAGAAGAGATTTCATCTTCCCAACATTGAATGGTCCGTCATGGATGCCGAGAGCCTTAACCCATCTGATTTTAAGCTCCCCTTTGACGTGGTGGTCAGCATTGAAACTTTAGAGCATCTCAATGACCCAGAAGCCTTCCTTAGGATCATCTCTCGTCTCATCCGCCCAGGAGGGCTGATCCTGATTTCCTGCCCCAATGACCGGTGGTTTTACGGTCCCGGAAAGTCCAAGAACCCCTATCACGTCCGAACCTATTCTTTTTTTCAGTTCAAGGAATTGACCGAAAGCGTTTTGGGTCCGGCATCAATATATTTTTTAGGGACAAAGGCGGATGGATTTGCGATAATTCCGGTGGACGCTGCTGAAGATACACCCCTCGACATGATTAGCGCTTTGGAAGGATTGGGAAGTATTCGTGCCGTGAAGGTCTCAGCGAACCCGCAGCTTACCGTCGATTCCGAGCATGCCTTATATTTTATGGGTGTCTGGGGTCCGTCCCCTCCGGATCCTGTTTTCGCTGTTACCGCCATTCACCCGGAGAAGCGTTTTTTCCTGGATCACCTGCGACCGTTAGGCATGGATGTCCATGGCCCCAAGAAAAAGATCACCCTGGTGGCCGACACTCCGGGATGGGCTTATGACAACATCAGCCGGAATATCCACAAGTATCTCGGCGACCTTTTCGATATCCGAATCGTGCACGTGGTGGACTACAAGGATTATCATGCCGCATTTCTCGATCTTTTCTGCTTAAATACAACCGACCATGTCCACTTTTTCTGGCGAGAATATCTTTTTGCCATGCTCCAAAGCCTTTCCGCAAAAACGATTAACGCATCTATCCCCTTGGAACAGGCCATTGATCGGTTTTGTGAAAAAAGCATCACCTTCTCCATTTATGACCATCTTTATCTTAGTGATGAAGAAATCGAGGCACGCCAGAGTCTTTTTGCCGTTACGGATGCTTACAGCGTCAGTTCCCGGCGTTTGTCTGAAATCTATCAGAAACGGTTCCAAATTATTCCGGATGTCATTATCGAAGATGGTGTGGATCTCGACCTTTTTAAGCCTCAACACCTGGATCGATTACAGGAGACCGGACGGGACTTGGTGGTGGGTTGGTCCGGAAACAGCCGATGGCATCTCACCGATACCGAAGATCCCAAGGGACTGCACACCATCCTCAAGCCTGCGATTAAACACCTTCAGGATCAGGGAGTTTCCATTCAGGGACGATATGCCGACGTATCGGAAAAGATCCGGCCCAGGTCCGAAATGCCGGAGTTTTACAACAGCCTCGATGTTCTGGTTTGTGCGTCGGCTATTGAAGGAACGCCCAATCCGGTCCTGGAAGCCATGGCCTGCGGCGTCCCTATTTTATCGACGGATGTGGGGATTATTCCTCAGCTTCTCGGTCCCAGGCAGCAGCAATTCATCCTGTCCGAACGCTCGGTGGAGGCGATGGTGGAAAAGCTTTCCCTCCTGGCCCAAAATCGAACGATTTTAACCGAACTTTCCATCGAAAATCTCGAGCAGATTCGACATTGGACCTGGGAACACCATATGACCAAATGGATGCTCCTGTTCAAGACAGCTTCTCTTCGCCATGATACCCGGGCCATGCATCGAAAAAAGCGGTTTCTGAAAAGTTATATGAAAACGGAATCGATGCTCAAAGGGCCCAGCCCCAAGGATCATCTAAAAAAGGTGGCCTACCGGATCCATCCGGATACCCTTTTCTGGCGAAACTTGAAAAATCGGGTACTCAAACCTTATTACAAAATCCGCAGAATCTGGCCATGATATCGGGAAGGGGCTGTCAAGACTCGATCCGAATCCTGCATCTCATCACCACTTTGGATGTGGGCGGCGCCGAGGTGATGCTGATGCGTCTTCTTACCGCCCTGGATCCAAACTTGTTTTCCAGTCGGGTCGTCTGCATGGCCGGCCCCGGAGAAATCGGCGAACAAATTGGCTTGTTGGGGATACCGGTTTCCTATCTGGACTTTCAGCGTGGACGTATCGCACTTTTCGGTATCTTCAAGTGGTTTAAGATTTTGCGCGAATACCGACCTGCGATCATTCAGGCATGGATGTATCACGCCAACCTCCTGGCACTTTCTGCGCCTCTTGCGGTCGGCAGTGCCCGGGTTTTCTGGAATATCCAGGCTTCCGGAAGAGATCCCTCAGGATTCAAGGCGCTGACACGGGGAGTAATACGGGCCTGCAGCCGTCTTTCCGCTTTTCCGGAGGCTGTCATTGTTAATTCGAAAAAAGGCCTGGCAGACCATTGCCGCATGGGATATCGGCCCGGGAATCTGAATTATATCCCTAACGGGTTTGATGTAAATTTATATTTGCCCCTTAAACCCGAGATCCGCAGACGGATTCGACAAATCCTCGGGATCAACGACGAAACCCCTTGTGTGGGCATGTTCGCCCGATACCACCCCATCAAGGATCATTTCACGGCTTTGTTGGCAGCCCGTGGAGTGCAGGAAAGCGGTTTAAGAACGCATTTTTTCTTTGCCGGCGCTGGTGTAGACCATCACAACACCGCCCTTTGCCGCCTGATTTCGAGGCTGGGTCTGGAATCTTCGGCGCACCTTCTGGGATACCGGAAAGATGTCGCCTCCCTCATGGCCGCCATGGACACGGTGATCTCATGTTCCCATAGTGAGGGGCTTTCCAATGTCATCGGAGAGGCCATGGCCGCAGGTGTTCCGTGCGTGGTCACGGATGTGGGGGATTCCGCCCTGGTGGTGGGTGACACCGGAAAAACGGTCAGACCTCATGATCCCGAAGCCCTGGCCAAGGCCCTTCTGGAAATTCTCCGAATGCCCGCGGATGAAAGAAAGGCCCTGGGGGGAAAAGCCAGGGCCCGGATTCAGCTTCATTATACCATCGAAAAAGTGGCGGACACCTATTCGCAATTGTACCAAAAGGCCACAACCAAAAAATAAGCCTTCGGGTAAGGAAGTCCAATGGACAAAACCATCGATCTATTGGTTAAAAAAGGGATTCGTTTCACGCACCCTGAGAGCGTGGAGATCGGTTCCGAAGTGAATATCGAACGCATTTCAGGACAAGGGATCGTCATTTACGGGGGATGCCGAATATATGGTAAAGATACGTGTATTTCGGAGAAAGCTGTTATAGGAGAAGAGGCCCCTGTGACCGTTGTCGATTGCCAGGTGGGGCCCCACGTGAAGCTGAAAGGCGGCTTTTTCAAGGAAGCCGTATTTCTCAAGGGATCCTCAATGGGCTCCGGTGCCCATGCCCGGGAAGGCACCATACTGGAAGAAGAGGCCGGCGGCGCCCACACTGTCGGCTTAAAGCAGACGATTCTCTTTCCATTTGTAACTCTTGGAAGTCTGATCAATTTTTGTGACTGTTTCATGGCGGGTGGGACCAGTCGGAAAGACCATAGTGAAGTGGGAAGCAGTTATATTCACTTCAATTATACCCCCTATCAGGACAAAGCCACGCCTTCCCTGATCGGAGATGTGCCCAGAGGCGTGATGCTTCGCGAAAACCCGATTTTTCTGGGAGGGCAGGGGGGCATGGTAGGCCCCTGTCGTTTGGCCTTCGGCACAGTGATCGCCGCCGGATCCATCTGCCGGAAAGACGAGTTGCGGACGAATCGGCTGATTCTTCACGCATCCCCTAAAACCCTCAACACCGAATTCAAACGGGATCATAACCTCAACCCCGGTCGGATCATTACCAACAATACCATCTATATCGCCAACCTCATGGCCCTGCGGAGATGGTACCGGGATGTCCGAAGGCTATTCATAACCGATACTTTTTCGGAAGCGCTCCATGCAGGGCTGATGGAAAAAGCGGAGATGGCGTTAAAGGAAAGGATCCGACGCCTGAAGGAGTATGTCTTAAAAATATCTGTTCCGGGTGCCGAAGGCCGGTGGAACGGCTTCGAGGATACGGTACAAGAAATGCATGGCTTCCAGGGGAAAAACAAATTCCGGGATACTTTCCTGAAAGCCCTCCAGGATTCAATGGCCGTAAATTCAAAAGAATACCTGCCATCCATTAAAGGTTTAAGTGAAAAAGGAGCGGCCGCAGGAACGACGTGGCTTCAGGAAATCGTCGATGCTGCCGTAATGCGACTGACCGCCGCTGTTTCCTGCAAGCACAAAGGATGCTGATATGGGCAAGTTTTTTGGGACCGACGGAATCCGGGGGGTGGCAAACAAACATCCCATGACTCCTGAACTGGCTCTCGCACTGGGGAAAACGGTTTCGCGACTTTGGACCAGCGGTAAAGAGAACTCTATCGTCATCGGAAAAGACACCCGGCTTTCCGGAGACATGCTCGAACACGCCCTGGTCTCGGGAATCCTTTCTCAAGGGGTCAATGTTTGGCTTTCCGGCATCATCCCGACGCCTGCGGTGGCCTTCCTGACGGCATCCCTGAAAGCCCATTGCGGTATCATGGTCTCCGCGTCCCACAACCCTTTTTATGACAACGGAATCAAGATCTTCCGACATGACGGTTTTAAGCTATCGGATGCCGAGGAAACCGAAATCGAAGCCATTCTGATGGGAAAACCATCCGAGATCGGTGAGGTATCCCGCAATAGTATTGGAAGAGCCTTTCCAATGAACGAGGCTGTGGATCGATACGCAGACTTTTTGATCAACATCTTTCCTAAAAGACTTCGCCTTGAAGGGTTGAACGTGGTCATGGACTGTTCCCATGGGGCCACTTTCGAGGTGGCTCCTCGAGTCTTTAACTCCATCGGAGCCAGAGTCGTCCTGATGGCCGCCCAACCCAACGGAAAGAATATCAATGATCATTGCGGATCCCAGCATCCGGAAGAAGTATCCCGTCAGGTGAGACAAATGGGGGCCGATATCGGTCTGGCCTTTGACGGTGACGGTGATCGGCTTATCGCCGTGGATGAGAAGGGGAGGGTGATTACCGGCGATCAGATCATCACGGTCTGCTCGGGAGTCATGAAGAAGCACGGCGAATTGAAAAATAACACGGTGGTGACTACGGTGATGAGTAACATCGGGTTGAGCATCGCTCTAAAAAAGATGGGGGTCCGGCACATCATGGCAAACGTTGGAGACCGGTACGTCCTGGAACAGATGCTGGCAAACGGATCGGTTCTGGGCGGGGAGGACTCCGGCCACATGATTTTTCTGGCCCATCACACGACCGGGGACGGCATTCTGACGGCCCTCAAGCTCATCGAAGCGATGCTCATTGAATCCAAATCCCTGTCCTTCCTAGCCGATAGGATGAGGGTCTTTCCTCAAACTCTTGTTAATGTTTCGGTTAAGGAAAAGAAGGATATCTTATTGATTCCTGAGATTTATAACGCAATTAAATCGGCAGAATCGGACCTCGGGGAAAGGGGAAGGGTCCTGGTGCGTTATTCAGGAACCCAGCCCCTTTGCCGTATCATGGTGGAAGGACCGACGGATCAGGAGACCCGGGTGTATTGTGAACGGATCGCTTCAGCGGTTAAAAAAACAATTGGCGTAGCGGAGCCTATTCGTTCCGATTCCCTAAAATCCTCAAAAGCATCAGGAAAAGATTGATGAAATCCAGATATAGGGAGAGGGCGCCGAGGATCGCCCCTTTTCGTATAACCCCGGTATCGAGTCCGGCTGGCTGGGAGAGGGCCATTGATTTAAGCTTCTGCGTGTCAAATGCAGTCAGCCCGACGAAAATAATCACGCCGAGATAACTGATGATCAGTTCCATGCCGGTGCTTTTAAGAAATAGGTTCACGACCGAGGCGATAATGATCCCGATGAGTCCCATGGCCATGAAGTTGCCTATGGAGGTCAGGTCGCGTTTGGTGCTCATCCCATAGATGCTGGCCGCGATAAAGGTCCCCGCGCAGATGAAAAAGGTTGATGCAATAGAAGTTCTTGTAAAGACAAGAAAAATTGATGAAAGGGTCACACCGTTGAGTCCGGCGTAAAGCACAAACAGGGCCGTTGCCGTGCCGGCTTGAATCCGTTGAATCCGTGCGCTGATGACAAATACAAGGGCCAGCTCTGCGATGATGAGTCCGAAAAAGAGCATCTGATTCCCAAAAATCAACCGGATGAGGGAAGGGCTGCCGGCAACTCCATAGGCAATGGCCCCGGTCAAGGCAAGCCCGATCGCCATCCAGTTATATACGCTGCGTACAAACTCATTGACCCAAACCTGGGTTTGTGTTTTTCTTAAAGTGATGGAATCCATTTATCCCTCCTGCTTTCTTTAATTGATTTATTTCCTATAATAATGAATTTTACAGATTGTTCAAGTCAAATTCCATGAAGTCTGAAACAATATTTGAAGGGCTCAAAGACCTGGCACAGAAGATGGGCATCACGGTTTCGGAGCAAAACTTTCGGCGATTGGGTGTTCGAGCCAAAAGCGGGTTTTGCATCGTTAAAGGGAAATCGATGTTTTTTGTCGACAAGAAAAGTGCGATATCCGAAAAGATCGAGGCGCTATCTTCTTATCTGGCCACGTTGCCCACGGATCATATCTATATCGTTCCAGCGATCCGCCAGCGACTCCAATCGGTCCAGAAGGGCGTTCAAGGTGACGAATTGATCCTTCAACCCGAAGATTCAAAATAGTTTACATAATATATCTTATCAGACGTTAGTTTAAAGGATAAATTCCTGTGGACCCCCTGTCGGACCAGATACGCTTCAACCCCCCCGCAAACTCCGAGCATCACATTCTGACCGTATCGGAGCTCACTTCTCAAATTAAAGCTTTACTTGAAGATGAATTCAATTTCATATGGATATCAGGAGAAATATCTGATTTTAGAATTCCGACATCAGGACACTTTTACTTTACATTAAAAGACGAAAAAGCCCGTATCCAAGCCGTCATGTTCAAGGGTCAGAACCGCCATCTGCCCTTTCAACCTGAAGACGGAATGAACGTGGTGGGTCTCGGCAGGGTTTCCGTCTACGAACCACGTGGAAGCTATCAAATCATCTTCGAGATTCTTGAGCCCAAAGGTGTGGGAGCCCTGCAGATTGCCTTTGAACAGCTCAAGCGCCGGCTTTCCGATGAAGGGCTCTTTGACGATCGATATAAGAAGCCGATTCCTTTTTTTCCTGAAAAAATCGCCGTAATTACATCTCCCAGCGGTGCCGCGATTCACGACATCCTCCAGGTTGCCCGGCGCCGATTCGAAAACATCCGGCTTGTTGTCATTCCGACGATGGTCCAGGGAAGCGGCGCAGAGGCCCAGATCGTTTCAGCCATCGAACTTCTGAACACAGGAGGTCCCGAGGGAGGACCCGTTGCTGACGTGGCTGTATTGGCCAGAGGCGGCGGATCCCTGGAGGACTTGCAGGCCTTCAATTCGGAAGCTGTTGCCCGGGCGATATTTACTTCCGGGGTTCCCATCGTCTCCGGTGTCGGTCATGAAACCGATTTTACCATCGCCGATTTCGTAGCCGATTTCAGGGCGCCCACGCCATCGGCTGCCGCCGAAATCGTTGTTCCGAAAAAGGTCGATTTGGTTTTAAGAATCCGGGAATATAACCTTGCTTTGGTACGCACGATCCATAAACAAATTAAAGAGTATCGGAAGCGACTGATGGAAACCATCCATCATCTGAAAGACCCAAGGAAAAAGATGGGTGATCAGCGCCTTCAACTCGACGATTTCACCCAGAGACTGATTCAGATCACACAAAAAAGGATCCGAAACGTACGGGAAAAGCTGGCGTGGAGAACCGAAAACCTGTGTGCCAAGAGCCCGATGCAGCTTTTGCTAAAATATAAAGAAAAGATTGATAAATTATATATTAATATTTTGAAATTATTAGAATTATATTTATCAATTAGGAAAGGGTTGTCTCAGGAGCTTTTTGCAAGGTTGAGGTCTCTTGGCCCCATGGATGTCCTCAGCCGGGGATACAGCATCGCCCGAACGATTCCGAAGGGTACCGTTATCCAGGATCCGGATCAGGTCGGTATCGGTGACGGGATCGACCTTTTGGTGGCCAAAGGAAACATCCTGTGCCGCGTGGAAAGGAAAAGGAAATAAACCCATGTCAAAACAGACCTTTGAAGGCGCCATGAAGCAATTGGAAGAGATCGTGAGGGAGCTCGAAGCAGGGGATCTGCCTCTGGAAAAAGCCCTTCAGCGATTTGAGGAAGGGATGAAGCTCTCCAAATATTGCGCCCAAAAACTCGACGAGACCGAAAAGAAAGTGACACTCTTGCTCAAAGACCACCAGGGATCTGTTTCGGAAAAACCCTTTTTAGAAGACGAAGTCCCCCCGGACGACGGCCATGTTTGACCTTTCCGGCTATTTGATTCAGAAAAGGAAGTCTATTGATGCCTCCTTGAAGGGGCGCCTCCGCTCGGCACTGCCGGAAAATAGCCGCCTCAAAAAAGCGATGGCATACTCCCTGATCGCCGGAGGGAAACGGTTGAGGCCGATTCTTTGCATTGCAGCCGCGGAATCGGTGGGAGGCAGACCAGACGAGGTCATGGCCGGAGCATGCGCCATCGAGATGATCCACACCTATTCCTTAATTCACGATGATCTTCCGGCCATGGATGACGACGCCCTGCGCCGGGGAAAGCCTTCCTGTCATATAGCCTTTGATGAAGCCACGGCCATCCTCGCTGGGGATGCCCTCCTCACCCTGGCTTTCGAGGTCCTTGTAATGGATCGATTTCTGCCGCCTCATAACCTGGAAAGAGCGCTGGAAGTCGTCGGAATCCTTTCACGCGCCGCCGGTCCTGCCGGAATGATCCAGGGGCAGATGGAGGATATCGCAGCCGAAGGGTCTGCCTTGACTCTTATACAGCTCCGTCGACTGCACAGCCTCAAGACCGGTGCCCTCATTCAAGCGTCTGTGGAGATTGGAGCAACGCTTTGCGGCGGTTCATCCCGGCAGCTTGAAGGATTGAAAAGCTACGCCAGAAAACTCGGGTTAGCCTTCCAGGTCATCGACGATGTCCTGAATGTGGAAGGGGATCCCTCCGTGACGGGAAAAGCTTCGGGAACAGACCAGCTCAGGAAAAAAAGCACCTACCCTGCCCTCATGGGCCTGGAAGAATCCAAAATATTTGCCAAAAAATGCATCGAATCGGCCTTGCAGAGTCTCTCCGATTTTGATAACAAGGCGGATCCTCTTCGGGCCATCGCATCGTATGTCATCGAAAGAAAACGCTGAAAACGGCGAGAGATGAAATCTAATCTTACCACAAACCTCCTGGATCGTATCGATTCCCCCGTTGATCTGAAAAAGCTTTCACGGAAAGAACTGCCGTTATTGGCCCAGGAGATCCGGAAACGGATTGTGGATGTGGTCTCCAAAAACGGCGGCCATCTGGCCTCGAGCCTGGGAGCCGTGGAGCTGGCCATCGCCGTTCATTATGTTTTCGACAGCCCGAAGGACAGGATTCTATGGGATGTCGGACATCAGGCTTATGCCCACAAGCTCATCACCGGAAGACGGGACCGGTTCGCAACCCTGCGGCAGCACGGAGGACTGTCAGGATTCACCAAAATGAGCGAAAGTCCCCATGATGCTTTTTCCACCGGACACAGCAGTACGTCTATTTCAGCCGGGCTGGGAATCGCCTGTGCGAAAGGGCTCAAAGGAGAAGATTCCAGGGTGGTAACCATCATCGGTGACGGATCCATGACCGCGGGGCTGGCCTACGAGGGTCTGAACCAGGCCGGTGATCTCCAGAAGGATATTGTCGTCATTTTGAACGACAATGAAATGTCCATTTCTAAGAACGTGGGAGCGCTCTCTTCTTTTTTGAGTCGTACCTTTTCAAGAAAACGACTCCTGGAGCTGCGCAAGGATCTGGGCGATTTTCTGAAATCGTTGCCCAAATTTGGGGAAGATATCTACCAGTTCGCCAAGCGCTGGGAGGATTCCCTGAAGTCCTTTATCACCCCAGGCATGCTTTTCGAAGCATTTAATTTTAATTATTTCGGACCAATCGACGGGCACAACCTAAACCATCTCATCGATATCCTCCGTAACATCCAGTACCTGAAAGAGCCGATCCTCCTTCATGTTTCCACCAAGAAGGGGATGGGGTATCCCCCTGCAGAATCGAACCCGGTCTATTTTCATGGAGTGGGGTGTTTCGAAGTTGAAACCGGCAACTGCATCGACTCTCCAAGTCCTATTCCTACTTATACTCAGGTTTTTGGGAAAGCGCTGACGGCACTGGCCGAAAAAGACGAGAGGATCGTTGCGGTGACCGCCGCCATGCCGGAGGGAACCGGTCTGGTGGATTTTTTCGGAAAATTTCCGGAGCGTTTTTTCGATGTAGGAATCGCTGAGCAACACGGTGTGACCTTCGCCGCTGGAATGGCAACGGAAGGGTTACGTCCGGTAGTGGCGATTTATTCAACCTTCCTGCAGCGCGCCTTTGACCAGATCCTGCATGATGTCTGTATTGAATCCCTCCCGGTTGTTTTTGCCGTCGACCGGGGAGGAATCGTGGGGGAAGATGGAATGACCCATCATGGGCTCTTTGATCTTACCTATCTTCGAAGCCTTCCCAATATGACGGTCATGGCCCCAAAAGACGAAAATGAACTCTGCCGAATGCTCGCCACCGCCATTGTCCATGATGGCCCCATCGCCCTCCGCTATCCTCGGGGAATCGGTGTCGGCGTTTCCATCGACGAGGTGTATCCGGTTCTGCCCATAGGGAAAGCAGAAATCCTGGAAGAAGGAAACGATGCCCTCGTCCTTGCCATAGGCCGTCCTGTTCAGGATGCGGTGAAGGCATGTGACGCCCTGAAGAAGGAAGGTTTCACAACTACCCTAGTTAACTGCCGGTTCGTCAAACCCCTGGACGCGAACCTCATTTGTTCCCTGGCCGAAAGGATTCAGGCTGTCGTCACGGTGGAAGAAAACGTGCTTCAGGGCGGATTCGGAAGCGCAGTCTTGGAATGCCTGTGCAATCATGGCATGTTGCATCGGTGTCGCATCACCCGGCTCGGCATCCCGGACGTGTTCGTGGAACATGGTCCTCAGCAGGTATTGCGGGCCGAGTACCGTATTGATGCCCCGGCCATCGTCGATGCCGTCAAGCGTCTCTTGCAGGGGCATTAACCCTTCCCCTACTCTCCCTTCCTGTTTCAACTCAAAGCTTGACAGATCCGGATCCGTTTATGATTTCAATAAGGCAAAAATGACTAAAAAACGACTGGATAATCTCGTGATGGAACAAGGATTTACCGAAAGCCGGGAAGGTGCCAGGCGGCTGATCTTATCCGGTAATGTTTCCGCGAACAATCATGTGGCGGACAAACCGGGATCTCTTTTTCCGGAGAATACGCGGATTTCCCTGATCCGTGAGCCTGCCGGATATGTGAGCCGGGGAGGTGACAAGCTGGCCGGCGCTCTGGAATCCCTCTCCATTAAGGTTTCGGGATGTGTGTGTCTCGATGTGGGAGCTTCCACCGGAGGGTTTACGGATTGCCTGCTCCAGCGGGGAGCCGCCCGGATCTATGCCGTGGATGTGGGATACGGTCAGCTGGCCTGGAAACTCAGGAACGACCCCAGAGTCATCGCCATCGAGCGGGCCAATATCCGTTATCTTCCGGAATCGGCAATCCCAGAACCTGTGGACCTGGTCACGATGGATACTTCCTTCATTTCTCTGAAGATCGTGGTCCCCGCGGTCTTCAAGTTCATGAGACCCGGGGCGGATATGGTCGTTTTGGTGAAGCCGCAGTTCGAAGTGGGAAAATCGATGGTCGGAAAGGGAGGCGTCGTCCGGGATCCGAGGCTCCACGAGGCGGTACTAGGCGACTTGACCGCATTTTTTTCCCGGCAAGGACTTACGGTCCGGGCGATGGTTCCTTCTCCCCTCTTGGGACCCAAAGGGAATCGGGAGTTTTTCATGTGGCTATCCTTGGTTCTCCATCCCTCCCGAAAATTCCCGGAGTATTCGTGCTAAATTTTGGTTTTGCAGTTGATTCATGGCTTGATTTTTCAGATAGATGCCGATAGAAAAGCCGGTACCCAAATATCAGAGAACAGGAAGGATGGAATATGACAGAGAACTTGAGAAACATTGCGTTGGTGGGTCACGGCGGATCCGGTAAAACCTCTTTGGCGGAGATCATACTTTTCACCGCCGGAGTTCTCTCTCGACTGGGGCGCGTGGAAGACGGGAACACGGCAATGGACTTCGAACCCGAGGAATTGAAACGCCGCTCCAGCATGAGCAGTGCGTTTCATCAGTACCACTGGGCAAAGAAAGTCGTCAATATTATTGATACTCCGGGAGATCAAAACTTTTTTGCCGATACCCGAAACTGCATCCTGGCGGCTGATGCAGCCCTTCTGGTTATTGATGCGGTGGACGGCGTAAAAGTTCAGACTGAACTGGCCTGGGACCTTGCCTCGGAATTTCATCTTCCCTGTGCCATCTTTGTCAACAAATTGGATCGGGAGCGGGCCGATTTCATCCGGGTCTTTGAAGGCATATCCGACGCCTTTTCCCCCAAACCCATCCTTCTGCAACTGCCCATCGGTTCCGAAGCCCAATTCAACGGTGTCGTAGACCTGGTTCAGATGAAAGCCTTTTCTTACGATCCGGAAGGAAAAAGAAAAGAAACCCCCATACCGGAAACTATGAAGGATCAGGCTAAAAAGGCCCGGGAGAACCTGATTGAAGCCATTGCGGAAGCCGACGACGCCCTTCTGGAACGGTACCTGGAAGGAGAAATGCCGACGGATGACGAAATCCGCACGGCCCTGAAAAAAGGACTGGTTTCCAGGGTCATCGTACCGGTCTTCTGTGGCAGTGCCACGAAACGGATCGGAATCGATCGGCTGATGGACATGATCTCGGAATACTTCCCCTCACCGATAGACCGCGGCGCCTGGACGGGGATTCATCCGGATAGCAAAGAAATCGTGGAACGGATTCCTGATCCGGAAGCTCCTTTTTCCGGACTGGTCTTCAAGACCGTTACCGACCCTTACTACGGCCGCCTCTCCATTTTTCGGGTGGTTTCCGGCTCTATCGGTGGGGACGGCACTTTTTTCAATGTGAACAAAAGGGCCAAAGAGCGCTATACTCAACTGCTTCAGTTGGCGGGAAGGGAACAGAAACCGATTACCGGAGCAGGGTCTGGAGCTATTGTTGCCGTAGCCAAGCTTAAAGAGACCGGCACCGGCGACACCCTGTGTAACGAGGCCCAAAAGATTCAATATCCATCCGTGGAGCCGCCGACTCCCCTCACTTCTTTTGCCGTAAAACCGAAATCCACAGGCGACGAGGATAAGGTATACAGCTCCCTGGTGCGGCTCACCGAAGAGGACGTGGGACTTCAATTGACCCGTAATTCCGAAACCAAGGAGATCCTTATATCAGGGGCGGGACAGGTCCATATCGAGGCTACTGTAGAAAAGATCAAGCGGAAGTTTGGCGTGGAAGTGGTTCTGGAACTGCCCAAGATTCCCTACCGGGAGACCATCAAGAAAAAGATTCGGGTTCAGGGGAGGCATAAAAAACAGACGGGTGGACACGGTCAGTTCGGAGACTGCTGGATCCAGCTGGAACCGCTTCCCAGGGGTGGCGGTTTTGAATTTGTGGATGCCATCGTCGGCGGTTCCATCCCCCGGCAATACATCCCTGCCGTTGAAAAAGGGATCGTGGAGTCGCGCCAGAGGGGCGTTCTGGCCGGGTTCCCGTGCATCGATTTCAGGGTAATCCTAGACGACGGATCCTATCACGCCGTCGATTCCTCGGAAATGGCATTTAAAATTGCCGGTTCTCTGGCCTTCCGAAAGGCTGCAGAACAGGCCCAGCCGGTCCTCCTGGAACCGATCATGGAGGTCACCATCATCGCCCCGGATGAATACATGGGGGATATCATGGGAAACCTGAACAGCCGTCGGGGCAGGGTCCTGGGAATGGACTCCAAAGGGAAGCACCAAGCCATTCGGGCCCATGTTCCCATGGCGGAGTTTCAGACATACGCCCCGGACCTCAACTCCATGACCGGCGGCCGAGGAACCTACACGATGAAATTCTCCCATTACGACGAGATACCGGCCCAGTTGGCCCAAAAAATCGTGGAGAAGGCCAAAAAAGAGGCCGAATAAGTCAGGATTAGGGGGACATGCAACAGGATGCCGGGGCGTAACCTTCCCAGAAGGGATC
This sequence comes from uncultured delta proteobacterium, assembly GCA_963736855.1. Classification (GTDB taxonomy): domain Bacteria; phylum Desulfobacterota; class Desulfobacteria; order Desulfobacterales; family UBA2156. Next base: position 403,879 of record CAVTQK010000021.1, read on the forward strand.
CCATATCCGGGTAAAAACCACGTAGTTTTTCGGATATATTTCTTTTGCCTTCGGACAGTCAGGCAAATGAAATCGCATGGAAGACCGGTTTCCGATATATATTTTCGCCCTTTCCTGCAGGTCTTTCCAGATTCCTCTTTTTGCAGTCATCGCCCGCCGCTGGGCTGCAAGAAAAAATTCGATCCGGTCAAGATTGGGCGGTTGATACAGCAGATGGGCAAAACCGGCCTCTAATAAGGCTGCGTTGATCAGGGTTTCGTCCGGCAGATATACGTAGGCCAGCCATCGACCGTAGCGATCCGATGCCTCTTTGTCAAAGACCAGCCGAACCCTCTTTCCCGATACCAGGTTCCTATTGAACGCCGCAGCCTCTTCTCCCAGGGGCTCCCCTTTTTGATCCCCCCTTTTGACCTCCGGGGCGTCGATGCCGATGTAGCGGACATGTTTGCCGTTTTCGAGCAATACGGTATCCCCATCATCCACCCAACGGACTCGGAAGATCTCCTGAGAAATGGCGGCCGATACTCCGGCATGAATCCCGGAAGCCATCAGGAGAAATATCAGAAGCCCCTGTAAAACCCTCGCCACCCCCTTCCCTTCCTTTCACCCTTCCCTCAGGCCGCACTTTTTAATAGCGGCCTCGTCCAGCATCCGTTTCACCCCCCCTCCCCGTGGCGGAATCCTTCCCAATGCCTTTTCCCACACCTCATCGTCCTCCATGCAGAAATAAAGGGTAACCTCCGGAGCCTTCTCCCGGATCCGGGAGGCGATTTCCCGGTAGAGCCGGATCCGGAGCGGTTTGAAGTACCGCATCTTTCCGTCCATGCCCCGGATGAATTCTCCATATATCAGCTTCGAATGGGGGTGTCGCATCCGGATGATCGTTTTCAATTCCGGTTGGAACCGAAAGGCCCCGAGGCTGATCCAGACGATGTTTTGAGGATCAACCGATGCGAAGAGCCGATCCACAACCGCGGCATATTCGGCCTCGCACCCCTCGTAGATCACCATCGGGTCAAAGTGAAACGCCAGTGGATACCCTTCTTTCTGGCAGAGAACTGCAGCGGCAAGCCTTGCCGAAAGATCCGCACTCCCCTGCTCTTCAGTTTCGATAACCCGCGGGGTGTTAAGAGACCAGGCGACAACGGTCTTGCGGTTGTGGTGCAGACCCTGTAAGGTGGACACGTCCGCGGTCTTGGTCTTTAGCTCAAGGATGCAGGAAGATTGTTCCGAAAAGCTCGGAACCAACACCCGGGAAAGATCGGTCCACCGGTCCCAGATGAGGCTGTCCGTGAACTCACCGGTCCCGATCCTTTGGATTAAGCGTGTCGCAAATAGGCTTTTCAATTCGGCCATCAGATCCTCTTGATTCACGAAGAATTGGAGCACCGGAGGGTGGAAATAGGCCTGAAGGATGCAGTAGGAACAGTCCATCGTGCAGTAGGTCCCTACATGAAGGATCCGGTATCCACAACAGGTATACCCCCGGGTTCCCGGGCAGGGCCTGAGAAACGTTCCTTTATTGTGCGTCAGGATGAGAACGCTCTTTCCCTTTGCAATGGGGTCCGGTGCCTTCATGATGTCGGCATAGGCTTGCCGCACGTCGGTAATGATCTGATGGGAAACGGTCAGTTTCGACAGGATATGATGGACTCGAAGCAGGTTCTTAACGGATTCATGGACATAAAGAGCGGAGACAGACATCTAAGCCTCGCAACCCATGATGAAAAAGGGGCGGTCACCGATGCGGAGGCATCGCAGCGCCCCAAGTATTCATGGACCTTACGGAAAAGGGCTGCAAGCGTCAAGGGCAAAAGGGGGGATCATGTCAGGCCTGTGAAATTCACATCCAGCTTGGCCTGAAACTTTTCGATGCGCTTAAAGATCTCCTTGAAATCGCCAATCCATTCATCCGTCACGAAATCAAGCTCCGTTAGACTTATCTCAGGCTCGGATGCCGCGCCAGAATATTTCAAAGGCCAAATCCAAAGTCGGTTTCAGGTAGTCTTTTCCGTTGTCGATGATCTTTTTACTTTCTTCCCAAAGGACTATTCCGGAAAAAAGCGCCCAAAGCGAGTCGGCCATCGCGGTCGGATGGCGCTCGATGAAAAGCTTTTGTTTGATTCCTTCATCGAATACGCTGGCCATGGCCCTGAGGGATTTACTCGATAACGCTTTGATCTCCGCAATCAGTTCGTCGGAAAGATTCTTGAGTGTTTCACTGGATTGCAAATGAAACATATTGATCAGGACCAGTGGATCGAAATCATACACATCATACAGGGCCTGTTTGAGGATTTGATACTTCTTTTCAATGGAGAGATTTCGGTCTTTGCTCAGTTTCTCAAGTCGAATATTTAAAAAATGAAGCATCCTCAGGGACAAAGAGGCAAAGAGTTCGTCTTTGTTCCTGAAATACAGGTAAAGGGTTCCGGGGCTAAGTTCTGCCTCCGTGGCGATATCCTCCATGGTGCTCTTATTGAAGCCTTTGGCGCTGAAGACGCGTAAGGCTGCCAATATGATCTGCTGTCGCCTTCGCTCCCTTTCCCGCTCCTTTCGTTCCTGTATTCCCATAATATATTGAATTACATTTAGTCGTTTGAATGTCCTATATTTCCTGTTTTCCATTTGGTCAAGAAAAAAATATATATAGTTGGAGTTGTCAAGGGGGCGGAACCGGTCTATGGTGACGTTCGAGCAGCCCCCTGTTTCATCCGAAAAGAGCCTGTTTTTCATGCCATTTGAAACGCTGCCCGCAAGTGTGCGCAACGGGATTCTTTTATGGATCGGTGATCTCGGTACGGATGACGTCCGTTATTGATCCAGAAACGCTTTGAAATCCGGATCGTTCAGGATCCGGTCGATGGCGGCTTTTCGTGCTGAAAGAGTGTCGAGGTTGTTGAACTGCAGGGTGAGGGAATAAGTGGGCTTTTCGAAATCCCGGGGATGCGATAGAAAAACGCCGACCCCGAGTTTCAGTTTTTTGATGCACTTCTTGAAAGCTTCCTCTCTTTCCGCAAGGTACGGAAAACGCCGTTTTTTCAGATAAGACCGGACTCCGAGGCTCTTTTGAACCCGGTCTGATTGGGAGTCGTTCAGGACTTCTTCAAAAGCCGGTTCCTTCAAGAGGTCCGCAAGGGGAAGATCTTCCCGTCCGGCGATTTCCGTAGCCCATAGGATGGTTTCCCGCTGCTGGCTGAAACCCATCTTCAACCGGTCGAAAAGTGCAGTCAGGGCCACGGCTCCCTTTGAATCTAAATCCGCCAGGTCCATTGCCACCGGTAAGGTGATAAAGCCCTCTGCAACGGCTTCCTGCACCGGGTGCGGGAGCCGGCCTAATGTGATCAGTTTCTCGACCATGGCCGGATGTAGTGGAAACCCTGCAAGAGTGGATGCTTCCGCCAGCGCTGTGTGGTCCGGGTGAATCCGGGAAAAAAGTGTCACGATCCGTGAGGCTTCCAGAGGATTGAGGGGGCACTGAAAGGCGTTATCCGTCACAGCCAATCGGATGCAGTGGGATTCATCTATATCCCGTGAAACCACCCGTGCGGGAATCCGGGAAAACCCTATTTGCCGACAAGCCTCAATCCTTCGGAATCCGCTGATAATACTAAACGTTGATCCTTTCTCCCTCAGGATGGGAAGGTTGATCAGCCCGCAGGATCGGATGGAGGCCGTCAGATCGTCGGTGCAGGGACGGGTAGTGATCCGGAAGGTCTCTTCACCGAAATCGATCTTTTCGATGGGGACATCGGATTCAGTCCATATGCCGACTTTCGGAAGGCGCGGTTTCAAATCAGGCCTCAAGGGATTCCCCGGTCAGTTGTTGGAGGGCTTCGAGGTACTTATCCCGGGTTTTTTCGATCACTTCCCTGGGAAGGGATGGGCCGGGAGGCTTTTTATTGAACCGGACGGAAAGCAGGTAATCCCTCAAATATTGTTTGTCGAAGCTTTGCTGGGGTTTTCCGGGGCGATAGGCGGCTTTGGGCCAGAATCTCGAGGAGTCCGGCGTCAACACTTCGTCGATGAGGATGAGCCTGCCGTCCAGAAGCCCGAACTCGAACTTGGTGTCTGCGATGAGGATCCCCTTTTTTTCCGCCAGATCCGTCCCCTTCCGGTAAAGGGCAAAGCTTAGGTCCCGGACTTTTTCGGCCACCCCCCTTCCGATCCGCCGGGCTGTTTCTTCGAAATCGATATTGATATCGTGCAAACCGATTTCCTCCTTGGTGGAAGGGGTGAAAATAGGCTCCGGCAGGCGATCCGATTCTTTCAACCCTTCGCGGAGGCGGATGCCGCAGACGGCGCCGGTTTCCTGGTAGGCCTTCCATCCGGATCCGCTGATGTAACCGCGCACCACGCATTCGACGGGAAGGGGATCTGCCTTTTTAACGAGCATGCTCCGGCCCCTTAAGATTGCGGAATAGGGTCGGCAGGAGACGGGATACGCTGCGACGTCGGAAGTGATCAGATGGTTATCGACGATGGGCGCCAGGGTCTTGAACCAGAAAAGGGAAATCCGGGTTAAAATCTTTCCCTTGTCCGGAATCGGGTCGGGCATGATCACATCGAAAGCCGAAATACGGTCCGTCGCCACCATGAGGAGGGCGTCGCCCAGATCGTAGATATCCCGGACTTTCCCCTTTTTCATGAGCCTTAAATCCGTAAAATCGGTTTCAAAAACTGTTTTTTTCATATCGCTCTCCTTAAGGATTTCAGACAAAGGATTTTTTTTACAGGGGAATGATTTTTCCGGTGACGCCTTCGCCTAGCTCGAGGATTCCCACGGAACGGCCTGAACGGAAAAAGAGGCTTCCGTAATAAGCCCCCGGATTGAACATGAGTATCCCCTCCTGGATGTGGTTGGCCGGCTGATGGCTGTGGCCGTAAACGATGACATTCACCCGGTCGAAGCGGGTCCGCACACGCTCCTCCAGTCCCTTTCCCGGCCCCCAGCCGTGGGTCAACCCGATCCGGAACCCGCCCACTTCGATCACTTCCCGGTCTTTCAGGCGGTTGGCTACCTCAAAGCGGTCCATGTTCCCGCACACAGCCACCACTTCTTTATCCCAAAACGCATCCAGGACCGCCAGGTGTGTCAAATCCCCGGCGTGGAGAATCATTTCGACCTCTCCGAACACGGTCTTTGCCGTATGAATCAGCGCTTCGTCGGCATGTTGCATGTGCGTGTCCGAAATGACTCCGATCTTCATGTTTCCTCCCGTCCAATGTCCGCCTTTATCCCGATTGTTCTTGAAATGTCAACACGCAAAGCCGAACCGCACGGTTGACAAATTCAATTGGGCAGGGGATAAATGCCAATTCAAGAGGACAAGGGTTCATGGAGCAGCATGAAATGAAAAAGGATCGAATACCTGTAGGCTTTCAGGCCGTTTAAAATCGTTGGATCGAATTTTTTTTGATACAAGGAGAAGAACATGGACAAGAAGGTAACGGTAGTGGGGGCTGGAAATGTGGGTGCCACCGCGGCCCAGCGACTGGCGGAAAAGGAACTGTGCGATGTGGTATTGATCGACATTATCGAAGGGGTCCCTCAGGGGAAGGCCCTGGACCTGGCCGAGGCTGCGCCCATCGAGAAACACGACGCTCGCCTCACCGGTGCCAACGAGTACGAGGCGTCGGCAGAATCGGACATCGTCATCATCACGGCCGGGATCCCGAGAAAACCCGGAATGAGCCGGGACGATCTCATCAGCACCAATGCCGGCATCGTCAAAAGCGTAACCAGGGAGGTTGCCAGATTTTCCCCCAACGCTGCCCTGATCATTGTCAGCAATCCCCTGGACGCCATGTGCCATGTAGCTTTTGAAGCCAGCGGTTTTCCAAAAAATCGGGTCATGGGAATGGCCGGAGTCCTGGACTCTGCGCGCTTCCGGGCTTTCATCGCCATGGAACTGAACGTCTCGGTGGAAAATACCCATGCTTTTGTATTGGGCGGGCACGGCGACACCATGGTTCCTCTTCCCCGCTATTCCACGGTGGCGGGGATTCCCATCACGGAACTGCTTTCAAAAGAACGCATCGATGCCCTGGTAAAACGAACGGCCAACGGCGGTGCGGAGATCGTCAGCCTCCTGAAAACCGGAAGCGCCTATTACGCCCCGGCATCGGCGGCGGTGGAAATGGCCGAATCGATCCTTAAAGACAAGAAGAAGATCCTCCCCTGCGCCGCCTATCTCGAAGGAGAGTACGGCATCCGGGGGCTTTTCATCGGCGTCCCCGTCAAACTGGGAAGAAATGGCATCGAAGAGGTCATCCAGATCCGCCTCACGGAAGCCGAACAGGCCGCATTGAACAAATCCGGCGCTGCGGTACAAGAACTGGTGGAGGTCTTAAAGAAACTCTCATAAGAATTCATCAGTCTTTATTCAGAGCTTCCAGGACAGCCCGGGCGATTTTCAGTGTCATGGAGGGAAGGCCGGAGAGTTCTTCCGCCGTCGCATTTCGAATCTTGTCGATACCCCCGAAATGAGTCAGCAGGATTCGCTTGCGTATATCCCCGATACCGGGAACGGCATCCAGTGTCGAGGCCAATGCCAGGGTCTTTCGTTTTTTCCGATGAAACATCACGGCGAAACGGTGGGCTTCATCCCGAATGCGCTCGAGCAGGCGCAGTAGGTCCATTTCCCGTCCAAAATGTACAGAATCGGCCCGATTCAGGGTGTAAATCTTGTCCTCTGGCTCTCTTTTTTTTCGATCCCTCTTGGCGATGGCGACCATCGAAAAGGCGTTTTCAAGGCCCAGATCCCGGGAAACGGCGGCGGCCACATTCAACTGCCCTTTTCCGCCGTCCACCATCAGCAGATCCGGAAGATCTTTTTCCTGGGCTTCCCTAAAACGTCGCCGCAGCACTTCTTCCATAAAGGCGTAGTCGTCTGTATTATCGATAGTTCGGATCCGGTAGTGCCGGTATTCGGAAGGCTTCGGGACCCCTTTTTCGAAAACCACGAGACTCGCTACCGGCTCCACTCCGAATGTGGTGGAATTGTCGATGCACTCGATGCGATTGGGGAAACGAGGCAGAGCCAAGCGCCGCTTCAGCCTCAATAGCCGATCCAGGTCGGAAGCGGCGGCATTGGCTACCGTCTTGAGGTGGTTTTCAGCGTTTTGAATGGCGATGGCAGTCAGCCGTGCTTTTTCCCCGCGATGCGGCGATATAACGTGCACCCGTCTCCCCCTGGCAGCCGAAAGGGCCTCCTGGATCAAATCACCCCCTTCCAGTGCAGCCGCCGTCAAAACCTCCTCCGGAATGAAGTGCCCTTTCTCATAATATCCGCGAATGAAGGAGCTTAAAGCCTCCGCATCTGTTGCCAGGGTCTGGTTAAAATCGAAATGCTGAATCCCCAAAAGGAACCCACCCCGGATGTGAAGACGGGTCATCACCGCCAGATCCGGGATCCGGGCAATGGCAAACACATCCCGATCCTTGAAGTCAGTGCAGACCGAGACCTGTTTTTCCATAGTCCGCTTCAGGGCGAACACCTTGTCCCGGAGGGCGGCCGCCTCTTCAAATTCAAAGCGTTGGGATGCGGCCTGCATCTCTTCTTCGATCATGGTGATGAGCTGAGGGGTGCGTCCCTTCAAGAATAAAACGACTTCATCCACAATCTTCCGGTAGTCACGTTCCGGAATTTTTCCCGAGCAAAGGCCGAGACACTGGCCCAACTGGTAATTGAGGCAGGGCCGGGGTTTTTGTTTGAGGGGGTGTGTTTTACATTTTCGAAGCTTGAAGGTGCGGTGAATCACCTTCAGTGTTTCCCTCACGGCTTGTGCGGAAGCGTAGGGTCCGAAATACAAGGCCCCGTCCTTTTGGATGCGCCGGACGACCTCCAATACGGGATAAGGATCATTCAAATCCAATCGAAGCGATGGATAGCGTTTGTCATCCTTGAGAAAGAAATTGTAACGGGGACTGTATCGCCGGATGAGATTGGCTTCCAGGATGAAGGCTTCCTGTTCGGTTTCAGTGAGGATGGTCTCGAAGGACCGGATCTGCTTGACCAGCACCTCCGTCTTGGGATCGAACCGGGGGGAACTTGAAAAGTAGGTGGATACGCGTTTCCTGAGGCTGAGGGCCTTTCCGACGTAAAGAATCTCGCCGTTTTCCCCTTTCATGAGATAGACGCCGGGGGAATCCGGCAGTTGCGACACCCGCTCTTCCAAGGAAGTATCGCGCTGGGGTTCTACCATTCGAAAACCATGCGCTTTTTCAAATCCCGGATCCGGTCCCTCAGTTGGGCCGCCCTTTCGAAAGCCAGCTCCGCCGCTGCCTGTTTCATTTCGGTTTCCAGAGAGGCGATATGGGCTTCCAGGTCTTCCGGTTTTCCATAGTCGGCCGCAGGCTCACGGACCCGATCCACCGTGACGTAATCGGCTTCGTAGACCGACTCGAAAATGCGGCCGATCTCTTTTTCCACGGTTTCGGGGGTGATGTGGTGCACCCGGTTATATTCAATTTGTATAGTCCGGCGCCGGGCAGTTTCCTCGATGGCTTCTTTCATGGATTGGGTCATCTTATCGGCATAAAGGATGACTTTTCCCATCACGTTTCGGGCAGCCCGTCCGAAGGTCTGGATGAGGGAACGCCGGGAGCGTAAAAAACCCTCCTTGTCGGCATCGAGGATCACCACCAGAGAGACCTCGGGAATGTCCAATCCCTCCCGAAGCAGGTTGATACCCACGAGGACATCGAATTTTCCGATCCTCAACTCCCGGATGATCTCCATCCGATCAAGGGTGCTGATGTCCGAATGAAGGTATCGTACACGGATACCCAGGTCCGACAGGTATTCCGTGAGATCTTCCGCCATCCTTTTGGTCAGCGTCGTAACCAGGATGCGCGCGTCCTGATTCTTCCGCAGCAGGATCTCCTGGAACAGGTCATCCACCTGATTGCAGGCGCTTCTGACCTCCAACTCGGGGTCGGCAAGGCCTGTGGGACGCACGATCTGTTCCGCTACGGCATCCTCCGCCTGCAACAGCTCATAATCGGCCGGTGTGGCAGAGACATAAACCACCTGGGAAACCCGGGTATTGAATTCCTCGAAGGTTAGGGGCCGGTTGTCGAGAGCCGAAGGGAGGCGGAATCCATACGCCACCAGGGTTTCCTTACGGGACCGGTCACCCAGGTACATCCCCCGCAACTGAGGGACGGCGATATGGCTCTCATCGATGAACAGCAGGAAGTCCTTTGGAAAATAATCCAAAAGGGTGGGTGGTGGTTCCCCGGCCTTTCTTCCGGTAAAATGGCGGGAATAATTCTCGATGCCGGTGCAATATCCCAACTCGGCGATCATCTCGAGATCGTATCGGGTCCGCTCATCGATCCGCTGGGCCTCGATGAGCTTTTCTTCCCTTCTGAATGCTTCGATCCGATCTTTCAGTTCCGTCTTGATAGCCTCGATGGCCCTCAGGGCGCGGTTTTTCTCGGTTACATAATGGCTTGCCGGAAAGAGAGTCACTCTCTCAAGCCGTTTCTTGGTTACTCCCCGCAGGGGATCGATTTCGGCGATTCCTTCGATCTGGTCTCCGAAGAACTCGACCCGGATGGCCCGGTCCTCCTCGTAGGCAGGAAAGATTTCCACTCGATCCCCTCTCACCCGGAACACGCCTCGATGAAAATCATAATCGTTGCGCGAGTAATGCATGGTCGCCAGATCGGATAGCAATCGATCCCGGGACAGGCTTACGCCGTTCATCAAGTCCACCCGCATGGCCAGGTAATCTTCAGGGGCCCCCAGGCCGAAGATGCACGAGACGCTTGCAACCACGATGACGTCACGCCGGGTCAGAACGGACCGTGTGGCTGAATGCCGGAGTTTGTCGATCATCTCGTTGATGGAGGAGTCTTTCTGAATATAGGTATCGGTGGATGGAATGTAGGCCTCGGGCTGGTAGTAATCGTAATAGCTTACGAAATATTCCACCGTGTTTTCCGGGAAAAAGCCTTTGAACTCGTGGTACAGTTGGGCGGCCAATGTCTTATTCGGGGCAATGACCAGAGTGGGCCTTTGAATGGCGGCAATGACATTGGCCATCGTGAAGGTTTTCCCCGACCCGGTCACCCCCAGCAGGACCTGATGCCGCTTCCCGGATGCAATGGATCCGCAGAGGGAGGCAATGGCTTTGGGCTGGTCCCCTTTTGGGGTGAAATGGGAAGTCAGCTTGAATTCAGGCATGAGGGGGTGCGGACTACCGGATCTTCCAGACGGTTCCGTCGGGCCGATCCTCCAACAGGACGTTCATGGATTCGAGTTTCCGGCGGATTACATCGGCCCTGGCCCAGTCTTTGGCTATCCGGGCTGCGGTTCGTTCGGTTACAAGTGCATCCACGGCAGCGGCATCGACCTGCTTTTTCTCCTGCAGACGTGCCTGCCTGCCTTCGAAATAGGCCTTGGGGGATTCGGTCAAAATCCCCAGAACGGCTCCTATTTTCCGAACGTCCCGGAGTTGCCGTATCAGTTGTTGTTGAAAATCGTTGCCGACGAACGCCGTTGTCTCGTCCATGAGCCGATTGATTTGCCTTGCGGCTTCAAAGAGAACCCCGATCCCCTGGGCGGTATTGAAGTCATTGTCCATGGCCTCGCAGAAACGAGCCCAGTGATCCCCGGGTTCATATTGTATCCCGACATCGTCGGTTCCCAAAACCGTTTGCGTGCGTTCCATGAGGGCATAAAGCTTGTCCAGACCGGCACCGGCCTCCTCCATGTGCTGGGGAGTGAAATCGATGGGGCTTCGGTAGTGGCTGGAAAGAAGGAAGAGCCTTAAAGCCTCCGGATGGTGCTCCTTCAGCAGATCCCGGATCAGGAGGAAGTTACCCAGGGATTTGGACATCTTCTCCTGGTTGATATTGACGAATCCGTTGTGTACCCAGTAATTTACAAAGGGTTGACCGAAGGCGGCTTCAGACTGAGCAATTTCATTTTCATGGTGCGGAAAGACCAGATCCTTTCCTCCGCCGTGGATGTCGAAGGTCTGCCCCAGGTATTCGCTGCTCATGGCCGAGCATTCGATATGCCATCCCGGCCTTCCGGCGCCCCAGGGGCTTTCCCAAAAAGGCTCCCCGGGTTTGGCGGATTTCCAGAGGACGAAATCGAAGGGGTTCCGCTTTCGCTCATCCACATCCACCCGGGCTCCAGCCTCCATATCTTCCAGCTTCCGGCCGGAAAGCTTGCCATAGCCACTGAAGGCGGTTATCGAAAAAAAGATATCCCCGTCCACTGCATAGGCGTATCCCTTTTCCATAAGAAGTCGGATAACCCGGATGATCTGCGGGATGTGGTCAGTGGCCTTGGGTTCGAATGTGGCCCGGTCCACTTTCAGGGCGTCCATGTCCTGATGGAACTCATGGATGTATTTTTCCGCAAGATCCTTCGGATCGATTCCCAGCTGGGCCGCCCTCTGGATGATCTTGTCGTCGATGTCCGTAAAATTGCGTACATACGTCACCTCAAATCCCCGAGATCGGAAGTAACGTGCGATGACGTCGAAAACCACGACGGAACGGGCGTGGCCGATGTGGCACGAGTCGTAAACCGTGGGCCCGCATACATACATCCGGACCATACCGGGTTCTTTCGGCACGAAAATCTCTTTTTTCCCCTTAAGGGTATTATACAGGCGAATGCTCATACGTGTTTTGAATCAGCGGCTTTCTTCCAGGAGGGCCACACACATGGCGCTGATTCCCTCTCCTTTCCCGATGAAACCCAGTTTCTCTGTGGTGGTGAACTTGATGTTGATTCGGGATGCATCTAAACCAAGAACCTCACCAACGGCAAGAGCCATCTTTTCCCGGAAAGAGGAAAGCCTGGGGGCCTCGGCGGCAACCACGGCGTCCACATTGGCGATCTGAAAACCGGCATCCCGGATCCGGTCCCGGACCTGGGCCAGAAGGGTTAGGCTCGAAACGTCTTTGAACCGGGGGTCGGAGTCGGGAAAATGCAGCCCGATATCTCCAAGACCTGCACCCCCCAGAAGCGCGTCGCAGAGGGCATGTAAAAGGACATCCGCATCGGAATGCCCTAAAAGCCCTTTTTCAAACGGGACAGGAACTCCTCCTATGATCAGGCGCCGCCCTTCTGCCAGCCGGTGAACATCATATCCCATTCCCACGCGCATATGCTCTTCCCAATCCAAACAAGGGTTGTTGAAATTGAAGCTAAATTTATATCAGGATACCAATAGAGACACAAGCGGCGGAGCGATTCAAACCAAACATGGCGTTACGTCGGCTTTTGGTCCAGCACGGAGCGGACGACCGTGGACAATTTCGCGATTTCGATGGGCTTCATGATCATCGCCCGGATTCCCTCTTTCTTTGTCTTTTCCTCGGATATCCGTTCGCTGAAGCCGGTGCAAAGAATAATCGGGATATCCGGACGGATTTCCAGGAGGGTCTGGGCCAGCCGAAGCCCCGTCATTTTGGGCATGGTCATGTCCGTGATGACTAGGTCGAAGGCTTTAGGATCGGATCGAAACCATTCGAGGGCTTCCGCTGAGTCCGGGGTGCTTTTCACCCTGTAGCCGAGCATTTGCAGGATCTGGTTGTTCAAATGTACCACCGACTCCTCATCGTCGACAAAAAGGATCCGCTCCTTCCCTTTGAGGATCGTTTTCTCGGATTCCGGTACGACCTCGGAGCTTTTATCGGTGGCCGGGAACAGAAGCGTGAAGGTTGTCCCCTTCCCTCTCTCGCTGTTGACAATGGTCATCCCATTGTGGGCCTTAACGATCCCATGGACCACGGCCAGTCCCATTCCGGTCCCCTGCCCCACTTCCTTAGTCGTAAAAAATGGATCAAAGATCCGATCGATATCTTGGGGATCGATCCCCTTTCCTGTGTCTTTGACCGTAAGCGCAACATATCGACCCGGGTTCAGATTGGGATAAGGAAAATCGACACCCTCGTTGACCGCCACACTATTCAATCGGATTTCCAGGATTCCTCCCTCTTCCTGCATGGCATCCCTGGCGTTGGTGCACAGGTTGATGAGGACCTGGTGGATTTGTGTAGCATCGCCCAGGATCGATCCCGCATCTTCATCAATGGAGCCACGGATCTCAATAAGGGAGGGAATAGAAGCCCTCAAAAGCCGCAGGGATTCTTTTACCAGGGACGCCATTTGTACAGTTCCTTTCTTGACTTCCGACTTCCGACTGAAGGATAAAAGTTGACGAACGACATCCCTTGCCCGCACACAGGCCAAGCGCGACTCCTTCAAATTATGCCGTGCCGGGTTCCATTCCGGAACGTTCTCAAGGGCTAACTCTGTGTTTCCTAGAATGATGGCAAGGATGTTGTTGAATTCATGGGCGATTCCACCGGACAGAGTCCCGATGGCTTCCATCTTCATCGCTTGCTGAAGCTGAGCCTTGACCTTTTTTTCCTCTGTGATGTCCCTGATGGCGATGATGCTGTTGAGTATCTTGTTATCTTTGTCTCTTGTAAAAGCGCCGCTGATAGCGACAGGGATCTTTTTTCCGTCTTTGGTCAGCCGCAGCGTTTCCACACTCAAGAAACGTTCCCCGGAAAGCACTTTTTGTATCATGGCCCGTGTTTCCGGCCAGGCTTCTTCCGGAACGAAATCATCCAGTTTTTCCCCGGCTCTTTCTTTCAAGGACCATCCGAAGACTTCCGTAAAAGCATGGTTAAAATAGACGACCCGGCCTTCCATGTCGTAAACGACCATCGGGTCCGGGCCAGCTTCCAGCACCGAACGGTACTTTTCCTCGCCGGTCCTCAGCGCCTCCTCCATCTGCTTCCGTTCGGTGATGTCAGAGGCCACCTGCAGCCGAACCATGCGGCCGTCGATCCAACGGATGGCGCGGTCATAGTTGATGTACCATCTATGGGTGATGGGATTCTGTCCTTCCCATACCTGAACACCCGAGGCATCTCCTTCGGCGTCCAGGAGCCGCTCATTGTTGCAACAGGAACAGGGTGATGACTCTCCTCGGAACACCTGGAAGCACTTTTTACCCACGGCGTCTTCTCCGAAAAGGGTTTTCATGTGCCGGTTCAAGAAGAGGATCTCATGGGTCTTCAGGTCAGCGACACATATGGTGGCGTCGATGCTGTCGAGGATGGAAAGCAATTGCGCCCGTTCGAACATCAAATGCTTTTCAGCTTCTTTCCGTTTCTGGTCCTCTTTGACGATTTCCCATGCCCTCATGACGAGATAGACAAAAAGAATCCCTCCTAAAAATAAAAGCCCGACAACCAGAATCAGTCGTAGCCTCAGGCTCTCCAGGACTAAAAGCGCCTCTTTTTCGCTGAATGTTACCGCCAGAGACCAGAAGGTATCGGAAAAATGGATCGGCAAATAGGCCGCATGCATGGGTTGCCTTTCATTGCTTTTTTCCGATAAAGACTCGGCGAGATAAATTTCCAAACCTTCTTTTCGTTGAAGCATTTGTCGGAGCACGGACATGAAGCCTGATGAATTCGGCACAGTTTCAAAAACTGATTTCCCCTCATGACCCCGCAGGGAAGAGTAGATCTCAATTCCTTGGGCCGTGACCAGGTGTACCGTTCCGTTTGTTCCGATGCGGATACCGTCGAGAACCCCCCGGCCTATCTCGCGAAAATCCAACAAAACGGCTAAAGTTCCTCGGAATTCCGGGCCGCTGAAAACCGGCACATGCACGGCAATGGCCGGATACCCCTGCACCGCTTTAAAAACATCGCTGATCACGGGTGTTCGGGTCGTTAAAATTTTCCGGACATGCTCCTGTGAAGTTATATCAAGACCGATGACTTTCGGGTCCTCGGGTAAGGTATAGAAGATTTTCCCATGTTCGTTTACGCGGGTCACGGCCCGGATATGGCCGCCGAAAGCGCCAAGGATAAATGCGATCCGATCCTTTCCTGCGCCGTCCAGATCAACGATGTGCCGGCTTTTCGCCGCCTCATTAAGGATATCAATCCATCGAGTGATGGATTCCTTGATCCCTTTTACAGCCTGTTGGGCGGACATCGTCTGTATGGCGTTCAGATCTTTCAGTGTCCTCTTTCTGGCATCGCCATAGATCCGGTAAAGGAGAAAAAGGCTCAAAGCGATCCATGCCAAAAAGAGAGCCCATCGAACTGAATATTTCATGGGAGTCTCCAATAGTCGAACCATCGACCCGGATCAATCTTTATAAACCCGGTCCGACATTTCCTGACGAAATCCGTGTCGGAGGGCAAGCTTTTTGAACATTCTGGCCAATCCGACGCAAAGGGTGAATAAAGATCCGATATCTAAATTTTTTCCGGCGGTTCCATCGAGATAGAGGTTGAGGCTGGACTCAAAGTTTTCTTCAGGGATCCAATAACAGATCATCAGTGGAATTTTCGGCAGCGGATATAATACCACGGAGATATCGGATTGAAACTGAGGCGCCACGGCCTTTCCATCGAAAATGTGGACCAAATCGTCGAAAAGGCCGGTGAAGGTGTCGGCGACCCGTTTCATGGCCCTTTCACACCGCTTCTGAAAGAGCGCATAACGTTCCCGTCCCCCTTCGAGTTCCCGAAAAGAGACCCAATTGCCGGAAACCGGGAGCCCTGCTCCGTAAAGCACATAATTGAGAAAAGGGACAGCAATCCAGGGATTGACATGGATGTCTCCATGGAAATTCCCGTTTCCATCGATGCTGAAAGGCTTTCCCATGACCTTGAGGGTCAACCGGCCGTTCGAAAAGCGGCCCCCGCTCCGCTGCGCGGCCTCTGAAAGATCCAAGTTTACCACGGCCCCTTGCAAGCGCAATAAATATTCTTCACCTTCAGGTTTCGGAACATCCTGGATTTTGCCGCCCGGATCGAGGCGTTGGATGGTTTTTTCGTTAAGCTTTGGGCATGCTCGGATCGATTGTCGTCTCAGAAAGACTTCACCGGCAAAGGCCAGACAGGTCTTTTCTCCACACCGCCGACAGTTGGACTTGTCGAGATGTTTAAAAATGTCCATGACCGTTTTTGGGCCTTCCATGTCAATCCCCGCTCTCGGTCCTTCAGGTACACGATTTGACAATATAGGATTCTTCTATTAATGGATTAAAATTATCAAATAGTCCAAAATCAACCTTTTCAAAAGAAAAAATCGGGGGAAGAATGGCTGCCAAGACGACTGTACGGTGGATCGACGGAAAACATTTCGTCGGCATCGACTCGACTCATCATTCGGTGGTCCTGTCGGGACAAAGCGACGGGATCGGGGTCAAACCCTCTGAAATGCTCCTCATCGCTCTTTCCGCATGCTCCGCTGTGGACGTGGTTCAGATTTTAGAAAAAAAGCGCATCGCGCTTTCATTCCTGGAGGTGGTGACCACTGTGGAACAGGATCCCCAGCCGCCTTGGGCTTTTCGGAAATTCCACCTGGTATACCGTCTTTCCGGAAACAATTTGACCCCTAAGGCTGTGGAGCAGGCGATCACCCTCTCCCAGGATAAATACTGCTCGGTGGGCGCCACGCTCCGGAGTGTCCCGCAAATCACCACCGAGTATGTCATCCAGCCGGAAAAAAACTCGAGTCCGGGTTAAGGGACCTCGGATCCCCATAGGGCGTCCTTTAGTCCGGATCGACGCCGGATCTTTCTTGATACCGTGCGGCGTATCACCTCTTCGCTTCCCCACAAGACCACCCGGTGCCGGGCCCGGGTGATCCCTGTGTACAGGAGCTCCCTCGTAAGAAGGGGAAGGTCGGCATCCGAAAGGATTAATAATACCTCATCAAACTCAGAACCCTGGCTTTTATGAACCGTCATGGCGAAAGCGGTTTCATGCTCCGGAAGCCTGGAAATGGGAACGACCCTGAGGTTTCCATCGGTTCCTGGAAAAACCGCATAGAGGCCTTTTTCAGGATCGGACCATATCAAACCCGCATCTCCGTTGAAAAGCTCTGTTTCATAATGGTTCCGGGTGATGAGAATCGGCATACCGCGGTATCCCAATCCGTACCTTAGCGCGCCGGTGGGGATTAGACCCTGGCCCTGGAAGAGCTTTTCTGCAAAAGCATTGATCGTCTCCACTCCAAACGGCCCCTTATTGACGGCGCACAGAATCCTGAATCGTTCCATCGCATTTAAGGCTTCTTGCGGGTCTTGGGCTTTCAGACACGGCTTAAACCCTCTCAGTACCGCTGCAGAAAGGATCTCCTGATATTCATCAGCCCTTATTCCGGGAACCCACTCGATGTCATCAAATTTTTCAGAGCAGAGGACATCCAGCACCCCATCCGCATCCCCTTGGATTACCGCTCGGCTCAATCGTCCGATTCCGCTCGTCTCGGAAAACCGATAATTCTTTTCAAGCGAAACGATGCAATCCGAAAGTCCTCTCTCTTGGCCCTTCCGGAGGCCAATCGTGCCTTCTGGGAGACCCAACGCGGCCTCCAGTTCCCTGGCCGTCTCTTTGACATAACCGGATGGACGTGCACCGCCGCAGATATCTTTTAACACATGACCCGCTTCCACGGAGGCCAGCTGGTCGCTGTCTCCCATAAGGACGACCCTGGACGGCTCCGGCAAGGCCCGGAAGAGTCCGGCCATGAGGGGTAAATCGATCATGGACGCTTCATCAACGATCACCAGGTCGGCCGGGAGCGGGTTTTTTTCATTAAAACGAAAATCGGTTCTTCCGGGAACGCTTCCCAGCAAGCGGTGAAGGGTAGCGGCTTCTTCCGGTATCATGGCCTTGACCGTGTCGCTGACCGGAAGGAAACCCTTGGCAAAACGGATGGATTCCTTGAGCCTGGCTGCTGCTTTTCCGGTAGGGGCCGCCAGATGGATCCGCAGTTTTCGTGGCTCTTCGAGTTCGCTGACCAGTGCGAGGATTTTTGCTGCCGTGAAGGTCTTGCCGGTTCCCGGTCCCCCGGAGATGACGCAGAGACTGCGGGTGGCGGTGATGTAGGCAGCCGCTCCTTGCCGATAATCCGATGCGGAAGCATTCCAGGGGAAAAGCCGTGCAAGGGCTGCTTTCAGTCGATTCCTGGAAAACTCTGAAACCGGCATCTGAGCCCGGCTGAGAATCTTTTTTGCAAGGGATGTTTCATCCTGCCAGAAACGATGCAGGTAAAGCCGGGCTTCCGTATCCAAAACCAAAGGGGTGAACGTATCCCCTTTTCCCACCATGCGGTTTTGTTTCAACCCTTTCAGCCAGGGCTCGGCCGCCGGGCAGACGAGTTCCGGCATTCCGGTTTCCGCTTCCAACAGACACTGACTTCCGATTTCTTTCAGGTCCATGCATATATGCCCCATGGCTACGGCACGGCTGGTCAAAGCCGCTGCCATGAAAAGATCGAAATCATCGGAACCCGAAAGCCGAAGGATCAGGAGGCCGAAGCGGACATCCAATGCCGACAGGATCCCTTTTTCAAAAAGTCGGGGTGAAACGGACGCCAAAAGGCTTTGCGTAAGATTCATATACTTTCCTGAGGTATCAAAGTCTTTTCCAGCGCCATGATTTTATTTATATCCGGTAGATCGTAGTAGACCCCTGTTCCGGAAACCCCGGTCTCCGGGTCCGGAGATATGCCCCGGATGAAGAGATAAAATACACCGCCGAAATCCCTCTCGTAGGAAAACCCCGGTTTTTTCAGTTTCAGAAACCGATACAGGGCGAGAACATAAAGATGATATTGGAGGAAGTAATAGTCTTCTTCAACGGCCCGGATCAAATGGGAGTCGGTGTAGGCATCCCAATCGTTTCCTAAAAGATTCGATTTCCAGTCGATGAGATAGTATCGTCCCCCCTGTAAGGCCACCAGGTCCATAAAACCCCGCATGAAGCCTTCCCAGGGAGAGAAAAAAAGCTTCCCCATACGCCCTGAACAATCAGCCGCCCTCCCCTTTTTCCCCTCTCCGCCAAAGGCCGCCGCCAGGTCTTCGGGGGATACCCATTTTATCGGAAAGTGAAATTCCATTTCGTGAATCCGGTCTGTCAGTGAAAGGGCTGAAAGGATCAGGTCGCCTCCGGCGGCCTGCAGGCGGGTGGAAAGGACCCGGCTTGCCGCAACACAGACGGCTTCTTTCCAACCCGTATCGAACCCGAAAGCGGAAAGAGCCGTAGCCGCAAGATCCGTCTGTTGCATGGGAGATCTGGAAAAATCAAGGTCTTCGAAAAAGGCATGAAAGAAGCGCCCGGCATGGGGACCGGCAGGAAAGGTAAAAAGGTTTGCGGGTTCCAATGTCACTGGTTCTTTTATCGTTTTTGTCATGTCATCGTCCATCCATCGGGCGCGTTCCGGAGCACCGGCGATGAGAGACGAGTAGCTCGAAACCTTCCATCCGGCCGGGATATTCCCCGTAAATTGCCGGCAGGAAAGCATCAGGGATGTTTTCTTTTCGGGACGCTGTTTTTTTATTCTCTCCTCCGGAAGACGGGAAACAGCGATGCATCCGCCAGACCTGGCTTCCATGGCCCGAAGGTCTGCCAACAATTCAGCGTCATCTTTTTTAGAAAATGAATCCTCCAAAATTTGTGACGGAAGTCGGGCCGGATCGCTAAAATCGGCACCCGTGAGATGATGGAAAAGGTAAACCATGGCGGACGACTCTGCCGTGCGGATTCTTCCCCAAACCAGGTAGCATCGTTTCTTTGCGCGGGTAACCGCCACATAAAGGAGCCGGATGTTTTCCGCCAGGCGTTCCTTCTGGGCAAGGAAAATACCTTTCGGATTGGTCTTTGGGTCCAGATCCACCACCAGCCCAAGGTCCGAATCCGGATCATGGAAAGACAATGCCTCTTCCTTTGCCTCGGCGCTTTCCCATGCGAAGGGACAGAAGACGACAGGGTACTCGAGTCCCTTGCTTCGATGCATGGTAACGATGGTCACCGCGTTTTCATCGCTTTCGAGCCTCAGTTGATGCGCATCCGGACGGGGAGAAGCGGGATCCCGCCGCTCGGATATCCATTTCATGAGTCCTTCCATGGTGAATGGATGCGACGCCGAAGCTTCCTGGATGAGTTCCGTCAGGTGTGCCAGGTTAGTCAATCGCCTTTCGCCGTCCGGGTGCCGGACCAGACGGGCCTTCACCCCTTCGCGCTTCATAAGCCTTGCAAACATGGGGATAAATCCCCGGCTGTGCCACAGATCATGATACTCCCGAAATCGGATAAGCGTCGCTTCAAGGACTCGATTTTCCGACTTCTCCGAATCCAAGCCGGCCGCTGTAAGCCCCATTATGTCCGTTGCCAGAGCAGCACTGACTCGAAAAGGATTCAGGGGATCCTGAATCCCCAAAAGGAGGCGTTCCAGTTCGACGGCTTCGTGGGAATCGAAAACATTTTCGTCGCTGAAAAGAACCGCCGGGACCCCCTGGTGTGCCAGGGTCTCCTTGACGATCCGCGCCTGTCGATGGGTGCGTACCAGGACGGCGATCTCATTTTCCTGAAAAGCCCGGGAGTCGACGAGCGAAACAATCTCCGCACTTACGGCTTCGGAAACAGCGGCTACCGCTTCTGTCTTTCCGATGGACTTCCCGTTTTTTCCCGATAAAAACCAGATCCTCAGGGCAGCCCGATCCAAGGTTTGCTCGGTTTCGGTTTTCAGGGCAACACTACCAGTGTGAAAGGGTATCCCATCGAATAGAAACGGATGGGAAACATTGGAAAAAAGCGTGTTGACCGACTGAACCAGCCCTGGAGTCGATCGAAAATTCCGGGTGAGGGTGTGGCGTTTTTGGGCGTATTTCGCAGCTTTCATATAAGAAAAGACATCTGCGCCCCTGAATCCGTATATGGCTTGCTTGGGGTCTCCTATCATGAAAAAGGCCTGCCCCGGTTTTGAAAAAAGCCGGGAAAAGATTTCGTATTGGACCGGATCGGTATCCTGAAATTCATCCACCAGTGCTGCCTGGTATCTCCCGGACACTGAACGGATCAATCGGGCTCCTGCGACATCGCGCAGGGCGTTTCGGACCGTCAGTAGTAGATCCTCAAAAAATTGGATCCGGAGACGGTACTTTCGCTGGGTCATCTCGTCTTCAGCATACCGGAAAAACTCTGTCTTTAAAGCCATCAGATGATCGTGCATCTGGGTTTTCAGGACATCGGCAGCTTCCTGAAACGCCCCGCACAGATCGAAAAACGACGTGGGCCGGGGTTTTACATTTCTTTTTCGTATTTTCTTTTAATTTCTTTGGAGTGAATCGCTCGAATCCTTCCACCAATGGGAATCCCGGTGCGTCGGATTCGGATAAGCAATCCATGCACTCCGCCAACTCCATGATGCCCTTTTCGGTGTAGATGTGCCGATTCAGTGCGGGGTCTTTCAGGCACATAAGAACGGAGTCCTTGGATTTCTGCCACGATTTTTTAATATGGCAAAGGAGCCTGCGAAACGTGTCCAGTCCGGAAAGCGGAGACTTTTGGATGTTGGGAAGGAGTGTGATTTCCGAATGGCGGATTTTCCTCAGCATTGAACAAAGCGCCTTTGGATCATTCCATGAGTCTTTGCAATAATTGATGAACTCTGGCGGCGCAGGATGGAAATGAATCCGCCAAAAATCGTCACTTACTTCCTGCATGACGGATAGTGGGTCGGCGACAAGGTCCATATCAAAATAAGAACCGGTCTCAAAAGCCCATTCCTGCAATAGACGATTGCAAAACCCATGGATGGTAAATATGGAAGCCCGATCGAATTCCCGGAGTGCGTCGGTGAGGATTTGAAGTGCGTGTCGGTCCTGGCGAAACCTGAAGACGATGTGTCGCATCACCGCATCCTCACCCTGGATCACGCCACAGGCTATAGCCTTTCGGGCCTCGCGGAGCCTTTTTCGGACCCGCATCCGCAGTTCTTCGGTAGCAGCATTGGTGAAGGTCACCACCAGGATCTGTTCCACCCTCAACCTTTTTTCAAGAAGCAGCCTTAAAAAAATCCCCGTGATGGACCAGGTCTTCCCGGTTCCGGCGCTGGCTTCGATCAGTGTGGTCCCTTCCAGGGGGACGGAGCAGATATCCAGCTCCTTCATGCCTATGACTTCCTCTTTTCCAAATGGGCGAACAGGGGGGCAAACACGGTTTCTGCATATTGCTCAAACAGGGTCCCTATAGGATCAACTCCTCTAAAGCATCGCTCGATGTAAGGGTCCAAGGCGTCTCCCGCTGCGAATTCGTTTCCGGTCCATTTTGTCTTTGCCCCTTGAAGGGCTTCCTCCCTGGATCGACCCTTGTAAAACCGTTGCCGGGCATATTCGAAGGATGATTGAGGGAAAAGGAGAACGGGCTGCAAAAGGCCTTCTCGATAGAGATTGAGAAGCGATTCAAGTAAAAATGAGGCTTCACGGACCGGGTGAAACCGAAATAGGGCCTCTTTGCAAAAATACAATGTTTCTCCGGACTTTTTCGTCGAGACGGCCGCCAGAAACAGGTGACGGATCCAGGAATCCAGCAGGTCTTTTCCCTGGGTGTTGACATACCGGTATCGGATCAATCGACCCTGGCATACCGAACCGACCTTGCCGGAAAGGGTCAGATTGTCAAAATGTATTTCACCCGAGAACTCTTCGGGCTTTTCATGGCCACAAAGCTCTTTGACCTTTCGGCTGAATTTAGCAACATCCTGATTCAAACGATGAAATAGGGCCAAACCCACATTTCCATGGGGAAGGCGACCCTCAAGATGCCATATCCGATGGACATTTTCAGGGAGCAATCCTTTGAGATGGGCCTCGACGAGGTCCTGGGCCATCCGATAGGTTTCCAGACCATCCAAGCCAAACGGTTCGCGCTCCAGAAGCGGCTGCTCTCCTTCTGAAAGATACACACCGAGTCGATTTTTCAGGAAAAAGGCGGAGGTGTTGGAAAAGAAACGGCACAAAACCTCCAGATCCGGATGTGCGAACGCCTCATCCGGTGCATCCAGAGGGAATTCAATGAACGGAGACTGGGCAGCTGAAAGGCGTTGCCCTTCTTTTGCGGCGAGAAAATCGTCTTCGGAATAACTGAACAGAACCGGATGGTTTTGAAAATAGGCGGGTGAAAATGGGTGAAGCCGGTGATGGACTACCAGATCAGTTTCCGGGATTCCGTACCCATCCCGAATGTAATCCAAAAGCTGTGTCACAAGCACTGACGGAGGTATGACGGTGTTATCCTGGATATTCAACCCCACGTAACTGATGAACAGTCTTCGCCTCGCCGAAAGGAGAGCTTCCAGAAAGAGGTATTTGTCGTCCCGCCGCCGGGAGCGATCTCCGGCCCGGGGTTTCATGGCCATCTTATCGAACGTCAGAGGATGGTCTTGCCCAGGATAGGCTCCATCGTTCATTCCCACCATACAGATCACCTGGGCCGGAATGCTCCGCATGGGAAGCAAGGTGCAGAAGGTCATGCCTTCCGAAGCAAACCGATGACCCTCTGTTTTCCGTTTCAAACGCTCCTCGAGATAGGACCGGACCACCGGAAAATCCACTTTTTCTTCGAATCCGGACTGGGTTCCCACCCATCCTAGGTGATGGATCGCATCTTCAATGGCGAAAATCCCCTGGCTTGCCGATGTTTCCATCTCCATAAAATCGTGAAGTAATTGATTAATTAATGCTATCCAACTGTCTATATTATTTATAGAATAATAGTTATTATAATAAATAACGGTGGTATCAAAAAATGTGAAAAATTTTTCCAGGGTTTTAACGAATTCGCCGGATACGGCGCCGTATGGTAAAACACCGGCTACATCTTTTTCTCCTTCTTCGATCATGGCGTAACCCAGGAGCAGCCGATCGAGTCCGGCTTCCCACGTATTTTCCATAAAACCGGGAATGCCCCACCGGTTCCTATCTTCGGAGTTTACCCCCCATCGAATACGGGTTTCCCGGATCCATCTTTCGATGGTCCTGACTTCCGCCTCGGATAGATTAAAGCGATGACGGATTGGAGCATACTCAAGAATCCCCAGGAGTTGGGAGGCACCGAGGCGGGTGTTATAAAGAGACAAAATGGATAAAAACGCTTCCACCGCCTCATCCTCCATGCCGATCCCCCGGTCTGCGATGCGAAACGGAATTCGGGGGTTTCCTTCCGACTGAGTACCGAAGACGGCCTGGATGAAAGGGGCATAGGTTTCGATCTCCGGTGTCATCACAAGGATGTCCTGGGGGGTTATCTCCGGTTCAGATTCGAAAAGATCGAGGATTAAATCCCGGAGCACCTCCATCTCCCGCATGGGGCTGTGGCATGCATGAATCCAAATGGAGCGATCCGATTTGACGGGTCCTGGAACCGCTCTCCCGACTCCGGCAGCCGTCTCAGGATCCGTTAGTGTTAAGATGTCCCTTTGGATCCGCGAAAGGAGGGTATTGCCGTCAGGCTCCTGGAAAAGCTCTTCCACACTCGCTTCAAGGGTATTGACGGTGGAAAAGAATTGTCTCCCCTGGACACCCCAGGCCGATAGCAACCGGTTTCCCCTTTCCATATGGAAGTCGCGGCCTGAACCGATGGGCTCCGGATAAGCGGAACGGATACGCTGCGCTTCGTAATCCGAGACGATTTCGGACCAATACTCCCGGCAGGGATTCATTAAAAAAAGATACACGGGAACCTGTCGGGAAATTTCGGCCATAATCTGGAGGTAAACCGGCGGGAGATAAGAGATGCCGAAGACGCAAACCCGATGAAAATGGATATCCAGTCGAATACGTCCCTCCCGAATCTTCTCCACGAGTTGCCTCATCCAGAACGCCGGATGACGATTTGGGCTTTCCAACATCAAGTCACGCCACAGCACCGCCTGCCAATCGCTTTCCTGACCGGATTCCCATGAAAAAACCATATCGGGCCGGAAGATCGGATATTGATCGAAAAGATGGGAGATCTTTCTGGATATTCCGTAGCGCTTCAGCCGGTCACCCCCCTCTCCCAGATACGTCGAAAGGGGTTCAAAGACCGGCTCCCCGATCCGATCCTTGAGGTGCTTCATGATGCGAAACGTCATGACTTCCGGATCGAAAGCATACGGAGGAATAAATTCCGGAAAGCATTTTTTGAAGATATCTTCCAGAAAAGCCCTGGGAAAAGGAAAAACCATGTTAGCGCAAATCCCGTTGATCCGGGCCAGGGCCATGCGGATCCAGCTCTCCATTCCCTTGCTTTGAACCACGACAAGATCTGGAGCAAGGGGTTCTTCAAGCGGTTGTGCCGCGATGTCCGCCAACCGCTCGGCAAGCACTTCCAGTCGATTACCGGTGATAACGGTCAGGTGCGCCATGCGAAGGCCGGTACAAATGGGTTCGACGGATTCCTGAAAAAGAAATTTCGAAGCTTAAAAAAAGAGGCGAAAATAACGGATCATTCATGAAATCATGGCCACCACCTGGTTCACAAGCTTTTCGATTCCTTCGGCAACTTCCTTGATTCCGGGTCCCAGCATGTATGCAGGAGTGGACACGATGCGGTTAGCCTTGTCAATGTGGATCTGATCCACCATGCAGATCCGATGCACCCCGCCCATGGTTTCGATGGCGGCAGCAGTCCCAGGATCGTCTCCGATGGTGACTTCGGGTCTTCGTTCCGCCAGGGCTTTGGTTACGGTGGCGGGGGCAATACAGATAGCGCCTATGGGCTTTTTGGCTTTGGCCATCTCGGTTAAAAGCCTTTTGACTTCCGGATGAACCTTTGCATCCGGACCTTTCACGGCAAAATTACTTAAATTTTTAGCCGCACCGTATCCCCCCGGAATGATGAGGGCATCAAGATCGGAGGCTCTGACTTCCTTGATGTTTCGGATGTCCCCCCGGGCGATCCGGGCCGATTCAACCAGTACGTTTCGTCGTTCTTTTTCCTCTTCGCGGTTCAGATGATTGACGACATGGAACTGATCCACATCCGGGGCTATGCAGACGCTCTTTGCGCCGGCGCGATCCAGCGTCAGCAGCGTAATGACTGCCTCGTGGATCTCCGTTCCATCAAAAACGCCGCACCCCGACAATAAGACGCCCACCCGTTTCTCCATAGCCATGCTCCTTTTCTTTTCTTTCGGCCATCCCCAAAGCGAATGTGGTCGCCTAATGGAAAACTCCGATTTGCTGGAAAAACATTAGAACTGAAATCGTTTTTGAATAAAAACTTTTCTGCATGCTTCAACGACGCCGGGATCATACAAACACCCGCTATTTTTTGTGATCTCTTCCAAAGCGGCATCAACACCCAGGGCCGGTCGATAAGGACGATGCGTAGCCATGGCTTCCACGGTGTCGGCCACCGCCATGATGCGGGCTTCCAGAAGTGTCTGGTCGCCGGTGAGGTTCCTGGGGTATCCGGACCCGTTCATCCTTTCGTGATGCTGGAAGATGATCTCGGCGATGGGCCAGGGAAACGCAATCCCGCTCATGATATCATAGCCGGATTGCGAGTGTATTTTAATAAGCTGAAATTCCACGTCGGATAATCGTCCCGGTTTGCTTAAGATTTCGGCGGGTACAGCGATCTTTCCGATGTCGTGTATCAGAGCGGCCATGAAGATCCCCTCCACCCGATTTTCGAGAAGGTTCATTTCCTGGGCGATGGCCCGGCTGAGCTTGGCCACTCTTTGCTGATGACCGGCGGTGTACGGGTCCCGACGTTCTACAATACCGGCCATGGCTTGAATGGTCCCCACCATGGCGTTTTGGAGCTTGTCGTAGCTTTGAGTGATGGCCTGCTCCATGCGTTTGCGTTCACTAATATCCCGAATGGAAGCCAGAAATGCCTTTTCTCCTTCCCATTCGGTTTCAACCACTTGCATTTCGGCAATTACAGAAGACCGGTCTCCATTTTGGATTTCGATTTCTGTGGTCTGTCCCACCCGAATCGGATAAATAAAGGGATGATCGACCAAGTCCGCCTCGCGGCTGGCAAACAGATTTTGAGCTGCCGGATTGAAGAATTGTGCGATATTTTTTTGGTCCAGGATGACAATCCCATCCGAATTGTTGGTGATCATCTGTCGAAAGTTTTTCTCACTCGCCCTCAGGGCGATTTCCGCACGGGTACGGGCCTGAACCTCATCCGAAAGCTTCTTATTAGCTTCCAGAAGAGATAAGGTACGGGCCTTCACTCTCTCCTCCAGTTCTTGAAGGACGGATTGGTATTCCCGCTCCACCCGCCACTTTTCGCTCAGCGCAGAGGCAAACTGGAGGATTTCCTGGGGGTAAAATGGTTTCTGAAGATAGAGAAGCTTGTCCACGGGTAAAATGGAACGGGCAGTCCCCAGGATGTCCACCCGGGCTTGACCCGTCACCAGAACGATGCCGACGTCCGGATCGATTTTTCGGATCTCCCGGGCGGTCCATATTCCGTCGGGTCCCGGAGGCATGTTGATATCGAGAAAGACCGCGGAAAAGGGACGGCCGGTTTGTTGGCTTTCTTGCACCAACGTTATGGCATGATCCCCTTGCCGGCTTTGGGCGACGTCGAAGTGCGGCATTTCCTGGGTATCGCCAATTAGGTACTGGCTGGAAGAAAGGATCTGGTGATATAAATCGAGGATCGTCTCTTCATCGTCCACGGTGAGGATTCGAAAGGGCGGTTCCTTCTGAGGCATGGCGGCACTCCTGTTCGGCTGATCTCAGATCCAATGTATTAAAATCCTTAACACATCCGGCCGGTATTTTCAAGGAGGTTTTAATAGATTGACCCCGCATGGTTGTCCCGGTTCTAATGAAAAGGAGAAGGTCCTTTTAAAAATCAAACCGAAACGAGGGGGGATGCCTGAAAAGAGAATATCGATTTTAGACCAACGCCTTGATTTTCTTAATGTCTTTAGACTTCCCCAGCATGATCAGTATGTCGCTGTCTTTTATGATAAAACTTGCCGGGGGTACCAGAATAAAATTTTCCGGTACAAGCTCCTTGATGGCGATGATATGCACATTGTATTTGGCCCGCAGATTCAGCTCTTGTAAGACTTTTTCCGATGAACTCGCGCGGGGGGTCGACCTGAACCAGATCGAATTCGTCCGCAAGCGGAATAAAATCCAGGATGTTGGGCCGGGAAAGACCCTTTGACACGCGCAGGGCCATGTCGCGTTCCGGATGGATGATTTCGGTAGCCCCGACGCGTCTTAAAATTTTACCGTGATCTTCGTCGAGTGCCTTGACGAGAATCTTTTTTACACCGATTTCCTGAAGATACAGACAGATCAGGATGCTGATGCTGATTTTCGTGCCGGTGGAAACAATCACCCCGTCCATATCCTCCAGTCCCATCGCTTTTAAAGCATCCTTGTCCGTGGCATTCATGACAATGGCTTCGGTCGAGTAAGGATCGATGGCCTGAATTTTCCCTTTATCGATGTCAATGGCCACCACCTCATTCCCATCCTCAAACAACGCCTTGGCCGTATGAAAACCAAAATTTCCGAGCCCTATGACTGCAAATCGTTTCATTTCCGTTTTTCCTTCATCCGATCATGATATTCTCTTCCGAATACTCAATACCACTGGTCGCACTTGTTCCGACAATGATATACGAAAAGGTGAGAACCCCTACCCTGCCTAAAATCATCATCAGGATGATCCAGCACTTACCCCAAAGAGTTAATGCCGGGGTTATACCGATGGACAAACCTACGGTTCCAAAAGCCGATACGGTTTCAAAGAGATAAGCCAGGAAGGCGCCTTGTCGACGCGGGAACAGGTGATCACCTCCTGTATCTCCGATCAAAAGCATGAACAATACGATGCTGATAATCCCAATGGAAAGGAGAAGGAGCGACATGCTTCGGGTCATCGTTTCCGCGGGGATGCTTTTCTTAAACATGTTGACACGTCGCTTTCTTTTCACCCGACTCAAGATGAATGCCGTCAAAAGCGCCAAGGTTGTGGTCTTGACTCCGCCGCCGCAGGAACCCGGCGAGGCGCCGAAGAACATGAGAAAGATCATCATGGCCAAGGTGGCGTCCTTAAGCGAACCGATGTCCACCGTGTTGAATCCTGCGGTGCGACACGTGATGGATTGAAACACCGGGACTAAGATTCGATGCGAAAGCGTTTGCGCATCCCCAAGGGCCTGCCGCTCCAAGAATGCAAATATCAAGGCTCCGGATACGATGAGGATTAAGGTCGTCAACAGCACGGTCTTGGTTTGAATCGAGAGCCTGCAGCGTTTGCGGTTCCGCAATCCGATCCAGCATTGCAGATCATAGAGCACTGGGAACCCAACGCCGCCGACAACAATCAAGCTGCAAACGGTTGTGTTCAGGAGAAAATTGCCGCTGTAGTTCATCATACTGTCGGAAAACAGCGCAAAGCCGGCATTACAGAACGCGGAAACCGAGTGAAAGACCGCTGTATAGAGGGCAGGAAAAAAGGAGAATTCCTGACTCCAATGGAGGGTCAGGAAAACAGCCCCGATGACCTCCGAACCGAGTGTAAAGAGGACAGTGCTCTTTACAAGACCGTAGATATCCTCGCGCGGGGTATGGGCGAACAGGTCCTGCATGGCCATGCGCTGACGGAAGGAAATATTTCGGCCGATCCATCTGAACAGGGCTACGGAAATGGTCATGACGCCGAGACCGCCGATTTGGATCATCGCGAGTATCACACACTGTCCGAACACGGTGAAATAACTCCCTGTATCCACCACCGCCAGGCCTGTGACACATACGGCAGACGTGATCGTGAACAGGGCATCCACCCAAGGGATGTGACCGGTTATGCTGGAAGCCGGGAGTTTGAGCAGGATCGTCCCGACGGTAATGGCCAAGAGAAAACTGGCCAGGACGAGAGTTGCCGGGTGCACCTTGAGTATACGAGTCCGAAGCGTCATGATTTACGCCTCGGGTTCAGGTAGTATTCACAGTGAAGATGGCTCTCTGTTTCACACAGTTCATGCAGTCTATGACCGCCAAGGGCCATCCGATCCAGGTACGCCCCGCATACCGTCATTTCGTTTTGTGAATCGATCTTGCTGTAATTCAAGAAAGGGCATACCATATCAAGATGCTGTTCCAGTCGATCCCCCGGTCCCAAGCCTTCGATGATCTCCCGCACCAGGATTGAACCTAATTTGGCATCACCGATGTACCGGATGTAATCGACTTGCGCTCGCCCCAGATCTTCAATCAGTTTGCGGTGCTTTGAATGGACAAGAGCCAGTACGGGACACTGTTTGGTATGGCTGTTTCGCTTCAGGGAGGCACTCAGTTCCACGAGGGCTTCACGTTCTCTGATCGGCATCTGACCAAAAGAAACCACAATGATCCCGGGCTTCACATCGACAGCCTTTTCCAGACATTGGATCGGACTGGAAACCCATTTTTCATCGGGTGATGACAGATTAGCGATGTTGCCTGTTGTGTCGCATAACAAGAATCGAAGGTTTCGCCCAGTATCCTCATCAATCGGTATAATCTTTTCTTTCATCACATCAATTTCTCTTTAGTGTGTCCGCGCCAACATCAGTCGGCTGTCCCTGCCGAGCTTGAGCAGACTGACGATCACCACGATGAACTCCAGCCGGCCTAGGAACATGGCGAGAGTTAATGCCCACATCGCGGGGCAGGGCATCCGCTGCGAGACAACCCCCACCGACAAACCGGAATTGGAGATGGCGGAGGCGAATTCGAAAAGAGAGTCCTTCAGGCTATAGCCGTAAACGCACATGACCATGACTCCCAGCAGATAGACCGCCGAATACAGAAAAACAAAGACGCCCACCTGGCGCACCCGGACATCATCGACAAAGACTCGCCCGCCGCTCTCCCAGATGGGATGTTCCATGATCACGGTCCGGGGCAGCAATGCGCGCGCGATCTCCCAGACGAACATCTTCCACAGCAGATAGACCCGGAACTGCTTGATCCCGCCGGCCGTGGAACAGGTTCCGCCGCCGATCAGCATCAGCAGAATCAAGATGAAAATGCCGAGGTCGTTCCAGTTGTTGTAGCCCACCGTTACAAAACCCGTTGTGGTCAGGGCTGATATCGTCTCGAATACCGCAACACGGGTCCCTTTTGCAAGTGCGGGATAAATCGACTGACAGGTGAAGATGAACACAGCCATCGCGGACAGGGGGATGAGCACGGCCATGACGCGGACTTCGCCGTTGCGGGCGACAAACCTGAAGCGGCCGCGCAACAGCGACCATACGGTCACGAAGCTCATGTTGCCGATCAGCATCAGCGGAATCGACACCCCCTCGATGGCCGGGGAATCCCAATAGCCGATACTTTCCGCATGGGTTGAGAATCCTCCTGTGGATATGGCGGCAAAGGTATGGTTGACGGCATCGAAAAAGGACATTCCAACCGCCCAATAGGCCAAGGTCCCGACGAGGGCGTACCCGGTGTAAATGATCAGCACCAGTCGAGCCGATTGACGCACCTGGGGAACCAGTTGATCGCCTCTGCCCTCTGCGATCGATATGCCCGCTCCCGTTGGTCCGACGATGGCCGACATCATGATAACGGCAAGCCCTGCCCCTCCCGCCAGTTCGGTAATGCTGCGCCAGAGCAGGATCATCGGGCCTGCCTTGGTCACATCCACCACCGAAAGCCCGGTGGTGGTCCATCCACTCACCGACTCAAAAACGCCCTGAGAAAACGTATGCCCCACGACAAACATGAAGGGCAGTGCCGAAAAAACGACGGCAACAATCCAACTGATGAGCACGATCACTCCGCCTTCCTGGATCGAGATGGGGTTATGGTAAGCGGGGCGAAACAGCTTCCACAACAAAAACCCCGTCAGGCCGAGACCTCCTGCGGGAAGGCCAAAAGCCCAGGCATGGACCGCCTCCTCTGGGTAAGCGAGGAGGATCAGGAGCGGCGTGAGCATCACGAGGCCGGAAAGAAGGAAGATCATGCCGACGGATGAGAGAATCGCGGCATAGCGCTGCCTGAGATATTCCTTTTCCCGCAAGGCCGGCCCTCCTATTTGGATTCGCCCGTGAAGGCTTTAAGCACCGGGCCATGGTTCTCCGGCAGGGTGATCAGCACCACCCGGTCACCCGATAGTAATTCATTGGCTCCGCGGGGAATGATCGGCTGATGGTCCCGGATAACGACCGCGACCAGGGCGTTCGTGGGGAGGTCGATGTCCTTCAAAAGCTTTCCTGCCACCGGGGAATGGGTGTCCAGTATGATCTCCGTCACGTTCACCCGGCCTTCACCGACCGGAAGGAGGTTGATGATCTGTTCGAGGGATGCCCGTTGTTCGATCAGACTGCTGACGATATGCGTGGTCGAAAAGGACGAAACACCCAGTTTGTCGAACACCTCGGCATTGTCAGGATCATTGGCCAGGGCCACGGCTCTTGGCACCCCGAATTTGAGAGATGCCAGTTGGCAGATCACCAGGTTGTCCTGGTCGTTGGGCGTGATGGCGAGCACCGCGTCCGCCCCCATGGCGCCGGCCTCCTCGAGAATTCCGGCATCGCTTCCGTCGCCGCAAACCACCACGGCGGAGAGTTGCCGGGCCAATCGGGTGCATTCCCCCCGGCTCCGGTTGATAATGACGACCTCATATCCCTTGGCGGTGAAGTTCCGGCACAGGAAAAAAAGCATCTTGCCGCCACCGACAATGAGCACTTTCATGGTGGCTCCTCTGTTCGGCGGCTCCTTTAGCAACAGCCAGCAGGAACATGTCTGCGGCCACGGATGTAGGACAAATGGTATCGATCCCCAATTGAGCATAGACTTCCTCCCTCTTGGGATCAAAAACCCTGGCCAGCACATGCGGGACATTGAAGATCTTCCGAGCCACCTGGGCGACCATCAGGTTGACATTATCCTCGTGCGTCGTGGCGAAAAAGACGTCGGCCTTTTTTATCTTGGCCTCTTTCAGCACCGCTATCTGCGTAGCGTCCCCTGCCACGCGAAAACCGCTGAAGTCCGGCGACAGGTTATTGAAGGCGGCCTCATCCGTGTCGATCGCCACCACCGCATGGCCCATGCGGCTGAGTTGGTTGGCCAGATGAGAACCCAGGCGTCCGCACCCGATGATCACGATATAGCGGTTATTCTTCATGCTGATCCTTTTCGGCGCTTACGTCCTTTGAATCTGTATCCCTTTTATCCGGTCCGAAATCGATCCTGCCGAATTTGTTCCAGGACGTGGTCCGTTCCAGGTTCGCCCAGGCCGGCTTGAAAGTGGGATCAATATCCAGTGCCGCCCGATAAAACTTCTGTGCCTCCAGCCAGTCACCCTTGATTTCAAGCAAAACCCCAAGAAGGTTGTATGCCTCCGGCTGGGCAGGGTCCGCGGCTATGGCCTTTCGTGCAGTTTCCCGGGCCGCGGAAAAACTGCGATCCGAGATGTGGCGTTTGCTGATCTCGATCAGCGAAAGGTAATCGACCGCGTTTTCTTCATCCAGGGCCTCACGCTCCAGCACCTGAGTCGCCAATTCTCGAATTTCACTGGGGCTAAAAGGCTTCTGAATGAAATCCGCCGCTCCGAGTTTCATGGCTTCCACAGCGAATTCGATGGTTCCGTGGGCGGTGATGATGATCACCCGCGTTTTTGGCCAGTCGTTCTTGATTTGACGCAGGACCTCCATTCCGTCTATCCCTGGCATCTTCAAATCCAGGAACACCAAACCGAACGAACCCTCGCGAAGCTTTTGCAGCGCTTCTTCGCCGTTTACGGCCGTCTGGACCGAAATTTCCAGCGGCTCCAATGATTGGGACATGGTCAGACGGATGTTATTTTCGTCGTCAACGACCAGAATCGGTTTCTTTTCCATGGGTTCCTCCTATTGGGCCACCGGCAGGGTGAAGGTAAAGGTGCTGCCCTTGCCTTGGGACGATTCCACCCAGATTGCACCACCATGAGCGCGCACTATTTCCTTGCAGATGGCGAGTCCCAGACCCGTGCCGCCCGCTTCTTGGCCTTTAACCTGTACAAATTTCTGAAATATCTTGGATTGGTAATCAGAGGGAATTCCCGGCCCATCGTCACGCACGGACAAGTGGACGTGAGGCCCAATCCTTTGAGCCATGAGTTCTATATGGCCGCCCTTGCTCACATACCGTAGGGCATTCGAAATCAGGTTGCTCAATACCCATGTGATCTTGTTGGCATCAGCGCGAACTTTGGGCAACTCGCCGGTGAAATCTGATGTAAGCGTAACTTCCTTCATGTCGATCTGGCTTTTGAAAACCGCTTTAACTTGGTCAAACAAGGTTGGGAACGAAACACTCTCGAACTCCAGCTCGATTCTACCCGCCTCGATTTTGGACAGGTCAAGCAAGTCATTGACTAGAGCCTTCATCCGGTGGACTTCCTCGTGAGCGGCTTGGAGGAGATCCCGGTCCTTTCCGGCAAGTCCAGGTGCGGCGTGTTCCAGGAGAAGATCCAGGCTCATACCCAGGCTGGTCAGCGGCGTACGTAGCTCATGAGACGCGGCCATGACGAATTCACTCTTGAGTCGCTCCACTTCCTTCAGGCGGGTGACGTCCCGGAGCAAAAGCACGATGCCGGACAGGTTGCGATCCCTTCCTCGAATGGCCGTAACGGAAAAGAGATAGTGTCGGGACCTTTCTCCCTCCGGAAGAACGATGATCCGCTGTTCATCGGGGATATTGGATTGCACTCCCGTCTCGACGGTCTTTCGGATGAGATCGCAAACATTCGGATCAGGCAGAATGTCCATACAGAGTAATGTGGAGTTTTCATCAAATTCCAAATCCAGTAACCGGCGCGCTGATGGGTTAATGCCGGTCACCTTGAGTTGAGTATCGAAAACCACCAAGCCATCCTCGATGCTTGAAAGAATCGCCTCGCCCTTGTTCTTTTCGGAGATGATCTGCTCGATATTCATCTCGTGATAACGACCGAGTTGGTTAGCCATTTGATTGAACTCTCCTGCCAGACGCCCCAGCTCGTCGCCGGTTTCCACGGGCACCTGGACTGCGTAGTCTCCCGATGAGATTTTTCTGGATGCCTCCATGAAACGCCGGATCGGTCGGACGATCCGCTCAGCGAGAAACAAGCTGAATATCAGGGCTACAATCAGAGCTGATGCAGCCACGAGCACCGTTGACCAGATAGCACGTTTGGCAACGTTGCCGGCCTTAACGCTGGCAGCGTACATTGTCCCCTCGTTGAGATTGCGAAGGCCGATACACACCTCGCGCACCTTAGCGAAAAGGGGGTAAACCGTTTCCTGATAATAGGCGTGTGTGGAAAGCCGCTCTGGGAGTTTCATGCAAGTCGGTCAACTCCGAGAATTGTCGCCGATAGTTCGCATAGCCAGCCTCTATGGATTGGACAAGCTCCGCTTCGCCCTGAATTGTGATGTTGTCCTTGGCGCGGGCCAACCATTCCAGAAAGACCGCCTCGTTTTCCCGGAATTGAGCGGTTCCTTTTTTTGTGTCGCCCAGGAACATGAGCAGAATGCCGCTGTCTTGCCGTTCCAGCGCACCGACCATGTTCTCGGCGGCAAGAATGCTTCGGTAGTTTTCGCTTAAGATAGCATTAGTCGCCTTGCCCAGGGATACCAGATTCGTAACGGCCCACGCGACCACCATGCCCATGAGCGCAAAGGCTATGCCATGTCCAAGCAGGATTTTCTCTTTAAGTTTCAACTATCTTCATCCTTTTGCCATCATCCCTGCATGAGGATTTATGCATTTCAGATGCCAATATTGTAATTCTTTAATTTTATTGATTTAATTAATATTCAGGAGGGATAGAAACAAAAGACTTTAGATGGGAACCTGCATTTTGCAGGAATGACAGCTTGCAGGTTGCAAGATCATCAATCCAATTGGAATCTTTTTCTTTTACGCCACAACGTCGCCGGATCGATTCCCAGAATTTTTGCCGCTTCTTCGAGAGAATCCGCATGTAAAATCACATTTTGGATGTGATTTTTTTCCATATCGGCCAAACTTTCAAGCGCTGGAGAGGAGCCGGAGGAAGGTTTGAAATTCGCAATATTCGGCGTAAGGTCATCGATGGAAAGCGCGGTTTCACGGGCCATGATGACACCGCGTTCTATCACGTTGATCAGCTCCCGAACATTGCCCGGCCAGGGATAGTTCTGAAGCCGTTGCAGGGCATCGGGTGAAATATGCTGCATCGCTTTGGCATTCATTCGGGCGGAGCGCTTCAGATAATATTCGGTCAGGAGCTCAATATCTTCTGGTCTCTCCCTGAGAGGCGGCAGGAAGAGTTCCAATACGTTGATTCGGAAAAAAAGATCTTCCCGGAAAGCGCCGTCACGCACGAGTTCCTCTAAATCCTTATTCGTGGCTGCGATCAAGCGCACATCGACATGCTGAGTGACGGGATCACCCAGGCGTTCGAACTCCCGGTGCTGTAAAAAACGCAAAAGCTTCCCTTGAATCGGAGGAGGTATTTCCGATACTTCGTCTAAGAAAACGGTTCCGCCTTCCGCCAGTTTGAGTTTACCCACTTTATCGCGAAGGGCACCGGTGAAGGCACCTTTGACATGCCCGAACAAATCGCTTTCCAAAAAACTTTCCTGCAGGGCTGCGCAGTCCACGGTGACAAAAGGGTACTCGGCACGTGGGCTCCAATCATGAATCAGGCGTGCCAGCAGTCCTTTTCCAGTCCCGCTTTCCCCGGATATCAGGATGATCGCGTTGGATTCGGCTGCCTGCCGCGCAGTCTGGAGGATCCTTCTCATTTTGCGGTTACGCGTCAGAATGCCGCCTTCGGAAAAGATTCCTTTAAGCGTTGCTACTTCCGTTTCCAGCGTCTGAAAGCGTTTAAGCCTCTCCAAAACAAGATCGAGCTGACCCGGTACAAAAGGTTTAGGCAGATAATCGAAGGCGCCCATTTTGACGGCACTGACGGCGGTTTCGATGCTGGCGTAAGCCGTGATCATCAAAACATGCGATTGATTGCCGCTGGTGATGATTTCTTTTAAGATTTCCAGTCCGTCCCGGTCCGGCAGTTTCATATCCAATAATACGAGATCCGGCGTTTCATACCGAAAAATCTCCAAACCTTTGACCCCGGAAGATGCGGTGAAAACTTCAAGGCCCCGGTCTTCGAGATAGGCTTCCAAAGTGGTCAGGATGTTTCGATCATCATCAATGATCAATGCTTTTTTCATAATCATCGTCCTCTTCGGCGGGTATCCAGAAAACGAATGTCGTGCCTTTACCGGGTGTACTTTCCACCCGGATATCACCCCTGTGCTGCTCGATGACGTCTTTGACGATAGCCAGACCCAATCCGATGGTTCCGCTTTTTCCGCGTTCCGAGAACTGGGAAAAGCGGTCAAAAATATGCGGGAGATAGTGCGCCTCAATCCCGCTCCCCGTATCGCTGCATTTGAAATAGAACCGTGATCCGCTTTTATGAACATGAAACCGGATGTGTCCGCCGCGTTCGGTGTATCGCAGCGCGTTGCCGACTAGATTCGTGATTACCCACGGGAAACGAAAAGAGTCGATGGTTAGCTTTGGCAAGCCTTCTGCAATTTCGATCTGAAGCTTGACCCCTTTTTGCTCCGCCTGCTTCATCAGCGGGGCTAGGCATTCCTCTATGACGATAGCGACATCGAGGGTTTCTTTGTGACGCGGCCGAGCCATGGTTTCGAGTCTGGAAATATCTACCAATTCATTTACCAGGCTTGACAGCCTCATACACTCTTCCTGAGCTGTTTTCAGCAATTTTCCCCGCTTTTCCCCTCCAAGGTGCTCCCCTCTTTCATGGAGCAATCCGATGCTCATTGAAAGTGATGTCATCGGAGTCTTCAGTTGGTGGGAAATATCGGCGATAAATCTTCCCTTGGCCTCCTCGATTCGGCGAACCTTTTCTTTTTCGACGGCAATGATATCGTCACGGTAACGGTCATAGAGTTCGAGGCGATTAAACAATTGATTGAATGAAGAAGTCAAAAATCCGATTTCATCTTTTGA
The DNA here is from genome assembly GCA_963736855.1 of uncultured delta proteobacterium. Taxonomy (GTDB): domain Bacteria; phylum Desulfobacterota; class Desulfobacteria; order Desulfobacterales; family UBA2156. Next base: position 441,697 of record CAVTQK010000021.1, read on the forward strand.
CCGCGGGTTGATTTTGGGATATACCCCGCTTCCTTCTCTGGCATCGGAAAGGCTTCGCGCTAAAGTCATCATTGGCTTGGCGATGCGATAGGACAAGAAGGAACTCAGGATCAAAATAACTCCGATGACAACGGTGAACAGGATCACTGCATCTCTCTGGGCACGACTGGCTAAAAGTCGGGTCTGGTATACGGCGCGCTCCATGGCCTCTTCGTTGATGTTCGCCAAATCCTCAAAACGAGATACCATGTCAGCCGTCAGTGCCAAAAATTCAGCGAAACGTGCATTTTCCCACAAGCTGACATCCGCTTTAGACAAAACATGGATAACCTCTTCATAGCCGATATAGCCTCTGATTAAATGATCGATAACCTCCTGTTCTCCGGATTCGGTGACGTTGTCCCGACAAATCATCAAAGGATCGGATAGATTTGTCAATAGTTTGGCCGGCACCAAAGCGGGGCTTTGCTTAAGCGACATCTGTTCCAGGAGCTGATTACGAGTTCCTTCAAGCATTTTACGGGCCTGCTGGGCGGCCCGGATGGATTTGTAGTTCTTGGACAGGATCTGTTCCGCACTTTCTCCAAGGGAGATTAAATACTGATGATTGAGCAACGCTGCAATCAAAAGGGCAAAGGTCGGCAGCAGGCTGACAACAAAGATCTTGAGCCATATCGGATACCGAACCGGTCTTTTTTCCTTTTCGAGTTCTTTTTTCTCTACCATAACCAACGCTGTATGATCATCTTCGTTCAATCAAATTTCTTTTTCCTATCTATTCGTTACATTGCATATTTGGATAACACAGTTCCACAATGACATATACCTATTTACCCTCTTGCAATAAAACATTTCAACCGATAAAGATAGCGGTGATGTTAAGCGAGGGGATTCCATGCAACACAGACCCGAAACAAGAAAGCAGAGATAGGTTTATCTTACTGAAATTTATAAAAATTATGGCGGAAGTGCATGGGAATCGAACCCACCCGAGACGGTTTTAGCGCCTCACACCGGATTTGAAGTCCGGGAGCCCCACCAGTGAGCTGTGCACTTCCGTGAATATCTAAATCTATACTATGTACTTCTTTTGCCTGTCAAGGAAGATGAAAAAAGGAGTTGACCATGATTGATGCTGAACGTCTAAAAAAGATATTTCTTTCCTTGGTGAAAACCAGCAGCGTCAGTAAAAAAGAAGGCGCTTTTTCCCGAATGCTCCAGGGGCGTTTGGAAAACTTGGGGGCTTTCACCTGGATAGATGATGCCGGGAAAATGACGGGAAGCGATACCGGAAACCTCATCGCAAAGTTCTCCGGAAATCGAAGCGTGCCGCCTTTGCTCTTGAGCGCCCATATGGATACGGTTCAACCGGGAGAGGATATTCATCCCGTTTATGAAGATGGTGTTTTCAAAAGCAATGGAAGGACCATCCTGGGAGCCGACGACAAGAGTGCCATCGCCATCATCCTGGAATCAATCCGCGTAATCCAGGAAAACGGGCTTCCCTGCGGTCCGCTGGATTTGGTCTTCACCGTATGCGAGGAAGATGCCCTTGCCGGCTCAAAATGTCTCGATCTTGACCGCATCTCTGCCAAGTGCGGGTATGTTCTGGATGCCACCGATACTGAAGGTATCGTCACACGTGCACCTGCAGCCAACCGCCTGACCTTCGATGTTTTTGGGAAGGAAGCTCATGCCGGAGCGGCGCCGGAGAAGGGGATCAATGCGATTCATCTCGCCTGCCGGGCGATAGCATCTTTGGAGCTAGGGCGGATCGATCGTGAAACAACCTGTAACATCGGTGTAATTCATGGAGGATTCGCTACCAATATTGTTCCGAATCGGGTTACGGTCATCGGTGAGGCCCGCAGCCATGACGAAGCCAAGCTGGAACGAGTGACCGAGACCATCGTTGAGGCATTCAGGGAGTCTGTGGAACATCATGTCGGTCCGGCATCCGGGAACGGCCTTCCCCGGTTGGAAAGCCGAGTGGAACGATCTTTTTCCAGAACATGCGTCCCGGAAGATCACCCGGTAGTTTTACTGGCCCGGAACGCTGCCTCAGCGATGGGTCGAAAAATGGTTTGCAAGTCCTCCGGCGGGGGGTCGGATGCCAACATCTTTTTCGAAAAAGGGATCGTGACCGGAGTCCTTGGTTCCGGGATGCGGGATATGCACACGGTCTTGGAATGGATCCGTTTAGATGACATGGTCCGCACGTCCGAACTTCTGGTGAAAATACTCACCCTCCATGCCAACACGACGTTCAGTTCCTGATAGAGAGGTCCCGGCCTTGTTCGCCTATCTCAACTGCTTTTCCGGCCTGAGCGGAGACATGATGCTGGGAGCGCTCATCGATCTGGGCGTTCCCGTGGGATGGCTCGACGATCAGTTGAAAAGCTTTTCAATTTCCGGGTTTACCTTGCACACAAGCCCGACTTTTCGTCATGGGATTCGGGCGGTCAAGCTCGATGTGGAAGTACACGACAATTCATCGATTCGGCGCTTTGCCGATATCCGCGCCCTCATCGACCGAAGCCCGATGTCTCCGGGCGTCAAGGCATCGAGTCTCAAAATTTTCGATCGAATCGCCGACGCTGAATCAGTCCTCCATGGTTGTCCCAAAGAGCAGTTGCATTTCCATGAGATCGGATCCGTTGATTCACTGGTGGATGTGGTGGGAACGTGCCTGGGACTGGAATACCTCGGGGTTCAAGAAATCTCCGCCTCCCGAATCCCTCTCGGAAACGGTTGGGTCGACTGCGCCCACGGAAGGCTTCCCTTACCGGCGCCTGCCACTCTTGAAATACTTACGGGTGTGCCGATCTATCAAACGGACATCCCCTATGAACTGACGACACCCACGGGAGCTGCGATCCTTGTCTCCCTTTCAGATCATTTCGGTCCGATGCCGGAGATGACCGTGGATAAGATTGGGTACGGCGCCGGAACACGGGATCTGGAAGCGGTTCCAAACCTTTTGAGGGTGGCTCTGGGCCGACGATCATCTCCGGTGCAACGGATCGAAGACCGGGTCATTGTGGCCGAATGCACCATCGACGACATGAATCCGGAGCTCTTCGGGCACCTCATGGAACGGCTGTTCCAGGATGGTGCTCTGGACGTCTACTGGATTCCGGTATTTATGAAAAAGAATCGACCCGGTACATGGGTTCAGGTTCTCTGCCGGGAGGACCGGCGGGAAGCGGTCTTGGAACGCATTCTGACGGAAACCACATCCATCGGGGTTCGATATTCAGAGGTCCGGCGGTGGACTCTGCCTCGGGAGCCTGTCATCATCGAAACGGAATTCGGATCTCTTTTGGCCAAGCGGATCAGGTCGTTGAATGGAAAATGGCGCGTTGTACCGGAATATGACGCCTGTCGGAAAATCGCTGCGGAAAGAGGCATTCCTTTGCACATCGTCTATGAGGCGGTGTCGGCGGCCGGGAGACGACTGACGGATCCGGATTCGGTCAACCCATAAAAACATTGAGAATGTCTTTTCGGGCATCTACATGCTGGATGGTGATTTGGATAACGTCCTCAGGCTTGAGATCGTAGCTGCCGGGTACCGAGACCCGGCATTCCAGCATGTATTCCGGGATCAAGGCATGGTACCCGTTTCTGGACTTCCCCAACACGATGGCCTCCTCCTTCTGGCCGACCCGCCTCTCTAAAAATTTTAAGAGCCAGTAACGGCTCCTTCTGGCCTGTACGGCGGCAACGTTTGCCATAACCGGTTCCAACTCGGCAATAATCCTCTCCACTTCCTGCCGGGAGTAAGGGCGCTCAAGGCCAAAAGCGGAACGGATCTGTCGCTGGGTTATTAAATCGAAATATTTTCGGATTGGAGAAGTTCCGGTGAGGTAGGCGTCGAGCCCAAGGCCGCTATGGGGTTCGGGTTCGGGTCCTAAAACGAACCGACTGAGGAGCTTGCGCTGCATCCAGTTTTGAAAAAGGGTCCCGCCGTCGGCATTAAAAAGCCGGTCTTTTGGATGGGGCTGGGATCGAAAAACCGCGGGTATGCCCCTTTCCTTCAGAAACGAAGCCATGATCCAGTTGGCCAGGATCATGATCTCGGCCACCGCGAGACGGCTTGGACTTTCCCGGTTGATCCGGTTGATCGAAACCTCTCCCGATTCATCAAGACGGATATGAATTTCCGGAAGAGAAATATGCAAGGCCCCCTGGCCCAACCGCTTCCGTCGATATTGTAAGGCTACGTTCACCAGAGCCTGAAGCCTCGGATCATCGCTGACTGAAAGGTTGGCATCCTGATATGTGAGCTGGTCTTTCACCCGAATCATGCTGGGGACGATTTCCCAGTTCATGATCTCTCCGCTAGTGTTCAGTTCCGCCAGGATGCTGATAGCCGGCCGCATTTCCCCGGAACAGAGGCTGCAAAGATCTTCCGAAAGATCCGATGGGATCATGGGGATCCGCCGATCCGGCATATAAATCGAACTTCCCCGTGAGAAGGCCTCCCGGTCCAGGGGGCTATCCCTTTCAATGACTTCCCCCACGTCGGCAATATGGACGCCGAGCCGCAATTGCTTGCCGAAATCCTCAATGCACATAGCGTCATCGAAGTCTAAAGTGGCCTGACCATCGATGGTGAGAATCGATAAGTGCGTCAGATCCTTTCGAACGATGCCCGATGAAAGGGTGTATGGAGCGGCCGTCCGCAACTGAACCAGCATTTCCGCCGAAGCGGTTACCCCGGACGGAAATCGAGTGGGGATTTCCAGTCGGATCAGATCGATGTTTTCATCCAATGTCCATGCCCCCAGTTTGACGAGCAAATGAAAGATCCTGTCCGGAGTATCGATTCCGCTGTCTGATAAAAGGGTTCGGGTCAACTCAAAAGTCGGGCTTTCCTTTTCAAGAAGGTAATACGCCTTGAGCATTTCCACATAAGGCATGTCCTCTTCGGCAAGAGGCTTGTGTGCGTTTTCGATAACCATTTTCAGCCATCGTCTCCCTCGTTCCACCGCTTCCTGGCGGCGCTTTTCCTCCTCAGCATGCGCGATCATTTTTTGGACTTCGGCTTCGGAATGGGGGAAAAAACGGCCGTGATCAAACTTAAAATAGTGACGCTGATTGAAAAGCGCCCTCACCACAGCCGATTCGTGATCTCCATCGGGAGCATTAGGAAAACAGAGTCCGGTTACTGTGGCAAGGTCGATCCAATCCTGCTCCGAATTCAAGATCTCCCATAGCTCCACGACATTTACCTGCTCCATGAGCGCATTTCTGGTAGCGACAATTTCTTTGATTATGCCGACCAGTCTATCCCGGCGGACGGAAGTGTCCAAAACAGCATCACTAGAATGTGAGAGGCGATTGGGGGAGAGATTGATCTCTCGATTTCCTTCGGTAATCAGGTGCAGCCGGTCGCCCTTGAGCTCTGCGACCACAGCACAGATAACTTTTTGACGGTCGATGAACTCGACGACGTTACCGATTTTCATGGCGACACTTTAACAACGGGATAAGGCAAAGTCAACGAAGGATCTGAAAGGATCCGAGGAGAAAAGGCAGCAAAACCGAAGTTGTCTCCGGCAATTTATTCTGGTATAGCTCCCGGCATCCCAGCGTCGCGTTGCTTTGCGTCATGATGGGTATTTTCGAGCCTATGCGAACTTTTTACCTTGTCAGACCCTATTTTCATGAAAACCGCTTCGACATCTCGGCGGGTCTGCTCTGCCTTGTCGCCGTCGATATCTTGCAGCTTTTTATTCCCAGGGTATTGAAACTGGCAGTGGACGATCTGACGTCGTTTCGCGCCACAACAAAGGATCTTTTGCACTATGCCATCATCATTATCGCCATCGCATCGGCCATGGGGATCCTTCGATATGGATGGCGCCTGCGTCTCATGGGTCTTTCCCGGGAGGTGGAAGAAGGGTTGCGAAACCGCTTTTTTGCTCACATCCAGAGCCTTGGCGCAGGTTATTTCGACGAGACAACCACCGGCGACATCATGGCACACGCCACCAACGACATTCAGAACGTGCGCATGGCGGTAGGCATGGGCCTGGTCGCACTGACGGACGCAGTTGTCCTGGGGATCGCCGCTGTAGGCTTCATGTCTTATATCCACATGCGCCTGACCCTCTTTGTGCTCATCCCCATGCCCTTCATTGTTTTGTCTGCAAAATTTTTTAGCAAGCGGATGCACCACCTCTATAAGGAAGTGCAGAGCGTCTTTTCCGAAATGACGGAAGCGGTTCGGGAGCGTTTTTCCGGAATCCGCATCGTCAAAGCCTATTCTCTAGAGGAACAGGACGCTAGGGAAATGAATTCCATTTCCAGACGCTATGTTCGCACGAATCTGGCCCTGGCTCGCCTGATTCAGTCATTTTTCCCGATGATGCTTTTCTTCGCCAACCTGAGCCTGATTCTTGTGCTCTTTCTGGGCGGACGACAGACTATTCGATTTGCCATCACCCCCGGCGATTTTGTAGCCTTTATCAGTTACCTGGGGCTGTTGACATGGCCGATGATGGCTTTAGGCTGGGTGACCAATCTAATCCAGCGCGGGGGTGCTTCTCTGGAGCGGATTGAGAAAATCTTAAACACGCTTCCTGAAGTGGCCCCGGTGGATCCGGAAAAAGCACGGGCTCCGGGAAACCTGGATCTGTCCTTTAAAGGGGTTTCCTTTTCTTATGCCGTCCGGAGTGAAGCAGAGAAAACACGCCCGGCATTGGATCTCATCGATCTGGAGGTTCCGTATGGAACGGTTCTGGGTATCGTGGGTCCGCCGGGCTCCGGCAAATCGACCTTGATAAGCCTGATCCCCCGTCTTTACGATGTGACGCACGGATCCGTCTTGTTGGGAAAAACCGATATCCGGGATATGGATCCGGGTTCCTTAAGGACTTATATCGCCTTCTTGCCTCAGGAGGCATTTCTTTTCGCGGACACCATCGAGCAGAACATCACCCTCGGGAAAGCCGGGGTCACGGAGGAGATGGTTTGGGATGCCCTTAAGAAAGCGGCCCTGGATTTAACCATCCAGGAATTTCCGGATCGGTTGAAAACTCTGGTGGGTGAAAGGGGAATCATTCTTTCAGGCGGTCAGAAGCAAAGAGTGGCACTTGCACGGACCTTCCTCTTAGATGCCCCTATCCTGGTCTTGGATGATCCTATCAGCCAGGTGGATATGGCTACCGGTCACCGGATCATCCAAGGGATCTTTTCTGATCCCCGAAAAAGGACGGTCATTATTGTCTCTCATCGACTTTCAGCCCTGCGTTTTGCAGACCGCATCATCGTGATGGATCAGGGACACATTGTCGCTTATGGAACCCATGCCGAACTCCTGGTTTCGAGCCCCTATTTCCTAAGAAACCACCAGCTACAGACCATCGAGGAAGAATTCGGTGTACGGTGATTTCGGCTATTTTGAGGAAGATCGGCTCGGAAAACCCGACAACCTGAAACTGGTCGGACGCTTATATCCGTACTCCAGGCCTTACCGATGGCTTTTCTTGCTGACCATCGTCCTGGTTTTAATTTTGACCCTTTTGGATCTTGCCATCCCTTACGTGACCAAAGTTGCCATTGACCGTTACATCGTACCGGTATCGGATGCCTCAAACTCACATGAACCCTCACAAACTCAACCTTTAACGCGCAGCTATAGCGTCAATTTCGCAGACCCGGTGAATCAGGAAATCATCTCCCGATATCCGGAGCAATTCCTGGTGAAGGAAGGCACGGCAACGATTCCTTACGAACACCTTCGGTCAATGGATTCCGAAGATCTGAAAAAATTGCGTCAAAAAGACCTGTGGGGTGTGGGGATCGCCGCTGGAGTGCTTCTGGCTCTGGTCATCGCCAGCTTCGTTTTCAATTTCTTTCAGGTCATGGTCCTGGAATATACCGGTCAATCCATTATGCATGACTTAAGGATCGCCCTCTTTACCCATATTGAAAACCAGATTTTAGCTTTTTTCACCAGAAATCCGGTAGGGCGGCTCGTTACCCGGGTCACCAACGACGTACAGAATATGAACGAATTATTTACCTCGGTGATTGTTGTTATTTTCAAGGATCTCTTCCTGCTGTTCGGAATCGCTGCCGTGCTTCTCGTAATCGACTGGAAATTGGCGCTGATCTCTTTTGCCATCCTGCCTCTTGTCGTTATCGCATCCTTCCGGTTTGCCAATCTGGCCCGGGATGCATTTCGGACACTGAGAATCAAACTCGCCGAAATCAACACGCATATCTCTGAGACCATTGCTGGCATTCGAGTGATCCAATTGTTTCGGCACGAAGCGAAAAATTTTCGGCAATTCGAAAAGCTCAACCATGAAAACTTCATGGCGGGTATGCAGCAGATCCGTGTATTTGCCATTTTCATGCCGCTCATCGAACTCCTGGGAGCCGTCGCCATTGCAGTCATTATCTACTTTGGCGGCGGGGCAGCGATATCCAGTCGCATCAGCCTGGGATCCCTCGTCGCATTTCTGTCCTACATGCGAATGTTCTTCAACCCCATTCGAGATCTGGCCGAAAAATACAACGTGATGCAAAATGCCATGGCTTCTGCCGAACGGATATTCCTGATCCTGGATGCTCGGGAATCCCTTGAAAGGCCTCCTGTCGACACTCTTTCCGAGATCTCCTCGTATCTTGGCATTCAAAGCATAACTTTTGAAGACGTATCCTTCTACTATATGAAAGGAGAGCCGGTTCTGGATCGGGTCTCCTTTAAGGTTTTCCCCGGCAAAACCCTGGCCGTCATCGGCCCTACGGGATCCGGGAAAACCACACTGATCAACCTGATCCCTCGCTTTTACGATCCCGTATCCGGAAAAATATTAATAAACGGCATCGATTCGAGAAGGTGGGATCCTCATCTTTTGCGCAAAAAGATGGCATTGGTCACCCAGGATCCGTTCCTCTTTTCCGGTACACTTTACGAAAATATTTTTCAGGGGACCGGAATTTCAGATGAAGAAGAAACTGTACGGATTTTGGAACAAGCCGGTTGCATGCCCCTGATCCGACGCCTTCCCGAGGGGATCCAAACCGCAGTTTCAGAGGGCGGGAAGTCGCTTTCAAGCGGGGAACGTCAGCTCGTCTCCATCGCCCGGGCACTTGCCAGGGATCCGGACCTTATCATTCTGGATGAGGCCACATCGTACATCGATTCCCAGACCGAATCCCTCATCCAAAACGCCCTGACCATCCTCACGACTGTAAAGACGTGCATCCTCATCGCCCACCGGCTTTCCACGGCCCGCAGAGCCGATCAGATCCTCGTCCTGAATCACGGCCGGGTGGTGGAATATGGAGATCATGAAGCGCTGATGGACAAAAAAGGGTTTTATTTTCGATTGTACATATTACAAAGCGAAGAGCTCAATTTGCGTTGAAATCATTTTCCGGTTAGGCCATTTACAGGCCGGACAAAAAGCCTGATAACCGGTTCCGGTAAAATCTGTTATTTATTCCTTGCAAAAGGTTTTTTTAAATGATAGCGGTTCAACCTTTAGGGGAATTCCCCTATATCGATGAAAATTGTTTATCAAACGGGCTGTCAGAGCCCATTTTTAAAATGCAATCAAGACAAGGAGGCATGAAACATGGCGTACGACGCAACAAAGATGGCGGACTGGCAGATTTCGGAAGCAGCTGAAAAGAAGATGCCCACCCCGGAACAATGGCGGGAAAAACTGGGTCTAAAGAAGGACGAAATGCTTCCTATGGGTCAGGTTGATGCAGGACTGGATTTTTTAAAGATCATCGAGCGGCTCAAGGACAAACCGGACGGCAAGTACATCGAGGTGACCGCGATTACCCCTACACCGCTGGGCGAAGGCAAGAGCACCACTTCCTGCGGTCTCATGGAAGGCCTCGGCAAACGAGGTGTGAATGTCGGCGGTTGTCTGCGGCAGCCATCGGGCGGCCCGACCATGAACATCAAAGGGACCGCAGCCGGCGGCGGCAACGCCCTTCTGATTCCCATGACCGAATTTTCCATGGGTTTAACCGGCGACATCAACGACATCATGAACGCTCACAACCTGGCCCTGGTGGCCTTAACCGCCAGAATGCAGCACGAGCGGAACTACAACGACGAACAGCTCGCACGCCTTACCCGTATGCGCCGGTTGAACGTCGATCCTACCCGCGTGGAGATGGGCTGGATCATGGACTTCTGCGCCCAGTCCTTGCGAAACATCATCATCGGCATGGGCGGTCGACAGGACGGTTTCCTGATGCAGTCCAAGTTCGGGATTGCGGTAAGCTCCGAGCTGATGGCGATTCTTTCCATCGTGCGCGACCTGGCTGACCTGAAGGAAAAACTCAACAATATCACAGTGGCCTTTGATAAGAGCGGCAAGGTGATCACCACCCGAGACCTTGAGGTCGGTAATGCCATGACCGCCTGGATGCGCAACACCATTAACCCGACCCTCATGTCCACAGTCGAATACCAGCCTCTAATGGTTCATGCCGGGCCGTTTGCCAACATCGCCGTGGGCCAGTCCTCGATCATCGCCGACCGGGTCGGTCTGAAAATGTTCGACTATCACGTGACCGAGTCCGGCTTCGGCGCCGACATCGGCTTCGAAAAATTCTGGAACGTCAAGTGCCGTTACAGCGGCCTGAAACCCCATGTTTCCGTGCTCACCACCACCATCCGGGCTCTCAAGATGCACGGCGGCGGACCCAAGGTCGTGGCCGGCCTGCCGCTGCCCAAAGATTATCAGAAAGAAAACCTGAGCCTGCTGGAAAAAGGCGCAGCCAACATGGTACAACACATCAACACCATCCGGATGTCCGGCATCAACCCGGTGGTCTGCATCAACTGCTTCCACACCGACACCAAGGACGAAATCGCCATGGTGCGCAAACACGCCGAGAAAGCAGGCGCGCGCTGTGCGGTTTCCACCCACTGGGCCAACGGCGGCGACGGCGCCCTGGAACTCGCCGACGCAGTCATAGATGCCTGTAAAGGTAAGCCCGAGTTTAAATTTCTGTATCCGCTGGAAATGAAGCTGCGCGAACGCGTAAACCTGATTGCCAAGAACGTTTACGGCGCAGCTGGTGTGGCCTGGACGCCTGATGCCGAGGCCAAGGCCAAGATGCTCGAGGCCGAATCCAAGTATGACGATTACACCACCATGATGGTCAAGACCCATCTGTCCCTGACCCATGATCCGGCAGTCAAGGGTACTCCCAAAGGCTGGACCCTGCCCATCCGCGACGTGCTGATCTTCTCCGGCGCCAAGTTCCTGTGCCCCTGCTGCGGCACCATCAGCCTGATGCCCGGAACCAGTTCAGACCCGGCTTTCCGCCGCGTGGATGTCGACGTCAAAACCGGAAGAGTTTCCGGCCTCTTCTAACAAACGTCTCTGAACCTCTCAAAAACACGGAGGGTCTGCGATGATGCAGACCCTCCGTGTTTTTGTCCGGCCCGAAACGCTTTGAAAACTTTCAATAAACCCTACTCTTGAAACCGTAAATCCTCCGCCTACAGTTGTTTTCCCGAGTGTCGGAAAACATCAGGACGTATTTGACTTCGCAAAGCCTTAGCCATGCTCAGATCTTCCGGTGTGGTGACCTTGATGTTGAACCTGCTGCCGCGTACCAGTTTCACCGGATACCCTGCCCGTTCGACCAGATGAGCGTCGTCCGTGGCCAACACCCCTTCCCGTTTGGCCTTCTCATGAGCATCTCGAATGATATCGTACCGGAAGGATTGAGGGGTTTGAGCGATCCACACACCCTTCCTGTCAATGGTTTCACGGACCTTAAGGGACTCGTCGACTCTCTTAAGTGTATCGGTGGCGGGAATCGCTAAAACAGCCGCACCGTTCGATTCGGCGCAATGAATAGTCTCGCTGATATGCTGCGAAAGCACAAAAGGACGTACACCGTCGTGTATCGCCACAATAGATGATATGCCCTCAGCGACCAAGAGGGCGCTATATACCGAATCCTGGCGCTCTTCCCCTCCGGGAATCAGTTCCACGGAGTGTTCAAGAGATATTGGCTGAAGGATGCACTGTTTACAGAATTCTTTATCCTCGTCGGGGATTACCATTAAAATCCGATCGATCTCCGGGCATGCATCGAAAGCCAGCAAACAGTGACACAGCATAGGCAGCCCATCAAGGATCAGATACTGCTTCCGGATTTTGGCCTGCATGCGGATCCCCTTGCCGGCTGCGACGATAATCCCGATGGTTTCCATATGTGATGGGGTTATGCCAAAGGGAGGTATGGAATCAAACAAGGTAGCGGAGTTCTTTGGGAAGAGGGACACCCTTGCCCATGGTATCCTCGCCGTAATTCACGCTTGCCAGGATTTCGATATCTTTTAGTGCCCTGCTATCCCCTTCAAATCGGACTGCCGTGATTTGTTCTTTCTGGATCTTTCCCCCTGCCCACTGGATATCGAGAACACTGCCGGCATCGAAACGGTCCTCCCCCACGCACAGTTCTACATGACCGCCGTAGTGCTGGACAATCTTTGCGACCAAAAGGCTCGGCCTGGCATGGAACCCCAAGCTGATCGGAATACCCACTGTGATGGACCCCCGTTCGATGTTTTCATTCAGAATCTCGCGGGCCAGAGTCTTTCCTCCAGTCAGAAAATGGCAGGTGTAAAACAGACAACAGTTGATAATCCGATCCAGGAGGATATCCGGATGGACAAGGTCGACCATGCGTTCCCGTACCTGCTGATAAACATGTTTGTACCCCGCATCGAAAAGATGACGTTCATAAAAATGTAAAAGGTGTCCCGCAGTCTGGAGCAGGTGAAAAACCAGGGAAAAATATCCCCGAAGCTGTTTAAGCTTTCTGTTGCCGAACCGATAGCCGCCATGAATCACATACGTATCAAAAGCGGACTGCAGGTTGTGCACCAGCATTTCGAATCGCCGGATTTCCACCTCGTTGATCTTGGAGGGAATAATTTGCCGTATCTCCTCCACGTTGTAGTGCTTGAATATCCCGAGATGATCTACGGCTTCCGCCACCTGAAGGAATTCACTGGCGATTTTGACGATATTTTTCTTCTGTTGATCTTTGTTGAGATCATCGATGTCGAATTCCAGCAACTCGCTTGTGGCAACTCCCGGAAATGCCGAAGCATCGAAACCCTTCTCCGGCAGGGAAATCTCCAAACGCTTCCCCTCCTCCAGAATGACCGGCGCCAGCTTCAGGATCGATGCCTTGATGAACTGATGGGTCGCATGTCGTTCCCGGTCGAAGTCTTCCGTATCCGGCAGATCGTAAAACCGGATCCGATTCGAAATGTGCTGCTGGGAGTAGCCACTCAGGCTTAAATGACGAATAGCGGCGGACAGCTCCCGGTAGAAATACCAGTTGCTGCTGTTCTTTGCGCCATGGAAATCGAGCAAATCCTCGAGGAGTTGAGAAGAAAAAATCAATGTGGCATAAAGCTTTTTGGTAAAAACCAGCACCGCCGAAGACTGGTTCCTCAAATAAAGGCAACATTTCAGGTAGTCATAGGAAAAAATCCTGACCTTCTCTCCAAAGGATATTTTGTATATTTTCTTTCCGTTTTCAATTTCCTGGAACATGGCCTTTGCCACTCGTAGACTCCTGACTGAATTGCACCCTGAAATCCGGGGATCCGAGACCCTCATCTGATGAAAAAAGAGAATGAAGCGACATGTCGAATCGTTCCGGGAAAAGATAATGCGGTCGGAGCAGCCCGTAAGCCGAATTCTGTACCCGGTCCGGGTTACCCCTGGCCGAGCAGCGGTCATTCATCTGGAGGAACCGGTTGCCCGGATCCTTATGCGACCTACCCGGGAACTCGGGCGGGCCACCCTCTGGTGTTCCCCTATTTGGTCTTGCACCGGGTGGGGTTTGCCGAGCTTCCCCGGTCACCCGGGGAACTGGTGCGCTCTTACCGCACCGTTTCACCCTTACCCCGCCCTAGGGCGAGGCGGTGTCCTTTCTGTTGCACTTTCCTTCGCGTTGCCGCGACTCCACGTTATGGAGCACCCTGCCCTTCGATGTTCGGACTTTCCTCCGGATCCCTGAAGGGTCCGGCGACCGCTTGTGCTGCTTCGACCGCAAGTTTTCAGATCAGTCCTTCGGCACCGAAAACTCTTCTTCGATAATGATCTCCTCTTTTTTAGTCCAATATATCATCCTCTGGCAATGGGGACAATAGGCGATTTCGTCTTTTTGTTGGAGTTCGTTGTACATCTGAGGCGGGATATTCATATGGCATCCGTGACACACGGCATTTTTCGCTGCCGCCACTGCCACGTCCCCCACCCGTCCTTTGATCAACAGGTATTCTTGCACCAAGTCCGCAGGGATTTTTCCAGAGATCTCTTGTCGGCTTTCAAGGATACTATCCAGTTGCTTTTCGACATCCTCCCTTTCAAGTGCTATCCTCGTTTTTTCTCTCTCGGCCTGGAGTTCGAACGAATGGCATTCCTCTGTTTTCGCTTTGAGTTCCGCTTCTTTCTTTTCAATATTTTCTAAATATTCCAGCATCACATCTTCCATAGACCAGATCTTATTTTTTTGATCATCGATCTCTTTAAGCATTGATTGGTACTCCCGGTTGGTCTTGACAGATCTCAATGAGACCTCACTTTTTTGAAGACGGGCCTGAACCGTCTGAACATCCGATTCCATGGAGCGATACGCTTTACGCATTTCGTTGAGCGCATCTTTTGTCTTTTCTAAAATTTCCTTTAAAGATATAAATTCCTCATCCAGGCGATTAAATTGCTGGGCTAACACCTTGAGTTTTTCTTGAGTCTTATGGATATGAATTTCAAGGTGTTGAAGTGTCAGGAGTATCTTCAATTGTTCGTTCATTTTCCATCCGATCTGTGGTTTAAACACACATCTCTGTTCTTATCTTTCATAAAACGGTAAAAGGATCGGTCTCCATAGGGCAATGCTGAACGATAACATCGAAATCATTTCGATGGATCGATTCCTGAAGGCGGCTTATCCACACCTCAATGAATAAATATTCGGAATGAAAATGACCGATATCGATGAGACCTCGGCCGTAATCTTGAATCCGCCTGGCATCGTGATATTTGAGGTCTCCACTCACAAAGACATCGGCATCCGAGCCAAGAAATACGTCCAGAAGACCGGACCCGCTCCCTGCACACAGGGCTACCTTGTGGATTGCCATCTTCGGATCACCGGAAAACCGGATATGGGAAAGGCCCAGGTTTTTTTTGAGCATTTTCACATAGGCTTTGAGTAGTCGGGGAGTATCCAAAATACCCATCCGGGAATACCCGCCCTTTTCGCCATTTTGTTCCGCATCCATGATGACCGGATCGCGCAATCCAAGCCTATCCGCCAATATATCATTGACCCCGCCTTTGATACGGTCCAGGTTGGTATGGGCTGAATAGACGGCGAGACGATGCCTGACCGTTTTTTCGAGAATATGACCGATGGGAGTTGCGAGGTCGAGGGTTTTGAGGGGTCTGAAAAGGAGCGGGTGGTGGGTGATAAGCATGTCGATTCGGCTTTTCACGGCCTTGTCGATGACAGTCCTCGTTGCGTCCAAAGCCACCCAGATCTTGCGCACCGACCAGTCCCGGTCACCCACTTGAAGTCCCACATTATCCCATGTCTCTGCCAAGCCGGGAGGCGTTTCTTGTTCTATGAGACGGGCGATATCATGGACGGTAGCAGTCCTCATGTCTGTTTCAGTGACGGCTTTTTTCTTTGAAATATTCCCGGGTGTATTTTTTTGATCAGATATAAAAAATGGGCCCACCTGGATTCGAACCAGGGACCGACCGGTTATGAGCCGGTGGCTCTACCAGCTGAGCTATGGGCCCACGCCCTTGAATCGCTCTATCAATCTCAATTTCCGCAACTCGTTGCGGGGTTAGCGAGCGATTAACTTGGATCAAAATCCATTACGGTCGAAGTTCTCTCGCTGCTTTGAGCAAAAAGTTTTAATTTGGTTCTTATCTTTGGATTCTCATCTTGTCAATGATTGATGGCTTCGTAAAAAGTCCATCTGCTGCGTTGCACTGCATCCTTTGTCATTGCGGCGTACCCATATGTACGCCTCATTTCTCAGGATTTGCGCGCCTTGCATCTGAAGCTTTTTACTTTGCCATCCTAATTTTAAGTTTTTACGATTTCATCAATGATTGGGTGAATTCAAACCGGGTGCGGTGCGTCTGGTTGCAGCAGCACTCTATGGGTTGCTGCCATGCCCCTGTCTTCCACCTCTAACAGCTGAAAGATTGAAGAGCCTGTATCAAGCTGCGTGAAATTCTATAGCGCAAGGCTTTTCGATCCATTTCAAGATTCGTTTGTTAACCCAGCAGTCCCACCGCAGCAGAACGGGGAATGCGCCCGCCGTTGCAGTTTAAAGCACCCTCTCCATGGGTGGCCAGTGACCCCCGATGGTAAGGATAATCCGCGATCAGTTTTCAATGAATCCCTTGAGCCGGCGACTCCGGGTTGGGTGCCGAAGCTTTCGGAGCGCTTTAGCTTCAATCTGACGGATCCGTTCCCGGGTGACGGCAAAATCCTGGCCGACTTCTTCCAGTGTATGATCGGCTTTTTCACCGATCCCGAAGCGCATTCTGAGAACTTTTTCCTCCCGGGGCGTGAGTGTTGCCAGGACCTTTCGAGTATGTTCTGCCAGGTTCAAATTTACCGCCGCTTCTGAAGGAAGAAGAAACTTTTTATCTTCAATGAAATCGCCTAGGTGGCTGTCCTCTTCTTCCCCAATGGGCGTTTCCAACGAAATCGGCTCCCGTGCGATCTTGAGAACCTTGCGGACCTTGTCGATGGGGATTTCCATTTTTTCGGCAATCTCTTCGGGTGTGGGCTCCCTCCCGAGTTCCTGTACAAGGTACCGGGAAGTTCGGATCAGCTTGTTGATGGTCTCGATCATGTGGACCGGGATGCGTATGGTTCTGGCCTGATCCGCAATGGCCCGAGTGATGGCCTGACGGATCCACCATGTAGCGTAGGTAGAAAATTTGTATCCCCGACGGTATTCAAATTTGTCCACCGCTTTCATCAGGCCAATATTTCCTTCTTGAATTAAATCCAGGAACTGGAGGCCCCGGTTTGTGTATTTCTTCGCGATACTGACTACCAGTCTTAAATTGGCCCTGGTCAGCTCGCTTTTGGCCATTTTGACCTTTTGGTGTCCTTCTTCGACCTTAACAATGATACGCTTGAGCGCATGCATGTCAGCCCAATTGGTCCTTTCCCGCGCCTGGATTTTTTCAAGGAGCCCCCTGGTATCGACAAAAAACCGGGTCAGTTCGACGACTTTCAGCGATGTGCGGCTCCTTGCCCATTTCAGGAATTCGGTTTTAGACCTGAACTTATCGCAAAGGCCGGTGATCGAAATGTTCATGGACGACGCTCGCTCGGACAGTTCATCATTTAAGGCCCTAAGTTCATCGATCTCTTTACGTATATCCTCTTCGATGCCCTCCATCACCGATCCTTCAAGACGCCAGTCCTTGAGAAAATCGAGAATCTTCAGGTTGCGACGATTGATATTTTTTCGAATCGCCCGTTTTTCGCTTTGGGGAAACAGGGGTGAAAAGAGCTGCTCCCTGAATTCCAGGTTCTCCTCATCAATTTTTCGAACCTCGTGGATGGTTTTCACGAACCCTTCGATTTTTACAGCCTCATCCACATAGGCATCGCCCTCATCAATGTCTCTGAGAACGTGTTTGGGGCGGATTAGGCCGTTTTCGATTTGTTCTCCGAGGCCAAGAATTCGATCTACGCCGATCTGGGTTTCCAGTAGGCATCTCAATACTTCTTGCTCTCCCTGTTCTATTTTTTTAGCGATTTCCACTTCACCTTCACGGGTCAGGAGGGTAACCATTCCCATTTCCCGCAAGTACATCTTGACGGGATCTGTAATCCCTCCCAGTTCCGAAGCGAATTCAGGATCGGGAATGCTTTTGCTTCTAACGTCCTGTAGATTATTTATCGATTTAGGCTCTTCTTTGTCCAGCACTTCGATGTCGAGATCGTTATGCATCACTTCCTGCTCTTCTGCTTGTTCCCGGGAAAAGCGGTTTTGCCTCAGCACTTTTTTTTCTTGTTCCGCGTTTAGGGAGCCTTTCTTTTGCCCCTTTACTAAAATTGGCCGAAACGATTTCGTGCCTGCGGAGGCCGCCTTAGTATCTTGGGTTCCGTTCATGGCCTGAGTTTCGGTTTTTTTCATTGTTTTCAATTTGTTTTTCCATTTATTCTGCTTTTTAGGCATAGCCGATGACCTCCCTTAAGGGATTAATCCCGCTTTTGAATCATCCTCTGTTTTTCTTTCAAAAGGTTCGTCAGAAGGGCATGATCGTTCTCTTTTTGTGCGGCATGAATCCGTGCATTCAAGTCAGCCCTTTCGGGGCGGTGGCAATGGAATTCAAATTGCCGGATCAGTTTCAAACATCCCTCAGTATTCCAGGAATCTTCTCCGGCAGCCAGGTGAACGATGCGTTTCCCCGTTTCCGGATCTTTGCCCATGGAAACAACCTCAGGAATCAATGCCTCGGGTGTGCCTGAATAGCTTAGAATCAGCTGACCGATATCCTTTAGGGCAGAGTCCGAAAATCGTTCCACGATCCTGCGCGTTCGAATTTCGGGTATCATGACTGGATATTGTAGCATCATGGTGAGGATTTTCTTTTCGAAACGAACTGGCTGATCCGTTGAAAAGACATTATCGGTGGGCCCACCTTGTTGAAAATCGTCTCCAAAGGTCTCCTTGGCTCCACTCTTATGCATTATGCGGAGCACTCTTTGAAAAAGCAAATTCTCTTCAATCCCAATCCCTTCGGCAGCGGCTTTCACGAATATAGACCGGTTGATCTCATCGTCAATGGAAGCCAGAGTGTTTTCCAGGTCGGATACAATGCGGCTTTTCCCTGAAGGGGTAAGTCCGTGCCGTATCTTTGCAGATTCGATTAAAAAGGACATGGCCGGCAATGATCGAGCCACCAGATCGGAAAACGTTTCCGGACCTTTTTCTCGGACGAATACATCCGGGTCCTTCCCGTCTGGAAGCCTGACGATGCGAGCAGTCACGTTTTCACGGATAAGAATCGGAATAATCCGTTCGACGGCTTTAATTCCCGCCACGTCCGGATCGAATACAAAGTAAAAAGTCTGGGCAAATCCTTTCAAGAGCCTGATGTGATCCGGCGTTACCCCGGTCCCCAGCGTGGCTACAGTATTCTCTATGCCATGCTGATGGAGCGCAATGACATCAAAATACCCCTCCACGATAATCACCGAATCGGACTCCCGGCACGCTTTCCTCGCTCGATCCAAGCCATACAGCGAACGGCCCTTCTGGAAGGTCGATGTTTCCGGTGAATTGAGGTATTTAGGAAGGGAATCGTCCAGGACACGCCCTCCGAATCCGATCACCTGGCCTCCCAAATCCCGGATGGGGAAAAGAATCCGCTCCCTGAAGCGGTCGTAGCCTCCGCCTCCTTTTTTCCTGGGGATGACGAGACCCGATTTAAAAGCCGTATCCGCCGGGATGCGTTTCCGATTCAAATGCTCGGCAAAATGGTCCCATCCCTTGGGCGCATATCCGATCTGAAACGCTTCCAAAGTGGCATCGTTGATGCCTCGTTCATCGAGGTATACCCTTCCGACCTCCCCGTTTAATTCGTTCAAAAGGATCGTGTGGTAATACTCCATGGCCATTTGGTTGATTTCAAGGATGAGCTCTCGGTCGGTTCTGACATATTGCTGTCTGGACGAAGCCGTCCTTTCGGGCAGGGAAATACCATATCGCTTTGCCAAGGCAGTGGTTGCTTCAAAAAATGAGGTTCCTTGATATTTCATCAGAAAGGTGAGGATGTTGCCGCCCTCACCACAGCCGAAACAGTAAAAAATCTGCTTTTCGGGGCTGACTGTGAATGAAGGGGTTTTTTCAGCGTGAAACGGGCAGAGCCCGATGAAATTCCTCCCCGCCCTTTTCAGAATCACCACTTCGGAAATCACCTCAACAATGTCGGATGCGCTTCTGATCTCCGAGATCTTCTCGTCTGGAATCCACCCGGTCAAGAAGGGCACCCTCCACGATTTTGCAAGGGTATTGACGGTTATGGGAAGGACCTGTCAGGATTGACTGAATACGACCGCTCGTTTTTATCATCAGTAAGAGGCAATCGAACGGATAATGACCATACTTTATGATTTGATTTCAAACCTTTTTAATATAAACGCTCAATAATTATTTGTCAATAGTTTTTTATCATGCTCCTTTCTTTTTTAACGGGTCATCTGGAAATAAATCGATTGTAAGAGGTTATTTTTATCGTGAAACACGACTGGCGATTTGGATCGCCTCTTTCAGGTCAAAGCGATTACTATAGAGCGCCTTGCCGGTAATAACACCCACCACGCCGACTGCTTCAAGGGGAAGAAGGTTTCGAATGTCATCCAAGGATGAAACGCCGCCCGAAGCGATGACCGGGGTTGATACGGCTGATGCAAAATTACTCGTGGCTTCGATATTGGGTCCGGTTTGCATGCCATCTCGAAGGATGTCGGTAAAGATAATCGCGGCCAGTTCCAACCCTTCGAATCGCTTGGCTAGATCCGCCGCCCGCATTCGGGTGGTCTGGGTCCATCCGTCCACTGCAACCCATCCTTCTCTGGCGTCGATTCCCACGGCTATTCTATTCGGATATTTCGCCGCTGCTCGTTCGACTATTTCCGGATCAGAAAGTGCCGTCGTTCCGATGATGACCCGCTCAACTCCCATGTCCAGGAACTTCTGAATACTTTCCGCGCCCCGGATCCCTCCTCCCACCTGGATCGGGGTGTTGACTTTTTCGATGATGCGTCGAATAGTGGAATGATTGACGGGACGCTTTTCAAAAGCGCCATCCAAATCCACGACATGGAGGATCTCAGCTCCTTTTTCAGCCCATCTTTCAGCCATTTGCACCGGATCGTCTGAAAAGACCGTTTCATGTTCCCGACGACCCTGTTTGAGTCGGACACACTTGCCCCCTCGAATATCGATTGCTGGAATCACGATCATATTCATGAAATTCCATGGGCTTGCGGCGAAACGGTTACAAGAGCCCCTTGGTGGAACGGACTTGGCGGATGCGTTCATCCAGCGACGTTGCCCTGCCGAGAGCCCGTCCCGCCCCTTTGAAGATGGATTCGATGATGTGGTGATGATTTTCGCCATATGGAACATGAATATGGAGATTCATTCCTCCCCGAGTGGCCAACGCCCGAAAAAATTCCTTGGCCAGGGAGAGGTCGAATCCGCTTGTCCCCGCTACGGTTACATCAACTTTGAAGACCAGAAACGGACGGTTGGAGAGGTCCATCGTCACCGCACTCAGGGCTTCGTCCATCGGTGTGACGGCATGTCCGAATCGACGAATCCCTTTTCGGTCCGCCAGGGACTCCCGAAGCGCATCTCCGAGCACAAGCCCCACATCTTCGACGGTGTGATGGAAATCCACTTCGATGTCCCCCGATGCCTTAATGGAAAGATCGAAAAAGCCATGAACCGTAAACAGGGAAAGCATATGATTGAAAAACGGGATGGGAGTATCGATATGGGCTTTGCCGCTTCCATCCAGATCCAATCTGACCTGGATCTGGGTTTCTCCGGTTTTGCGACTGATGTCGGCGGATCGTTTCATTTTTCAGGCTTCTTGCAACGGTGATGCGCATTCAGGCATTTGGCCACCATATGATACATTCTAAACAAAAAAGTGGAGATGAGGGGGATCGAACCCCTGACCTCGGCATTGCGAACGCCGCGCTCTCCCAGCTGAGCTACATCCCCATTCAGGCTGGCTTGTATAACATGCGGTTCCAAGCGGGTCAACGAAAAAAAGCCTTGTATTGCATACCGTGAAAATATAATACCATCCGGACACGGCTTCCATCATCCAATGGAAATATGGGCAGCACATCTTTTTCAGGAAATTTTCCATGCAGTTACGAAACCGCTTTCTCAAAGACGCTATCAAGGGATTTACGTTAGACCAGGATAAATTGTTGCCTCCCCAAGAAACGGTCCGGCACGTCAAAGAAAAAATGAAGGCCATCGGATTGAAAATCCTCGAGAAAACGGCACGGATCGATAACGGCCGGCTGGGAATCCCCGTCTTTTTCAGCATCTGTGGTCATGACGCCGAAGCCGTGACCGGAACCCGAAAACAAATGGGAAAAGGTGCCACCCCGGAGCAGGCCGAGGCCAGTGCGGTAATGGAGCTGGTGGAACGGTTCAGCTTCTTCAGTTTCATGAAAAACGAGGCCAACTTTTCAGTTCAAAGTCTTTCCACCCTTAAAAAAGAAGCTATCCCGTTTTCTCTGATCGCAAAGAGTGTTCACGATGAAAGCGACGAACTTGAAATCGGACTCCGCTTATTTGAATCCCTCCCCTTAAAATGGACAAGCGCTTACAATCTCACCCGGGGAGAAACCTGCCAGGTCCCTTTCGATTGGTTCTATGCCATCAATGCGTTCAACGGTCCTTCAGCCGGAAACTGTGCGGAAGAAGCCATCTGCCAGGGCATCTGTGAGGTGGTGGAACGCCATGTCTCGGCATTGGTGAGCCGAGACGCCACGCCGGTGCCGATACTGTCGACGAAAAGCGTCACGGATCCGACTGTCCTGGAGATGCTGGCAAAGTATGACCGGATCGGTGTGAAACTTTTTATTTCCGATTTTACCCTCGACATGGGAATTCCTACCATAGGGGTTTTGGCCATGGATCCGGAGACATTTCCGGAAAAAAGCGAGATTGTCTGGACAGCCGGCACCACGCCGAACCCTCAGAAGGCTCTGAGCCGGGCGCTTACCGAAGTGGCCCAGCTAGCCGGCGATTTCAACACATCGTCCAACTATGTGGCCAGCGGTCTCCCTAAACCCAGAAGCCTCGAAGAAATCCCGTTTATCACTCACGCACCGGCCATATTGGAGGTTTCTCAGCTGCCGGACCTTTCGGACACAAACCTTAAAGTCGAGGTGATGCGATGTGTTGAGGCCCTGTCGCAAAAACAGATGGACGTGCTCGTCATCGACACTACCCACACGTTGTTGAAGATTCCCGCTTTTTACACGATCATCCCCGGCGCCCACTTCAGGGAACGGGCTGTTGGAGGCAGCGTGGGGATGTTCTGCGCCAAGCTTTTGACCGAAAACCTCCCCCCTGGGCAGGCAATCATTGAGCTGAACCGGATGGCCGAAAAACTTCCTCTAAAGCATTACATCCAATTCTACCTGGGATCCTGTCACCTGACTTTGAATGATCCGGAAAGGGCGTTAACCCACTTTCGACGCGCCCTCGACCTGGCCCCTGACGCTGAGGACTTATGCAGTATTTATGCCTTTATGGGGGTCTGCCTCAAAGATTTAGGTCGATATCGGGAAGCCATCGGCGCCCTTCAGGAAGGGATAGGCCATGATACCGAACGAACGGATCTGCACAATCTTTTGGGATTTTGCCACTTCAAACTTAAGGAGCATGAAACGGCGATCCGGCATTTCAAAGAGGTAATAAGACTGGATCCCACATCGGCCATCGATTATGCGAATATAGCGTCCAACTACTTGGAGATGAAAGAAAAAAAGAAAGCCATCCGATATTATGAAATGGCATTGGAGTTGGATCCGAGCATCGAATTTGCCCGGGCAAATCTCAAACGACTCAAGGCGGAACCGGTTTCATCGGCAACGCCAAAATGAGGAGTAAATCTCCGTTTCCCGTCAGGTCTTTTTTTCCAAGAGCTCTTGCGCCAATTGCATGAAATCGATGGAGCCGAAGCTGCCTTTACGATAAAAAAGGACAGGCTTGCCAGAAAGAGCGCTGTCTGCGATAGTGGTGTTGACCCTGATTTGTGAATTGAAAAGCAGGGGGCCGTATCGGGGATCCTCTTTCAATTTCTCCACGATGCGGTGGCTGACCCGGGTCCGGGCATCGAAAAAAGTCGCCACGATTCCAGTAATCGAAAGTTCCGGGTTGATCTCCTGCCCAATGGCTGAAACCGTGTCGAAAAGCTCCTCTAGAGCCTCATAGGAATACGGATGAGTCTGGCAGGGAACCAGGATTTCCCGAGCGCATGCGAACACATTAACTGTCAAAAGGGAAAGGCTCGGAGGCGTATCGATGAGAATGAAATCGTAGGATTCCGTCAGGCCTTCCAGGGCCTCTTTCAATCGGTATTCCCGCCCTTTGATATCCACCAGTTCCACTTCGGCACCGGCAAGATCCACTGTGGAAGGGATTAAATCCAGTCGATCCCATCGGGTTTTTATAGCCCGCTCCCGTGTTGAGCGGATCGCCGGATCCTTCATGAGGTCGTAGACCGTGGTCATCCCTTCCGGGATGCTCACCCCCAAACCTCGAGTGGCGTTGGCCTGGGGATCGGCATCCACAACGAGGATCCTTTTTCCTTTCAAGGAAAGTGCGGCACCCAGGTTAATGGTCATCACCGTCTTTCCCACACCTCCTTTTTCATTTGCGATGGCAATCGTCCGGCAATCGTGAGTACCTACCATGCGCCCTCCTTTTATTGAGTGATTCCCTCTATCCTCTCTCGTATCTGCAGTATCCGCTCCTGGATTTCAAGTGCTATCGCTTTTGACGATTGAATGGTTTCCAGTGCTTGCGTTCCCTCGAGCCTTCTTCCATCCGCGGTCCGACCCAAAAGGATCAGAGTGGAAGCATAGTCTTGTAAGCGCTGAATCAACGTATTCAATAGATAACGGGACGCCGCTTCCGAAAGCTTGAAGATATATTGAAACTTAATGTTTTCACGATAGTCTTTAAAGTGAAGGGAAATGGATTTTTCCGTCTCCTGCTTCATGCGCAGCACTCCTTTTTGCAGGGACTGAATCCCTTTGGCACGTTCGGCGGGTGCCGCCTTTTTTAACAATTTCATGACCCATCCGGTGAAGGAAAAAAAGCCGAAATGCAAGAATGCATCGGAGCGGATCTTGGCAGAGTAGCGCAAAGCCAGTTCATTTACGGGCAATCGAATCCCGGCGCCCCCCCGGATCCAGTCCATATCCACCTTCACAGGCGCTGATGGCGGCTCCACGGACGAAGGGATGCCCAGAGTCCCCATGCTCCGATTGTATTCTTCCAGTGCGTCGCGGACCATGGCCTCAAAAGGAGCCGACATGCCTGTAAAATGACCGACTATCTTTGCCTCGGCATCCTTGAGAAAGCGGATTACCTCAGGGTTGATGGTTTCGGCGATAAACACATCCAGACTTTCTTTAAAATCCGAAAATACTTGATAAAGGGCTTGAGAAAAACCGCTTTTTTCCATTAGGCTTCGATAGCGATCATAAGACGGCTCCCATTCCCGGATGAACCTCATGATCCGGCTGCCGATCCCCGATGGACCGGTATCGAAAAACCGGTCGATATCCGATCTCAATTCACCTTTCAATTTTAAAACCGCGCCGTCCAGGGTGGTTTGAATCACGGACTTGACCTGTTCCGCGCGTTCTTGATGTTTCTCAAGTTTTTCAATAATCTGTCGGACATCGGAAGCACCCTGGGTGGTCCCTTTTTCCATGATCCGAATCCATCGATAAATTCCGGAAGATAATATCCAGAGCCGTTCCACATGATTTTTCAAAAGGAGTCGCGACCGATCCCCATAAATCAGTTTAAAAAGCTCGGATTCGAATCGTCGGGTTTGGTCGTTGGAAAACGAGAGCGGTCCTTCATCCTTTTCCCATTGCAGCATCCGGCTGCGGTCTTTTTCCGAAAGGCCGTCCTTGTCCGATGAAAAAAGGTTGAACAGAGCGGAGAAGACAAAAAGACTTGGATCCGGCCGGATAAACGCAACATCTTTCCGGATTTTTTCCGCAACTTCCATTAGGTTTTCAATGGAATCGTGCTCATTGAAATCACAATTGGCCACAAAAAGGGCATTGTCGAGTATCCCCATCTTTTTGATCATGGAAAGAAATTTGATGTCCGCCTGGCGGATTCCGGTCCTGCTGCTGATGACGTAAATGATCAGATGGGTCGATGCGAGATAATCTTGGATCATGGCCAGATGGAGTGGATTCGGGGCGTCGCTGCCCTGGCAATCGGCGATCTCGATATGGCTTTCAAAACGATCGGCGGGGATCTCCAACATCACATCCTTTAAATAAACTGCAAGAGACTCGTCACCGACAAACAGCCGGTGCTTTTCGAAATCCGCATTCGTGAATTCCCGAATGGTCATGGGAGATGATAGGAGATCGTAAACCCGATCGTAGCCTTTGAGGTAAGAAGCAAGAACAACACTGTGAATATTGCGGGTCTCCGTCGTTACAAGCTGCTCCGAGTCCAGGGACTCCAGGGCTTTTTTCAAACCGGCCCGGATCTCTTTTTGTCGGATATCAAAGGCTTCCCGATCTGGAAATCCGTCCTGTCGAGGAAAAAGGATCAGGGCCTGTCGGGCGTCATCATTCACTTCGTCCCAGGTTTTGAAATGGAGCCTTGCGCGCAGGCGCTTCCCTGACCGGATTCGCGTCACGATGGAAGTGACCACTCCGGCTCCTCGCTTGAGGTAGTCTCCCTTGAAAAGGGCGTTGACAAGAGTGCTTTTCCCGGATTTGATGGCGCCGACGACGGCAACACGAACCGTCTCCTCGACCAGCTGCTTTTGAACGGCGGTGCAAACGGATTCCCATTCCTCAAATGCGTCGTCGGCAACATGTGGGAGCAACTTAAGACGATTGAGCAGGTGGATGAGTCCCTGATCGGCATCCAGAAGCTCGTTGCGCATTTCACTATGGGTTTGCCTCATGGCGCGTCAACATGGCCTTTCCAGGAAAGATTTAAAAGGTGTTCAAAAAAGATCCACCGGGGCTTGTCGAAAAGGATCCACTTGAGGGCGGCCGACAGGGGGGCTTGCCAAATAAAGCGATCCGTGGTAAAAGGATATTTATACAACAGATAATGATGCCATATGCGAACAAATAGTGAAGGGAACCATGGTCCATGTCTGAAAAGCATCCCGAATGTCCGCTTTATAATCCTTTAAATTGTAAAGAATATTACAATCCCAAGCTGTGCGCTTTTGTTAGAAAAGACAGGGTCTGCTTAAAGAAAAGAAAGCCCAAACAAAAGCCGAAACCCCAAGCACAGCAATTGGCTGATGGTTCATAACCTCTTCTTTTGTGTTTCATGCGTGTCCGGCCGTCTCGGCCAAAAGTGATGGATCGATTCCAATTCCCCTCATCGCCTTTTCCCACCTTTTTTCAACCGGTGTATCGAAAATAACCCCTTCCTTGATGGGACCGGTCAGCCAGGCATTGGCTTTAATTTCCGACTCCAGTTGCCCGGGTCCCCACCCTGCGCATCCCAGCGTGATCATGAAATCAGACGGCCTTTGATCCATGACTATTGCTCTAAGGACGTCGAGAGTGTTGCTCATGGACAGTGTCGCAGAAATACGAATGGATCCCTCCCATTGAAGCGGTGGACCATGAAGGATGAAAATCTCACCTTCATGGACAGGACCTCCCCAAAAAACGGGAACGGACCCTATCTCCTGAGGATAACGAAGATTAAGCTCGTCAAAAATCGCCTTTGCCGTCAGCATGGGATGCAAGCGGTTGATGATCAATCCGAAGGCCCCCATGGACGAATGCTCACAGATACAGGTGACTGTTTGAGCAAAATTGGGATCTCTCAAGCCGGGCATGGCCATCAGGAATTGACACTTCAGAAACGCTGTGTTGTGCTCTTTCAGGGGAGCCTCCATGGATGCCGGCTGGTGACCCTATCGATCTTTTTCCCGCCCGTCGATGGAAGCAGTCTGGATCACCTCATCAACCAGAGCCATGGCTCCCATCATGTTGGGAAACCCTGTTGTAGTCAAGGAAAGCAGGACCGTGTGGAATATTTCCTCTGGACTGGCGCCCGATTGAAGAGCTTTCCGTGTTCCTGACATCACGGCGCCTCGTGAATCACCACCGATGGCGATACCAAGCTTGATCAGGTTCTGATATTTTTCGGGTATCGGTCCGGCGCTTCGGCACTGATGACCCAACGCCTCAAAAGATTCGAAGAGATCTGGAAATCGCTCAATGAACTTCTGATAGATCTTTGGATAGTACATGGGCCCTCCGAGATGGGATGATTTTTGTATCTGTGGTACTATTGAGTGGGTATCATACCGGGTACCATCGTAAAGTCAAGTCCATTGGACGATCGCGCTCTTCTGAAATGTTTCGCGCCTCTGGCATCCAAGATTGCGTCTTGACACGAGAAGCGATTGAAAGGTAGTGAATTTCACGCTCTCTTAACGGAAAAGCGCCTTTTCCATACGGCGTTTCCAAAATAGAGATGAAAATGCGGCAGAGCAGGTAATTTGTTCTTTCAGGTACTTCATGGATAACGACTCTCAAAAGCGTAAAAAAGCACGGAAAGATGCGTTGACCATCTTCTCGCATGCTCTATGTGCTGTAGAAGCGGGGAAAGCCGTCCGAAGACACCTTCGTCTGGAAGGAGATCATTTGTTTTTGGATTACCCTGTAGTCCCTTTTTCCCATTTTCGCCGGTGTATCGTCATCGGTGCTGGAAAAGCATCCGCGGCCATGGGAAAGGCGGTAGAGGATGTTCTGGGTGATTGCATTGAAGAAGGGCGTATTACTGTGAAATACGGACATACCCATCCGCTGTCCCGGATCCACCTGACCGAAGCGGGTCATCCCATTCCAGATGCCCAAGGCGTTGCAGGCGCATCCGCCATTCTGAAAATGGTCCAAAGGGCCGGACCCGATCACCTCATCATCGCCCTTTTCTCCGGCGGCGGATCCGCCCTTCTTCCCCTCCCTATTGAGGGAATTTCGCTTGAAGAGAAACAGCACACAATATCGGTGTTGTTGAACTGTGGGGCAACTATTCATGAAATCAATACTATTCGGAAACATGTATCCAGAATCAAAGGAGGCAGACTGGCCAAAGCCGCCTATCCTTCACGGCTGATAACGTTGATCCTGTCCGATGTCGTTGGAGACGATTTAGACGTCATCGCTTCCGGACCCACGGTTCCGGACTCCAGCACATTCGCAGATTGTTTAAATATCGTCTCCAAATACGACTTGGGAAAAAGAATTCCGACATCCATTATGGCTCTCCTCAACGGAGGCCTTTCCCGGAATACCCCGGAAACTCCCAAGCCGGGGGAACCGATATTTGAAAAAACGGAAAACCGGATCATCGGAAGTAATTCAGAAGCGCTTTCTGCTGCGAAGGCAACATCGGAGCGTCTGGGGTACCGCACACTGGTTCTCTCATCCACGATTCAAGGAGACACCCGTGAAGCGGCCCTTTTTCATGCCGCGATAGTCAGAGAGATCCATCGCACAGGAAACCCCATCCCTCCTCCCGCTTGTATCCTTTCAGGGGGAGAAACCACAGTGAAGGTAACCGGGAATGGCATGGGTGGAAGAAATCAGGAGTTTACCTTGCAGGCAGCTTTAGAAATTGCCGGATGCGGCCCCCTCATCATGCTTTCCGCCGGCACCGATGGCACCGATGGTCCCACCGATGCGGCAGGCGCTGTGGCAGACGATATCACCATCTCCAGGGCGTATGCCATGGGAATGGAACCCATGCGGCATCTCGATAACAACGACGCCTATACCTTTTTCAAGGTTCTAGATGACCTGGTGATCACCGGTCCCACGGATACCAACGTCATGGATCTCAGGATTGCTCTGGCTCCATGAAAACCCAACTTCAATGGAGAAACTCGCCATGACCCCCCCGCTGTTTGCTTTTGAACCCATTTTGCTGGAAAAAATGGACGCATACCGGCAACGCCTTTCCCAAACGCCACAAAAAGGATCGGATTACAGTTCGGTTAACTTATGGGGTTGGAAAGAGGCCTACGATCTTCAATGGGCCTGGCATGATCCCCTGATCTGGATCCGACAGAATCGCCCCGGACCAATCCTGTGGGCACCTGTCGGCCCATGGGGAGAAATCGACTGGCCGCTGTATTTCCAGCACCTGGGGAACCCCGGCATCGTTTTCACCCGGGTCCCGGAACAGCTCCTAATACCTTGGAAAATCGCCTTTCCCGGCCGTCTTCATTTTGAAGAAGAGAGAGGAAACTGGGATTACCTGTACCGGATGGAAGACATGGTGCTCCTCAAAGGAAACCGGTTTCACCAGAAGAAAAACCTGGTCAATCAGTTCATTAAAAAATTTACCTTTGAATATGTGCCGCTTGACGATGACCGGATCGCTGATGCCCTCTTAATGCAGGAAAGCTGGTGCACATGGCACGATTGCGAGTCCTCCGAGGTTCTTGATGCCGAAAATCAGGCCATCGCCCGGGTCCTCGGCACATTTTCTCATTTCAGAGATCTTTTCGGAGGCGGTATCCTTTGCAAAGGGAAAATGATCGCCTACACCCTCGGAGAAAGGCTCGATTCGGATACACTCTTAATCCATTTTGAAAAAGGAGATCCCGGATATCCAGGGGTCTACCAAACCATCAACCAACTTTTTCTTTCGCATCACGTAAACGCGTTTCGCATGGTGAATCGGGAGCAGGATCTCGATAACCCGGGCTTGAGGAAAGCCAAGCTTTCTTATCACCCCGTCGACTTTGTGCGCAAATACCGAGTCTCGCTTGAAAAACCGGGAGAGAAAAACGATCCTTCGCTTGGTCAATGAACAGGAGATGTCCATGCAGCAGTCGGCTTCAGGTTATCATCATTTAACGAGCTACGAGAGGGATCGCATGCAAGGTGGCGGGCTGGACTGGGCCAACTTACCGCACACCTATAAGTTTTACGAAGGGCGCAAGTCCATTCCCTTGCCCCGGGAGTTCGAATTTCCGAAGATCTCTCTACGTTCGCTTTATGCTTGCCAAATTGAAGGCGCGACTTGTGCCGCAAACCTTGCCGTAGTCCAGCTCTCCACCATACTTTTTCTCGCCTACGGACTTACCGCTCGGCGCAAGGCGATTGGAGAAGATTTCTTTTTCCGGAGCGTTCCTTCGGCCGGGGCCCTCTACCCTGCGGAAATCTATGTGGGCGCATGGAATATGAAAGGTGTTTCCACCGGCTTGTACCACTTCGATACGACCCGGCATGTCCTCGTACCGCTTCGATCGGGGGACTTTCGGTATGCCTTGGGACCGATTTTCAATGACATCCCGATTTCTGACAAAATATTGACATTCTATGTGTCCGGCATTTTTTTCCGGAGCAGCTGGAAATATCGCAAGCGGGCCTATCGCTATGTGCTGTTGGATGCCGGCCATTTGATCGAAAACCTCGTTCTTGCTCTGGATGTCTATCGGCTGTCTCCCGCTGTATCGCTGGACTTCAACGATGAACAGGCCCTTCAACTGATGGGATTTGATCCCGCAAAGGAGGTCTGCCTGGCCGAAATTCCCCTGACGGGAAAAGAAGCACCAAGGAAAAGAAAGACCTCTCCCCTTTCCCCCCTGGGACCCGAGGTCACCGATGCAAGCATTGTATCGGCAAGGGAAATGACATTTCCCGAGATCCTCGATATCCATATATCCGGCAACACGATTCGACTCGGCGCACGACCCCAAGTACCCATGATGGATGCATTTGGAATCAAGGTTTCTTCCTGGGATCCCCTCCCTCAGCCCAAAGCCGAAGCCTCAGGATCGACCTTTGCTCAAAGCGTTTTGAACCGGCGTTCCCATAGAAATTTCGTCCCAATGGAAATGAGACAAGAAGTGTTTGCAAGCCTTATCGATCTGGTGGCCGCTGCAGCCGCCGGTCATCGAGCGCTGCCGCCTTATGAAGGCGTGCTTGCTTGCGGTTTTTTAGCCCACACGGTAGAAGGACTTTTACCTGGTTTTTATTTGATGGATACCGAACATCGTACCTTCGGGCTGGTTCAAGCCGGGGTATTTGCGAACCAGATAGCCTCGGTTTGTCTCGATCAGGAATGGCTTAAAAACGCTTCGCTCCATTTTCTATTCATGACGCACCTTAGATTGCTGGACGAGCTGTGGGGAGCGCGCGGCTATCGGTATGCCATGGTCGCCGCCGGCCGCCTGGGTCAAGCCGTTTACCTGGCATGCACAACTCTGGAACTCGGGTGTTGCGGCATCGGAGCCTTCTACGATGGGGAGGCGCGAAAGCTGCTCGGGCTTGATCCGGATGCCGCACTGCTGTATCTGGTGGCGGCTGGCAATATCCGGAGGTTCCCTTGAAGGATTCCCTTCATCACTTAAGTACATCAGGATCGGGGAGGGGCCATGAGGGCCGTGGTTCAGAGGGTGAAGAAATGCTCGGTGAGCGTCAACGGAGAAACGGTGGCCGGCATCCGAGAGGGGCTTTTGGTCTTTTTGGGGATACACCATGAGGACAGAAGCGCCGATGCCGAATACCTCGCGCAAAAGATCAGTCACTTGCGCGTCTTCGAAGACGACGCGGGGAAAATGAACCGTTCTCTCTTGGAAACCGCCGGGAAAATGCTGGTGGTATCCCAGTTCACTCTATACGGCGACTGCCGGAAAGGGAGACGTCCCTCTTTTATCTCCGCCGCTGCCCCGGATTGCGCCGAGCCGCTCTATCTCCATTTTGTCGAATCGGTCCGCAAGGCGGGTATCAAAGTTGAAACCGGTCGGTTTCAAGCGAAAATGGAGGTTGCCTTGACCAACGACGGTCCGGTCACCCTGCTCCTCGAGAGCCATGAATGAGTTTGAGAATTTGAATCATGGAACCTTGGAACCATTTAAAACGAATAGGCCTTCCCCTCGCCGTTTATTTTCTTTCTTTTCTGGCATCAGAAAACCTTTACGCGGCTTCCCTGTACGGTCTTGACCCGCTGATCGGAAAACAGGATGCCGTTCTGGTGGCCGATAACCATGGGAATATCCTTTTTTCCAAGCACGAAAACACCCCTTTAATCCCAGCCTCCACGCTGAAAATCCTGACTGCATTCTTGGCGTTGAGGCATCTGGGATCCGATTATCGCTTTCATACGGATTTTTATCTGGATGACGAAAACCGGCTCATCGCTCAAGGGTTCGGTGATCCATTCCTGGTATCCGAATCCCTGTCGGTCATCGCCAAAACTCTGGCAAATCAACTCCGGTCCATCCATGGCATTCTCCTGGACGACACTTATTTTTCGAATCCCCTGGAGATTCCGGGCATATCCGACTCCTTTGAACCCTACGACGCCCCCAACGGGGCATTGTGCGTCAATTTCAATACGGTTTCCTTCCAGCGGGCCGGATCCCGATTCGTCAGCGCCGAACCCCAGACTCCCCTTTTACCGATGGTAATGAGCCGGATCCTGAATTCCCGCATGGACAAAGGAAGGATTGTTCTTTCCAATAAACAGGGTGAAGCCGTCCTTTATACCGGCCAGATGCTGCGCCATTTCTTGGAAAAAGAAGGGATCACCGTCACCGGAAATGTTGAGACAGGTCGGGCGGATCCGGCCCGAAACCGCCTAATCCTGCGATATGTCTCCGAGTACAGACTCTCGAATGTCGTAGAAAGGCTGTTGGAACACTCCAACAATTTCATCGCCAATCAGCTATTAATCAGCGTCGGTATAAAGGTTTATGGACCTCCGGGAACCTTAGAGAAGGGTGTTCGGGCTGTGATGTGCGATGCCGAAAAGGTTCTGAAGACCGATGGTATTCAGATTGTAGAGGGCTCTGGTATCTCTCGGGAGAATCGCATGACGGTTCTAGCCATGCTCCGGGTTCTGAATGCTTTCATTTCCCACAGACACTTGATGGGCTTCAGAAACGGCGTTTTTTATAAAACCGGAACCCTCGACGGCGTCCGAACTCTTGCAGGCTACATCGAAACGCGTCCGGAACGGATTCACCCTTTTGCGATCTTCATCAACACCCCCGGTAAAACAGCCGACGATATTTTAATGAAGATCCGGGCAAGTCTTCCCTAAGGCGTTTCTATCTTGTTTCGGATGATGTTAGCGTAAGCGCTGTGGTTGTGAATGGACTCGAAATTTTCCGCGCTGACGGAAAACCAGGTGATGTTGGTATCGAAAATAAGCCTTTTGGCGATGTCTCTGACGATGTCTTCCACAAATTTGGCATTGGTATATCCCCGCTCGGTGACCTCCTTTTCGTCCACTCGTTTCAATACCGAATAGACGTCGCACGAGGATGACGCCTCGACGAGCTCGATCATGTCTTCCAGCCAGATGAATTTTTTGAATCGGGTCTCCAGCCGGACCTCTCCTCTCTGATTGTGGGCTCCGACGTCACTAATTTCTTTTGAGCAGGGGCATACGGATGTGATGGGAACAATCACCTCCGAAACCAGATCTACTTTTCCGTTGGAATCGCTCGATCCGAGGATCCGGCAGTTGTAGTCCATCAACCCCGCGGAATGACTTACCGGCGCCCGCTTTTCAATAAAGTAAGGGAAGCCCATTTCAATGGTTGCCGATGCGGCGTTGAGGTGCTCTTTCATTTTTTCCAGGGTTTTCGAAAAAGTGCGTAGAGAGACTTCGGGACGAAGGGTATGAAGGATTTCCACGAAACGGCTCATGTGGGTACCTCGGATTCGGTGGGGAAGATCCACGTACATATTGATGGTGGCCACCGTATGCTGAAATCCATCCCTCCGATCCCGGACCGTGATGGGGTATCTTAAATTTTTGATTCCCACCTTGTCGATGGGAATGTTTCGGTCATCCCGTTGGTTTTGAATATCAATCATGACGAACTCGTAAAAAGGTATTCCGGTCTGACCCGGTGCAATGCATGAAAAAGATTCCCCTTGATTTTCCGATTTCTTTGGCTCATCTGATCCAAAAACGATTTGATCTCGCTGCGTTTTGAAAAACCCGCCGTAGGACAGGGGTTGTGGAATATCGGAAAAGAGGTTTCTTTCGCAAATCGACGGATAAGGGTTTCATCCACGTATACCAAGGGCCGGATCAAGGTGAACTTCCCGTCGAAGAAGGTTTGAACCGGAAGCATGGTGCTGATTTCGCCGGCATAGAACATATTCAGAAGGAGTGTGGTGATGACGTCATCCTTGTTATGTCCTAAAGCCAGCTTATTGCAACCTAGCGCGTTCATCAGTTCAAAAAGCCTTTTTCGGCGCAGCCGGGCACATAAGAAGCAGGGATTCTCCCGGTTTTGAGGGCTGTGTCCCCTGACACCGTGATCCGATCGATCCAGGTAAAAAGGGTATTCCTGTTTTTCGCAATACGCCTTGAGGGCCTCTGAAAATCCGCCGTCAAATCCCGGATCTACGTGAATACCGATCAGTTCGTAATGAACGGGGGCCCGGCTTTGTCGTTCCCGTAATATCTGCATCAGGCAGAGGCTGTCTTTGCCCCCGGAAAGCCCGATAGCGATCCGGTCCCCCTCTTCGATCATCCGGTATCGGTGCAACGCCTTTCCGAGAAAGCGGTTGATGGTTTTATAGGTATAGGTATGGTTGCGTCGGTTCACGATGGTCGGATATAGGGACGGCTATGCCTGGCCCGTCTTCCCGTCTCCCTTGAGGACAACTTTTCCGGCCGCAATTTCCCTAAGAGCCACGACAATGTCCTCGTTTTTCGGAGAACTGACCAAATACTCCGATCCCTCCCGGATCTGTCGGACTCGCTTTGCCGTCATGTGCACGAGCAGAAACCGATTCTTGACTCGCTTCAGACAATCTTCAATGGTAATTCTTGCCAAAACTCCACCTCCGTTATCTCATCTAAAATTTACATAATCTCCATCAGTTCATAGCAGCGTCGGCCACCGGGGGTTTGCACATCGATTTCACTGCCGGGTTTCTTCCCGACAAGGGCTTTCCCCAAAGGAGACAGAATGGAAAGCCGTCCCTTTTCCACATTCGATTCATCGGGCCCCACCAACTGATAAGAAACCTGTTCGCCGGTATCGCTGTTTTCCAGGATGACGGTGGATCCGAAAACCGCCCGATCCTTCGGCAGATTTATCGGCTCAATAATGTCCGCATGGGCCAGCTTGTATTGCAATTCGCTCATACGGCGTTCGAGAAACCCTTGTCGATCCTTGGCCGCTTCATATTCCGCATTTTCGGTCAGGTCTCCATGCCCACGGGCTTCCTCGATAGCCTCAATATTTTTCGGCCGCTCCACGGAACGCAGATGTTCCAATTCTTTTTTCAAGGCTTCGTATCCGTTGTGAGTGATGGGAATTCTTTCCAATGCGTATCTCCTCACAAGTATTTGTCGGCCAAGATTTCGGCAATCTGGACCGCATTGGTGGCAGCGCCCTTGCGAATGTTGTCGGCGACCACCCATATGTTGATGCCGTTTTCAATCGATTCGTCCTTTCGGATGCGACCTACCAGGGTCAAATCCTGACCAGCGGCATCGATGGGCATGGGGTATCTATTCTGGGAAGGGTCATCCACCACTCTTACACCTGGAGCATTTTGAAGAATGGATCTCACCGCATCCGGGGATACAGGTTCGGCTGTCTCGATATTGATGGACTCGCTGTGTCCGAAAAAAACCGGAACGCGAATGGTTGTGGCCGTCACCCCGATTGAACGATCCTCCATGATTTTATGCGTTTCATGCACCATCTTCATCTCTTCTTTGGTGTATCCGCTTTCCAGGAAAACGTCGATATGCGGCAGACAGTTGAAGGCAATTCGATGGGGATAGACTTCCCGTTTGACATCCAAAAAGTGGATCATGGCCCGGGTTTGATCAAAAAGTTCGTGGATGGCCTTTTTACCGGTTCCGGATACGGCCTGATAGGTGGAGACCACGATCCGTTTGATCCTGAAACGTCGGTGTATCGGATTCAGGGCCACCACCATCTGAATGGTGGAGCAGTTGGGGTTGGCAATGATCCCTTTACGGGTGTAGTCTGCCACAGCATGGGGGTTGACCTCGGGGACCACCAACGGCACATCCGCATCCATCCGCCACGCACTCGAATTATCGATGACTATGCAGCCATCCTTTGCCGCATGAGGAGCAAAACGGATGCTGGTCCCCCCGCCGGCCGAAAACAGGGCGATGTCGATGCCTTTAAAGGAGTCTTCTTTGAGCTCTTCCACAGGGACGGCCTCTCCCTTGAACCCTACCATTTTACCCGCGGACCGTTTGGACGCCAAGGCTTTTAGCGATTTAACCGGGAATTTTCTTTCTTCCAGGCATCGAATCATCTGGTCTCCCACTGCTCCGGTAGCCCCAGCTACCGCTACATGAAACGCTTTTACCGTCATATCTTCCCACCCTTTTTTACTAAATCACTGAAAATGTCCCGATTGTTCAGGCATGCCCGACTGTAATTCAATTGAATTAAACCTTTTACCCTTTTCTTGGCATTTGCATTGTCGTGGAGGCACTACACGATGTTTGAACACCGATATTATTTTTGATGGACCGGAATGGCTTTTTTGTCGTCTTCCACCGGGAGATCTAAGAGTTCGGATTTTGGTTTCAAGTGGAGACGGAAGGCATTGACAAGGCCCGACAGGATATATGCAGCCCCGATAGTAAACAGGGCGATGGAGGGCAATGCGGCGATGAAAATCATCAGCAAAATTGCTGCCACCAAGACATTGAACTTCATTTTGTGAAACAGTTCGACGTCCTTGAAAGTTTTAAACGGGATGGTACTCACCATTAAAAAAGAAAGGGAATACAACAGGATCAACATGGCTAACGGATATGGGGAAAAATCGATTTTGTGGAAAAGCAAAACAGTGGAAGCACACATTCCGGCAGCTGCCGGAATGGGCAACCCGGTAAAATAAGGCGAACCGCTTTGTCCCTGCGCATTGAAACGGGCCAATCGCAACGCACCGCACGCCAGAAACAAGAATGCACCCAGCCATCCGATCCTTCCCAACGGTTTCAAAGCCCACAGGTATATCATCAACCCCGGGGCAAGGCCGAAGGTCATCAGGTCTGCTAACGAATCGTATTCCATCCCAAACTTGCTATTCGTATTTGTGGCCCGAGCCACTTTTCCGTCCATAATATCAAATACCACCCCCAAAAGGATGGCTACTGCCGCTGCTACGAACTTCTGATTGATTGCCGCAACGGCAGCATAAAAACCAACAAAGAGATTACACGAGGTTAACAGATTCGGAAGTACGTAAATTCCTCGACCCCGCCTGGTCCTGTCTTTTTTTATTCGTTTTTTTCTTTTCATTTCAGATATCCTATGACTGAAATGCCCGCCCGGACGCGATCTCCGACATGTACCCGAAGCGGCGTCGATTCCGGAAGGTACAGATCGACACGTGATCCGAAACGGATCAACCCGAAGCGCTCTCCCCGGGCAAGCGCTTCATTTTCCCGAATTCTACAGACAATACGCCGGGCAATGAGACCTGCCACCTGGACCACCGAGATCCATTTTCCGCCTCTTGTCTCCACCAGGATCGCATTGCGCTCATTCAGACCCGATGCCTGGCTTCGATCGGCCGCCATGAAGGACCCCGTATTGTGTCGGATTCCTGCAATACGCCCCGCAAACGGCATCCGATTGACATGCACGTCTAATAACGACATGAAAATGCCGATCTTCTTGCACGGCTCTGCGGAAAAAGGGCCTTTCGCAGCGTCTTCAATGGAGACAACACGTCCATCCGCCGGAGCAACGATCGCCTCCGACTCGATGGGATCTTTCCGATCCGGATCCCGGAAAAAATAGACGATAAAAAGTGTCGTCATCAATCCCAGAATCGCCAAAATCCAGAACCCGATGAGAGCAAAACCTCCCGTCAGCAGTGCCGCGATCAGGATAAACGGATAACCGGAGCGGGCGATGGGAATGCGATTGCTTCGGATTCGATTTTGAGTCGGTTGATCCCCCATTTCATTATATTATATCTGAATCATTTTATAGATTCAATCCTTTTTTTGATCTCACGTTCATTTTCGGAATGCCTAAATTGCCCGGCACTTTTCTCACCTCGGCACCGCGAATATATAACGGAATGATGAGACTCGGATCGGCCGTCTGGTTTTGTCTAAGGGCCGCAAGCCCAAGACGACCGAGGGCTGAGGCCCGAATGGCATGGTCTTCAGATTTCGGAAAATGAGCGATATCACCCTTCAATTCAAGGATCTTTTTCCTGTAACGGGATGCCCCTTCCCCGATAAAAATACAGGGCTCTTGGATGCCCGCGACTGCCGTTTCCGGTTCCCCAACCGATTCTTTCATCTCTCGGATTAGACTTCCTGTCGCAAACCGGCAGCGGGAAAAATAGACCTCTCCTTTCCGGGCATCCAGCATGGGGCTGATCAAGATTCCCGTCTCTTGTAGCTGAAAGGCAAGGACGTCAAGGGTCGATATCGTTACAACCGGTTTTCCGGCAGCTACTGCCAATCCCTTGGCCGTACTTAGGCCGATCCTCAACCCGGTAAAACTCCCCGGACCATGCGTTACCGCAAAACCATCGATTTCCGATAAGCATAAACGGCAATCGGAAAGCACCTGGTGGATCCTCTCCATGAGATGTCGGGAGTGGGTTTCCGTATCAGCCGACGATATTTCCCCGAGCACCGTTTCCGGAGTCACCACGGCGGCGCTGCAATGACTTGCCGCTGAATCAAATGCCAGAATCCGCATACATATTATTTTTCTTGGGCCGTTCCTGACCGCCTTTTCCAAAAGCGATGGAAAGGACCTCGTCCATGTGCCCAACCGGTGCAAAGTGAATCCTGCGTTTGACGCTTGCGGGCATTTCTTTCAGCTCTTTTCGATTTTTATCAGGCATGATGATGGTTCGAATCCCGGTCCGCAGAGCACCGAGCGCCTTTTCCTTTAGTCCTCCTACCGGAAGAACCCGGCCCAACAAGGTGATCTCACCGGTCATAGCGACGGTATTGTCCACAGGAGTTTTCCTGATGGCCGAGATCAGAGCCGCAGCCATGGCGATGCCTGCGGACGGCCCGTCTTTTGGCGTGGCTCCTGCAGGAACGTGGATATGAATATCCAAATTCTCCAAATATCCCTCCTTCACGCCAAAGGATTTTAGGTTTTTCCGGGCATAGCTCGCTGCCGCACGCGCAGATTCCTGCATGACCTCGCCCAGTTGCCCTGTTAGGATCAGTTCTCCTTTGCCGGGAATCAGGGTAGCCTCTACGTACATCACTTCTCCACCAACCTGAGTCCATGCTAGGCCGGCAGCCAGTCCCACCTGTTCCGGTTCACCTTCCATCTCTGGAATAAATTTCGACACCCCAAGAAAACGGGCAAGGTTGCCTCTGGTGACCCTGAACAGCCCTTCCTTCCCTTCTGCAATCTGCCTGGCCACTTTTCGGAAGATGGCCTGTATTTCCCGCTCAAGATTGCGTAGACCGGCTTCTAAAGTATATTCCCGAATTATCAGGGAAAGCGCAGCAGGGCTGATGACGACCGTATCCGGTGTCAATCCGTTTTCTTTGAGCTGTCGCGGGATCAGATGCTTAAAGGCGATGACCCTTTTTTCTTCCTCGGAATAGCCGGAAAGCGAAATGATTTCCATCCGATCTAAAAGTGCGGGAGGGATAGAGTCGGTCAAGTTGGCGGTGAGGATGAACATGACATTTGAAAGATTAAAGGGAATGTTGAGATAGTGATCGCTAAAAGCATAATTTTGTTCCGGATCTAAGGCTTCCAGAAGAGCGGAAGACGGATCCCCCCTGAAATCGGATTCGAGTTTATCGATTTCATCCATCATGAAGACCGGGTTATTTGTACCGCACTGCTTCAACCCCTGTAAAATTCTACCGGGAAGCGCCCCGATATAAGTCCGACGATGCCCCCGGATTTCCGCTTCGTCTCGCAGGCCCCCCAGCGAAACCCGGATAAATTTTCGGTTCAAGGCCCGGGCGATGGCCTGTCCCAGGGAGGTTTTTCCAACCCCTGGCGGTCCGACAAAACACAAGATGGGCCCTTTCATTTTCGGGTTCAGTTTCCGGACGCTCAGGTACTCCAGAACCCGGTCCTTCACGGTTTTCAATCCATAATGATCGGTGTCCAGAATTGTCTTGGCGGCCTGGATATCTATGACGTCCTTAGTGAATTTATTCCAGGGAAGTTCGGTAAGCCAATCCAGATAGGTCCGGACAATGGCGGCCTCTGCGGAGTCGGGATACATCTGCTCGAGTCGTTTGAGCTGCTTTTTCGCCTCTTTCTCCGCTTCCCGATGCATCCGTGACCGTCTGATTTTCTTCCGATATTCCGCCAGTTCAACGGCCCTCTCATCATATTCTCCGAGCTCCCGATGAATCGCCCGTACCTGCTCCCGCAGGAAGTAATCCCTCTGAGATTTGGAGATCTCGTCTTTGACATCCGACTGGATCTTTGCCTGCATGGCAGAAAGGTCCACTTCCCGAGATAAAAGATCGTTGATCCTCCGAAGACGATCGACGGGGTCAATGAGTTCCAAGATCATCTGGGACTCACCGATTTTCAGCTTGAGGTTCGAGGCAGCGATATCTGCCAGTTTTCCGGGATCTTCGATGCTGGTAAGGATTGCCTTGACATCCGCTGTCAACTCTCCCCTGAGGGCCAGTACCTTTTCCGACTGCTCCCGGACGTTTCGCATCAGGGCCTCGGTTTCAAGGCTGACCTTTTCGATGACCTGTTCAGGGAGCGTTTCGATCTTTACACGAAACAGGTGCGAAGTTTTATCGTATTTGAGAATCCTTCCCCGTACAATCCCCTGGGCCAATACCTTGACGCTGCCATCGGGGAGCTTGAGCACTCTCAGTACCCTGCCAACGGTTCCGACCATATAGATGTCCGCCGGTTTTGGGTTCTCCGTTCCAGGATCTTTCTGTGTTGCTAAAAACAAGAAGCCTTCCTTTGAAACAGCCTCCTCCACCGCCTGCACCGACTTTTCCCTGCTGACGAAAAGGGGCAGGACCATATCGATGAAAATCACCGCATCCCTTACCGGGAGAAGCGGCAAGGTTGTGGGAACCTCTGCTCCTTTTTCGTGCTCTTCTAAAATACTGATGAGGTCGTCTTTATCCGCTTCTGCCATATGTTCTGGTTGCCTTCGAATAAATATTTTTTATGGATAATCGAAAATTGAAAAAACGATTCAATCCCTTGTGTTAAAAGCTTATTTGGTGACCGCTACCAACAATGTAGCCTGATTTCCATCTTTCATTATAACCGCAAGGTCTTTTTAGTGCATAGCCCTTATAAAAACATGTTGACGGCTCGGTGCCACAAGCCGTCAGGGATTGAAACAACTAAGTCTGCTTTCCATGAAACGCATTAACGGTCCAAACTGAAATGGCCTGACTCCTATTATATCCAATTCCATTTCTTTAAGAAAATGCACTCCCTGTAGCAAAAGCCTATTTTTTTTAATATATAACTTAATGAAAATATATCAAGAATAATATGCTTGAATATTGATTTTCTTGGGTAACTTCTATATTGTTTTTTTAAATATGGGCGTCAACAACGTTTTCAGAAAAGAGGAGTGGTATGCTGGAGAGAGTTTTGCTTTATGGGGTCATTTTTGTTTTCGGAACCTGTGTCGGGAGTTTTTTAAACGTCTGTATTTACCGGATACCCAAAGGGCTGTCCGTGGTTCATCCCCGCTCCATATGTCCGTCATGCGGAAATCTCATTCGCTTTTACGACAACATCCCCATACTCAGTTTTTTTCTGTTAAAAAGACGTTGTCGGTTTTGTAAGATTGTCATTCCTTCTCGGTATCCGTTGGTGGAGTTTTTGGCCGGCCTGTTGGCTTTTTCCATCTGTATCCGATATGGAGTGTCTTTGTATGGGCTTGTGCTTTTTATTTTTGTCTCAGCTTTATTGACAATTGTTTTCATCGATATCGATCATCAGATTATCCCGGATACCATCACCCTGCCGGGAATAGTATTGGGATTGGCGGTTTCGGTCCTTGTCCCTGAAATGCAGGTAATCAATTCCCTGATCGGAATCGCTTCCGGCGGCGGCATCCTGTTGGCCATCGCCCTGGCGTATCATGCCTTGACTAAAAAAGAGGGGATGGGGGGCGGCGATATCAAATTATTGGCCATGATCGGCGCCGTGATCGGCTGGAAGGGCGTTCTCTTCACCGTTTTCATCGCATCCGTTACCGGAGCACTGGTGGGAATTCTCGTGATGTTCCGGTCGCAAAAAGGACTCCAAACCCCCCTCCCATTCGGCCCCTTTCTATCCATAGGCGCCATGGCCTATGTCCACCTGGGGACCGAAATGATTTCATGGTACTTTCAACTTGCTTCCTAAGCCGGGTGGAATCGGGGCTTAGCAGACTTCTATGAAATATGCCGTTTTATCCGATATTCACGGAAATTTTGATGCCTTTGAAAGGGTTCTCTCGGACATCCATCCCATCGGAGTCGACCGGATCATCAGTCTGGGAGACATGATCGGATACGGCCCGCAACCTGAAGAGGTGGTCACCGAAATTCGGAGACGCTCCGTTCTGTCAATTATGGGAAATCATGAACTTGCGGTGGTCGACAGAAGCTATCTAAACTGGTTCAACCCCCAGGCCCGTAGATCCCTGGTCCAAACCATCGCGATGCTCAGTCCGGATTCCTTGGCTTTTATCGAAAAACTCAAGGCTTTTTTAAGATTCGATCCATGTCATTTCGTGCATGGGTATCCGCCGGATTCGCCTTTGATCTACCTTTTTGAAGTCGGTGAAGAGACTTTGGTTCAAACCTTTTTGACCAAGAATTTTTGGATCTGCTTCGTGGGACATACCCATAATCTTGAAATCATCTCTTTCGGCCGGGACGGGCTTTCCCGGTTACCGCTGCAACGGGGAAAAACGAAGCTCCAAAAAACGAATCAATATATCCTCAATATCGGGAGTGTGGGGCAACCCCGGGACGGCAATGTGGATGCCAAGTATATTATCTGGGATCCCGAAGAAAACACCGTCGATCTGCGGTTTGTTCCCTATGATTTTAAGGCCGCAGCGGACAAGATCCTCGCCGCCGGGCTTCCCGAAGTGCATGCCAGGAGGCTTTTGCCGAAATGAAACAAATCGGCCGATACCGGGTTTGCGGGCTTTTGGGAAAAGGGGGCATGAGCAAGGTTTACGTCGTGTTGCTCCCGGTCATTGACCGGATCGGTGCGCTGAAGCTCTTGAGCCCTCACCCTCACCTCGTTGAACTTTTGGGAAAAAAAACGCTTCGCGCCTTATTTATCTCAGAAGCCCGGACACTTGCCGGGCTGCGACACCCCAATATTGTGGATATCCTGGATTTTGACGAGGCCGGCGGGAAGCTTTTTTATGTCATGGATTATTACGCCAACAACCTCGGCGTCATGATCGGTGAAACCTACCAGAGCGAGAAACCTTCCCGGATCATTCGCCTCGACAGGGCCATCCACTATGCGCGTTTAACCCTTGAAGGCCTGAGTCGACTTCACCATGCCGGCATCATTCATCGCGACATCAAGCCTTTTAACATCCTGCTCACCGAAAACGAGGGAGTAAAGATCAGCGACTTCGGGTTATCCAAGATCCGGGGTGAAGTCTTCGAGGGTCCGCCCAACCTCAAAGTCGGGTCTCCCTATTATGCCGCGCCTGAGCAGGAAGCCCATCCGGACGCTGTTGATTTTTCCGCCGATATTTATTCGATGGGGGTCATCATGTATCGGATGCTCACAGGATACCTTCCGGGACATTCTGAAAATACTCCTCAGCAGATCCCGAAACCCAGCCGGTTGAATCCCGATCTTGCTGAAGACTGGGATACGTTTCTGATGCGGACCATGGCGGAAAACCCCCGGGACCGTTACCCGGACGCCGCCTTCATGCTCGAAGATCTGAACCGGCTGGCCGCGGAAT
This sequence comes from uncultured delta proteobacterium, assembly GCA_963736855.1. Lineage (GTDB taxonomy): Bacteria > Desulfobacterota > Desulfobacteria > Desulfobacterales > UBA2156. The sequence continues at coordinate 486,481 of CAVTQK010000021.1, forward strand.
GGGAAATACGTCGGGATCGTGTCTGTGTTTTAAATCCGGTTCCGCAAGAATCACAAGTAAAAATGAGCCAAAAACGCACCCTCCTGAGCGAGGGCCGTAAAATTTCCATCCGGAATGCTCCCAAGGTTTTCGGCCTCGACCCGCTTTGGCGCCCACAGTCGTATACTCTAAACACCTTTGTCATGGAAAACGAATCCACGGTTCTTGATCTTGCCACAGGTTTGATCTGGCAGAAGGGGGGGTCCGAGTATCCCATTCCCTGGAGGCAGACCGCAGAATACGTTTCATCACTGAATCGAATCCGTTTCGGCGGATATAACTGCTGGCGCCTTCCAACCATCGAGGAACTCATGTCCCTGCTCACCCCCATGCCCCAAGGCACGGATTTTTGCATAAAGCCGATTTTTGACCCCAAATGCCGGTGGTTGTGGAGCATCGACCGATGCACATTCACCTCAGCCTGGTATGTCTCTTTTGACCTGGGGTTTGTTTTCCATCAGGAAATCAACGCCCGTTTTTATGTCAAAGCGGTTTGCTCGGCTCCGACGATTACCCAGGATAACGCGGTTTAAAGATTCTGTTACAAGGGATCAAATTTTCCCAAAGAAGCCGGGTCCGCCTGGATATCATATCCGGCCTGCCCTAAGGCCGCCAGGATCTCCTGGATATGATTAAAACCCCGGGTTTCAAGTTCCATGCCCACCCGGCTCATATTGATGGGCAGGTCACCGATGTTGCGGTCATGCCGGATGTGAAGAACATTGGCTTTCAGGCTCGCCACATGGGAAAGGAGCATGGCCAGAGACCCCGGCACATCATCTAAAGCGACGGTCATCCGAATTACTCGCGCGTTCCGAATCAATCCCTGATTGATGATCCGTCCGATGAGCGGGCTGTCCATGTTCCCGCCGCTGATTACCAAAACAACCTTCTCCCCCGGCTTCGTCCGGACACTTCCTTCAAGAAGTGCCGCCAAGGGGGTCGCCCCTGCCCCTTCGGCCAGAATCTTCTTCTTCTCCAGGAGCATTAGTACAGCACTCGCGATGGATTCTTCATTTACCGTTGCAAAGGCATCCACATGTTTTTCAAGGATTCGAAATGTCCGTTTACCGATCTGCCGAACCGCAATGCCGTCGGCCAGAGTGGGGCCGGCCTCCACGACAATCCGTGTCCCCAATTGCCGAGACCGCAGAGCCGATGGACATGCCGCTGCTTGTATGCCGATCACTTGGGTGGCCGGGTTTTTGGACTTGACTGCGATGCCGATGCCCGCCGACTAGCCCACCTCCTCCGACCGGGACGAGGATCTTATCCGGCGCGTCGATATCTTCCAATATTTCCAGTCCCACGGTCCCCTGACCGGCAATGATCCAGGGATCATCAAAGGGGTGTATGAACAAGATGTCTTCCCCGGCCAGCTTCCGGGCTTCCTTGAGGCTTTCGCTCATGTTTTTTCCGGAAATGATGACGGTTCCTCCGTAAGCGCGGGTGGCTTCCTGTTTGCTTATGGACGCCCATTCCGGCATGACCACGGTGGCCTTTACCCCGGCCTGCCGGGCGGCCAAGGCCACTCCTTGGGCATGGTTTCCCGCCGAGGCCGCAACCACTTCCCGGAGGTTCCTTTTACGCTTCTCGGAAAGGAGCTTGAAGGTGGCTCCCCGGACCTTGAAAGAGCCGGTGTTCTGGAGGTTTTCCAGCTTCAGATAAATATCCGCTCCGAAAAGACGCGACAGATACGGGGAGTTCACTAGGGGGGTATGCAGCACTATGCCTTTGAGGATATCGGCTGCAGATTGGATTTGTCGGACGGTTGGCATGTATTCTTTCACCTTGACTTGATGGAGAAAGTCATTAAGATTTCTTACAGTTTTTCATATTTTACTCAAATAGCAATACATTTTCAATCCCGGGTTTTCCATGATTCAAAAAAATGCTCCATGCCGAATTTCATTAATGCCCAGGCCTCGCTTGTATGAAGTTCTATGGTTTGTGTTCATTTGCGGTCTCGGCGTTTATCTGGTGGCAAGGGGTGCGGCTCAAGGCGGATATCCGTGGCAATGGTATAGAATCCCCCGGTATTTCGGAATATTCGACGGTTCGAGTTTTGTCCCCGGCCCGATCCTTAAGGGACTGATAGTCACCCTGCAGATCACCCTGGCCGGTCTCATCCTGTCGATGTCCGTCGGCCTTTCAACGGCCTTGTTGAGGCTTTCCCGCTCCTTCATCGGCAGGGCGTTGGCCAGAGCGTATCTCGAAATCATCCGCAACACGCCTCTTTTGGTGCAATTGTTTTTCATCTATTTCGTGCTGGCCCCTATCCTGGATTTAGGGCGCTTCGCCTCTGCAGTTTTAGCATTGAGCATTTTTGAAGGAGCCTATGCCTCAGAAATTTTTCGTGCCGCCATCTTGTCCATCCATAAAGGACAATGGGAGGCAGCCTTCAGCCTGGGATTGACCCGTTACCAAAGCTATCGTCATATCATCCTCCCCCAGGGGATCCGGAAAATGTTACCCCCGCTTGCCGGACAATCGGTATCCCTGATCAAGGATTCGGCCTTGGTAAGTACCATCGCCGTTTATGACTTGACGATGCAGGCCCAGGCGATCATCTCAGAAACCTACCTGGCATTCGAGATTTGGTTTACGGTGGCGGCAGTCTATCTGGTACTGACACTAACCCTTTCCGCCGGCGTTTTCTTCATGGAGAGGAGATTGAAAGATTTTTAACCAGGAAAAAAAGGAGGCACAATGAAGAGTAACAAAGGTTTCTGGACGGTTACCGGGATCTTTTTGTTGATCGCCATGATAGGAACCCCTGTCGCCGCCGGCGATCTCCAGCAGAAGCTGGCCGAAGAAAGCACCGTGGAGCAGATCCTGAAGCGAGGCGTCATGAGGGTGGGAATGTCCACCTTCGTTCCATGGGCCATGAAGGACAAAACCGGGAAACTTATCGGTTTTGAAATCGATGTCGCCACGCGGCTGGCCCAGGACATGGGCGTCAAAGTAGACTTCATCCCCACCAAATGGGCGGGAATCATCCCGGCGCTGGTTACCGGGAAATTCGATGTGATCATCGGCGGCATGGGAGTTTTGCCCCAGCGGAACCTCAAAATTAATTTCAGCATTCCTTACGACTATACGGGGATGTCGATGGTGGCCCACAAGGAGCTTGCCAAAGGGTTTTCTGGAGTCGAAGCGTTCAACCGCCCCGAAGTGACTTTGGCCGTAAGACTGGGCTCCACTGCCGTCACCGCCGCACAAAAGCATATACCACGCGCCGGACTCCGGATGTTCGATGACGAGGCGCAAGCCTACCAGGAGCTGATCAACGGGAGGGTCCACGCCGTGGTGGGATCGGCTCCTACCCCGGCTTCTTTCGCCTTGAAATATCCGGACAAGCTCTTTTTGCCCCTCACTGAAACTTTCACTAAGGAGCCTATCGGTTTTGCCGTGAGGAAAGGGGATTTCGATACGTTGAATTTCTTTAACAACTGGATCACATTCGTGGGCGCCGAAGGGTGGCTGAAAGAACGGAAGCACTTCTGGTTCGAAACCAGAGAATGGGAATCCCTCGTCCAATAGAATTGATCCTTTCCTTCCAAGCATCTGACAGACCGGGATCGCTGCATGCATTTTAAACCGAAGATAACGAGAATGGATATCATCATCGGAATGCTGATGGCATCCGTCGCATTTTACCTTGCGTTTCGGATCCATTTCCGAATCCATTACCATTGGAACTGGGAAGCGATTCCCCAATATCTGTTTCGATACGATGCGACGGCTCGACGCTGGATACCCAACATCCTCATCCAGGGGCTCTTCACTACCCTGAAGTTGAGCCTTTGGGCCACCCTTTTTGCGACCCTGATCGGCGTGATTATGGGCCTCTTTCGGGTGAGCGGTAGCTTTTTCAAGAGAATGGCGGGGGCAACCTATGTGCAGTCGATTCGAAACCTTCCCCCGCTGGTTCTGATTTTTATCTTCTATTATTTTGCTTCCGACCAGATCCTTCCGGCTCTAGGTATCCCTGACCTCATTAACGATACCGAAGGTAATTCTTTGCGAATCTTTTCTTTTTTTTTCGCGCCGCCCTCCCTGCTTGCCCCTTTCCTTTCCGGGATGATCGCCCTGGCGGTTTTCGAAGGATCTTACATCACGGAAATCGTCCGGGCCGGCATCCAATCCATCGACCGTGGACAGTGGGAGGCTTCATGCGCGCTGGGCCTCAACCGCCGGCAACAACTGCGACATGTAGTTTTACCCCAGGCCGTCTCACGCATCCTACCCCCCCTGGCCGGACAGTTTATTTCCACCATCAAGGACTCGGCCATCGTGTCGGTGGTCTCTATTCAGGAACTCACATTCCAGGGTCTGGAACTGATGGCGGCAACCTACATGACCTTCGAGATCTGGATCACGATCACGGGGATGTACCTGATGATGACGCTATCCTGCAGCCTGGCCTTGTCCAAGATCGAAAAGCGAATCTCCATCAATACAGTCCAGCACGAATCGTGCAAGAATTAGGACTCATGGCATCGTAAAAACTCAATATTGGGATGGCAAAGTAAAAAGCTTCAGATGCAAGGCGAGCAAATCCTGAGGAATGAGGCGTACTTATGGGTACGCCGCAATGACGAAGGATGCAGCGCAACGCAGTAGATGGACTTTTTACGAAGCCATCAAGACTCATGGACACAGCGCATCGATGAGAAGAGTGCCCGATGATTCATTTACCGTATCAAGGAACCGAAAGCGATTCGATTCATGTGGGAAATGAGAACCTCCTCCAGGGTCGGTGAACCGTGATCTTTGTATTCGTAACGGATTCGCAAAGACTCTTTATTCAAGGTTAGGATCCTGGAAAGATGAATGGGGGTAGCGAACAGGACAAGGTCGCACGGCGTGCGGTTGATGGTTTCCTGCAGGTCTTCGATCTGACGGCTGCCGTATCCCATGGCCGGAAGAACAGGGCCCATGTGCGGGTATTGATGAAAGGCTTTTTCAATGCTTCCGACCGCATAGGGACGCGGGTCCACAACGGACGCCGCGTGGTAAAAAGTTGCGGCAAGGTAACCTGCTCCGTGCGCCATGCCGCCGTGAGTCAGTGTGGGGCCGTCCTCAACCACCAGAACCCTCTTTCCCGTGATCCTTTCGGGTTGATTTATGAGCAAGGGGGATTCCGCCATGATGATCCGCGCCCGGGGTGCGTGTTTCTCGATATTGGTTTTTACCTGCAAAACCCGGGAAAATTCGGCGGTATCCACTTTGTTGATGATCGCCACATCTGCCATAAGCAGATTGGTCTCACCGGGATAATAGGTCAGTTCATGTCCGGCCCGATGGGGATCCAGCAAAACGATGTGAATATCGGGCCTGAAAAACGGTGTATCGTTGTTTCCGCCGTCCCAGATGACGATATCGGCTTCTTCTTCGGCGGCTTTCAGAATGGCTTTGTAATCCACACCGGCATACACCACGATCCCCATGTCCACCAGCGGTTCATATTCTTCACGTTCTTCCAGGGTGCACCGGTGGGTTTTAAAATCCTGGTAATCGGAAAAACGCTGCACCACCTGTTGCAGAAGGTCTCCGTATGGCATGGGATGTCGGACCACCACCACCCGATTCCCGCGTTTCCGTAAGATTTCAGCCACTTTTCGGGTAGTCTGAGATTTTCCGCATCCGGTACGAACGGCGCACACCGCAATAACGGGCTTTTTAGATGTCAACATGGTGTACGTGGCGCCGATGAGAATGAAATCGGCGCCTGCGGCCATCACGGCGGAAGCCTTATGCATCACCGTTTCGTGGGAGACATCGCTGTAAGAAAAGGCGACCAGATCGATCTGGTGCTCGCTGATCAATGCCGTCAGTTGTTCTTCCGGGTAAATCGGGATCCCTTCGGGATATCCGGGTCCCGCCAACCGTGGCGGATAGAAGCGATTGTCTACATTGGGTATCTGTGCGGCAGTAAAAGCGATAACCCGGTACCGGGGATTTTCTCTAAAGTAGATGTTGAAGTTGTGGAAATCCCTTCCAGCGGCTCCCATGATGATCACTTTTTCCACCATGCATGTTCTCCTTTCCAATGTTTACCGTGCTAAAGGCTTGCTTCCATACCACACCTGGAGTATCTATCATATTGAGCCGGACAGATCAAAAAAATCGGACGAGGCGATGACGCTTTGGGTCAATGAAATATTTTTCAGCATTCAAGGAGAATCCACTTACACCGGCCTTCCCTGTGCCTTTGTCAGGCTTTCCGGATGCAACTTGAGGTGTACATACTGCGATACGACATATGCCTATGATCGAGGAAAGCATATGACCATTCCGGAAATCCTGACAGAAGTGAAAAAACGGGATCCTCTATGGGTGGAAGTCACAGGAGGAGAACCATTGCTTCAGGACCTCACGCCGGAATTGATCCGATCCCTCATCGGGGAAGGGTACCGTGTCCTTTTGGAAACCAACGGGAGCTTCGATATCGGCCGTATCGATCCGGAATGCATCCGTATCGTCGATCTCAAATGTCCTTCAAGCGGCGAGAGTAACCGGATCTTTTGGCAAAACATTGATCGTCTGACCCAGAAGGACCAGATCAAGTTCGTAATCCAGGATCGGGAGGACTATGCTTTTGCAAAAGCAACGCTGGAAAAAATCGGAAGCAGAATCCCTTACGATCACCGGCTTTTTTCTCCGGTTCAATCCGTGCTCCCGGCTCGAGATTTGGCCGAGTGGATCCTTCAAGACGGAATCCGGGTCCGATTGCACCTGCAGCTCCATAAAATCCTTTGGCCCGAAAATCCCCGCGGCCGCTGAGTCAATAAACCTAAAATTATCATTTAATCTATAGGTTATAACTAGTTATCTCTAGAAATGTTGAGGATACGCCATGAAGCCGAAAGCCGTGGTCCTGCTGAGCGGAGGGCTCGATTCCGCCGTTACCCTGGCAATTGCCCAAGCAGAAGGATTTTCCGCATATGCCTTAAGTTTTTCGTATGGACAGCGCCATGTCATGGAGCTTGAGGCCGCCGGTCGGATAGCAGAATCCTTGGACGTGGAAAAGCACCTGGTGCTTGCGATCGAGCTGGGGAAGATCGGCGGAAGCGCTTTAACGGATCGTATCGAAGTACCCAAAGATCGGTTTACGAATCAGTCCCCTAAGGAAATTCCGGCGACCTACGTACCGGCAAGAAATACCATTTTTTTATCGTTTGCTCTGGGATGGGCGGAGGTTCTAAAAGCCGAAACGATTTTCATCGGAGCCAATGCCGTAGATTTCAGCGGTTATCCCGACTGCCGACCTGAATACTTCCAAGCATTCGAAACGATGGCAAACCTGGCAACCAGGGCAGCAGTGGAAAAAAATATTCGAATCCACATCAAAACCCCCCTGATCCGGATGTCAAAAGCCCAAATCATCCAAAAGGGTATGGTTCTCGGGGTCGATTTTTCTTTGACACATAGTTGCTACGATCCCTCGAGAGAAGGCATTTCATGCGGGAGGTGCGACAGCTGCATATTAAGACGCAAAGGATTCCGGGAGGCCGGACTTATCGACCCGATTCCCTATGCCGGTTAATAAAATGGACGGTTGATGACGCCGGATTTTCTATTTTTGAACAATGGCGCCGATGATTAGAAAAATAACCCCGAGGCCCACAAAAAGGAGGTAAAGCGGTGTCGTAGTCAAAAAGGAAAAGTACGCGCTGCTTTCCAGGAAACCGGTATTCATGAAATCGGAGAGGTAAAAGCTTGCCTCGGCTCCTTCCTTTTCCATCAGCTTTCCTAGGGCTTGATATCCCCAGACCAGAAATGCAGCCACCAGGCTGATCAGGCCGATGATGATGGGTTTATTTGCCATCTGATTCCTTTCTCTAAAAAAATGGCCTATGCCCCAGTCGTAAATCTAAGCCGCAATGCTTTCCCCGTATTTTCCTCGACAGTGATCCTAAACGATACGCAAAGAGGTCAGCGGTACCATCCCCTGTTTCTTTTCCTTTAAAGTTGAATTCTTCAGACCTTCGATCAGCGAAGCGAGAACGGCCTGCTGCTTTTCGTCATCGAATTTGAATCTTAAACCGACACCTTCCGATGTGATTCTGACGACTTCGGATAGAATCTTGAACGGGTAGACTTCGTGGGGAAAATTGATCCGCAAGAATAGCTCTTCCCCCACCTGAAAAGGCCTCCTGGAAATCATGAAAACACCGCTGACACTGATGTCCTGAAGATAATCGGTGAAGGCCCGGCTGACATCTGCATAATCCACGGCAAGGGTATATCGTTTTCTTTCATTACTCCGCCCCTGATCCTTTTCCCGGCGCGATGGATCCTTCTCGATCTCTTTGAGAAGTCCCAAGCGCTCTTCAGGCGTCATCTGCTGAATGAGTCTCATAAGGCGGCCTAAAACGATATACTGATTTTTTTGAGCATTACCGTATTTCAAGATCCACCCCCTATGAAAAAGCCCGATAAAAAACCCCTCTTTTTTCATATTTCAACAGATTGGAAAAGTCAATGACCATTTTTTGATCGTTCTGACAATCGATTATAAACCGATTAACAAGGTGAAATATCGGGATTTCGAGGTTCAAGCGTCAAACTTTGCTTTGAATCGAGTATCTGTTTGGTTCGCGAGGACAACGCCAAACCTCCTGACCGATTTGTTGAAAAAGGGATCTCCTCCTATCAGACTATGTAAACGGTGTAAAGCCTTGGAATTTTCTTTTTTTGTGTTTATATTATTGAGATTAAATTAATGGGGTATTCATGGGCGATATCGATAAGGCTTATCCGTTTCGATGTTAACTGAGTTTCGGGCCGCTTTTGAATTACCTGAAAATCAACTGCCAAACTTTACACGGAACATGGGTTTTCCGAAAACAAGAGTTACCCGTTAAGGTAACAGTGGATGCAAACTGATCAAAATTCCGAAAGGATAAAACCCCCCCGAAAGATCCCTCGTTGGATCCTTTGGATCGTATCGGGCCTTTTGATCGGTATCGTCCTTATCGGCGCGGTCATTTTCTTTATCATCCCCTATGTGGCATCCACTTCCCATTTTCGGGAATTGATCGAATCCCGCGCGTCCAGGATGCTGCATCGAAGCGTTTCTATTGAGTCGATCGACTTCGGATGGAAAAAAGGCCTTCGGGTGGAGTCGATTCAGATCTCAGACGATCCTAAGCTTCACGAGACACCGATGGGGTCTATCGGCCTTTTAAAGGTCATCGTCGATTTCCCGAAACTGGTTAAAAGCGGCCGGTTGGCATGCGATATCTTCCTTGATGCCGTAGCGGTTCATATCATTCGGGGAAAAGATGGAAAAACCAACCTGCAGCAGTTTTTAGCCGGCTTGTCTGCTCCGAAAGAAAGCCGACCGGCCGCTGCGGATGAAAAAAAAGGGTCCTATGCCATTCCTGTGACCGACTTTGACGCGCTATTAATTATCCGTCATATGAATATCCTTTATGAAGATCGGATTCAAAACCAAACAGCCGGTCTATACGACGCGTCCTTGGACATCCATGTTCCATCGCTTATTGCCCAACCTCTTTCCATGAAAGTATCCGCCGAAGTCCGATCCCAGGGAAAGCCTCTCTCCCCTTTGAATGCCTTTCTGAAAATCCAGGACCTTTTCGATGAATCCGCAAATATTCAGCCCGACCGGATGTCCATCGACATGGAACTTTCAGCCCCGGGGGTTCAGATGACCCTAAAAGGTAACTTATCTCAAAAAAATTTGGCCGGTACAGGATATGCGGATCTTGAAAAGGTTCAGCCCGTTCTTTTTTCCGTGTTGCCGGAACAATTGCTTCCGACGGTGAAAACCGGCCGATTCGAGTTCACCGCGACAGCGACCCAGCTCGATGATTCCCGCGCCGCCTTTGACACGCGCATCCGGCTCAAAGGGATCGAAATCCAGGCATTCTCCGATAAAGAATCGCCGGCGGGTCCCCTTTCACTGGACCTGAGTCAAAAAGGCACCATCAACATTCCAAAGGGGGACCTGATCATCGAAACAGGAGGACTTTCCTTGAATTCCAGCCGGATGGAATGGCATGGAGAAGTGAACGGTCTTTCAACCTCCAGTCCCGACATGCGATTCAACATGGGTCCGTCGAAATTTAATCTTTACGAATTGTTGACTGCGGCCGAATCTTTTTTGCAAACCTCTTTTCCTTTCAAGCTCCTGGACCCATCTTCACCATTGCTTGAAATCCATGGAATGGAAATTTCAGGGCATCCCCTTCAGGGTCGGCTTTTTATCGATATCCGCGGGATATCCGGTTCGATTAGGCGGTTTCGGGTTCCGTTTCAGGAAGACACGGCCTTTGCCGATGTCGGCAAGTTGGCGATATCTCTTCCTCAGTTAAGAGGAAGCCTCGCAGACTTTGTCCCGGCTGAAATCCTTGCTAATGGATCGCTGACCGTCGCGGATCTCAACCTACATGGACATAGCGGTTTGAAAATCGATTCTTTGACAATCCCCGCATTCCGACTGGAAACCCGAGGGCTTCGAGTCGACAAGCGTGCCCCTTTTGGATTTACCCTCCCCTTCTCCTTTACCACCTCCCTTGAGGCGAATGGAATTCAGGGTCCGGATCTCGAACACGCTCACCTGAATTTGTTATCCTTCCAGATTCAAGGAAACCTCGGATCCAATCCTTTTGCAGAGGCTGCTCTGAAAGGGTTTCGACTGCATGTGCCTGACTTCAAATGGCGGCATGAAGCACTCGGAACGCTTCGTGGCAATGTCTTAATGGAGGCAGAGGCGCCTCATATCCGTATCCAAGGACTGAATCCCCTTAAAGGCGATGTCGAGCGGTTTCATTTGAGGCTTCTCGTCGATAAAGGAATTGAGGCAACGCTTAATGCCGATGTTCTCGATATGGGGCGCCAATATTTTAAAACCGATACAAAGGTTGCGATGGATCTGGGATTTCTGGATTCGATATTGCCGGCTTTTTTTGATGACCGGCATCGGTTTTCTGGCAAGGCCCAGGTAACCTGCAACCTGTCCGGCCATATTCCGCCGTCTTTCACGTTGTCGTCACTGTCGTCATCGCCGATGGAATGGATTCTCGAACCCAAATCGTCCGTCATCGAATCAGCAGGGCTTTCCTTGAATTTTTCCCGTGTGGGCGGATCCTGGCCGATTAACGCAGGGACTGTGTTGGAGGTCAAAAGCATAACGACCCCAACACCTGTGGCATATGCGTTCGATGGGAAAAACGCTTCCGGAACCCTCAAAGGGGATATTCAAATCGAAGGAATCCGGTCCTCCGTGCTCCCCGTTCCGGACGCGTCACAGAAGCCTTCTCCAGTCTCCATTTACCTGGCCGTCACCGGGGACCACAACCGGCTCAGTTCGACTTCACTTTCAGCCTCGCTGGATATCCAACCCCTGGGCATCAAAGGGGAAACCTCCTTTTCCGTCGAGGGAATCGACGCTCTTCTCAAGTCATCCAAAGTCGGAAATCCCTCGGGGTGGTCCCAATTCTTAAGCGGCAAAGCCAGGATCACGGCGGATTTGCCCGAAACCGGAAAAATTTTTCTGGATCCAAAAACAATACTTCAGGGAGGATTTAAAGCAGGAGCTGAAATCGAATCAAACGCAGATCAAGGGATGCGCGTGAAGATGTGGGCAGACACAAAGAATTTTGATATCGAAAAAGAGAAAACTCTTTCCATCAAAAACCTCAACACAGCCTTGTCTTTTGAAAAACGGTATCGGCCCATGCATCAGATGCATCCGGAAAAGGCGATGACGGATCGCCTCTCCGATTTGGTGATCCAGGATCGCACTTTCCGGCAAACGGATTCGTTTGAACCCGATATGTTCGGCACGCCGGCTGGTGGATTACAGTCCCGGCTGAACCCAAAACCGTCAATCGATCTCGGGCCTGCGCGATTGTTCCTTTCACCCCACGTAGTCCCGATTCGCCACGCCGCATTGGACCTCAATTTCAACGACGGCCTCCCTCAGATTCGACGCTTGGAAGCCCATCTTCTTGAAGGGGCGATCATGGGCTCGGCAATGGTATCCCGAGAAGACGATGATTTGAATTTCGGGGCACGCCTGCTTTTTTCCGACATCGACTTAAAAAAAATGCTCGAAAGAGAAAAACAAACCCCCGGGGAGGAGGACTCAACCATCGGGGGGCAACTGGAAATCGCGTTTCCTCTGGTATCTTCCCTGCGTCAACTGATTGAAAATCTCCAGCTCAGTCTCCAGTTCAACCATATCGGTTCCCGCGCATTCGGACGAGTGCTCTATCTTTTGGATCCCTATGAAAGCAATGAGACCATTGCCTCCCAGCGGAAACTCCTGCACAGCGGAGTGCCCCGCTGGATCGATGTCAACGTATCAAACGGGATCCTCTCCCTGGATGGGGAAGTCATCGTCAAAGGCGTTCCCATCAAGATCCCGCATCTGGAGCGATTGAACCTTGCCGCTGTTTCCGGTTTGGAGACCTATGAACCGTATCTTTCATCCTTGAATACATGGGTTCCTATTCTTAAAATCGTATCGGATTCATCCTCGCCGTTCGGCTGGATGAAAAAAATTAAAACAAAGAGGTGAGCATGAAATCCTTTTGGATTATCCCGGTGTTTCTTTTTGTCGGATGCACGCTGGCTCAGGTGAATGTGGAGGTTTTAAGCGAACGAACCGCACTGGAAAACCAGATCCTGGGCACCTACAACGCTTTGGACAATGAAATGCTTCTGCTGGCTTCCGTGAGGGCCGTGGATGCCACCGGTGCTTTTCAGGATACGCCTCCGAAAAGCCGGGAACAGCAGGATGCGGTCACCGCCCTGCAGGTTTTGGCGTTTCATGCGGACGATCTTACGGCATTTAAAAAGCTGCAGTGGGTGGGTGAAAACAACCAGGGGCTCCTGAGCGCTTTTCCTATGCAAAAAAAACGTGTTCCGGAGGACCTGGGAGCCTTTGCCGAGCGGTATTCCCAGAAGGAACTTGACTCAGTGGTCTCTCAGATCAACACCGCCCGTGAAACGCTTATGCGCCGAGTTATCGACCTGAACGAGAATCTCACCGAAGCCGATTGGCCCAGCGTCCGTGCGATCTTCGGTAAGCTCAACGCGGATAACGCCCTTCCGGGAGAAAAGATCCAGGACGAGAACGGAACATGGAGAATCAAATCATGAACTCGGTTAATGCCCTCCGCAAATATTGCTCTTGTCTCGGTGTCGCACTGGCTGTCCTTTTATGGAGTCGAGGGACCCTGGGGACACAAACCGAGCCTTTTTCGACCAATCAGCCCATACAGATCACTGCAGAGGCGGATCCGGTGTTGTCATTTTCAGTATCTTCGGATGGAAAAAAGATTGCATTTGTTTCGAAAAAAAAGCGGTTTCCCGATCTATGGCTCCGAAGCATAGATCCGGCTGCCCACTTTTCCATGCGCCAGCTTACCGACACTCCGGCTTTGGAATCCGATCCGGCCTTCTCCGAAAACGGCCGCTACATCACTTTCGTTAGCACGCAAGATGACGCCAAAGGTGATATCTTTGTCATCGACTTAAATCAAAAAACCCCGGCACCGGTCCGGATCACGGGCAAGGAGACCGAAGACGGCGCACCGAGTTTCGGTCCGGGTGAAACTTTGTTTTTTCATCGCAAGGGCCCCGAGATGCGGGACTATGAACTGGTAGTTGTAAGCATCGGTGCATATGTCCGGGGAACGAACGAAAAACAGAAGCCCGTCGTGCTTCCCACACAAGGAGACGCTGCTTTACCGTCCGTTTCTCCAGATGGTCTGGAGGTCGCTTTTGTCAGCACCCGGAACACCGATTCCTCGGATATTTTCGTCATGAACCTGAAGACCCGGGCGCTCCGGCAGTTGACCACCGGCCTCTTCAGAAACCTTTTCCCCCGATGGTCCTTGGACGGCCGTTACATCCTTTTTTCGCGATGGTCATGGAATACCAACGGTGACGAGACTGTCGACGAACGGGATCATGCCGTCCTGTTTCGCGTCCCTGCAAGCGGCGGAGATCCATATCCGCTGACTTCGGCACGCTTTTCATCGATCCGCCCTGCTCCGGCTGAAAACGGAATCTATTTTCTCTCGGATTCAAAGGGGATCCCCAACTGCCTACGTATCCCATCGGATGGACAGATTCCCCGGATGGAAAATCCGGAAACACAGCTTGAATTGGCCCGCAACATGTCCCTGAAGCTTCCCCGTGATCCATATCTTTCGCTCCTGGCTTACCACAAAGTTCTCGAAACGTATTCCCATGTTCCGGCTATTGCAGTTCAAGCCCTCTATTCGATCGGGCTGACAAGCCTGGAAGAAAAGATGCCGATTCATGCCATACAGGCCTTCGAAAAGATACTGAGCAGATATCCTGACCAGGAGCCCGAGGCCTCTTTAGCGCGGATTCAACAAGTTCTCTTAAAAGCTGAAACGGCACTTCAGAGATCCAAAAGCCCCCAAATCCGCATGCAGATCGTTGAAAATGCAAACCGGGAACTGGATCATATAGCTGAGGGCAAGGCACTGGATATCCGCCTTTTTTCAGACATCGAAAGAGCCCGACTTCTGAGTCGCACCGAAAGCTCGAGCGCAAACTTGTTGCAGGCGATCCGCATGCTGGACATGGTCATCGCCGAACCTTCCGCTCAATCCGAACGGGTGGTGGAAGCCATGGTTCTCAAGGGAGATATTTACCGTAAAATCGGAAATTACGAAGCCGTCTATCCGGTATATCTCGCCGTCATCCAGCGATTTCCCGATGTTCCCGTATGGGCAGACGCCGCCCTGGAACGCATGCTCGATCTCATCCTCTCTCAAAAAGGGTCCACTCTGCCTGAGGACCGTATCCAACTGCTGAAATCCCTTTCCGATCAGCATCGAACTGATACGCAGAAGCTGGCTATGGGCGCCCTCAACCGGGTCGGAGACATCCTTTATGCCGCCGGTGAATGGTCCAAGGCCAAGGCGGCCTATCGCCAGGTGATAGATCAATTCCCGGTTCGCACCACCCAGACCGCGGCCGCACGGTTCGCGCTGGCTGAAATCCTGTATCAGGAACAACGGTTTCGAGAAGCACTGGATCTGTATGAAAACGAGATCCACCTGAGAGAAAAAGAAGATCGTATCCGAAAATTGGCCAGAGCAGGCTTCATCCAAAAATCGATCGACGCCGCCGAATATTTTTTCGATCTCGGGGAAATCGACGCCGCCCGGAGTCTTTTTAAGGAGATCATCGATTTCGACGGAAGCTTTGTCGAGGCCCATCGGGGATATATCAAGTGCGCCGCCGCCCAGATGGACATGGATAAGGTTATTTTAACCTACCGAACCCAGACGATACAAGCCCCTGCGGATCCAATCGCAACATACGCTCTTGGCCTTGGCCTCTCGTATCGGGAGGACAAAAAAAGCCTCAAGGAAGCCCGAGGGCTCCTCGAGCGGGCGATTCTTCTCAACGGCCAGATCAGCCATTTCCACCGAACTCTGGGGTATGTCCTGGAAGTCCTCGAAACGGTGTATGGTGAAAAAGGGGGGCTGGAAGGTGCGCTGGAATCATACCAAAAGGCGTTTTTCCTGACCGATCCGGAGGGCGACCCGAACAGCCACGCCGAACTCAACCTCAATTTGGGAAATGTTTACTTCCTCCTGGGCCAATACGCCAAGGCGTTTCATCATTACGACAAGCGCCTGGCTTCGAAAAAATCGATTCCCAGCCTCAAGGCCGCTATTTTATTTTACAAGAGACTGGGAACGGCTGCATTCCAGATTCGCAAAATGGAGGAGACCATCAACGCCTTTTCCGAGGCCGTCCGACGGATCGATTCCGGGATCGACACCCAAGACCCTTCGACCTATCTGAACAGAGACCACCGGTGCGTCATGGATCGGATCGTGAGTCCTGCCTTGCGCATCCGGTCCCTGGAAAAAGAGGCTTCAAGGATCGCCGAAGCCCAGGCTGACGCGAACCGTGCTCTCTCCGATATTCAGGCCAGGCGGCAGCAGCCGCCCAGTCCCGCCTGGAAAGAATACCGCGAAAAGATCCAGCAGCAAATTAAGCTCCAGGAAACGCTGAATCAGAAGGCCCTGTCCCTGGCCAGGACCTCTATGAAGTCCGGTCTGCACAGCCAGGCAGATTGGAATGGCTTCAAGGGCACCCTGTCCCTGATGCTTTCAAAAGCCAGAGAAGCTGTCTTGCTTCCGGAACAACTCATCGAATTGAAGGTCGAGATGTTGGACAGGCTCGGTCTGGCCTATCAGGAAGCCGGCAGATACCCGGAATCCATCCAATCCTTTGAGCAGGCCTTTGCTTTGAATGAGAAGCTCGGTTTTAAGAAAAATCTTGCCCTAAACCTGAGATCCATCGCATTCAACCGATATCTTCTGGCGGAAAGACAATCCGGCGAGGCACGCATCCGGACCCTTCAACTGGCATCCAAAGAGTTTGCTCGTGTCATCGGACTGGTGGATGCCTACGGTGTTCCATCACCTGCCTCGGAATCCGCGGATGCCTTGATCCGCATCGATGTCCAAACGGCGCTGGATGAGCCTGGCGCAACCCAAAGCGGAAAGGGGTTTTCAAAGACCCAGGAAAAGCGATTGGCGGAAGCGTTCATGAGCAGAATCTCCATTGAACTGGGAGAAATTGAAACCGCCAGTGAGAGCATGAACAGCCAGACGGCCTCTTATGCAGAAGGGCAAGCGGTATCCGATGCAGATGCTTACGGGGTGGCCCTCCTGTTCCATCGGGCCGGTCACCTGGCTGCCTCCCAAAAGGATTGGAAGAAAGCCTACGATAATTTCCTGCGTTCCGGGGAACTGACCCTGCGTGCCGACATTCCCCTGGGCTCCTATTATAAC
The DNA here is from genome assembly GCA_963736855.1 of uncultured delta proteobacterium. GTDB lineage: Bacteria > Desulfobacterota > Desulfobacteria > Desulfobacterales > UBA2156. The sequence goes on from CAVTQK010000021.1 coordinate 503,355, forward strand.
GCCGTCAATCTGTCTAAAGCGGTCACCCAGGTTCAACCTGATGATCCCGATAGACGTCGAATGGCCTCAGCCCTGGAAACCTTCGACGCCAAAACACTCAGTCTTCTAACCCGGAATTCTACCGCGGCAACCCCGAAGCTTTTGGCAGGGTATCACAACGCCATGGGCGTCTACCTGGTTTCGATCCCGGCAAGCCCGAAAAAAGACATCCGGGAAACCATTGAAAAATCCCGACGGTTCCAACGCGCCATGCTGCATTTTTCCAGGGGGATCCGGATACTGGAGGAACCTAACGTTAAAACCCTTAACCGGGAAGAAGCGTCGCTGCTTTCCACTCTACACCTGAATCTGGGCCGAGCAGCCCTTGAACTCAAAGAAGATTCGGCGGCAGCCGACCATTTTCAAAAGGCCCTTAATCTGGCTGAAAGCTCCATCCTGCCTGATATCCAATGGCGTACCCTGATCGCTCTCGGACGTCACGAAGAAGCACTCAAGGTCCTGGAATCGGTGACTGCCTTGCGGGCCGGTTGTACCAAAGGCGAAATCCTGGATGGATTTTTTAGCTCCGTAAGAACCCTCATTGAAAGGCAAGAAACGGAAAGCGCTTTGAACCTTTTGGAAAAGGCGGCGGAATTGGAGCGATACCATCGACTGGCTCCGTTGATCCTTAGATTTTCCCATCATGAAAAGCGCTTTTTCATCGAGGCCCTTTCACGGCTGGATCGAATTGATGCATTGCAAGTACACCTTTCAGGTGCCGATCCTTTCCGGAAAAAGGACTTGGAATCGGAATTGACCCTTGAAAAAACCCGACTGGCCGACCAGATGGGCGAAAACAATCAAAACCTTCCGGATTTCATCCGCCTGATTCCAGATGATGAATCTCGAATATCGGCGATTCGTTTGGTGGGGCTTTCCGCAATTGCCGAATCGATGGCCGATGAGGCGGTCCGAAACCCAGCCGATGCGGATTTTCGTAAAAAATACACTGAAGCGGTGGACCGATATAAAGCGATCTTCAAAAAGACGCTCAGCCGCCGCTCACCGGATATGCCGTCCAATCCCCTGGTGCTGTTCGGCCCCGAATCGTATGAGGCCATCGATATTATGGAAACCCTACCGGAAGGTGGCCGGTTTGTCCGCATCTTCAAGACCTCCCGGGCCTCCGACCCCGTCATTTCATTCATCCTCAAGAAGGATCAGCTTTCAGGCAGCCTCCATGGATCTCTGGAAACTGCACTGAAAACCGTGCAGTCGCCCGATCCATCCTCAACTTATCTTGCTTTCGATTACCCGGATGAACTCCCGGTAAACGACCCCATCCTTGAAAGGGGCTATAATCTCGTTTTAAGCGCGGCCCATTTCATGCGCTCTTTTCATCATAAAAAATTGTTTAAAAGAATCGTGGTCCGCATCCCTTCCCCTGCTTCTAGAAAGGAAGAGACCTCCCTATCCTCCCCTGATCTCTTACCGTCCCTTTCGGGGAAAGATCCCTCGGGGTTTCATGTCCTGGTGGTGGACACTCCGGTATTTTTGGCTCAGCAGGTCCCGACAAGGCCCGGGGCGTTTTCCACTCCGTTTGCCGCCGTGGATCTGAAAAACGGGGAACGTTTTCCCCTTTTGCACATATTGAATCGACTCGGCCATGCTTCCATCGCACTCCTGGAAAAAGCATCGCCTGAGGATGCCTTTTGGATCGGGCATTTGTTCTCCATCTATGGATGTCCGACACTGGTCCTTCCTGCTCAATCAGGCTCCGATGATCGGTTTGCCGACGCGTTTCTTAAAGCCTTCCGCACCCATACCGCCGGCGAATCCCTGAAATTGGCCCGTTCGGAGGTTGTCGGCGCCGGGAAATGGATGCTCGTCGGTTTCCCCGGTATGACTCTGGAGGAATCCAAAGCTTTTGCCCGATCCCATTTCGAATCGTACATCACCCGCGCAAAACGCGCCTTTGATCGCAAGCAATTCGGCGAAGCCTTGATCCTTTTTGAAAACGCCATCGATATCGCCTCTGAAACCGATGTGTTCCGATCTCATCTTTTAGACCTCTACCCTTATGCCCGCGAGAGCGCCTATTTGGCCGGGGATCGAAATAAGGCTCTGGATTTTTCCCAGCGCTTGGTCAAGATTCTGGAAACGGAGCAACCGGCCTCTAAAGCCCATGCCGAGGCCCTATTAAGGCTCGGGCTTGTGCAGGCCCATTTGGAAATGTACGCTCCGGCCACTGAAACGATGAACCAGGCCTTGAAAATCTATCAGGCCCTTCATTTATCTCCCCAACAGGCGGAAACGCTTACAGAAATGGCTTGGGTAGCCGAACAGACTACGGATTATGAGACAGCCCTGACTTATTTTGAATCCTCGGTTTCGCTGACAAAAGATTCGGATCCCCGGTGGCGTTTGGGTGACCGGTTCCACAGCATCGGCCGTATCTTTGATTTGCGTTTGAGTCAGTATGCCAAAGCCATTACCAACTATCAGAAGGCAGCCTCCCTCTATCGTCAAGGGGAGCAAAGTTCCGAATCCACGGCACGAATCGCGCAGACTCTATTGGATGTGGGTCGATGCTATCGGCTCATGGGAAATCTTTCCGAGGCCGAAAAGCACTACGAACAGGCCTTGAAATTGTTATCCTCTGAGCCGGCCCAGGATACGCTGCGGTCCAAGATCCTCATCGAGCAGGCTAACAATGCCTGGTATCAGGCCCGATATGAACCGGCTTTTCGCTTACAGCAAAAGGCTTGGGCTATCGCCCTAGAACAGGGTCTCTTGCCCATGCAGGTCATCGCCCTCAACACCTCCGGACCGTTGTGGTGGGCACTCGGGGACAACGAAAAGGCTTTAGCGGAACTGAATCAGGCCCTTGAGATCGCAAAACGCTTACCCCATCGGGAAGATGAGGTCGCTACCACCCTGAACAACATCGGGATGATCCTCCGGGAAACCGGACGGTTCCCGGAAGCACTGGATGCTTTCGAAAAGGCGCTGTCCATCGATAAGCGTCTTAGATCCCGTTGGGCCATGGCATACGACTACCGGCATATCGGGGTGACCCACCTGAAGATGGGCCTTCCTCAAAAAGCCATCCCCTTATTGACCACGGCTCTCAATGAAGCCCGTGCCATCGGAAACCGCATCCACGAGGCAAAAGCCCTCTTAGACCTGGCCGACGCCCATTTGGCCGCCAACAATCCGTCGGATGCCGGTCGTATGTATCAGGAATCGCTTGCCCTATCCGATTCCCTTGCCATCCAGGAGATTCAATGGCGCGCCCTGTACGGACTGGCACGCATCAAGGAAAAGGCACAACCGGATGAGGCCATACGGCTTCTGAAAGAGGCGGTAAAGATCATCGAATCCATCCGGTCCAACATCCGGATCAGCCGGCTCAAGGACGGGTTCTTGTCCAACAAGTTAATGGTTTACGAAATCCTCTGCCGACTCCTGGCCGACTCCGGTAATCCGGTGGAAGCCTTCGAGATGGCTGAGCGATCCCGTTCGAGAAACTTCATCGATCTTTTGGGAAGCCAGTCTTTCTCCCTGGATCCTGCCGTGGATCGACGCCTTTATGATCGATATCATGCACTCAAAGAACGGATCGAAACCATTAAACAACAGATAATCCAGGATACTGATGCCGAAGAACGTAAAAGGCAGGAGGCTCTCCTGAAAAAAGCGACATCCGACCTTGAAACAGTGATGATTGAGATTCAGGCATCCAACCCCAGACTTTCCTCGCTGGTCGCCGTCGAACCCCTTCGAGCGACGGAACTTCAGCAGATGATAGAACCGGGAGTCGCCCTTCTCTCCTACTATATATTGGAAAATGAGCTTTTCTGCTGGCGTATCCTTCCCCAGGAAATTCGCCTTTTTCGTCAAAAAATCAACCGAAAAGAACTGGAAGAAACCCTTCTGGACTTTCGGCGACGCATCCAAAATCTGGAGCCGTTCGAAAAGCCGTCCCATGAACTTTACGACATCCTGGTTAAACCTGTTCTTTCCGGCCTGGAGCATATCAAACATCTGGGTATTGTCCCCCATGGACATCTTCATTATCTTTCCTTCGCCACCTTATCTGATGGAACGGATTTTCTCATCGACCACTTCCCCATCTTTTATCTTCCCTCTGCCTCCGTCCTGAAATATACGAAGGAAAAGCGCATTTCGGGAAAAAACCTCGATGTCCTGGCTATCGGAAACCCGGATTTGGGGAACCTCAACCTGGATTTGCCCTTTTCGGAGCATGAAGTCCATTCCATCCAGTGGAACTTCCCGAAAATCACGATCCTGACAAAGGAAAGGGCCACGGAGAAATGGGTTGTTGACAATATCGATCGCTTTGGAATAATCCATCTGGCATCACACGGCGAGTTTGATCCCGTCAATCCGCTTCTTTCCGCAATCAAACTGTCTAAGGAAGGGGAAAGTGATGGAAACCTGGAGGCTGCCGAAATCTTCGGACTGAAACTTTCGGCGGATCTCGTGGTCTTAAGCGCCTGCCAGACCGGACTCGGAAAGATCACGGCAGGCGACGATGTGATCGGGCTCAACCGGGCCTTTCTTTACGCAGGCACCCATGCCATCATCTCCAGCTTGTGGAGAGTCAGTGATATCTCAACGGCCATGCTGATCAAGGCATTCTATCGTGAATATGTTGATAAAAACAAAGCAGAAAGCCTTCGCCTGGCTGCCTTGCACGTCAAGAACCGCTACCCCCATCCGGGATACTGGGGAGCCTTTACCCTGGTCGGAGATTACGAATAACATTTGATGAAATCGTAAAAACTCAAGATTAGGATGGCAAAGTAAAAAGCTTCAGATGCAAGGCGCGCAAATCCTGAGGAATGAGGCGTACATATGGGTACGCCGCAATGACGAAGGATGCAGTGCAACGCAGCAGATGGACTTTTTACGAAGCCATCACATTTAAAGGAACGGATATGTTGTTACGACGGGTCATCATCACGATTTTTCTTTCAATGATACTGGCCGGAGCTCACCTCAGCCACTCGGCCGAACGGGTCTGGGTCTCTTCTTTCGACGCCAAACTCAAGGCCGACAAAACCGCATCATCTCAAACCCTCGCCGTCCTGACGGTGGGAGCCGAACTGACCGTAAACAGCGAGGATGAGCGATGGTATCTTGTCACCGCTCAAGACGGGAAAAAGGGGTGGATCTATCGAGGCAAAGTCTCTTCAGAGCCTCCACAGCCTTCCGGCGAAAAAACCGAAGGCGATTCGGTGGGAAAGCTCCTGACAGGGCTTACCGGCAGCCGGATCGGATCCGGTGAAGCCGATACCTCGAGAAGCATGCGCATGCTCTCTGTGGAAAAAAAGAAAAAAAAGGACGGGTCTCAACCCGATCAGAATTACGAGGAAGCCCTTGAATCGGTTCTGTCGCGCCGGATTCCAGACGTTCGTGTCGATCAATTCCTGGAAGCCGCCAAAATCGGTGAATATGCGCCATAATGGAAGGATTTTTCATGTTTAAATCAGGCATCACCCAGACGGGTTTTAAAACAATCTCCAGAAAACGGCGCACCTTAGTCAAAATATTGGGAATGGCGCCGCTGATAGTGGCCCAACCGGCCATGGCCATTGACTTTTTAAAACTTCTGGAGCCCAAGAAGGATTCAACCGGCAAGGAAGGTCCTACAGACCTTGAAAAGGCGCTTCAGATCCTTCAGGGGGCCACCGACATTATCGGAAGCAGCGTGGAATTGGACTACGAATCCGAAATGATCATCGGGAAAAGCGTTGCCCTGGAAGGATTCAAACGATACGGGCTTCCCGTGAAAGAAGATTCCCTGCAGAACTATGTCAATCTGGTCGGACAGGCTGTCGCCCGCAATTTCAAACCCCAGGATAGAACCTATTTCTTTGTCGCCGTTCAAAGCGAAGTGTTCAACGCCTTCTCCTGTCCCGGAGGAATCATCTTCATCACCTCCACCCTGATCCGAAATCTTCGGGATGAATCCCAGTTGGCGGGAGTCCTGGCCCATGAGGTGGCCCATGTGAATCTCAAACACGCCCTTCAATCCATCCGCAGGGCCAAGTTTTTCGAAGGAGTCGGAAAAATCACCGTGGCCACAACTAAAGTGGACAAAAAGGAACAGTACCAGAACATGATTAACGACCTTCAGACAGTCCTGTTTGACAAGGGGCTCGATCAGAACATGGAGTACGAAGCGGACCGATACGGAATGGAGATCGCCTATCGAACCGGGTATCAGCCGGCCGGCTTTATCGGGGTCCTGGAGATGTTGAAACAAAACGAAGCCGGCGCAGTTAAAAAGGGTTCCTGGTTTTCCACCCACCCGCCTCTTTCCCAGCGGATCCAACGATGTCAGGTAAAGTTTCAGGATTATCCGGATGCCGGTTCCATGGCAACGGTGGCCCATCGTTTCCTGGAGTATCGGAATCGATTTTAAACTCTCAGAAAATACCTCCGATGAACGCTGATACCCGAAAGATGCTTTATCGCACCCGGATCCGGCGCCTTCAAAAGGCGATGAAAAAAGAAAACATCGATACCCTGATGGTCTCAATCCAGGAAAACCGGCGGTATATCAGCGGATTCACCGGCGAGGACACCCAGTTTGACGAATCGGCCGGCGCTCTTCTTATCACCGAGAATCGCCTGGTTCTTGCCACCGATTCCCGGTACGAAACCCAGGCCCGATCCGAAGCCCCCCTTTTCGAAGTCTTTTGTTACCGGGAGGGATTGCCAAAATCACTCCCGGAGATCCTGAAATCCTTCAAAACCGAAAGACTCGGATTTGAAAGCGTGAGGCTGTCTGTCCAGGAACTGCACAAGATCGAGGATCAGCTGAAAAAGGAAAAAATCCGAGCGGTATTGGTCCCTGTCGCGGACCTGGTGGAAAAACAACGTGAAATCAAGTCCGCTGCAGAAATTGCGGCGATCCAAAGGGCTCTCAGGCTTGCAGAAGAGGCATTTCAGCGCACCCTTCCGATTCTCAAACCGGGAATCACTGAAAAGGAGGCGGCTTGGGGTCTGGAAAAAGAGATGCGGGAAGCCGGAGCCGAAGGCGTGTCGTTTCCCGTCATCGTAGCCTTCGGGGAAAACAGCGCCCTTCCCCATGCCGTGCCGGGAGGCCGGAGCCTCAAACCCGGCGAACCCATTCTTTTCGACTGGGGAGCCCGCCTTGACGGCTATTGCTCCGATATCTCCAGAAGCTTTTGCATCGGAAAACCGAATGCGTTTTTTAAAAAGGTGTATCAGGCGGCACGCGATGCCCAGGAAAAAGCCGTCGAGGCGATCCGACCCGGCGCAAATACCAAGGACATCGATCACATCGCCCGATCCCTCATCAACCGGCGAAAATTCAAGGGTTGTTTCGGACACGGCCTCGGGCACGGAGTCGGCCTTGCCATCCATGAAGCCCCGAGACTCGGCCCCATCAAGGACGATACGCTGTTGCCGGGTATGGTTTTTACCGTGGAACCGGGGATCTACATCCCTGAATGGGGCGGTATCCGCCTGGAAAACATGGTCGTCGTTAAAAAGGACCATGCCCAAGTGCTCAATCGGCTGCCCACCGATATTGAATTGTAAAGAAAACAGTGTCTGTAAGGGGTCATCTTACATATCGCCGAAACCCATACCCACTGCAGGACGATATTTTTTTCGCCGCATCCCCCTGAAGTCCTAAAAGCGTGGAGCGGTCTCCACCCGGCGTTTTTCCTTGGCAGCAACCTCTTCCTCCAGCAGATGATACAGAAAGGCCCGTCGCCCATGCCCCGCCTCTGATTGAGACACCAACATATGATGACCCCGTTGCACCTTCCACAGAGGATTACGTCGCCGACCCGGTTTATCCCATGGATTCTTATTTCTGAAAAATCCGTCCGGAGTTGACCTGCCCTGCCTGTGCGATGCACCTGTCTGCGTCGCGAACGCGACAGGCAGGCGCAGACAGGCGGCCTATGCCCGAACCAGCCGGGAAAATGGCCTCTTGCAGATAATATTCGTATTGACAGCGGATTTCCCTTCAGTTAATCGAGAATTTACACGCCACGTCAAATGTGTGTTCCCATATCTTGGGATGCAGACGATGGTAAAGCACAATTCATGCTCGTGCTTAATCCGTCCGCAAAAAAGCGACTTCTTATCACCGGCCATCTGTGTCAAAAGTGAGGACTGACCCCTTGTCCTTTTTGGGTAGTTCTAGATTTTGGAGCAGGTAAAATGCCGAACCGACATACCGTGAGCCAGGGCGAATGCATCTCGTCCATCGCCGCTCGTTACGGCTTCTTCCCGGCGACGATCTGGGATAATACGGGTAATTCCCGGCTCAAGGCCGAGAGGGGGGACCCTAACGTGCTCTACGAGGGTGATGTGGTCGTTATTCCCGATAGGCGGGTTCGCTCGGAACCTTCAGCTACTGAGCAGCGGCACCGGTTTCGCCGCAAAGGCGTCCCGGAGAGATTGCTGTTTCAAATCCTCGATGAGGAGCAACCCAGGGCCAACCAACCCTACGTCCTGGATGTCGACGGGCGATTGACCCAGGGGACCACGGATGCCGAGGGGGCGGTCGTGGAATTCATCCCACCCGACGCCCGGAAAGCTCGCCTGCTGATCGGCGAGGAACGACAGGAGTACGTGCTCGACCTTGGATGCCTCGATCCCATTGACCAGTTATCCGGGGTTCAGGCTCGCCTGAATAACCTTGGCTACGACTGTGGCGCTGTCGATGGCGCCCTGGGACCCAGAACCACGGCGGCGTTGAGGCGCTTCCAACAAGACCACTCCCTGCCGGAATCCGGAACCGCTGATCAACAGACCCAACAAAAGCTCCGCGAGGTATACGGGCGCTAACTCTCCTGCGATGAGTCTCTACGTCAAGATCATAGACGAACCAACCGGCCAAGTGGTCGCGCCCCTGGAGGTCCTCAAGAATTGGAATGGTAGTTGCTGGGATTCCACCCCAGAGAAGCGGATACTCGTCAAGATCGTTGAAGAGGTTACCGACAATAATGGTGTCGTCAAGACGGAGGTCCGGTTCACGCCCGAATCGTTTCGCGACGACGGCTACTATTTCTTCCCTCAGCGCTTCCCCCACGAACCATTGCGCAGATTCATGATCTACCATCCCAGATACCCTAAATGCACCCTCAGGGTGTTGCCCGGCGGCAAAACCTTGTACGTAGCCCGATCTGCTCCGCAACAACTGATCCATCAAGTCGGAGGCAATCGAATTGAACTTCAGTTAACTCCGCATCATCTCGTGCCCTTCTCCGGCCGCGACCGATTCGTATTCGGAGCGAATCTGGCCTGGCTCGATGGCCAGTATGATCACGATTTTGGACCCAACTTTTTACCCAAGCCCACCCAACCTGGCCAACCTCCCCAACCTCCCCCACCTTACCCCACTTATCTCGATCCCAATCACTGGGATTACCAGAGACGGCTGGGCAATCTCGAAGCGTACTTTCAGCACATGAGCACGGTATTCAACTGCCGGGTAGTCCGCGTTTGGGTTTTTGAGGGGTGCGAAGGGCTGGACTTCATTAACAATCCCGTGAGCATGAATCCCGCCATCGGAACAAGTGTTAAGACGATCTTGCAACTGGCCGAAAAATACGACTTATACATCTATTGGTGCCTGCTGACCTCCAAGCCTCCAAAGCCGCCTAACCCTGCACACCCTGGCTTCGCCAAGGACGTGGGAATCATTCGCAGTGCTAGCAATCCGAGATCGAGTCCGTTTCTCAATAACGCCTTGAGGTCATTTTGCGGTGCCATAACACAAGGTCCTGCCCGGACATTCGCCATTGATGTCATGAACGAGCCGGAGAAGTACGTCGCCCGCGGTAATGTGAACTGGGATCAGATACGCACGTACGTCAGGGAATGTTGCCGGAAGATTAAAGGCTATTTAGGACAGTCAGTCCTCGTCTCATGTGGAAGTAAGGGGACGGGATGGGTGAATCATAATCCGCCGTTTGTCGAAACCATGAGCAACTATGTGGGGCTGGGATTGGATTTCTACGACTTTCATATCTATAACGATACGGGCGAATTGCCTATGAGTTACGACGAAACTCTATGAGGAACTGCTCAAGAAAGGGCAAGTGCTTGACAAGCCCTGCATCGTGGGGGAGTTCGGCCAGGAGCGCACGGGCTTCCTTGACGACTTTCAGAAGGGAGTCGTCACGAATTTCATGCAGCAGGCATGGCGCCTAGGATTCGGCGGGTGCCTGATCTGGAATTACAATTATCAGAACTTCCCCTACAACTTGAGAAATACGGATCACTACCACTCGCTCATCTATCGCAATGGCTCCTCCAGACCGGTCGTCGGGCCGATGAGCGCCTTCGCCGGGGATTACAGCACCTATATGCCATAGGGGAACTGAAGAACAGGGGGTGGCCAGTGTGGTTTAAGGGATCAGCTTTTGAGTTAGTAGTTAGCAAAAGGGCAAGCATGTGAGATGGTTTTTGCATGGTGAGACAAAATAGAGTGGGGCTTTGTTATTCCTCAGATCGTAAAAATTGGCAATGCTGTAAGGCCATAGCCGTAAGCTTCGGTTTCAATAGGGCCGGATCGATGGGAACTCCTGAACAAAAGAGCCTTCGGTCGAGGACCTGGATATTGCCCACAATCGACAATTTTTACCTCTATTCACCAAAATTTGGCAGGCTTTCGTCGTATATTGGGATCATTTGGAGAACATACACCAAGATGTAGCATCGGCACGGATATTGCTGCTGTTACTGTTTGACCGAAAGTTGTTATCCGAGCTCTGCCGCTGCGGCTGGGAAAGCCTGAAGGCCTATTTCAGTTTGTCCTCACGAAATTCAAGGGCAGTTCCCGGCGCCGCCATCGCCATTCAAACCTTCGGGGATTTCCTGGGGTTCAATCCCCACCTTCATGTGCTGATTTCTGACGGATGTTTCCACGAGAATTGAATTACCAACATATGAAGGTGACTCTCGGCCTCCCATCGAGGATTACGTCGCCGACCCGGTTTATCCCATGGATGCTCACTCCTAAAAGCCGGTCGGCGCTGCTCCGTTGGACTATGCCCAAATAGGCCGAGATAATGGCCTTTTGCCGATGAAAACCCGTTTGACAGAGCACCCGCCTTTTGTTAATCAAAAATACATCCGCCACGTCAATTGTAGGTTCCCATATCTTGGGGTACAGACGACAGCAAAACACAATTCGTGATCGCTCTTGAGTCCATCCGCAAAAAAGCGACTCCTTATCAAATCAAATCAAATAATCCGGTTAAATCGTTAAAGCTTTTTCTGTATTTTAAAAGCCGCCTGTCTTTTCGATAAATTATAGATGTTATCCAGACAGATGTGAAAAAAACAATAACTTAAAAGAAGCAAAGCATTTTCCAAAGGATGGGGACAATTTGTCCCCATCCTTTTGCTTCATCCTTACCTGAGAAGTGGCAAACAGATAGAATCAGGAAGCGAAGAATGTCCAAGATAGAAATCAAATGAGATTAAAGGGTGTGGACAGATTGTCCATACCCTTTCAGTCAATCTCTTGGAAACTGTTACCCTACTCCATTCACGCTATCTATTAAAAACACAGAACCTTTAAAGAATATTGCAGATTGTCGTTTGTTTTGATAGAGGAATCAGCTATATATTCTCTGTAGCTTTCTTTTACTCCGGATGGATACTGCAAAATGACGAGCATCACCGGATATCATGCAAAATATTTTGCGTATGAGCTGACCAAACGAAGCTCGTCAAACAGTCTTCAAAAACTTGCTTCATCTCTGCTTGATGCCCAGGTTGACTTGAATCCCCATCAGGTCGAAGCTGCTCTGTTCGCTTTCAAATCTCCTCTTTCAAAAGGCGCTATCCTTGCCGATGAGGTCGGGCTTGGAAAAACCATAGAAGCCGGAATTGTCATTTCTCAAAAGTGGGCCGAAAGAAAAAAGAAAATTCTGATCATCGTGCCTTCAAACCTCAGAAAGCAATGGAATCAGGAACTGCTGGATAAGTTTTTTCTATCTTCCATTATTCTTGAAACCCCATCCTTTAATCAGGAAATCAAAAAAGGAAATCTCAACCCTTTTGAACAGGAACAAATCGTTATCTGCTCGTATCATTTTGCGCGGACGAAAGAACCATATATAACCCGGATCAACTGGGATCTGGTCGTAATTGACGAAGCCCATAGATTGCGCAATGTCTATAAACCGACCAATAAAATTTCAAATGCCGTCAAAAGAGCCGTCTCTCACGCTCCGAAAATTCTTCTTACGGCCACACCGTTGCAGAATTCACTCCTTGAGTTGTATGGTCTTGTCAGCATCATTGATGATTATACATTCGGTGATCTGCAAAGTTATAAGCATCAGTTTTCACGTCTGACCGGTGAAGACAGTTTTGACGATCTGAAAGACCGCCTGAAACCTGTCTGTAAAAGAACGCTTCGCCGGCAGGTGCTGGAATATATAAAATTTACAAATCGTCTGGCAATTACGCAGGAATTTATTCCTTCCCCGGAAGAACAAAAACTTTATGATCTGGTATCATCCTATTTACAGCGGAATAATCTATATGCTCTTCCGGCAAGCCAGCGTCAATTGATGACCCTGATTCTGCGACGGCTCCTTGCCTCATCAACTTTTGCGATTGCAGGCACACTTGAGGCGTTGGCGTCAAAGCTTGAGACACTTAAAAACCTTCAGGAAAAACAGGAAGAGATAGAATCCGTTATTTCGCAGGATTTTGAAGCTTATGATGAAGTCACGCGATGAATGGACGGGCGAGTGGATTGATGAAGAGGAAACAGACGGTGAAACCGAATCGCCTCTTTTTGAAAAACAGGAGAAACAATATACTCCTGAAGATATCGAAAATATCAAAAAGGAAATAAACGACTTAAACGTTTTTAAGCAGCTTGCTAAGTCCATCACCAAAAATTCAAAAGGAGAGGTTCTTCTTACCGCGTTAAAAAAAGGATTTGCAGAAATCGAGCGGCTGGGAGGCAGAAAAAAAGCGATTATTTTTACTGAATCCTGCAGAACGCAGGCTTACCTCTACAACATTCTTGAACAGACGGAATTTAAGGGCAGGATTGTATTATTTAACGGCACAAACAGCGATCCCCTTTCCCGCGAAATTTACCGGAAATGGCTCATTAAGAATCAGAATACGGACAGAATCTCCGGATCTCAAACGGCAGATAAGCGGGCGGCTATTGTGGATTACTTCAGAGACGAAGCGGTTATCATGATAGCTACCGAGGCCGCAGCCGAGGGTATCAATCTCCAGTTCTGTTCAATTGTGGTTAATTATGATCTTCCATGGAATCCCCAGCGGATTGAGCAGCGAATCGGAAGGTGTCACCGTTACGGACAGCAGCATGATGTCGTGGTAGTCAATTTTCTCAACAAAAACAACGCGGCCGACCAGCGTGTCTATGAGCTTTTGGCGGAAAAATTCAAGCTTTTTTCCGGTGTTTTCGGCGTAAGCGATGAGGTGCTGGGCAGTATTGAATCCGGTGTTGATTTTGAAAAGAGGATTGTTCAGATTTATCAGAACTGCAGAACTCCTGACGAGATACAAATTGCTTTTGATGCGCTGCAAAAAGAACTGGAAGACCAGATTGAAGACCGCCTGAAAAACACGCGTCAGCAGCTTCTTGAAACCTTTGATGAAGAAGTCCATGAAAAACTTCGGGTGAATCTGCAGGAAAGCAGGGATTATATTTCAAAATACGAAAACTGGCTCTGGCAGGTTACCCGATATTATCTTGAACCCTATGCCTGCTTTGATAATGACGGCCACTCTTTTACCTTAATTCAAAATCCATTCCCCAATGAAAAAATACATCCCGGCCCTTACAGAATCGGTAAGAATATTGAAGACGCAAATATTTACAGAATCGGTCATCCTTTAGCTCAGCAAATCATTGAACAATGCAAGATGAAATCATTGCCGACCCAGGGAACTTATTTTCAATTATACGGATGCCGGTGTAAAGATTTCTATTCTTGAACCGCTCATCAAAAAATCAGGATGGCTCAGTGTATCCAACCTGACAATTCATTCTTTTGAAACAGAGGATTATGTTTTACTGTCCGGTATTTCTGATGATGGTTTGGAATTGGATGCTGAACAGTGCCGGAGATTTTTTTCACTTCCGGCTTCAGTGTCAGAGACTGTTCCGTCCAATGGCATATCAACGGTTAAGGAAATATTGCAGCAAACCACCAACGTGATGCAGGCGGAAATTTTACAGGAAAATGCCGAGCGGAATTCCGAGTTTTTTGATATCGAAATGGGAAAACTGGAAAAGTGGGCGGATGATGTAAAAGGCAGCCTTGAAATTGAGCTTAAGGCATTGGACAAGGAAATAAAGTTCCGGAAAACCGAAGCCAAAAAAATTCTGAATTTAGAAGATAAGGTTAAGGCCCAGCGTCATATCAAGGAGATGGAAAAGAAGCGAAACGCCCTGCGCATGAACCTGTTTCAGTCTCAGGATGAAGTTGATGTTCGCAAGGAAAAGCTGATTGATGAGATAGAAGCCCGCTTGCAGCAGAGGCTTGAAAAAACTGAGCTGTTTTTGATACGATGGCGATTAGCTTGATGTCTTAACAAGGAAAGTGATCAATGTATTACAGAACAAGTATAATCGTCAGGGAGAAAAAATATTTGGCAAGAAACTCATTTAGGCAATAAAAAAGGCCCTTTCGGGCCCGATGGCTTTCGCCATCCACCTCCGGATTGCCTGATTCATTTTATTTAAACAAAATTGGATCACAATGTTAAGAAAAGTTTTGAAAAGTTTTGAATTTCATCAGGTCAAAGCGGACGTAAAGAGAATATGCATCCATAGAAAAACATAGGTGCAGTTTTAATAAAAAAGTGCACCTATGATAATCTATAAGTGCACTTATGGACGAAAACTGTCCATCCCATATGCGATATTAAACGGCGAAAGTAAAATAAGATGGTTGGTTATTTTACTTTCGGGCATGAAAATAAAATAACGGAGAGGTTAATGTCAAAATCCAAACTTGAACTCACCTGGATCGGTAAGGATAAGCAGCCGGTTCTTGAGCCCCGCATCCTCGTTGAAGATCCGGAAAAATCATACGGCGATAAGACCGCTGAAAATATGCTCATCTACGGCGACAACCTGCTGGCCCTGAAAGCACCGATAACAAAATTGAAATTGTGATCCATGTCAATATGCTCAAAGAAGGCTGGGATGTCACAAACCTTTATACGATTATCCCACTCCGCTCAGCGGCTTCGCAGACATTGCGGGAGCAGACTATCGGCAGGGGACTCCGTTTACCCTATGGAAAAAGAACGGGCAGCGATAAGGTGGACAAGCTGACTATTGTGGCGCATGACCGGTTTCAGGAGATCCTTGATGAGGCCAACAAGCCGGACTCAATCATAAGGCTGGAAAATATCATTCAAATTGACCCGGCGGAGTTAAGCCAACAAAAGGAGGTTGTCACTTCTGTTTCATCTATTGAGCAGAAAATGCAGGACGAGCAGAAACGGATTGAAAGCATCGCCCGGCCTGAAGAAAAGGAAAAACTCAGATCAGCCTCGAAGTAAAAAAGGCTGTCTTTTCGGCCTTGCCGGAACTTAACAGAGAGGTAAAAAGCGTTAATGAACTGACAAAATCGGAAATCAAGGAGATTGCCGTAGAAAAGATAAAGCAGGCCATTTTCAAGTCCCCTCAGCAGTCTTTATTTGCCGGTCAGATGATTAAGGAAGTTGAAAAGGTTTATGAGAAACTGGTGGCTGAATTTACCCGGAATATAATTGAGATTCCTCGGATCACTATCCAGCAGAGCGGTGATGTGCGGTCAGGCTTCAGGGATTTTGACCTTGATGTTAAAAATTTGAACTTTCAACCGGTGTCGGAAGAAATCCTTGTGAAAAAGCTTCGTGAGCAGGAAAACAGCATCGATATTGTAATCGGCAAAGGCAGGATTGTTCCGGACAGCCTTGATAAGATAATCGTCAACGAACTGATGAACTTTCCGGAAATCGATTATGATGTTCAGGCTGAACTTCTTTTTAAATTGGCCGGGCAGGTAATTGATAAATTTGAATCATACCTTAACGACGAACAGATGATGAACGTGGTCCAGTATCATAAAAAAGAAATAGGGAAATATATTTACGCTCAAATGATGGAGCATTTTTATTGCGAGACACCGGGTTTTCTAAAGCCCGCAGTAAGGCCGTTTACCAAAATCGAGGAGCACAATTTTTCGAAATATACTATAGATAAAATTCATGATTACACAGATACCATCACACCGACCGGGGCAATTCCGGGCAAAGTATTCTCCGGTTTTAAAAAAGCCTGTCATAACCTGTATAAATTTGATTCAAAAACGGAAAAAGACTTTGCCTGTATCTTAGAGCAGGATAAAGAAGTGCTGAAATGGCTGCGCCCGGCCGCCAATCAGTTTCATATCTACTGGAAACATAATTCCAGGCAGTATCATCCGGACTTCGTTGCGGAAACGGCAGATGCAATCTATATGATTGAAACAAAAAAAGAAGGCGATATTGACTCAGCCGATGTGCAGGAAAAATCCCAGGCAGCCCTTACATATTGCACACATGCAACTGAATTTACCTCACAAAACACCGGGAAGCCCTGGAAATATGTCCTGATTCCACATGATGTAGTCAAACTGAATATGGGGTTTGATACACTAACAAAGCATTATGAATTTAGAAATGCTTAAGCGGTGATGCATGGGGTTGTCGACAATTTGTTGACAACTGAAATGGTAAGCGGACAATGGTCGCGCATCGGATCGATTGCCGGACTCTGGAGCGCCTCTTCAGACATCGCGTGCTCAAGATGCTCTTGAAAAAGGCAAAATCACCCGGGATATGAATGTTCAGTTCCGAAAAAACTGGTCCCGCCTGATCCAAAAAATTTACCCAGTTGAATTTCCCGAAGGGAACCCTATTCAACCGGGTGAATGAGGTCGATCCCCTGACCTGCCCCAAGTGCCAGGGTAGGATGTGAGTGATCGCGTTTATCGAAAATCCGAATGTGATTAAAAAAATACTCAAACACCTGAACTTATAGGACCTGAAACGACCACCCAGGCCCGTCGTCTCGATCGTTGCGAGATCAGGGTCAAGCATGGGAATCGTTCTCTGCTTAGCACTGAAATGAGTACCGAGTCGGCATCAAATCTTGATCCACCCTCTTCTCAACGAGTTATCCAAAATGACCCCGACAAGGAAAGCCGCTCCCATGTTCCACATGGCGAAGGCAGCCACGATGAGCATCACGTAGAAATCGGCTTTCTTGTCTCCGATGTCCTTGACCACAATAGCCAGTTCAGAGCCCGCGAAGAACAATATTACGCCCAGGATCGCATTGGGGAATATCTTGAAGATGATAGCTACGGAATCGCTGAAAAAGAGGGCGATGAAAACGAGGATGCTTCCCAGTATGACCAGCGCCCCGCCGGTCTTGGCCCCGAAGCGAACGTGTCCGGCCATCCCGCCGGCCCCATGACACATGGGAATGCCGCCAAAAAGGGGCGAAACCAGGTTCATGATTCCTTGAGAAATGGCAATCTTCTTCTCCGTCACCTGCCTGTCGGGAAAAAGCTCGTTGTTCTCCGCAACAATGGCAATCACTGCATTGCCGAGTGTTAATGGTATCTGGGGCAGAGTGAAAAGCAGTGTGCCGACGACGATGTCATTCCAGCTGATCATGGGAAGATGAAAAACCGGAAACTTGAAGCCGATATGGATCTTGGCCAGCTCGGATATCAGTTGAGGGTTCATGATCACCGAAGAAGCAACCCCGATGATCAAGAGCATGAACATCGCCGGAACCTTGGGGTTCGTCAAAAGAACGTAAGTGACCACTAGAGCGAAACCTGCAAGGACCGGCGCCGTCTTCATACGATTGACTCCATCGACCATAAAAGAGAGCCCCAGACCCAGCATGATCCCTCGCACCACCGGTTTGGTTGCCAGTTTGGCTATCGGTCTGATAGCTCCGGTCGTGCCGGCGAAAAACCAAAAAATCCCCGTGGTGATACCTGATCCGAAAAGGGCTGCCGGGCTAATACCCCCGGCGATGGCTGCTGCTCCAATGGCTTTCATCGGTTGGATCGGAATAGGAGTCCTGTAATAGAATCCGGCCACCAACAGACAAATCCCAAACATGAAGAGAAGCCCTAGAGGTTCCACCTTCACAATCGTGATGTAGGCAACCACAAACGGGATCAAGGTGCCGATGTCGCCGAACGCCCCTGCCCACTCCATCTTGTTATAAAGGTTTTTTGTTCTCTCTGTTTTCGCACTCACAGTGTCGGCAAGCTCCTTGTTCTCAAGCGCAAGCTCTTCGCCTTGACCATCGGGTGACATTACTCCGCATCCTTTTCGCAAACCAGACCCGCGTTGGACGTATAATTTGCTCCACCATTTTCCGTTTCATCTGTTAAACCACGGGGAAATGAAAAACTTGCGGTCGAAAGTGAAAAAGCAGTTGTTGATGCTTTTTAAGGCTAAACCTTGTATTTTCCGAAATCATCCGGAGAGAGCTTTTCCAGGTACTCGGCCCACTTTTTCCCCTCTTCGCTTTTATCCAAGACTTCCGCTTCTGAAAATCCCTTTTTCGATTTCTCGATCACTTGATCGTCCACGTAGATGGGAGCCTTGAAACGGAGCGCTACCGCAATGGCATCGCTGGGCCGAGCATCCATGACGAACGTTTTTTCCGGAGAGGTGAAATAGATCTTGGCAAAAAAAGTATTATCCTTCAGGTCGCAAACCTCCACCTTCGATACCTCGATACTCTGGACATCCAGGACATTCTTGAAAAGATCGTGGGTCATGGGCCTTTCGAACTGTATGTTCTGCAAAACCGACGCAATGGCCGTGGCTTCCAAAAGACCGATCCAGATGGGAATCGCCTGGTCGTCCTCCTGGGATTTCAAGATCAGTATGGGCGTATTGGTCGCGGGATCCAGCGTCAAACCCGCTATATTCACTTTATGCAACATGAGTGCTTTCTCCTTATTTCTTCAAACCGGCCGGGTCGGCATTCCGGCGCTTCTCCCTCGAGGGAGTTCGCAAAGGCTTGTTTTATATGGACACAAACCAGTGCGCCCGGATAGACAACATCATGGAAAGGCGATTCTCCATTCACCCTGAAGTTGACGATTTTATTACCCAAAGTCCGGCCGGTCCACTGGATCCCTTTCGGCCCACCCGAATCGGTCTGTTTTTGCGTCTTCTTGCTCGGACCATCCACGAGAACTTCCTGAAAGGTTCCCACGAGGGCCCGGTATTTTTTCAGGGTAACGTCCCGCTGGAATTCGAAAAGCGTTTTGAGCCGTTCTGTCTTGATGCTCTCCGGAACCTTTTCCATCAACCCGGCAGCCCGGGTTCCTTTTCTGTCTGAATACTTGAAAGCAAACAGACTGTCAAACTCCACCGCTGCCATCATACTGAGGGTTTCCTGAAAATCGTCTTCGCTTTCCCCTGGAAAACCGACGATGAAGTCCGTGGTTATGGAGATATCCGGGCAGATCGATCTCAGAGCCTTG
Source organism: uncultured delta proteobacterium (assembly GCA_963736855.1). Taxonomy (GTDB): domain Bacteria; phylum Desulfobacterota; class Desulfobacteria; order Desulfobacterales; family UBA2156. Next base: position 522,920 of record CAVTQK010000021.1, read on the forward strand.
ACCCGGTCGATATAGTGTGCCCGGGTATACCGGCGATGCATCCTCGACAAAACACGATCCGAGCCGCTCTGTACCGGAAGATGGATATGCCGGCACAATTTGTCAAACCGACCGAAGGCGGCAACCAGATCATCGGAAAGGTCTTTGGGGTGTGAGGTTGTAAAGCGTATCCTCTCCAATCCCTCGATCTTGTTAATTCCGGCGAGCAGCTCCGAAAATGAGGCAATTCCTTCTTTTTTACCAAAGCTGTTGACATTTTGCCCCAAAAGAGTGACTTCGCGAACGCCCGCAGCCACCAGGTACTGTATTTCAAATACGATTTCCTCCGGATCCCTGCTCCTCTCCCTCCCCCGGACAAACGGGACGACGCAATAGGCGCAATAATTGTCGCATCCTTGCATGATGGTGACGAAACGGGAAACGCCAGGGGCCTTTTCTGCCGTCTTCTGGGAGAAAAAGGTCCGTATTTCTTCCAGGGTCTCACCGACATCCACGTCCACAATGCGACGCCGGTTCCTGTGAATCTCCTCGATGATCTTCGGAAGCCGCCCGTAAGAATGGGTTCCCAACACCAGATCCACGTGGGCCATTCTTTCGAGGATTCGGTCCGCTTCCTGCTGGGCAACGCATCCGCATGCGGCGATGATGAGATCGGGGTTCCTTTTCTTCAAAGCCGCCAGCCTTCCTAAAAAACTAAAGACTTTCTGCTCTGCCTTTTCCCGGATGGCGCAGGTGTTGAGAAATATCAAATCGGCGCCTTCGGGAAAAGGGGTCTGGCGATATCCGCATCCCTGCATCAACGCCGCGATCCTTTCGGAATCATGGACGTTCATCTGGCATCCGATGGTGTTGATGTAAAACCGTTTTTCTCTCATAATCAATAGTAATTTCGGATTGAAGACTATTCAACAAGTCTATCGCCTCCTGCTCGCATCCCGGGGAAACATGGAGGCAGACGATGCCACGAATCGGATCGAGAGTTCGCATCATCGCTATTCCGTCGTAGCCCTCCAGAATGAACTTAAACAATGCCATTTCATGGGGCTTGATGCGCAATCGCCACAGAACGCTTCTCAATGAGAAGACTCCTTTTGATATTAGAGGCTACCATCACCCGGATCGCTATTTCAATACCTTTCTCTAAACCCTATGCGAGGAGTTCTCACTTGTGCGGATGCTCGATATCCGGTATAGAATTTACATGAATAAACTCTGGGAAATCCGTCGACCCCAGCCTGATCTCGTCCAACAAGTGGCCCGGAACTCGCGGATCGACCCGATTGTGGCTTTTCTCCTGGTCAATCGCGGCATAACCGATCCTGCCGAAGCTGAAAACTTCTTGTCCCCGAGCCTGAATCACCTGCGGTCTCCTTTTACCCTCAAGGATGTTACAAAAGCCGCCGACCGCATCATCCGTGCCCTTTTAAACCGGGAAAAAATCTTGCTCTTTGGAGACTACGATGTGGATGGTGTCACGGCCGCCGCCGTGATTCATGATTTTTTGAAACCGCTTCAAGCCGATATCTCCGTTTATATTCCTCACCGAACACGGGAAGGATATGGCCTTCGACCCGAACATGTCCCACGACACATCGCACCGGGTAAGTTCGACCTGGTCATCACTGTCGATTGCGGATCCGGAAGCCACGAGGCCGTAACAGCCGCCTCTCGTGTCGGCATCGATACCATCATTACCGATCATCACCGAATCGATTCGAGCCCTTCCAAAAGCTGCTGCGGTGGTCAACCCCAATCGCCCGGATTGCCCTTCGGGTTTCGGACACCTCGCAGGAGTCGGGGTGGCCTACTTCCTCGTCGTTGTTTTAAGGAAACGTCTCCGGGAAATCGGTTATTGGAAACAACAACCCGAGCCCAACCTGAGGGAACTTTGCGATCTCGTGGCGCTGGGAACCGTGGCGGACATGGCGCCCATGGTCATGGAAAACCGAATTCTGACAAAAGAAGGCCTGGGCCTGATTCAGGCGGGTCGACGCATCCCTATCCGCGCCTTGGCGGAATCGTCGGGCATCGGGTTTGAATCCATCGATGCGGAAGCCGTCGCCTTTCGGCTGTCGCCTCGGATCAATGCTGCCGGCCGCATTGATCACGCCGGACTGGCTTTTGATTTGCTGCAGGAAACGGGACTTCACGCGGCGAGGGAAAAGGCGGAACGCCTCAATGCGATGAATGCAGACAGACAGCGTATAGAAAAACAGATTGTTGACGATATCGACCAGCGCCTCCAAGCGCGACCCGAGATGCTGAAAAATCGAACCCTCGTGCTTTCCAGTTCAAACTGGCACGAAGGGATTCTCGGTATTGCGGCTTCGAAGGTAGTGGAAAAGTACCATCGGATGGCCGTTTTGATTTCAACCCGAGATGGAATAGGCAAAGGATCGGCCCGAGGGGTTGCGGGCATGGACCTTTTCGGGTTTCTGTGCCAGTGCAAAGGATACCTCGAAGATTTCGGCGGCCACCAAACCGCTGCAGGGCTAAAGGTCCGGACGGCAAACATCGACACTTTCAGTGAGATTTTCGAAGAAACCGTGCGGCGGCAAAGTCGCCCGGAGGATTTCGTCCCTAGAATTTTCGTGGACTGCGAACTTGAATTCGATCAGATCAGTTCCGATCTCATCGATGCCCTGGAAGGACTCAAACCCCACGGCGTGGGTAATCCTGCACCTTTGTTCATGGCCCGAAACATCCGGGTGCTTTCCTCCCGTTTGGTGGGCAAAACCCACCGGAAGATGCGACTTGCCCAGTTTACAGGCAGCCGTAATCGTACCCTTGAAGCGATACAGTTTCATATCGATCCGGAAACGCCCCAGAAAACAACCTTTTCGCGGATGGCTTACCGCCTTACATGGAACCATTGGAATGGGAGGAAAACAGCCCAGGCCGTTGTCGAGGAGGCGGACTGATCGACCCCGTCTTAAGGTTTCGTAAACCAAATGACCGCAGAACAGGTAAATGACATGCGGCCCAGTTTTCATCCAAGGCTTATTAACGCGCCTTTCGAAGATCCCGGCCTTTTTATCCCCTTTTTATTTCAAAAGCGGGCGTTTCTTTTCGATCTGGGGGATCTTTCATTCCTCTCTTCGAAAGATCTTCTCAAAATCAGCCATGTCTTCGTCACCCATGCCCATATGGATCATTTTATCGGGTTCGATCGGCTGCTGCGCCTTTTCCTGGGAAGATCCAAGACCTTAAATCTATTCGGTCCAAAAGGATTTTTACGCCATGTGAAAGGAAAGCTTTCCGGGTACTCCTGGGACCTGGTGAAAAATTACGAAAATCCATTGGTTTTGAAGGTGACGGAAGTTACCGAGGCGCATCTAGTCACCCGCGAGTTTGCCTGCCGGGACGGATTTATTCCGGGTAAACCCCGTGCCCGCCCTTTTTCCGAGACTCTACTGGAAGAACCCGCCCTTACCGTCTCCGCATCCATCTTTGACCACAGCATCCCCTGCCTCGGTTTTTCCATGACGGAACGTTTCCATGTCAACGTGAAAAAGGATGCGGTGCGTGCCATGGGCCTGGATATCGGCCCATGGCTGAGGGAATTCAAAGAATCCTTGTTCGCATCCAAAGAACCCTCGACGTTATTGACGATTCAAAGGGGGCAAAAAACCCTCAGGATTCGTTTAGGAGATTTAACGGACCGGATCGCGATGATCACACCGGGACAAAAAATCACCTATATAACCGACATCGGATTTTCTTCCCTCAACGAGGCAAAAGCCGTCACCCTGGCGATGGATGCGGACCACCTTTTTATCGAGGCTTCTTTTTTGGAAAAGGAAAAAGGGATCGCTTTCCAAAAGCATCACCTTACCGCCTCGCAAGCCGGGACAATCGCGGGAAAGGCCCGGGTCAAGCAATTTACACTCTTTCATTTTTCTCCCCGATACACGGGAGAAATCCATGATTTCGAAAAAGAGGCGAAAAAAGCCTATCAGGATTCCCCGGCTTTACGAACCCATATCCCGCAAGATTGATGGCTTCGTAAAAAGTCCAATTTCCGCGTTGCGCTTCATCCCGTTGCGATTTCGACGTACGATAAGTACGCCTCATCACACGGGATTCGCGACGCCTTGAACTTGAACTTTTTACTTTGCCATCTGATTTTCGACTTTTTGCGAGTTCGGCAAGATTGAATGTTTTTGCTTGAAATGGGATTTGTTTCCTCTTATAATACGCCCTAAAAAATGGCGGGGGATTAAACCTTTCGCTGGAAAAGGACATCAGAATGTCGAAGGTATTCCGGAAAAGTACGCGTGAAACGAGCATTTTATCCAAAATCGAATCATCCAAGGAACATGCCCGGAGAATGGCCATCAACGGGGTGAAGGACTGTACCGAATCGCTGAGCAATGCCATTGCCATGAAGCTGGTGGAAACCGGTTTAGTGGAAACGACCAGTAAAAACAGCCTCGAGGATCAGATCAAAGGGTCCCTTATCAAATTGACGCGGGCTGAAGACTTTGACGTCGATTACCAAGTCGCCCCTTTTCGCAACATGGTTCCGCAGCCCCATGTGGTGAGCATGTACTTGACGGCCTTTGTCCTCGAGCATCTGATCCACAACAAGGATGTCGTGGATATATTCGGGGAGGACATCGAAATTTACTCCTGCATCAACCAGCAGGTGGTCAAATTTTTATCCCGAGAAAAACTGCCCGATGAATTCACTTAGACGCTTTTTTCAAGATGCCGTCCCATCCTACCGGGATGCGGACAATATTTCCTTGTTTATTTTTAAATAGAAGGTATTCGTTTTCCATCCCGAACAGCAGCAAATCCCGGGTAATCTCGACATCCTGACGGCAGTATCTCAGAATGTCTTGTATCCGTCCTTCCTTCCACCATGTTAAAGCTTGCAACCCATCCGCACTTTTGCTTTTCCCCAATGTGATCTTCGCCAGATGATCCAGGGAGAGTCGGTATCCGAGGCGGTGATGGATCTCTTCCAAAATATCCAACGTAGGAAGTGTCTCAAAGTCGAAATTCGAATATCCCCTTAAAACACCATAATCGAAGCGCCTGATATTGAAGCCCACCACAAGCTCCAGGCGTTTGAGCTTTTCGATGAGCGCCGGAACTTCATCTTCCCGATAGGGGATATAGGCATCCTCTTTGGAATCGAAAAGGACGGCACAGCTGATCCGCATGAGATCATTTCGTTGCCACCCACCCACCTCTTCCGCCGAAAGCTGAGTCTCCAGATCCAGCACTCCGTAGTGCAGAGGGGATACCGGTTTTGTGACACGAATGCGACCATGATCTTCACCGGTTTGAGGTTTCTCCATTTTAACGGTCGGCACGGCTGTTGAGGAACGGATCGCATCCAGAATGAAAAGGGCCCCGGCCTTGTCGATGGGTCGGTTCCCGGACCCGCATTTGGGAGAATGAACGCAAGAAGGACACCCGATTTCACAGGGGCATGTGGCGATGACCTTATGGGTGAGTCTCAGCAGCTCCTCGGCCCGGATGAAGGCCTGACGGGTGAGACCCGCACCGCCTGGAACCCCATCATAAATAAACACAGCCGGCCCTTTCACCTGGGGATGAAACGGCATGGCGATGCCTCCCAAGTCGTTTCGATCCGTCATCACGAGCAAAGGGAAAATACCGATACCGGCGTGCTCAATAGCATGGATTCCCCCCATGAAGTGCAAAAATGCCTGGTCGGTCTTGATCTGCACTTCTGGAGGAATCCGATACCACAATCCTTCAGTCTCGAAGATGAGGGGAGGCAAGTCCAATGGAACGATGCCGATCCTTTTTCCACCATGAATCCGCAGTTTTTCATACCCCGTGACCTGGTCGGTCACCTTCAGGCGCCCGGAATAGACATGAGCGCCCCACACCGGTTTTTCCTCATAGATATCTAAGATCTCTGTATTTTTATGACCCCGGACACGGGTATAATAATCGACTTTGGCTGAAACGGCGTGGGCGGTCCGGGTGGAAAGATCCAGATGCTTGATCAAAAAAGACTCCCCCCGGTGGAGATAGACGGCCCCCGGGTGGGTCTCCCTAAAAGCTCGAAAACCATCAACCTCTCCGATCGTTGCACCGTTTTCCCCTGAGATGATGAAGCGATCCCCTGCCCCGCGGAGATCCACTTCCCGGTGGGGAGACCGTCTTTTCGAGTAAAGCACTTCTCCATCCGCGCTGCGCAACAATTCTCCGATTTCTTCAAGACCTGCCACCGCATATTGAACCGGTTTTTCAGATAAAAAGGGTTCTCTCAACTTCAGGGGAAGTTCCGCCGCCGCACAAACCAAATGCTTGGATAAAATGGCCGGATTGTAAGGGTTGATGACTGCGGCCTCCGGTTCCCGGTTCACAAAATCTTCCGGGTTCCTCATGAAATACTGATCGAGGGCATCCTCACCGGCAACCAGGATCATGGCACTGTTCTGACCGGTTCGACCCACTCTTCCGCCCCGCTGCCATGTAGCGATAACGGAACCCGGATAACCCACCAGGATGCACAGATCCAGGTTCCCGATGTCGATCCCCAGTTCCAGTGCGCTGGTGGACACCACCGCCAAAAGGTCGCCGGTGGAAAGCCTGTGTTCGATCTCCCGGCGTTCCTCAGGTAAAAATCCAGCCCGGTAGGCGCTGATTTTCTCCGAATATGGACCGGCCTGAGTGGACGCCCAGAGGGCGATGAGTTCGGTGAGCTTTCGTGACTGGGTATATACGATCGTCCTGAGGCCGCGGACGAGAGCGGCTTTCAGAAGCAAGATAGCCATCTGGGCTGCGCTTTCCGTGGGATTGATAAACAGGAGGTGTCGTTTTCCTCGTCCCGCCCCGCTTTCAGTGATGGGCTCAGCCCGGACCCCGGTAAGTTGACTGGAAAGCTGAGAAGGATTGGAAATCGTTGCGGAACTGAACAAATAGGACGGGGAAACCCCGTAGTTGGCGCACACCCGGTTAAACCGCCGGAAAACCTGTGCCATATGGGATCCCATGATCCCCCGATACGTATGTACCTCATCCACCACCACGATCTCGAGGTGCCTTAAAAACCCTGCCCATTTGAGGTGGTGTGGAAGGATGGAAAGATGCAACATCTCCGGATTCGTCAATAGGATGTTGGGAGGACGCTCCCGGATTTTTTTGCGCTGCCATGCCGTCGTATCCCCATCATAGATAGCCGCCGTGGGAAGGATTCCCTCGAGATGGCTGGTTGTCTCTTGAAAAACCCGCAATTGATCCTGGGCCAAAGCTTTGAGCGGAAAGAGGAACAAAGCCCTGAATTGCGGGTTTTGAAAAAACTTTTCCAAGACGGGGAGCGTGTAGACCAATGTTTTTCCGCTGGCGGTAGGTGTTGCGATCACAACGGATCGGTTCGACCTGAGGTGGTCCATTGCCTGAGCCTGATGGGAATAAAGACGCGCAATACCCGTCTTTTCCAGTATACGGTTAATGGAATCCGGCCATGCTTTTTTGGACCGGGTCCAATAGGGTGTTATCGCCGGAAAGATCTTATGATAAACCGCCTGCCCCGCCAGCCGTGGAGAGGATTTCAACGAATGAACGTATTCGTCGATCGGGGAACTGAGGCTTTTATTCATACAGATGGCCTGAAATTCCAAGTTCACGTTATTTAGTTGAGTTCAAAGTATTTTTGTTATATTAGAGTATGAAAGGATGCAAGTACACTCTCATAAACCGCAAACCAACCTTTTTCCGGATACCGACCGTCCGGCCATATACCTATCGATTCGGAGGTTCGATCGCTGTCACTTCGGCCTATTACATGGAAAAAGGTTCAACCAAAGGGCCCGATAGGGTGGAAGACCCGCTCACTAAAAACTTTAGTCCTCGCCAAGTTTCATTTACATACCGCTTTATGACAAAACGTTCCGGTGTCTCGGCGTTTCCCAGTCGCATCGGCGGCATTGGGGACTTCTATAGTGCGGCAGCGGAGCGATAATGATCCTGCAAATCATTATTCTCGTGGTTTTGATTCTTTTCTCAGGCTTTTTTTCTTCGGCAGAAACAGCCTTTTTTTCCATCGGTCGCACCCGGGCACGACATCTGGCAAAAAATGAAGGGCCGCCCTTTGAACTGATTTTGAAAATGAAGGAAAACCCGCACAGACTATTGAGCACCGTCCTTGTGGGAAATAACCTGGTCAACATTTCAGCCGCTGCCTTGGCCACTTCCATCACCATGGATGTCTTTCCCAACTACGCCGTGAGTGCGGCCACCGGTATCATGACGCTTGTGATTCTGGTTTTCGGCGAGGTACTTCCAAAATCCATTGCTGCCCGAAACAACGTCCTCATCGCCCGGCTGACGATCTATCCTATCTACTGGTTTTCTTTCCTCTTTTACCCGATTCTGCTGGTTTTAAATTTCATTCCCAAACTCACCGGAAAAATGACCAAATCGCCCGGTCTTACGGAAGAGGAACTCATCACATTTGTTGAAGCCGTGGAAGAGGAGGGTCGGATCAAGGAACAGGAAAAAGAGCTGATCCATAACATTTTTGAACTCGACGACACCAATGCCTCGGAAATCATGACGCCTAGGGCCGACATGTTCGTCATCGATGCGAAAAAGCCGCTTGAGTTGGAAAAAATACTCCAGTCCGGATACACCCGTATTCCGGTCATCGAAGGTTCCATCGATCAAGTGATCGGAATTCTCAATATCAAGGATCTGTTCCTGTATCAGGCTCGCTGTGATGCGTCCATCGACATCCGAAAAATCATGAGGGCTCCCTACTTTGTCCCTGAGCATAAAAAGCTGGACCGATTGTTGCAGCAGTTCCGGAAGCGCAAAGACCATATGGCCATCGTCGTGGATGAATATGGCGGGGTGGCCGGGCTTGTTACGTTGGAAGACGCCCTTGAGGAACTCGTGGGAGAAATCAGCGATGAGACAGACGTTGAAGACACCCATGTCCTGAAGCTGGGTGAAAACGAATGGATCGTCATGGGAAAAACCGAGGTGGACGAGGTCAATGATGCAGTCGGCATGAAAATCCCCGACTCCAGCGAATATGACACCTTCTCCGGGTTCATCCTGAATCTGACCGGCAGAATACCCAAAGAAAAAGAAGAGATCGTGTTCAACGAATACCGCATCATCATCAGAAAGATGGCCGGTAATCGGATCAAGGAGCTTGGCGTTAAAAAGGCTACGGAAAACCAAGTCTCGCTCATTCAAAATGGAATAAAAACGGCCCCTCGTATTGGATAATACAAAAGCGCAATGGTTATTGAAGATCTTTTATCTCGCAAGGTTCATCGTGTCGCCGGGTGAGTTACAGGAAGTTGCTCACGTCGGGCATGGAAGGAATGCAAGCGATGCAACTGACCGATCTGTTGCCACTGGAAAAGTGGATTGAAATCGAAAAAGAGATTTACCGACGCTCGGGTCTGGACGCTTCGGTTTTCGATACAAAGGGGTACCGCATCACCAGTTATAAAGAATGGGCCAATCGCCTTTGTCCGGCCATAAAAGCCAACGACAAGGGGCAAAGTTACATTTGTGCGGTAGCGCACATGAACGTGGCTTCCCAAGCCCAACAGACCCGAAAACCGGTCATCGAAGAATGCGATACCGGCCTGGTTAAAGCCTGTGTCCCCATCATCGTCGGGGATGAGTATATCGGCACCCTGTGCGGATGCGGGATGATCCGGGATGCCGGTGAAGTGGAAATCTTTCTGGTCAATAAAATAACCGGGATCGATGAACAAATCCTTGAAACGCTCTCCGAGGATATCCCCAGTATTTCAACCGAAGATATCCAAAAACTTCTGTTATATATGTCGAATACTATTGATGAAGCCATAGCCAACTATGAAAATCAGGGGACAAAAATGGAAAATGTCTCTTAAAACATATCGACTGATCGATTGATTGGATCATTTTTTCAGGAGTCAAAGAACGGTTTGCGTTTGGGTAAACTATGGCAACGGATAATTCGAAATCCGGAAACCGGATCAATCGCTAAGGAAAGAAAATCCCATGAAACTGTCGACTCGAAGCCGATATGGCGTCAGAATCCTTGTGGAACTTGCCCAACAGGCAGATAGCGGACCCGTAAAAGTGGGAAAGATCTCCAATAATCAGAAAATCACCATCAAATACCTGGAACAGCTCATTCAGCCCCTGAAGAAAGCCGGTCTTGTGAAAAGCTTTCGAGGGCCAAAAGGCGGTCATCAACTTGCCAAGAAGCCCGGAGAGATTATGTTGAGTCAGGTTGTTCGAATCCTTGAGGGGAAAACCGACCTGTTGGATTGTATCCTCAAACCGGAAACATGTACATTTTCTGAAAGGTGCCGGGCTCGTTTGGCCTGGAAGGAAGCCTCGGACGCCCTGTACGAAAAATTAAATTCCATCTCCATCGCCGATCTGATCCAAGACGATGCCGCCGTCACCTGCCCCTGATCCGAGGGCCCGAAGATCTTTTCAAAACAGGTCCTATCAAAATTGACACCGGATTCGGAATCGCATATAGAATATGCAGAGTCGAAATGAATTCAATACCCTTTCACGGTCCGTAGAGCCGGCATTATGCAAAAATTGATTATTTCCGTGATCGGCTACGATCGGCCGGGTATCATCGCTGCCATCAGCCGTGCCCTTTTCGAACAGGGATGCAACATTGAAAATGTCTCTCAAACGATCCTGCAATCGCAGTTTGCCGGCGTCTTCATCGCTTCCATACCCTCTGAATTCACGGTGGAAAGTCTTTCCCGACAACTGGAAAAAGATATGACTGCAATGGGCCTGCAAGTGCACCTCATGCCGTTTTCCCTCCAACCACCCTGTTTTCAAAACATAAATAGCCAACCCTTCGTGATCACCACTCAGGGACCCGACCGGAAAGGCCTTGTGGCCGGGATCACCGAGGTTATCGCCCGGCATGGCGCCAACGTCACCAACCTACAGGCTGTTTTTAAGGGGGGGGAAATTCCCGGTGACAACATCATGATCTACGAAGTGGACATCCCCGAATCCACGGACTGGCAGGCCTTCAACGTGGACCTAAGAGCGCGTGCATCCGATTTGAACCTTCAGATCAGCATCCAGCACCGAAACATCTTTGAAGCCATTAACCGGATTTAGACGGGGAAAACCATGCTAAGCGACCGCGAGATCCTTTCCACTCTGGAGATGTTGACGAAACGAACATCTGGACGTGCGCACGGTGACTCTGGGTATCAACCTTTTCACTTGTGTATCCCATAGTCTGAAGCGACTGAGAGCCAATATCCGTAAAAAAATCTTCTCCCATGCCAAAAATTTGGTTGTAACCTGTAACGCAATAGAGGACAAATACGGCATCCCGGTGGTGAACAAAAGGATCGCCGTCAGCCCCATCGCAGCCGTCGGAGCCCCGTTTGCTGCCGATGAATTGGTTGAAGTCGCCAAAACCCTGGATGCAGTCGCCGTCGAGGTTAATGTCGACTTCATCGGCGGTTTCAGCGCGCTGGTGGAAAAAGGGCTGGCCTCAGGCGATCGCAGCCTCATTCATGCCATCCCCAAAGCGCTTTGTGAAACCGAGCGGGTATGTGCCTCTGTGAATGTGGCTTCCACCCGGGCGGGCATCAACATCGACGCCGTTTTGATGATGGGAGACGTGATCCGTAAAACGGCGGAATTATCCGCCCATCGGGACGGTATCGGCTGTGCCAAGTTGTGCGTTTTTGCAAATATCCCTCAGGATATCCCTTTCATGGCCGGTGCGTATTTAGGCATCGGGGAAGCCGAGGCGGTTATTAATGTGGGGGTAAGCGGGCCGGGCGTGGTTAAAAAGGCCATCGATCGCGCATTGGAATCGAATCCGCGCCTGGATTTGGGACAGCTTTCGGATCTGATTAAAAAAACCGCTTACAAGGTAACCCGGGTGGGGGAGCTTATCGGCCGGGAAGTCGCAGAAAAACTTGGGATTCCCTTTGGAGTAGTGGATCTTTCCCTGGCTCCGACGCCTAATGTCGGCGACAGTGTCGGCGAAATCTTTCAGAGTCTGGGACTCGCCGCCATCGGCGTTCCCGGAACCACGGCCGCTCTGGCTCTTGTGACCGACGCAGTCAAGAAGGGTGGGGCATTTGCCAGTTCCAAGGTCGGAGGATTGAGCGGCGCCTTCATACCGGTGAGCGAGGATCTCAACATTGCCGAAGCAGCCGGTTCCGGCTTCCTGAATATCGAGAAGCTCGAGGCCCTCACCAGCGTCTGCTCGGTGGGATTGGACATGATCGCCATCCCCGGGGATACGCCGGAAGCGTGTATCGCCGCCATCATCGCCGATGAAATGGCCATAGGCGTCATCAATAAAAAAACCACTGCCGCCAGGCTGATCCCGGTCCCAGGGAAAAAAGCCGGGGACCGTGCCTATTTCGGCGGTCTTTTGGGGGAGGCTGTCATCATTCCCATCAATAACGCCGGAATCCCCAATCGATTCATCCTGCGCGGAGGACTCATCCCGGCTCCTATTCACAGCTTAACCAATTGACGGAAAGGAACCCGACATGAACTACGACCATCTCATCGTTTCTGCCGAGAATGATCACGTGGCCACCATTACCCTCAATCGTCCGGACCAATTGAATACCTTCAATACGGCGATGGCCATTGAACTGACTTCCGCCCTCGATGCCCTCGATGCCGATGCCGATACGTGCGTCATCATCATCAAAGGAGCCGGAAAAGCCTTTTGTGCCGGTATCGATGTCAAGGAACTTTCGGGAAAAACTACCCTTGAATATCGGGATTGGGTGGAACGCATGGAGAATCCGCTTCTAGCCATCAGCCGCCTAAAGAAACCGGTCATCGCCCAGGTACATGGGGTGGCGGCGGCCAACGGCGCGGGCCTTGTGGCGGCTGCCGACTTGGCCACGGCCGCAGAAAACGCCCGAATGGGGTTGACCGCCATCAATGTGGGGCTCAACTGTGTCGGCCCGGTGCTCCCGGTCAGTCGTTCCGTCGGAAGAAAACGAGCCCTTGAACTACTCTTTTCCGGTGATCTGATCCCGGCCCCGAAGGCTTTGGAGTGGGGCCTGATTAATCGCGTATTTCCCGCGGCCGACTTGGAAAAAGAAACACGAAGCTGGGCAAGAGCATTGGCGGGAAAAAGCCCCATCGCCCTTCAGATCGCCAAGAAAGCCTTTTACACAGCCGAGGGTCTGGAGTATCATAAAGCCTTTGACTACATGAACGAGGCGTTTGCCCGGTTATGTTCCACAGAGGATGCTAAAGAGGGCGTCAGCGCGTTTTTCGAAAAACGACAACCCCACTGGAAACTTCGATAAACGCTTCAGAAACCGGAAACGCTTTAAAACCGATTCGTAAATATTGATGAAATCGTAAAAACTCAAAATTAGGATGGCAAAGGAAAAAGCTTCAGATGCAAGGCGCGCAAATCCTGAGGAATGAGGCGTACATATGAGTACGCCGCAATGACGAAGGATGCAGTGCAACGCAGGAGATGGACTTTTTACGAAGCCATCAATATTATCGTATTGTCACCACAGGGCAATCGGCCTTCAAGATAACGTGCTGGGCCGTGGAGCCGAATATCAGTTTTCCCACTTTCGATTTTCTTCGAACGCCGATGAGGATCTCTTCTATCCCGTTTTCCTTTGCAAATCGAACCAGGTCCTCGCCGGGAGTCATCCCGCGGATTAACAGGTGGGTGTTGCATGCGACTCCCGCGGTTTCGACCTTTTTCTTTCGATTGTTCAAGAGTTCTTCGGCCTTTCGAATGGCCTCCTGCTCGCTTTCATCTCCTTTTTCCATGGAAATGACGAGTTCCAGATTTCCGCGAAAGGCCTTTGCGTGTCGAACGGCTAAATCCAAAACCTTTTCGGAAATCTCGGAATCATCAATGCCCGCCATGATTTTCATTGTCATTCTTTATCTCCTTTTATTTTCAACCCCGCTTCTCAAATCGACCCCTCTATCGCGTAAGCTCAATTCACAGGAAACAGCCATTTCTCAAACGCCTGATCTTCTCCTTCGATGATCTTTTGCATCGTGTCGGAAAGTGTCTTCACAACCGGTCCGGATGCACCCGGCAGAAATCGATCATCGATACGCATCAGTGGGAGGACCTTGAACGGCGTGCAGGAAAGAAACACTTCATCAGCCTCTAAAAACAGTTGAGGCAGGATGCGCATTTCTCTGGTCTCGATTCCTTTTGCCGATGACACCTCCAGCAGGGACTTCCGGGTGATGCTTTGCAAGATGGTACCGCCGATCGGCGTCATTAAAACCCCGTCTTTGACCATGAAAACCGATTCCGTCCCTCCTTCGGCGACAAATCCCTGGGTATCCAGCAGGATCGCCTGATCGAATCCTCTTTTTTTGGCTTCCATCCTGGCCATCATCCCGTTTAAATAATTGGCTGAAGCTTTTGCTTCTATAGGAACAGTCCGGGGATCCAGCTTTCGCCACCTGGAAATACAGGCTGAGGCTTCCGGTACCTCCGCGGCCTTGAACTCGGGCAAATCCTCTTCGGGGTTCACCGCAAAGATAATCACGGTCAACGGCGCAGACGGAGGCAGAATATCCAGGGCGATTTCCGGATAGCAAGAAATAATTTTGATCACCCCTTTTTTCATCCCATTTTTTCTCACTGTCTCCTTGACCCTTTCCTGAAGAAATTCGGGAGTCACCGGCATTTTCATTTCGAGAAATCGGGCGCTTTTAAAAAGACGAGTGACATGTTCGTCCAGCCTGAAAATCATAGGTTCAAATCGAGTTTCATGCAGGCTCAGCACCTCGAAGATGGCGGATCCTCGTGCAAAGCTGTGGCTGGCCACATGCACCTTAGCCTGTTCCCACGGAATAAACACATCATTGAAATATACCCACCGTTCTTTCAGCATAGTTCTTTCCTTTAGGGATCATTACGTTTGTCCGTCGATGTATTTGCCATCCGATTTCGCAACCCATGTAAGTTTTCTCTACCGCATGGCTTTGATGACAGCGCGCATGAAGGCCGGAAGGTCATCGGGAGTACGGCTGGTGATAAGGTTTCCATCAATAACCACTTCCTCGTCCACCCAGGTCGCTCCTGCGTGAATGAGGTCATCCTTGATCGCAAAAAAGGATGTGACGATTTTTCCTTTCAGGACCTTGGCGGATGCGAGCATCCACCCCGCATGGCAGATGGCGGCCACGACCTTTCCGGCTAAAAAAAGGTCCCGGACAAGGGCCACCATCTCCGGATGCCGCCGCATATGATCCGGTGCGTATCCTCCGGGAATGATGATACCGTCATAATCTTTGGCCGAAACATCAACGGCGGCGACATCAACTTTGGCGAGAGTGCCGTCTTTACCGTGATACCGGTCTGCGCTTCCGGATCCCACCACACAAACCCTTGCTCCGGCTTCTTTCAGCCGGTAATACGGATACCAGAACTCGAAGACGTTAAACATCTCCTCCACGAAAAGAATCACTTTTTTACCTTCCAGTTCCATGAAAAGCCACCTTTCTTTAACAGCATTTTATCGACGCATCATTTTTGATGAACTCGTAAAAAGTCGAAAATCAGATGGCAAAGTAAAAAGTTCAAGTTCAAGGCGTCGCGAATCCCGTGTGATGAGGCGTACTTATCATACGTCGAAATCGCAACGGGATGAAGCGCAACGCAGAAATTGGACTTTTTACGAAGCCATCATTTTCGATCATACCCGATCTATATGATTTTCTGCAAGCCTGGGAATACGCCATATTTTGAATACTGCCTGGTTTGGATCCCCTGCCCGGTCGCTCCAAAACATGTCGCATTCGGCCGTGTCCTTAATCCCTTAACCTGACGATGAGTTCCTTTTTTCTACCATCTTTGAAATGAACGAGGCCTTCCTCGCAGATGCGAAGGAAGGGAATCGAAGCACCGGTGAGGATCACCAGAGTGAGCAAAGGATTCGCAAAGGGGATCCCCAGTGCCGATGCCGCTTTATGAATCAAGGACAGTTTACGCTGAAGAGATTTCAGGGGTAATTCATTGATGAGTCCAAAGATTGGAAGCGGCAGCTCAGCCCGAATTTTCCCCCGGGAACAGATCACCGCACCTCCCTGCAGTTCGTAAATCCGATTGACCGCAAGCGCCATATCGGATTCATCAGCACCCACAACGACGATATCTGATGTATCCCAAGCCGCACTTGACGCAAATGCGCCGCTCTTCATGTAAAAGCCCTTGATGAATCCGACGAACATTTTTCCCGGATGTTTCGTTCGATCTATGGCGGCCACCTTGAGAATGTCCCGAGATAAATCGGAAACCAGCCGTCCGTCTTTTACTTCCAGTGAAACTTCCCGCTCCTGGGTGATCAGCCCGGTAACCTGCTCAATCACCCTGACATCGGCAAAGCGTCCTCTTTTTCGCGTTGAAACAACAAAATCCTCCGGCGACAGGAGGCGCTTCAGGTGTACGCTGTGCAGGCTTGCATCCGAGAAAACGTGGGTTCTGGGAGTCGCCAGAAGCTTTCCGTTTCGTGCGATCATCTTGCCGTTGCTGATAACCATCTCGGGCCGGATGGTTTTAATATCCGGTATGATCAGGAGGTCTGCATATCGCCCTGGTGCAATTCCCCCAACCCGATGATCAATTGAAAAATGCTCTGCCACATTCAGGGTAGCCATTTGGACGGCAGTCACCGGATCGAATCCGCAATCGATGGCTTTTTGGACCACGTTCTCCATATACCCCTTTTCCAGAAGATCCTGGGGCGTGATCCCATCCGTTACCAGGATCAGCCTTCTCGTTTCGACCCCTGCATCTTTTATCTTCGAAACTGCTGCCAAGTCGTGTCGGATACTCCCTTCCCGAATCATGACCCATAGCCCCAGCCTGAGTCTTTCCAGCGCCTCTTGTGAGGTTATCGGTTCATGACAGGAAGAAGGTCCCATGGCAGCGTAGGCATTCAGCTTCATTCCACGAGCACCGGCAGTGTGCCCTTCGATGGCTTTATTAAAGCGAAGCGTCTCTAAAAAAGCGGGCAAAAACTTCCCGGGATTTTGAAGCACGCCCTGCCAGTAGGATTCCCCGAGCCCAACCACCGAAGGATGAGATAACAACCTTTTGAGTATCGTTTGGGATATCCCCTGCGTACTCTTGCTTATGGATCCCATGGCAGGTGCTGTGACGAATATTTTGACGGGCTGATCTTCAGTCGATGCTATAAAATCCATTACTCCTTTTAAACCAGCCACCGGAAACGGCTCCATAGTCTCCGTAACCAGGGTGGTGGTGCCTCCGACCATGGCCTTTCTCAGGAATTCCGTAATACTGAAAATCCAAGCCAGATGGGCGTGCCCGTCGATAAGGCCGGGGATCACCGTTTTTTTCCGCGCATTGATGACTACAGTTTTATTACCGATGGTATGTCCCAGATCTTCTCCTATACAAGCGATTTTTTCTCCATGTACAGCAATAGACCATCCGTCCAGGATCTCTCCTGTATAGACATTGACAACCCGACCTCCATGAATAACCAAGGTTGCTTTTTGATCTCCCATCGCCACCCGTATCAAGTCTGAAGCGGCTTCTTGGATTGATGAAGACTTCGGTATCCTAACGCATCGTTTCCCCTTTTTCATTTTCAAGCCCTCTCAGCTCGAGCCACGAATCCGATTTTTAAGAAAAAAAACAAACCGCGATCTCTTTATCTTCAATCTGACGATCGATCAAGTACCGTCTGGATTATCCTGTTGCATCACCCGACACCTCGTATTATGAACCGACGATCGGCAATAAACCTCAAAAATATTTTCGGGAGATCGATTGAAAACTGGAATCATCCTGATTTCCGTCGGCGCTTTTCTGATCAGTTTTTCTGCCGTGTTTGTAAAACTCGCCCACATCAGTCCGACCATGGCGGGTTTTTATCGGATGTTCTTCGGGGGTTGCACCTTGTCGCTGATTCTATTTATCAGGAGAGAAAATCCCTTTTACAGCTTTGGGATTTTGGGAATCCAGATTGTCTGCGGTTTTTTCTTCGCCTTAGATCTATTCCTCTGGCACCGGTCCATCCATTACGTGGGGCCCGGGATAGCCACCATACTCGCCAATTTTCAGGTCTTTGTCATGGCAGTATACGGCTTGGTCGCCCTCAGGGAGCGAATCACTTTAGGGCTGGCCTTTTCCATGCCCATGGCTATCCTAGGGCTTTTTCTTCTTGCGGGGATCGGCCGGAAAGATCTGCCGTCCGATGCACATGTTGGGATTGAATTGGGGCTGGCGACGGCTGCCAGTTACGCCTGCTATCTAATCTTTCTGCAGAAGCTGCAGCGACGCCCGAAAGTCCCATCCCCCATTGCGAATCTGGCGGTGATTTCTCTCGTGACGGCCGGGTTGCTGGCCGTGACTTCTGTCGCTGAACAAGTCGAATTCACCATCCCGGACCTTCACACATTTTTCTACATGCTGGGATACGGTATCCTATGCCAGGTGTTAGGGTGGGTTTTCATCACGAAGGGATTACCGAGAATCAGATCGTCCCTGGCGGGATTGCTCCTGCTGATCCAGCCCGCATTTTCCTTTATTTGGGACATCCTCTTCTTTCAACGACCCACGACTCCCGTGGAATTATTCGGAGCGATCCTCGCCATTAGCGCCATCTATTTCGGGACTGTATCCCGATCCTCAGGATAGCTTTAGCCTGGGATCTGTCTGCTAGAGCTCAACCATAATGCCCAGACCTTTTTCGTTGGCGGCTTTCAAAACTGCGGCTGCCGCTGCCGCATCCTGAACCGCCAGGCCTACGGACTTGAAAAAGGTAATTTCCTCGTCGTCCCTTCTCCCGGGCTTTTTTCCGTTGACGATTTCTCCGATTTCAGACTCGATGGATGCTCTGGAAAGAATAATATCCCCGGCTTCGGCCATGCAAGCTTCTTTTGAGTCCACGACAACCCTCGCACGCCGGACGGTCTTCTCGTCGATCTCCTGCATCTGAGGGGTAAATGATCCCACCCCGGTGACATGGGTGCCGGGTTCAAGGTCGTCCCCGTTAAAAACAGGAGACTTCGAAGTGGTGGCGGCAATCACAATATCCGCACCTGAAACAGCTTCCTTAGGAGAGTCAACCACACTCACAGTGGAAATAATCCCCTGGATCTCTGCGGCTAATTTTTCCGCCGTGGTCTGAACCCGATCAAAGATCTTTACATTTGAAATGGAACGAACGGTCAGAACGCTATCTAATTGCGCGCGGGCCTGAACACCGGCACCGAAAAGGGCTAACGTTTTAGAGTCTTTCCGCGACAAGAGATCCGCAGCCAAGACCACCGGCAGCACCGGTGCGCAGCGCCGTGAGGCTCTCGCCGTTTATTACGGCAAGTGGAAAACCCGTATCCGGATTGATAACTATGACTATCGCCCCAATAACCGGAAGACCAAGAGAAGCATTCTTTTCGAAGACCGATACCACTTTGATTCCCATGGCTTTAATCGACGGCAGGAAAGCCGGCATCAACAGGGTCACGCCATCGGGCACATGAAAACGTGACCTCAGCGGCATAATGGCCTTTCCGGAAGAAAACTCTCCGAAAGCGACACGCATCGCCTCAATGGCTTCCTTCATGCTGAGTGCTTCTTTGACATCTTTTGCGGTCAGAATCCTAAGCTTCATACAATATTTTATCTCCCTCTCCCCATCGTTGAAACAGTTGATGCGGGATGCCCAGATAATCGAAGACCTTGCCGATGGTCTGGTGAATGATGTCGTCGATCGTCTTGGGCCTGTGATAAAAAGATGGGATCGGGGGCAGGATATGGGCTCCCATGTCGGCAGCTAAGGTCATCAATCTTAAGTGACCCTTATGCAGTGGTGTCTCCCGTACCACGAGGACCAGCTTCCGCTTTTCCTTAAGGGTCACATCGGCGGCGCGGACCATTAGGTTGCTGTCATACGAATTAGCGATGGCAGACAAGGTTTTGATCGTGCAGGGGACAACCACCATCCCTTCCGTCAAGAAGGAACCGCTGGCAAGGGGGGCGGTCAGGTCCTTGTCATCATGAATGAAATCGGCCATGGAAGCAACTTGATCCGGCGTATGTCCGGTTTCGATCCGAATGTTGATCTTTCCCGTATCGGATATGATAAGATGGGTTTCGTAATCCGTTTCCTTGAGCAACGAAAGCATCCGCACCCCATAAATGACGCCGGAAGCTCCGGATATTCCTATGACGATGCGTTTGGGCATCTTCTACCCTTTCATTCCTTGCCGTTTAATGCTTTTAACCCGGCTTTTGCTTTTCAGCCGGGCGATTCTTTTTAAAATCAATTCCGTCAATACTTCGCTGTTTCGAATGACTCGTAAAATCCCTTCCGGCGAAAGTCTATCCCAATGGATCCCTGCGGTCACCACCACCCGAGTATTCAGAGTTGCCGACAGGATTTCGGAAATAGCTTTGGCCATTTCGTCTTCCTTATGTCCGAGTACACAAAACACCGAAGCCGTGCTGCTGATCGTTTGGGGATCTTTTAAGCTCGGCCTTGGCTGAGCGATGGCCACCGCCCCAACATGGGGCGCATCCCCGCCCCAGATGGAAATTACAAAATCCTCACCGACTTGCCTCACGCTTGCCTCAAGATCATAAGATCGGGTTCGGGTCTTGAGGGTGAAAACGGCGGCCTTTTTCTTGATACTCATGAAATCAATCCCAATTTCCTTAATAAAAGTTCTGCCTCATTCTTGATACGCTTTTCCAAAATTTCATTCATTAAAAAGTGTCTCGGCCTCCCTGAGGATCGCCTCGGCAAAACCGGCATCCTCCATGTTGGCCTCTACTTCCAGAAAACGGATCTCCGGTTTAAGCCGAGCTTTAAGGGTTTCCGAAAAGACCCGATCCGTTTCCGGATCGTGGGTGGGATTCCCCGGGGCATCCACTGCCGACCATCCCCGCGTGGGGATGACGACCGTCACAAGACCCTCGGCGACATTGAGTTTGTCGGCAAATGCACAGGCGACCTGGATGAGTTCCTCAGGGGAGAGCCGGATCCATGTTCGATGTTTATCCAGATCATATTTGGGTCGTTTAAGGTATTCGGACTTGTATTTGGACTTGGACGGCGTCATGTGATTGACGCTGCAGGTAGAAATAACCTGCGGGATGCCGACTCTTCCGGCCGACTCCATCCGATCGGCCCCGGCATCCCTCATGAAACCGAAGAGATGTTCGCCCACGCCGCCCGGTGCAAGATCCACCACGCCGTTGAAAAATCCCTCCTGGATCATCTTTTCCATGGCCCGGTCCCCGATTCCGGCGGCTGAAAAGCCGATCACCTGGAATCCGGCCCTCTCCAACCCCTCCCTGACAGCACTCGCGCATTTCTCGCATGGACCGAGCATGGTCAGCGCGATTTTTTTTCTATTTCCGGATTGGACCGGAGACACATCGTCCCTGACCATGCCGGCCATGGCCCAAGCGGCCCGATCCAGAACGTTTTTCAAAAGGTCTGTCACACCGGAGATCTCAATGACCGAATGCAACAGAGCGATGTCTCCGGTTCCGATGTAGCGAGTGGAAAGACCGGGAAGCGCTGCCGTGGAGCTGATCATCAGCTTGGGTATTCCGAACGGCAGGGATTGCATGACATCGCAAGCCATAAGCGACCCCGTGGAACCACCGATCCCAATAACACCGTTGATCCGTTTTTTCGAAAGCAGGTTCTTGGCAATGGCCGAAGCTCCTGTCGTGATGATTCTCGTAATCCGGGCGCGGTCCCGGGATTCCCGGATTTCTTCGATACGCCCCCCGCCGGCTTCGGCCACATTTTCAGCGGGGATTTCAGCCGAAAACCCGCCTTTCCCGCCCATGGAAATATCCATGATCTGCGGCATCATCCCGATGGCCGAAAGCTTATCCTTCAGATACCGTGTTTCTTCTCCCTTGGTATCCAGCGTGGAAAGGATGAGGACGGATTTTTTTTTGGTCATTTCGGTTTCACTTTTTCGGCAATGTCCTTTTTCAAGGCTTCTTTGTTTACCTTTCCCGAATCCCCGACGATGGGAAAGGCTTCCACGATTTCAAGCCGCTCCGGCAGTTTGAACATCGCCAGCTTCTGGGCTTTCAGGAATTCCACCATTTCTTTAAAAGTAAAGGTCTGTCCCTGCTTGGGGATGACGTATGCGCAGGCCCGCTCTCCCATTTCCCTGTCCGGATATCCCACGATGGCCACCGATGATACCTTGGTATGTTCGTTGAGCAACCCTTCGATTTCGGCAGGGTAAATGTTTTGGCCGCCTCGGATGATCATGTCCTTGGCCCGTCCCAAGATCCAGAGGCATCCCTTCTCAACCTTCACGATGTCACCGGTGGTGGTCCATCCATCCGGGTCGAATACCGTTGCGGTGAGGGCTTCATCCCGATAGTATCCGGCTGGTGCATGCGGTCCCCTGAAATACAAAATTCCCGGTTGTCCTTCTGGGACTTCTTTTCCCTCTTTATCGACAAGTCGCACCTTGTTTCCGGGCAGCATGCGGCCCACACTCCTTCGACGCAACTCTTTGGAATCATCGATACGACATCCGGAAACAGACCCCATATCCTGTGTGCCCAGGTCGGATGTGATCACCGCATTGAAGGCCTTCTCGACTTCTTCGGCGATCTGGGGAGAAAGGTAACCGCCGGCCGACCGGATAAACCGTAAGGAACTGAGATCGTATTTGGAATAGTCGGCCTCCAGCATCCTGATTAAGTGAGTGGGAACGACGCCGATGGCGGTGGCGTGTTCCTTTTCGATGAGGGCCAGCGCCGCATCCGGGGAGAACTCTTCCAGCATCACGGTCTTGGCGCCGACCAAGGGGGCAGCAAAATAGGTGAGCGTCCCGGCGGCGCCCCCGGCGTGCGGAGCGATGGCCATGGCGATGTCGTCTTTCGTAAGGTCCCACAGCCCAATGCGTCCTTTGGAAGTACAAACACGCGGGGCTGTGGGCCATTCCACCAGCTTGGGAATTCCGGTGGTCCCGGAAGTCGTGGTAAGAATCGCCACGTTCCATATGGGATCGAGCCGGCGGGCATCCAGTATGGATTCGTTCAACGGCTTCTTGGCCCGATCAAAAGCTATTTTCGTCAACGAATAAGTCCCTTCCGGGGCATGCGGAGGAACCTGATCATCAAAAAGAAAAATCCTTCTTAGATGGGGAAATTCCTTCTGAAGCTCCCGGTACATTTCAAGATAGTCGAATTTGTTATAAACATGAGGAATGACCACGGCGGAAGCCTTGGTCCGCTCCACCATATAGTGAAGCTCCCTTTGGCGCAGGTAAGGATACACAGTCAACGATATCAGACCCGCACGCTCGCAGGCGATGCGCGAAAGAAACCCGAATACGCTGTTGGGTGACTGAATGATGACCCGGGAAAATTTTTCGATGCCCATCTCCACCCAAGAAGCGGCAATAGCATCCACCAAGCGCTTGGCCTCGGCCCATGTCAATCGATATTTGGAATCGACCAGGGCCTCCCGGTCTCCCAACTCCCGCGCATTTCTTTCATAAAAGTCGAAAAAAGTTTCCCGGGTCCAGTGTCCGTCTTTCACGAATTCATCGACCATCTTTTCGTTGTAACGGATCGGTTTCAAAACTTAACCTCCTTGGTTCATACAGGGTCATTTCAAATGTTCCCGGGAAGGGAATACCGTGCTCGATGCTTTCGATTATTTCCCGGGTTCATCCTTTTCCTTTCGGGACCGGATACTCGATTTGAAGGTGTCCCAGAAGTCCTTGTTCTTATTTTTCCATGCCGCTCCGAAGCGTTTTTCAAAATAAGAGCTTGGAAGCCGTTCTTCCCATGATTCCCAGGGATTCACCCCTTCTTTTTTAGACTTTAAAACATCGATGAGAAATGACTCGATGTTGTTGAGCTCTTCCTTGGGTACATAGGATGCAGCCCCCTCCTTGATGGATTTCACGATACTCCCGGGGGTCAGTGCATGCGCTGTCAACATGACGGCAGGGATCCCCTTCTTCTTGGCGATTTCAAGCAGTCCATAACCACCCACGCCCATGATATCCAAGATCGCAATATCGAAATTCCGGGTCTCCAGCAGACGCTTGGCCTGCTCAAAGGAAGAGGCTTTCACCAGTTCACACATGGGAAGGAGGTCTTCCAAGGTCTCCAGGATGTCCGGTTCGTCGTCTACAGCCAGAATCCGCTTTCCGTCCAGGGGATTGTTTGACATGATCCATACTCCTTGACTCGGTTTGCCGACGGCGGCCTTCGTATGCAGAGGGATTTCCGGCAAACCCATCATTTTGGTATTAAGGTTGCGCCGGTATAGATCTGGTCCTTCGCAACCGAGCAAGCTACAGTCCCAATTCGGACCACCGTGACTTTACACGCCTGACTATTTCCGCATCCAGCTCGATGGGAATCGGCTTTTTTTCCCAGTCATAGGGAATGGTGGCGTCCATGAGGAGTCTCCCGGTGATGTCCCGGGAATCGATGGGCAGAGATGGATCCAGCGGTGTGGAGCGGCCCCGTTTGATGATTTGGCACCGGTTGGGCTGGAAGCGGAAGCTTAAGGCATACATGACCCGGGGAATGTCCCATGGATCGATGTCTTCGTCCACGACGATGACCGTTTTCAAGCCGTAGGCGCCCATCTCCGTAGAAATGGCCGCGGTCAGGACCTGATCCGCATGTCCGGGATACATCTGCTTCATGGAAATGATGGCCAGAAACCTTCCGGATCCTTCCGGCGGGCAGTAAACAGCCTTCAATCCCGGAATTTTCATCGCCAACAACTGTTGCCAGAGGGCAGCCCCATAAGATAGGGCCATGGTCATGTGAGTATCCGTGACGGCCCGGCCCACCGTGGTCCCCCAGAAGATGGGGTTGTTCCGGAAGGTAACGCATTTGACGTCGATGAAATTGCGTGGATCGGTTCCCACGCCGGAATAATAACCGGTATATTCCCCGAATGGGCCTTCCTCCATGAATTTTTCGGCATCCACTTCTCCTTCAACGACAATCTCTGCATGGGCGGGAATCGGCAGATCCACCGTTTCGCCTTTGACGACCTCCACCGGCTCCTTCCGAAGCGCGCCACACACATCGTATTCGGACACGAAGGCCGAAACCCGTGCAGCACCTACAATAAAGAGAAGCGGATCGCACCCCACCACCGAGGCCACCGGCATCGGTTTATGCATTGCCTGGTATTTTTTCAGCATGATATCCGCGTGTTTCCCCTTGATGAACTGGGTTCCGATCTTGTTTTTGCCCAAAAGCTGACTTCGGTAGGTCCCCAGGTTGACCCAATCACTGTCAGGGTCCTTGCTGATGATGAAATGGGCTGTTCCAAAAAAACGTCCACCGTCTTTGGGATAAAATTTGGGAACCGGGAATTTATAAAGATCGATATCATCGCCCTTCAGGATGTTTTCTTTACAAGGCGCCTGGGATTTATTCACCTCCTTTGGCGGTACCAGGTTTTCCCCGAGCTTGGCCCACGCCACATAAAGATCCACCAGGGTTGAATCGAGCGGCTGGCCCATGATCATCGCCAGCCTTTGGGTCGTCGTGCACACACTGGTGATGACCGGCGTCTTGTAGCCTTTGACGTTTTCAAAAAGAAGCGCCGGGCCGCTTTCTTCCTCGTTGAGCTTGGCGATATGGGAAAGTTCCAGGTTCCAGTCCACTTCCGCCTTGATTCGCTTCAACAATCCCTCGGATTCTGCCTTCGCTATAAAATCCCTCATGCTTTTCATACCCATGAACTTGACCTCCATTTGCGTATTATTGATGAAATCGTAAAAAGGCTGATTTTTCTCGCGCCGCTCACAAAACCTTTTTACGAAGCCATCAAATATTAGCTCGTTTAATAAACCGACGATACTTTTCAAGCCGTCTATTGGGGGATTTTGATCCGCTTCATGGCCTGTTCCATCAGCAGCTCATACCCGCTTTTGGCGCCGATGACGGATTTAGCCTGTTTTCGGCTCCAAACGGTTTCCGGCCTTGCCTGAACGATGAAGATGTTATCGGGAAAGGGCCTATCCGTGTCGATGGCCCATTCGATATCCATGGGCTTTCCGTAATGGCGTTCGATATACTTGGCGATTTTGACGAGCTCCTTGATCTCCCGATCTTCAAGACAGCAGATGCACTGTCTTTCCGGTTCGACATCCACGTTGACCACCCGGCCTTTCTCCGAATCAAAAACACATTCGATGTGTTTGGCGGAGATGTCTTTTACTCCCGCTTCCAGGATGACTTTATCCACGACAAAGCGGTCCGGATTCACCGACCCGGACACCACGGTCTCCCCGAGTCCCCAGCTCCCCTCAATGACGACCTTGGAAGGGTCTCCGTTGATCGGATTGAGGGTAAACATAACGCCGGCCGCTTTGGAATTGACCATTTTCTGAACCCCGACGCTGATGAAAACCTTTTCGTGTGGAAATCGATTTCGGACTCGGTAGGCAATGGCCCGTGAGGTAAACAGGCTGGCCCAGCAGCGCTGAACATGTTTAGCCACTTCGGATCCGCCCTTTATCCAGAGATAGGTATCCTGTTGACCCGCGAAGCTGGCCGTGGGCAGATCTTCGGCAGTCGCGCTCGACCTGACAGCCACCGGTATAATCTGTAAACCGCATTGATCGCAGAGCCTATTATAGCTTTCTTCGATGGAAGCTCGAATATCCGGAGCCAAGGTAGCTTTTTGAATCAAGTTTTGAATGGTTTCAGAAGCTGCATCCAGGGATGAAACATCGTCGACATTCACGGCGGACAGCACTTCGAGGATGGTATCCTGGATCCCTGCCCGTGTGATGAAGTGAACATAGGCGTCGGTGGTAACGGCATAGCCAGGGGGGACCCGAATGCCGGCCTTGATCATCTCACCCAAGCTTGCATTCTTACCTCCCACCACGGAGAGCGAATGCTTATCCAGATCTCTTAAATCCAGGACGTATTGCATCCCTTCTTCTCTTTCTCCACCCCCTACCCCCTCTCCTTTACATTTCCGATGAAAGATGAAAGGAGAGGGGATTTTGTTGGCCTCGGAGATCCGGTGAGATTCAGGGGGCCGTAGAGTCTCACATGGATTCCGGTTTATGAGGCCCTTTTGACAATAGTGACCACGCCTGTATCACCATCCACCCGAATGATGTCTCCGGTTTTGATGATAGAAGTGGAAATCCCGGTTCCGGTTACGGATGGAACGCCGTATTCCCGGCACACAATAGCTGCGTGACTGGTAAGACCACCAATATCGGTCACCGTCGCTTTAATCTGGGTGAAGACCGGGGCCCAGGAAGGGTTGGTGGACGGGCATACCAGGACTTCTCCGGCTTGGAGTTTCACGATATCTTTGAGCAGCTTCAGAACCCTTGCCGGGCCTTCGGCAACACCTGCAGACGCAGCAAATCCTTTGATCTCGTTGACATCTCCTCCTGCAGAGGCATCGACGCCTTTTAGCCACTCCTTGACTTTGTCTGTGGTGATACCCCAGAGCATGATCGTAAAAGGTTCCGCCACTTCTTCGGGGGGTACACCCAGGGCCGGCGTGGGAGCCCAATTCTTTGCTGCATCCAGGATTTTTCTGCGTTTCTTAACCTTATCTTTGTAATAGGCGCCCCGATGCGCGATGTTTTCCCCCAGGGCCCACCATGTGGACACTTCCGTCAAAAGTTCGGGAATTTCATAGCGATTGAACATGAAAAGATCATCCGCCTCTTCGATCATCCCGCATTTGACCAGGAGTGCGCCGATCTTCCTGATTTTCTGATACCAAATAGTATGGAACCAATGTTCGACCCAGAAGAGATGATCTTCGGCATACCGATATATCGTCCGAATGGTGGTATAAGCGCCGTCAAAGGATTTCCGGTCTTCCTCGGTTTTAATCAAGGCGCGGTATTCGGAAACGATGGCATCCCTTCGTTTTTCGATTTCATCCAGGGACCGCTCGATGGTTTCCCCTCTTTCCAGACGCTCCACGTAACTTTTGATATACCCATAGGGAATTTCAGGGGCCGTGATCCAGCTTCCCTCATAGTGAAACCATCCGCTGCCGCAGGACACATAAAACCAGGGATCTTTAGCTTTTTCATACTCTTCCAGCCATTGCCTTCCATCCGGCGTCTTTTGGAGTTCGGCAATCTTTTCTTTCACTGAAACGTTCTTCTTAATCACCTCTGCAACGCCCCTCAATGATTTCGCCAACCGCGCCAGACGGCAGAGCTCTTCTTCAGGCCGGAACATGGACACATAGGCGCCGGCCACCATCTTTCCGATGGCGCTCTCGCTGATGCCCGGGAAAAGTTTTCTCGCCACATCGGCAAACATGAGATATGCCAGATATGTCAGGTTGAGCATTTCGAAATGATACTGCCACCCTTTGAACACTTGGTTCACCAGCGTGTCGAAGGCGGCAATAAGGTCATAGGAAATATAACATCCGGTAGGTACCGGAAGTACCTGATCTTCGGGAACAAATTTCGGGAATGCATCCGGAATTTCAACGGCCTTCATTTCTTCGCCGAGTTTTTTAAATTTTATCAGCCACTTGTCCCACAACTCGTCATAGTGCTCAAACACGTAAAAGACCCTCTTACCAAAATGCCCGGCCTTTTCCTGGATGATCTCCGGCGGCGGGGGTGCAACTGCACAAATGTAAAGATAGCAGCCCATCAACCGCTGGGCGATGCCCTGTGCCGGGGGAATGCAAAAGACGCGGGTGGTATACTGGGAAAGGGAGATCTGCCATGCCTCCTGGAAAATAAGATCTAATGGAGGCAAAGGATCGGGGGCATGGATCTTGTCCTGGTACCAGAATTGCTGTTTTTCCCACTGGCCTCTGTCCTCTGAAAAGAAAAAGTGTGACGGGTACATCTCTTTCCAGCCTTCAAGCTCAGAGGGGACCTGAAACTCGTGGGGATCGGGAAATCTTCCTGGTTTTTCTGCCATTTTTCCTCTCCTTTGTTAGGGGGTTACGCACATATAGATGGAGCTACATCTCCCGCTTGCGCGCGGAAAAGAATGGACAGGAATCAAAAAAGGAACCTCAAAACGGTCTGTGCCGCCGGTCGAGCGGTTTTCACCGGCGATCCGATTGCTCTTGGGCACAGTTTTGGGCTCTCTGCCATTAAAAGTCAATTTGATAATTTTTATGTCTATTATAAATAAAATTTATACTAATGGATAAAATCATAAAATATCTTTACGATTTTCGAAAAATCTCTTAATATTTATTTTCAGGTTATTCGGGAAGTGACTTCTCCCTCGAATCCATCAGCAAGTGATGCCATGATCAATTTCAATCATCTCCGGATTTTTTTCCATGCGGCCAAAAGCCAGAACTTTACTCAAGCGGCCAATGACCTGTTCATCACACAGCCTGCGGTTTCAGCCCAGATCAAATGGCTCGAGGAGGCCTGCAACCTGATCTTCTTTAAAAAGAGAGGACGACGGGTCCACCTCACCGAAGAAGGAAAAATCCTGTTTGACTACGTCCGGAGGATCTTTGAATTTGAACGTGAGATCGAAAACGTCATCGAGGATATGCAGCAGCTAAAAATCGGCGTCCTTCGCCTGGGAACCACCAAGACCTATGCCCGGTATTTCATGCCCCTGATGGTCAGCACCTTTCACGAAAACCATCCCAATATCAAAATCCAGCTCAACGAGGGAAGCTCCCTGGAAATGACTTACAGCCTCCTCGAATTGAAAAACGAGGTAGCCGTCATCGCAAAGGTCGAAGATCATCCGGATGTTCAACTGGCTCCTTTCAGCCGTGAAGAAATCGTGGCCATTGCACCGGCCGGCCATCCTTTGGCACAGAAAAATAAAGTATCGGTCCAAGAATTGGCGCAAGAACCGATCATCATGAAAGAAATCGGCTCCGGAACTCGAAAACGCGTAACGGAATTATTTGCCGAAGCCGGCCATACACCCAACATACTTATGGAAACCGGCAACACCGAATTCATCAAACAACTGGTTCAGCGAGGAGAAGGGATCTCCTTTCTGGTCAAGGAAGCCGTCTGGACTGAAGTTCAAGACAAAAAACTTGCCATACTTCCGATCAGGGGTAAACCACTTTTCCTGGATGTCAGCGTGGCATATCTGAAGAATCAACATCTGTCCCCTCCGGCCAAGGCCTTTATCCGGATTTTGGACCAGATCAAACCCGGTGATCTGACCCTCAAAGGGATCGGGTCCCTGATGGCGAAAATGTTGGCCAACAGAAATATGCCCGTCAGCGAAACGAAAGTAGAAAGACTATCAGATGTACCTATCAGGAGGAAGGAGCGACATGATCTTTGAAATCGATGGGAAACGTCCTAAAATCGGCGATCACGTCTTCATCGCGCCCACGGCGGTGATCATCGGAAACGTGGAAATCCACGACGGCGCCAGCATCTGGTACGGGACGGTCCTGCGGGGAGATATGGATGCCATCGTCGTGGGCGAGGATACGAATATCCAGGACAATTGCATCGTGCATACGGATTACGGAAACCCCGCTATCCTGGGCGACCGCGTGACCGTCGGGCACAATGCCGTGATCCATGGATGCATCGTGGAAGATGAAAGCCTCATCGGCATCGGCGCCATCGTCCTGACCGGCGCGGTCGTCAAGAAACATACGGTGGTGGCAGCAGGGAGCCTTGTCCTGGAAAATCAGTCCGTAGGCCCGACTCAACTGGTGGCAGGTACTCCGGCCGCCGTCAAACGGACTCTTTCAAAGGAAGAATTGCAGGTTTTTAAAAAACCGTTGGAAAATTATCTGCATCTTTCCAAAATCAACGCCAAAATCAAAAGGATCGACTGAGCCGAAAGAGAACCGTTTCACGGCACCGCGAAAAACTCCCTCATGCGATCCTTGCTCATTTTGAGATACCGGCGATCCCGTGAAAAAATCTCCAAGGTGATGGTGTCGTCATAACCAGCCTTCTTGAGCACCCGGACAATTCTGTTAAAATCGATGGTGCCGACGCCGATGGGAAGATGGTCGTCCGCCTTCCCCTGGTTGTCGCTTGCGTGGACATGCCCGATCCGGCTCCCGAAAGCCTCGATGAAGGCCAGGATCCGATCCCCCCTTTTGCTTTCGATATGGGCATGGCCGATATCCAAAGTCAGCCTCAAGGCCGGAAATTTTTCGAATATAGGGAAAAAATCCTTGGGTTCGGTCCATCCCGGATATCTGGAGAACATGTTTTCAATGCACACGTTAAGCCCCAAACGTCCGGCTTCCAAAACGATGATCTCCAGGTTTTCCATGGCAATCTTCTTGGATCGATCCATCACCAGAGGACCCATCCCGCTGATAAAGGGAGGATGCAGGACGACCTTTTGAGGATGCAGCGCTGCAGCGGCATGAAAGGCATCCTGCATCTCGAGTAATGACGCCTCCCGAATGCGCGGAGTCAGGTCTGCCAGATAAACAAACGTGGGCATGTGGCAGACCAGGCCCAGGCCGCAATCTGCAAGGGCTTGAGCGATCGCTTTTTCCTGTTCCCGGATCTTTTCATGATGGGCTTCCGGTGGATCCAGGGTCAGCTCCAGGTAGTCGAATCCCAGATCCGCAATGGACCGGATTTCGTCCACCACCGGCAGAATCGGAAAATTCATGGCACCGTAACGCATTCCTACCTCCTCTTTTATACTCTGATCGCCCTTTCATATCATATTTGAGCAAAACATCATAAGATCTATTGAAAAAAAACCTGTCCCGCTATTTTCTTCCCTCTGCGTTCCTGGGAAATACAGCCATAGAATTTTGTCTTGATTTTTGTGTAACTATTTGTGGCTCATCGGGGTTTTTAATGGGTGTATACAAGATGTTGTGGTTTGAGTATTTTGAGTCTTGTGATCCGGGTTACTCAGGAATGCAGCATTGAGGCGACCGCCAGGCTTTGCAATCTTCGCCGGGGTCCGTGCTGGAACACACTGGAGCGGGCGGTTGGAAGAGGCCGTCGTCGAAAGGTGCATCGGGTGCCCGGTCGTATCGGCCTTGATGAAAAATCGACAGCCCGGGGGCACAAGTATGAGTCGTTGGTCTACGAAATGGATGCCGGCACGATCGAGTATGTCTGTGATGACCGAGGGCAAGATAGCCTGGAGGATTATTTTCGGCAGTTTAGCAAAGATGAGCCGGCTAAGGTCAAGGCGGTTGCCATTGACATGTGGGATCCGTAAAAAACGGTGAAAGATGAAGCGGTGACTTATGCTCAAATCAGCCAAAATTTCAACAACATGTCGATGCTATTTCTATTGACAGAGCATTCTCCTTCGGATAATTTTTAACCCATTGGCCGTGACCGCTATATGCGTCCATATCTTGGGCCCCAGATGATGTCAAAACACAATTCATGCTCGTGCTTAATCCTTCCGCAAAAAAGCGAGTTCTATCATTTATCATTTCATTTCATATTGCCGGAACGGTAAGATTATGTGAACCACAAATATTATTCTGTTTGGTTCAGGCTTGGTCGGGTTAGGGTTCATATGACCCAGTAGCCTTAATAGTATTTTAGCTCTTATAGGCATTACTTCAAATATATAAAACAGCAGGAAGGTGACGATGGATAAGGCAAGATATCATGATGATTTTTTTGAAAAATGTCCGACGGGCATCAGGGGTTTCGACGAGATCACAAAGGGTGGGGTCCCGAGGGGCAGGCCCACCCTGATCTGCGGCGGTCCGGGTGCCGGCAAGACACTTTTGGCCATGGAGTTTATCATGCGGGGCGCTATGGATTACGGAGAACCCGGGGTCTTCATGACCTTCGAGGAAACACCGGAGGATCTCGCGAAGAACTTCATGTCCCTTGGTTTTGATCTCCATAAGATGATTTCGCGTGGTCTCATCGCAACGGATCACGTCTACATCGCGCGAAGTGAGATTGAGGAGACGGGTGAGTACGATCTGGAGGGATTGTTTATCCGCTTGGGAAATGCCATTGATTCCATCGGAGCAAAGCGGGTTGTCTTAGATACCATAGAAGCCCTTTTCTCCGAGCTTCCGAATGCCACTATTCTTCGGGCAGAGCTTCGTCGGCTTTTTCTCTGGCTGAAAGATCGCGGTGTGACCGCTGTCGTTACTGGGGAAACCGGCGACAAGTCTCTGACACGCTACGGGCTCGAAGAATATGTCGCCGATTGCGTGATCTTCCTCGACTTCCGCATCGTGAAGCATATTGCGACCCGCCGCCTGCGTATTATCAAGTACCGCGGCTCATCTCACAGCTCCGACGAGTATCCCTTCCTGATAGGTGAGAGAGGCCTCTCTATCCTGCCGATCACTTCCCTCGGGCTCGACTACCCCGTTTCCACGGAGCGGATCTCCACAGGAGTTCCCAAGTTGGATGCCATGCTTGGTGGGAAGGGATTTTTCCGGGGCAGCACCATCCTCGTCTCCGGTACGGCGGGCACAGGAAAAACAAGTTTATCGACTACCTTTGCCGACGCCGCCTGCCGGCGAGGGGAGCGCTGCCTGTATTTTGCCTTCGAAGAATCGCCCAGACAGATCATCCGGAACATGGGCTCCATCGGCATGGATCTCAAGCGGTGGGTGAAGAAGGGGGTTCTCAAGTTCCATTCAGCCCGGCCTTCGCTTTACGGTCTTGAGACGCATCTTGTCACCTTCCACAAGGCGATCGAGGAGTTCACGCCCCAGGTTTTCATTGTAGACCCGATCAGCAACCTGATCAACGTGGGAACCACATCAGAGGTCAAATCCATATTAACGCGCCTTATCGATTATTTGAAGATGCAAAAGATCTCCACGTTTCTTACGGACCTCACCCATTTCGGAAGCAGCCTTGAACGCACAAGTGAAGAGATATCTTCTCTGATCGATACGTGGCTTCTCCTTCGGGATATCGAACTCAATGGGGAACGAAACCGGGGCCTCTACATTTTGAAATCCCGCGGCATGCCCCACTCCAACCAGATTCAAGAGTTCCTGCTCTCGAACCAGGGCATTGACCTTATTGATATCTATACCGGTTCCGGCGAGGTATTAACCGGCAGTGCCCGGGCAGCCCAGGAAGGCAAGGAAAAGGCCTTTGAGCTGGCACGCCAACATGAGGTGGATCGCAAGTTCCGCGAGCAGGAGCGCAAGAGGAAGGCCCTGGAAACAAAGATCGCAGCCCTCCGCGCCGAGTTTGATGCGGAATCTGAAGAACTGCATTTGATGGGGGAAGAAGAGCGGAAAAGGCAATCTGCCCTGGCGGATAACCGTTTGGAGATGGCGCATCTTCGCAAGGGGGAACCTTCAGCAGCCCGACGAAGCGCTCGAAAAAGAAGAGGGAAAGGAGATTAGGATGAAAGCTGTCTCGCCAGGGAAGGGGAAGAAAGCAAAGACCGATTCGATAGAAGAAATCTGGAATCTCCGGTTATATGTAGCCGGTCAGACCCAGAAATCGATTACGGCCTTTGCTAATCTAAAGAAGATCTGCGAAGAGCACCTTGCGGGGAAATACCGCATTGAAGTGATAGACCTTATAGAGAAACCCCAGCTTGCCAAAGGGGATCAGATTATTGCCATACCGACACTGGTCAGAAAACTTCCTGAACCGCTTAAAAAGATTATCGGAGATCTGGCCAACACAGAACGCGTCCTGGTGGGACTCGACATTCGTTCCAGCTCCGGATGATAAATCAGAAGTCAGGAGTCAGAATTAAGGAGTTAGGATGAGGACGGCAGACAAACTCCGCTTTTACAACGTCTCACAAGGTTCCATTGAAGAATCTCGATACTATTTGATTCTCACCAAGGATCTTGAGTACGGCGATGTTTCCGAGTTAGGCCAGTTGCTTGAAGAGGTCAGCAAGCTGTTGGAGGCCTATTCGCAGGTTGTTCTGAATTCTGACTCCTGAATTCTGTCTACCGAGTAGTAACTTTTGGAGTAACAGAGATGGCGCTGAAGAGAGGGAAAACGCGTACTGAGGAACTCGAAAAGGCCACAGCGAGGCGCGACAGGGAAAAGTATGTTCTTCGCCTGTATGTTACAGGGTTGACCCCAAGATCAACCCTGGCAATCGCCAATGTCCGGAAAATCTGTAAAAAATACCTGGCGGGCCGTTACGAACTCGAGGTAATAGACCTCTACCAACAGCCCAAGCTGGCCAAGGGAGAGCAGATTATTGCCGCCCCAACGCTCATCAAGACACTCCCTCTGCCACTCCGGAGGCTCATCGGCGACATGTCGGATACGGAAAAGTTTCTTATAGGCCTTGATCTGAAACCCAAGAAATCCTGAGTACGAATCTATGAACAAATCGTATAGAACACGCCGACAACTTTTGGATGAGTTGCAGGAACTCACATCGCGGATGATGGAAGCTGAGGAAACTCTACGAGCTATCCAAAGCGGTGAGGTGGACGGCCTCATTGTCTCAACGACGGAAGGAGATCGCGTCTTTACGCTATCGGGTGCCGATCATCCTTACAGGGTCATGGTCGAAACAATGAACGAAGGAGCCGTCACCCTTGCCTCCGACGGCACGATCCTTTACAGTAACCAACGTTTTGCCGATATCGTCAAAGTGTCTCTGGAAAAAGCAATAGGAACTTCAATCTACCAATATATTTCATCAACAGACCTTCAATTATTTGAGGAATTGGTTAAGCGGGGTTTAAATGGGAACCGTGAGGGGGAACTGGCCTTACAGGCTGGAGGTGAAAACTCTGTGCCTGTCTTACTTTCCGTAAGTCCCCTTCAACTCACGGACATGCCCGATGCGGTGTGTGCCATAATAGTGGACATGACCGAGCGCAAGAAGATGGAGGAGGCGCTAAAGAATTCTGAAACTCGCTACCGCCGTCTCTTTGAAGCAGCTCGAGATGGAATATTAATTCTCGATGCCGAGACAGGACAAATAGTGGATGTTAACCCATTCGTGTTAGAAATATTGGGTTATTCACATGAGGAGCTCTTAGGGAAGAAACTCTGGGAAATTGGCACCTTTAGAGATATTGAAGAATCGAAAGCCACCTCTGCGGAATTAAAGAGCAAAGGATATGTTCGCTACGATGATTTACCGCTGGTGACGAAAGACGGGCGTAAAATTGCCGTGGAATTTGTCAGTAATGTCTATCTGGTCAACCATTACAAAGTGATTCAGTGTAACATCCGCGACACCACTGAACGGAAACTTACAGGAGAGGCTTTAAAAAAATCTCACAACGAACTGGAACGACAAGCTGTCGAACTTCGGACGGCTCTTTCTGAAATCAAAACATTGAAAGACCGACTCGAGGCCGAGAATATTTACTTCCGTCACGAACGCAAACTGAAATATCAATTTGAGAATATTATCGGGCAAAGTGATGGTCTTAAGTATGTTCTCTATCGAGCGGAACAAGTTGCTCCTATGGACACAACAGTCCTCATCCTTGGGGAAACCGGCACGGGAAAAGAGTTGATTGCTGCCGCCATTCATGGCATGAGTCCGCGTACGAAACGGCCCATGATTATGGTCAACTGTGCTGCCTTGCCTGGCAATTTAATAGAGAGCGAATTGTTCGGCCGGGAGAAGGGGGCATTTACCGGGGCCGATACCCGGCAGATAGGCCGATTCGAGGTCGCCAATGGTTCCACCCTTTGCTTAGACGAGATCGGGGAGCTGCCGCTGGAGTTGCAGGCAAAGCTGCTCCGGGTGATTCAGCATGGCGAGTTTGAACGTCTG
The DNA here is from genome assembly GCA_963736855.1 of uncultured delta proteobacterium. Taxonomy (GTDB): domain Bacteria; phylum Desulfobacterota; class Desulfobacteria; order Desulfobacterales; family UBA2156. The sequence goes on from CAVTQK010000021.1 coordinate 559,554, forward strand.
GGCTCGTCCCATACCATCAAAGTCGATGTGCGAATCGTGGCAACGACCAATCGAGACCTTGATGAAGAGGTCCGCAATGGCCGGTTTCGGCAGGACCTTTACTATCGGCTCAACGTCTTTCCCATCACTGTACCACCACTACGGCAGCGGAAAGAAGACATCCCGTTGTTGGTCAAGACCTTCATAGAGCGATACTCCAGGAAATTGGGGAAACAGATCACATCAATTCAGAAGGAGACGATGAAGGCTCTGCAGGATTATCCGTGGCCCGGAAACGTCCGGGAGCTGGAAAGCATCATTGAACGGGGCGTGATCTTGTGCCCGGGGCCGGTTTTGCACCTGGCAGATAAACTGGAGATTTCATCCCTTCCACTCTCATCCGCCGTGAGAACCCTGGAAGAGATGGAGCGAAACCAGATCCTTAAGATCCTTTCGGAAACCCGATGGCGCATCGAGGGAAAGAACGGGGCCGCAGCGATTTTGGGCCTCCACCCGAGTACCTTGAGAGCGAGGATGCATAAGCTCGGGATACTTCGGCCGGAAACCAAGGGGTCGTAATAGAAAGTTAGATTCTCCGCCGCGGTTCCCTCCATATCTGGAGGTTCCACCAAATATTGAGGTCAATCAAATCATTTCACCTTTATCTACGCTTCTCCCTTATTCATCTAACCCAGCGTTATGAAAAGATAATCCCAAACTCTTGATTTTTTCACAATGTTGGCAGGTCACTTGCAATTACGATCTGCATGATTCTGGCCATCATACGAATGAAGGTTCTTGCTGAGAAGCGCAAGGAGCTTTCCCAGACGATCGCATTACTGATCGGCTCCCTAAGGACAGAGAAGGGATGTCGGCGCTGCGACTTTTACCGGAGTTTGGAGGATAAAAACGAACTCTGTATTCTTGAAGAATGGGATACCCGGGAGAACCTAGATAGCCACCTGAGGTCGGAGCGTTTTAAGGTCCTTCGGGGGGCGATGAATCTTCTCCAAGAGCCCTACGAAATGATGTTCCACACCGTAGCATCGGGAAAAAAGAAAACGGAAGCGCGGTCCCAGCCAGCAGTTGAATGACCGGGATGACTGGGGCCAACGTACCATCTCTCAAACCAAATTCCGAAAGGAGGAATACCATGAAATCAAGCAGAAGGGATGAGACAGAAGGCAAGTTGCACCAAGTGAAAGGTAAGATCAAGGAGATCGCCGGGAGAGTAAGCATGAATCCCGGCTTGGAAGCCGAAGGCAAAGAGGAAAACAGAACGGGCAAAGTTCAAGAAAAGATCGGCCAGGTCAAGAAGCTCGTTGGGAAGTAATAGATGACGCATCCCTCGTGGGCGGCATCGTGTTGCTGGTCGCGGGAAAGAAGAAGAGCTGGTGAAAGGCAAAACGTTTCAATCACGGAGGTTCTTATGAAAGACAAACGAAAAGCGTACGAAGAAAAGCTCGATGCACAGTTGAAGGAATGGAACGCGCAGATCGCTCTGCTCAAGGCCAAGGCGGAGAACGCCAAGGCCGACGCGAAGATCGATCACTACAAAACCATCGACGCATTGGAGCACAAACAGGATGAGGCCAAGACGAAGCTGCAGGAGTTGAAGATCGCCGGCGATGAGGCATGGGAAGCCGTCAAAGGAGGCGCGGAAAAAGTCTGGGCTGAAGTCAAAACCGCCTATCACGATGCGGCCTCAAAATTCAAATAAGGCAGAAACGCTGAACGTATCCGTCTGGCGGCAGGCTGCTTTCTGTTCAACTGAACGGACATGGGTTGGTAACATCAGTGTCCACAAAAGAAGGTGCGGCATGGAGCAGGGCGAGAAAGAGAAGAAGGATCCGACGCATACAAGCCTAGGACAAGGAAGAAGCGGGATTGCAACGGTGGTCTTCTGAAAAAATGGATGGTTTAACAAGATTGATGGACCCAACTTGGAAAGATTGAGACAAAGCGGATATTTGGACAAAAGGTCTTATTAGGCATTTAACCACTCACAAAAGAAAGAGAGGCAACTTATGCGTTTTAACAAGATTTTCCTATTGCTACCCTTGAGTCTGATCGTTGGTCTTTTGGGTTGCACGAAAGAGCAAAAGTCGGAAGCTCCCAAACAGGAGCAGGTTACAAAAAAACTGGTTCCCCCGAAGCTCGAGGTTAAGGGCGAGAATTTTCTTTTGGAACTCAGCGAACTTCAAGTCGCTATGATGATGGACAATGTTTCAAAGGAAATCACCGAGACGCCGAGTCTTAAAGGCCGCATCAAAATAACCAATCAATCCAATGATAATTTGGAAATCCAAGGGATCACCTTGGAATACCTGGATCAAGCGGGTAAGCCCATCCCCTTTGCTTCCGGAGAGAAAATATCGAAGGCGACCATATGGTTGCAGGCGATCAAGCCCGGAGAAACAAGCGAGGGTTCCATCGATGCCACCATTCCCAGGACGGCGGTCAAGGAAAAGGCCCTGGGAAAAATTGAAGTCAACCTGGTTTACATCCCAACGCTGCTTAAACGAGAGAGGTTGTCATTTGCTCAAAAGGTTGAATAGCCGTACGGACTCATGGAATAGGCATGCGCTCGATGACCCCTCTTGTACCGCCTGGGCGGGACGGGGTCAGCGAGCCAATCAAAAAGGGAAAAAATGAAAGCGCTTCTGATATACCCTCCATACCCGGATACCTTCTGGAGTTTCAAATATGCCCTATCCTTCATATCCAAAAGGGCCGTTCATCCTCCGCTCGGCTTACTCACGGTTGCCGCGATGCTTCCTGAAGAATGGGAAAAAAGACTCGTGGACATGAATGTGGCCAACTTGAAAGACCGGGATCTTCAGTGGGCCGATTATGTCTTTATCAGTGCCATGGCGGTCCAAAAGAAATCGGCGAAGGAACTTATTTTCCGGTGTAAGGAATGGGGCCTGAAAGTCGTGGCGGGCGGCCCGCTCTTTACCGCCGCTCCCGAAGATTTTCCGGAAGTGGACCACCTGGTGCTCAATGAAGCCGAGACTACCCTCCCGGAATTTTTAGAAGATCTGGCCGGAGGTCAGGCCGAACATCTATATACGTCCACATCATTTCCGGATCTGGAAAAGACCCCTATTCCCCTCTGGGGACTTTTGGAAATGAAGCGGTATGTCTCCATGAATATGCAATATTCCAGAGGTTGCCCCTTTCATTGCGAATTTTGTGATATTACGACCCTCTTCGGCCATCGAAGTCGGGCCAAAAAAGTCGGCCAGATACGGAAAGAATTGGAAACCCTCTATTCCCTGGGCTGGCGGGGCGGGGTCTTTTTTGTGGATGATAATTTCATAGGCAACAAAAAGAAACTCAAAGAGAATATCCTGCCGGAAATGATCGACTGGATGAAGAAAACGAAATACCCCTTTAACTTCTCAACCGAAGCGTCCATAAATCTCGCCGACGATGAAGAACTGATGAAGCTGATGATCCAGGCTGGTTTTAAGTCCGTTTTTGTGGGCATTGAAACCCCGGACGACAGGGCGCTGAAGGAATGCCACAAATTCCAGAACACCAATCGTGATCTCATGGACAGCGTGGAAAGAATTCAGAAGTTCGGGTTGCGGATGCGGGGAGGCTTCATCGTAGGATTTGATAGCGATTCCCCTGCCATATTTGAAAAGCAGATCGAATTCATTCAAAAAAGCAAAATTGTCACAGCCATGGTAGGGATGCTGAATGCCCCCCGCGGCAGCCGGCTCTTTGAACGCCTCCAAAAAGAAGGACGACTCTTGAAGGAAGCCACCGGCGACAATACGGATTTCTCGACCAATATCATCCCCAAAATGGGCTATGAAAAGCTGACTGAGGGATACCGGTACATAGTCAACGGAATCTATTCTCCCAGGCTGTATTACGAGCGGGTGAAGGGATTTCTAAGGCAATACAAGCCCCTGGAAAAGAGAAAATGGCACTTCCATTTCAGGTACCTCCGTTGGTATTTTCCCTATCTCGGCGCCCCTTTCAAAGCACTGATGATATTAGGCATAAAAGATAAGGCCCGGATCTATTACTGGAAACTTTTCTTCTGGTCTTTATTCAGACGGCCATTGCTCCTGCCTTTGGCTATAACGTATTCGATTTATGGATTCCATTTCAGAAAAGTATTCAAATTAAACTTCGATACCAACCTGGTACATCAGGAAAAAACGATCTGATCGCTGAACAGGAGACAGTATGTCGACGACCTTTAAATCCAATAGTATAGAACAATTAATGGCTGAGGCCGATGAACTGATCGAAAAAATTACTTCTGATTATTTAGAGGACCTGAAAGAGGAGCATCGTCTCCAGTTTGAAAAGCATACTCAGGCATTACAGGAAATCAAGTCTGCGTTTCAAGCCCGGACCGGGAAGAGAGAACCTTTGGAAGAAGGTTCCTTCGCCGAGGGAATGCACCAGGCAGTCATGGATATCGTGAAGGCCATGAAGGACATGGTCGGATATTTTGCCTGATCTCCTGCAAGCTCGAACCACAATTGGGATATAATAACGATCCCGGCCAATTGTCCATCGCGCCGCTGCACCAGGAGAACGGGGGAATAGTTATCGCTGGAATCTCTACCTCATGTGACAACCGTTCAGTCTTATGGTTTTCGCGGACCTGACACTACCGGAGTGATAAATCCAAATCGTAAACAAGAACCCCGAAGTATCGGGTTACGCGAATTTTAAGCCGCCAGTAAGAGCAGGGTCCTGTTGTGCTAACCGTTCCGGAGAGGATCTCGCCTTGTCTGAATGCATGAAATTGCGCAGACCTGTTATGCCCTGCCGGAGATAAGGGCGACAGGCCTTGAAGGCTACTTCGATCCCGTGATCATCTCCGCGCCTCGCGGGTATAGGAAGCCCGACCCGCGGCTCTGGGGAGAGGCGCTTCAGATTATGAAACTGAATCCCTCTCAGGCCATCTATGTCGGCAATGACATGTACCGAGACATCTTTGGCGCACAACGGGTTGGCATTAGGACCATCTTGGTGGACTCAAACCAAGGAGCCAGGTCCTACGAGAACATCACACCAGACTTCTTTGCTGCCCGGTTTGAGCAGGTAATAGATGGGATCGTGTCGGTCGATCCTTTCCATTAAAAAATTCTGGGGTCACACGCCCTGGAGGCTGAAGATAAACATCGGGAAGGAAGCGACCGAATGACATCACCACCTGTCCGTCGGCTGATATTGCGATTGAGTGCATCGGTGATCTGTTCAACAACGACTTATCTCTGCAGTCAATCTAGACAATACATAGCCGAATACCCATTGAGTAAGGTCACGATGCACCTTAAACAACCCGATTTATTATCTTGAATATGGGGGAGTATCTCACCTCTCCGCTCACCGGGATGTTTTGGATTCCCCGGCCCCCCTCGTTTCGTAGAATGAAGTTGTGCAGAGGCAGGAGCTCAGAGAGATGTTGTCCAAATCTCCATCCAAACTCTTGACTCTTCGGCGGGAAACCAAGGGGTCGTAATAGAAAGTTAGATTCTCCGCCGCGGTTCCCTCCACATCTGGAGGTTCCACCAAATATTGAGGCCAAACCAATCGAATCATCCTTCTCCACTTTCCACTCATGTTACTCTAATCCATTGTTATTAAAGAGTGATTCCAGCTTTATGGTTTTCACGGTCTTCTGGCAAGCCATTTGCAGTGATTACTTGCATGATCCTTGATACCAAGGGCCCAGAAGGTAAATTTATCTGGAAAGACGAATTGAATCGTCAGAAAGGAGGCCAGTTGCCATGCAAATCAGTCTATCGCCACAGCCGATAGTTTCCTTAATCGCGGGAATCTTGATTCTCCTTGTCCCGAGGCTGCTGAATTACATCGTTGCCATCTATCTTATTATATTTGGCATCCTCGGATTGATTCGCTGAATGGCGCGAGAATGTAGAAAAGGTCTTATAATCAACCAATTCACTACAAACCCAAAAAAGGAGTAACCGCAATGAAAAAGAGAAATGTCTTTATCCACTGTTTAATGGTTCTTATGCTGATCGGCACCCTTGCAGCCTGTGCATCGACATCCACCCGGGAAAGTACAGGGGAATACGTCGACGATTCGGTCATCACGACCAAGGTAAAATCTCTGCTTGCCGGAGATGATTTTCTCAAGTCATTCCAGATTGGTGTCGAAACTTACAAGGGCGTCGTTCAATTGAGCGGTTTTGTGAACACTAAAGAAGCCTCCAATAAAGCGGCTCAAATCGCCGGCGGCGTCAAAGGAGTCAAATCCGTGAAAAATGATCTGGTCGTGAAATAGCGACCGGCATCCCTTACCGGATGGAATATGGCAACCGCTCTGACGTATGGAAATTCCCCCTCAACCCTCCCCTCTCCCCCATTTCCCGAGGAGAAGGAAGAGTTGATGGGGTCCAGAACAGGAATTTATTCAGTGAATTTACGACTTGGGACATCGGCAGGAAAATGGAGGAGAAAAATGAAGAACGCTATTTTATCGACAGTACTAATGGTTTTTGTATTGGCCTTGTTTTCGGGTTGTGCCACGATGCCTCAAACATGGCCGGATTATGAAAGGAACGCAGAGAACAAGATGGTTGTAATCCAGGAGAAGATTGGAGATGGGCTGAAAACCGGCGCTCTTTCTCCTGATCAGTCACAGATGTTTCTGGCGACACTGAAAAGTATTCGAACAGATTATGCGGCGCTGAGAGACAAAAGCGTTTACCGTGACGAATGGGACAGGCTTCATGGAAGACTTGATGCACTTGGAGAGGAAATCAACAGGGCGCTTTCCCGGCCTGCAAGAATTGAAGAAACAAGGAATGGGGACAGGATTGTCGCACTCCAAAGGAAAATTGATGATGGAAAAATCAGCAGGCGTTTGCCTTCGACGGAGGGTCGAGAATTTCAATCCAGACTGGACTCCGTTCGGCGTGATTATCTGCGGATGACGGAAGGAGGCAGGTCCATCACGTACGAGGAGAGTGCAGACATTTCCCGCAGGCTCGATTCATTGGAAACGGAATTAAACCGGTTCCGGTAGAATTTATCAGAGAATCGGCGGATAGGGCTGAAGGTATGTGCAGGTGGTTTACAGGCAGTAATGAGATCACAGGTTGATGAAATGGGGCCGATCTTGTTTCGATACCGCAATGGTCTTTTGCGAACGGAGACGGATCGGCCCCATCATGCTTATCAAAAGGAAACATGGGATGATAGAGACCATGAAAGAGACGATAAAACCTCTATCCTCAAACGCAGGGCAAAGACTATCCGGACGTATCCTTGTGGCTGAGGATAATAAGGCTATTAAGAAAATAGTTTCCGGGTTCCTTGGTTTCATGGGATTTGAAGTGGCTCTTGTCGAAAACGGCCTTGAAGCGCTCTCTCTGTTTCTCAAGACCTCATTCGATTTGGTTCTGACCGACCTCGACATGCCCGTCATGGACGGTTGGAGCTTGACACGCCGCATTAAAGAAAGGTCGCCTGACACTCCGGTGGTATTGATGACGGGTGAGGATAGGAAGACCGTTTTGAGGAAGGCGGAAAGATGGCCTGTTGACTCAGTCCTATTCAAGCCGTTTGAACTGGAAGATCTTAAAAGGACAGTCCAAGAAGCGCTGGAGTTGCGGAAATGAAAATTATGTGTTTTTCGTGCCGCCAAGAAATCGATTCGGATCATCAGGCGTTCAGTAATTTCAGGGGTTCCCTCAGATGCCTGAATTACAGAGTCGTGATGGAAATACAGACAATGAGAGGAGTTCTAATCTGGTGCTATCCATTATCAGACATGAATCCCGATCTTGCTGGCGGACTCTCCGAACATGATCTCTAAGCGGTGCAAAAAAGGGATATCCACTCTATGGCGAAACATGGTCGAGACATGAATGAAAAGAGACAGAGCGCCGGGTCCAAAGCTGATTTTATCCGATTGTCCGGTATTGGGTCGGAGCTTGCAGAGTTCGTGAATCATTTTGTCGAAAAGCCCGAAATTTTATATTCAATGCCTTTCGAAAGGCGGCGCGAAATTGAAAATAGGATGGACGCATTTCTGTCTTTGTTTGAGCAATGACAAGCCATACACCGCAACAGCTTCATCGCGGCCGTGGTGATTCAAATTCGCTCCATTCAAGATCGATGCCTGTAACATACCTGGAATGTTTCTATGCAGCGGGGCATTGGGCAAAGCGGTTCGTCTGCTCACGTTCCCGGTTTTGATAGTCGTTCCCTGGCACAATTTCCGTGACAGGTATCCAAGAATTTCTTTACTAGGAGAAGACGAAATGAACGCAGTCAAGATTGCGGCAATCGTGCTGATCATGGTTGGCATCCTGGGGTTGGCGTACGGTAGTTTCAGCTACACCAAGGAGACTCACGAGGCCAAGATAGGGCCGATCGAGCTGTCGGTAAAGGACAAACAGACTGTAAACGTCCCTGTTTGGGCCGGCGTAGGGGCGATAGTTATCGGCGGCGTGCTCCTGCTTTTCGGAAGCAAGAAGAGATAGCCGCTGCACCTGTGGCGGCTTATTCGGCTCAATAGCGACACCTGCGGTGGGAGCTGTGACGCTGCTATTCGAAATGCCGCTGCCAAGTGTCAATGGGAATTAAAAGTGTGCTCGTTCTGGGAAAATATAAGTGTACCACCTGCTGCCTCAATTTTGCGTTTCTCCGATAGGGGCCAGAGGATCCGGCCGGTTCACGGTGTTTGTCTGGAGCATGTGTTTCCTCAGACGGTAGCTGTGACCTTTCATGTTGATGACCCGGCAGTGATGGAGTGGCCGGTCCAGGATGGCGGTGGCGATGACCGGGTCGCCGAACAGCTCCTGTCAGTCTCCGAAGCTTTTATTGGAGGTGATAGGGAATTGTTATCATTTTTAATGCGGCCACCGAAAGGTTGACGGGTCATTCTGCTGAGAATACGATCGGTAAGATATCCATTCAGGAGATTTATGATATCCCTGAAATGGCCCGGAAAATCAAGGAGCAGATTTTCAGCGAAGACTTTGGGGGCTCCGGACGCCTGGACGGGGTTGAAGTGACCGTGAAAGGCCCTGAAGGGGAAAAGATCCCGATTCGCTTGTCCAAGGAGTCAGATTAAGATCCGGCTCTCCTTCAAAAGGTACCCCTCAATATATTGTGGCTCCACCAAATATTGAGGCCAGACAAATCATCTTTCCCCTTCTTTATGCCTTTATTTATTCATATAACGCCTTGTTATTAAAGTTAAGTATCCAAATCTTGGATTTTTCCCGGTTGTTGGCATGCTACTTGCGGTTACTCTCTATGTGATCCTGATCACACCGTACCTGCGTTAAAAAGGAGAACGGAAGCGCGGTCCCAGCCGGCAGTTTGACTACGATGGTTGGGGCTGACGATCCATTAGTCAAACTAAATTACGAAAGGGAGACCGTCATGAAATCAGGAACAAGGGACGAAGCGGAAGGCAAGTTTCACCAAATGAAGGGAAAGGTCAAGGAGATCGCCGGGAAACTGAGCGATGATTCAAACTTGGAAGCTGAAGGTACCAATGAAAAGAGAGCCGGGAAAGTTCAAGAAAAGACCGGCCAGATCAAAAAGGTACTGGGGAAGTAGTGAGAGCGGTGTATCATACATGTACCGGCGTGTCTTTTGGCCCTTGGCTGCGGTTGCATGATACACCATTGCTAGTAATCCGAAAGGCATGAGGCCTTCGGAGCAGAAGAGTTCGAAAAGCAACCCTAACAATGCAAGGAAAATAATAAAATGAAAGCAATATATAATGTATCTTTAATAGCAGCAGCGATCACTCTCTTTGTGATCAGCGTGCCTGTGCAGGCGTCAAAAATGGATGAGCAAATCGTATCGTCAGCCCAAAAGTCGTATGTGTTCAAGACCTACCTCAAGGACGATGATATTAAAATCCAGTCCAAGGATAGCGTTGTCACCTTGACCGGGACTGTTTCTGAAGAAGGCCACAAACAATTGGCCCGGGAGACTGTTGCAAGCCTGCCCGGAGTTAAAAGCGTGGACAACAAGTTGGAATTAAAAGGTGAAGTCCCTGCTGAGCACTCGGATGCGTGGCTCATGACGAAGGTGAAAACCAGCCTCCTGTTCCATCGCAGCGTGAGCGCCATCGCAACCGAGATCGATGTCAAAGACGGCGTCGTGACTCTGCGTGGTGATACTGCCAATCAGGCACAAAAAGACCTGACAACCGAGTACGCCAAGGATGTTGATGGGGTCAAAGAGGTCAAGAATGAGATGACAGTTGCAAAGACCCCTAAAAAACCGGAAGAAAAAACGATGGGCAAAAAGATGAGTGACATTGTTGAAAAGATTGATGACGCATCCATCACCGCCCTGGTCAAGAGTACGTTGCTGTATCATCGCTCGACCAGCGGCCTCAACACCAAGGTCGAGACGAACAATGGAGTGGTCACATTGAGTGGCAAGGCCAAAAACAAGGCTGAAAAAGATCTGGCCACCAAATTTGTAAGTGATGTTCACGGCGTAAAGAAGGTGGTCAATAAAATGACCGCCCAGTGATCCGAGTTCAGTACCCACCGGAACAGCCGGCTCGTTGCCGACTGTTCCGGTGGGTCATCTATCCTATGAGCAGCTTCGTGGATTCCGCAAAGGTCTCCGTCAGGGCTGTATAGCGAAATCAGTCAAGGGTATCAAAGCTGTCAAAAACAGCCTTGTCGTGAAATGAACCGGCTGAAGCCAATTGATTTTGGATTTCAAATCATTTTTCAAAGGAGGACAAATCATGCCAATCGGCACAATCTTACTCATAATTCTGATACTGGCACTTGTGGGAATAATCCCAGTCTGGCCGCATAGCCGATCGTGGGGGTATGCACCCTTCGGTGTTGTGGGGCTGGTGGGATTATCCTTGTGATTCTGCTCTTAATTGGCAGAATATAACCAACTCTTGAAAATCTATCACAAGCCGTTCGTAAAATGCCACTTTTTGTAACGAACCATTTAATGAAAGGGTTAAAACCACAGTAAGCGAAATAGATAAAGCTATAGAGCATTTTAACTCTCTGCTCGACAAGTGGAATGATGAATTTGAAAAAATGGAGGACATGATCAGTAAGGCTGGCGGCAGATCCGAATGTCTACTACGACGAGCAATCAGCAGCACTACGGCCAACGAACCGTCATAAGACAAAGGATAAACCTGAGGAGATTAAAAAATAGAGTGAGAACGCATGGAAAGATCTCAAGCAGGGTCTGGCAAACACATGGGCTGCCTTTGAGCAGGGCTTTAAATAAGTCGAATATTGATGTAAGTAAAACCTAAACTGAGCGATTTTTTATGAAAAATCGCTCAGTTTAGGTTTTAGGAAAGTGACATGATGACGAATACAGACGACAGACGACAACGCTCAATCCTGCAGAGAATTGCCCATCGGGCGATGCTGGAAAGAGGACTTTTTCCGGATTTTCCCATCCAGGCGCTTGCAGAGCTCGACAAAATAATTGGGCCGGCGACGCAAACTGGGGAATCGATGCGCGATCTCAGGAACCTTCTCTGGTGCTCCATAGACAACGATGATTCGCTTGATCTGGACCAGCTTACCGTTGCCGAAGGCCTGCCCGACGGGGCCGCAAAGGTCCGGGTCGCTATTGCCGACGTTGACGCTGTCGTCAAAAAACGATCGGCCCTTGACAATCACGCGCGGCAAAACACCACCTCGGTCTACACGATCGCCCAGACGTTTCCGATGCTGCCCGAGAAACTCTCCACGGATCTTACCTCTCTCAACTATAAATCAGACCGCCTGGCCATCGTCATTGAAATGGTTCTTGCCGGAGATGGATCGGTACAGAGTTCGGACATTTATCGAGCGACGGTGCGTAATCAGGCCAAGCTGGCCTACAACAGCGTTGCCGCTTGGCTCGAGGGTAATGGTTCGATGCCGGAAGGGATCGGCATAGTCAAAGGTCTCGACGAAAACCTTCGACTTCAGGACCGCGTGGCACAGAAACTGAAAGCGCTCCGGCACCTGCACGGTGCGCTGGATCTCGAAACAATCGAAGCCCGTCCGATTTTTGACGGAGATCAGCTCAAGGATTTGGAAGCCGACAAAGGGAACCGGGCTAAGGAAATTATTGAGGACTTCATGATCGCTGTCAACGGCGTTACCGCGCGATACCTCGCGTCTAAAAAGGTTACATCGCTGCGGCGCGTGGTTCGCACACCCAACCGCTGGGACCGCATCATCGAGATTGCCGCAGAGCGGGGCTCAACGTTGCCCAGGGAGCCCGACGCAAAGGCACTGGAGCAATTCCTGGTATCGGCGAAAGCTGCCGATCCTCTGCGCTTTGCCGATCTCTCTCTCAGCGTCATCAAACTCCTGGGTTCGGGTGAATACGTCATCCAACTTTCGGGAGGCAGTGTCGCCGGGCACTTCGGTCTTGCGGTCAAGGACTATGCACACTCCACCGCCCCGAACCGTCGATACCCCGATCTGATTACCCAGCGGTTGTTGAAAGCGGCAATGGCGGGACGTGCCCAGCCGTACGAGAACGATGAATTGACAGCGCTCGCCAAGCACTGCACGAAAGCGGAAGATGCAGCGAAAAAAGTGGAGCGGCAAATCACAAAATCCGCCGCTGCCATGCTATTGGAATCAAGGATCGGGGAGCAGTTCGATGCCATCGTCACCGGCGCATCGTACAAAGGCACGTGGGTCCGTCTTCTGCATCCGCCCATTGAAGGAAGACTGGAGAGCGGTTTTGAAGGCATGGATGTCGGCCAGAGGCTCCGTGTGCAACTGGTCCGCACAAATGTGGAGCGCGGATATATCGACTTTACGAGAGTGGTGTAAGGAGGAACGGATTGCAGAATGACGAGAGAGTCACCCCTGAAACCAGCTAACCCACGCATCCTCACGATCAATGGCGGCTCGTCGAGCATCAAGTTCGCGCGCCTCACTCTTAGGAGGCAGAGTAGCGGGGAGGAGTTGGCTTTCGGAGAAATCTCAACAGGAGCCCAAAACGACTTGCTGCTGGCTACAGACATTGTCAAATCCATGGTCACGGAATATGGCATGAACGATCGTCCGGGGCTTGTGACCTATGCACACGCTCGTCAGCCTCTGTTCCCGCCGGGAAGATTTGCTCCCAGCAAAATCTCCATCCAAACCATTGACTCTTCGGCCGGAAACCAAGGGGTCGTAATAGAAAGTTAGATTCTCCGCCGCGGTTCCCTCCATATCTGGAGGTTCCACCAAATATTGAGGTCAATCAAATCATTTCACCCTTATCTACGCTTCTCCCTTATTCATCTAACCCAGCGTTATGAAAAGATAATCCCAAACTCTTGATTTTTTCACAATGTTGGCAGGTCACTTGCAATTACGATTTGCATGATTCTGACCATCATACGAATGAAGGTTCTTGCTGAGAAGCGCAAGGAGCTTTCCCAGACGATCGCATTACTGATCGGCTCCCTAAGGACAGAGAAGGGATGTCGGCGCTGCGACTTTTACCGGAGTTTGGAGGATAAAAATGAACTCTGTATTCTTGAAGAATGGGATACCCGGGAGAACCTAGATAGCCACCTGAAGTCGGAGCGTTTTAGGGTCCTTCGGGGGGCGATGAATCTTCTCCAAGAGCCCTACGAAATGATGTTCCACACCGTAGCATCGGGAAAAAAGAAAACGGAAGCGCGGTCCCAGCCAGCAGTTGAATAACCGGGATGACTGGGGCCAACGTACCATCTCTCAAACCAAATTCCGAAAGGAGGAATACCATGAAATCAAGCAGAAGGGATGAGACAGAAGGCAAGTTGCACCAAGTGAAAGGTAAGATCAAGGAGATCGCCGGAAAAGTAAGCATGAATCCCGGCTTGGAAGCCGAAGGCAAAGAGGAAAACAGAACGGGCAAAGTTCAAGAAAAAATCGGCCAGTTCAAGAAACTCGTGGGGAAGTAAAACGGAGTATCTTACGACGACACCCCTTGATCCCGCAGCCGCGGTTGGGTGTATAATTGAGGATAAAGGAAAGGAGAAATGTCATGGGAATAATCCTGATTGTCATTCTGGTTATCCTGCTTGTCGGCACTCTGCCCACCTGGCGCCACAGCTCTAGCTGGGGACCTTATCCCAGCGGCGGAATCGGATTGATTCTTCTGATCATAATCATCCTGTTACTGCTGGGACGGATCTGAGATGGCGGTGAGGCATATGAATTAATCCTCTGAATGCGGAATGGATAAGTTAGATTCTAATGGATTTCTGATAAAGTCGATGAGAAGAACCGGCTATGGATGCAATTCTATCTTCGTTTGAACGATGATAAGTCATACACCATAACACTTTCAATCATGCTGATCCAAGAGCTTTTTTAATAGGATGAGACGAAATGAAAGGAGTCAAGATTGAAGCAATCGTTCGATCGGGCGCTTAAATGACTGCGGGGTCGGGTACACTTTTGCCCCAGGAAGGTAAATCAACATGAAAAGGGTCGCAATAATAGTCGGTGCAGGAATTTTTCTGGTAATCGTGCTCTTCGGTTGGTGGGTCACCAGCCGTCCCGAACGCGGGACGACCGGCTCGGTCAGCACGAATTTTCGATGGCTCGGCCCCAACGATAAGATCGTGGTCGACGGCTTCGACGACCCTAAGGTCCAGGGTGTCGCCTGTCACCTTTCCCGGGCACAAACCGGAGGCGTAAAAGGCGCTATGGGCGTGGCGGAGGATACCAGTGACGCCAGCATCGCCTGCCGTCAGGTAGGCCCAATCAAGATTCTTGGTGAAATCAAGGACGGCGAGCGCGTCTTTGACGAGCACCGTAGCCTGGTTTTCAAGACACTACAAGTCGTGCGCTTCTTCGACCGCAAGCGCAATGTTTTAGTCTACGTTTCCTACAGCGATCGGATTATCGCGGGCAGCCCGCAGAACAGTATCAGCACAGTGCCGATCATGGGTTGGCCGGCACCATAAGTTGATGAAGGCTGGATTGTACTCACAGATGGCGTCGGGCCTATGCGTCAGTATTGCATCGGGGCCATACTGCTTGATCTTGAATAGCCTACAAAAATAATCGCTCGCCTGGAAAATCCGCTGCTTGCCCCGCACGAAAAAGAGCGCGAGGGATATGTTCCCAATATTGTTTATTCCTGCGGTGCGATAATTCATAACAACGAGTTAGTCATTCCCTACGCCATGAAAAACTTAAGAAGCTACCTTTCATAAAGGAGCGGGTAAATGTCAAGAAAAAGAGAAGACGAACCACAGGAAAATCTAATGGATAGACTTCGCGCCATGTTCGGTTTTCAAAACCCGGATAAAAAGAATGCTCTGCCACCGAAAGCTCACTTCAGCATCTGGTATTTTCTGATTGCCGTTTTTGCATTTTCTTTCATTCAACAATACTTTTTTTCCGGCAAAGTGGAGACGATTCCTTATAGCCAGTTCAAACAATACGTAGCTCAAGGCAACGTCGCAAAATTGAGTATCGGCCCTGAGGTTATCAGCGGAACGCTAAAAGGAGCTTTGGGTCAGAACTTCACCACGATTCGGGTGAATGATCCCGGGCTTGTGAAAGAGTTGGATGAAAACAAAATAAACTATTCTGGATACTTTGAAAGCCAATTGGTGGGCACGATTCTATCCTGGGTTGTTCCAATCGGCATCTTTTTTCTGATCTGGCGCTACGTCATGAACAAAATGGGTCCGGGGATGGGGGTCATGTCATTCAGCAAGAGCAAAGCCAAGATCTTTGCCGAAACCGAGACGAAAGTCACTTTTGCTGATGTCGCCGGCATCGATGAGGCCAAAGAAGAGCTTAAGGAAGTGGTTGAGTTTTTGCAAAACCCGGAGAAATTTCAAAAATTGGGAGGGAGGATTCCCAAAGGGGTGCTTCTGGTAGGCCTGCCCGGGACCGGCAAAACTCTTCTGGCAAAAGCCGTGGCCGGAGAGGCCAAAGTTACTTTCTTCAGCATCAGCGGGTCTGAATTTGTGGAAATGTTCGTCGGCGTAGGTGCAGCTCGTGTCCGCGATCTTTTCTCTCAGGCTGCTGCTCAAGCACCCTGTATCATCTTCATCGATGAATTGGATGCGTTAGGTAAAGCTCGCGGTGTGAATGTCTTTGGCGGGCATGATGAACGCGAGCAGACTCTGAACCAGCTCCTGGTGGAAATGGATGGGTTCGAAACGAATAAAGGGGTCATCATCATGGCTGCTACCAACCGACCGGAAATATTAGACCCCGCATTGTTGCGCCCGGGGCGGTTTGATCGTCAGGTCTTAATCGATCGGCCGGATATAAACGGGAGGGAAGCAATCCTGAAAATTCATTGCAAGCATGTCGTGTTGGATTCTGATGTCGATCTGCGCAAGATCGCCGGTCTTACTCCGGGTTTTGTGGGGGCTGATTTAGCCAACCTCGTCAATGAGTCCGCCCTTTTGGCGGCCCGGAAAAACAGAGAAACGGTAGGGTCGGCGGAGTTCGATGAAGCGATCGACCGTGTGGTGGGAGGGTTGGAGAAAAAAAATCGGGTAATGAATTCAAAAGAGAAAGAAATCGTATCTTTTCACGAGTCCGGGCATGCGATCGTGGCTGAATCTGTTGACCATGCCGACCCGGTGCACAAAGTCTCCATTATTCCACGCGGGATTGCGGCTCTCGGATATACTCAACAGCGACCTACTGAGGACCGCTACTTGATGACTCGTTCGGAGCTGCTGGACCGACTGGCCGTTCTGCTGGGTGGCCGGGTAGCGGAGGAACTGGTTTTTAATGAAATCTCCACCGGGGCTCAGAACGACCTGCAACGCGCTACGGATATTGTACGATCCATGGTCACGGAATATGGCATGAGCGATCGTATGGGGTTAGTAACATATGAACGCACTCGCCAACCCATGTTCCTCCCGGGAAATTTTACCCAGAGTAATACCTACAGTGAAGAGAAAGCCGCCCAAATTGATGAGGAAATCGCTCGGTTCATCGAGGAGGCCCATCAACGGGTGAAAAAAATCCTCTCGGAGCGGCGTAAGATCCTGGATGAGTTGGCACATCTCCTTTCGGAGAAGGAAAGCGTTCAGGGAGAGGAACTCAGAAAGATGTTGTCCGAATCCAAGCTCGAAATAGTGAATTGATCATCCTGGAACAAACAGAACACTGAATGCTTTAACCGGATAGTTCGCGAGCTGAGTTGGCCTATCTTCTTTCACAGAAGGAAATTATTCAGTGGGATGCCCTCAGAGATCCGTCGCCCAAGCCTCCGTTCAAACTCTTGACTTGCCGTCTGGAATCAAGGGGTTTTAATGAAAAGTTCGATCCTTCTTGGTGGTTCCCTCCACATCTGGAGGTTCCACCAAATATTGAGGCCAAACCAATCGAATCATCCTTCTCCACTTTCCACTCATGTTACTCTAATCCATTGTTATTAAAGAGTGATTCCAGCTTTATGGTTTTCACGGTCTTCTGGCAAGCCATTTGCAGTGATTACTTGCATGATCCTTGATACCAAGGGCCCAGAAGGTAAATTTATATGGAAAGACGAATTGAATCGTCAGAAAGGAGGCGAACATGCTTTGGACCATATTAGTGATTCTCTTAGTTTTGTGGCTTGCTGGATTAATGAGCGGCTACACGTTGGGCGGAATCATTCATATCTTGCTGATCATTGCCGTCATCGTGTTGGTGGTCCAACTTATTCAGGGACGAAAAATATTGTAACCGGTACATAATTCCGGATACACCCGCGGCATTTTAAAATACAAACTTTGCCTGAGGCCATCTTGGAGAAATCGAAACACATACTAAGTTAGAAAGGAGGCCAGTTGCCATGCAAATGAGTCTATCGCCACAGCCGATAGTTTCCTTAATCGCGGGAATCTTGATTCTCCTTGTCCCGAGGCTGCTGAATTACATCGTTGCCATCTATCTTATTATATTTGGCATCCTCGGATTGATTCGCTGAATGGCGCGAGAATGTAGAAAAGGTCTTATAATCAACCAATTCACTACAAACCCAAAAAGGAGTAACCGCAATGAAAAAGAGAAATGTCTTTATCCACTGTTTACTAGTTCTTATGCTGATCGGCACTCTTGCAGCCTGTGCATCGACATCCACCCGGGAAAGTACAGGGGAATACGTCGACGATTCGGTCATCACGACCAAGGTAAAATCTCTGCTTGCCGGAGATGATTTTCTCAAGTCATTCCAGATTGGTGTCGAAACTTACAAGGGCGTCGTTCAACTGAGCGGTTTTGTGAACACTAAAGAAGCCTCCAATAAAGCGGCTCAAATCGCCGGCGGCGTCAAAGGAGTCAAATCCGTTAAAGAATGATCTGGTCGTGAAATAGCGACCGGCATCCCTTACCGGATGGAATATGGCAAAACCTGTTCACCCAAAACCTGGATTTCAATGAGATTCGGTTTGGAGGAGAAATGCATAAAAATAAACAATTACAGAGAATCCGTCCGGTTCAGAACCCTCAGATCAAAAAATGATCGGGATAGGAGAGGGTTTGATTCCCCTCTCCTTCCCATGCTGGATATTGTATGGATTCTTAATCATTAAAGGAAAACATCGTACCCGTTTTGAAAAGATCTTGTCATCAATACGTGATTAATAGTAGAATCCCCGCCACAAAACCAAGTACTTGATCCGCAATGCCAGGATACCCGCGATGCTTCAGCCGTGCTGTGAAGCTGGTGTTTGAATTCCCACGCTTTGCGATCCAATCACCGGAAAGATATTTGTAAAAGATAAGTCAAGATGAAGCACTCATCACCCTTAGGGCCTCTTGACGCGATCTCTGCTCAAAGTTAGGATGCCTTAATTATCAATTGCAGATAATGATATGGACCCTGTCACCCAACCCCCGAATTTTATCCCCACCCTGCCGCAGGAAGTCGCACTTGCCGGATGGGATCGGCTGGATGTGATCCTGGTCAGTGGAGATACATATTTCGATTCGCCTTATATCGGCACGTCGGTTATCGCCCGGGTGCTTGCCCATGCGGGCTATCGCGTCGGCATCATCGCCCAGCCGGACGTCCGGAGTGAAGGGGACATCACCCGCCTGGGGCAACCCGCCCTTTTCTGGGGCGTCACCGCCGGCAGCGTGGACTCCATGGTCGCCAACTACACGGCCTCGGGTAGGCGGCGTAAGAGCGACGACCTGACCCCCGGGGGGCAAAACACCAAGCGTCCGGACCGCGCCGTGATCGCTTACAGCAATCTCATCCGGCGTTTTTTTAAAAACACGGTGCCCATTGTTTTAGGCGGCATCGAGGCCAGCCTGCGCCGCATCTCGCACTACGATGTTTGGTCCGATGCGGTGCGGCGCTCGATCCTGTTCGATGCCAAGGCCGATCTTCTGGTATACGGCATGGCTGAGCAGAGCATCCTGGAATTGGCAGAAAGGTTCAGGCTCAGGCAGGAGTTCCGCTCGATCCGGGGGATTTGCTACATCAGCCCTCAAATCCCTCCGATGGCGGCTGAATTCGACGGGCCGGACATCGAGCTTCCCGATTATCGCTCGGTATCCAAGGACAAAGCCGAGTTTATGCGCATGTTCGAGATCTTTTACGCAAACTCGGACCCGTTCACGGCCAAACGCCTCTTCCAGCGCCAGGACACCCGCTACCTGGTCCACAATCCGCCCCAGCCGCCCCTGTCGAGCGCCGCCCTGGACCGCATTTATGAACTGCCGTTTACCCGCGATGTGCACCCTTTTTATCAAAAAGATGGCTGCGTAAAGGCTTTGGACACCATCCGCTTCAGTCTTACCACCCATCGCGGCTGCTACGGTGAATGCCGCTTTTGCGCCATCTCGGTCCATCAGGGCCGGCACATCGTTTCGCGCAGCGAGGATTCGCTTCTGCGTGAAGCGGCTGCTTTTACAGCCCATCCCGATTTTAAGGGTATCATCGCCGATGTGGGCGGTCCCACAGCCAACATGTATGCCATCGTGTGCGGCCGCAAGCTCAGCCAAGGGGCCTGCGCAACCAAGGCTTGTCTTTTTCCCAAGGTTTGCAAACATCTTGCTGCGGATCACAGCCGCCAGATCGCTTTACTGAAAAAGCTGCGCAGTCTTCCAGGGGTACGCAAGGTCTTTGTCGCCTCCGGCATCCGCTATGATTTGATCCTGGCCGACGTCAAGGCCGGGGCGGCCTACCTGCAAGAACTGCTGCAGCACCACGTCTCGGGCCACCTCAAGATCGCCCCCGAGCACGTCCAGGACGCGGTGCTGAACCTGATGGGAAAACCCGACCGTAAGTCTCTGGAAACGTTCATGCGCCTTTTCGACCGGCTCAAGCCCAAGAAGGCCGGGAAGATCTTTCTGACCTATTATCTGATGGCCGCCCATCCGGGATGCACCCTGGCCGATATGCACGCGCTGAGAGCCTATGCCGTCGACAAGCTGCGCCTTTTGCCCGAGCAGGTGCAGATCTTTACGCCATCCCCCTCCACCTACGCCACCCTGATGTACTACACCGGGATCGATCCTTTCACGGGTGAGAAGATTTTCGTGGAAAGAGATCTGCGGCGCAAAGTAGAGCAAAAGGCCGTCATCACGGGCAAGCGGCGCCCGAAAGCGCAATAGTCAAACAGCGCGGTACGGCGGCAAAGATTTCGTCTTCGACACCTCCGTTGCCCGTTTGCCTCGCCCGGTTTTTTCTTGATTTATCTCCATTTCTGTCGCCGAGCTGACGCCAAATGGTAACAACCCTATTGCTACCCGAAACATTTCCTGCTAATTGCACAGTCGATTGTGTTCACGGACGCGGACCGGGATGGCCGCCGGCACCATCGGGATTTCATCCCGGAATGGATCCATTAGGATGCATCGGCCGGTGATTCTGCGGCTATGCGCGGCTTGGAACGGAGGTGGGAGATGCCGTCTCGCTTTGATGAGAGCTTAAAAAGGGATATTGAACGGATTCGTCTGGCGGTCATCAGAATGGGAACACTCGTAGAGGGTGCGCTCAGGGCGAGTCTGCACACGCTGACCGAGAATGATCGTCAACTCGCCTATTCGGTCATCTTTCGAGATCACTATATCGACGACCTCGAGATGGAGCTGGACCGTCTGTGTCAGGAGTTTCTGCTGCGCCAACAGCCGGCAGCAGGGCATTTGCGCTTTGTCTATGCCGTCATCAAGATCAACAACGAATTGGAGCGCGTCGGCGACTATGCCGAGAGCATCGCACGTCACTTCCTTGCACTCAGTTCCCTGGATCCACAGCCTTCTTTTCAGACCATTGAAGAGATTGCTCATCAGTCCATTCCGATGTTTCGTAATGCGCTTCAGGCCTTTGCGGATAGGGATCCGCAACTGGCCAAGGCGACGATGGAAATGGAGGAAAAGGTTGACAATATCCGCTGGGTGATCACGAACCAGATGAACGCTCTTCTGGAGGGATGCAAACTGCCGTCCGAGACCTTCCAATCCCTCATGATTATCGCCAATCGGTTTGAGCGTGTGGCTGATCGGGCATGCAATATTTGCGAGGAAGTGCTGTATATGTGTACGGGCGAGAACATCAAACACAAAGACAAAGATGCCTTTCGCGTGCTGTTTGTGGACGAACACGACGCCTGCCGGGGGCAGATGGCCAAAGGGATAGGGATATCCCTGGGATTGGAAAGGTTCAGATTTGAAAGCGCCGGAATCTCGCCAAAACCCTTGGACCCCAGGGCCGTGAGTTTTATGGCTGAAAAAGGTATCGACATTTCCCAGGCAAGAACCAGATACCTTAACCAGGTTGCGAATTTAAAAGATTATCACATCTTTGTCGGTCTTTGCAAAGAAGCGGAAGAGGCCTTCCCACCGCCGCCGACAAAGATGATCGATGTCCATTGGGAGATAGAGAACCCTTCTAAGCTTATAGGAACGGAGGAAGAGATTCGGGCTGCCTACGAAAAGACTTATGAGGTTTTGGAATCTCACATCAAAGACCTTGTCGAAGCGATCATCGGGAAAAACATCGGGAAGGAGGAAAACGCATAATGCGGCATCATAAAAAAACCATAACGACCTTGCAGGCGGTCATATCGGTCACGGTCCTTTTCTGCTCGTTCCTGACCGGATGTTCCGAAAAAAGCAAAGAACCGGGCAAGCCTTCTACCGGAAGGTTCGTGATTCAGAACGCCGGGTCCGATACCATGGTCAATGTAGCCCAGGCTTGGGCGGAAGAGTATGCAAAACTTGAGCCCTCCGTCTCAGTGGAGGTCTCTGGAGGAGGATCGGGGACCGGGATAGCGGCGTTGATCAACGGGACGGTGGACATCGCCAATTGCAGCCGGCGGATGAAGCAGGAGGAAATCGACAGGGCAAGACAGAATACCGGCAAGGAACCGAAAGAATTTGTAGTCGGCCATGACGCACTTGCCATCTATGTTCACAAAGACAATCCGCTTAATGAAATTACTCTCGAGCAACTGGCAAAAATCTACGGCAAGGGTGGAAAAATCGAAAAGTGGTCACAACTCGGCATTGCAAACCCTAAATGCAAAAACGATGAGATTATCCGTATCAGCCGGCAGTCCAACTCCGGGACGTACCACTATTTTCGCGACGCATTGCTGGGAGACCAAGGGGATTTCAAGTTGGGATCGAGAGACCTTCATGGGTCCAAAGACGTCGTGGAATTGGTGGAACGAACGCCCTGTGCCATCGGCTACAGCGGAATGGGATACGCCACGGAACGCGTTAAAAAGCTCAAGGTGGCTAAAAAAGCCGGGGATCCTGTGTATGAGCCTATCGTCGAGACCACGCTTAACGGCACCTATCCCATTGCCCGGCCGCTCTTGATGTATTCGCTGGGTGAACCCGCGGGAGAAGTCAAAAAGTATCTCGATTGGATATATTCCGAAACCGGTCAGAAAATAGTTGGAGAGACGGGATACGTGCCGCTTCCCAAACCACAAGGTTCCACAGGCAAATAGGCTCCCGGAGAATCCTCATAGATGAGTCTTCGACATCGCCTGGACACAGCCACCGAGCCTGTCATTGAAAGAATCATTCAGCTTTGTGGGATCAGTGCCATTGTCTTTGTTTTTGGTATCTTTTTTTTCGTATTTCGGGAGGGTTCGGATCTGCTCTTTCGGGGCTTCGATCTCGTCGAATTTTTAACGAGCCCGCAATGGTATCCCGATTCGGTCGGACACAAGCGTTACGGTGCGCTGGCTCTCATCGCGGGAACGACCAGCGTGACTTTACTGGCTATGGCCATTGCAGTCCCCTTCGGCCTCGGGGCAGCTATCTTTATCTCAGAATTCTGCAGTCCCAAGCTCAGAGAGACATTCAAGATCGTCATCGAACTGCTCGCCGCCATTCCTTCGGTTGTCTGGGGATTTATCGGGCTGACTTTGATGAACGAGCTGATCATTACCCTTTTTGATGCACCCATAGGGCTTACGGTCCTAAACGGCGGCGTCATTCTTGCGCTCATGAGCGTACCTGTCATCGTGTCTATAGGCGAAGATTCCCTCAAGGCGGTCCCTGATTCCTATCGCGAAGCAGCCGAAGCCCTCGGCGCAACGCGCTGGCAGATCATTTACCGGGTCCTCCTGCCTTCGGCCAAGAATGGGTTGCTGGCCGCCGTCCTGCTGGGAGTCGCTCGCGGAATCGGAGAAACCATGGCAGTACTCATGGCCACCGGCCATGCCGTCAAGATCCCACACAGCGTGCTTGATTCGGTCAGAACCCTGACGGCAACGATTGCTGCCGAACTGGGTGAGGCCCCGGTGCATTCAGACCACTACCAGGTATTGTTTCTGATTGGAGTCTTGCTTTTTACCATCAGCTTCTTCGTTAATCTTGCCGCCGATTTGATCATAAAAGGAATTAAACGCAAATAGGGTACAAGGAGGATGAAGGGACAGGCCGTGGCCACCAACGAGTCGAATCCTGCAAGTCTTGGTGCAAACCCCGGGTTATCAGCAACCCCAGGTTACGGAAGCCGGGACCTGTTTACAGAGACGCCCTTTGTGCGCAAAAAAAGGCGTATAGAGTACCTGGTCGGGGCACTCTTTCTTTTGATGACCCTTCTGATGGTTGTTCCTCTTATTTTTATCATCTGTTACCTCTTCTACAGAGCCGCCCCGGCCTTATCTATTGACTTCCTATTCTCCGCTCCCACATCAGGCATGCGTGGCGGCGGCATCTGGCCTGCATTGTTGGGTACGCTCTATCTGGTTATCCTTTCTCTGCTTGTTTCCGCCCCGATTGGAGTACTGGCGGCTGTATACCTGAATGAGTATTCGCGAGACAACTGGTTGACGCGTATCATCAACCTGGCCGTGGTGAATCTCGCCGGAGTCCCCAGCATTGTTCATGCCCTGTTTGGCGTGGGCGCTTTTGTCCTGTTTGCAAGAATGGGCCGCTCAATCCTCGCAGCATCGCTCACCCTGGCGATCATGACCCTTCCGGTCATCATTGCGGCGACTAAAGAAGCCCTTTCCGCCGTACCCATGGCTTTTCGAGAGGCGTGCTGGAACGTGGGTGCATCGCGCTGGCAGACCATCCGTGGAATTGTACTGCCTAATTCGATAAGCGGTATCTTGACCGGCATCATCCTGCAGGTGTCGCGGGCCGCCGGTGAGACCGCCCCCATTATGTTTACCGGCGCGGTGTTCTACAAGGCCATATCCGAAGGAGACATCTTTGCATACGGCCTGTTTGACCAGTGCATGGCCCTTTCCATGCACCTTTTTACCATATCCACCCAGGTCCCCAATGTGCCTGAGGCGATAACGTACGGGACCGCGGTCGTGCTGCTCGGCACTGTCTTGCTGGTGAATATGCTGGCGATTGTCTTTCGCGTATACCTGCGTTCCCGAAAAAAGTGGTAGGCATTTGTGGAAATGTTAAAGAAGAAGATCGAGATTTCGAACTTGAGGGTCGGATACGGCAACGAGCAAGCGCTCAAAGGGATCTCCCTTGACGTCTACGAGAACGAGATCCTCGCGATCATCGGGCCGGCGCAGTCTGGAAAGACGACCCTGCTGAAGGTCATCAACCGTACCGTAGAATTCATCCCCGGGGTTCGGGTTGAGGGTTCGGTGAAGATCGACGGGCAGGACGTGCTCGATGTCAAGAACGTTTATGAACTGCGCCGCAAGATCGGGATGGTATTTCCACTCCCCGTCGGCTTGCCGTTGTCTATATATGATAATGTGGCCTTCGCACCTCGGGCTGCCGGTGTTTACGACTCTACTAAGCTCGATGAGCTTGTCGAGCGTTGCTTGAAGCAGGCGGCCCTTTGGGAGGAAGTCAAAGATCGCCTGAGCAGTCTGGGCACCAGGCTATCCGGGGGACAGCAACAACGACTCACCATCGCCCGGGCCCTGTCTCATCAACCGGAGATCCTGTGCCTGGACGAGTTTTCCATCGCGGTCGACCCGGTGACGACCATGCGCATCGAGGACGTTTTGAGAGAACTGCGCTCGCAGGTCACTATTATTCTGGTTACCAACCTCGTGCAGCAGGCCCGGCGTCTGGCAGACCGCACCGCCTTTCTCTTTAATGGCGAACTCATCGAGATCGACTCAAATGACATTATTTTTTCGAACTCCCCCGCCAACAGAGTGACTTATGACTATGTGATGGGGAATTTCGGATGATTGCGCCTGCAAAGTTCAGTATTGAAACCGAGAAACTCAACCTCTGGTACGGCGATTTCCAGGCGTTGATGAATGTGAGCGTCAAAATGAAGGACGGCCTGATTACCGGCCTCATTGGGCCCTCGGGCTGCGGTAAGACCACCTTGCTGCGCTGTTTCAACCGTGTGAACGAACGGTATGGCAATGTCACGACAACAGGGCAGATCAAGATCCTCGGAAAGAACATATACGATCCGGACGTCTCACTGCCGGAGATGCGCAAAGCGGTCGGCATGGTGTTTCAGCGCCCCAATCCATTGCCGATTTCCGTGTACGAAAATATCGTGTTCGGATTGAGAATACACTCGGAGCGGGCGTCCCTAAAGAAATCAGCTGCGGATGAGATCGTAGAGAAATCGCTGACGGAAGTTTTTCTTTGGGACGACCTGAAAGACAAGCTCAAGAAGAAAGCCACTGCGTTGCAACTTGAACAGCAGCAGAAGCTGTGTATCGCCCGTCTCCTGCCTTTAAAGCCGCAAGTTATTCTGATGGACGAACCGTGCTCCTCATTGGACGCCGAATCGACCCGGGCTATTGAAGAGATGATGTTGAATCTGGCGGGACGTTACACTATGGTGATCGTAACGCACAACATGGCGCAGGCTCGGCGTGTCAGTGATGAGTGTATTTTTATGTTGATGGGAGAAGTCATCGAGCAAAGGCGTACCCAGAGCCTTTTCTTGACTCCCAGAGATTCGAGAACTGCGGACTATATCGAAGGACGGTACGGCTGATATCATTTCTCCCGGTTCCGGCCACAAGCGATGCCCATGACCTTCTTTTCGCCCCCAAAAACATCAGGATACCATCTGAATTGACCCCGTTTCTGAAATCCGTTCGCATCATGTTCACCTGTTCCGCGGCCGACCCCGACAAACATGAAGATCGGCCCCGTAATGCTGACCAGCGATTCCCCTTTTCGCTCTGGGTGCCGTTGGAGCGCTTTCGCCACAGCACGGCAAACCGCAGCACCAGCGGATCATGATTGTGGGTTGCCCAAAGGCTAAGAGGCCTTATTATCTTTTTGATGATCCGGTCGTCCTCTATAAATGCGATGATCCTCATGAGTTTTCGTTCCATCTTCTCAGGAAACAGTCTTATGGTAAAATGCGTCAGGATTTCAGAGACACAACACAACCCTTCATAATGATCGACCGCGGATAACGCCGAAAAATTTCTTGAAAAATCAATTGGCTTCCGTTATTTTTCATTCAAAGATAAATCAGGAAGCCTCAAGATCGAAACCAACGAGAAGATGATTCCATTTTACCGGGGCAGGATGCTGCTCCCTTGTTATCCTTGCGAAGAGCACTCCATCGATATTCAGATCGCGGAAGACAGGGAGATTGAGAGTCTAAAGTAAATCGAGGTAGAACCATGAACCCAAAAATATCATCAATCCCCAAAGATACCCTTGCCGCATTTTGCCAAGCGCGTGGCATCCGGCGGCTGGCGTTTTTCGGTTCGGCGCTGCGTGACGATTTCCGCCCGGACAGCGACATCGACGTGCTGGTCGAGTTCGAACCCGACCGCATCCCCGGCCTGTTCGGAATTGCATGCATGGAGCGAGAGCTATCCGTGTTGCTGGGCGGCCGTAAAGTCGATATGCGCACATCTGAAGATCTCAGCCGGTATTTTCGTAAGCGAGTCCTCGCTGAAGCAGAGGTTCAGTATGCGGCCGGATGATCTGATCCGGTTGCGCCACATTCTGGATGCCGCGCACGAGGTTATCGGTTTTGTCCATGGCCGCTCCCGTGACGATCTTGGTTGCGACCGTCAACTCGTTTTGGCGCTGGTCAAGGCGATCGAAATTATTGGCGAAGCTGCACATCAGATGGACCCAGCCTCCAGAGCTGAGGTGCCGGGCATCCCATGGGATGACATAATCGGTATGCGCCACCGATTGGTGCATGCCTATTTTGAAATCAACCTGGACATCCTATGGAAAACCATACAAGGTGATTTGCCTCCGCTGATCGCAACCCTGGAACCCTTTGTGCCACCTGAGGAAACATAATGTTCTGCACCATCATTGAGCATCTTATAATCTAAACACCACAAATCATGTCTGTCTTCCCTACCTCTCTTCCCTTTATACGCTAATTTTCCATCCTGAATGCCCACACTAAATTAACGAAATAAAAAAATTGGAAATATATCATTTACATTTACATTGACATTTACATTTTTATATGTCATTTTCGGAAAACAAAAAAACTGAAACGATCGGGAGGCGTTTTTGATGCCGACGGAATTTACACAAAAACAGCAGCGGCTTCTCGACTATCTCAAAGAGGCAGCGTCCAAAACCGGGGGGACGCCCAGTCTGCGCCGGGCGGCGGATCATCTCGGTGTCAGCCATGCCGCCGTGTCCCAGATGATCCGGGCCCTCGAAAAAAAGGGGGCACTACACCGGGAGGGGCGTTACGGCCGCACCGTTCATCTTCTCAATCGTATGGGGCAGCCGACAGGAGTTTCACGCTGGCGGGAAATCCCCGTGGTGGGGAATATCGCCGCCGGGTTGCCTCTGTACGCCCAGCAGGAGTGGGGAGGAAGCCTGGTGGTGGACGCGGACCTGTACGGCGGGGCGAATTTGTTCGCCCTTACGGTCCGGGGGGATTCCATGAAAGACGCCGGGATCCTGGACGGGGACCTGGCCGTGTGCGAGCCAAGACAGTTCGCCGAAAACGGGGAGATCGTGGCGGTTTTGATCCGGCAGGAGGAAGCCACGGTGAAGCGCTTTTTCCTTCGAAAAAAACACATCGAACTGCGGCCTGAAAATACCGCGCATCGTCCCATGATCTGCGGATTCGATGAAGTCCTGGTCCAGGGAAAAGTCATCGGCATCCAACGGGGACCCGATGTCATGAAACGAGTGTAAGGATCCGCCATGCCCGGTTGCACCCTTTTCGTCGGCACCAGCGGCTATTCCTACACCGAGTGGGTGGAGGCCGGATTCTATCCGGAAGGAACCCCGTCCGGGCGGATGCTTCCCTTGTATGCCCTGGAATTTTCCATCACCGAACTCAACTACACCTGGTATCAGATGCCCAAGGCCGAAGCCGTGGAACGCCAGCGGTCCCTGGCGCCGCCCGGTTTTTTGTTTGCCGCCAAACTCACGCGCACCCTGACCCATGAAATCGATCCGGAAACCTGGAAAAAGGACGCCGCATCTTACCGGGACGGCATCACCCCCCTCCTCCAGGCCGGACAGCTCGCCGCGGTCCTGATCCAGTTTCCCCCTTCATTTACCCGCACGCCCGAACACCGGAAACACCTGGCCGCCCTCATCGCCGAGCTGGACGGGCTTCCATTGGCCGTGGAATTCCGCCACCGGTCCTGGAACGACGAGCGGGTCTTTACGGAACTGAAAAAGCGCCGGGTCACCCTGGTGAATGTCGATGCGCCGGATCTTCCGGGGCTTTTCCCGGCCCTGAATGTGGTCACCCGTCCCGACCTGTTTTATGTCCGGTTCCACGGCCGCAACGCCAAAGGGTGGCGGTCCGGGAAGATGCATCTCCAGTTCGATTACAGTTACAGCGATGACGAATTAAAGGACTGGATCGGAAACCGGATCGCGCCCATGGCTTCACAGGCCCGGCGAGGCATCCTCTTTTTCAACAACCACGTCCGGGCCCAGGCCCCGGAAAACGCCAAACGGTTCATCCGTCTTCTCAAGGAACACGGGCTTTCCACGGCGTAACATGCGGGAGCGGTTCATCATCCATTTCAACGTGGCCGATTTCGCCTCGGCGGTGGAGCGTGTCCTGGAGCCCCGGCTCCAGGGACGTCCCCTTCTCATCGCGCCTGAAGGAAGCCCCCGGGCCGTCGTGTACGACATGAGCGAGGAGGCTTACCGGCACGGGATCCGCAAAGGGATGCCTATCCGCAAGGCCCTGCGGCGCTGCCCCGGCGCCACGGTCCTCCCGCCCCACCCGGACCGGTATGAACGGGCCATGCGGGCTTTCCTAGAGCACGCCCTCCCCTACTCCCCCCTCATTGAAATCACGGACTGTCAGGGACATCTCTTTCTCGACGTGACCGGAACCGGGAGGCTCTTCGGCCCTCCGCCGGATCTTGCCTGGCGCATCCGAAAAACCGTGCGGTCCGGCATGGGACTGAATCCCATCTGGTCCGTGGCTCCCAATAAATTAACGGCCAAGGTGGCGACCCGGATAGTCAAGCCTGTAGGCGAGTACATCATCGGCGCCGGCGAAGAAGAAGCGTTTCTGGCGCCTTTGCCCCTGCACCTGATTCCCGGGATCGAATCGGAGGACCTGAAGCGATTTTCCGACTTCAATCTGACGCATGTGCGGGAGGCGGCCCGTCTTTCCGAGGAACATCTTATCCTTCTTTTCG
This sequence comes from uncultured delta proteobacterium, assembly GCA_963736855.1. Lineage (GTDB taxonomy): Bacteria > Desulfobacterota > Desulfobacteria > Desulfobacterales > UBA2156. Next base: position 589,501 of record CAVTQK010000021.1, read on the forward strand.
ATCGACGGGGAACAACCCTTCACGAGGCCCTCCACGGCATCGATCCGTCGCCGGTACGCCCCTTTACCCACGGGCCTCCCGTAGTGACCGTGGATCACGTCTTCGAAGAGGATGCGCATTCCCCGGCGTATCTCGATCAGGCTCTGTTTCAGCTTGTGGAACAGGCCGGGATCCGCCTGCGCAAACAACGGCTGGCCGCAGGTCGGATCCGCGTGGCCCTCGACTATTCCGACGGGATTCGGGCAGCCCGGCAAGCGGCTGTCGATCCGGCATCCGCCAACGACTTTTGCCTCTTCCCGGCGGCTCGGACGCTTTTACGGCACGCCTGGAAACGCCGGGTCCGGGTGCGCCGTCTGGCCCTGGTCTGCGACCGGCTTACCTATCCGCCGCCGCTCCAGCAGGACCTGTTTGCCGAAGACACCCGGGAAAAAATCGCCCAGGAAAGACTGGTTTCCGCCATGGACGCCATTCGAGACCGCTTCGGAGCGGGTGCCGTCCGGACCGGACGGGTGCTGGCTGCCTGACCATGATCCCCCTTTGCGTCCATTCGCATTTTTCCCTGATGGAAGGGACCGCCTCACCGAAACAGCTTTGTCAAAAAGCGCGGGCATTGGGATACCGTCGCCTGGCGCTGACCGACACGGACAACCTCTATGGCCTGTGGCCTTTTCTCGAAGGCTGCCGGGAGGAAGGGATTACCCCCATCGTCGGCGCCGCAGTGACGGATCCGAAGTCCAAGCACCGGATCGTCTGCCTGGTGGAAAACGATTCCGGATACCGCAATCTCTGTCGTCTCATCACCCGCCGCCGCTGCGATAAGGCCTTTGACCTGAAAACCGCCCTTCCCTGTTTCAGCACAGGACTTGCGGTCCTGACATCGGCTCCAGAATGGCTTGCCTTCTGGCACGAGGCCGGCGTGACCGTGGCGGCGGCCCTGTTCCACAGTCCCGATGCCGCGGGATTGACGCTGCGAAACCTTTCCCGGCGCCTTGGGATTCCCTTTGTGGCTGCACCGGAAACCTTTCTTTGCGACCCGGAAGCGTTTGCCATCCACCGGTTGCTTCGGGCCATCGCCAAAAACACCTCCTTTTCCCGGTTGTCCGCTGCGGATACGGTTTCGCCCGACGCCTCTTTATCCCCTCCATCCGTTTATGCCCAACGATTTCATCTGTGGCCCGAGACCTTGGCCGCCGCCGACACCCTGGCCGAGCGCCTCACATTTACCGGCCCGGATTTCGGTCTGGTGCTGCCTCCCTGGTCCGACCCCCGGGGGCGCCCCGCTGCTTGTGCCCTGAGGGAATCGGCCTATACAGGCGCCCGAAGTCGCTACGGCGAAGACCTTCCGGAAACCGTGGTGGAGCGCCTGGAGCACGAGCTTTCCATTATCGAGACCATGGGGTTTTCAGCTTACTTTCTGATTGTGCAGGATATCGTGAAAAAAAGCCCCCGCATCTGCGGCCGGGGAAGCGGAGCCGCATCGCTTACAGCGTATGCCCTGGGGATCACCAACGTTTGCCCGATCAAATATAACCTGTACTTCGAGCGGTTCCTGAATCCGGGGCGGAAAGACCCGCCGGACATCGACGTGGATTTTGCCTGGGACGAACGGGATGCCGTCATTGAAGCTGTTTTGAAACAATATGCCGGACACAGCGCCATGGTATGCAACCATGTCGCCTTTCAGCCGCGGATGGCGGTCCGGGAAACGGCGAAGGTGTTCGGGCTTACAGAGGCAGAGATCGGCCGGGTTTCCAAACGCCTCCCCTGGTTCTGGCGGATGGAGGATGCCGCGGAAGACCTCCTGGTAAAAATCCGGAACATGCCCGAACTCCGGAGCCTCGAATTTCCGGATCCCTGGCCGGAAATCCTCTACTTCGCCCAAAAAATCATCGGAACCCCGCGCCACATCTCTGTGCATTCGGGAGGGGTGGTGATTACTCCCCATCCCATCGAAGACTATGTTCCCATCGAAATAGCCCCCAAGGGGGTACCCATCATCCAGTGGGAAAAGGAGGGCGCCGAGGCCGGCGGCATGGTCAAGATCGATCTTCTGGGAAACCGCAGCCTGGGCGTGATTCGGGACGCTATAGCCAACCTCTCTGAAAACGGCACCCCACTGGATGAAGCCCGCTGGAATCCGGAAGACGACCCGGCAACCCAAAAAAGTGTGGCCGAAGGAAAGACCATGGGGTGCTTTTACATCGAAAGTCCGGCCATGCGCCTGCTCCAAAAAAAGGCCGGTACAGGAGATTTCGAGCACCTGGTGATCCACAGCAGCATCATCCGGCCGGCGGCAAACGAATTCATCCGGGAGTACCTGCGTCGTCTCCACGGCGCCCCCTGGAAACCCTTTCATCCCCTCCTGAACGATGTCCTCGATGAAACTTTCGGGATCCTGGTGTACCAGGAGGACGTCTCCAAGACGGCGGTGGCCCTGGCCGGCTTCTCCCACGCCGAAGCGGACGGGCTGCGCAAAATCCTGTCCAAAAAAGATAAGGCAAGACGTCTCAAAGACTATCAGGAGCGCTTTTTTGACGGAGCTTTCCGCCAGGGGGTTTCCAAGGAGTGCATCGAAGCGGTCTGGAACATGATGTCAAGCTTTGACGGGTATTCTTTCTGCAAGCCCCACAGCGCCAGCTACGCCCGGGTCTCCTTCCAGGCCGCGTATCTGAAAACCCATTTTCCGGCCGAATTCATGGCCGCCGTCATCAGCAACCAGGGCGGATTTTACAGCCCTCTTTGCCTATGTTTCGGAAGCCCGGCGTATGGGGGTGGCTATCCTTGGCCCGGATGTCAACCAAAGTGAAATCCGGTGGAAAGGAAAAGAAAAATCCATGCGCGTGGGACTGCTTTCCATTTCAGGGCTAAGCCGGGCCACCCGGGAAAAAATCGTGGAAAAGCGAAAGACGAGCCCTTACCAGAGTCTCAAGGACTTCCTGAACAGGGTCCGTCCGGATGCTTCCGAGGCGAGCCATTTGATCCACGCCGGGGCTTTCGATGCCCTTCATCCCCGTGAAAGCCGGGCCGCTTTGCTGTGGGAGCTGGCCGTATGGCAAAAAAACCGGCTTCCGAAAACAGATCTTTTCTCAAGCGTCCATCCGTCCGAAAGACCGGATTTTCCGAATGACTCCGAAAAGAGTCGTCTCAGAAACACCTACGCCGCCCTGGGTTTTCTCTGTGACCGGCACCCTATGGTTCTTTTTTCCGAAACGCTTAAAAATAAAGGGATCATCAAAGCCGAAAACATGCATCGATACGCCGGAAAACCAGTACAAACCGCCGGCTTGCTGATAACCGGAAAAGTCGTCCACACCAAACATGGGGAGCCCATGGAGTTTTTAACCTTCGAGGATGAAACCGGCCTTATGGAAACCGTCTTTTTCCCCGAGGCTTACCGTCGGTTCTGCACCATCCTGGATAAATCCCGGCCCTTTGTTCTTTCCGGAAAGGTCGAAGAAGAATTCGGGGCAGCGACACTGACGGTCAATCGTGTATCGGCGCTTCCTAAAACGGATTAAGGCATGGCTTTGGCCACTTTAAGGTTCGTTGTCGGAAGTTGCAATTTTGTGGAAGAGGTATTATACTACTGAAAAATCAAAGACGCCGACGATTCACCGGAGGAGATAGACATTCATGGGAAATCAGATTCGCACCGTATTGCTGCTTTCCGTATTGACCGTACTGATTGTCCTTTTCGGACAGTTCATGGGAGGACGCCAGGGGATGGTCATCGCGCTGCTTTTTGCGGCCGGGATGAACTTTTTCAGTTACTGGTTTTCAGATAAAATTGTCTTGAAAATGTACGGCGCCCGGGAGGTGGATTCCCGGGAAGCCCCTGAGCTTCACGAGATCGTTTCCACCCTCACTCAGCGGGCGGGACTTCCCATGCCCCGGATTTACATCATTCCCAAGGACTCGCCCAATGCATTCGCAACAGGCCGGAATCCGGAGCATGCCGCCGTAGCCGTCACCGAAGGGCTCTTAAAGATCATGAACCGGGAAGAAGTCATGGGAGTTCTGGCCCACGAAATGGCCCATGTCAATAACCGAGACATCCTGATCGGGACCGTAGCCGCCACCATGGCCGGAGCCATCATGATGTTGGCCAATATGGCCCGGTGGGGCGCCATGTTCGGGGGCGGTGGCCGGGACCGGGAAGGCGGAGGCGGCAACGCCTTAGCGATGATCGCCATGTCCATCATCGCGCCTCTGGCCGCCATGATCATTCAAATGGCCATCTCCCGTTCCCGGGAATACTTGGCCGACGCCACGGGTGCCCGTTTTGCGCAGAGTCCGGAAGGGCTGGCCCGGGCTTTGGAAAAACTGCAGGCTTATTCCCAGAAAATCCCCATGAACGCCAGTCCGTCTACGGCCCACATGTTCATCGTAAATCCCCTTTCCGGAAGGAGTCTCATGGCCCTTTTTTCCACGCATCCGCCGGTGGAAGAACGGATTGCGAGACTTCGGGGCGGCTTCATCACGCCTTCCGGAAATACTCGGGAAAGCTCCGGCAACGATGTCGCTGAAAAAGGAAAGGCTTTCTGGGATCGGCTGTCCCGGTAGATACCTCAATCATGCCCCCTCTCTCCTTAAAAAGGCATTTTTTCTCTTTTCAGCGTCATGCAGGATAATAATCCCGTCGCTACCCTCCGGTCTTTGCGCCGAGGTATCTCGAATATGGCGCGGATCCTGTGTATTGAAGACCCACAGATCGATTCATGGATCCGTGCGCTGGACTTGAAGCTTTTTCCCCGGGTGGATCCGGATTTTCCATTAATTGCCGCAATCTGTGGGGGAGGCTCTTCTGGAAAATCGACCCTGTTCAATACCCTGATCGGATCCAGGATCTCTCCCACCGGCGGCCGCGCCGGCATGAATCGACGTGTTTTCATGGCTCTTCCCGAAAATATCGCTTCGAGAAAAGACTTTCTATTTTCCCTATACGAACCCTTCGGGGTTGTCCCGGAGCAACTGCGGGATCCACAAACCCTTGAGGAGCCGGGGGCCCCTTTGTATATGATCAGCAATGCGGTTCCCAAGAACCTGATTCTTCTAGACACACCGGATTTCGATACAGGTTCCAGGGGCGTCTACGCGAATCGGCAAGAAGCAGAGAACGCCCTCGAGACGGCGGACGTCTTTATCTACGTCTTCACCAATTCCAATTATAACAACCGGGACAACACCGATTTTATTTCCCGGATGTTGACAGGCATCGGCATGCGCAAGGCCTTTTTGGTCTATCGGGCCTACCCCGGCTTCACCGATGCGGAAGTCTGCGAGCATGCCATGACGGTTGCTAAAAACATCTATGGGGAAAATGCCGAAAAGTATATTTTAGGAATATACCGCGCCGATGAAAACAACGCCGTAGCAGCCGGAAAGGCCTTTCTTTCCCTCGATCCTGCTCATACTCAATACCTTCCGTTTCATGAAGCCATCGATGCCATCGATCCGTTAATACTCCGTAAAGATATGCTGGATTCGGTGGCAACCGACGCCGGCAGGAAAGCCCGGCCTCTCGCAGAAGGACTCGAGCAGTCCTATGAAAAGCTTCTCCGATACACGAAGCTCCTGAAAGCCATACAAGACACTCAAATCCGGGCAAGCCTTCGCCATTTCCCTACGGACCGGGTCCTGAAACGATTCACAAAAATCTGGATGACCCTGGATCCGCCCTTCATCCGCACCCTTCGAAAGACCGGTCAGCTCATGGAGATCCCATTCAAACTACTTGTAAAAGCAGCAAAATGGTTGGGCAGATCAAGCGATTCAGAGTCCTCTGCAAAGGATACCGGGGCCTTCGAACATCAAGTGGAATCCGATCTGCTCCATGCCGCCCATGAGCTCTTTTCGGCCGCCCTTGCCGAACATCTCTCCGTCGCTGTAACCCATGGAGATATCCCCGGACACGACTCCGGGACTCCTCACGAAACGAGAAAAACTGCCCAACCGACATCGCCCCAGGAAACCTTTCAGGCATTGGACGTCTTGGCACATTCCGTAGTCTTTCCAGAGCAAAACGCCCTGTCTGCTATCGGCTGGCAAACCACACGGGATGCCATCCTCGCCCGGAAAGAGGCGATTGTGGCCTTTTCAAACCAAATGGATATGGAGCTGATTCGAATCGCCGGGGATTTCCGAAAACGGATGCGCCCGATAGATCGGATCCGTCAGTCTCTTTCGGCTGCATTGAACATCCTGCCCGCCACCCTAGCCGTAACCTACGTCCTTCACACCGGAGATCCCGTGGGCGCCGTGGGGATCAAAGTCAAACTGGCAAGCCTTCTCGGGGCCAAGGACCTCTATGCGCTGCTCGCCATTCCTGCAACGGCCGGTCTCAAGGCTGCGGACATGAAGCAGCTTCAGGAAATGCTGGAACCCCTGGCCCGATCCTGGTTTGAAAATAAATATAAAGAAACTGCAAAGATCTTTGAATCCCATATCACCGGCAGGATATTCGATCGTGCCGATGAAGCGCTTTCACAATCCGGCTTACTGATGAAAAAAATCCAGGAAGATCTTGAGGCGATGGAGTCGGGTATCCTTGAAAACAGACCGGGACATAACGATCGTGTCTAAAAAAGAAATCTTACGAATCCAGGGTATCGGGAAAATTGAAGGGTATCTAACCGATATCCGACGTCTCGAAAATACTTTGGGTCAAGCATCCCTTTGGACTCCGGGTGCTTCATTGATCCGGGAGTGCCGTGAAGCGTTTCATCTGATCAGCTCCCTGAAAGAGCGTTTCGAACGCAAGCTCATCATCACCCTTATCGGTGCATCCGGCTCCGGAAAATCCACACTTTTCAATGCCCTTTCCGGTGTGGACGATCTCTCGGAAACCGGATTGAAACGCCCGACAACGAGAAAGATTGTCCTCCTCTCACAAGCCGGAACAGATGCCGGGGACCTCATCCGGGAGCTCGGAAGCGAACATGTGCAAATTCGACACATTCCTGAAACCTCTTTTTTGGAAAATGCGGTGCTCATCGATACACCCGACACGGACAGCACCCTTCTCGAGGAACACCGTATCCTCATCCATAAGGCGATCGCTTTTTCCGATGTTCTCATCTGCCTGTTTGATGCCCAAAATCCGAAAAGAAAAGACCATGCCGATTTTCTTGCCTCTTATGTCCACCGATTCGACGGAGAATCCCTCATCGCGGTATTGAATAAATGCGATCGGTTGGAAAAAGAAGAACTGATCACGACCATCGTTCCCGAATTTTTGGGATACATTCAGGATTCATGGGAAAAGCCGGCCGAAGCGCTCTATTGTATATCCGGTCGGAATCATCTGAAAAATCCCGGATGGGATCCGTCTGCGAGCCCCCTTCATGAGTTCGATCAATTCGATACGCTCAAAGAAAAGATCCTGCTGGCATCCGCCTATGAAGGGGCTCTTTTCGACCGCCGCCTGAAGAATGCCCAAGAGATTCTGGACTATCTTTTCAAGCAAGTGAAAACCGAAGCATCAAAGGATCGGGAAACCCTGTCACATGCCCTGAATCAAATCCGGGATCTCGAAAAGAAGGCTGCCGACAGTGCAATGGCTGTCCTTCAATCCAATGATTCTCCTTCTCTTTTTTCACTATCGACCCGCATCTATCAGGAACTGGTCCAACGCTGGACAGGGCCTGTGGGTTGGCTCATCGCCCTCTGGTGCCGGCTGCTCTCATTTGGAAGCGGGATTGCATCTCTTTTCCGCTTACCCAAGTCGGTTCGGCATATCAAGGATCGAATTACGTCTTTTCATCGCCCAGTCAGTGCCGAAATGAAGCCTTTTTCAGCAACCGGTGGGGAATCCAACGGCCTGGCCCTGAAGGAATATCGTTTGGTGATCGTCAGACACTGGGGGGATATTGCAGCAGCACTGATCAAAGGACGCTTCGACCCTTCCACGCGGCAAATCGACACGCTCGTCCAAGGGAGGGAAGCATTGGAAGATTATCTTTCATCCGTTTGGAACACGGCCCTTGCCGAAGAAATCAGGGAGACTGCCGACCGTCTCAGCGGCTTTTTCATACAGTTTTTATTTAATTTGCCGATACTGGGGATATCGGGTTACGCGGCATGGTTAACCATCAGGGACTTTATTCAGGGGAAGATACTTCCTTTCGATTTTTTTCTGCACGCCTTCTTTGCCATTGGCGTCACCCTTTTTTTGAGTTTTTTCGCATTCCAGGCTTGGGTCCGGTTCTTCGCGAAAAAGCGTCGCATTGAAGCGCGCGCACTCCAGGCAACACATCGAACGACCGGCCCCGACGGTTGGCTCGGGGAGAGCGCCATCGCCGGCCAGGTCGCAACAGTCCTTACATTCACACAAAGTGTCTGATATAAGCCCTCCTGCCCTACACGTTCTTTTTCAATGCCGGAGGGAAGATAATGAATCCTCATCCGCTCACAGCCCTCCGGCATCCCATCAAGATACTTTTCATAATGCGGCTTGACCGAGTGCCACAGTTTTTGGAACTCCTTCATAGGGTGTCCGCTTTTTGGATTTTAGAGAGCGGGGGTCGCGCAACGTCTTGAGGATTTCAATGCTGGCCTTGAGCCCTTTGGCATACCGGCAATTTTCGATGGCCATACCGGCAATCTGGGCCACAGCCTGAACAAAGTTAACATCTTCCAGTGCAAACTCCCACGGCTCAGAAGTATAGATCCTCAGAACACCGATAACGTTGTTGTGAATCACTATGGGCACCGACATGATGGAAGCGATCCCCTCCTTCTTTGCCGCATCGGGATATTGGATCCTTGGGTCGTCTGTGACGTCGTATATGGCTACCGGACCCTCCTCAAGGGAGGCGGCTATGGATTTGAGTGCGCTGAGTGTTCCCTTATTCAGGTATTCATCGCTCAAACCGTGAGCTCCGGCCAGCTTTAACTCGTTGTTTTTTTTATCGATCAAAAACAGCGCACACCCTTTTACCCCCATGGCGGTCTTGATTCCTTCAACCGTGAGCATGATCACATCTTCCGCATCCATGGTCATAGACATGTTGCGGGTGATCTTGAGTATCGTCTCGTAATTGATCTGATACTTTTTCATAGCAATACCTCCTTTAGCGCATCTGAGTTAAAGAATCCTCTGCTTATCGGCGGGCATCCCCCAACTCAAAAAGGGGCAAATCCAATACGAGCAGCGCGTCTCTACTCCCGACGGATATCCCGCCGGGAGGCAGCTATGCACAATTTGAGAAGCTTTCTCATGGGTCACACTAAAACTGTGTCGAAAACCGCTAAAATATCAGCCGCTGACACCAAAAATCAGGCAAGAATGCGAAGGAAACCAGAATGTGATTGAGTGCAGAGATGGAAATATCGACGTTGAGATCGTGGTCAAAATTTGATAACAGAAGTTATCTTTTGGCATTAATTTAACGGAAAATTAAACCCATGTCAAATGAAATCTTTTCTTTGGTAAATAGCATTTAAGGTCTCTTGCCGTTTACTTAAGACTCAATATTTTCTGGTGTTGATCCAGGATCCGCTCTTCCCAGGACGGTTCTCCTTTAAGATATGTCTGAGCCAGGCGATGGAAAGACAACGCTCTCTGAGGGTCCTTTTTCAGGATCCATGCGTCGGCGAGCAGAAAATATCCTTCCCCATTGTAGGGGTGCAATGCCACGGATCGTTCCAGGACCCGGATGGCCGACTCTGCGTTTCCGGACTCCAAAAATCGCCTCGCCTGATCCGTCAGTTGTAGGGAAGCCAGCTCCCCCGGGCTCTTTGGAGACACCGGAATCTCCGGGCCAGCGGGGCGTTCTACGGTCTGCTCCTTGGAAACATCGCCTGCAGGCACACTGCGGATCACCTGACGCGCACACGCCGCCGGTATCAAGAAAAAGATGCATAAAAGAATTCTAACAGACCTCTTTGACATGCTAGGGCCCGTCTTGTCTGTCAGAATAATGCCTATAGTCAGTTGTGTGGAGTGTACATTCTCTTTCCGGTAGATTTTCTTCAAGAAAAACCTCTTCCTCGATGGTGGGGCAAAAGCCGGGAACGGCCAGTTCGCCGCTTTCGACACATATATTTTTTTTCACCACGCCTTCCGGGACTTTGAACATGTTTCCTGAGATTCTGTGCTTGATCGACGACATCAATTCCGCCCAGATGGGGAGCGCCGCCTCGGCACCGGTAAGTCCGGTGGACCTATTGTCGTCAAAGCCCACCCAGACAAGCGCCAGGATCTCCGGAGTATATCCGACAAACCAGGCATCCCGGTAAGCATTGGTGGTTCCGGTTTTTCCGGCGGTTGGAAATGATATGCCAAACCTTGACAGGGAGCGGGCGGTGCCGTGTGTTACGGCAAATTCCAGCATGGAAGTCATGAGGTAGGCTTTCGATTGAGAAACCACCGGTAACAGGGTCATGTATTTTCGTTGAAGCGTTTTTCCCTTTTCATCATAGACTTCTTTTAGGGAAAGGGGAAAGGGCATCTCACCATCGCCGGCAAAAACACAGTAGGCCGTGGCAAGCTCCAGGGGGATCACCTCAAAAGCACCCAGCGAAACAGCCGGATAAGGGAGAATCGGTGTCGAAAACCCGAATTTTCGGATCGTTTCCACCACCTTTTTGATGCCGACCCTCATGGCCAAATCCACGGTGGCCAGATTCACAGACTCCGCCAATGCTTCTTTTAGTCGAAATTGGCGCCGGAAAACCGGATTGTAGTTTTTCGGCTGCCATTCATGACCGTCAATCGTGAAAGTTTTAGGCTCGTTGGACAATAGGGAAGCAGGCGTCAGAGAATCCAGAGCACTCAAGTAGACAAAGGGCTTGATGGTGCTTCCGGGCTGTCGCCTGGCCTGAGTAATCCGGTTGAACTGACTGCTGCCGTAATCCCGCCCCCCTACCATGGCAAGGATGGCGCCGGTTTTCGGATGCATGACGATAAGCCCTCCTTGAAGATGCTCGGTCGGCTTTACGCGTTTCAGCTCCGGGTGGATTTTCTCCAGGCGTTTCAAGCCGTCGTCAAGAGCCTTTTCCGCGGCGCATTGAACCTGGGTGTCCAGAGTAGTATGAATGGCAAACCCCGATCCGGATAAAACTTCCTTGGGGTAAAGGAGGGCCAGTTGCTCTGAAACATGGTCCATAAAATAGGGGGCTCTTTTCCCATATCGCGTAACGCTTGCAGCTCTTATCGGAAGCGATTCGGTCTCTTTTTGCTGCTTTTCCGTGATCCATCCTTCTTTGAACATGGCCAAAAGAACTTGATTTCTTCGGATCCGGGCCATTTCAGGATGGGCATGGGGCGAGTATCGATTGGGGGCTTTGATTAGCCCGGCCAAAACAGCGGACTCGTTGAGCGAAAGGAGATCGACTGATTTCCCAAAATAAAAATCCGCCGCCTCCCCGATCCCATTAATCGATATCGAACCTTTCTGTCCGAAATAGATCTCGTTGAGATAGATTTCCAGAATGGTTTTTTTGTCATAAAGGGCTTCCATGGTGAGAGCAAACAGGAGTTCTTTGATCTTCCGGGACAGGGTCCGTTCCGGTGTGAGAAAATAATTTTTGGCAAGTTGCTGACTCAGCGTGGACCCTCCCTGCCGGATAGTGCCGGAACGCAAATTTGCCAGAAGCGCACGGATTATTCCGATGGGGTCGACACCTGGATGTCGAAAAAAACGATTGTCTTCGATGGCTAAAATCGCGTGGACCAGATGCTCCGGAACCTGATCAATGGATACCAGCCGCCGTTGTTCCCTCTCGGGTCCGAAAAAATGCATCAGCTCTTCAGCTTCTATCTCCAAAAGAGGAATAGATTCCCTGAGATCCGCGCGATCAATGGAAATAATCCGATCCGCGTCGAATCGGATCATGACCGGGAAGCCCTCTCGTTTTGCCCCTGTCTCCTGGATATCTTTCAAAAAAACAGTCAAGGCCGCAGGCAGGATATGCATCTGTCCCGACAATTCAGGTTGCCGGGTAACTTCTTGATATCCCAAATCTTTCAGTTTCGTAATAAACAGCGTCTTATTGATTCGCTGTCCTGGAAAAAGGAGGGTCACATCCGAAAATACCCGGGAAGGAATCTGCCAACGCCGCCCTGAAAAGCGTTTTTCGATTTCAAAAGACAAATAAAAACAGTACCCCACTATTACGATGCCGGCCAACAATGCGATCAGCAGGCTTACTAGCGCCGCCGTCTTATAAGGCCGGGATTTGTTCACCATCATTTCGGGGTTACCTTCACGACTGTACGATAGAAACGCTGACTTTCATCCGCTTTCATGGATCTCCTGGATGTTCAATCGATTGGCCTTAAACTATTTGCTTTTATTGTAACCGATCCCGGATGTTCGAGCAATCCATTCCCCTAATAAATAAAGGGGAGGGCCCGTGATGACCGGACGGCTCACACCCGCCTTTAAACAGGAACTTAAATTAGAATCTGAATGAGTTAACTAAGTATTAACTCTAAAAAAACGGGGCTGTCGGAGGCCCCGAAGGACCTCCGACAGCCCCAATCATTTTTCTTTTAGACAGGCCGAGGTTACCGACTATTCACCCTCATCTGTCACACAAGCGATAGCGCCTTTCTTCCCAGTGGCCCGGAGAAATCAACCGTTTCTCCCAGTATCCCGGAACCCAACAGCCTCTATGATCATGGTGATCTGGAATCCACACCCAATCATACTGAGGGGGAACCCATTCCCGCCTCACTTCCCAGCTATCACAGTCCGGCCTTGGGTGATACGGGGGATGATGGTAAAACGGCGGCGGCGCAGGTCTGTGATGATAAGGAGGACAAAATAAGGCGCTTCCTATAATTGCGGCGCCGACCCCGATGGCCACTCCTTCCCACCGATATCGCTGGGGACTCTTTGCGTATGCACTGGAAACACTCAAGAGTGCCAAACAGGTAATTGTAACCACGGTGATCATGAGAAAGCTTTTTTTATTCATGGGATACCTCCTTTTTTCTTCAGTTTAACCCTTAAAGACGTCCCAGGTTCATATTTAGTCTACAATTTACATACCGATAAGGAAATAATCCCTGCTTTCGAGCTTTACATAAGAATATGGAGCCTCTATTATAAAAGGAGAAAGGCTCACAGGATGGTCATTTTTTGGGAAAACCGGGGAAATTGGACCTTTTTCTCACGCATACTAATTCTTGCATGGATCTTTTCGGCCATGGCAATCCCCCCGGTTTATGGCTTTCGCTGCGGTACACGCCTGGTTTCCATAGGAGACAGAGCAATAGATGTTAGGAGAAACTGTGGGGCTCCCGATGATATTCAGGCATGGGAAGAAGAACGCGTTATGCGAGATTTTGGTACTTACCGGGATGACGGGAGCCGATACCCGACCCGGGAACCGATCTTTGTAAAAGTTCATGTAAAGGTTGAAGAATGGATTTATAACTTAGGTCCACATATGTTTATTAGGATACTAAGATTCGAAAATGGAAGGCTTGTGGAAATCAACACCGGCGATCGCGGTTATCCAAAGTAGCTTACCATTGGATTTATCGACATCCTAAATTCCGTATTTTTGTTGATATAGATACATTGTCGGATGATCATGGATATTTTTTTGACATTCGATCCTTCGCCAATGAAAATGGATTTCTCGGCCGGCACCGGCCGTGGTCCATCTCTTAATAAAATCTGAAAATGTGAAACGACAAAGAAAAACTTCATGTCGGCTGAAGTCGGCCGCATTAGAGGTCAAGGGTTCAGAGGTTTAACTCAAAGTCATTCTTATATGTTTTTCTAATCTTGAACCCTTTCAGAACAATGATCGAAGTTAAATCTTCATCTTAATACAAGATTTTTTTATATGGCGCATTCTGCTTCATGTCCAATCGAAACTCCTCTTGAACCGTGCATATTTGTTATCATGGGGGCCACCGGGGATCTCGCCAACCGAAAGCTTCTACCGGCCCTTTTCAATCTTTTCAAAAACAAGGCGTTGCCGGATCCCTTGACCATTGTCGGCTGCGGTCGCACCGAAATAAGCCTGGAGGCTTTTCGGAATCAAACACAGACCGCATTGAAAAATGCCGGGATATTTGATGCGGTAAAGTGGAATGATTTTTCAAGAACCCTTGCCTACCAGAGGCTTTCCTATGAAGATGCCGAATCCGGAAAAGTGCTTGCAAAAGCACTCCGGTCTCTGGATCGACAAAGGAAACTATCCGAAAACAGGATCTTTTATCTTGCCCTCCCCCCGGATCTTTATGCCCCTACCGTCAACCTCCTTGGAGGTGCCGGGCTCGGAGTTGAGAAGTCGGAAGGTTCGGGATGGTCCAGGTTGGTCGTGGAAAAGCCTTTCGGCTATGACCTGGAAAGCGCCATGGCGCTTGATCGACTGATTCATTCCCATTTCAGGGAGCATCAGATTTTCAGGATCGACCACTATCTTGCCAAAGAAACCGTTCAGAACATCCTGATCTTTCGGTTCGCCAATGCTGTTTTTGAGCCGATATGGGACAGAAGATATATCGATTCGATTCACATCACAGCCATCGAAAAGCTGGGGGTGGAGCATCGGGCCGGGTACTACGACCAGGCCGGTGTGATTCGAGACATGTTCCAAAACCACATGATGCAGTTGTTGGCTATGACGACAATGGAACCCCCTTCCCGATTCGAATCCGAATCGGTCCGGGATGAAAAAACAAAAGTCTTTCGTTCTCTTAGGCCTTTTCCGGTGGATAATCTCCGGACATTTCTCATCCTGGGACAGTATGCACGCGGATCCTCGGCCGGAAAAGCCTTACCGGCTTATCAGGAAGAACCTGGAGTGCGGTCCGGATCGCTGACACCTACCTATGCCCTGATGAAGGTCTTCATCGACAACTGGCGATGGCAAGGTATACCGATCTTCATGGAATCCGGGAAGCGTCTTTCGGAAAAACGAACGGAAATCGTAATCACTTTCAAGAATGTGCCTCACTGTATGTTTCGAAAAACTTTCGATGAGGCCATTTCTCCCAATCGATTGGTACTCGGCATCTACCCCGAAGAACACATTCAGTTGAACTTCCAGACCAAAAAAGCCGGGGCAAAAATGTGCCTCGGAAGCGCCGTTCTGGATTTCAAATACCATCAAGATGCCGGAGAACCTCTTTTGGGTGCCTATGAAAAGGTCCTCAACGATTGCATGACCGGCGACCAGATGCTCTTCTGGCGGCAAGACGGTGTCGAGGCCTGCTGGTCTTTTTTGACGCCGATTTTGAACGCGTGTGAACAATGTGCCTTCCGGAAGGAAATGCTGTATTCATACCCCGCGGGAGGACCCGGACCGGATACAGCCCGAGCATTTTTAGATGATTGAAATGCTTCAATCCTCCCTTTATACTCAAACCGCTAACTATAAAATCCTGGTCGCCGGAAACTTATCCGAATTTTCAGAAAAAGGGGCTGCATTGTTTATGGAGGCTGCCTCAAGAAGCGTTCATGTGAAAGGTTGGTTTGCCGCAGCCCTTTCAGGTGGAAGCACCCCACGCCCTGTTTATCGACGGTTGAGCCGGGAACCTTATCTTTCCGGCATTCCCTGGGATCGTACCCACCTGTTCTGGGTTGATGAACGTATGTTGGACTATTCAGATGTATCCAGCAACTTCGGCACGGCGCGGCAGGACCTTTTACAGCATGTCCCGATTCCCGGGGATCAACTCCACCCCATGCCTGTGTCAGGACCCTTAGAGACACGGACGGATCGATATGAATCCGAACTTCGCTTCTTTCATGATCGATTCGGTAAAGGAGGCCTTCTCTTTGATCTTGTCTTTCTCGGCTTAGGCGCCGACGGACATGTGGCCTCTCTATTTGGGGAAACCATCGATTCCGAAACCCCAAGACGCTGGACCACTCTGGCTCAGGGTGGAGACCCAAAAACCTGGCGTCTCAGCCTGACCTTCGAAGCAATCAATGCAACACGGCACTTATGTTTCCTGGTCTTCGGCAGACAAAAAGCATCCATCGTCGCCCGGGTGATCCTGAACCCAGAACCTGAACTTCCGGCTCAACGGATCCGTCCTCAAGGCGGCGAGATAGTGTATTTATTGGACAGGGAAGCAGCAACCTTGCTTACGCCCGCGCTTGAGGATCCAATACAAGATCCCGGTGGGAACCTACTGGAATCCTAAGAACCGGAATCATAGCCCCGATGGACGCTCGAACTCCTGATCAAAAATTTTAGCTCCCCATTGATGAATCTCCTGTTCTTCGACGAGTCGGAACCCCTCGCCTTCGTATAATCTTCTGGCCGAGTCAAGTCCCCTGAAGGTGAATAAAAATATTTTCCGTATCCCCTTTTCGATGGTGCAAAATTCTACGGCCTTCCGGAGCAAAAAACGCCCCAGGCCTTTGCCTTGATATTCAGGGCTCACGATAAACCAACGGATCCTTGCCCCTAAAGTTTCTCTCAGCCTGCCATCCAGTGCGATGCAACCTGCAAAAGCGTCACCCGCCCGGGCCGCCCAGAATCCATCTCTTTTTGCGTCAAAATTTTCCAGGAAATCCGCCGCCTCTCTGGCTACCTGGATTTCAAAAGACACGTCGAATCCCCATTGCAGGTGGTAATAAACAGCATGGAGCTCGGTTACCTTTCCGATAACCCCCGGATAATATCCTGAAATCGTAAATCCTTCCGGCAGTTCCATGATTCCTCCCTTCCGTCGTCACATCCTGTTCCGGCGTCCGCCGACATGACAGCCGGCACCGATCCTTTCGAAAAAAGCCTCCAAGCGGTCATACAATGCCTGAATGCTGGAAATAACGACATGTTCATCTCTGCTGTGGGCACTCTGTTCACCGTCTGCCCCCCACACCACACCGGGGATACCGAACTCGGAAAGAAACCGGGCATCACTGGCCCCATGCTCGAAAGTAATTTTACTTCCCGGGCTAACCTCCAGCAACAAATCGACGAAAGGAGAGTTTCCGCCGATAAAGATCGGCTCTTTTCTGATGATCTGCAGATCCCCATGCACCGAGCCCCGCATCATTTTATACAGCTCTTCGCTATCGTCATTTTCTGTGTAGCGGATGTCGAAAACCGCCTCTGCAACTTCAGGAACCTGGTTAAATGATTTCCCGGCGGAAACAATGTTGAAACTCATGGTTCGATGCCAATGATCGCCTTCAGGATTCGGAAAAAGCGATTTGAGCCTATGATAATCTTCGATAAGAATATCAATGGCGTTTTTTCCCAGCCATGGACGGGAACCGTGAGCGGCTTTCCCTTCCGTTATCAGTTTCAGAGTCAACAGCCCCTTCTCCTTGGCCACGATTTGATCAACGTTTCCGCCGTCTAATGCGATGCCGAAATCCGCCTGAATCTTTTCCAGGGCCTTTTTAGCTCCGTTTTGTCCGCCGAGCTCTTCGTCTCCGGTGATCAGAACTCCCATCGCCGCATGGTTTTGGTCTAAACCTTCTCTTTTCAAACGGGCCATATGACGAAGCATCAGTACCAAAGACAATGCCACGGCATATTTGTCGTCTATGCTCCCACGTCCGTATAGCCTGCCATCGCGGACGCTGGGTTCAAAAACTTCGGCGGAGCCATCCACCACGTCCAGGTGACTCATGAGTAAAACAGGTACTCTCCGATTTGGGGGCATGATCCAGATTGAAGGAACACCTTCATGCTCCATACGCTCAAATAAAACTCTATGCGTTTTAAGGTAGTTCTCAATAAACGAAGCACACCGCTGAATCTCATCGGGTTTGGATTGGACCGTTTGAAACCGGATCAGCGTTTTGGTCAATTCTAGGATCTCTTCCATACAATTTGTCCTTTGGGGTTTTATGACCCTGCTAATCGCTGGGAAATGGTGAACACGGGGAAGAAACGCGTCACGGCGCATCTGAAAGGCGGGGAAAAACGGCAATATACGAAAACGGCTTATTTCGGTTCTGAAGCGATATGCGAGAGAGTCCCCTTGAGCTTTTTGAACCGTTCTGGAATTTACACCGGTGCCAGCTTCTGTAAGTGCTGCACAAGGGATACGATGGAAAAGGGCTTCGCTAAGACTGAATCGAAATCGGCTATCTCCAGAAGCCAGGGTGTCCCCGATATTCCGATGACCGGCGTACGGCTCTGCTCGGATTCCCGGATGTGACGGATTACCTCTTTTCCGTCCAACCCGGGCATCACCAGGTCGGTGATGACCGCGTCAAAATGGGCGGCATTGAATTTCTTCACCCCTTCTTCCCCACTGGCTGCAACCTCTAC
Organism: uncultured delta proteobacterium; assembly: GCA_963736855.1. GTDB lineage: Bacteria > Desulfobacterota > Desulfobacteria > Desulfobacterales > UBA2156. Next base: position 607,708 of record CAVTQK010000021.1, read on the forward strand.
GCGGTGTCCGTAAGCCTCCAATGCCATCTGAAGCATTTTCAAGATGTTTTTTTCGTCATCAATCACCAAGATGGTTCCCATGGCTGCCTCTTCGCGTTGATGCATCCCGACATCGTGTTTTCAGTTTGGCAGCTTACATTCCAAGAAACCTCTTGTCAACTACATATTGTATCTTTTTTTAATCAGACACCTATATGCTGTATTAAATAAGAGTATGATGGGAACATTTTCGACGTTTTTCCATGCAATTTAAAGCCGTTAATATATATGGAATGGGGATGTCATTTCATTGCAAATGGGGCTTGCGTGGCATATTTGAATAAAAAGGGGTCCCCTGCGGCCAAGGCAATGTCAAGATACGCCGTATTCCCTCCGGTACCGGTCAAAGGAAGATGGTCAACCGCTCCAGTGAGTTTATTCAGGCTTATTATCTTAGACCGATCGACTCCCGAAGGCGCCCTGGAAAAATCAAACGCGATGCGTATTGTTCCGGGGTCCTCCCGATTGATGGGAATATCCCCGTGGGTGTGCCGGACGTTTTGAACCATGACGTAAAACTCTCCGGAATCGTCTCTAAAAAATCCTGCCAGAATTTCAAGATATTCATGACCGGGTGCAGGTGCGATGTCGGTGACATACGGATCGCCTCCGGCGCCCCGCGACCATGGCACCGCGCCGGGAGGGATATAATAGCTGGTGGTGGGAACATACCGGACGTCGGTACTGGTCATCTGTGTGATGGCCCTCCCTAAGCGGGTCATCTCCACGTTGATCTGAGCCGCAATCGCCCACAGGCTGGTCTTGGGTGCATTGAAATCGGCTTGCCTGGTGAAAAAAATCGGATCGAGTACATCGTTTTCTGCGATCTGGTAGATAAACCAGGTATGGCCGGTATATCCATAAACAAGCCCCATGAATGCCTCCCATCGCAAATCCGATTCCGAAATCACATCTTCCCGGTCCGAATAATGGGAATAAAGATAGCGCCAATAGGGTTTGTTGAACCTCAGGCCGGCCCGACGGAATTTTGCAAGATGTTGATATACGCTGCTGGTCCAGGTATAAACATCGTGGCTGATCACATCACCGTCCATATTCTGCCCATAATATTCGATCATCTGGTCGACCTCCGGTGCCAGAAAAGAAAAATTCATAATCAAAAGAGCGTCTGGGTCATAGGCTCTGATGGCATTGATTCCCGTTTCGCACTGGAAGAATTCGGCCAGGGTCATGGGTTCATCTCCGATCTGGTAACCAATCCTGCCTGCGGCATTTGCAGGATACCCCCCGACCAACATTCCGTTGGACCGACTGGTGCCGTCCGGTTGCATCCAAGAGACGAAACGAAAACTCGGATTTCCCACGGCAGCCCATGCGTCCATCTCTTCGGGAACGCCGTCTTCCCACAGGTGGACGGCATTGGCATAAAACCCGTTGAAATAGTCGTTGACGAAGCGCGCCGGCGGCGGCCCCATGGAAACAGTGAGGCCGCTGATGAGCATGGGGTTATTTCGGATCCACCGGATTCCGCGGGTGAGTGTCGGCGGTGACCATGGGTCCTCTGATGGGGGGTCATATTCGGTTTCAATGCATCCCAAAACTGTCAAAGCAGCCAGCAGAATAGTTGCTTTTATTAAAAACGTTCGAATCATCTTATCTCCCATATTCTTTTAGGTGCCGAATTTTGATGAAATCGCAAAAACTCAAAATTCGGATGGCAAAGCAAAAAGTTCAAGTTCAAGGCGTCGCAAATCCCGTGTGATGAGGCGTACTTATCGTACGTCGAAATCGCAACGGGATGAAGCGCAACGCAGAAATTGGACTTTTTACGAAGCCATCAATTTTAAAGAGTCGTTGAGCTCAAGTCGATGGTCAAATCGTACACTCCGGATTCCCGATTGTATTCCATCGCAAATCCCATCTTTTTTCCAAGTCGCTGCATGTGAATATTTTCCTGCAGAACACCACCCCACACCTTCTCGATGGATCGGCCCTTGGCAACGCGCAGCGCATGCTCCAGGAGAACGGCACCGATTCCTTTCCCCTGCCATTGATCGGCGATGACGATGGCAAACTCAGCCTGCTTTCCGTCCGGATGGGAAATAATCCTGGCCACCCCGAGAATCCTCTCCTCTTGTTCTTTTTTTTCCAAAGCCACCAGGGCAACTTCTCTATCGTAGTCGATCTGCGTCAGTTTTGCCAGCATTTCAGGAGTAATGGTCTTCATATGATAGAAAAACCGATAGTAAATGGTGTTCGGTGAAAGTCTATAAAATAAAGCCTCCAGCAGCGGGGCATCTTCTGGTATGATGGGCCGAATGAAAAGGGGAATGCCGGTCCGGGTGGTTATGGAGGCCTCCTGATCCTGCGGATACGGACTGATGACCAGATGCATCGGCGAAGGTTTGGTGCTTCGTTTCAACACCAGACGGGCATCCAGGGCGTAAGGGATTCCGTCTTTAACCGCCACAGGGTTCATATCGAGTTCGGCGATATCAGGAAAATCCATGACGAGCTGGGCCAGCCTTACAAGCATCTCCTCCAAAAGGGCCATGTCTGCAGGAGGGCGATTCCGATAACCTTGCAACAGTCGGTATGCCCGAGTCTCCTCCATCAGCCTTCGGGCCAGGAGACGATTAAGGGGTGGAAGGCCGATGGCGCGATCCTTGAGGATTTCGGTGAAGATGCCGCCCAAACCGAACAGGATCACCGGACCGAAATTTTCATCCCGTTTGGCGCCAATCAAGAGTTCGTAATCCGGGCGTACAATGTACGGCTGCAAAGAGACGCCCATGACACGGGCATCGGGGTTATAGGCTTTGGCGCCTTGCATGATACGGTGATAGCTCTTCCGGATCTCTTCCGGGCTGTTTAAATCAAGATGAACGCCGTCGGCTTCCGTTTTGTGAGTGATATCCGGTGAGATCAGCTTCATGACTAAAGGATACCCCAGACTTTCGGCTCTGGATACGGCCTCTGATTCCGACAAAGCGAACTGTACGGGAGTGACTCGGATGCCGTAAGCCTCCAGAACAGCCTTGGAAGCATCTTCCGTCAGCGTTGGACCCGGGCCGTTCAGGCCGGCGGCAATGAGGTCGGCAGCCCGATCCTTGTCGCAGGAAATCCTTTTTAAAAAACGCGGCGGGATTTCCATTAGCGTTTCGAGGTTCCTGGAATAGGCAACCATATAAAGAAACGCTCGGACGGCTTTTTCCGGTGTATCGTAGGTCGGTATGCCGGCCTGGTTCAGGATTTCGATCCCCTTCTCGACACCCTTTCCTCCCATCCACGACGTGAAGACCGGGACCTTTTTACCGGAAAGGCTTGTCGCCACCTTTTTTGCAACATCGGCGGGATCGGACAGGGCCAGGGGAACCATAATGACAAGAATACCGCCCGGGCTTTCTTCTTTCAGGCAGATTTTCAGAGTTTTCTCGTAGAGGTCTGCAGTGGCATCCCCGATCATGTCGATGGGGTTGTTCCGGCTCCACAATGGAGGCAGAACGTCATCCAGCGCTTTCAGGGTCTCAGTACTCATGGAAGCAGGCTCGATACCGTACTGGGCAAGCGCATCGGCAGCCATCACACCCGGTCCTCCGCCGTTGGTGATGATGACCAGATCGGAACTCCGGGGCCGAACTTGCTTGGCCATCAATTCCGCACAATCGAACAGCTCCTCGAAGGTATCCACCCGGACAATCCCCGCCCGCTTGAACGCCGCATCGTAGACGGCATCTTCTCCTGCCATGGCGCCGGTGTGGGATGCCGCCGCCCGTGCTCCTGCGGCACTGCGTCCGGATTTAAGCGCCACAATGGGCTTCACCCGGGATACCGCCCTCGCCGCGCTCATGAACTTCCTGAAGTGGGTCAAGCTTTCGATGTAAAGGAGAATGCTTTTGACCTTGGGATCGTTTCCCAGATAATCGATGCAGTCTCCGAAATCCACGTCCAGCATGGAACCGATGCTGATAAAATGACTAAAACCGAAGTTTTCCTGAATGGCCGCATCAAGAATGGCGGCACATAGCGCGCCACTTTGAGAGATAAAAGCAAGGTTCCCGGACTTGGGCATTCCCAAGCTGAAGCTGGCGTTGAGGTTGAGCGATGGAATGATTATACCGACGCAGTTGGGACCCACGATGCGAAGGTTCCCTTTCCTTGCTTTTTCCCAGATTTTTCCTTCAAGAGCTTCCCCTTTTTGACCGATTTCTTTTCCTCCCGCCGAAACGATGACCGCCCCTTTCACACCTGCCGTGACACAGGCATCGATCACATCCGGGACGGTTTGCATCGGAGAAGCGATCAGGGCCATGTCCACAGAGAAACCGATATCCGTGACATTCGGAACGGCTTCTTTTCCAAAAATGGATCGGTGGTTGGGATTGACGGGGATCACCGTCCCTTGATATCCACCTTCAATCAGATTTTTCATCAAGGCCCATCCGATTCTCCCTTCCCTTTCGCTGGCACCGACCACGGCGATAGATTCGGGTTCAAATGTCCGATCCAGGTTAGAAATGCTCACGCTTTTTTCCTCCGTATTGATTTAACCGGAATATTTCCTCGGCCTGTAAAAATTAGGCACCGCTTCAGGAACATGTCAAATGTTCTGTTTCGCGTCAAGGGATTCCCTTCTTGTCCCAGCTTTAAAAAAAAGATATGGAAAACACATTGGTTTACAAAAGAACTCATTCGTTCACGCTTCTGGGGTAATCGTATGGAGTTGTGGTCGGTTCTAGCTGAAATTCTTCTTCTGGTAGGACTTGCCCTTGCCTTTGGCACGCTTTCCAAAAGGCTCCGGCAAAGCCCCATCATCGGCTACTTGGCTGCCGGTGTCGTCGCCGGCCCCATCCTCTTTAATAAAGACGCCGTCACCACCATGGCAGAACTCGGTATCGATTTGATGCTCTTTTCCATCGGGTTGGAATTTTCCGTTAACCGCCTGAAAGCCATGGGCTCCCGGATCCTCGGTGCCGGTGTCTTACAGATCGTCCTGACGTCCCTGCTCTTTGTCCCATTGCTTTTTCTGGCCTTCCCCCTGGGCCTATCCTTGACGCTGGGCATCCTCTTGTCGTTCAGTTCAACGGCTGTTGTGCTCAGAGTCCTGATTGAAAACACCATGCTGGATTCGGTTCGCGGAAGAATCGCATTGGCCATTCTTCTGGTTCAGGACCTGGCAGTGGTACCGTTTCTGCTGATCTTGTCATTTTTCAGCCCTGCATCCCAGGAAAGCTATGTCCTGATTCAGGCGGCAAAGACTGTTGCCGGTGCCGCGGGCCTGATTTTCATATTTTATCTTGCGTTTTACCAGATGATACCGAAACTCATGATGACCCGCGGGTTTTTTACGGAACGCGAGTTGGTGGTGCTCCTGGCGATCCTTTCAGCCTTAGGGGCCATCTGGGGTGCCCACGCCCTCGGCTTATCAGCGGCTTTGGGTGCGTTCATTGCCGGTATGCTGCTGGGGGAATCTCCCTTTGCTTCCCAGATCCGTTCGGATATCGGATCCATCCGTATCCTGTTTTTGACACTCTTTTTTACTTCCATCGGTATGTTACTCGATCCCCGCTGGATGCTCTCTCATATCCATCTGGTTGCGATTTCGACCCTCCTCATTTTTTTTATTAAGACCCTTGCGGCCTCCGGAAGCGCCCTTTTCGCCGGCCTCACCCGGAGCCAGGCTCTGGCTACCGGGATCACTCTGGCTCAGATCGGTGAATTTTCGCTGGTCGCCGCCTCTACTGCTGCTCAAAATCGGATCATCGGGGAAGAGACCCTCACATTTGTCGTCGGCGTGACCGTCCTGTCTTTGTTCCTGACACCTTATATGGTGGTCTATGCCCAGCCTCTTGCCGGCTTTTTAATAAAAAGTCTCGCCGGTGAAAGATCTATACCTGAAGAAGAATCCCGATCCGGCGCACCTGATATGATTTGCGGTATCTGCATTATCGGCTTCGGGCCTGCCGGCCGGCGTGTCGCCGAGGCGCTGATGAAAAAAAACCGGCATCCGGAGATCATCGAGCTGAACCCCAACAGCGCCAAGAAAGCTCAAGATATGGGATTAATTGTCCATCAGGGAGACGCCACTTCCTTAGATTTCGTTAAACATTGCAGAATCGAGGGGTTCCGGGTGGTGGTCATCGCCATTCCCGATCCGTCCTCGGCGCAGACCCTCATCCGCCATGTGCGGACCCTTTCTTCCGACTGCATCATCGTCGTGCGCGCCCGGTACGACATCAGCTGCCAGTCCCTTAAAGCGGCCGGAGCCGATGTCCTGGTCAATGAAGAACATCTTGTCGGGGAAAAGTTGGCCGAAGCGCTATCAGCCGTTATGGAGAAAGACGGGGCGTGGGAAATGGCCTGTGGCATCGCCGGATCGCATGCGGGACCAAAGCCTTCTCAGGAGAACTGAAGGCGAGCTCCTGAAAAGATTTAATCCGCTTTTGAGAGATGGTCGCGGATGTTTCCCATCCCTTCCAGTCGAAATCTCTTTTTGCGGCCATAGGTTTCTACCATATCACAAGCTATCCGATTCTTTTCGATTTGTTCCGGAGCGATTTCGGTCCGGAAACCGACGTAAAACGGCCCCAGCTTTATGGCTTTGCCCCGGTATGTCTCATGAATCTGGGTGAACGGATGGGCGAAAAGCCAGCGCATCTGCATGGCTTCCAGCGAGCCTTCAGGCATTTTGTCGAAAAACTCCTCCAGTTCCCGAATATCTTCATCGATGAGGTTGTCCCATCCGAGTATAAAATTTCCATTGACCCGGATTCCATGTGAAACACAAAGCTGTAAGGTTTCGATCATTTCCTCTTTATCGAATCCTTTCCTCATATAACGCAGCATCCGATTGGAAGGAAATTCCACCCCGATACCGACCATCATATCGGGAAATTCCCTTGTTGCGCTATCCAAAACCTCTTTCAGGGCAATATTCTCCGGCCTTGCAGGCCGCATAAATACCCGATATTCCAAGTCGTTCCTTACTGGAAGCTTCGGGAAAAGGGTGCGGATATGGGCGGGAGTCAGAGATCCCGTATTCAATCGGATGATCTTCTTTCCTGCATGATCAATCTCTTTGAATTCGAAATTAAAAATATCTCTTTTTCTCGCTAAGGTGCTGTCATGATGGGCAATGTTGCAATAGATGCACTTCCGCCAGTAGCAACGGTTGTCCAAGGTGTACGATAAATAGATCGGACTGGTCGTCGGCACCGCCTCGGGGACGTCCAGTCTCCATTTTCCGGAAAAATTGGGGACGTCGAACCAATCTTCCACGCTCTTTCCGGTGATGGTGAGGTTGGTTGGAAATACCGTTCCGGGTTCCAACTGAAAGTATATGGGATCCCACCCATTGCGTCCGCTGCATTGTTCGGCTGCCACGGGTCCCCCCACCACGAAGCGGATCTTCGGATAAAGCCCGGCCCATACATGCGCCTGGTAGAGATGGTTCAGGTATACGGCCGAAATATAGACCGTTCCCTCATCGATGGGAAGCGCTCTTCCTGTATAGGTGGACTCATCATACCATTGATCGATATCGTTTTCATGGGTCATCCAGAAAAAAACTCCACGAGCCTTGCAAATGTCATAGGCGTCTGAAAATCCATTGCACAGGTCATAGTATGAATCCTTGACCGGATTATAAAATTGCAAAAAAATCATTTCGTTCATCCGTTGATTTCCTTTCTTTGAGCATTAACATACACACTAATGACGCAATAAACCGAATCAAGTCAATTTTAAAAAAATAGAGGGAAAAAGAATAATGAACCATTCCCCTATGATCAGAGCCGAACTGGCCGTAACATGGGCAGAAAAGGATGCCGCGCATCGGGATCGAACCTTTGTTCGCACAATCAATTTCTGATCCGTCCCATCGAGGTCTTTTCAGATATCGCCCGTATCCTGAAACCGGGGGGAATTTTCGTGAATACGTTTTCGGATCGATGGTTTTCGCCCAAGGTGATCACCCTCTGGGAAGAATTGCATCCCTTCGAACGGATGGGACTTATCCTTGAATACATGAGAAAAACCGGCCGATTTTTCGATCTTCATACCGAATCTATCCGAGGTGACATTCGGCCTCCGGATGATAAATACGCCGGCGTCAAGGCAGACTCCGATCCGGTCTTTGCCGTATGGGGAAAACGCAAATAGCCCTATGGGGCTCCGGATTTCTTCCGAACGCCCCGGTATTTCAGCATGAGAGAGGATCTGAAGTCGGAGCCCACAGGCATTTGGTCAACCTGGAAAAAGACGACTCTAGAATCACTTCGGCTGTCTCCAGCGCTTCACGAGACTTGAATCCAGACCCCAGAGCCTGAAAAAGGGCATCGTGCCGGGATACAGCACACCCCAGTTTCTCATATGCAATCGGATTTCATGGCTTTCACCGCCCCGGAATTTTCATGTCCAGTTGGTTGAGAAGCCGGCCTGACAAAGTTAGCCGACCGTCAGAATAGAGTTTTGCATTCATTCGGGTACCATATGAGTGAAGCGTAAACAGGGTGACAGCAGGCCGTAATGCGAAATGGGTGAAGGCGTTCAGCCTCGAAAACGTTTATGTTGTGGAGTAAGCCCAAGTGATTAAGAACACTGACCAAACCAACCTGAAATATCGCTGTTGCAATTCAACCGGCTACGCAGGTGGTTTGTCGAAACGGTGAATTGTATCGGATATTGAAGGCCTTTATATCAAAAAAGCCGCCTCTTTGTAAGAAACGAGTTGCGAGGAATTTATCGACATCCGGGCTTTGGAACGGCTTTTCCGGCACCATGTGCTTACGATGCTTCTGGACAAAGGCAAGATCACAAAAGACATGATTGCCCTGTTGAATAAATGGCGGCATACCGGATTCAACGTGTACGGCGGCCCGAAAATCCTCCCCTGGCAAAAGGTGTCCATGGAAAACCTGGCCCGGTACATCATCCGGGCATCGTTTTCCCAAAAGCGCATGACCTATGTTCCGGAAGCGGGGACGGTGATCTATCAATCCAAAGACGGCCGACACACAAAGCAACGCATCCCGCGGCTTGCGCAAAAAAGCCGGGGTGGATGAGATCATCCCTTCCCTGCTCGAGCCCGAAATGACCGATAGGGCGTTTCGGAAAAATTGGCCACGCCTGATTCGGAAGGTCTATGAAGTCGATCCGCTGATCTGTCCCAAATGTCAAGGACGAATGCGGGTGGTCGCGTTCATAGAAGATCCGGATGTGATCCGAAAAATACTCAAACACTTAAACTTGTGGGATCTGAAACGACCACCCAGGCCCGTTGCCCATGCCCCGCCGTCGGAGGTAAGCCCGACATACGACGAACCCCTCGCACCTTCCACCGATGATTATATCATCGATCCGGTTTATCCCCTGGATTCCTATTTGTAAAAAAAACGGCGAAAGATGAAGCGCCGATCTATGCCCGAATCTGCCAAATTAACGGCCATTTCCTGGTTAAATTCCGATTGACAGCTCATCCTCTTTCCGATAATTAAAACCCGTCCGTCATAAGAAATGCATGCCCCCATATCTTGGGTCGCAGATGATGCCAATATACAATTTATTTTTCCGCTTAATCCGCTTGGAAAAAACGACTTCTTATCATTTCATTATATCGCCTTTCTCTATTTCATGCGCCTGGAGCAGGGACGGATCTTCTTTGTGCTGGATTCGGATGAAAGCGGCGAGCAGGCTCTGCCGGGACGCGTATACGCCGATGTGCCCACCCTGATGCGTGCCGGGTTTATGGAGCCGGCCGTGGACGACAAGCCCAGTCAGGACGAATGGGGCGTATTTTTATCCGGCTATGCACCGCTGCTGAATGGTGAGGGCAAATACCTTCTGGGAATCGATATGAATGCCGAAGAGGTGGACAAAAAGCTCTCTTCCCTGCGCTTAACCGGCATGATCTCGCTTATCGGCTCAATCCTTCTGGCCCTTTTGTTTGCCCTTGCCCTTTCCCGCGGGCTGGGCTAGCGCATTGCGGTGCTGACATCGCGCTGCCGCCACATTACCGCCGGCCGATTCGAGGAAAAGCTTGAGATGCGCACCCATGACGAGTTCGAGAACCTGATCGAAGCCTTCAACACCATGAGTGATGGGCTGGGCCTTGCCCGCGGCCAGGCCGAAAAAGCCATTGCGCAATTGAGCGATGCCCGGGACAACCTGGAAACCCGTGTCCGGGAGCGGACCCGTGAACTCGAGCAAGCCCTGGAAAAGGTCCAGGTGCTAAGCGTCATGCTGCCCATCTGCTGTTCGTGCAAGAAGATCCGTAACGACCAGGGATACTGGCAGCGGGTGGAGCAATTCATGGAATTGCACACCAGCGCGCGCTTTACCCATGGGTTGTGTCCGGAGTGCGCTGTCCTGCTTTACGTAGACATCTTGTCCAAACCCAAAACTTGACTTAAATCAAAGACAGCGAACTTGTCTTTGCGCTATCCATAGACCATGTCAAATTCAACTGTTACGACAACCCAACCCATGATCCAGCTCAAGGGAAACCCCCTTAATCTTTCCCGGATGATCCGGGATCGCACGGGAGTGAATCCGAATCTGTGCTTTCATTGCCTGTGCTGCGCCAGCGGGTGCCCCTTTATCGGGGCCATGGACTTACACCCCAACCAGGTGATCCGCCTGGTGCAGCTGGGCCAGACCCACGAGGTTCTGCGCTGCTCGGCCATCTGGGCCTGCGTGGGTTGCCATACCTGCTCTTGCCTGTGTCCCATGGCCATTGACATGTCGGCCGTCATGGACGCCCTGCGGCAGATCGCTATCGAAAACGGTATCATACCGGCCCAACCCCAGGTGCTGGCCTTTCACCAGGAGGTGCTCGCCTCCATCGAGCGCTACGGCCGGACCCATAAGCTGGAAATCATGCTGCGATTTAAGGCCCGCACGGGAGATTGGTTCAAAGATATCGACGTGGGGCTGAAAATGCTGGCCAAGCGCAAACTCGACCTTACGCCCTCGCGGGTGAAAGCCATTGCCGAGATCAGGCAAATCTACCAGCAGAGCCGCAAGGAGTGGCCCCATGGCTGACAACCCGGCAAAAACCTATTCCTATTTTCCCGGCTGTTCCCTGGCCACCTCGGCCAAGGAGAACAACCAGTCCCTGATCCAATTCTGCCGCCGGCTGGGCATCGAACTGGTGGAACTGACCGATTGGAACTGCTGCGGCAGTTCATCGGCCCACAGCATCAACTCCAGCCTGGCCGCTCTCCTTTCAAACCGCAACCTGGCCCTCGCTCCCAGCGGCCGGCCCTTGCTGGTAGCCTGTCCAAGCTGCATGCTGCGCCTTACGGAAGCCAAGCTGCATTTGCAAAACGACCCTGTCGCCCGAAGGAATTACGAGCAAGCCTGGGGCCGGAAAGTGGATGATTCCCTGGAGATCATCCATTTCTTCGAGCTATTTGACCGCCTGGGGTTTTCAAACTTGATTCCGGGCGCCGAGCAGAGTCTTTCCGGGCTCAAGATCGCCCCCTACTATGGCTGTATGCTGGCCCGTCCCCCGCATATGCGTCACCTGCCCAACCACTACGGCCTGATGGAACGCGTATTGGGTCAATTGGGCACCGAAACGGTTTCCTGGAGCTATGCCGCGCGCTGCTGCGGGACATTTTTATCCGTGGCGCGGCCCGATGTGGTCAGCCCCCTGGTGGATCAGATCGTCGATGGGGCCTCTGCGGCCGGGGCGGATTGCATCGTCACAGCCTGCGCCATGTGCCACCTGAATCTTGAGGTGCGCTGCACGCGTAAACAACCGCTGCCCACCTTTCATTTCTCCGAAATCCTGGCCCTGGCCCTGGGCGCCACTGCCCACAACCACTGGTTTACCCGCCACCTGGTCGACCCGCGGCCCATGCTCAAAGCCAAAGGCTTGATCAGCTGAAAAGCCACATCGTACAAAAAGAAAACAGTTACCCGGGAACATCCCGGTTAACCGTTTAGGAGGAGAACAGATGCAAGAATGATTAGGCTGGCATTTATAGGAGCAAATCGTATGCCAGGCGAGGCCAAAATGCCGGGGTAGTGGTTGTTGATTGCCCTGTTAAATAAATGGCGGCATACCGGATTCAACGTGTACGGCGGCCCGAGAATCCTCCCCTGGCAAAAGGTGTCCATGGAAAACCTGGCCCGGTACATCATCCGGGCATCGTTTTCCCAAAAGCGCATGACCTATGTTCCGGAAGCGGGGACGGTGATCTATCAATCCAAAGACGGCCGACACACAAAGCAACGCATCCCGCGGCTTGCGCAAAAAAGCCGGGGTGGATGAGATCATCCCTTCCCTGCTCGAGCCCGAAATGACCGATAGGGCGTTTCGGAAAAATTGGCCACGCCTGATGTTGAAATCCCACCAACGCGGGATGGAGGGAAGGGGTTGACAGGCAAGTGTATCGAGGAGGGGAAACAATGCAGGACACAGAGCCTATAAGAGCATTGTCAACGGAACTGAATCGACTATCGGAGATTGCGGCAAGAGATTCACTCTTGGATTTATGCCGCAGGTATGTGAACCTGCTTGAAGAGTCCCGCCAAGGCGGGATTCTGTGAGGGGCCGGGGCCAACGGATACATGGTTGAAATAGAGTGGCACCGCCGGGAAACCAGGCGGCAAACAGAGAAAACAAACCTCAACCTGTAGTATCGGGAGAATCCGGTCTACTCGACTCATTATCATTCATTTTATCATTCCCTCTGGGAAGAACTGCATCCCTTTGAACGGATGGGGCTTATCCTTGAATACATGAGGAAAAGCGGTCGATTTCTCGATCTTCATACCGAATCGATCCGGGGTGATATTCGGCCTTCGGATGATAAATACGCCGGCGTCAAGGCAGACTCCGATCCGGTCTTTGCCGTATGGGGAAAACGCAAATAGCCCTATGGGGCTCCGGATTTCTCCGAACGCCCCGGTATTTCAGCATGAGAGAGGATCTGAAGTCGGAGCCCACAGGCATTTGGTCAACCTGGAAAAAGACGACTCTAGAATCACTTCGGCTGTCTCCAGCGCTTCACGAGACTTGAATCCCGACCCCAGAGCCTGAAAAAGGGCATCGTGCCGGGATACAGCACACCCCAGTTTCTCATATTCAATCGGAATCGGCGGATACGTTGCATCTTTGAAAAAATAGGTCCCAGGTCCTTTCCACCCGACCGCCCTGAACGACCAGCTTTGTCGGAGGTCAAAAAAGAATTTCATGGCTTTCGCCGCCCCGGAATTTTCCTGTATCTCTTTGAGGTGCAGGTTCCTTCCCAACCGGCGATCGACTTCTGAACAAACGGCATCGAGAAATGCAGCATCTGTGATCACAAGTCCATAGAGATACCAGTCGGTACATACTGCCCTGACGATCTCTTTACGATCGGCGGAAAGGTTTCGGCAGGGCGGGCAGAAGTATTCCCGACATGCCAGACCGCCGTAAAAACTCAGCCCTCTGAAATCGATTCCCCGGTTTCCATCCGATAGAGGATGCAGCAGGCACCCCACTCGAGAACGCTGCTTTCCGACAAGACCCAAAAAAGGACAGCGATAAAAATCCGGATAGATACCCGGATCCGATTCCAGATGCTCCATTCGGAGCCGAAACGCCTCGATGGCATCTGCAGCGCGGGGAATCTCCTGGAATTCCCGGGTTCGAAAGGAAAGGATTTTAAGGAGTGTTTCCCGGGAGGCATCCGCACGATTGTAAAGTCCGCAACAGGCTCCGCAGGATACAGATTCTGAAACCTGGCAAAGATACACACCCCCTGGAACCGTTGCTTCAGGGTGTTGAAAAACCGACCTACGCTTTTCCACGACGCCTTGACCATTCATAAAGGGCAACGGCCATCGCCACCGCCGCGTTTAAAGAGTCGATCCCCTGCTCCATAGGGATGGAAACGGCGCGATCTCGTAAGCCTTCAGGCAATCCCTGGCCCTCCATTCCGGCCAGCAGCCCGAAAGCTTCCGGAAAACGGATTTTACGCAGATCCCGACCTTCAGCCGACAGGGCGATGACCGGGATATCCGGCGGGACTGCTTCCAGCGCCGGTCCCTCTTTTAACGGCAAGGTGAGGGCGGCACCCCCCGAAGCCCGCAGCGCCTTGGGATGAAACGGGTGCGCGCTCTCCTGAAGCAGGATCCCCTGAGATGCCCCGAAGGCTGCCGCAGACCGAATGGCGGCCCCGACATTCTCCGGATCCTGGAAAGGCAGGAGCACGCTGCATCCTGGGGGAAAACCTTCTTCCGGTTGCCAGAGGGGTATCTCCGGCACACGGATCACCAATAGCGGGCTGCGGGTCCCATAGGCATCCAGTACATCGAACAGGTCCGGGGCAAGGCAATACCATTTCATTAAAGCCGGTGCCCTCGGAGGAGGCGGCGTCCGGTCCCCACGGCTGATCCATGCTTCACATCTGTCCGGATGTTTTTGAAGAATTTCTAGGACTTGTCGGGTACCGCAAGCCAGGGCCTTCCCCGCTTTCCTCACCCCCCTGCTGGTCAAAAGCTTTTTGAGATCAATGAAAATCGGATTTTGGGGACTCGAAATAGCGTGCAGGGTGTTTTGGGCCGATGCGCTTTGCCGTACCGCGCAAACCGGGGCGTCAAGCCTTCGAAAAATCACCAAACGTCGCTGGTGCCGAATTTCGGGGAGGGTATAGGCTTTGTCGAAAAAAAGGGCATAGGCGTCCTTGAAACGCTTTGTCGCACGCGCCACTTCCGCCTCAGAGCCCGGTCCCTTCATGAAGATGGCCATCCCTCCCTGATTCAAGGATCCCCGGATGCGATCGAGGGTCTCGTCGATGGGTTCTACGGCCCGGGTGATGACGGCTTCCACCGGTATTTCGGTCCGTTCTGAAATGCTGCCCGCATGTACCCGGATTCCCTTCAATCCCAGCAGGGCAATGGCCTGATTTAAAAACAAAACGCGCTTTCCCCGGCTTTCCGCCAAAATGACCTCAAGGTTTGGCCGAAAAATCTTCAAGGGTATCCCCGGCATCCCGGGCCCGGTACCCAGGTCGAGAAGTGGAGATGGAAGATCGATCATCGTAGCGGGAAAAAAGGAATCGACGTAGAGCTTCAATATCATATTGGTGAAATTGTGAACCCGTGTGAGGTTCAATTCGGAATTGCGGTCCCTCAAGAGGGTGTGATAAGTCCACAGCTGCCGGAGCTGGGGAGCGGAAAGCGTAATCCCGCAGCCTTGCAAAAGGGTATCCATCCTTTCTACGGTGGCCGTCTTTTCAGGTTCGGCAACAAAACGGTGCATCTTACTCATATCGCAGTCCATAGGTCGGAGATGACGCGGTCTTGCGCGATGCGCCTTTATGAAAGGGTTCCCATCGGTGACTTCGATGCATTTTTTCCACCATCGCTGGCCTGTTTTTTTCGAAGACAACCATGTTCTCTCCCTTTACAAACCGGCCGGTCTTCTCATGCAGGGAGACCGAAGCGGTGCGCCGTGCATTCTCGATCTGGCCCGATCCTGGATCAAAGAGCGTCATCACAAGCCGGGACGGGTCTTTCTCGGGCTGGTCCACCGCCTGGACCGCCCCGTGGCCGGTATTGTGCTTTTCGCCCGCACCTCTAAGGCCGCATCCCGACTCAGCGCCCGGATTCGCGAGGGGCGGATTAGAAAAGCTTATATTGCCATCCTGGAAGGAATACCCCCCTCACCTTCAGGAGACCTGGTTCACTTCTTTGAATGCGTGAAGGGAAAAAACCGCATTCAAAGCATGCCGGGAAAAGGCATCAAGGAAGCCCGCCTTAGCTTTAAGGTTCTGGAAAGCGCCGGTAAACAAACTCTTGTAAAAATCAATCTGCAAACCGGACGCAAACACCAGATCCGTCTTCAGTTCGCCCAAATCGGATGCCCGGTGGTGGGGGACGTGCGTTATGGCGCTTCAGCACCCCTTTCCGGCCGCCAAATCGCTCTCTTTTCCCAAGAAATCGCTTTTCAGCATCCCACACGGCCGGAGGAAATTACCCTGTCATCCCCCCTGCCGGAAGGATGGCCCTGGGGTTCCGGTATCGCTGCGACGGATGCGCCGCTTTGGAATTGGGATGATTTTGCCCTTCCCATTATTTCCGGGTAAGCTGCCGGTATCGGATGCGACGGGGTATCTCGGCCGCAGTCCCTAAGCGTTTGCGCCGGTCGGTCTCATAATCCGAATAATTTCCCTCAAACCAGGCTACCCGGCTTTCGCCTTCAAAGGCAAGGATATGAGTGGCGATCCGGTCGAGAAACCACCGGTCGTGGGTGATAACCACCGCGCACCCCGCAAAGTTTTCGAGCGCCTCCTCAAGGGCCCGCAGAGTGTTCACATCCAGGTCGTTGGTGGGCTCATCCAGAAGCAGCAGGTTGGCCCCGGATTTGAGCATCCGGGCCAAATGGACTCGGTTGCGTTCCCCCCCGGACAGCATTCCCACCTTCTTTTGCTGATCGTTTCCGGAAAAGGCGAACCTTGCCACGTAGGCCCTGGATTTAACCTGTACTTTTCCCAATTCGAGGATGTCTTTACCATCCGAAATCACTTCCCAAACGGTTTTTTCAGGATTCAGACTTTCCCGGCTCTGATCGACATACGCTATTTTCACCGTTTCCCCGAACCGGAATGCGCCCGAATCCGGCTCTTCCTGCCCGGTAATCATTTTAAACAATGTGGTTTTACCCGCGCCGTTAGGCCCGATAACTCCTACAATGCCCCCGGGAGGCAGAGAGAAAGACACATTCTCCATGAGGAGCCGATCCTTGAACCCCTTGGTCACGCTGTTGGCTTCCACCACCAGGTTCCCCAGGCGGGGGCCTGGAGGGATATAGATCTCCAAGTCTTCCTGGCGCTGGATGCTGTCCTGGGAAAGGAGTTTTTCATATGCGCCGATCCTGGCCTTGGATTTGGCTTGTCGCGCCTTTGGACTCATTCGGATCCATTCCAGTTCACGCTCCAGCGTCTTCCGGCGTTTGCTTTCGCCTTTTTCCTCCACTGCCAGACGGGCTTTTTTTTGTTCGAGCCAGGACGAATAATTTCCCTTCCAGGGGATGCCGCGCCCTCGGTCGAGTTCCAGGATCCAGCCGGCCACGTTATCAAGGAAATAGCGGTCATGGGTTACGGCGATGACGGTTCCTTCGTAGTTTTGCAGGTGATGCTCCAGCCATGCGACGGTCTCTGCATCCAGATGATTTGTCGGTTCGTCCAGCAGCAAAATGTCCGGTTTTTGGAGCAGAAGACGGCACAGAGCCGCGCGCCGGCGCTCGCCCCCTGAAATGACTTTGACCGGCGTGTTTCCTTCAGGACACCGCAAAGCATCCATAGCCATTTCCAGGCGGGAATCGATATCCCATGCATTCAAGGCGTCGAGTTTTTCCTGGATCACCCCCTGGCGCTCGATGAGACGGTTCATCTCGTCATCCGAAAGGGGTGCAGCCAATGCTTCGCTGATCCGGTTGAATTCCTTCATGAGATTCACGGTTTCCCGAACCCCTTCCTCGACGATTTCCCTAACGGTCTTGGTCTCGTCCAGAACCGGCTCCTGCTCCAGAAAACCCACTGTATGACCCGGAGAAATGACGGTTTTACCCAAAAATTCGGTGTCAATGCCGGCCAGAATCCGCAACAGGGAGCTCTTTCCGGAGCCGTTAAGCCCGATAACACCGATCTTTGCGCCGTAAAAATAGGAAAGGGAAATGTCTTGAAGGATTGGACGTTTGTCATAGTACTTACTGACTCCGATCATGGAATAGATGATTTTATCCAACTGCTCACCCATCTGTCGTCATCTCCTTTTTTGATCAGTGGAAGAATTCGAGAGTTATCTTGATACACGATGTCATACGACGGATCAACAGGATCATTCCGCTGGGTCGTAAAACGATCTGTGGATTGAAAAGCGTCATTGACATGTCATGAGGATTAGCATAAATTTTTTAATTCTTTTTTAAATAGAAAAGGGCGTTTCCCCCCAGACAACAGAAGCAAAGCTATATGATCATGGCCGGAAAAAATCCGTCTGAAGACTCCAACACCGTCGATGCCCTCATCGCCAAAAGCGGTATCATCAACAGACAGATTTTGAAATTCTATCGATATATGCGGTCAAGCGGATCGGGAGAAATCCCCTCCTCGAACGCCTCTCGTCTGGAACGGACGCACGATATAGTCCGCCGATACTTTGCGGCGGTTCGGATAAATACCCTTGCCGACCTCTTATACACCTATTACCTTGGCGGTTCTCTCACCCGCCAGGATCAATTGACCTTCGCGAAAATTCACGGAATGGAGCATCGGGCCTATTTCCTAACCGGTTTCAATGCCCTTTGCTGCGGAATTCCCACCGCGGCGATATATTTCCTGGTGGGTGAAGGATTTCAGATCCTCTCGCGGGTTCACTCC
Source organism: uncultured delta proteobacterium (assembly GCA_963736855.1). GTDB lineage: Bacteria > Desulfobacterota > Desulfobacteria > Desulfobacterales > UBA2156. Next base: position 626,082 of record CAVTQK010000021.1, read on the forward strand.
TTAACCGAGTTGCCCGCCCTGTTCGTCGGAAACGCCTCCTTCGGAATCGGTGGAATCAGTTTGGCCGTAGATCTTTTTCGGATGTTCGATGCCTTCTGGAACAAACGTTGCTGGGCACCCTTCGGCTTTCTTCCCGCGTTCATTAATTTCCCTACCTATCTCAAGATCGGCTATAACAGGATCAAGGCCGGGCGGACTGCAAAAGGGGCTTGCGAAAAGACAAAGGCTGATACCCGATTGCCGGGATCGGTACCCGACCGGATATTTACAGGACAAGGAAATAGACATGAGTAATTTGACCTTCGGTTTGACAATGATCGTCTTCGGCATGGGGGGCACGGTGCTAGCTCTTGCCTTGTTCAGTATGCTGATGACGGTCCTGAAAAAGGTTTTTCCCTTTGAAAAAGAGGATACGAAAAAAGGGAATGCGTAATATATACAAACACCTAACTTGCATGCGGGTGGAAACATGTTTCAAGCGATGATCGATGGACTCTTCGGACTCACGACGGGTTTTACCAGCCTTCACTGGTCAAACCCGGTAATGATCGCCGTCGGCGGTCTTCTTCTGTATTTAGGAATTAAAAAAGATATCGAACCCCTCCTGTTGGTACCTATCGGTTTCGGCGCCATCCTCATCAACATCCCCGCAGCCGGACTCATGGAAGAAGAGGGATTCCTGAGGGTGATTTACAATATGGGCATCGCCACCGAGCTTTTTCCGCTTTTAATCTTTATCGGTATAGGTGCCATGACGGATTTCGGTCCTTTACTGGAAAATCCGAAGATCTTTCTTCTGGGTGCCGCGGGACAATTCGGCATTTTTTTGACCATCGGGCTGGCCCTGCTCTTTGGGTTTTCCCAACTGGATGCGGTAGCTATCGGCATCATCGGCGCCTGTGACGGTCCCACGGCCATCTATGTTTCATCCAAATACGCCCCCCATCTGCTAGGGGCCGTTTCAGTGGCTGCCTATTCTTACATGAGCCTGGTGCCGATCATCCAGCCCCCGATCATGCGGGCATTGACCACCCAGAAAGAGCGAATCGTCCGCATGGACGTCGAGACGACGCCTGCCTCCAAAACCGCAAGGATCCTGTTTCCCATTGTCGTAACCATTGTCGGCGGGCTCATTGCCCCCCAGGGGCTTCCGCTTTTGGGAACGATCATGCTGGGGAATCTGATGAAGGAATCAGGGGCCGTCGCCCGGCTGAGCAAGGCTTCCGAAAATGAGATCGCCAACGTGGTCACCTTACTCCTCGGTATTTCCATTGGCGCCACCATGGAGGGGAAAGCTTTTTTGAAGTTCCAGACCCTGCTCATTCTTGCGTTTGGATTTCTGGCCATCTGCCTCGATACGGTTTGTGGCGTACTTTTTGGAAGGCTCATGTGTGCCATGACAGGGGGAAAGATCAACCCTCTCATCGGTGCTGCCGGAATTTCCGCCTACCCCATGGCCGCCCGCGTGGTTCAGCGGGAAGGGGTGAAGTATGATAAACACAACTTCCTCCTCATGCATGCCGTCGGAGCCAATACCGGCGGCCAGGTAGGTTCGGTGATGGCCGCAGCCATCATGCTGTCGGTATTGAAAGGTATAGGCATTATCTAAAATCGTTTAGGGATCCATCGTTCGTCCATCTTGCAAGTCCTCAAGAAGGCTCTATCGGATGAAGGGGAATCCGTTTGACAGGGATTCAGGTTAACTTTATAATTCGTTATGCTTTGGGTTCTATTCAATCTATCTGAGAAAAGGAGGATCACAATGAAAAAAACTTGGCTGGGTGTGGGTCTTTTGCTGATACTGCTTGTGTTTGTTTCGGCGCCTTTAGCCGCGGATAAGGCTGGGTGGCCCAAAGGGGTAACCATAGGAGCGGCTCCGGTCGGCGGCACATATTACATCTGGGCTGGCGGTTATGCAAAACTGCTTCACGATAAAATGGGAATCCCGGGCAACGTGGAAGTAACCGGCGGCCCGGTGCACAACACCCAATTGGTCGATCTCAAAAAGCTGGACTTCGGCATGGTCACCGCAGGCCCGGTGTGGGAAGGATTCCATGGAGAGGGTTGGGCCAAAGGGAAAAAGCACGAAAATGTCCGGGTGATTTTTCCCATGTATACCACTTACTTCCAGATGTATTCCCTGAGTAAAACCGGTATTAAAAGCATTCTGGACCTGAACGGAAAAAGTGTCGGCGTAGGTCCTGTCGGCGGGACACCGGCAACGTACTGGCCGATCATTTTTGAGGCGGGCGGTATCAAGCCGGGAAGGATCGTCAACGCCGGATCGGCGGACCTGAATTCGCAGTTAAAAGACGGAATGCTCGATGCCAATGGGCAGTCAGTGGGTTTGCCCTGGGTGACGATTACCGAAATCGAAACCACTCATGATGTGAATGCCTATGGCGTTCCGGCAAATGTTGCCGACAATTTCGTTAAAAAATATCCATACTTCTCCAAAGGATTCATTCCCAAAGGAACTTACAAGAGCAATAAAGACAAGGACATCGAAACGTTGACCGTGTGGAATTTCATGACCGTGCATAAAGATACTCCGGACGATTTCGTTTATGCTGTTTTGGATGCGACATTTAAAAATGTGGACATCCTGATCGCAACCCACCCATCGGCTTCGGAAACAAAGGCGGAAAACATCGTCTTCAGCCCGGTCCCGCTTCATCCCGGCGCAGTGAAGTACTACAAAGAAAAAGGAATCAAGCTTCCCGATCAGCTGCTTGCCAAATAATCGCTTGCAGAAAAATCGGGAGCAACAAAGCGTGCGGATGTCCACATAACAAGGGGGGCCATCCGCACTTTTTTCTTGTAAGCGATTTGCTAAGCCACGGAAATGCCTTAGATACCTGGACCCGTAAAAAGGAGAGAACCCGTGCCTGATGTCCAACCAGTAGATCTCAAGGAAGTCGAAAAGAAACTCGAGGAGATGCATATCAAGGACCTCGAGATCGGCGGGAAAAGGGAGCTCAAAGGTCCCCTCGCGGCCGCCGTTTTCATCATCGGCATCCTCATGAGCCTGTTTCACATTTATGTTCTCACCATACGACCCATCGATCCCTGGTATTTTCGCTCCATGCATGTGGTCTTTGCCGGCATGCTGGTCTTCGCCCTTGTGCCCGGGTGGAAAGGAGCCGGAAAAAACAGAATGCATATCCTCGACTATGTGTTGATCCTCATGCTGATCGTGCCTGTGGTCTACATTTTTATCGATTTCGACGACTGGATTTATCGTGTGGGAGTTGTCCCTACTTCCTGGGATTTCTTCTTTTCCACGCTCTTTGTGATCGCGGTCTGGGAAATGGCAAGAAGAACAACGGGATGGTCTCTCGCCATCTTGTCCGCCGTTTTCATTCTCTACGGACATTTCGGAAATTACATGCCCGGACTCTTTTACCATAAAGGGTATGCCTTTGACCGGATGATGACCTATCTCTTCAGCCTGGACGGTATCTTCAGCCTCCCGGTACTCGCCTCCGCCCATTATATTTTCCTTTTCGTCCTTTTCGGCGCCTTTGTGGAAGCGTCGGGCGCAGGAAAATTTTTCGTCGATTTCGCCCGCTGTGCCGCCGGTCGCCTTCGGGGTGGGCCTGCCAAGGTGTCCATCATTTCCAGTGCCTTGATCGGTACAGCCTCTGGATCCTCCGTCGCCAATGTGGTGGTAGACGGCGTGTTCAATATCCCCCTGATGAAGGCCAGCGGCTTCAAATCCTCCGTGGCCGGTGCCATAGAAGCAATGAACTCCAGCGGCGGACAGATCGTTCCCCCGGTCATGGGCGCCGGTGCATTTCTTATGGCTGAAATCCTGGGAGTACCTTATTCTCAGGTGGCCTTGGCCGCCATCATCCCGGCCGTTTTGTATTATGTGTCCGCATACTGGATGATCGATTTTTACGCCGCCTCGGAAGGATTGGTGGGACTGCGTAAGGAAGAGCTGCCGGTTTTTCGGAAAATCATGGCCGAAAAAGGGTACCTCCTGGCGCCCATCGTAATCTTGCTGTTCTGCCTCATGGTATTGATGTATTCTCCCTACCGCAGCGCCCTTTACGGAATTATTTCACTGATCATAGCCAGCTGGATCCGGAAAAGCACCCGGATGAGCCTCAAGGACATCATCAAGACCCTTTCCGATGGGGCCAAAGGATCCATGGAGATCGCGGCCACCTGCGCTACAGCGGGAATTATCGTCGGGGTTCTGACCCAGACCGGTCTGGGTCAGAAGTTCGCCATGATCATTTTCAGTTACTCCGGCGGCTATCTTTTACTGGGCCTAATTTTCACTATGATCATCGCCGTCGTCCTGGGTATGGGGATGCCGACGACCGCGGCGTACGCCATTTCAGCCTCAGTTCTGGCGCCCGCACTGATCCGGGAATTCCATGTGGCTCCAATGGCTGCCCATATGTTCATCTTCTATTTTGCTTGTCTATCCGCTCTGACCCCTCCTGTTGCACTGGCTTCATTTGCCGCTGCGGCCATTGCCTCGGCAAGACTCTGGGATGTGGGATGGATGGGAATGAAATTCGCACTGGCGGGATTCCTGATTCCCTTTATGTTCGTCTATGGTCCGTCCATGGTGTTGGTGGGTTCTGGAACCGAAATCACGCTGACCATCATCACCGGCATAATCGGAGTAACCGCACTCGCTGCAGCGGTTCAAGGCTACCTCTTGAAAAGAGCGAACCTGCTGGAGCGAATCCTTCTTCTGATCGCAGCTCTGGCTCTCATCAAGCCCGGATGGATGACCGATATGGCCGGCGCAGCGATTTTGATCGTCGTTGTAGTATTTCAATTCATTAAGCGAAGACAGGCTACTGGAGCGTAAATTGGCCGGATCGTATCGAATCGCCGTCATCCCCGGCGATGGGATTGGAAAAGAAGTCGTCTCCATCGGCATCGACTGTCTGAAAACCATCCAGGAGCTGCTCGGCTCCATAAAGTTCGAGTTCGTCTATTTTCCGTGGGGTAGCGAGTTTTTCCTGAAACACGGCAGAATGATGCCTGACGACGGGCTGAAAACGTTGGCTGTCTTTCAGTCCATCTATTTAGGCGCAGTGGGAGACCCCCGAGTTCCGGATCACGTCACGCTCCATGGTCTTTTGATCCCCATCAAGATGGGCTTTGATCTCTATGCCGGACTGCGACCCGCTTTTCTTTTCCCTGGTGTTGAAAGCCCTCTGGTACATGCCTCGGAAACAGGGATCGATATTGTGGTGATCCGGGAAAACAGCGAAGGAGAGTATTGTCCCATCGGGGGCAGACACGGCCGGATGGAACACCACCTGGCGGTCCAGACCGCCCTGTTTACCAGGATCGGCTGTGAACGCATCATCACCTATGCCTTCGAGTATGCCAGGACGAAAAAGAGAAAAAAGGTGACCTCCATCACCAAATCCAATGCCCAAATCTATGGAATGGTCCTTTGGGATGAAATTTTTAAAGAAACGGCCGCCAGGTTTCCGGATATTTCAACGGAATCGAAACTTGTCGATGCCGCCTGCCACGATGTGGTTCGAAAACCGGAATCATTTGATGTCATCGTCGCCTCCAACCTCTTTGCAGACATACTTTCCGATCTCACCGCGGCGATTGTCGGGGGCCTGGGGATTGCCCCCGGTGGAAGTTTCAACCCCAAGGATCAGAGTCTCCCCGGACTCTTTGATCCCGTACATGGGTCCGCTCCGGACATTGCCGGGAAATGGATCGCCAATCCTCTGGGAGCCGTACTGACCGCCTCAATGATGCTGGAGCAACTGGGGGAGACAGAGGCGGCAGGACTCATTTACAAGGCGGTGCGCATAAACTTAGGCGAAAAAAAAGTGAGAACCCGGGATCTGGGGGGAAAATCCGGCACCAAAGAAGTCGGCAAAGACCTTATTCGCATCCTGAAATCCTTTTGATCGAACCGCACGAAACCAAAATTGTGTAGGGACTTCGATGGGTATTTTGGCCATCGATCAGGGAACCCACGCCACCCGGGCAATGCTTCTGGACGACCGGGGTGCTGTCCTGGCCTCCCGTTTTATCCCGGTTTCCCTTTGCCGTCAGGGACGCAACCGAGTGGAACAGGACCCGACGGAGATCGCCGAATCCGTTCGCATTGCAATCAAGAAATCTCCTTTCGATTCGCAGCGTTCGATCCCATGAAATTGCAGCAGCCGGGATGGCCACCCAGCGATCCAGCATCGTGGCATGGGACCGAAGGAACGGAAATCCTCTCTCTCCGGTCTTAAGCTGGCAGGATCATCGCCGCGCCGTATGGCTCAATAAGATTCGCACTCATTCCGAAAAAATTAAAACCATCAACGGTCTTCACCTGACTCCCTACTATGGCGCCAGCAAAATGCGATGGTGCTTAGAAAACCTTCCGAAAGTCCGCCTGGCATACAGAAACGGTTATCTGGCCATAGGTCCCCTTGCCAGCTTTCTGATCTTCCATTTGCTCAAATCAAATCCCGTAGTCGTGGATCATGCCAATGCCCAGCGTACGCAGCTTTTTTCCCTGAAAAGCCTGAACTGGGATCCGTGGCTTTGCTCTCTTTTCGGCGTTCCTGTGGAACTCCTTCCCCGCTGTCTTCCCATTTGTCATAACTATGGAATCCTCAAGCATGCACAGATTCCGCTCTTGACCGTCAACGGCGATCAGACCGCCGCTTTCTTCTCCCGCGGCAAACCTCAATGCAATACCGCCGTCATCAACATCGGAAGCGGAGCCTTTGTCCTGAAATCCACGAGGAATCGGCTGATCGCGGATCCGGAGCTTCTTTCCGGCATCGCCGACAGTACTTTCGGAAAAGTAGAATACGTCATGGAAGGAACCGTCAACGGTGCCTCTTCCGCTTTGGCGTGGGCTGTAAAAAAATGGAACCTTCCAGATCCCGAAAAGAACTTGGACTCTTGGCTGACGCAATCCGGAGAGGTCCCTATATTCATCAACACCATCGGAGGCTTAGGTTCGCCGTGGTGGAAACCCGGTCCGCCGGCATATCTTGTGGGTCCCGAAGCACCTTGGCAGGTCGCTGCGGGTGTGTTGGAAAGCATCCTCTTCATGCTCATGGTCAACATGGAAAGGATAGCCCAAACCGGCAAGGCTTTCCGACGGATTCAGATCAGCGGCGGGTTATCCGGCTCTGACGGTGTATGCCGGCGCCTTTCCGACCTGACGCAACTTCCGGTTTACCGTCCTGCAGAAACCGAAGCCACCGCCAGGGGAATTGCTTGGCTGGCCCTTAGACGACCGCCCCGGTGGCCAGAACCCGGGCGCGGAAAATGGTTCCACCCTCACCCGAATCCGCATATACAGGAGCGCTTCCGAAAATTTAGGTACCTGATGGATGCCCTCTAGGCTACCGGGAACCAATCTGCTTTTGGCTGTCTTTATCGAAGAGATGGATATGCTGAGGAGAAACGGAAAGGTGCAATTCCGCACCTTTTTCCACGCGGACGTTCTCGGTGAGGCGAACCGTCAGCGGGGAGTCAGCCTCCAAGAGCCGACCGTGCACCAAGGTATCCGCACCGAGCATCTCCGCGTGGTCTACTTTGAATCGGATGGGGCCTGAAGGATCCGCGGCAAGCTTCAGGTGTTCCGGGCGCATCCCCACGATGACCGTTTTTTCCCGGTATTCCGGAATTCCCTTTTCCGGCAGTGGTAGAAAGAGATTTCCCGAAAGCACCACCGCTTTTCCATCTCCGGTCACCCTTGCATCGAAAAAATTCATGGCCGGAGAGCCGATGAATCCTGCCACGAATGTATTGGCCGGCAATCCATAAATCTCCAGAGGTGATCCGATCTGCTCGGCGGAACCGTTTTCCATGATCAGGAGGCGATCTCCCAGGGTCATGGCCTCCACCTGGTCGTGTGTGACATAGATGCTCGTAATGTGCAGGTCTTCGTGGAGTCTGCGGATCTCCAGCCGCATTTGGACCCTTAACTTGGCATCCAGGTTGCTCAGGGGCTCGTCGAATAAAAAAGCCTTGGGCTCCCTCACGATGCAACGTCCCATGGCCACCCGTTGTCTCTGCCCTCCGGAAAGCTCCCTCGGTTTTCGATTCAACAATTCAGTCAGTTCCAGAACCCTTGCGGCAGCAAGAACCCGTTTTTGAATCTCGGGTTTGGGCATCCGCCGGATCTTGAGCCCGTAAGCCATATTGTTGAATACGGTCATGTGGGGATAGAGAGCATAAGTTTGAAAAACCATGGCGATATCCCGGGCAGCCGGCTCCAGGTCGTTGACCCGTTTTTCGTCGATTAAGATTTCCCCTGAAGTGACCGCTTCCAGCCCGGCGATCATCCTCAGCACCGTCGACTTCCCGCATCCGGAAGGCCCCAGAATCACCAGGAATTCACCATCGGCGATATCGCAGGAGATGCCATGGATGATCTCGGTTTTACCGAAGGACTTGCGTATATCTTTCAAGTTGATTCGGGCCATAGCACACCCTCATTTTTCCGTTTCGGTGATGCCTCGGACGAACTGCTTTTGCATGAAGATGACGATGAGCACCGGCGGCAGCATAGCCAGCATGGTTGAAGCCATGATGATATGCCATTCCGCCTGCCCTTCCCCCACATCCAGCATGCGTTTGATCCCGATCAACAGGGTATAATAGCGTTCGTCGGTGGTGATCAGAAGCGGCCATAAATATTGGTTCCAGCCGTAGATGAAGAGAATGACGAAAAGCGCTGCAATGGATGTTTTCGACATGGGAAGGAGGATATCGAAAAAAAACCGCAGCGGCCCTCCCCCGTCGATGCGATGGGCTTCACACAGCTCGTCGGGAACGGTCAAGAAAAACTGCCGGAATAAAAAGGTGGCGGTTGCCGATGCGATCAATGGGAGAATGAGGCCGGTGTAGGAATCGAGGATCTTGAGATCCGAAGCCACCTTATAGGTCGGCAGAATTCGAACTTCTACCGGGAGCATCAACGTAATAAAAATCATCCAGAAAAAAAACATGCGCAAGCGGAATCGAAAATAGACCACCGCGAAGGCGGCAAAAAGCGAGATAACGATTTTCCCGATTGTGATTCCCAGCGCCATGATCAGGCTGTTAAGCATCATGGCGCCGACGGTTACGCCTACGTCTCTCGGACCCACGGTAATGGCCCGAAGATAATTTTGAACCAGGTGCCGTCCAGGGAGCAGGGGGAAGGATCCGGTGATCTCATCGAGAGTGTGAGTCGAGGCGACGAAGGTCACATATATGGGGAAGGCCACCACCACGATTCCGGCGATGAGCACGGCATGGGTAAAAAGGGTCAGCCAGGGGCGACGCTCGACCATTTCAGTAGTGCACCTTTCGCTCGATGTACCGAAACTGGATGACCGTAAGCCCGATGACGATGACCATCAGTATCACGGATTGCGCGGCGGACCCGCCCAGATCCAAATTCAAAAATCCGTCGTGATAGACTTTGAAGACCAGAATGTTGGTGGCTTGGTTTGGACCTCCTCTCGTGAGGGCATGCACCACCCCGAAGGTGTCGAAAAAGGCGTACACGATATTGACCACGACAAGAAAAAAGGCCGTGGGTGAAAGAAGTGGAAAGACGATGGTCCAAAACCGTCTAAACGGACGGGCTCCGTCCATGGCCGCCGCCTCGATGAGGGATTTGGGAATGGCCTGCAGGCCGGCTAGAAAAAAAAGAAAATTATAAGATATTTCCCGCCATGCCGCCGCAAGGATTACCAGCAGGAGGGCCTGTCCTCCATTGAGCGTGTGGTTCCACTGGTAGCCCAGCTTCTCCAGATAGAAGGTCACGATCCCGACAGTAGGGTTAAAGAGGAAAAACCATAAGGCCGCCGCCACTACCGGGGCCACGGCATAAGGCCATATGATGAGGGCCTTGTAAACCGTAGCTCTCTTGATGACGCGATCCGCCATTACCGCCAGAAACAAGGCCATGGACATAGCCGTGGCAGCCACGGAAAAACTGAAGATTACGGTGACGCGGATGGAGTGAAGGTATATCGGATCATTGAAAATATCGATAAAGTTTTTCAACCCGACGAACCGGGAGGAAAGCCCGAACGGATCTTCCTGCAATACACTCTGAAAAAGGGCTTGGGAAGCAGGCCAGAAAAAAAAGACCGCCGTGATGAGAATCTGTGGGGCGACCAAAAAATACGGAAGCACCCGGTTGTCGAAGACGACGCGCTTTTCCATTCCGGTTCTGGATTCCTATCTATAGGACCGGATCCCCTCCCCGGATCGGGGGTGAGGATCCGGATCGTTGAGTGAATCAAGCTTCCCGGATTATCAGCCAGGTAAAATCAGACCATGCTTTTACTATTTGTTGGCCTGCTCGAATTTTTCCAACAGTCTGTTCCCCTCGGCCACGGCATCATCGAGTCCCTGCTTGGCGCTCTTCTTCCCGACAAATATGGCTTCCAGTTCGCCGTCGATAATATCTCGCACCTGAGCATGGTTTCCGAACCGCAGTCCCTTGGAATTTTCTGTAGGAGCATTTAGAGTCATCTGTTTCAGGGCGGTTTCCATACCGGGATTTTTCTCGTAAAAGCCTTGATTTTTCGTCAATTCATAGGCCGCCAGGGTGATGGGGAGATACCCCGTGAACTGGTGCCAATCCGCTTGAACTTCGGGTTTGGACAGATAATTAAAGAAGGCGGCCACCCCTTTGTATTCTTCAGGTTTATGTCCGGTCATCACCCACAGGCAGGCGCCGCCGATGATGGTGTTTTGAGGAGCCCCTTTGACATCCGGCCAGTAGGGAAGCGTGCTCGTCCCGAATTCAAACTTGCTGGTGCTTTTAAAACCGGCATATCCGGCCGACGACTCCGTATACATGGCAACCTCTCCGGAAGAAAATTTTGCATTTCCAAGATTCGCCCTGCCGCCATAAACGAAGATGTTGTCCTTCTGCCATTCCGAAAGTTTCTCGACGTGCTTGACATGAAGGGGGCTGTTGAAAGCGTAACGGGCATCCATTCCCCCGAAACCGTTGGATTTGGTTCCAAGAGGGATGTTATGCCAGGCACTGAGGTTTTCCACGTGGATCCATGAGATCCAGGCAGTGGAAAACCCTGACTTGCAGACCCCGGCTTTGACGAGTTTCTTGGCGGCGTCCTCCATCTCGGGCCAGGTTTTTGGGGGTTTGTTCGGATCGAGTCCGGCCTTCTTGAACATATCAATATTATAATATAAAATCGGGGTGCTGCTGTTGAAAGGCATAGAGAGCATTTTGCCGTCCGCCGTGGTATAATATCCGGTTACCGCCGGCAAATAGGCCTTCGGATCGAAGGGCAGACCCGATTCGGCCATGACCTCATAAACCGGCTTTATGGCTCCTTTAGCAGCCATCATGGTGGCCGTGCCGACTTCGAAGACTTGCAGGACATGGGGTGGGTTCTTCGACCGGAAGGCCGCGATCCCTGCGGTCATGGTATCAGCGTAATTGCCCTTGTAAGTACCGATCACCTTATAAGCGGTCTGGGACTTATTGAAATCTTCAACGTAACCGCTGAGTTTTTCGCCGAGTTTGCCCCCTAATGCATGCCACAAATTAATTGCGACGGGTTCGGCAAAAACTGAAAAGGGGAAGAACACCAGAACTGCGATCACCCATGCCAATTTAAATTTTTTCAAAGCGACCATAGAGCCTCCTTTCACATTATCCATTGTTTCGTTTTCATGTTTGGAGTTTCCGGAACCTACCCGTACGGAGGTTAAAACCGTATTAAGATCAATTGAGGAAATGATTCGGTTTACCTTGGATCCAACATTTGTCTTTTAACCTGAGAAACATAAACAGGTGATTATTCCCTATCAAAAAGCGCTTTCCGGGTCAATGAAACCTTTTTCCCCGTTTCCAGCACCTTTCTTCAGGATGTAGTTTGACGCGGGTATGTTTGGAGGCGTTTTCGCGCCACCCCGATCGGCAGCAAGACGGTGAGGAAATGGCGGTGTGCAGATACCAGATTGGAATAGTCGATCAATAATAGGAAGGCGGCCCGTTTTGAACTTTAGCTATAGCGTTGGGATCCTGGAGGGAGGATTGTTTTCGCTTAAAGCTGAATCGGGCCGCCCACATCAAACTGCCAAGAGATACGGCAAGTCTATTATCGGAATTTGCTTAACCTGTTCTTTAAAAATTAGGACTTTAAAATCATATTCGATATTATTTGTCAATATTTTCTTTAAAAGATATTCATGTTTATTTTTTTATTCTATTTAAAACCATAAATTACTATAAATAACTTTTTTTTGAATAAATTATGATGGCTTCGTAAAAAGGTTTTATGAGCGCCATCCAAGTCTTTTCGGAAAAAGAGAGGCAAAGGGTTGAGCGTTAAAAATCTCAAGCTGTTTGAGGCATTTGTGCCGAGTTCTTGAGATTTAGCGAAACCCTTTGGATCTTCCGAAAAGACTTGCGGCGTGAGAAAAATAGGCCTTTTTACGATTTCATCAATTATGGATATCAGGTTTAATTTCCTCAAGGAAAAAGCAAAGCTTGGGCTATCGTGTAAGAGGATTGTCGCTTTTGGAAATAAATGCTGAAAGAAAGCCACCGCTTGCGATCAAAAGACCCACGACGCCAAATGCGATTTCAAAAGAAGCGACCTCTCCTAGGGTGCCGATCAGAGTCGGAATAATCCCTCCCCCGGTTAAGATTGCTATCGGAACTGTCATGGAAATAACCACGTTCCGGAGATCCGGGGGGCTATTCAGAGAAAGCACCGCAAAACCCGCGGGGAAAAAGCATACCGCGATGACGGGTTGTAGAAAAATCAGCAAAACCATGTAAGAGCAGGGTGCCAGACCGATGAGCATCGTTGTTGCTCCGCTGAGAATAAAGACCGTAATCATAATGCGTTTTGGCCCCAGCCGGTCCGTCAGCCACCCGCCCCAAAATACCACAACAGCGCCGGCGATCCGGGACATAGAAACCAACAAGTTCGCCGCGCTTCTTTCGAAACCATGGGAGCTGACTAGAAAAACCGGAAGCATTGCAAAAAGCCCCATGGTACCGCTGATGCCGAGCCCGAAAAGCAAAACCATCAGCCAAAAAGAGGGTTTCGAGAGGATCGTCTTAAGAGAAGAAAAGTTCGGGGGGTTGCCACAAAAATCACCGCCGCGGCCGAATTTCAAAAAGAGGCCCATCTGCACCAGAGACGTCAGGCCTAAAATAAAAAAAACTCCCCGCCACGAAAAGTACCTCATCACGGCTTCAGAAATAAAAGGGGCGGCTACAAAGCCGATATTGGGGGCCAATTCATGGATGGCAATCGCCTTTCCCCAATGTCGGCTATGGAATGTGGAAGTTATCATCACGATGGCGGAAGGAAGGTAAAGCCCTGCTCCCAACCCGATAAAAAACAGGGCGATGCGGGTCCCGTCAAAACCCAAGCTTATGGAAGTTCCGATAAGGGCTACACCTACCGCGCTCCCGGAGACCAAAACAGTCTGCCGGTGGGAAAACCTCGCCGAAAAAAAGCTCGAACCTAGAAGTGAAACAAAGTATCCTGAAGAAATGAACAAGAAAAGGGAGCCGGCCTGGGAATGGCTTATGTCCAAGTCTGCTTCGACGTCCGGAAGCAGGGGGGACAGAACAATTCTGGCCATGAAATTGATAAAAAAAATCGAGGTCAGCAGGAATAGAAAACCGATGCGCGCATAAAAACGTTCAGACGGCTCGTCTTGTGCAACATTTATGGAATCTTTTCTATGCATCGGCAATCAATCTATTTTCCTTGCCGATCCCGTTTTCGATCACCTGGATCGGATTCACTATTGATGTTCGAAGTGAATGGCCGGGAAAGGTGCCCGACGTGCCACGGGTCAGTCAGCGGGTGGAATCAGCAGTGTCGGAAAAATCGATTTGACCGCCAGTGCCATAGGAATGGTGCCGATGAGTCGTTCCTTCCAGGAGGCTTGGGTCGAAGATCCCACGACAATCAGGGTGGACCGGCATTCACAGGCTGCTTTTTCGATCTCTTCGACAGGTTTTCCGGCATAAACATGCGGAACGGCAGAGATGCCGTCTTTTTCAAATTGCTCACAGACTTCTTCCAATCGGCTGCGGGATTCCTTGCGCGCTTTTTGGACGGTCATACCCGATAAGCTCTTGAGGCTTTTTTCTTCGATCACATGCATGACGTGGATTTCGGAAATGATTCCCTTGAGTGCTTTGAGATAAAGCATCAATCGCTGGCTTGCCGGCGACCAATCTATAGCCAAGAGGGGGCGCTCAAACGGCCGTTCTGCTTGTTGAGGGTCCTGGTGGAGGTATTTATAAACCAGCACCGGCGTTTTTGACCTGCGGATGATTTCCACGACATCGGATCCCGAATAGATCTGTTCCAGCATCCCCTGCCGGGGTCTGCCAATGACGATCAAATCCACTTTTTCCTTTTCGCAAGTGGTGATAACCTGATTGACCAGGTTTCCTACTGTGATATAGGCGCCAACTTCCAAACCAATCTCGAAAAGATGTTCGGCCCAATCGATGAACCGAATATTGGCCATTTCTCTGAGCTTGACCTCTTCGTCCTTTCGGTAGCCTGTTCCACGGTGCAAGGCGACCTTTTCCCGCTCAATGACATTGAGGAGAACGATGTGAGCCAGTCCTGCCTGCCTGAGATCCAGCAAAGATTGCAGGGCATCGAACCATAGCTGCTCAAATTTGGTGACAAATAGAAGTTTTTTGATATTCATATCACACTCCTCAGCACTTCGGGCAAACACATTTTTGTAATAAAATTTAAACGTTATGGCATTCTACCGTTCAATTCAGGAACTCATGTCCAATATCTGCATTCTGAACGCCTTTGAATAGTTGTATATCTGCTTAGCCGTCACCTTACCGCATAGCAATTTCAACCGATCAGCTTCCGAACCGCCTGCGCAAGTTCTTCGGCTTCAACCGGCTTTTCGAGATACACCTCAGGCTCCGGAACTTGTTCTCCTCCAAATTCGGTTAAGGCTTTCTGGGACTTCAGGAAAGATTTTTTGGCAATTCCTGAAAGAATGATGACGCGTGTCTTTTCTATGGTCTTGTCCGTCTTAAGCTCCCGGTAGAGACGGATTCCACTTTGTTTGGGCATCAGTACATCCAAGATCACCAGTTCCGGCTTTTCTTCCCTGATCTTTTTCAGCCCTTCTTCCCCGTTTTGCGCGGTGATCGCCGTATATCCGTTTTCCTCAAGAATGGAGACAGTAAATGTTATAATATCCGGGTCATCATCTACTACCAAAATCTTTTTGCTCATGTCGGTTCCTCTTGAAGTAATTGAAATCTTTCACCCTTAAAAACACAATTTCACCAGAAGAAAAAAATCGCTTCAAACCTGAATCGTTGCGGTAAGGAATTGCTTGATTCTCACCTTAAGAAAAACCCTCCTCTTACTCCAAAGAAACATGATGGATGCTCTGTTCAGAATTCTGAACTAGACAGGTTTGTCCTTGAAAGGGATCCTTAGAGTAAAAATCGTCCCTTCGCCCAATTCGGAAGAGAAAGAAATGCTCCCGCCATGTTCTCTTACAAGCTTACTCGTAACCAAAAGTCCCAGGCCCGTCCCTTTCGGACCTTTGGTACTGAAAAACGAGGAGAACGATTTTTGTTGGACTTCATCGTCCATCCCACAACCGTTATCTTCGACTTCGAATCTAATCCAATTGCCCGCTTCCCGTTTTGACGCAAGCCTGACCCTAAATGATTTTTCGGTATTTTCATCAAATAAACAGGCATCGATGGCATTGGTCATCAAATTCAGCAGGCAGCGGTGAAGAATCCGCTGGTCCATGAAAACATCGCCGATGGATGGAT
Organism: uncultured delta proteobacterium; assembly: GCA_963736855.1. Lineage (GTDB taxonomy): Bacteria > Desulfobacterota > Desulfobacteria > Desulfobacterales > UBA2156. The sequence goes on from CAVTQK010000021.1 coordinate 641,878, forward strand.
CGAATTCCTTGAGTATGGCAATGCTATTTTCGTCGGCAAGATCTTTGAGAAGTTCACAGACGTCATCGGCAATCTTATTGGGTGCGCATTTTGCGTATTCGGGTTCTCTTTCTTTGGAATAGGTGAGGAGATCCAAAACCAGGTCAGAGGTTCGCCCGATGTTTCTTTCGATCATCTTCCAACCATTTTTTAACTTCTCTGAGTCATTTTTGTCAAGACCGAGATCGACGAGATAGCTTCCACCCTTAAAACCATGTAAAATATTCTTGATGCAGTGGGCCATTCCCGCCACTGTCTGTCCGATGGCCGCCAATCTTTCAGATTGGACTAGTTCCCTTTCCAGACGTTTGATCTCCCTTAAATCGTGGAAGAATGCGACACTTCCCATCACCTTTCTTTTCTCCCTCAAGATCTTCCATGAAAAGCGAACCGGGATGATTTCCCCATCTTTGGAGTGCAGAATCGTTTCGGTCCATGGCAACTTATCTTTAATCTGCGCATCTCCGTTGTCGCAGTACAGAAGCTGTTTGATCTCCGAAGAAAAGAGATCTCGAATGTCCTTCTGCCGGATGACCTCCGAACGAGTATAACCGAAGATCTGTTCGGCCGAAGGATTAAAGATGACAATTTTCCGGTCATTGTCGGCGGCAACAATACCGTCGTTGGAGCTGATGATAAGTTTTTCCTGGAAATTCGATTTGCGTTTGACTTCCTCCGTGGCAATCAATACCATGTTTTCAAGATCATATGTGTACGCCCTGAGTTGCTTCCGAATGGTCATTTTTTCCTTGGCCCGCCTCAGGGCCACGGAAAGCGCTTCATCTTTGACCGGTTTGTTTATGAAGTCCGAAGCCCCGTGTTGGAGGGCATCAATGGCGGAGTCGATGTCTCCGTGACCTGTGATGATGATCACCTCCGTGTCCGGATTCATCGCCTTGATTTTCTTTAAGAGGGTCAGGCCATCGATGCCCGGCATTTTTATGTCCGTGAGGACGATATCCGGCATGATCGACTGATATTTCTCAAATCCCTCTTCACCGCTCAATGCTCCGATCACATCATAGCCGTCGAGCTTCAGGGACATGCTCAATACCCGGACATTGGCTTCTTCATCATCGACGACCAATATCTTTTCCATCACGTGTTGCCACCTTCAGGATGCGACGGGGAACCGAAGCTCAAAGGTCGTTCCTTTACCCACTTCGCTGCGTACGCTGATCGTCCCATTGTAATCCTTCACGATGCCGTAGCTGATGCTCACTCCCAAACCGGTCCCCTTTCCTACCGCTTTTGTTGTAAAAAAGGGTTCGAAAATTTTGTCCATGACCTCACGGGTCATACCCGTCCCCGTATCGCATACGGTCGCAACGACCGTATCCTTTTCGGTATATGAGCGGATGCACAACTTCTTTTGGATAGCTGCAGGGCTCACCCTTCTTTCTTGTTCATCCATCGCATCTAAGGCATTGGTCACCAAATTAATGAATACCTGTTCCAGACGGTTGCTCTCAGCCAAAATATCCGGCAAATGTGGAGCTAAGTCCAAAACAAGTTCCACGTGATGCATCTTGAGCTGATGTCCCATAACTTCAAAGACATCTCGGATCGGATCATTGATATTCACCCGACTTTGAACACCTTCGGACATGCGGGAAAAATCCCTCATGTGTTTGATGATTCCCGAAGCCCGCTGAACATTTTGGCTGATATCGTCAGCTATGGATCGGAGATCCTCGGCTTTCAAAGAAACCCCCTTGTTAAATGTTTTTAACAGGGTGTCCGCACACACTTGAAGGACATTTAAGGGTTGATTAATTTCATGGGCCATTCCGGCGGCCATAAACCCCAATGTCGTCATTTTACCGGCCTGAATGAGCTGCGCTTCCTTTTCCACGCTTTCCGATATATCGGCTGTTGAGGCGATGAGCACATCCTTTTGGTTGTAATTCGATCGGCTGACGTGAATATTAACGAAAAACGGTGCTCCGCCTTTACGAAAATGCCGCTTTTTAGAAAGAAGGACGGGGTTGCTATTTGAAATGGTCCTCAGCCCCCTGATGATTTCTTCGTCATCTTTTTCTCCGACATCTAAAAAAGACATCCCGAGAATTTCTTCCCGGTCGTATCCATAGCAATCCTGCGCGCGATCGTTCAAATCGAGAATTTCGAAATTGTCGCTATCGAGGATAAAAATGGGATTCGGATCATTATTGAAGAGGGAACGGTACTTCTTTTCCGATTTTCGGTACTGTTCATAGAGTTGATAATTTTCCAAAGCCGCGCCGATGCGATTTCCGATCAGGCTCAGGATATTTTTTTGTTCGGTGGTGAAATTCTGTGAGGCTTTACTGCCGATCTGGATGACACCAAAAACCTGCCCATTTTTGTTGCTCAGGGGAATCAATGCAAGAGATTGGATTCCCGCGTTCAAGAAGCGCTGCATGCCCTTATATTTTTCGAAAATGATATTCTCGTAAATGACCACATGACTTTGCTTTATGGCCTGATATAAAAGCTCGGACAGATCCTGCCCATTCTCCTTCCCGTAAAAGATAGCTTCTTTCCCATAAAAATATTTCAAGACGAACCGACTGCCGGTTTCCTTGAGAAAAATACAGAAGCTGTCCACGGCAAGGTAGTTGAAAATCTCCGTCACCGTCTCCTTCAAGCTTTCTTCGAGTTTCAGCGAAGACCCTAAAGCGGTAGAAATGGCGGCAAGCGCCGCAAGCTGGCGATTATGCCGTTCACGATCTTCTTCGGCCTTTTTATCTTCGGTTTTATCCCACAGAGTCTCGATTGCACCGATGATCGTACCGTCCGGAGCTTTGATGGGGGCGGCCGTGAAATAACACCACTTGCCTCCATTTCCCAATTTCGGAAAAAATGCTTCCGCCTCGTAGGCATCTTGGATTAAAGCGGATTTCCGCCATTGAGTCCCATAAAGTTTCCGGATCTCTTCTTCGGAAATCTGATCTAATATGACATCCGCCATGGATGGCCTTTCCTGTTCCCAGAATGGCTCCCACTGACGATTGGTACCGATCATGGCTTCCGCTGGAAACCCGGAAAGCTTTCCCATGGCATGATTCCAATGGGTCACCCGGTGATCCCGATTAATGACAAAGGTTGGGATCGTACTTCCCTGGATGATTTGGGTCATGATCCGTTCACTCTCTAAGAGCTTTTCGGTTCGCAGGTCCAGCTCTTTTGTGTAGTGCTCTAGCTGCCTTTGGGCTCGCCTTTCCTCGGTTTTATCCCACAGAGCTTCAATGGCCCCAATGATGCTGCCGTCTGAATCCCGTATAGGGGCGGCCGTGAAAAAGAGCCACTTTCCTTCGTCTCCCAGATGATGAAAATACCCTTCGGTTTCAAAGGCCCCCTCGATGAGGGCCGATTTTCGCCATAGGGTGCTGTAATATTTGAAGACGTCCTCCTCTCTGATTTCATCAACGATCAAATCGGCCATGGTGTGGCGCTTCATGGATCGAAACGGCTTCCAGTGATCACTTGTTCCGACCATTCTCTTTGCAAGGTATCCGGTCAACTTCTCGCAGGCCCGGTTCCACTGGGTCACAACATGGTCTTTGTTGATCACAAAGGTCGGTACGGTGCTTGCCTCAACGATCTGGCCCATCGCCTTTTCACCGGCTCTCAATGCGTGACAGACACGCCTCGATTCTACATGCCTTTCCCTGGCCACAGTGGATTCGGCATCGAGAAATTCCCAGAACATCCCGGCGATCGCTTCTGGATCCTTTTTTTTCAACCCCCGCCAATGCTGAATCTGAAGCCTCCTTTCCTCAATTCTCAAAAGGTCCAGGATCAGCTGGGCTTCCAATCGATCGAGTAGCTTGAGCCCTGACGGCAGGATCTCCTCCAATGCCTTGAATGCCGACTCATCCCCTCTGAGATCCAAAAGAAGATCCATTTCTTTAATCATTAATAGGTCTGAGGAATTTTTTACGATAAAAATATTTTTTTCTTTTGCGAAACGAATGCCTTCCCCATCATCATCCGGATCCGCCACTCCTACAATTTCCGGGCGGATGGAGTCCAGCGATAGTCTAAAGAGGATTTCTAGAAAGGACCGGCAAAGCCTTTTTCCACCGATGATTCCGATCCGAGAGCCGGGGAGCAAGGATCGAATCCGCATCATCGGATTTGTTGTGTCCGACATCGCTAATGGCTCTTGGGAAGGACCTGATAACTCGTCTTGAACCGGCTCCGGAAAAATTCCGTTTTGCGATTTTTTCATCCTTAAATGTTCCGGTAATATTTCATGGTACCAAAAACACCGGCAATTCGGAAAGCTCGGCCACACGGTGGGAAACGCCTCCCAACCAGTATTGTTCCATCCAGTCCTTTCCCGTTTTGCCAATAATGATCAGGGTTGCTTCAGTCTCCCTCGAAATCCGAAGAATCTCAGGAACCGATTTGCCGATGGAAATGCGAATTTCCACCGGTATTGACTCGGCCTGCAACCGCCCGGAATAAGCATCGAGTCGACGCCGGCTTTCCTTCTCAATCTCTGCAACACGTGACGGATCAAGCCCTTTGATCAGCTTAGAATCCATGATGTGGGCGACGACGGCGCTCTTGACCAATCCCTTCAGAGCGGTGATGGCTGAAAGACCTCGCTCTGAAGGGGCAGACCAGTCTGTTGCAAGCAAGGGACGCTCGAAAATCCGGTTGTTCTTCCGGCATAGGACTCCTTCGCCGGATTCAAACTGCACCATATATTTTCCCATCAGAACCGGCACTTGGCTTCGACGAAGAATATCCAGGATGTGTGATCCGATATAAATTTTTTCAAAGGTCGTCCGCTTTTTTGCACCCGTCACGATAAGATCCACTTTTTCTTCTTCTGCGATTTTTAAAATGGAAGGGTTTAAGATGCCGGTTTTAATACGAATGGTGCTTCGGATTCCGGCTGCGTGAATGGTTTTTTGCCAATCCTTAAAACGGCTCTTGGCCTCCAACTGAATCCGTTTTTCCACATCCTTTAAATACCCGCCGTAAGGGACGAATCCGACATCTTCCCTGGGGATGATATAGACAAGGACCACTTCCTTCAGGCCGGCTCTTTTCAGGTGCAACAAGGCGTTCAGGGAATTAAATGCGTATGCCCTGAACTGGGTGTGGAAAAGAATCTTCTCGAATTTCATCTTCTCCTCCTATCTAAAAAAGACCACGGTGACAATCAGAAAGACAGGGATCAGAAAGACCAGGCTGTATTTGAGAATATAGCCGAAAAAGGAGGGCATGGGAGTCCCGGCTTCTTCGGCAATGGAGCGTACCATGAAGTTGGGGGCGTTTCCGATGTAACTGACGGATCCGAAGAAAACGGATCCGGCGGAAATGGCAGCCAGATAAATACTTCTTTCAGTCATCAGCAAGGGAACCGCTTCAACTTCCGGCATACCGGTGTAAAAGCTGCCGATGGCGGTATTGAAGAACGTCAGATATGTCGGCGCATTATCCAAAAAACTGGAGAGTGCTCCGGACACCCAGAAATAATGATACGGTTTCTGAACGGAATCGATCAAAGCCGCCAGAGCGCCCGTTGAACCCGCCTTCAGGATTGAGAGACAAGGGATCATGGTGATGAAAATCCCGATGAAAAGATAAGCGACTTCGATGATTGGAGCCCACGAAAAATCGTTGTCCTCCCGGACACGGATGGAAGTGGTCATCAGGGAAAGGACCCCCATGAGGATGAGAAGGCCATCCCTCACCCAATCCTGAACAGCCCGATGGATTCCAAGAGTGCTGATCTCCCCCCAGTCCACGATTCCACTAAACAAGACGGCGCCGATGATTCCCAGGAGGAAGAGGAAGTTGTGGTAACCTTCCAAACGGAGAGGTTCTTTCTCTTCAACAGAAACTGTGGCGGTTAAGTGCTCTTTTCGATAAAAATACATGTCCAGGATAAAATAGGCCGTCAGCAGCAATACAGACGCCAACAACATTTGCGGAAAGATCTTAAGGGTCCAGAAAAAACTGACGCCGTGGAGGAAACCCAAGAAAAGTGGCGGATCACCCAAAGGAGTCAGTGAACCCCCGACGTTGGCAACCAGGAAAATAAAAAAGACGACCATGAACGTCCGATTCTTTCGGTGTTTGTTGGCCTTGAGAAAGGGTCGGATCAGCAGCATGGCCGCCCCTGTCGTCCCCATCCAGGAGGCAAGCAAAGTCCCGATCGCGAGTATGACGGTATTGACCACAGGTGTTCCCCGAAGGGATCCCCTGAGCAAGATTCCTCCGGAAACGGTAAACAGGGACCACAGCAGGATGATGAAAGGGATGTAATCGGCTAAAATGATATGCAAAATCTCGTGTAGCGCCACACCCTTGAAGGCAATCACAAAGGGAAGCCCTAGACATACCGCCCAGAAGGCGGAGACCTTCCCGAAATGGTGATGCCAGAATTCGGGCAACAGCAGCGGAAAGAGAGCGATAGAAAGAAGCATGCCGATAAAGGGGATGCAACTCCAGATGGGCAACACTTCACCCAAATTGACATGACCGGATTGGGCATGTATCTTTTCATTTACTGGGGAATGATTGTCTTCCACCGCCTGCAGATGTGTCGCATCCCGTTGGGCAATCGGTGCCGTTTCCGATGCCGTTGTCTCGTGTACCAACTCCATTTTCGACGCAGAAGCCGTGAAGGAGACCAGAAAAATATCCAAAAGGATCAACACGGCGGCAAGACATGACGCTCTCATCGGACCCATCCTCCCTTTTCTCTATTCTGATGCATCCAATACCTATATTTGACTTAGATTCAGGAGATGCTATTTACCCTGCTATTGTAAAAGCAAATGCCTTGTTATCATTATTTTTTTCTATACCTTGTCATGTTTTTATGCAGCCGCCGTGTTTAATAAATGAGAAATGAGTGTCAACCTAAAAGAGCCGGGAGATAATGCCGGACGGCTCCTCGGGGACCGTCATTTAGACCGATTTGTAAAACGAGAATCGGAGCTATCGACCTATGGCATAAGGGGGGTCATCAATGTGCGTCGACCGACACAGTGGGCAATGGCCGGGTTTTCCAAAGTGCTTTCGATCCCTGAATAGAAATCCGCAATCCATGCATCGGAAGGGATAGGCAGTCAATCGTTTCCCCTTGGACTTCATCGTTCTTGAAATATGGGAAAGATGGTCGGCCAAATCCCTATTGCTGATTCGGAGTTGCTTGGCAAGTTCCCGAAATCCTACCGTTCCTTCTTCCAACAGCAAAATGATTTTTTGTCGGACCGTCACCGCTGAAAAGACCTTCTCCATCCCATCGGATCGTCATGAAAATCAAATCTTACTCTATCAGGAATCGCGGAACTGCCTATTTCCGTTGAGAGGCTTCTTTCAACAACAGTTTGAATCCCTTCAGAGTCCCTTTCCAGCCTGCTTCTTCACCCAACATCACCGCAACAATGACATCCTTTTCCACACTGATCTCCAAAACGATCTCTTCATTTTGAACTTTAAAAACCGCCTCGCCCCATCGCTGGGCAGGCAATCCCGTCACCTCACAGTCTAAATCGGTCCGCAGTTCTCCGGTCATCCGGATATCGTCCATTTTTTGCCTCCGCTATTGACACATTGGATTTGCCGGTTTCAGGGAACCATCCACACCACACGATCCACTGTATTCTTGATGATATGATTCGACACGCTCCCCATATAAAAAGATCGTCCTGTCCCTCGCCTCCCGATAACGACTGTTCCGTAATCCTGTTCCTTGGCTGTATCCAGAATCGTTTTACCCACGGCCAATTTTCGATCCACTTCCATGTGTGTGATTCGTTTTTCATCCACATGATGATCCTTTAGTCTGCGACGTACCTGCCCGTAAAAGCCCTCAAGACACATACGATTCCCCTTTTTCACTATTCGTTCCGTGGACTCCACGTCGTCACCGAAATCCACAACACAATAATCTCCCAGCGTCGGCCGAACATGAAAGAGGGTAATTCCTACGGAAGGGTTCCCGCCGACCATGAAAAGAACATGATCCAACGCTTTCAACGCCGAAACCGAACCATCCACCGCTACCATGAATCGGGTATTGAAAGATTTCCCGGAAACGATCCAAACGGGGATGGGAGAATGTTCCACAAGCTTGGAGGAAACGCTTCCCATCACCCACTTCTGCAATCCCGAAATGCCTCTCCTCCCCATAATGATGGCATCATATTGGCCTGCCAATCCCTTGTCGATGATGTCTTTAGCCAACCCGGTTATCTTTTGGGACGTATAAGTTTCAACCCTCTCGATGGGGAAATCCGAATGTGCCAACACATCCTTACACCGATCAAGGACCCTGACAGCCTCCTGTTGATTTTTCTCGATTACCTTTTCAAGGGCCTTTTTCGCTTTCAGGTTTTTCCTTGCCTCCTCCGCCAAGAAGTCCGAAACCGTTGGCTGGACATGATAAAGTGTTATTGACAGATCCGGTATTACCTCGAACATGGTCCTCAGATATGAAAGACACGTCCGGGTATGCATCGAATCATCTACAGCCACTAAAACTTTGTGTTCCATTTTCGAATTCCTTTCACATTTTTCCGACATCCTTGTGATGGTCCCTACCCCCAATCAATGGTAACCTAAATTGATCGTTTTCAATTTGGCAAAAAAGAATTGTGTTTGAATATCCTTTTGTTGGAACGGAGTTGACCCTTCCAATTGCCTACCTATCGGCTGTACCATAAAAGGCATGCAGTGAAATGATTTGCCAAATTGAAAACCCCTTGGGATTTCCGATTTCACCGCATCTGCTGCGTTGCCGAAAGCTCGACGTACGAATTGTACGCCTTCGCTTCCGGACGCCTTGCATCTGCGGCAAATTCGAAAATCGCTCAATTTAAGTGTTACTCGTCTTTGGAACTGAATTCCGGCCTCAAAGTCCAGCTCTCATTGACACGGTTTTTTTTTTAACATATTACACGATCATTTTTGTGCCAATCAACCCTTTTCCGAAAAGGAGACACCCTATGAATCCGACGAAATTCCTGAAATGCCTTTTGATCGTGCTTTTTCTGGGGGTTGCTGTCATTTCTCCCGCATGCGCCGATCTTTATTGGGAATCACTTCAAAAAAGCGAGGGGCTCCCCGGCACCCCTGACGGTACCCAGACCGTGAAAAACTTTATGACGGCCAACGCCACGCGGTATGAGGCTAGAGACAACATCACCATCGTCGATCTGAATAAGATGAAAATGTACAACCTGGACCCGAAGGCCAAAACCTACAACGAAGTTGATCTGTCCAAGATGGGACAGGTCCCGGAAATGGAAGGAGAGGCTGGAAAGCAGTTTATGGGGATGGTCAAGGGGCTCATGGGCAGCATCAAAGTAACCCCCACGAAAGAAACCCGAACGATTTCCGGGTATGCCTGCACAAAAAATATCGTCAGCTTCATGGGGACCCAGTCCGAAAACTGGGTGACCCGGGATATCAAGGGATTGGATGAAATGATGGGCTATGGGAAACGATTCTCGGAAGTCATGAACCAGAATCCCATGATGCGGCAAATGAACGTTTCCGCCATGATCCAGGATCTCAAAGGGTTCCCTGTAGAAACCACCGTGAATATGATGAATGGGAAAATGACGACCACCCTTCAAAAATTCGAACAAAAAAATCTAAGTGCGGAACTCTTCAAGGTTCCGCCGGGCTATAAGAAAACCGAGTAATTTTGTCAAAAACCACCCCGGTAAGCGAATTCCGCATCCCCCTAGCGATATCGAAGGCCGAAACACCCGCTGGCTGGGGGGGGGATTTTTGAATCACCACCAAAATCGCATCCAAGCAACATGACAACGGAGGAAAGATGAAAACAAGAGTTCTGGCAACCCTTTGCATCTGGATCTGGCTTGTCGCCCCTGCCTGGGCCATGTTCGAAGTGGAGGGATTTTTCTGGTTTATGAAACCAGAGGGGGAAGCATCCGTGGGGATCGATGGCCTTCAAGGAACAAAGGCAGACCTTGAGACGGATTTCGGTTATGATGATACGGAAAACGTTCCGGGGCTTCGGTTCATCGTCGGAAATACTCATCAGTTCGGATTTTCGGGTTTTCAGGTGGACGCTTCGGCGGAAAACACCATCGACCGGACGATCTTTTTTATGGACAAGGAATTCCGTTTCAATGAACGAGTCTCGACCTCTTTTGAGGTCACGGTGCTCCAGGCCTTTTATCGATTCAACATGGGTCCGGAAATCTTTCATGGAGGGCTCATCGCCGGCGGGGAATACATTTCCGCTGAAACCGCCGCTTCATCCCCACGCCTGGGGCAGGCAAAGGCCGACCTGGAAACAGGTATGTTTCTTCTCGGAGCCTTTGCCGAAACCAACCCCCTGCCGTTTCTGAGACTCAAGGCCGCATTGATGGGCGGCACTTTCGATGTCAGTGATGTTGAGGCGCGCTATTTGGATTTTGAATTCTCCGCTATGGCCAAAATCCCGCCGGGCTTTCACCTAGGTGCCGGGTATCGTTACATCGACATCGATGCGGAGGATACCCAGTTCCCTCTGGAGATCAATCTCGCCTTTAAGGGTCCCTTTATCTTCGTGGGTTTTGAATGGTAGAAGCCGCGCTGGAAATTTGAAATCAGACGCCGGCCTGCTCCTTTGGCCGCTGCAGATAGTCGGATACATCGCGCACTTTTTCCGGGTATCCGGCTATGTAGCTTTCCGTCATCTGGTAGGCCTTGTCATCAGGGAACTGTTTCGGGGGGTGCTTGCAGAAATAGGCGGAAGGACCCTCAAGGACGCCTCCTTTTCCCCTCTTGAGAGCCAGCTTAATGCATCGGATGGCATCGATGGCTACCCCGGCCGAGTTGGGCGAGTCCTCCACGGAAAGCCGAAGCTCGAGTTCCATGGGCACATCCCCGAAAAGCTTGCCCTCCATACGAATAAAGCAAACTTTGTTGTCTTTCTGCCAGGGGACATAGTCGCTGGGTCCGATGTGGATGTTTTCATCTCTCAGCCGGCTGGATGCCACGGATTGAACCGCCTCGGTTTTTGACTCCTTTTTGGATGCGAGCCGTTGCCGATTGAGCATATTTAAAAAATCCGTGTTTCCACCCGTATTGAGCTGATAGGTACGCTCCAGTTTGACACCCCTTTTTCGAAAAAGATCCGTAAGGACCCGATGGGTGATGGTGGCACCCAGCTGCGATTTGATATCGTCCCCGATGATGGGAATCCTTTTCTCTTCAAACCGCTTTATCCATTTCGGATCGCTGGCAATAAACACCGGAATATTATTAATAAAAGCTACATTGGCCTCCAGAGCGCACTCTGCATAAAATTCGGTCGCCTTTTGCGATCCGACGGGCATGTAGTTGAGAAAAACATCGACCTTGGCGGCTTTCAGGGTGGCAATGATATCCTCCCGGTCCGGCTCCGGGGTATCGGCTATAACGAAACGGGCATCTTCGTCATATTCTTTCATATGCTCAGATACGCCATCCAGGACCCGGCCCATCTGAACCATGACACCCGATTCGGGGAGGTGATCGCAAAATATCCGGGTACAATTCGGTTTGGTAAAAATGGCCTGGTTGACTTCTTTATCCATCTTCCGCTGGTCGATATCAAAAGCAGCGACTACTTCAATGTCCGAGGGTTTGTAGCCTCCGATATCCCAGTGCATGAGACCGATAGCATCGTGAGGATTCTTGTCCCGGTAATAATAAATCCCTTGAATCAAAGCGCTCGCACAGTTTCCTATCCCCGCAATGGCAACTCTGATTCTATCCATCTTGTCACGCCTCCGTTTTATCTGCTCTTTTCATATTCTTTCACGCTAGATTTTTATATTCAAATTTCAACCAAAACTCAACATAAATCGGTTTTTACAAGGTCACAGCATGGGGTCTTCAGGCAAACCCAACGGATGGCCATTTTCTTTTTGGCGACGAAATCAGTCTCCAAAACATTCTGATTTACGCCTGGTATTTCTTGAAAGGCTCAACTCCTTCGGTTCATTTGCCATTTTCCGCGGGGTGTGATGTAATGCAAATTTAGAACCAGCCGGAATATCAGCGGCTTGCAGACCGAAATCGGATTAGACACTGTCCGTGCGAATCCTTTAGCAGTGCCAATGAAACCTTTTATAGAGAAAATATGCCGTTTGCAGTTCGAAACATCACCGTGAAGTTTCCGGGTGCCACCCGATTAGTCATTAACGATTTATCGTTTGATCTGCCCGTCCCCGGATTTCACGCCCTGTTCGGTCCCTCGGGAGCCGGCAAAACGACGATGGCCCGAGTGATTACCGGTGACCTGCGGCCCTTGTCCGGCGGAATCCATGCGGGAGGCCTGTCTATCTTTTTATATACCTATAACCTGGAGCGGCTGCCGGACTGGTCCACGGTGGGCAGCCATCTTGATAAAGTGACTCCACCAGGCCGTGAAGGTCTCCGAGAGGACCTTATCCGTATTTTCAGGCTGGAGGAATGCATTCTGAAACGTTTTTCCCTCCTGTCTCTGGGCCAGCAAAACCGCGTCAACTTGCTGCGCTACCTTCTTCAGGATTTCGATCTGCTCATCATGGATGAAAGCCTGGGTAACGTGGATGAACCGACCCGGGAAAAAATCCTCTTTCAGATCAAAGAGATGTTCCCGACGTCCTATTTTATTTACATCTCCCATAATGTTGTGGAAGTTGCCCGATTTTGCCGATGCGTCGTGGTGCTCAGAGGGGGCAATCGCTCACCTCAATCCTATACGATCCTGGGCCAGGATGCCCGGGCAGGGATTCAACCGGATCCCCAAAAACTGGAAAGGACCATGCTCGAGATCGTCAATGCTTCTTCATAGGCGCATTTATCAATTTTTCATCATCTATTGCCTGGCTGTGGGTGCATTATTGCTCCTTAAATATACCCTTGCCCTATCGGATTACGTCATCCCCGGCCCTCGGACCCTGTGGCTGACTGCCATGGAAACTGTCGGGCAGTATTTCAAGGACGTCATGGATACCCTCTTAGTGGCGGTGATCGGCCAATTTATTTCAATCGTGTTGGCTTTGGTTCTGGGTATTTTCGGCAGGAGTTCGACCTGGTTCGGATCCTTCATCAAAGCAGCCGCATACAACATCCAGGCGTATCCCATCGTAGCCATTGCACCCATTATCTTCATTCTGCTGGGTGACGGTCTGATTTCCCGCCTCCTGATCGCCGCCATGATTTGTTACTTTCCCCTACTGCTCTCAGTCATCGGCATCATGTCCGAACCGGTCGTCGACGTCGAACACTTCTATCGGGTCACTCGTCGCATGCGCTGGCAGTTGGAGGTGAAAATCCGTGCCTTTGAGAACCTCAGTCAACTGACCACGGTGATCGCCGGGAGCGCGACCCTGGCCATGGCGGGAACCATTGTTGCCGAGTTTATCGTGGCCGACGCCGGAATCGGATACGCCATCCGGATCGCCCTTTTTCAAAGCGATCTTCCTAAAATTCTGGTTGCTCTCTTTTTAATCGGGATGACGCTGTCGATTTATCAGGGCATCCTGGAAGTCGCTGGGTTCCTCATTAAAAGCGCCTGGATCCAAAAGAAATAAAGGAATCCATTATGAAATATGCATCGAATCCAAACCCATCTCTCCTTCATGGATATATTTTTTTAGCAGCTTTGTTGCTGATAATGTTGCCGGCTGAAGAACTCCATGCTGCTGAGCGCGTGAATTACCGTTTGAAATGGATCTTCAATGCAAGTGTTTTGGGAGACATTTACGCTGACGCTTTCGGCTTTTTTGCCGAACAGGGACTGTCGGTGGATGTCAAGGCCGGAGGACCGGAGCGGGATGCCATCATGGAGCTCGAGCTTGGCCGAACGGAGTTCGGTGTCGCCTCAGCCGATCAGGTTATTCGGGCGCTATCCAAGGGAGCCCGCCTGGTGGTAGTGGCTCAACTTTTTCAAATCAATCCGATGCAGTGGATGTACCGGTCGGATCAGATGCACATCCAAACTCTTAAGGATCTAAAAGGACACAGACTGGGAGTTACTTTTGGAGGAAACGATGAGGCGATCCTGCGCACCCTTTTGGCCAAAGGCGGTCTCACCGAAAATGATTTTACGCTGTTCAGCGTACGAAATGATTTTACACCTTTTTTGATAAAAAAAGTTCATTTTTGGCCTGTCTATCGAAACACGCAGGCTGTTTTTTTGGAAACCAAGTTAAAGGATGCCGGGGAGCGCATTTCGTTTTTCGATCCCGCGGCATTTGGGGTTAAATTTGTCGCCAATTCGGTCATCACCTCCAGAGACATCCTTGAAAAACGTCCTGAACTGGTGCGCCGTTTCATGCGGGGTCTTATCAAAGGGTGGCAAGCTGCCCTCGAGATGAAAAACCGGGACAAGGCCCTCGAGATCCTGCAACGTTACGAAAAGGGGACTCCGTCAGCAATTCTCAAAAAACAAATCGAACTCACCCGGAGCCTGGTCCATCCCGATCCTGGGGTCCCCATCGGCACCATCGACGTGGCGGCCTGGCAGCAAACCGAAACCATCATGAGCCTTCAGAATCAGATCAGCGCCCCTGTCGAAGTCGAGCGCGCCATCGTACAGATTCTCCCCGATTGATGCCGGATGCGATGGGCACCGTCATGTATCTTTAAGAGCAGACGGCACCTGTTCCCAGGTGAATCTTTGGACGCTCTCACTATCTTATTTCTTCAATCTTCGGGCTTTGCAGCCGAATCCTCTCCATCATCCGAATCTTTTTCCGACGATGGTTCGTCTTTGTTGAACTTGCGTTGTCTTTTCAGCTCTTTTTTCTTTTTCCTGGCCAACTCTTTCTGTCTTTTTTGAAACTGATAGTTCGATCTGGCCACGTCTTCACCTCCTTAGAATGTATTTTAATCTTAAAGAACCCTTTTGACCCTATCGCTCGAGATAAAAATCCGGTCAGCATGTTTTAAGAAAACACGATAAAAACAAAAGGGCGTCCCAAAGATTAGGGATGCCCTTTCGATTTCGGTACCCTACGCTAAATCACCTTGACATTCACGGCAGCGGGGCCTTTGGGTCCTTTTTCAATTTCGAACGTAACCTGGTCGCCCTCATTGAGAGATTTGAATCCGGTCCCATCGATGGCCGAATGATGAACAAAAACATCCGGCCCGTCTTCCTGTTTAATGAAACCGTACCCTTTTGAATTGCTGAACCATTTCACGGTTCCGTTGGGCATGTTACCCTCCTCCTTTCCATTTTTTAATTCTCAAAGTTTCAACCTGGAGGAGGCAACACCGAAAGTGTATTATTCCTTCAGAGCGAAACCGCCCTGCCAGACTATGGCAGGACTTTACTGATTGAAATCCCTTTATCCTTTCCGAATGATGAAAGCAAGAAAATTGTCAATTGCCGGTTTTCAGGAATTTGCCTAATCGCCATAAATGCGCTTGCCCCATCGAGTATCTGTAAAGTCGGCCAGATTGACCGATTCCTGTTTTACAAATCCGGTGCCCAGCGCTTGCCGGCTGAAAAGTTCGAGGATCGCTACCAGGCTTGCCGCAGTAGAAAGCTGGATGGCGGAAAATCGCTTTCCATCAATAAAATCCCCGTAAATTTTCTTGACGAAGTTGCGCTGATGGACTCCCTTTTCATCCTCACCCACCACGTTGATATAAAGGATGACGACGTCGTTTTCCGTGGTAGGGACTTCCTGATCAAAAATTTGGGTGAGCAATTGTTTATTATCGATGAGGTTTAAATCGTAAAGCAAAAATTTCATGAGATCCCGGTGGCCGGGATACCGGATCGTCTTATAGTTCAGATCTCGGATCCTGCCCTCATAGGTCTCACACAGGGTGCCGACACCGCCTGAGGTGTAAAAAGCTTCATACTCGGTGCCGTCGAGTGTGAGACGTTCGATCCCCTCCAATGGTTTGGCTTTAAGGGGTTGTCCGTCGAACAAATGATCGCAAAGACGGCAATACTCATTGATCAAACCTGCGGTGTTCCAGCTTAAATAATATTTCATGGCATTGCTGGCATACAGGGGGAGCGCTCCAACCCTCAATTCTAGACTTCGAACCGAGTGGAGTTCCTGGGCAAGGCTTGCGCCGATAATATTGATCGCCCCGGGCGCAAGACCGCATTGAGGCATGAAGGGAATTTTCGCCCCTTTCGCAAGGTTGCGGATCGCTTCTGTAGTCTGCACATCTTCGGTCAGGTCAAAATAGGCTACCTCCTTTTTTGCGCACAACGCAGCGATTTCTTTGTTCAGATAAAACGGAGCGGCACTCACTATGGCGTCTTTGCCGTTGATAAATGAATCCAGTTTTGCAGCATCGGTGAAATTAAAAGATGAAAAGTGATGCCGATCTCGGAATGCGTCCGGAAGATGGCTTCTGCTGTCCGCCAGGACCACCTCACGGCAAAATGGGCATGATTCCAGCATAACCGCAATGGTTACTCCGACTTTTCCAGCACCTAAGATTCCGATCTTCAACGCTTTTTCCACTGTTTTTGCATCCTCCAATAGGAATATGAAAATAAGGCGATTTATAAAAAGGATCGTTCAAGAAATCTGTGGAACCCTCTGTTGCTCATTGAAAATGGCGGGTTCCAAGCGGCTATGGAAAAATCTTTCCCGGATTCAAAATGCCGTTGGGATCAAAAAGGGCCTTGATACCCTGCATCCACTTCAGGCTTTCGCCGTGTTCGATTTCCATAAATGCGCGCTTCCCGATACCTACTCCGTGCTCCCCGGTGGCGGTACCACCACAGCTCAGGGCCCTCTCCACCATCCGACCGGCTATCCCCTCGATCCGCTTCCAGACCGCCGTATCCTCCTTTTTTCCCACAAGGTTCAGGTGCAGGTTCCCGTCTCCGGCATGGCTGAAGATGTACCCCGTCAAGCCGCTTTGCTCCATCTCCTTTTGGGCATGAATGATCATTTCCGGATACGCCGATGCCGGCACCGCGACATCCACCACCAAAACCCGGCATCCGGGGTGTTTCCTTAGGATCATCTCTCCCAACTCATGCCGGGCTTGGAAAATCCGGTCGTGCTCCTCGCGCCCGATTCCCGGATAAAACGATACGCTTTTTACTTCCGCACAAATTTCCTGAGCCATATGTACCACGTGCAGGAGATATTCCCGGGAAGGCCCCTGAAATTCCATAAAAAGTGTAGGGAAAGTTTCAAGACCGAGATTCCGCTCCTGATTCATCAAGGGAATGCATTCGGATCCCATAAGCTCCAAGGCTGACGGGTCAAGCCCGGCGCGGATGATCTCGCAGACTCCTCTTCCTGCCGCTTCCAATGACGGGAAAGCGGCGATGGCGGCGGAAAGGGCTTCCGGGAGCCCTGCCAGGCGAACAGTGGCCTCCACTACCAGGCCCAGGGTTCCTTCAGACCCGACAAAAAGATGGAGAAGATCATACCCCGAGGAAGTTTTGGATGCGCGGGTCCCCGTCTTAATGAGTTCCCCGTTAGCCAGGGCAATGGCCATTTGCAGAATGCAGTCTTTTGTCGCCCCATACCGGATGGTGTGCGGACCGCTTGCGTTGTTGGCGATCATACCACCAATGGTGGCCCGCGCCCCGGGGTCGGGTGGAAAAAAGAGCCCCCTGAATTTGAGTTTTTCATTTAAATCCTGATAAATGACCCCCGGCTCCACGTCGGCCTGAAAATCTGCCTCGCGAATGTCGAGAATCCGGTTCATCCGACAAAAATCGACGACCAGGCCCCCGTGAACCGGGATGGGGTTGCCTTCCATGCTGGTTCCGGCCCCCCATGCGGTGACAGGAATCCGGTGTGTGTCGGCGAAGGCAAGGATCCGGCAAACTTCATCCCGGTTTACCGGCCATATCACTGCATCCGGACGCTTAGGGGTATGAAAAGATTGATCCGCCGAGTGAAGATCCAGGTAGGATTCCCCTGTTGAAAACCGATCCGGTGCCACCATGGATCGGAATGCATCCGTGTGATGGCGGTTCATGGAGGAAAAGTCCAAATGCCGCTCCCGATGATAAAAACGTTTTTCTTAAAGATTTCAGAAGTTTTTACCGAGTCTTCGCTCAAAAGTCGCACCCGATGATATTTTTATCACAGCTTCGCTTTTTACCATCCGGCCTGACCCCAAGACAAGCTTTTCTAAGGGTACGGGATTCCGTTGACATCGGAATTCCTTTTTCCTATAAAAAGTCTCGACAAAGTGAGGGTTCTGCATCGTGATGCACCTGACTATCGTATTAAACGCATAAGAACAAGGAGGAGCCATGAAAGTCACCAAAAATGGTCTTTGGGGAATCGTTGCGCTGGGGATTTGCGCGCTCGTTGTCGTTTCATCGATGTTTCTGCCCGCAAGCGCCCAGGCCCGCAACATTAAAGTCGGCATCATCGACTGTTACAGCGGCCCCGCTGCGGTCTACGGCAATGATGCGCTCAACGGCTTTAAAATGGCCCTTGAAGAGATCAACAAGGAAGGCGTGCTGGGCGGCAAAATTGAGTTTACCACACGCGACACCAAATTCAAACCGGACATTGCATTGAACATGGCAAAGGAACTGGTGTTGAACGAAAAAGTCGACATCCTGGTCGGAACCATCAACAGCGCTGCGGCCCTGGCCGTGTCCAAGACCATCGCCAAAGAAGAAAAGATCCCCTTCATCGTATGGATTTCCAAGGACGAGAAGATCACCGGCGCCGAAGGACACCGCTACGTCTTCTCCACGGCGGAAAATACGGCCATGGCCGGCAAAGCCGGCGGTGTGGGCCTGGCCAAGAAGCCTTATAAAAAATACTGGATTGCCGGTGAAGACTACGCATACGGCCATGCCATTGCGAATTCAGTCTGGAAAAATCTGAAGGCCCTGAAACCTGAAGTTGAAAATATCGGGGAGTCCTGGTGGAAAATAGGAGAGCCCGAATCTAGTTCCTTATCTCACCTCCATCATGGGGGCCAAACCGGATGCGGTCATTTTCTGCACGGGTGGATCAGGTATGACGAATGCCATGAAAGCGCTCAAGGCAACCGGAATGGCAGCGAAAATCCCATCATGGTTTCATACGGCCATCGATCACTCGGTTTTAAAACCACTGGCAGCAGAGGCTCCGGAAGGTGTCATGGGGACTATCCAATATCTTTTCTATCACCCTGAAACACCTGAAAATAAAGCTTTTGTAGACTCTTTCCAGAAAGCCTACGGAAATCCGCCGGGATTCCCAGCCTTCAATGCGTATCTGACCGCCCAGTTCATCGCGCAAGGGTTCAAGAAAGCCGGCGCCATCGACCGGGAGAAATTCATCGACGCCCTGGAAGGTCTGAAGGTGAAAAACCCTGTCGGTGGATTGGTGGAAATGCGCGCGTGCGATCACCAGGCGGTTTATCCCATGTATTTCGGAGTCACGAAAAAAGATCCGAAGAATAACTTCGTCATCGCAAGCGACATCTCGGCTCTAACAGGCGAAGAAGTCATGCCGACCTGCGATGAGATCCAAAAAGCCCGTGGCAAGTAAAGGCTATCCGAAACCAACCGGTACGCCGGCTTTTTCAGTAGCGTTTTTAGGCCTGCGTACCGGTTATCCATTTAAACCACCCCTCGGCATGCAGGGTTGATGGGATATGGAAGCTTCGCAAGCGGCATTCCTGTCCGCCATCGGAAACCATTTTTTGGTCGGCATCAGCCGGGCCATGATCCTCTTCGTGGTTTCCGCGGGATTGAGTTTCATACTGGGCGTTCTGAGAGTACCCAATGTGGCCCATGGGTCTTTATACATGATCGGCGCTTTTGTCGCCCACGGCCTGACGACTTTTTTCGGAGGTGGTTCCACCGGCTTCTGGTTTGCTCTCCTGCTTTCTCCGTTGGTGGTAGCACTCATCAGCCTGGTGGCGGAGCGCGCTCTTTTCTGCCACCTCTACGAACGGGAACATTTAATGCTCCTGCTGTTTACCTTTGCCCTTATGCTCATCCTGGGGGATCTGGTTAAAATTTTCTGGGGCGCAGATTACCGGTCCGTGACAGCCCCGAAACTGCTCCAGGGTTTTATAACGGTCTTCAGTTCGCCCATTCCCAAGTATAACCTTTTCCTTTTGGTGATGGGTCCGATTATCGCTGTGGCGCTCTATCTCTTTTCAAACAAGACCCGCCTCGGCAAGATCGCCCGCGCCGCCGCCGCCGACCGGGAAATGGTCAGCGCCATCGGCATCAATGTGAGCTGGGTCTTTGCTTTTGCCTTTATTTTGGGATGTTCTCTCGCGGGCCTCGGAGGAGCGCTGGTCTCTCCCACCGTGAGCGTCACCCTCGGTATGGACCATGACATCATCATTGAAACCTTTCTCATCGTGACTATCGGCGGCCTTGGAAACATGTGGGGGGCCATGGCGGGATCCCTCATCTTCGGCCTCACCCAATCCTTTGGAGTATTGTTTTTACCGCAGTTTGCCATTGTGTTCCCCTACATTGCGGTGGTCATCGTATTGATCTGGAAACCTCGTGGGATGCTCAAGTCGGTCTGGTAGGAGTCCAAGAAATGCGCGCCATCGATTTCCAGAAAGGGAGAACCCCGATATTCAACAGCATCCTATTGGCTCTTTTGATACTTGCGCCTGCATTTTTACCCGCATTTTATATCTACATCTTCTCCGTGATCTTTGTCACCGCCATCCTGGCCGTGAGCCTCAACCTGGTTGTGGGGCACGGAGGGTTGTATCAATTTCATCACGGGGTCTTTTACGGCATCGGCGCCTATACTTTGGCCCTGATTCTGACCAAAACCGGCCTTCCGCCCTGGGTCGGATTCATCGCCGGTCCCGTATGCGCCGCTCTCGCCGGCTGGCTTATCGGTTTGTTTTGCGTTCGGCTGAGCCGCCTGTACTTCGGTATGCTCCAGATCTCATTGGGATCCCTGATCTGGGCCGTGACCTTTCGTTGGTACGCCTTGACCGGCGGGGATGACGGCATCCACGGCATAAAGCTTCCCGGCATCCTTTCGGGCATCACCCGATCGTACTATGTGATCCTCATCGTCTTGTCGGTCTGCCTGATTGCGCTTTACAGGATCTATAAGTCTCCATTCGGAATCACTCTCCGGGCGATCCGAGACAACCCGGAGCGATGCGCCGCCGTCGGCATCAACGTGAGGCGGCATCAACTTTTTGCCATCGTCATCGCAACCTTCTTTGCCGGAGTAGCCGGTGTCTTCTTCGTCGTGGTCGAACGGTCTGTTTTTCCGGATTTGATGTTTTGGGTGCTGTCTCTGGAAATCATGATCATGTGTCTTTTAGGTGGATGGTTTACTTTCTCCGGACCGATTTTGGGAGCAGCGATCATGGTTTCTTTGAGGACCTTCGCAGGTGTCTACACGGAATACTGGACCCTGATCCTGGGTGTTATTCTGATCCTATTGATCTTTTTTCTTCCCGAAGGTGTGATGGGATTTATCGCGCTGAAGCTTAAGCGCAGGGAACTCCTTCTGGAAGCCAAACAGGACATCTGAATGCTTCGGGTTGAAAATGCACAAAAAGATTTCGACGGGTTCAAGGCGGTCAACGGGGCTAGCCTGTCCGTAGAAAAAGGGGAAATCGTGGCGGTCATCGGGCCCAACGGTGCCGGTAAAACGACCCTTTTCAATCTGATCACCGGTCAACTCAAACCCAACGGAGGAACCATCACCTTTCTCGGAGAGGATATCACATCGATGCCGTCCCACCGCATCTGTAAAAAAGGGATCGCCCGATCTTTCCAGATCGCCAATATTTTCCACCGGCTGTCGGTTTTCAGAAACGTCCAGGTCTCCGTGCTTTCCCAAAAAAACCGAAATCTGAACCTGTTTCTTTCCTCCGACTCCTTTTTCGTCAAGGAAACGCAATCCATCCTGGAAAATGCAGGACTCGCAGACAAGCATCAGGAGATTGCAGGATCCCTATCCCATGGCGATCGTCGATTGCTTGAGATCGCCATCGCGCTGGGAAATGAACCCCGGTTGTTGATATTGGATGAACCCACAGCAGGGATGTCGCCGGAGGAAACCGCCACCACAATATCCCTGATCAAGCGCCTTGCCGAGACTCGGGGTCTGACCATTCTCTTTTGCGAACACGACATGGATGTGGTTTTCGGCGTCTCCCACAGGATCATGGTGATGGAACAGGGCCGGACTCTGGTTCAAGGAAAGCCTGAAGAAGTCAAAAACAATTTGGAAGTCCAGCGGGCTTACCTGGGAACCGAATGATGCTTGAACTGCATAATATCCACACTTTTTACGGGTTAAGTCATATCCTTTTCGATGTCAGTTTCACGGTCAATCGCGGCCAGGTTGTATGCCTCCTGGGTCGAAACGGCGCCGGCAAGACCACCACCCTGAAAAGCATCATGGGACTGACTCCTCCGCGAATGGGGAAAATCCTTTTCAAAGGAGAGGTCATCTCCGGAAGACCGCCTTACATCTTGTGCCGGAAAGGGATCGGCTACGTACCCGATGACCGGCGCATCTTTGCCGATCTCACCGTTTTCGAAAACCTGGAGATTGCCTCACGCAAACGGAAAGAGTGGGAATATTGGGACATTCAGCACGTCTTTGATCTTTTTCCATCTTTACGGAAATATTCGACCCGAAAGGGGGGGTTATTGAGCGGGGGCGAGCAGAAAATGCTGGCCATCGCCCGGGCCCTGGTGGGAAACCCGGAATGCCTCCTACTTGACGAACCCACAGAGGGGCTGGCCCCGAGCATGGTCCAGATCTTCAGAGATCGGATCCGACTCTTGAAGGAATCCGGATTGACCGTCCTTCTGGCCGAACAAAATGTGAAGTTCACCTTGAGTCTCAGCGAATATGGGTATATCATCGACGACGGCAGAATTTATTATCAGGGAACCGTCGCCGAAATTCGGGAAAATGAAGACATCCGTAAGGTTTGCGGTATTTAAGTATAAACTATAAAAGGAAAGTATCCATGAATTTTTTTCAGATTAAAGGGATTCCGACAACCGATCTGGCTGAAGGGGTGTCGATCCGGCTGGTTCCGGCAGACAGGATGAGCCTGGTCTTTTTCTACCTTTCCCCCGGCGCCCGGATACCGGAGCATGCACACTTCCATGAACAGATGGGAATGGTCCTGAAAGGATCCATCCTTTTGACCATCGGAGACGAAGAAAGGACCGTTTTGCCTGGTATCGCCTATCGGGTCCCGCCTGACGTCTTGCACAGCGGACGTTGCCTTGAAGAGGGTGCGGAAGTGATAGAGGTTTTTTCTCCTCCCCGAAAAGACTTGTTGGAAAAGATCGGAGGCATCACCCTCGGAGGCTGCACATGAAAAATTTATTGTATAAAATGATCATCAATAGCGCCACCGATTACTGCTATCAAAATTGTTTAGAATACGTTCGTGACAAAGCGTCCATCCTGGATGTGGGTATCGGAAACGGCGTGATGATGGACCATTTTCACAGACTCATCAAGGACAAGGGACTCCATATCACCGGCATCGACATCAACAAAAACTACCTGCAGCACTGCGCCAGCAACATTCAGCAATTCGATCTTGAAAATCACGTGACGATTCACTGCCAGCCGGTAGAAACATTCGATCCTCCCCAAGAGACCCGCTTCGATTACATTTTTTTCACCATGAGCTTCATGCTTTTCAAAAATCAGAATCTGGTGCTGGATCGGGTTCATGAGTGGCTCAAACCCAACGGCGAAATCCTTTTCTTTCAAACCGTTTTCACGGGAAAGGTCCCGCTTATCGAATTTATCAAGCCGAAGCTTAAATTTGTCACCACTATCGATTTCGGAAAGGTGACTTATGAGGATCAGTTTTTAGGCTTATTGCAGTCCAAAAACCTCAGTGTCACGGAAAACCGCTTGATTAAAAGAGAATGGTTCAAAGGCGAATACCGCATGACCGTCGCCTCTTTTTCATAAACGCTCACACCCAAAAACAAGGGAAAACCACGGAGGGAAAAAACAAATGTCTAAAACTGAAGCATCGAGCTGGATGACCCGGCGTCATTTCCTCAAAACAGCCTCCGGCGCGGCCTGCATGATTCTGATGGGAGATCTTTTCCATCACGTTTTCGCCGCAGATGTTTTTACTCTGCCACCCCTTCCCTACCCTGAAAACGCCCTGGAGCCGGTCATTTCCGCTAAAACTCTGAGCATCCATTACGGTCGGCACCACCAGGGATACCTCAACAATTTAAACAAGCTGGTCGTCGGCAAGCCCTATGCCGAAATGGCCCTGGAAAAAATCGTGCTGACAACCGCGGAAAAGCACGGCGAGCAACTATTTTTCAACAACGCCGCCCAGGCCTGGAACCACGACTTCTATTGGAAAAGCCTCAAGCCTGACGGCGGCGGAGATCCCCCCGACGCCTTGAAACAGAGAATACAAAGATCTTTCGGAAGTATCGAGGCCTGCAAAAAACAACTTGCCGAGGCAGCCATTTCTCAGTTTGGAAGCGGATGGGCATGGCTGGTATCGGACGGAAATGCCCTCAAGGTCGTTAATACCGCCAATGCCGAAACACCTCTGACCGCAGGACTGAAACCGCTTCTGACCATAGACGTCTGGGAACATGCATACTATCTCGATTACCAGAATCGGCGCGCAGACTACGTCCAGGCCGTTATCGAAAAGAGGATCAACTGGGGTTTTGCAATGCAGAATTTGAAAATTTAGAAGCCTTTCCACCTATTGCAATTCAACGATGATAAGCGCATATCCGAGCTGCAGGTAACCCATTGATCCGGAATTCCCCGAGCGGACATCCCCGCCTCAGATCATGGTTTTTTCCTGTCCGGATGCTTTCCGAATCGCTTTTCCCCATGCCCTGAAATGCTTTCCACGATCATTTTCATCCTGACCTATATCGGCGTCGCGATCGGGCGGGTTCCGGGCCTGGTCATTGATCGTGTCGGAATCGCCCTTCTGGGTGCCATCGCCATGGTGGTTTTCGGCATTGTCACCATGGAGAACGCCGTCGCTGCCGTTGATTTCCCGACGATCCTCCTCCTTTACGCCCTGATGGTCGTATCCGCCCAGCTCCGATTGGGAGGATTTTATACCTGGACCGTCTCCAAGGTCTTAAATCTGCTCCCCCGCCCCCGATTGTTTTTGCTGGTGAGCATGATCGTGAGCGCCCTTTTATCGGCGGTTTTGGCCAACGACATCATCTGTTTTGCCTTCACCCCGGTTCTGGCTCTTTCCCTGAATCGGGCGGGACTCAACCCCATGCCCTTTTTGATCGGGCTTGCGGTCTCCAGCAACATCGGCTCCGCGGCCACCCTGATCGGGAATCCCCAGAATATGCTGATAGGTCAGGTCGGAAAGCTTCACTTCGCACAATTCTTTCTCTGGTGCGCCCCTCCCTCCATCATCAGTCTTTTGGGAAGTTACCTGATCCTCTTGGCGTTCTATCGAAAAAAGATGAACTTGCATCAACCGGTTGCATCCCAGGTGGCGGAAGAGGCATGGCCGGTGTTTCAATATTTGGTGGACAACTAAGGGGCTTGTTTCCATCGGAATTCTTGTAATTCTCTTCTTGACTCCGATCCCGAGAGAGATATCGGCCATGGCTGTTTCAGGGGTCTTGCTATGCAGCAGGAAGTTGAAAACCCGATCCATTTTGGGACTCATCGATTGGCATTTGATCATCCTGTTTTGCGCCCTGTTTATCGTCATCGAAGGGATTTCAAATGGCAATTATCCGAAGCTGGTGATAGAGTATTTGAAATCGAGCGGGATCGACCTGCATAACCTTTATATCCTGGCCGGCGTCTCCGCGGTGTTGAGCAATCTAGTAAGCAACGTTCCGGCAACGATGCTCCTGCTTCCGTTTTTGGATCCGACAAACCCGGTGGAATGGTATTCACTGGCCGTTTCCAGCACCTTTGCCGGAAACCTGATCCTCATCGGGAGCATCGCCAATCTCATTGTGGCGGAACGGGCCTCTCCATACGGCATTGCGATGACCTTCAAGGAACATGCTGTCGTCGGGATTCCCATAACGATATTCTCCCTGATGGTCTTGTTCCTATGGACCTGGGTATAGGGTAAAGGAGACCTCGTGCATCTTGATCGTGTCGTTTTTCATCCGGATCGCTACCCGACTGACTGCCATTATCCCTTCAACCTCCCCTTATTTCATCAGACCCGGGAAATTGTTTTCGATTCTCCCATTACTCTCTTCGTGGGTGAAAACGGATCGGGCAAATCCACTCTTCTGGAAGCCCTCGCCCATCAATGCGGCATCTATATCTGGAGAAGAGAAATCGGAAGGCGCTTTGAAAACAATCCCTTCGAAGACAAGCTCTGCCGGTACATTTCGGTCAAATGGGCAGACGGCCGGGTTCCGGGATCCTTTTTCGGGTCATCCGTGTTCCAGGATTTCGCACAATTTTTAGAGGAGTGGGCGACTGTGGACGCCGGGCAGCTCGAATATTTCGGGGGAAAATCCTTGATCACGCAATCTCACGGACAATCCATCATGTCTTATTTTAAATCCCGGTATCGGATTAAAGGGCTATATCTCCTGGACGAGCCGGAAACAGCCCTTTCCCCCGCCACCCAACTCGAGCTTTTAAAATTATTGACAAAAGAGGGAAAAGCGGGACACGCTCAGTTTATCATCGCCACTCATTCCCCGATCCTGTTAGCCTGCCCCGAGGCATCCATTTACAGCTTTGACCATATCCCGGTAACCGCCGTGAAGTACGAGGAAACGATGCATTATCGAATCTATAAGGCCTTCATGAATGATCCGCATGGATATATCACCGATTGATCCTGCGTTAAAAAAAGCCGCCGCCCTTCACTGGGCATGGGTGATTCTGGCGATCAGCTTTGCCAACCTGTTCGTTAATTATTCCGTCCGTCTCGGGTATGGGGTGGTTCTTCCGGAGATGATCCAAAACCTGGGGTTGACTCGGACCGCCGGCGGATCCATCTATAACGCCTATTTATTTGCTTATATTTTGCTGACCCCCCTGACGGGTCTGCTCACGGATCGTTTCGGAGCCCGACCCGTGATTTCGGCCTGCGGCGTCATCTTGAGCCTCGGAGTACTCCTGATGGGCACCACAGGAGACTCTGTGGACGGCCTGCCTTTTTTATGCAGTCGTGGGAGTCGGCGCCACCGGCATGTGGACACCCGTCATCACCGTAGTCCAACGCTGGTTTGATCCCCGCCGGAGAGGACTGGCTCTCGGTATCATTTCGACCGGATACGGATTTGGGTTAGCCGCCATGGGAGCGGTATTCCCATGGATCGTCCGGCATTTCGACTGGCGGTATGCCTGGTATATCTTGGGCTTCGCGGCGCTGGCCATGGTTGTCGTGAATTCTGTTTTTTTGCGCAGCGATCCCGAATCGGCAGGTTTTCAGCCCTGGGGCCGAACCGATCCCGACAAGTCCCCTCCCCTTGATTTAAAGCCCAGAGAAATTGCGTCCCACCGCTTTTCCTCGATATTCACGGACATGACATTTTGGAAGATCGGTCTTTCCTATTTTTGCATATCCTATGCCCTTTACGGCATCACCACCTTCATGGTCGATTACGCCAGGACTCAGATGGGAATCCCCCTGGAAAAAGCGAGCCTCCTGGCAACAGTGCACGGCTTCAGCCAGGTGGCCGGTGTCCTCACGGTGCTCCCGCTCTCGGATCGCCTGGGTCGAAGGAAAATGATCCTGGTATCCAACGCCTTTATCACCGTATCCCTGGTGGGAATCCTGATGTCTCGAAGTCCTGGCCTGCTGTATGGAATGGTGGGGCTCCTGGCCATTTTTTACGGGGCGACTTTCCCCATTTACGGTGCATGTGCGGGGGATTATTTTCCGAGAGCTGTGATGGGTACGGTGATCGGGGCGTGGACCCCTTTCTACGGGGCAGGAGCCATCCTGTCCCATTGGGTGACCGGCTGGTTGAGGGATACAACAGGTACTTATGACCTTGCATTCACCCTGAATACCGCCGCTGCAGCATTGGGATTTGTGCTTTTCCTTTTCGTCCGAAAAAGGCACCAAGAAAGTCCATGACGCGCTTTTAGGAAACCATCGGATATTTCATCATCTTTTTCCATCAATCGCGCCACTCTTTGTCCGAAATCCCGCCCTCTCGAAAACTCGCATGATCCTTGAAATATCAAATATAGAGTTTGATTTTTCAAGATAGATCATTTAAGGTGCCCCCATGAACCTTATCGATAGAAAAACGGACCGTTCCAGGTTAATCAAGCTTATTTCTGTATTTCCCGTCACGGTGATCCTGGGTCCTAGGCAGTGCGGAAAAACGACGCTGGCAAAAACGCTTGATGCTGATGCTTATTTCGACCTGGAAAACCCCCAGGATCTTGTCCGCTTGGAGCATCCTCAGCTTGCACTGGAAGACCTGACAGGACTCATCGTCATCGACGAGATCCAGCGGTTGCCCGATCTTTTTACGCTTCTGCGCTACCTGGTGGATCAAGGTAAAAACCGCAAATTCGTTATCCTGGGAAGCGCCTCTCGGGATTTGATCCGTCAGAGTTCGGAATCTCTCGCCGGAAGGATCGCATATCTTCAATTGGGCGGATTTCGCCTCAGCGATATCGATCCCGGGGCCATCAAGAACCTATGGTGGCGTGGAGGATTGCCCCGATCCTTCCTTTCGGCGTCGGACGATGAAAGCCTGCTCTGGCGCAGCCAATACATGACGACCTTTCTGGAACGGGACATTCCCCAGTTGGGGATCACGATTCCGGCCCGAACGCTGCGCCGCTTTTGGATCATGTTAAGCCACTACCATGCCCATATCCTGAACTATGCGGAGATGGGCCGATCTTTCGGTGTCTCCGATATGACCATCCGGAAATACTGCGATATTCTGGAAGGCACATTCATGATCCGCATCCTCCAACCCTGGTTCGTCAACATCGGAAAACGTCTGGTGAAGCGGCCGAAACTCTATCTTCGCGACTCCGGGTTGTTCCATGCCTTGCAATCCATCGAAACCCCGGATCAGTTGTACGCTTCGCCCCGGCTCGGCGCCTCCTGGGAAGGTTTTGCCCTGGATTGCGTCTGCCGAACCTTGGAAAAGGAAGACGGGGATCTCTATTTCTGGAACACCCACGCCGGTGCGGAACTCGATCTTTTCTGGCAGGCGCGCGGACAAAGCTGGGGGGTGGAATTCAAATATGAAGACGCCCCACGGTTGACTCGATCCATGAAAACGGCAGTAGAAGACCTCAAATTGGAACAGCTTTGGGTCGTCTATCCCGGGAAAGCGGCTTATCCTCTCACCGAAAAAATCCGGGTGATCCCTCTTGCAGACGTCCGCGACACCTGGAACTACGGATAACTGAGAACATGGAGACGCCATCGATCCATGGACACCGGCATCATTTAAAGCAAATCAAGGATTCAGGGTTCATCCTTGATGTAGGAAAAGATAGAGGTCTCACCGGGTATTCAAAACCCGGCCCCATTTAAATACTTTTAAATTTCATTTATAATAGTAATGTTCGTGAAAGGGGCCATTCTGAAACCGCAACCGGCATCAAGGAGGTGCTGATATGGGAAAAATTCGAGTGTTGATCAGTTTGATTGTTTTAACCCTGGGGCTCTTTTCATATCCAGGGATTCCCGGAGCCTTTGAGTTGCCGGAAAGCCTCCTTGATGTCCTTCACGAGCGTTCCGAGAAGCAAAGCAATCTTGAGGTGAAGATCTCAGATGCTCTGGGTAATATCGGCAAGAACGTATTGCTCGAAAATGTCCGCGGCGTAAAGGAAATTGTGGCCTTCCAGAGTGTGGCCCCGTCCGTTGTCTGCATTTTAAGCGACGACATAATGGGCAGCGGCGCCATTATCAGCAGAGAAGGGCTTTTGATTTCCAATTGGCATGTCGTAAATAACTCAAAAAAAGCAGTTGTTGTATTCAAACCCAAGGACAGCGCGGAACTGAAACGGGAGCTTGCCTTCAGGGCAACTGTAATCAGAATCGATCCGGTTCGAGACCTGGCGCTTTTAAAGATCGACAGCCCTCCGAAAGATATTTCCTTTATGGATTTGGCGGATCCATCCAGCATTTCGATTGGCCAGGACGTTCATGCCATTGGCCATCCGGAGGGAGAAATCTGGACCTATACAAAGGGTTTTATCAGCCAGATCCGACCCGGTTATGAATGGAAAACCCGGGATGGTGTGGTCCACCGGGCAAAGATCATCCAGACGCAGACACCCGTGAATCCGGGGAGTTCCGGCGGGCCTCTATTTAATGATCAGGGGCAGTTGATCGGAATCAATTCTTTTGTCAGGACAGGTACCGAGGGATTGAACTATGCGGTGGCCGTGGATGAAATTAAAGCCTTTTTATCGGAAAAAATCGTTCATGACACCGTTCCGCCACAGGTGAGCGGTAAGATTCGGTGCAGCGAAGCCTATGATTCCACAGGAGAGGGATGGAATAATATTCTGGGCTGCTATTTCGCCGGAAGAAAACCTCCCCCGGATTTTTGGTCTGTATTGCCTTCTGCAGATGGACCCGCACTGTATGTATTGTTTGACTCTCACAAAGACGGGCTGATTGATACGCTTATCACCAGCGAGGAAAATGAATGGTTGAAAATGGCCTATTTTATGGACAAGGATTGTGATGGAATCATCGATTTAATCGGACTCCAGAATAGCGGTGAACACGACATTTCAAGCTATAAAAAACCACCAAAAAGAATTACGCTCTTGGAATTGGCGGGGGAGTTTGCAGACGCCATCAGACAGAAAAAGATCCCTTATCCCGGGCTCAAACTTCTGCCGCTGATCGTAATCGTTCACCCAGACTCAGCCGTTTAAAGCGGGTCAGCGGTATGCTTTCTAAAAAAGGAACGAACCCTATGCGCCTCTTTCGCGGGTTTATTACCATTCTGATGGTATCCCTGCTTTGTGCTCTTTCCCCTGGATTCGCTTATCTTGAGGAAAGCGATTCTAATGCCATAGACAGGTTGGTTGCCGATGTGGAACTCCTCGAGAGGGAAGGCAAATATATCGAGGCGATTTCCGCAGCACAGGAAGTCTTGGAATTGGAACAAAAGACCTACGGTTCTGAAAGCCTTCAGGTTGCCGGAACGTTGCATTGGATCGGCAGGCTCTACGAGCAGATGGGAAGCCAGGCCGATTCCATCCAATTTTTCAGGAAATCTTATGATATTTATAGCACAGCCCTTTCTAAAGATCCGGATCAAATAAAAGACCCCCATGTCCTGATTGATGTCGGCACACTGTGCGTGCGATTCAAAGACCATTCAAAGGCGGAGCGCTATCTCTCGCTGGCGCTGAGGATAAGAGAGGAAAAATTGGGGCCGGATCATCCCGATGTGGGTAACGTGATAGCCCATCTGGCCTATTTATACGAGAACATGGGTGATCGGGAAAAGGCGCTGTCCCTGTACCAAAGATCCCTGCAAATTGCCGAAAAAGCCCATGGCCCGGATCATCCTCAAGTCGCGGACTACCTGTGGTCATTGGCCGGGTTTTATCAAGAAACACGGCAATGCTCACTGAAGCCTTGCCGCTTTTAAAAAGACTCCTTGCGATCAAAATGAAATCGGTGGGCGAAAATCATCCCGAAGTCGGCAATGTCTACAACGCATTGGCTTGGGCTTATATGGATATCGGCGATTTTGAAAACGCGGAAACTTGCTACAAGGAGTCTTTAAAAATAATCGGCCGCCACTTTGGCGATGAAAACGCCATGACAGGTACTGTCTTGATCAACCTGGCATTTCTTTACGAAAAGCAAAACAAATATGAAAAAGCCGGCGAGCATTACGAAAAAGCGCTTGAGATCAATGAAAAAGCGCTGGGCGCTGAAAGTGAAAAGGTGAGATTGGATCGAAAGTATCTGGCGTTCTTTTTAAAAAAACACGGCGATTTTGAAAAAGCGCTCCCCTTGCTCAAAAAAACTCTGGTTGTCGAGGAAGAAAAGTACGGACCGGAGTCTCAGCAGTTGGCAGGACGTTGAGTGAATTGGCCGAGGTTTATAAAAACCTTCGCAGACTATCATCATGCCAAAGACCTTTATGTGCGGTTGTTGAAAATAGAAGAAAAGATCCTGGATCCAAAAGATACCCGTCTGGCAATGGACCATGAATGACATAGCCCTTTGCCATTACGATCTTGGCAATCTTTCAGAAGCAAAAGCCTTTTACGAACGATCCCACGATTTGATTACTGAGTCGCTAGACAGTCTTCACCCGAATCTTCAACCAGCATTGCAAGGGCTGGCCCTGGTCTGTGAGCGCATGGGTGATTACAAAACAGCGGAGACTCACTTAAAAGCCTCGCTGGATATCAGCAAAAATGCCTTTGGACCTGAGCACCCCTCTTTTGCCTCAGCGTTAAATAGTCTCGCATCGTTTTTTAAAAGAATCGGGGATTATCCCAAAGCAGAATCCACTTATAAAAAAGCTTTGGAAATACAGGGAAAAGCAACGGGAACGGAATCGTTGGAATATGCGGACTCTTTATTATCCCTTGGTTTTTATTATCAAACAATTGGAGATTATAAAAAATCAGAGAGTTTTTTCAAACAAGCATTGAAGCTTCGGGAAAATCTCTTTGGAAAAGACCATCCGCATGTTGCAGACGCTCTGAATACACTGGCTTCTCACTATGGATTCTTAGGTAATCTGGATGAGGCCCTGACCTGTGCCGCAAGAGCCCTTGAAATAAATGAAAGGAATTTGCCTGATAATCATCCGAAAAAGGCTGACAGCTATAAAGCCATGGCTAATATTTACACTTACAAAAGGGAATTTGAAAAAGCAGATCTGTATTTGAAAAAAGCTTTAGAGGTTACGGAAAAAGCATTCGGCTCCGGGCATCCCCGGGTTGCGCATTGCCTTGTTGATCTAGGAGGGCTCAAGAAGGCATCTGGAAATTATGATCAGGCCGAACAATTTTACAAACGGGCAGTTCAAATCGTTGAAAATAAATTTGGTCAGGATTCTTTGGACGTGACCCACCCGCTGTTTTTTTTGGCGAGTGCGTATCGTTTTTCGGGTAAAAATAGCGAGGCGCTTGAACTGCTCGAACGTATCGCGCGGATCAAGCAAACAGCTTTTGGCGACATTCATCCGGAATTGTCCGCGGCTTTCTACCAGCTTGCTGAATGCTACGATGCCATGGGCCGGACGGAAACCGCTTTTCAATATTTTAAAAAATCCCAGGAAATCGACAACACAATTCTAGAAAAAGTGATCGGATGGATGCCGGAGGAACAGCAGATCGCTTTTCTGTTAAAAAACAGGACACGCTTGTCCACTTATCTGCTTTATCTTGCAGCCCACTTTAGAGAACGATAATCGTGAAATCCGTGCGTTTTTAGATATATGGTTCAAAAGAAAAGGGATGTCCCTGGAAGCTCAAAGGCGGAACCGGGAAGCACTGATCGTTCAGGACAGCGTTGAGGCAAAGCAAATATTTCAGGAAATTTCCGCCGTCAGTTCAAAAATATCAAATTTGCTGTTCAGCGGACCGGGTGAGACTCCGCCGGATGTTTACCGGAAAAAAATACAGGCTTTTGAAAGTGCAAGAGAAAGCCTGGAATCCAGGCTCATCAATTTGAGCCGTGCGTTGGTGTTGGAAAAGCAGGAGGCCGAGGTTGATTGTGATACAATCATCAGTTCACTTCCGAAAAACGCTGTGCTTTTGGAATTCGTCGCAACTCCAACAGTGTTGTCGTTTGCAAAGGACGAGGACAAAGAACTTCAGAAGGGCCATTACTTTGCTTTCATATTGTTTCCCGGCATGCCGGACAAGGTCCGTTGGAGTTACCTCGGCCGTGCATATGGGATCGA
Organism: uncultured delta proteobacterium; assembly: GCA_963736855.1. GTDB lineage: Bacteria > Desulfobacterota > Desulfobacteria > Desulfobacterales > UBA2156. Next base: position 675,671 of record CAVTQK010000021.1, read on the forward strand.
TCAAAAGGTGGCTTCCCTGCGACGGGAAATTGCGACAATGGGAAAAAATGCCGAGAAACTTTCCCGCGAGCTTTACGATATTGTATTTGCGCCGATTGAAAAAAAACTGGGCGAAACCAAAGAGATATTCATATCCCCGGACGGCAATCTGAACCTGGTCCCTTTTGAGGTTCTGGTAGATAAAAACGGGAGATATCTCATCGAAAAATATACGTTTAATTATTTATCCGCTGCAAGGGAGCTGGTTCGTTTTGGGAAAGTCGAAGCTAAAAATGAAACAGCCGTCCTGATAGGCGACCCGGATTTCGATCTGACCCCCGATCAAAAAAAGCCATACCTGGCGAAACAGGGCTTGACGCGGACAGAAGCTTCCGGGATCAGCATGCGCTCTCCGGACATGAAGTCGCTTCATTTTAGCAGGCTGCCGGGGGCCAAGGATGAATTGGAAGAAATAAACCGTATCCTGAAAGACCACTTTCAATCGGAGTCTTACACCGGCCTCGATGCGCTCGAAGAAACGCTTAAAAAGAAAAGTCGTCCGAAGATGCTTCATCTTGCCACCCATGGCTTTTTCATGGAAGATGTTGAATATGACGGCGCCGGGGATCCCTATTCGAATGAAAGCTTGGCGTCGAAGCCGGAATTGGACAGGCATATCCTCAGCAGGCCGATGCTACGCTCGGGATTCGTACTTGCCGGTGCAAACAATGCAGAAAAATTACATGATGAAAACATGGAGGACGGAGTTGTCACTGCGGAAGAAATCCAGGGGCTTAATCTCTGGGGAACCGATATGGTTGTTCTTTCGGCATGCAATACGGGCCTCGGGGAAGTTCAGACGGGTGAAGGGGTGTTCGGTTTGAGGCGCGCGTTTTCAATGGCAGGCGCAAAAAGCCTGATTATGAGCATGTGGAATGTGCCGGATAAGGAAACAAAGGAATTGATGGTGGCTTTTTATAAGAACGTCATGTCAGGGAAAATGAACCGGTGCCAGGCTCTCAGACAGGCGGCCCTGGCTGAGATGAAAGTCGCAGAGGAACGTTACGGCAGCCCCTATCCCTTTGTCTGGGGCGCATTTGTCTTTATCGGAGACCCAGGATCATATTAACTGAAAAAGCGATGAAAACAGCCCTCATGTTAAGGATTTCTCGCTCAAGCCGAGCACTGAATCTTGATCATTCGTTGCACTCGTATAATTTTAAAAGCTGAGGGGTAGAACCCGAAAATACAATCCGGATCGGTACCGGTCCAGATTACGAGCGGGTCGTCATGGACACCAAATGGAAAATTCCAGGTGACGGTAGACCAGGGGATGCTGATTTGCAGCAAATGCACTCATTCAATATCCAATTCGGTGCCCAACGAAGTCTTCTTCTTTATCCGAAAGCCGGCAGCCAAGCGGATATTCAAGGAAGATTTTCCAAAGGCAAAGCACTTCCGCCATCTTTTGACCACAACTGTGAAATGGTGTTTCTTGATCTTTTCGAAGGCAATAAATTACGACGCGATCTTGGGCAAGATCTTGTCGCGATGCTTAGAAGTTCGGGCAGGCAGTCCAATCCATTGCATGGATAAAATCCCAAAAAGACGCCAAACTAAAATTCCCCCATGACTTTTCAACGATAACATCCTTTCCCATTTGAAGTCCGCATTCGTTTAGTTCCCTTGGCGAGGCGCTTTCTCTCGTCCAAAGAATCAAATTTTATGTGATTATTTGTAATAAAATAATATTTTTTGTAAGATTTTTTCTTGACACCTGGGATTCGGTCATTTATAATAATAATGACCGACAGAAGGAGGTGTTATGCCCGAAGAAATCATGATGAACACCAAGCAGGTTGCCAAGTATTTGGGGGTTCATGAGAAGCAGGTCTATTCCTTAGTCAGATCCAAACGGATCCCTTCCACCAAAATCACCGGGAAGTGGGTTTTTCCCAAGAGACTCATTGACGAATGGATCGAGACCCATGCAAGACAGCGGCTTGAAAATGCCAGGGAGAGGAGCAGCCGCATGGGTGGAGCCCTGCTCGCATGCGGCAGCAATGATCCGATCCTCGACATGCTCCATACCACCATGAAAAAAGTCCATCCGGAATTCCTGATCTTATCGGCGAATACGGGAAGTACCGAAGGATTAAAGGCTTTGAACAGCGGCTTCACGGATCTGGCCTGGTCCCACCTTCTGGATCCTAAAAGCGGACAATACAACATTCCATTCCTCCCCATCTATCTCCCCGATGTTAAAGCGGTGGTTGTGAACCTTTTTCACAGGGAGTTAGGGTTGATCATGGCTCCTGGGAACCCATTCGGCATCCAGGGTTTTGAGGATCTGAGCAAAAAGGGGGTCCGATTGATCAACCGCCAGGAGGGGTCGGGCACAAGGGTACTACTGGATCATCATCTCAAACAGGCAAAGATCCCTTCTTCCAAGATCGAGGGATATGACAAAGAGGTCTATACACACTTCGAGGTCGGCCTTTCAATCCTCTCAAAGGAGGCAAATGCAGGAATCGCCACCATCGCCATCGCCAAACTCCTGGGCTTACCTTTCATTCCCATCGCCCAAGAGAGTTTTGATATGATCCTCGAACAAAAAACATTTTTCCACAAAGGGATTCAGGCCTTTATTGAGGTTCTGAATTCAAGAGAGTTCCGACAAAAGGTAGAACCCTTGGGGGCCTATGATTTTAAAGATTCCGGAAAAATCGTCTATTCCGCCAATTGATGAAAGGAGGTTATTGATGAGAGAGATGAAGAAGTGGTTTTTTCTAGGAATCGTCTGTTTGTTGTGCGCTTGCGCAACCGCGGCCAATCTGGGAGGAAGCAAGTTTGTTCTTCTTTCCAGCACCATCGGACCCATTGATGCGGGTGTGGTGGATGTTTTGGAGACCGCTTTTGAGAAGGAAACCGGAATCCGGGTGCGCCATGTGGGATCAGGGACCGGAGCGGCGCTCGACCTGGCCCGCAAAGGGCAGATCGATCTGGTCATGGTTCACGCCAAGGCTCTTGAAGAGAAGTTCGTGGCAGAGGGATTCGGAACCGAACGGTTCGATCTGATGTACAATGACTTTGTCATCGTCGGCCCTCCGAATGATCCGGCAGGGATCAAAGGCCTGAAGCTGGCCGGAGATGCCTTGAAAAAGATTGCGGAAAAGGGCGCGCCCTTCATCAGCCGCGGGGACAAGTCAGGGACCCATGTGGCGGAAATGGATCTTTGGAAAAACGCAGGCATCAAACCATCCGGCTCCTGGTACCAGGTCTACGAAAAAGGCTCCACAGGAAATGCCCCAACCCTGAAGTACACGGATGAGAAGTCGGCCTACACGGTCATGGACCGGGCGACCTTCCTGACCCTCCAGAAACAGATCAAACTGGTGATTCTGGTGGAAAAGGACGAGGCGCTGCTCAACTTCATCAGCCTGATCCCGGTAAACCCGAAGAAGTTTCCGAAGGCCAACTACCAGGATGCCATGGCTTTCGTGAAATGGCTCACCTCCCTGAAAAGGGCCAGAAAATCATCAGGGAATTTGGAAAGGACAAATACGGGAGTCCTCTCTTTTTCCCCAACTCTAAGGAGTGGCGACAAACCCAGGGCGGAAAAAGCTAATGCATCTTTTTGAAGGGAGGAAAAGTGATGAAGAAGTTATGTTATGTATCGTTCATATTTTTGGGACTTCTCGCACTAGTCACGGCATGGGCTCTGTGAGCCCAGGCCCAGGAGAAGACTCTCATCCTGGCTACCACGACCAGCACACAGGACACAGGGCTTTTGGATGTCCTGATCCCCATCTTTGAAAAAAAGACGGGCTACTTTGTAAAGACCATTGCCGTGGGCTCCGGGCAGGCCATGACCATGGGCCAAAAGGGGGAGGCGGACGTGCTGCTGGTCCATTCTCCTGCGGCAGAGAAGAAGTTCATGGATGACGGATTCGGGGTCAGCCGAAGGCTCGTCATGCACAATGACTTCGTTCTGGTGGGGCCTGCTGAAGATCCGGCCAAGATCAAAGGGCTGAAATCCGCAGCAGAGGCCCTCAAGAAAATTGCCTCAACCCAGGCGCTGTTCCTGTCGAGGGGAGACAACTCCGGGACCCATGCAAAAGAAAAGGATGTCTGGAAAGTGGCAGAGGTGAAGTATGAAGGCGAGAAGTGGTATCAACAGACCGGCCTCGGAATGGGGCAGACCCTGAATGTGGCGGCTGAAAAGAAGGGCTACACGCTTACCGATCGCGGGACCTATCTGGCCTTGGCAAAAAACATGAAGCTGGGCATTCTTGTTGAAGGGGATGCCGTGCTCCTCAACATTTACCATGTCATGGAAGTCAACCAGGCCAAGTGGCCCAAAGTGAACATTGCGGCGGCAAAAGCTTTTGCGGATTTCATGGTCTCCAAGGAAACTCAGGAGATCATCAAGACCTTCGGCGTGGACAAATATGGATCTCCTCTCTTCTTCCCGGATGCGGGCAAGAAGGTGGAGGATTTGGGGAAGTAGATGGATCTGATTCTTGAAGGAATAAAGAAGGCTTTCTGGCTTCTGGTCACGTTTGATCCGGAGGTATTGGGGATCACGCTCCTTTCCCTGAAGGTTTCAGGAACTGCTACGCTGATCAGTCTCGTACTGGGTATATCGGTGGGGGCCAGTGTGGCCCTCACCCGTTTCCCAGGCCGCAGAGTTGCGGTAAGCCTGATCAACACGGGCATGGCGCTTCCACCTGTGGTAGTAGGCCTCTTCGTCACCATCTTCCTCTGGAGAAACGGACCCCTCGGAGTCTTGGGAATCCTTTACACGCCTCTGGCCATGATCATCGCCCAGGCGGTTATCGCAACGCCCATCGTCACGGGTATCACGTTGGCCGCGGTTCAACAGCTTCCGGGAAAGCTTCGTCTTCAGATTCTCGCTCTCGGCGCCACCCGCCTCCAAATGGTCTGGATTCTGGTCAAGGAGGCCAGACTCTCCCTGCTTGCGGCGGTCATGGCAGGATTCGGAGGGGTGATTTCAGAGGTCGGGGCATCCATTATGGTCGGTGGTAACATTAAAGGGTACTCCCGCGTTCTCACCACTGCTACGGTCATGGAAACGGGCCGGGGTAATTTCGATGTGGCTATCGCTCTCTCCATTATCCTGCTCTTGCTCGCCTATTTGATCAACCTGGTGCTTACTCAGGTACAACAGCGCGAGAGGCCGCGGTGACCGCTTCGACGCCGGTCTTTGAGGCCAGGGACCTCCAGGTCATCAAGGGAGGGTCTCTGATCCTTAAAATCCCATCCTTTGCCGTCTCAGAAGGGGAAATTCTTGTCCTCATCGGTCCGAACGGTGCCGGGAAAAGCACCCTTCTTCAAGCCCTTTCCGCCCTGTTAAAGCCCACCCGCGGATACATCTTTTTCAGGGGCCAAAAAATCGGTACGGATATTCCCCTGCTCGAGTATCGTAGAAGGCTTGCCATGATCCTCCAGGAACCTCTTCTCTTTGATACGACGGTATTCAACAACGTTGCGAGCGGCCTGAAAATCCGGGGCATGAGAAGGAATGAAATCGAACCGATTGTGGAAAGGGCTTTGAAGCGCTTCGGAATTGCTCACCTGAAGGATCGTTCTGCGCGAACCCTTTCAGGAGGGGAGGCCCGGAGGGTCAGCCTTGCACGGGCCTTCGCCACGGATCCTGAGATTCTCCTTCTGGATGAGCCCTTTTCAGCCCTTGATCCGATCATGCGGGAGACACTGATCGAGGATCTGGAACATGTCCTTCGGGAGACCGGAATTACCACCATTTTTGTCACCCACGACCGCATGGAAGCTCTTCGGCTTGCCACCCGGCTTGGTGTGATGCATGCCGGAGAGATCCTCCAGACCGGCTCACCGGAAGAGGTCATGAATCACCCTGTGAATGAATTTGTCGCTTCTTTGGTGGCGGTTGAAAACATCCTCAAGGGAAAGGTGATCCGAAGAAACGGCAGGACTTTCTTTGCCTCCGTATCCGGGCAGGAAATCGAAGGGATCGGAGATGTCGGTTTAGGGGAGGAGGTTTCGCTTTGCATCCGACCTGAAAACGTGACCCTCTCACCGGTTGGGTCAGGAACCACGGCGACGATGACTAAAATGTTTCCAGGAACGGTCGAGAAAATTACACCGATCGGTTATTACAGAAAGGCTCAGCTCAACTGCGGATTCCCTCTGGTGGCCTATGTCACCAACCCTTCTTTCAACGATCTCTCTTTGAAGAAAGGGGTGAAAGTGCTCGCCTCTTTCGACACCATGGCCATTCATGTGATCAGAGAAAGGGCCCCGATTGATCCATGATGAATCGGCCGGTTCATTTGCGCCGGCACCATTTATTGTGAGGTGGTTTGCGATCCAACAGACGATTCGGTTTTATGAATCAATCTATCTTTTTGCCTTTTTCCGGTCAGCGTTCCGCTTCCTAACAAGGTAACAATATAAAATACAACCCCCAATGCCGCTAGGATCGCCAACAGCTTAAACATGGATTTTCTTCTGAAAATTATCAGAAGGGATATGGCGACAATGAATATAACAGCGATAACGATATTATTCTGAACCAAGTAGACCACTTTATCCAGCAATTCAACAAATCCCATTTCTCTTCTCCAAAAAGAAAAAGGCCTGTTTTATCCTCATAGAAAATGCAGAGAGCAAAAGATGTGCCAACTCATAGTATACAATGTGTATTATTATTAAATAGTTACATGAATCTGTCGGCTTTAACAAACGGAACTTTGTTCGAATTGCATACAAAGGAGCCGAAATTGCAACTTTTTCTGTGCAGTGGGTTGGAATATCCTTTAAAGCGCTTTTGCCATGGTACGCATTTGCAGGATGTATTTCAGAGGTAATGTGCCTTCAACGAAATCCACTCCATCCGGAGCCATCACCGCTGAAGGCGCTGAAAGAAAAAAAAGGCCAGAAGGACCATGCCGTGGCGAATTTCCTTTTTTTCGATGAGATCTTCTATTTCTGAAAGCGGCACCCTGACAATCTCCATATCTTCCCCGGCATCCCACTTTTCAGTTCGGACACGCCGGACCCCCCGTGCAAGGTAAAAAATCCCCTTGTTGTCGAGGATTGCCGGTTGCGGAAAGGTGTCCCCCATTTCAATGAAGGTCGCCGCGTCGTATCCGGTCTCTTCCAAGAGCTCGCGGCGGGCGGCAGTCTCCGGAGACGGATCTTCGGCATCCACAATCCCTCCCGGCAGCTCCAGGAAGATGGATTCCTGGCCGTGCCGATATTGGCGCACCATGACGACTTCATTCTCCTGGGTCAAGGGAAGAACCATGACCCAGTCGGCACATCGAATCGCATGAACATTCAAAATCTTCCCGGTCCTTGGCGAACGAGCTTTCTTTTCCTCCACATCAAATATTCGTCCATTATAGACCGTATTCCTCTGAAGGATCTCCCAGTCTTGCAAAATTTTATTTTCACCCGTCATTCGGACCTGCTTTCGACTCCCCGGTGCAAATCTTCCGCTTTTTCTTCTCGAGATTTCTGACCGATATCAGTTCCGCCATTATGCTTACCGAGATCTCCTCCGGTGTTTGAGCGCCAATCTCCAGGCCGATGGGACAATGCACCCGGGCAAGTATATCATCGCTCACCCCTTCCTGCCTCAGGGACGTATAAATTGTGTCACGCTTACGGCGGCTTCCGATCATACCGATATATTTCGGATTTGTCCTTAGCGCCTCCCGAAGAACCGTCCGATCATGGATATGACCATGGGTGACGATCACGATATAAGAATCCGGTGTGACGGTGATTTTATCGAATGCTTCCGAGAACGCATCCACCCGAATCTCATCGGCTGTCGGAAAGCGTTCAGCGTTGGCAAAGTCCTTCCGGTCATCGATCACCACCACCCGAAATCCCACCTGTGCTGCCAGGGAACATACGAATAAAGAAACGTGGCCGGCCCCGAAAAGAAACAGCACTTCCTGGGGTGACACAGGTTCAACGAAAAGGTTGCCGGCTTCGGTTTCAACGAGTCGTGAAGAATCCACCGAGAGGAATGCTTTCACCCTGGATATATCCAGACCTTCGATTGCGCCGAAAATCGATTGATCTTCCTGAACCAAAATCCGGCATGCAGGGTCATGGGCCGGGATACCCTCATCGAGTCGTGTAATGATCACACCACGCCGTCCCTCCATTGCCATCCGGCCAAGCTCTGAAAAGATTTCCCGCGTTTTGATATTCTCTCCTGAAACAGGCTCCAGGTAAATATCCACCACACCCCCGCAAAGCATTTCCATCTCCGGCGCTATCTTTTCCGTAAAGGGCAAGTTTCATGATCACAGAACGCTGATTCCTCATGACCTCCCTTGCCCTTTCCATGACCAGGTGCTCCATCCGGCCTCCCCCGATGGTCCCCAGGATGGATCCATCCTCCAGGATGAGGCACCGTGTTCCCGTGCTTCGGGGTGTGGATCCCTTTTGTCTTATAATCCTGGCGATGACAAGGCGTTGACCGGATTCCAAAATCCGGCTGACTTCGGAAAAAATGCCCTTCATCGATTTACCCTGTTTGTTAGATATCGTGGCATTCATGAATTTCAGGATCAGGCAAAAGTCTCCCGATAATGGCGCGGCGCAACAAGGAGCATTTCATTTCTCTTAGCAAAGCAACGACCTCCCGACCGTTCGAGACCACTTTCGACGTATCGGCTTTGTTGAGAAAAGCCACCGCGGCCGCTTCTTTCGGGCATCCTTTCAGGATCCCTTCCGGATGCGCCAAAACCTTTGCCAGTGATGCAGCCGAAATCGGTTTTTCCATGGAAAGGCCGGTGATTGATGCAAAGCGTTCAGGCCTGAATACGTTGGACTCATTGAGGGGTTTGCCGATGACATCTATGCCCAAAATTCCGATAACCCATCCGGAGCTTTCGGGGATCACCGGTTCATGGGGAGCCGGTGCTTTTACGGGACGTTGGGCTGCACCGTCCGCCTCCACGACGATCCATTGAAACGCTCCGGAAGCAGCTATGGAATCGATGAACGAAGGCTGAAAACCGACCAGCTTCCCTTGTGAGGAAATTTCTCTTGCAGCGGCAAAGAGAATCCTCGGGTAAGCCTTTGTGCATCGGGCGCTATTCAAAATGTCTTTGATATCAGAAGAAATAATGATCCGACGAGCATCATCGGCTCCGGGTATGCGGACCTTTGTGGTCGTGGTGGCCAATACCGAAGCGCCGGAAGCTTCGAGTTCTTTGGCAAGGCAAAACATCAGGGTTGTCTTTCCTCCGGCTCCGACCAGGCTGATCACACCACCGCCGGAAATAGCCATTGCATGGGTAAGGTCCCCCATCAGCTTTCTCTTCCCGTGTTGTAGGCCCGGCAAACAACCTCCAGAACTGATCCCGCAACGGCCCTGGCCTTGTCGGAGAGTGTAAAGCAATATTCTACGCAACCCCTTGGATCGATATCGCCCAGTTTGAGTCCCTTTGTTACTACCGCACCCGGACGAAGCAGTCCCCGGATTACGCCGTCAATGGATGCTCGGATGATTTCCCCGCCGACCTCGGCCACCGCTTCCCCCTTTTGAACCCGGTCACCGATAGCGCGTTCTGTTCGAAAAGTCCCTTCGATAGGAGCCCTCAGCACTCTTTCTTTTGTAAACCCGCCGATGTTTCCCGGAACACCGGTATTCTCCGAAGCGCGCCCTTTTGTGAAAATCCTCCCCAGATCATGCCCCCTCTGGGTCTCGATGACGAAATGAACATCGACCCCTGCAATAAACCCCGGGCCCAGCCCGATGGCCAATGGGGCATCCTGAATACCCGTCCCGAGGTTTTTTTTCGCCAAAATCGCATCAACAATCCCGTGGGGTCTTAAACAGGTCACACTTTCCCAAGAAGGATCAACAATAACGGGGATCCTGTCGGATGCCCACGTCCTGTAAATATCCGCTGCGTTGTCGGCCAATACTCCTTCAATCCCTTCTACCGTGTGGCGTTTTTCGTAGACCGCTTCACAAAAGCAAACCCCTCTGCGTACTGCCAGGGGTTTTTCGATCTCCATCATGAAGAGTTTCCGGATACGAGCTGAAAAAAGCCTCCAGGCCACTGCGCTGGCCATCTCCCCGGCCCCCTTGATCCCGATGACCAGATCCTCAAGTCCCAATATTTTATCCTTCCTTCTGCAATACGATGGCCGTCCGGGAAGGAAGATAGAGGCTCAATACTTCACCGACTTGGCTGTCCATGGTGACATGCACCTCATCCGGTTTCAGGCGTCCGTGTCCGCCGAAACAGGCGGCATCGCTGTCGAGTATCATTTTATATCTTCCGACTGGAGCATAAAATTTATAAGCATAATAGGAAGTTAAATGATGAAAATTAAAGCAGAACAATAAATTTTTACGCATGAAAATGATGATCTTTTCATGGTCATGTTCCTTAAGAAGCCGGATGGATTTCGCTCCAAAAAGACGCATCCTTTTAGCCAGTTGAACCATATCTCGATCGAATTTCCCAAGCTGATGGTATTTCAGACCCGGGTCGTCGGCCAGGCGCCATTGCCGCCTGGCAAAGCGAAACGACCAGGCGTTTCCTTCCCGAGGAAAATCGATCCACTCGGGATGCCCGAACTCATTTCCCATAAAATTGAGGTAACCGTCTCCTGCGGTCGCTAGTGTGATGAGCCGGATCATTTTATGCAGTGCCACCCCCCGGTCCACGGACAGGTGGTTGTCATCCACACGCATGTGTTCATAGATAGCCGAGCCGATGAGGCGAAAAAGGAGGGTCTGGTCTCCCACCAGGGCTTGATCGTGGGATTCGGCGTAGCTGATGGTTTTTTCTTCGGGCCTCCGGTTGTTCAATTCATGCCAGAGGCGCCCCATGGGCCATGCTTCATCCGGGAAGTCCTTGGTAAGCCGGATCCACAGATCCGGAACCCCCATGGCAAATCGGAAATCGAACCCATAGCCCCCTTCTTCAATGGGTGCAGCCAGGCCCGGCATCCCCGAGACATCCTCCGCAATGGTAATTGCCTGGGGCCGAACCTCATGGATCACCTTGTTGGCCAGGGCCAGATAGGTCAAGGCATCTTCATCCACCGAATCATTGAAGTAGTCCGCATAGGAAGTGAAGTCTTTTCGCCATACCGTGGTGCAGATAGAGCATGCTGGTGACCCCGTCGAATCGGAATCCGTCCACCCGGAACTCATCGAGCCAATACCGGCAATTGGAAAGGAGGAAATGGAGAACCTGGGGTTTGCCGTAGTCGAAACAACGGGACCCCCATGCCGGATGGACCCCATGGGGGCCCTGGTGAAAATATTGATATTCCGTTCCATCGAAACGGCTCAGCCCTTCCACTTCATTGGGTGCCGCATGGGAATGAACAAGATCCATAAGCACCGCCAACCCCTCTCCGTGGGCCATATCGATGAGGTATTTCAAGTCCTCCGGGGTTCCAAACCGAGAAGAAGGGGCGAAAAAACTCGAAACCTGGTAACCGAATGAGGCATAATAAGGGTGCTCGGGAATAGCCATGAGCTGGATGGCATTGTAACCTGCCCTGACGATCCGCGGGATCACTCTCTCGGTAAACTCCACATAGGTCCCGATCCGCTCCTCCTCCTGAGCCATCCCCACATGGGCCTCGTATATCAAGAACGGCTCGGACGGGGCTGAAAAATTAGGATGCCGCCATGAATATGGCGAATCGGGCCTCCAGACCTGGGCATTGAAGATCAATGTCACGGGGTCCTGAATCACGCGGCGAACATAGGCTGGAATACGATCCCCGCTTCCACCGGGCCAGTGCATGCGAAGACGATAGAGGCTTCCATGATTCAGGAGATCAGCCGGCATCCGGATTTCCCAGTGGCCGTCCGGATGTATGCGATTTAAGGCAAACTCTTGCTTTTCAGACCAGCCGGTTAAATCCCCGATAAGATAGACCGCCTCGGCATGGGGCGCCCACTCCCTAAAAATCCACTCTCCTTTTCTGAAATGCAGCCCAAAATATTCATGCCCGGCGGCAAAATCGATCAGAAGCGATTTTTTCTGGGTGAGCTCGATTTCTTTCTGAAGGACGGCTTCGCTGCGCTTTCTTAAGTGTTCCTCGAAGGGCTTTAAGTAAGGATCTTTTTTCAGCAGCAGGGCGCTTTGAGGCTCTTTCATTTACGCGTACGGGTTGATCAGGGGACGTTGGAGCATCTTTTCATAAAGTGCGATGTATTGACGTGCGCTTTCCGCATGGGTGAATGTCTCGGCACTCTCCTTCATGATCCTTTGCAATTGCTTTTTCTTTTGGCGTGTATCCATGACAAAGAAATTCATGGCCTGATCGATGGCCCAGAGCAATCCGTTGGCATCATAGGTTTCGAACAGAAAGCCGTTTCCGGTGCTCTGCTCCGGGTTCAGATGAACAAGTGTATCCCGAATCCCGCCGGTCTTGTGGGCTACGGGCAGAGAACCGTAGATGGGAGCGATCATCTGGGGAAGTCCGCAGGGTTCAAACAGGGACGGCATCAGGATGAAGTCCGAAGCCGCATAACCCAGATGTTCCAGGCGCTCGGAAAAATCACAGACCGAAACACGCCGCTCAAAGCCATGGAATGCTGTAATCCCTCTGAACACCTGCTGAAAGTCTCCGTTGGCCACAAAAAGGATCTCCAGGTTCTTATCCCAGTATTTCGAGATCACATGGTAGAAAATGTCCGCCAGGAGTCGGCACCCTTTTTGAATGGGGTCCAGCCGGGAGGGCCAGAAAAACAGTGGGGCGTTTTCATCCTCGATGAGTCCCAGCATCTTCTGCAATGCCGTTTTGTTTTTCTTCTTTCCGGTGATGCAGTCTTTGGGAGTATAGGTTCTGACCAGGTAGGGATCGGCCTTGGAGTTGAAGGCCGGATCCGGCGCGTTTAAAATGCCTACTGCACAGCCGGCGTGATACTTGTGGGCCAACTCGGCACGCAGAGCGTTGGATACAAACGCGTGTCTTCCCTCTACAATTTCCCTGAGAAAGGACGGGCTGACCACATTCACGAAATGGGCGGCAAATACACCGGTTGCGAGGAAGTCCACCCAGTTGTTTTCGCGCGCATTTTCATAGCTATGGGGCTGATGCTCGAAATACAGATGCTTCCAGAAATATGCCGCATCAATGCCGCGATCCTCGATGTGCGCCAACGTGCTTTTGACCGTATGAACATTGTGGATGGTAAACAAGCAGGGAATCCCCATCTGTCGGGCCATGGGGGGGATTAGCCCGGTCATCCAGTCGTTGCAGTGAATCAGGTCGGGCTCCACTCGGGGAACAACGTTGTTGATGACCTCTCTTTGGAACGCCAGAGAGAGTTTAGTGTTTTCCTGGCCGTAATCGGAATAGACGTGGTCCAGGTAAAAAAAAGCCCGATCCTCTGCGAGATGAACACGGTCATCGGGCATGATCCTTCGAATCGCCCGTTGCTCCTCCTGTAAAAAAGGAGCCAGACGATCCTTGAACAGAGAACGATAATTCGGAAGTGCCACGTGGACATCGGCACCTTCTTGAGAAAAGCGCACTGATGAGGGCAGCCGACACATCGGCAAGCCCTCCCGCCTTGGCGGTCAAGCAGTTGGAAAGGTCTCCCATCCGATCGGGAAGATAAGTAACCTCCGGGGTGACGATGAGGACCCTGGGGTTTTTAGGAGTCATCTGCAATTCCTATTCAGGCTATCGACTACGCCCAACGGATGAGACCGGTCATGAATTTTTCGAGGTTATCCCCTTTTGGAAAAGCCCTTGCCGTAAAACCGAACCGCCCGGTTTCCTTACATTCCACGGAACATTGATAAAAATACACTCTGTTGTCTCGGTTTTCAACCACCTGCATGGGCTCTCCCATTCCACCGACCACCTGGTCGGTTGACTTGAGATTGCCATAATAAAGCTCCACGACCACCTCTTCCGGAGTCAGCTCTCCCAGGTTCACCTCGCATACCACCTGGAGTTTCTCACCGACTCTGAGAGGCATCCCGGATTTCTGTACCGGCGGTTTGATCTGGACTTGACCCCACAGGGCCTGGAGTCGGTTTCGCTGTTTGACCTTCTGGCGTGCTCTCTCGCATCCGTCCGCCGTCAAGCTCCGAGAGTTATCCATAGCCGGCAGGTAAAACTGTGACTCGTACTTGTTCACCATACGATGGGTGCAGAACTCTGAGACAGCCATCTTCATGGACTCCTTCATCATCCCGATCCATCGTTTGGGCGCTTCTCCGTTTTTTCGCTCATAAAAACAGGGGATCACCTCATACTCCAGCAAATTGTAAAGGGCTCGGCTTTCCACCGAATCCTGATAAGTGAGATCCGCGTACTCCTCTCCGTGGCCGATGACCCAGCCTCTTTCCGGCCTAAACCCCTCGTTCCACCAACCGTCCAATATACTGACGTTCAAAACCCCATTGGCTGCCGCTTTCATACCGGAGGTCCCACTGGCCTCCAAGGGACGACGGGGGTTATTGAGCCATACATCGGCACCCTGAGTGAGGTGTCTGGAGATATAAATGTCATAATCCTCAAGGAATACGAAGCGGTTCCGAACAGAGGGACGCTGTGCAAACTGAAACAGTTCCTTGATGAAATTTTTCCCCTCATCATCCTTGGGGTGAGCCTTTCCCGAAAAGATGAGCTGGACCGGATGTCGATCATTGTTTAACATTTTTTCCAGTCGATCCGGGTCTTTCAGAAGAAGGGTTGCCCTCTTATAGGCGGTGAAACGCCGGGCAAAGGCAATGGTTAGAATATCGGCGTCCAGAACCGACTCTGCTTGTTCCATGACGGCTCTGGGGGCGTTTCGGCGCGTGTGCTGGTAGATTAAGCGGTTTCTACAAAAGCGTACCAGACGGCTGCGGCTCAATTCCCGAGACCGCCAGAGTTCGTCGTCATATATGCCGTCGATACGGTGATACCGGTCGCTGTTCCAGGTTTTCAGGTACCATTCGGGACCCAGGTACCGATCAAAAAGCATGGCGTTTTCGATGGAAATCCATGAAGGAATGTGCACGCCGTTGGTGATGTGGGTAATGGGCACTTCATCCACTATCCAGCCGGGCCAGACATGGGACCACATACGTCGCGCCGTACGTCCGTGGAGTTCGCTGACGCCGTTTTTATACATGGACATGCGAAGGCCCAAAACGAACATGGACATTTTACCCGAAGGTTCTGATTGGCCCCAGGAAATGATTTGTTCTGCCTTAACCCCCAGGGACTCTTCCATGGGGATCATGTAAGGCTTCACTTCTTCAACCGGGAATTCGTCATGGCCGGCGGCTACCGGCGTGTGGGTGGTAAATACCGCTGTCCTGGCACCGATTTCCATGGCGGTAGCAAGATCCACGCCTCGCTGCGTCATGATTTGGCGCAGATGCTCGATGCCGGCAAACGCGGCATGCCCTTCGTTCATATGGACCAGGGTGGGAATGATACCCATGGCTTCCAGCGCCCTAAGGCCTCCGAAACCCAACAGCACCTCCTGGGCCAGCCGGATAGTTGAATGACTTGCATACAACCTGGCGGTGATCTTCCGGATTTCCGGTGAATTTTCCGGAACATCCGTATCCAACAAAATCAAAGAGATGCGGCCGATCTGAATATGCCATACGGCCGCAATAATCTTGCACTTCGCCCCGACCACAGAGATTCGGATTTCTTCCCCGTCTTTTCCCCGAACCCTTTCGATGGGCAGATGTGAAAGCTCAATGGCCGGATACTCTTCCTGTTGCCATCCTCCCTGGTCGAGAAACTGTCTGAAATACCCTTCCTGGTAAAGCAATCCCACACCGATGAGCGGAACCTTAAGGTCCGAAGCAGCCTTCAAGTGATCCCCGGCCAGTACCCCAAGACCCCCTGCAAAAAGCGGCATGCTTTCATGGATTCCGAATTCCATCGACAGATAGGCGATGGTTTCTCCCTTATGATAGGGTTCACGATGGTTCTGCAGAATCGAATCGACCTCTTTGTTGAACTGATCTTTCACCCGATCCATATGGGCCATGAATGCATCGTCTTCGGCCAGTTCGTTCCAACGGGCCTGGGATATCAGGGAAAAAAAGGCGATCGGATTTCGATTCGACTTTCCCCAGAGTCCCTGGTCGATGCGACGGAAGAGTTCGATGGCATCCAGATGCCAGCACCACCACAGGTTTCGGGAAAGTGTCTCCAGAAAAGCCAGCGGTTCCGGCATGGCGGGAAAGACTTGAAACATTTGAAATCGGTTCACGGTGAGATTTCCATCCTCCTGCTCAAAATTTTAAATTTATAATTTATCAGGTCTGCTTCGGATAAACAACCTTAAAAAAGGAGAAATCTAGCATGGATTAAACCTCATTGAGTTTTACCCAGACGCGAACCCATTCGCTGATCCCCCATGCCTGCGCATCGCATCCGCGCTGGGCATGGGGGAAATCGCCGTCAACAATCTCCGGCATATGCCCGACACATCCCCGGTTCAACAGGCGCATGACACTTGAAAGCCAGGCTGCGGCAGCGGCTTTTCCCGTCTCTTGATAGACCATGGCATACGCTTCGCAAAAGGATGGAAACTGCCAGGTCCATCCTGTGCCGTTGTGATAGGCTGGCTTTCGCCGGGTGTCTTCATCCCCCTCGTATCGCCCCTGATAGGGCCGATGGGGATCGTTGAGCAGTCGGCCCTGATAAACAACGCTAAGGGGCCTTTCCAGTGTTCGATCCGCCAAGCTCCGGATAGCACCCGGCACCAGGAGCTCCCGACAGGCGTTCAGGGTCCCGACAGCAGTTTTTAGGTCTTGAACCAAGCCCAGGGTAATCGAAAAAAGCTGGTTGGGTCGAAGTGCATCGTCCTGTTCGGCGTGGTTAGCCCCTTTCCCCGGTTTCCCGTGAAGGCAATCGGATAGATATCCCTTTTCCTGGAGCGCAAATAACCGGTGAACGGAGGTGCGTACTTGCCGAGCCAAGTCCTTAAAGCGCTTTTTCTCTTTTGAAGGAGCGATTTGAAAAAGAAAGGCCAGGGCGGCATACCATAGCGCCTGGATCTCAATGGGATACCCTTGTCTCGGGGTCCCGGCCGGGTAATTGGTATCCATCCAGGTAAAATGAGCCGGGCTGAAAATCAACCCGGTTTCATCATCCATCCGGATTCCGTTTGGCGTGCCCCGAATATAGGCCTTTGCAATGGAAAGTAAAATTTCTCTTACGGTTCTGTCCCCGCAGACCGTTTTCAGGAAACGAGAACTTTTTTCAGCCTGCATCAAATCCCTGCACGCCACGGCAAACCATAAGGGAGCATCCGACGTGTCCCGATTGGCCGGTCCTTGTTCACCGATCATGTTGGGCAGCGTCCCCTGGGACTCAAACCGGCCGAACTGATAGAGGATGGATCGTGCGGCATCGAGCATCCCAGCCGCAATGAGCCCACGGCTGAAAATCAGGGAATCACGTCCCCAGTCCAGAAACCACGGATATCCAGCAATCACCGTCTTTCCCTGGTCCCTCTCGACGATATAATGATCCATGATTCGGATCATTTGCCCCAACAGGCTTTTTTCTTTCAGATCCTGGCTGAGTTTCTCTTCTGTATTTTTGCGTAATATGTTCTCGCCACCCGAATCCGGCTTATTCTTTAAAGGTCCAGCCTCACCGATCAGCGTCACCCCCTGCCCGCCTTTGAGCTTGGCGGTAAAGTAACCCGGACTGAACAGATCGGAATTCGGATCCTGCCCGCGCTGAGCCTCCTGGAATCGATGAACCATATAGTGCCACTCCGGTTCGTGTACATAACGTCCGGAAAAAATTTTCATGGATAGAACATGGTGCCCGTCCGGCTGAAAAAGAAACCCTTCGGCTTGAGGCGTAACCGCCTGCGGCCAGTGGTGCTCAGGCCCCATAAAGGCCTTAATGACATCGTGGCAGGACCGGCTTTCGATGTCCGGCCTTAAAATGAGAGTCACCGGTTCGTCATCCGAAAGGCCGCCACCACCTTCCACGGATTGTTCCCTGATAATGACCATCCGGGTCTGGTTTTGACCGTCCAGCATGGAAAGTGCGATACGGACCGTTACATGCTTCCCCAAACCGGTGGGGACTTTAAATCGCCAAACGCCCTTGAATGGGTCCTCCAATCGAAATGAATCCATGCAGGTGGCGCTGATTTCCTGCGAGTAGTCCTGGAACACGATCCACCCCCGACACCGAGACCATAGGATCCATCGGTCCGAAGGTCGCTTTGGATTAAGGTTTGCCGCCAGAAGCGCATCGTATCGGCTGGTCAGCTTTCCCCATTCTACCGGAGCCCGCAGCATCCCACCGCAACCGTTCGTGGTCAAAAAATACGGGGGTGTGTTGAAGTCCAAATCCTTCCGCCGGAGCGCTATTTTCAAGGATGCTGCCTCCGGTCGACTCAGGTATAGCAAAGGAGCTTCCATCCGTTTGGCACCTTCCGGCAAATAGACGGAAAGGTGTAGTATGTACGGCATATGATGCCGGGGTGCAGGCAAGGGTGTAAAAAGGGCGAACCGGCCTCCGCCCGGACCCGGAAGGCTGTCTTCTACCGCCACCACGCGCATCCCCCGTTTGATCAGTACTCGGAAATGGGCCGGTGCCCAGACCAGCAGAAAATGTCCCGGAGGAAGCATCACTTCCCGGTTAAGATCCTGGGGCCATCTCCAGGGAATGATCCGGGATTCGGTCTTTTGAGGGTTCAAGCTCCGACAAAACTCCTCGGGATCTTTACGAAACTCCGCAACGGCTGCATCCACATTCATGTCACCCAGGTCCACATCCCCGTTAAAATGGTGCCACACATCAAGAACCTTTGCCCTCAGGCGTTGGAAAACGATGCGTTCCGGTTCCAGCAAGTTTTCTTTTCTCTCCGATTCAATGAGTGTGTGATCATCGAAATCATCGGAAAAACAAAGCACTTGACCCGGATCCAGGTCAAACTCGGCCCACTCCTCCCTGACCCGGATATGGACTTTTTTTCCGGTGAGCAAATCTAGAAGTGTGTCCCCTTTCATAGAGGCTTCGGCACGTTTCCACCGGGCGTAAGCGGATTTGTGATCGTCCAGGTTGGCCACAATCAAAAGCCTTTTATCTGTGGAGGGATGGAAGCGGCATATAACAAGGCAGTTTCCTTGACCTCCTTGAATCATCCTCAGTCGGACGTCGTCGAAAAACGCGGGGTGCTTTCTGAGAATGCATGAAAGCCTTGCGATTTCCGCCGTCTGATTGGGAGAACCGCCCCAGTTAAGGGATCGGGCCTCATGGACGTCGATCTTTTCACGGGCATACCACTCTACACCATTGGCAAACGCAAATCCGCCCTGGTGAGAAAGGAGGGCGCAGAGGGCTGTCCGCATCTTTGCCCAAACTGTGGATCGGGAGGCCAACCGGTTATTATCGTGAGTTTCCGCATAATGGACCAGGATCCCATCGCTTTTTGAAATCTCGAATACACCGGGAAGATATCCCTCAATCTGATGTCGGTCGTAATTCTGGAAGAGTTCCGAATAAGCCCAATTGAAATTGGCCAAATTGAGCAGATCACGGGTGACCGATATTTTACCACCCAATCCTTCAAGGAAGAAAAGAGAATCGGGAAACTGCTCCCGCACTACCGCCACCAGATATCTCCAGGCCGTCACCGAGATCATATACCCGGCATCGCATCGGAATCCGTCCACACCCCGCTGGCACCAGGTCAAGAAGACCCCGCCCATGTATTCCCACAACCTCTTTTTGGAGTAATCCAGCTTGGTGAGATCTTCCCATTGCACACCCCAGGCGCCCGGTACCTCGATGAGGCCGTCTTCGGTGCGGCTCAGCCACTCCGGATGCGTATCATGAAGAATAGCCGCCCATCCGGTGTGATTGATGGCGATATCGAGGATCAGCTTAGCCCCCCGTGCATGGATGGCATCGACAAGTTCCATAAATTGTTCCGTGGGTGTGGCCTTTGGATCGAATTTGGCCAGAGACGGATCTACTGTAGTAAAGCTCAGTGCAGCATACGGGCTTCCGAATCGCCCCATCCGTCTATAGGTTGTGGGGGTCGGGTTAATGGGAAGCAGTTGAATAAACCGGCATCCCAGCTCGCCGATGATGAAGTCAAGATGGGAAATCAAATCCCTGAAAGTCCCTGAAGGTGGAATGACCGAAAATCCCGCACGGTCCAGCCTCTGAACATCGGCATCCGCTTCCGGACTGAAAAAACCGCCGCTGATATTAGGCCCGAACTGGCGCACAAAGGCGTTGTAAATCGTGTTGGCACAGACCGTGTCGGCCGGTTCCACATTAACGGAGAGGTTGTCTCCTGCCGGCCAGACAGGATCCAGGGTCGATGCGGGAAGGAAAAACGCTTTGGCCTCGAAATGCCCCACTTCACAGATCGGGAGGGTGATTTTGAACCGACCGCCATCCAACGGCGTCATCGGAATATCGAACCAATCCTGGGCAAGAGGCGGCTCGTTGAAGTGCACCTCCCGGATGGTCTCCCTTCTCATTCTGTCGGCATGGCCGATGTTGGTTCGCAGGTATGCCTTTCCTTGCTCAGGTCTTGGAAGGGTTAAGAAAACCATCAGGGTATCCCCCCTGAATTTAACCATCCGCGTACCCGGTGTGGGATCCTGTTCAACAAAAATCGGTTCCGGATTCACATTATCTCCCAATTCAAAGCGCTCTTTTCTCTTTGAAGGTGCTCCAAAAACATGCGTGAAAACCTTATCATCCACTCTCTTTGATATCAAGAGTCCGGAATAATCTTCTGGAACCGATGCAAAACACAATACAAGAAAAACGCTTGTTCATTTTTTCCGTTTTGACAGAATTTCAAGATAAGGAGTTGGCGGCATTTGACTCTAATAAATAATACGGGAAAGATTGATCAACGATGACAAACCGAAGAGAGTTTCTCAAGGAGATCCTTGCAAAGGGAGTGGTGATTCAGAAACGGGGGGCTTATGGATTTTCAATTTTCTAAAGGCAACTCTGCTTTCAAACTTGGTAACTTCTTTGTACCGCCCCCCATTTCTCTTGCGCGGTGGTGTTCTCACCCCAGGTATCAGCTCGTTCAGCAAAATTACTGACGACGCGAAAAGCTTCTTCACCGGTATTTACGATCGTGTAAATATAGAGGTCTTTTTCTGATATCGCACCCGCTTTTTCATATAACACTTTGTGATGATAATCATGGATCGGGTCCCAATACCGGTTGCGGATCAAAACGATCGGCATAGGATCGATCTTCTTAGTCTGGATCAAAGTCAAGACTTCATAAAAAAGATCGAGTACTCCCGCACCGCCCGGGAAGTACACGATACCGTAATTCGTATGTTCGACAAGCGCAATCTTCTGAGAGAAGATATCGTGGAAATTGCAACAGGTATCCGTGTCAGTCTCGCATCCTTCATTATCTTTATAGTAATTGAACGCGAATAGCCTGGCCTCCGGGTGGTCGGCAAACCGCGCACCTCGGGCAATCGCCTCGGATATGGTATAATTATTACGATATAATAGAGAGATCCCCTTCTGCGCAAGTTTGAATGCCAGATCCTGAGCTTCGTTGTAGGAATGAGCGTCTTTTCTGATGTGCTGGCCGCCGATGATGCTGATCGTCCGCTCGATATTCGTTCGATTAATCAGAACTGCCGCGGTATAGAGTTCTCCGATCGCTCTCTCCGCCCAACTATCTTTGATCTTTTTCAATAGGTACTGCAAATGTGCCTTGGTATCTATTTGTTTCTCCATGACTTTAAAATAGCGTAATACTTGTTCCGGAGTGTTAAGCAAAACAAAGTTTTTGCCTATAGGCTTACGGATAAGCGGAATCTGATCGTGGTGCGCGATGGACTCTTGACGCAGCTTTTCCAGATACCACAACCAGAACGAATAAAACTCTCTATCCAATAATATGATTGGTGCGGTATCTTTCTCTTCTTTGTCTTTTAAAATGAGCCGCTCAAAAAACTCAGCCATAGTCCCGTATCCGCCGGGTGCGGCAATGAAGGCGTTGCTGAAATAACGGAAAGTCATTTCTCGCGAAAAGAAATAATCAAACATAAACGTCTGGGTCGCAAAGGGATTCACTTTCTGTTCTTTAGGCAGTTCGATCCCCAAAGCGATCGATTCCGCTCCGCTTGCTCTTCCTCCTCTATTTCCAGCCTCCATAATACCCGGGCCACCGCCGGTGATGATTATCGCTCCCAGTTCTTTCGCTAAATAGAGTGCGGCTTTATATGCTTTTTCGTACATCTGCATACCGAAAACGACTTTGGGATCTTTTATATCCGCAGCCGGGTCGTCGAAAGCTTTAAACCGAGCTGATCCATAGATCGCAATTCGCAACGCCACAGTCGGATTTTGCCGTAAGTATTCATAAAACAGCATCAACTCTTCCAGAGCTTTTTCCAGATTAAGGAATCGATAGCGCTTAAGAGCATTATTATTCTGCATCGGCGAGAAATTGGATAAGAGGTTGGGGATTTTCGAATGGATTTTTTACAATCATGAATTGTGTTTCACAATAATCTGCACACCAAAATATGGAAACGCACAATGGTTATGACTTATGTATTTTCGATTATCCGAAGGCGAATTCACTGTCAATTAGAATTGTGTCGTCAAGATATCGGCGGTGGACCCCTCTTTAGATAGTTGAAAATTCACAAGCTACAACAACTGCAGGTTCCTATATCTTGGGGTGCAGATGATGGCAAAACACAATTTATATTTGCATTTAACACAACCGTAAAAAAGCGACTTTCTGCTATCAGTCCATAGTGTGCCACCATTTCATGCAAAATATATTGTTCGGCTTATACGGATGCGTCCCCTCAATCACTTCAACCCCTGCTTTTGCCTTTATCTTCTTTATTATCGTCTCGCTATAGGGGCAATGATCGACAATGCATGGGCCGATGTGAACCTTAGTCACCTTTTCATTCATCGGTTTGTTCCAGAGATTAATCTGAGCAAGCCGAGTGACAATGGTTGCTCCGGGGCAGTCTCCGCAATTCAAAAGCCCTATCATCTGTGCATCCGAATCCTTGTATCTGGCAAACTCTCCCTCTCTCCGATTAAACCCGACCATGCAGCGGCTGCAACCGATACAGACATCATCCATTGCTTTTTTACAGCCAACAATCAGAATTTTTTCCATCCTATTCCTCCTTGAAATTTACTTATGTTTATTCCTTGTTGGGCATGATCTGGCCATATGTGCATGATCTGGCCATAATTGTATTCGCGGTTGCTTTGATAAATAACATCTCTGCATAGATTCAATCCGTGTGCCGTAAATGCCGGGAGTTTTGCTTTTTAACATATTCCCTTGCCTGTCTCCAATCCAAATTTTAGCTTTTTATAAACCTAAATGGAGCGATTCGGGTTTTTTATTGAGAAAACATGTCTCCCAATTGATCTGAAACGACTCCCCAGGCCAGTCGCCCGTGCCCCGTCTTTGATTGAATTTCCGACATATGACGATGCCTTCCCGCCTTCCATCGATGATTACGTCGCCTACCCAGTCTCCCCCATGGATGCTTTCTCTTAAAAAAAACCGGTCGGCGCTGACTCGCCCTGCCTGTGCGATGCACCTGTCTGCGTCGCGAACGCGACAGGCAGGCACAGACAGGTGGCCTATGCCCAAATTGGCCAAAATAACGGCCTCTTGCCGATAAAATTCCGATTGACAGCACGTCACCTTCGGATTATTGAAAAACCATACACCATGACAACTGTGGGTTTCCATATCTTGGAGTGCAGATTACGGTGAAACACAATTCATTCTCGCTCTTGAACCGTCCACAAAAAAACGGGTCCTTATCAATTTATCACATGAATCTTGCACGTTTTTTTTAAATTTCCTTGCAAGAAATTTTTTTGCACGGATAGATTGGTGATTCAGCGAAGCATACGGGACCGCGAGATAGAAAATATTCGGATTGAATTTCAATATTGACAACACGGGGTTAGGCGGACAGATTGAATTGAGGTCATCGTAAAATCAAACTTTTAAAAAAAGGAGATAAACATGATTCGAAAAGCAACGTATAAACTTCGCGTGACACGAAGGGAGGCGCTCTACGTGCACGATGAACCCGATCATTCTCTGATGCTTGTCGAAATGGAAGGTGAACCGCTGCATTACGAGGTGGGCATCGCCGGAGAATTCGTCTCCCGGCGCAGCGTCAATTTCCATGACCGCATTAAAGGCACCGGGTCCATGCAGGGCTATGCGGTGACCAACTTCCAGTACGGTTCAGTGTTCAGCCGTTTTGAGGGGCATCGCGATGG
This sequence comes from uncultured delta proteobacterium, assembly GCA_963736855.1. Classification (GTDB taxonomy): domain Bacteria; phylum Desulfobacterota; class Desulfobacteria; order Desulfobacterales; family UBA2156. The sequence goes on from CAVTQK010000021.1 coordinate 699,938, forward strand.
TGAATCCAGGGTCACAACAGGTAAGTGGAAAACATACAAGGGCACCGGAAAGCTGGCAGCAATCAAAGGCGAGGGGACATTCACGGTCATCCTGGGAAAGGCTTCAAATGAGTTCATACTCAACATGGAAGGAAACTACGAACTCTGATCGATCCGCGTGAATAGGGATACATTTTTACCGCCCTTTCCGTAAAAGACGGCATTTTTGCCCTTCCTGTCATCAGAAGCGCGTGGTGGAATTCGTTGAATGGCAATGCGGCAATATCATCAAGCCGTGCCGCCTGTCTGCGTGCGGCGCACAGTCAGGCACCGGAATCTGGTGATGAGTATTCCGAAGATCCTCAGAGATATTTTTTCTATAACCGGAAGCTGTTATCCGAGTTAAGCCGCTGCGGGTGGGAAAGTCTGAAGAGCTGTTTCAGTGTCGTTTCACGGGATTCGAAGGCGGTCCCCGGCTCTGCCATCGCCATTCATTAACGCTCTGAAGCATCTTGCCGCCATGACCTACCATGTTCTGCAGTTACCTATCCTACGGCAGACGCAAAAAAGTCGGAACGGACGGGATTGTCCCCTGCCTGCTCGAACAGGAAACGACCGATGTTCAGTTCCGGAAAAATTGGTCACGCCTGATTCAAAAAATATATGAGGTCGATCCCCTGGTCTGCCCTAAGTGCCGGGGAAAAATGCGGGTGGTTACATTCATCGAAGATCCGGACGTAATCAAAAAAATACTCAAACACTTGAACTTATGGGATCCGAAACGACCGGAAAGGCTCGTCGACCATGCCTCGCCTCTGATTGAATCCCCAACATATGATGACCCCGTTACAGCCTTCCACAGACGGTTACCGTCGCCGACCCGGTTTATCTCATGGATGCTTACTCCTAAAAACCGGTCGGCGCTGCTCCGTTGGAATATACCCAAATCGGCCGAGATAATGACCTTTTGCCGATGAAAACCCGTTTGACAGCTCACCCGTCTTTTGTTAATTAAAAACACATCCGCCACGACACCTGTATGTTCCCATATCTTGGGGTACAGACAATGGTAAAACACAATTCATCCTCACCATTGATCCGTCCGCAAAAAAGCGACTTCTAATCAAAAATATTTTCGTGTGGTTCGTGTGTTTAGTGGTTGAAAGATTTGTGATATGAAAACAGACACCCCCATCGAAATCATCGCCGATGACCGGGAGCAGAAAAGCGATGTCATCCGGTTGTTATCTGAGATTGACAATGTCGATGTTCAGATAGGACGGCTTTCTATTGGCGATTATAAGATCGATAACCGGCTGATTGTGGAAAGAAAGACATTAAAAGACTTTGCCATATCCATTATCGATGGCAGGTTGTTCAAGCAATCGATTCGCCTGACTAATTCCCATCTGAAAGGGGTAATGATACTTGAAGGTTCAGCCAAAGACACCGCTGATTTGGGCGTGACCAGAGAGGCCATGCAGGGCGCATTGATTACCATTTCAGTGTTATTGGGGATTCCGGTTTTACGGGCAATTGATGCCACCGAAACGGCAAAGCTCATGGTGTATATGGCGCAACAGATTAAACGCATAGCCAATGACGGCATTCAACGGCAGGGATATCGACCCAAGAGCAAACGAAAGCGGCAGCTTTACATCTTGCAGGGATTGCCGGGAATTGGCTATGAAAGAGCCGTCCGACTTCTGGATGCCTTCGGCAGTGTGGAAGGGGTTGTTTCCGCAAGCAGTGAAGAATTACAGATTATAGATGGCATAGGCGAAAAGATTGCTGAAAAGATCAAATGGGCGGTTAGCGAACAGATTTTACCCTATGGTTTTATTGACAAAAACTAATATATCGGCTCTGTAAGTGCTTTATGAGAATAAATACAGTGGTATTAAATTATTATCCGGGAGTCAAAAAAAGATATGTTGAAGCAACATCTGAAAAAGTACTTCGGATTTGATTCGTTTTTAAAGGGGCAGGAAGGGGTCATTCAAAGAATTCTGGATGGGAATTCCGCGGTTGCCATCTTCCCTACCGGAGCAGGTAAATCTTTGTGTTATCAATTACCGGCTATGATGCTTCCCGGTTTAACCCTGGTGGTATCTCCCCTGTTGTCCCTGATGAAGGATCAACTGGATTTTCTGCTGGAAAACCATATTCCCGCCGCGCGTCTGGATTCCACCCTTGATAAGGCTGAATATAACGCTGTTCTTGAAAGGGCCAAAAACAATGAATTGAAAATCCTGATGATATCCGTTGAACGGTTTAAAAATGAATGCTTTCGTTTCCATCTAGAACGGATGAACGTTTCCCTGCTGGTTATTGACGAAGCCCATTGCATTTCCGAGTGGGGGCACAATTTCAGGCCGGAGTACCTGAAACTACCGAATTATCAAAAGGAATTCAAAATCATGCAAACTTTACTGCTCACTGCAACCGCGACAAAGCCGGTCATTGATGATATGTGTGCAAAATTCAACATTCCCAAAAAAAATGTATCAGTTACCGGTTTTTATCGAAACAATCTGTTTATTCAAATTACACCGATTGGCACATCCGAAAAAAAGCAATACCTGCTAAAGCGTATTCTTGAAACACCCGACGCATCCATGATTGTCTATGTAACCCTTCAAAAAACAGCCGAAGCGGTTTCGGATTTTCTTCGCGAAAACAACATCAACTCCCACGCATATCATGCCGGAATGGAAAATAAGGAACGAGAACTGATCCAAAACCGGTTTATGGAAGGAACGGTCTCCTGTATCGTTGCCACTATTGCCTTCGGGATGGGCATCGATAAGAAAGACATCCGCAGGATTATTCACTACGATTTGCCCAAATCGATTGAAAACTACAGCCAGGAAATCGGACGATCCGGAAGAGATAAAAAGCCTGCATTGTGCGAAGTTCTGGCCAATCGGGACAACATCCATATTCTGGAAAATTTTATCTATGGGGATACACCGGAAAAGCAATCGATTGTTCAGTTGCTTCAAACCATAAAGAAAAATCCGGGCTTTGTATGGGAAATAAGGGAAATGAGGCTTTCAAATGACCTGAATATCCGGTTGCTGCCCTTGAAAACGTTATTGGTTTATCTTTCCATGGAAAAGATTATCCGTCCCAAACTTTCATACTTTGAATTCTATTCCTTCAAGTACAGGACAGAACCGGAAAATATTATCAACCGGTTTGAAGGGGAAAGGAAACAGTTTGTACAATCGGTCATCAACCACTGTTTTACCAAGAAAGTATGGACGGATGTGGATATTCAAGCCGTTATAAACAGCTACCATACGGATCGGGAGCGAATTCTCGCCGCGTTGGATTACTTCGACGAGAAGGGCTGGATCGAACTTCAAGCCAGACAGTCCGTGGAAGTGTATGATATTTTAACCCAGGCCTTTGATATCGAAACTGTAACCAATAAAATGTTTTCCCTGTTTAAAAAGAAGGAGCAACTTGAAATTCAAAGAATTCATCACATGATCCACTTTTTCGAAAGTGATACATGTGTCAGTAAAAAGCTTGCCGGATATTTCGGGGAGCACCTGGAGAAGGAGCGCTGTGGTCATTGCTCTTTTTGTAAAAGCGGAAAAGCGGTGTTAATTCAAAATACCGAATTGAAGCCGATTGCTCATTTCGATTTTAAAACGATTATCCATGAATTTAAAAATGCTATAAGAGATCAATTTTCAGACACCAGTTTAACAAAATTTCTCTGCGGGATTTACACACCGGTTTTTTCCAGTTTAAAAATCAAAAACCTGTCCTATTTCGGTGTTCTTGAAAATTATCATTTTATGGAGGTACAAAACTGGGTTAAAGATCAAATGAAGTTACAATAAAAAAATCATTGAAAGTTTAAAACATCAATTTTCCTATGGCAAAAACAAAAATACAAAAAGCAAAAAGAAAAAGCAAAATAAAAACCCACCGGAAAACAGCGGTTGCATCTGTTCGATCAGAAAAAGCAGACTTTTATTATTGGGAATATGAAAGCTATTTTGAATCCAGGAACCTCGATAAGGCGTTGGCAAATTTAAAAAAGGCTATCAAGATTCAACCCAACAATGCGATGTTTCTTGAACAAATGGTTCGACTGGGTTTCGCAATGGATAACAATGATGTTCAATTGTCCGGGCTTTCAGCGCTTTATGAAAGCGGGCAAATGGAAAAGGACTATTTGCTGTTTTATTTAGACTCCCTGATCATAGGCAAAAAATATCTGCTGGCCTTAAATATTGCAGAGAAATTGCTGTCCCAGCTTGACAAAATGAAGGTTAAAAACAAACTGAAACTCAGGAAAGCAATCATACAGAATAAGGAATACTGTCAGTATCATCTGAAAATCGAGCGTATACTGAAAACTGCACCTGAAAAAGCCCATCAAAAACCTTCGTCACCAAAAAAGGAGAAACCAGGTTATTTATCTTCAAAGCCTGTTCCTCAGGAACACAAAGTGGGGAAAATATCAAACCTTCCACTCATCAAACCAGATCATCATGAAAAGAAAAATCCTGTTCAGGATATTCCGGTTACTTTTCTCCTTGATGAAAATTCTTTTATACTTCCTTTTTCTAATAATCAGTTGATGACTTATTCACAATATGAACTGGCTCTGGAAGGGCATTGCATTCGGTTCAGAGATTCGTATGAGAACCTGATCTGTCTCAACAGTCTGCATAACATTCAGTCTCTCTGGTATCAGGAAGAAACGGCAAGAAAGGTTCTGAAAAGCTTTCGGGGCCGCGCCCTTCTGTCCGACGAAGTGGGATTGGGAAAAACCATCGAAGCCCTTATCATTTTAAAAGAATATATCAAAAGAGGCATTGTTAAAAATGCCTTGATCCTGACCCCTGCAACCCTTGTCAGCCAGTGGCAGGAAGAGTTGCAGACCAAATTCGGGCTTTATTTTTCATCTACCGATGACCCAGATTTTCATAAAAAGGGAGTACAATTTTGGGAAGCCCCTTACATCCTTGCCTCTATTAATCAAGCCAAATCCAAACGAAATTACGATGAGGTTATCCAAAGAGAGTATGACATGGTGATTATAGATGAAGCGCACCATTTTAAAAATAAAAATACACTGAGCTGGAAACTTGCCAATTCCCTAAAAAAGCGATTTCTTCTTTTGTTAACAGCAACACCGGTGGAAAATAACCTGATGGAGCTTTATAATATCATCACCCTGTTAAAGCCCGGCCAGTTGAAAACCGCATCGGCATTTCGCAAGGAATTTATGACCAGAGGCGACCCCACCGGACCTCAAAACCGCAGCCGGTTGAAGGAACTACTGGGTCAGGTAATGATTCGGAATACTAGGGCTCTGGCGCAAGTCGGTATTCCCCCAAGGTTTGCACAGACTCTGCGGATAAAATCTGGGGCAAACGAAAGAATGTTATACACCCGGATTACGGATCTGGTTTTGCATGTTCATAAAGCTGATGGTAACAGCGGGAACACGCTTTTGCTTAAAAATCTACTTGCTGAAGCCGGCTCATCTCCCAGAGCGGTGGAACTGACTTTACAACGCGTTCTTTCTAAAAGAGATTTTTTGTGGGATTATGAAAAAGAGATAAAAGCTATTCATAATTTATGCCGTACTATGGGGGATACGGAAAAAAATAAGGCATTGCACCATCTCATCACATCAACCAATGGAAAAAAAATCATTTTCGTTAAATACCTTGGAACTCTGGATCATATATCAGAATTCTTATCCTGGAATAATTTTTCCCATGTTATTTTCCATGGGGGAATGAATCACGTTCAAAAGGATGAAGCCATCAACATCTTTCGTGAAGAAAAAGATCTCCTCATTACAACAGAAATCGGCGGCGAGGGACGGAATCTTCAATTCTGCCACCAGATGATCAATTATGATCTTCCCTGGAATCCCATGAAAATTGAACAAAGGATCGGCAGAATCCACCGTCTCGGACAGAAAAATGAGGTGATGATTTATAATTTATGTGCAGCAGATAGTATTGAGGATTACATTCTGGATATTCTGGACCGGAAAATCAACATGTTTGAAATGGTTATCGGTGAGATTGATATGATTATAGGTCGCATCCAAGAGGAAAAGGAATTTCCCGATATGGTATACGATATCTGGATAAATGCAGCATCCGATATCGAGCGAAAACAAGGTTATGACCAGCTTGCCATACAACTGAAACGGTCTAAGGAACAATACGAGAAGACCAAAATTCTGGACCAAAAGCTTTTTGGAGAAAATTTTGAACTTTAATACCGGCTATTCACTGGAACAATTTGCCATTCGTTTCTTTGAGTCAAACGGCGCTGAGATAGAAAAATGTCCCGATGGACTGGAAATCCTATTGCCCGAGGAACTTGCCTTGCGGTTAAATACGCCTGAATACCTGCGCATTCCAACAGGAAAAGATGTTGAAGGTGCACAGGAAAAATTTACACTCCATTATGGCTCTTCCCTTCTTGAAAAAATGGTGGATGCAGCTTGTAGGAACGTACCACTGATTCGATGCCGCCTGAATTTCAATTATATTAAACGCGAGGGATTCGACCGGTTGATTCAGGATCAGTTTGTTTTTCACAATGCCGCAGGTAAGGTACAAAGTACAGCCGAAGTGCGAACCGAATATCTGCTATTAAACTGCCGGTATTTGGCTCAAAGCGATGAACAAAAAGAAGGGCTTGTTGCCCTCACATTCAATCTTGAATCCGGTGCGCAAGTTTCAAATATGGACAGGATGATCAACACCGTTGATAAAACATTTGAGACAGATTCCAAACAAATCCTTCTGGAAGATCGAAAGATTAATGCGGTGTTGACATGGGTTCAACGTCATGCGGGACGGATCCTTGGAAGTGAAATCAAACCTTTTCAGGAAAGCATGAACAGAAGATATCAACGGGATGTGGCGAACCTTGAAGAATATTATGAAGACTTGAAGAAGGAAATGGAGGAAAATTTAAAGCGTTCAGGTCTTTCGGATCAACTGATTTCGGACCGTAAAGCAAAAATTAGTATGATTCCGAATGAATTGGAGATGAAAAAAGAGGACCTCTTTAATAAATACAGCATCCGGGTCAAACTTGATCTTTGCGGCGGCATATATATCCGAACACCGGCGATGAAGATATTGTACCAGATATCCTTTGGCAAGAAACAAAGGCAGTTATCGATGATATTCAACCCTGTCACCAAATCGTTGGATCCTCTGGTCTGCGAAGGTTGCGGCGACAGCACATTCAACATCAGTTTCTGTAAACATCTTCATACCCTTTGTCCTGTATGCAGAGGAAATTGTCCGGTTTGCTGAACAAGTTCAACATTTACTGTTCGAAAGGAAACAAGGTCGTCTAAGTACTTTCAATCACCTCAAGTAATAGAGAGTCGGATTAACCGGGTGTCATTTTAATAGTCATTGAAACATTTACCTTTACATGATCGCCAGGGAGTCAACCCGACGGATTCACCAGATGGTTTCAATGAACGCCAAACAACCTACCGCCGGCATCATCCTGGCCGCAGGCATGTCCCGGCGATTGGGGCAACCCAAACAGCTTTTGCGTTTTCAAGGCAGGTTCATCTTAGAAAATGTCTTGGAAAACGCCTTGGCCTCCCGACTGAACACCGTGATCCTGGTCTTGGGACATCAGGCTCAAAAAATTATTAAGGTTCTCGGTGTAAAGCTGGATCACCCGCGTCTTAAAATGATCGTCAATCGTCGATACCGGGAAGGCTTAAGCAGTAGCCTTCGCGCCGGCCTTCGGGAGGTGATAGAATTTCCTTCGGTGATGTTTCTCCTGGGAGATCAACCCTGGATCAATAATCAGCTCATCAATCTACTGCTGGATCGATTCCGGAAGTCTGAAAAAGATATCTGCGTGCCGGTTTATCAAGACAGAAGAGGTAATCCGGTCATTTTCAGTCGGCGGTTTTACGACACCCTCATGAAGATCGAAGGGGATATCGGCGCCCGGGAGGTCATCGCTTCCAACCTCCGGGATGTTCTCGAGGTGGAGGTATCCGATCCGGACGTCTTTTTCGACATCGATACGTTCTCGGACCTTGAAACCTTGAATGCGATACAGACCCCCCGCCCTTTATCGGCCAATGAATCAGACAGGGAAGAAGTTTGACCCCCCGAATAAGCGGCAAGTAAAACCTATTCCTCGATAATGCAGGCTTCGCCCGGATCCTTCCCGACCTGACGACCGCAGAGGTCGATCCCTTGTTTTTCCCGGATGGCCGCCAGAATCCGTTCGGGGGTCATAGGGAGATCCTTGATCCGAACACCCGCAGCATCATAAATCGCGTTGGCGATGGCCGGGGCCGTGGGGACGCACCCGGGCTCCCCGATCCCTTTGGCGCCGAAGGGACCGTCCGGATCATGGGACTCCAGCACCGGAGCTTTCATGGGAACCACGTCTTTGGCCGTCAGGATCTTGTAATCCCGAAAATTGGGGTTCATGCATTGGCCCTTCTCCAAGACGATCTGTTCGGTGAGGGCATACCCGATCCCCATCATGACGCCCCCGTACACCTGCCCTTCCAGGAGCATGGGGTTGATGGCTTTACCCACATCATGGGCCGCGACGTATTTGAGAATTTTGACCTTACCGGTTTCTTCATCAACCTTCACCCGTACGCCATGAACGCCGAAGGTGTACGTCATGGAGAGGTTTCCCCGAAAATCCCTCCCCAAGTTTTCGTTGGCCGGATCATAGAAGTATTCCGCCATGAGCATACGGCCGTTTGCTGAAAAGTGTGCTTTCCGGAGAAGCTTACCGAATTCGATTTTCCTGGAGTCATCCTCCATGGAGCATATATTTCCATCCCTCAAAATAAGCTTTTCGGCCGGAATATTCAGAGCCTTGGATGCCGTCTCCAGAATCTGTTCCTTGATTTTTTTGGCAGCCCCGAGAGCCGAATTGCCGGCGACGAAAGTGGTCCGGCTGGCATGAGCACCCACATCCCAGGGGCAGATATCCGTATCGGTGTGGATCACATGGGTATCTTCCAGGGAAAGGCCGAGTTCTTCCGCCACAATCTGGGCGATGACCGTATCCGAACCCTGCCCCATATCCGAAGCGCCCGTAAAAATATTGACTTTCCCGAAATCGTCCACCTTGATGATCGTGCCGCACCCATCGGATTTATAGACCCGGGCCCCGCCGCCGACATGGATCAATGAAGCGATCCCCACACCCTCTCCCTTTTCTTTGGGCCGGCCCATGTCCAGCTCTCTTGCCACGGCATCGATGCACTCCTTGAGGCCGCAGGAAGTAATCTTGAAATTCTGCGGTGAAACGTATCCACTCTCATTGGCATTGATCTTTCTGAAGGAAACCGGGTCGATCCCGGCCGCTTCGGCGAGCATATCCATAGCGCTTTCGATGGCAAAGGTCGCCTGTGGATTTCCATAACCCCGCATGGCCTGGGAATACGTGTTGTTGGTGTAAACACACTTGGCTTCGTACCGGACGTTGGGTACCTTGTAGAGCGTCGTGATGGGCATCATCATCACCGATGGCGTGGTGGCCCCCCACGATGTATAAGCGCCGTTGTCGAGAATCATGGAAATGTCCCTGAACAGAAGCCTCCCCTCCTTGTCGCAACCCTGGGCGATGTGCATGATTGCGGGCTGTCGCGTCGATGTGGCGATGAATTCTTCCTGCCGATCAAAGACGACCTTAACGGGTTTTCGGGTTTGACGCGCCAGAAGAATCGCGATGTACTCATATGCGTAGGTATCGAGTTTGCTCCCGAAGCCGCCCCCAATGACGGGTTTGATCACCCGGACCCGGCGGTTTTTAAGGCCCATCGCCTCCAGTGCTTCAATGAAATCCTTCTGAGCCAGGGATGGAATCTGGGTGTTGGTATAAATAGTCAGGTTGTCGGCGAAATCAAACCACGCTAAAGCGCCGGAAGTTCCCATGCAACAATGGGTCACCCAGGTGGTGCAAAAACGATCCTCGATGATGTGTGCAGACCGGTTTCGGGCTTCATCCACATTACCGTAATGCAGTTTCCATGGCATCTTCAAGATGTTTGTCTTGTGCTCCTCATGAAGCAGGGGGGCATCCTCCCGCATGGCCGCCACCGGATCGAAGACTCCCGGAAGAGCCTCATAGGTGACCTCGATGAGGCTCAATGCCTCCTCGGCGATATCCCGATCGATGGCTGCCACTGCCGCCACCTCATCCCGGTAGGAACGAACTTTCCCAGCCTTGAGGGGCCGGTTGTCTTTATAAACACCGAGCTTGATTTCAGGAATATCGTATCCCGTAAGTACAGCCCGAACACCGGGAAGCTTTTTCGCTCTGGAGGTATCGATGCGGACGATTTTTGCGTGCGGGTATTTGCTGTACAGGATCTTTCCATAAAGCATCCCGGGCACTTTCACATCCTGGATATACTGGCTGCGGCCTGTGGCCTTATCCATTGCGTCGAGTTTCGGAACGCTTTTTCCAACGGCATGAAACTGGTTCATAACTTCCCCGCTTTCTTATTTACTGCTCCTCTTCGGCCTGCCAGGCCACCACTTTCACCTTTTCCTCGGCTTTACTGCTCACCGACCGTATCGAATCGATGATCTGGACATACCCCGTACACCTGCAGATGTTCCCGGAAATGGCATCCTTGATTTCTTCTTCTCCGGCAGTAAAGTTTTCGTCCAAAAGAGCTTTGGCCGACAAAATCATTCCGGGCGTGCAAAAACCGCACTGAATCCCTCCGTGTTCCACGAAGGCTTTTTGAAGCGGGTGCAGGGCGCCATCGGGCAGGGCCAGCCCTTCGATGGTCAAGACCGTCTTTCCGTCAATCTCAGCCGCCAGGTAAAGACAGGAGTTTACAGCCATTCCATCCACAAGGACGGTGCATGCTCCGCATTCTCCGCTGCCGCACCCTTCCTTGGTGCCCTGAAGTCCCAGCTCTTCACGGATCAGATGCAGGAGTGTCCAGTGATCTTCGATGCGCATCTGCGTCTCGGTGCCGTTTAAAGTGAAGGAAACGGTTCGTTCCATGAATGGCCCCCCATAATGTTAATGCGGTGTTTGTGTCTGTTGAACCCGTTCCATTGCCTTTTGTCCCATTCGTTTGACTAAAATGCCCACCATTTCCCGGCGATACCAGGCCACACCACGGATGCTGTCCCGGACCTTCGATTCCCGGGCCGCAATCCTCCCCGCTTCTTCCAGAGTCATTTCATCGATCGGTCTCCCGGTTAAAAATGCCTCAGCTTCGGTAGCTCTCATAGGTGTCGGCGCCGCCACCCCCAGGGCGATGCGGGCTTTTGTGCATGTTCTCAGGTCCTCCTTCAGGGAAAGAACAACCCCGACTCCCAGGAGCGGGAGTTCCATGGCTTCTCTTCTCCCGAACTTAAGATAGGCGCTTCCCGTTCTGGGGAGCAACGGCGGAACAACGATCTCGGTGAGGATTTCACCGGTTTCCAGGTCGCATTGTCCGGGTCCGAGAAAAAACCGCAGCAGGTCCATGGACCGTTCCCCTTTGGGTCCGTGGATATTGACCCGGGCGTCCAGAGCAACCAAAGGAACGGCGCCGTCCGCCGACGGGACCGCATTGACGAGGTTGCCGCCGATCGTTGCCACGTTCCGTATCTGAACCGATCCGATGTTTTTGACCGCATCATGGAGAATGGGGTATCGCACCTGCACCGTCTTGGATGTTTCGATGCGCCGGTGGGTGACAAAAGCGCCGATATAGAGCTCACCATTCTCCGGGTTGAAAAGCGGTCGATCCGGACACAGGATATGTTTTAAAGAAATGAGATAATCCGGGAAAATCTTTTTTTCTTTGATTTTGAGCAAAATATCCGTTCCGCCGGCGATGTATCTGGCCCGTTCTCCATGGGAAACATACATGGAGACGGCCTCATCCAAGGACTTGGGAACCATGTAAGCGAATCGTCTCATTTCAACCTCGTCAGTTCTTCTCGTTTACTGCCCACGCTCATCGAAAACCCGCTTCGATTTCCTTTCGGATCTCGGGAGGCACCCGCAATCCATCAAATCAACTCTGCAGCTGACCATCAACTGCTTCTTGACTGCATCGCTGATTTTTCTGGAAAGATCGGCCTTCAGGGCATCCGGGACACCTGCCTGGCATTCAACCTTTAGGGTCATATAATCCTTTCCGTCTTCCTCCCGTTTTAAAAGGACCTGGTATTCACAGCTCACCCCGGAGATTTGTGACAGCATCTGATCGAATTGGCCGGGGTAGATATTCACACCCCTGAAGATGATCATATCGTCGGATCGACCCAGGATTCTTCCGTGCAAGGGGAGAACGTTCCCGCAGGAGCAAGGTCGGTCGATCCTTTGGACCAGGTCCCGGGTCCGGTATCGGATCAGAGGAGAGGCTTCCTTATATAATGTGGTGACGACCATTTCTCCGGTTTCTCCATCCGCCACCGGCTCAAGAGTATCCGGATCCAAAATCTCTAAAATGTAATAATCGGCCCAGTAGTGGATCCCCTCATGTTTGAAACAATCGAGTCCGGTCCCGGGCCCGTATAGCTCGGTCATGCCGGTGATATCAAACATGTCCTCTAATCCCATGAGCTCCCGGATCCTTTTTCTCATGGCGTCCCCGCTTCGCTCGGATCCGAAAATCATTCTCTTCAGCGCGATCTTCCCCTTAAGTTTTCTGCGATCGATTTCCTCGGCCATCAAGAGTCCCATGGAAGCGGTGCAACATATGACGGTGGATTGAAGATCTTCCAGGAATTGACACTGCATGTCGATGTTGCCGGGCCCTATGGGAATGGCCAAGGCGCCGATCCGCTCGCATCCCAATTGAAAACCGACTCCGGCCGTCCAGATGCCGTAGCCCACTGCGATCTGAACCCGGTCCATGGGAGTGACCCCCGCCATCTCGTAGCACCGGGCAAAGATGTGCTTCCAATCGTCGATGTCTTTTTGTGTGTAGGCAAGGATCTTTTTCTTTCCCGTGGTTCCGGAAGAGGCATGGATGCGAACCACTCGTGACTCGGGGACCGAAAGGAGGGGAAACGGATATCCCTCTTTCAGATCATCTGCGGTAGTAAACGGCAAGCGCTTCAGGTCATCGAAGGATCGGATGAAATCAGGTCTAACACCCGCCTTATCCAGCCGCTTTTTATAAAATGGGGATCCGTTATAGGCATGGGCGACCGTCCATCTCAGGCGTTCCAGTTGGTGTGAGTGCAGCGCTTCAAGATTTTCGAATTTCGGCATGAAAGTCTCGGTCATCCCTTCAATCTCCTCTTTCACTCAAAATGTCCCGCGCTATTTTTCACCCGGCAGGAAGCGAATCCGGTAAGCCGTCCTTCCCGTTTTCGATCATTTGAGTTCTTTATGTTTTCCGACTATTTCGCAGGGTTTTGGTCCCTTCGAGATCCGGTTCCCAAGTCTTCGGGTCGATCACGACCCCGTAGTCCTGCTTTGCCCCTTCAATGCTCACATAACCGCGTTCGACATCTCTTTTAACCAGGTCCAGTTCTCTTTCGAACGGATTCCCGTATCCTCCCCCGCCGGCACTATAAAAAGCAAGGACATCACCCGGATCGCAAAAGGTGAGGCCGCTGGGGTCTGCCGGATCCCCGTTTTTTAAAAACCGGGCCTTGGCTCCCGCTTGACCCCCGAAAATCCCCTGGGGCGCATACCGGAACCGGCCGGCCTGAACCGCAATCGTGACCTGTCCCTGGGGCGCCTTTTCATCATCCGGAATCCGGATTACCATCCTTCGCCCCAGGCCGCCGCGACGTTTTCCGGGGCCTCCGGAATCACAAACCAGTTCTCTCGCTTCCACAATCAGCGGGGTGTCGCTTTCGAAGATTTCAACGGGTGTATTCGCACCGTTGGCCGGAAAAATGGCACAATGATGGCCGTCCATCCGGTTGCTTGCACCCAATCCGCCCCCTCTGATGATCATGGTGTGCCAGGGTTTTCCGTCATGTCTTTTCCCATAAAAGATGTTGGTCTGGGCCGGGGTTCCGCCGCTGTCGGTGATGATGCGATCCGGTGCTGCCTTGGAAAGGGCGCGAAAGACCATCTCGGTCATAAAATGACCGATCTGCATACGGGCGGCAACCGCCGCCGGAAAACGACAATGAACCACCGATCCTTCCGGCGCCGTCATCCGGACCGGCCGGATGGCCCCCTCATTAATCGGAATCTCCGGATCAAAAGCGCTTTTGATGGCCATAAATACATACGCATAGGTAAAATTGAAGACCACGTTGACTCCCCAGTCCACCTGCGGAGAAGTGCCGTCAAAATCCACCGATATATCGTCCCCATCCACTGAGACACACAGCTTGATGTCGATGTCTTTCCGCTTGCCCGCCCCTTCGATCCGGCCTTCATAGGGATACTTCCCATCCGGTATTTTTGAGATGGCTTCCCGCATGCTTTTTTCAGTGCGCTCGATGATCTCATCAGCCAGATCGTCCAGGTTGTCCAGTTTTTCATCCTGAAGCATTTCGATGATTTTTTTGGAACAGACATGGTTGGCGGCCACCTGACTCCGGATGTCCCCGACCACCTCCTTGGGCGTCCTCACGTTCCATCGGATCATGTTCAGGACTCCTTCGTTGAGAACTCCTGCATCGTAGAGCTTCAACGGCGGGATAAATAGACCCTCTTCATAGACTTCCCGGTTATCGGAGGAGACCCTCCCCCCGATGTCTGAATGGTGAAAAACGCAGGCGGTAAAAGCCACGGGCCTTCCCTGGTAAAAAATGGGGCTTAAAACACATACGTCGTTAAGATGTCCGGCCAGAAGCCATGGGTCGTTGACGATAAAAACATCCCCTTCCCGGTATTGGTCCAAGGGAATAGATCGTACGATTTTTTTGACCCCCAACGCCATGGCACCGGCCTGCCCCGGGGTGCAGAAGGTCCCCTGGACGAGTTCCTGACCGCGGCTGTCCGTAAACATACAGGTATAATCATGGGCATCCCGAAGAAGACTGGAAAAGGCCGTGCGGGAAACGGATGCGTCGGCCTCGTCCACGATGGAGACCAGACGGCGCCAGAGGATCTCAAGGGTGATGGGATCAAAAGGTTTCGGCATGGCATCCTCCCTTTCCCTTTTCCAGATCGATCCATATAAAACCGTAATCGTCCACAACAGCGGCAGCATCTTCTCCGAGGATGATGGTGGACTCCTTTTCTTCGATGATGGCCGGGCCCCCGAATGAAGCTCCTGGGAAAAGCCGCATCCGGTCGTAGACCGCAAAAGGAATGAATTGCCTCTTGTTGACGGAAAAGGCATTGCGCTCCCCCTTAATGCACGCCGTAAGATTCGTTTTTCGAATTTGCAGCTTCGGGATGTGAAAGGGGGGCTGGGGAATCTGTGCCCGAACTTTAAAGGTGACAAACTCCACCGGCGTTTCCGGGTAGGTTCGGCCGTATAGCTTTCGATAGCTGTCATCGAAAAGCCTTCGAATCTCCTCCTTGGAAAAATGGAAAAAGGGCTTTCTTTCAATAACGAGATCCGTCTCGGACCCCTGGCCGATAAAACGCATGCTCAAGACGCGCTGAAAAAGAATTTCCTCCTGTTTCCCGGCCGATTGCAGAACCGCCTCGCCGTCTTTTTCCATTCCTGAAAAAAGCTGTTCCACCTCTTGGAAATCGGCGATATCCATTCTCACCCGGTGGCTGCGGGAAAGATCGAAGGCAATCGGTGCCGTAAAAAACCCGAGGGCCGACCCCACGCCGGCCAACGGCGGAACCAGAATACGGGGGGCCCCGATCTTTTTGGCCAAACCGTAGGCATGAACCGGCCCGGCGCCGCCAAAGGCCAGGATCAGGACCACCTGCGGGTTTCCCCCCTTTTCCGCGATGTGGGTCTTGGCCGCCGCCGCCATGGTTTCATTGATCAGATCATGGATTCCGAAAGCCGCTTCCAACGCCGTCGTGCCGAGCGGAGACGCAATCCTCTCTGTAATGGCTGCTTCAGCCGATGCTTTGTCCAACGGCATGGTACCGCCCAGAAAATAATCGGGATCCAGGTAACCGAGGACCAGGTCAGCGTCCGTTACCGTCGGTTCCATGCCGCCCCTTTGATAGCAGACCGGCCCGGGATCGGCCCCGGCACTATCCGGACCCACCTGGAGAAGCCCCATCCGGTTTATCCTGGCTATGCTGCCGCCTCCGGCTCCGATCTCCATCAGGTCCACAACGGGAACCTGAATGGGCAGGCCGCTCCCTTTTTTAAAACGCTGGACACGCCCCACCTCGAAAGTGGAAACCAGTCCGGCACGGCCCTTTTGAATCAGGCAGGATTTGGCCGTGGTTCCCCCCATGTCAAAACAGAACATGTCTTCCACCTTGAACATCTTCCCGTAATGCTGGGAAGCGATTACCGCTGCCGTGGGGCCCGATTCGATGATCCGAACCGGAAAGGCCTGGGCCGTCTCCACGGAAGTGATCCCGCCGCTGGAAAGCATTATGTAAAGCTTTCCGCCAAACCCGACCTGTCGCATCCTTAGGATAAGTTTTTTCAAATACTTTTCGGTGATCGGTTTGACATAGGCATTGGTCACCGTGGTGGAGGTCCGCTCATATTCGCGGATTTGAGGAAGGACTTCAAAGGACGTGGAAAGAAACAGATCCGGGGCCTTTTCTTTTACGATCTCCTTGATACGTATTTCGTGAATCGGATTTTCAAAAGAGTTGATGAGACAAACCGCCAGGGACTCCATGCCCATGTCCAGCAGTTCCTTGAGCACCGCTTCCGCTTGGGCATCTTCCAGGGGTTTGAGAATGCGTCCGTCGCAGGCAATCCGTTCCCGGATTTCTTTACGGAAGGACCGGGGCACCAGAGGTTCTGGGTATTCGGAGAAAATATCGTAGGCATCATACCGGAGTTCCCGGCCCAGTTCCAATACGTCCTTGAACCCTTCGGTGGTCATCAATCCGGTTTTAGCCCCTTTTCGCTCGATGATGGCATTGATGACCAGCGTGGTCCCATGGATAATCTCTTCCAGGTTCGACATAAATCCGGGATGTTGATCCAGAAGTTGGGATACGCCGTATTCCACCGCTTCCGAAGGGTCCACCGGGGTGGTTAGGCATTTATAGACGTAAAACCGTCCGGTTTCGTCATCAACCAGCACAAAATCGGTGAAGGTTCCCCCGATATCGCAACCCAATCGATAACGGCCATGGGGCGATGCGCTTTCAGGATTCATAAGACGCAATCCTCGGTTCTATGCGTTAAAAGATGCTCGGTTCTTCCCATACCCCGAAGACATCCATGAATACACCCGTCATTTCTCCCACCGTAGCGTATGCCTTGCAGCAGGCCACCAGACCGGGCATCACGTTCTTGCCGGTGGCCGCGCTTTTTTTCAAGGCTTTCAGGGTGCCGACCACTTCCCGGTTGTTTCTTTCCTTTCGAAGAGCCTTGAGGCTTTTGATCTGTTTTTTCGCCCAGCCCTCATCGTATTCGTGGAGTTCCACTTCAGGATGCTCTCCCTCCGTGTACTTGTTGACGCCCACCTTGATGATTTCCCGGTTCTGGAGCCCTTTTTCGAACTCATACGCCTGTCGGCTCACTTCTCTCTGGATGGCTCCCGCAGCGACGGCCCGAACCATCCCGCCCATCTCCTGAATCCGTTGCATCTCTTCGAGGATCTTTGCTTCCATTTGTTTGGTGATGCTTTCGACGAAGTATGAACCGGCCAACGGGTCCACGGTGTCCCGCAGCCCCACCTCTTCCATGAGGATCTCCAGGGTCCTTAAAGAAAGCAGGGCCGCCCGGGGTGTGGGAATGGTAAAGGCTTCGTCAAAGGAGCATAGCGCCGTGGTCTGGGCTCCGCCGAGCGCGGCGGCCAGCGCATAGTAAGCGCTTCTGATAATGTTGTTCTCCGGCTGTTCCTTGGTCAGACCGCTCCCCCCGCCTCCGAAAAGGCCCCTCAGGAAAAGGTTTTTCTTGTTCCTGACGCCGTAATCCTCTGTCAGCATCCTGGCCCAGAGCTTGCGTGCCGCCCGGAACTTGGCCACCTGTTCCCAGAGATTTCCGAAGACGTTGAGATTGAAGGAAAACCTCCCCACGAATTCCTCGGGTGAAAGGCCCCGGGCCGCTACATTATCGATATAGGCTCTGGCGATTTCCAATGCACAGGCGATTTCCTGGGCCGGGGTCGCACCCGATTCCCGGATATGATATCCGCAAACACTCACCGGGTTACAGCGAGGCAACTCCTTTACCGCATATTCGATGCAGTCCCCCACCAGCCGGACCGCCGGTTCCACGGGGAATATCCATGCCCCGCGACCGACCATTTCCTTCAAGATATCATTTTGAGGAGTGGCGCTGATAGCCTCCTTGGCATAACCGAATTTTTCTGCCGCTGCCTGATACATCGCCAGCATGACGGTGGCATTGGCGTTGATGGTCAACCCGGATCCGATACGATCAAAGGGGATGCCTTTGAAGGCAATCTCGAAGTCCCTGAGAGAATCCACGGCCATCCCGACCCGTCCGACTTCCCCTTCCGCCCTCGGGTCATCGGAATCGAGCCCCATCTGGGTGGGAAGGTCGAAGGCCACATTCAACCCGGTCTGACCGTGGGAGATCATCCACCTGAACCGCTCGTTGGTCTCCTTGGGAGTACCAAAACCCGTATACTGCCTCGTAGTCCACGCCCGGCTCCGGTATCCGCCGGGATGGATACCCCGCGTGAAAGGGAATTCCCCTGGATCTCCCAGGTCTTTTTGATAATCAAAGCCCACGGCATCGAGGTCTTGCGGTCCGT
The DNA here is from genome assembly GCA_963736855.1 of uncultured delta proteobacterium. Taxonomy (GTDB): domain Bacteria; phylum Desulfobacterota; class Desulfobacteria; order Desulfobacterales; family UBA2156. The sequence continues at coordinate 718,690 of CAVTQK010000021.1, forward strand.
AGCATGTCTTGACCCGGATGCCGCTCTGATAGATCACCTCTTTGATGGCGTCCTTCTCGTCCCGAACATATTTTGCCACACCCATTTTCTATCCCCCATTGACCAAAGACTGAATGGAGCTGGTGATTTCGGAAAACGGCGTTCCTCCGGGAAAAACAGCGGCCACACCGATCTCTTTCAACGGATCGATATCCTTTTTGGGGATCACCCCGCCGACGACCACTTTGATGTCTTCCATTTCTTCCTGTTTCAAACGGGAAATCAGCCTCCGGCTGATGGACAGGTGCGCGCCGGTCATGATACTCAACCCGATCACATCCACCGATTCTTGAATCGCCGTGTGAACGATCTGATCGATGCTCTGATGAAGACCGGTATAAGTGACCTCCATGCCTGCATCCCGCAGCGCCAGGGCGACGATTTTAGCCCCCCGGTCATGCCCGTCCAGGTCGGGCTTGGCGATGAGCACCCGTATCCTTCTTCTTGCTTCCATTACTGATACCTCATTTTGATTGATTCTCCCCAACGGCTTCATTTCTTCCGACGTTCCAGTCCGCTCGTCTTATGCCGATCACGCCAGAGTATGATCCTCATCAAAAGCTTCAACGACGGCGGTACAACCGCGCACAATGTGATCTTTCACCAGCCGTTCCACTCCTTCGGCATCCCGTTGCCGGATATGTTCGAGCATCCGTTTGTGGTCGTCATTGCTCACCGAAGCCAATATTTCATTTCGCAAAATGATCCGCCGGAAGCGAAAAATCTGGTCACGCAGCTCGTTGATCATCTTGATGAGCCTGGGGCTGCGGCTTAGAGCATAGAGCAGATCATGGAACTCCGTGTTGATCCGGGTCAGAGCGTCCAGATCTTTTCGAGCCAGAAAACGTTCATATTCGGCAATCTTTTGCTGCAGCGGGATCAGTTCTTTTTCCTTATGTTGGATCGCGGAAAGCCTCGCAGCGTAGCTTTCAAGGACCCCCCGGATGCCGAAGGTCTCTTCGATGTCTTCCCGGCTTAAGCCTAAAACCTTGAAGCCGCCCCGGGGGAGCCTTTTCAGAAGCCCTTCCTGTTCCAGTTTGTGGATCGCCTCTCTAACCGGTGTTCGGCTGATTCCCATGGCCTCGGCAATCCGGCTTTCCACCATCCGGCTTCCCGGCCCGATGTTCCCCCTCACGACGGCCTGTCTCAGGTTTTCGAAAACACGATCCCCTAACGATTTCCTTTCGTAAAAACGGTGCAGGGGCTTCAGGTCAAACGCTTCGTCAATATCAATGCGATCCATTTGCCATCCTTTTACAGACCGGCCCATCGGGCGATATTGGTCTGGAGGACTTCATGGGTACCCCCACCGTTTAACAGGAAACGACTGTCGCGGTAGTAACGTTGCACAGGATATTCCATGGAATACCCATACGCCCCAAAGATACGGGTCGCTTCGTCAGCCGCCTTACAGGCCGCTTCGGTGGCGAAATATTTGGCCATGGTGGCCTCTTTGAGGCATGGGATTTGGTTGTCGATCATCTTGGTCGCCTGGTAAGTGAGCAATCGGGCAGCTTCCAGTTCGGTGGCCATGATGGCGACCTTGGACTGGATGAGCTGATACTGGGCGATGGGACGGCCGAAGGCGACCCGCTCTTTGGCATAGCGGATGGAATCGGTCATGGAGGCTCTCAGCAAGCCAACGGCCAAAGCTGCCGTCATGGCTCGGATTTCAGAAAGGATGGACATGAGGTTGTTCAGTCCCTCCCCTTCCTGGCCCAGCATGAATTCCGGTGGAATGTGCACATTGGTGAAGGCTACCTCGGACATCTGGGTCGTCCGGGTTCCCAGGAGTTCAAAGGGAGCGCTCACCGAAACCCCCGGCATCTCCCGGGGTATAAAAAAGAAATTGAGTCCCCTCAGCTTCTTAGCCGGATCGGTCTGGCACAGGACCGTATAAAAATCAGCGATGGGGCCATTGGTCACCCAGGTCTTCATCCCATTGACCACAAACCCGTCCTTGGTCCGCTGGGCCAGAGTGGTCACTGCGCCCAGGTCCGAACCGGCTTCAGGCTCGGTCAGACAAAAGCACGGGATCTTTTCGCCCCTCATGGCAGGGAGGAAATACTTTTCCCGCATTTCTTCCGTTCCGTAATGAAAAAGAAAGTTCGTACCCATCAGGCACTGCATGGCGGTGATGGCGGCAAAGCTCATGAGACCTACGGCCAGCTCCTCACAGATAATGCAATACAAAGTGGTGTTCCCGCCGCTGCCTCCCTTGTCCCTGGGATACCGAATTCCAAAGACCCCCATTTTCGCCACTTTCTGGAACAGTTCTGCGGGAAATTCCCCTGAAGCATCCACCTGTTGCGCCTTGGGAATCACTTCCTTCTCCACAAAACGAGCCATGCTTTCCCGGATAAGATTTTCAGGGTTGGACCGAATCATATCACGCGTTCTCCTTTCGGCTCTTAAGCCGATCGTATGAATGTCTGAATACGGACACTCATTTGTTTGTCGATTTGAGCTGCCGGATCATTTCCGGAACGATTTCATGAAGGTCGCCCACGATCCCCCAGTCGGCCACCTGGAAGATGGGAGCACGGGGATCCTTATTGACGGCGATGATGTACCGGGAATTCATCATGCCGGCCCGATGCTGGATGGCTCCGGAAACCCCGCAGGCAACGTAAATCTCCGGGCGCACCGACTTGCCTGTCTGCCCCACCTGATTTTCCTGGGAGATCCAGCCTTCCTCCACAGCCACCCGGGTCCCGGCCACTTCACCTCCCATGAGATCCGCCAGTTCTCTGAGGGCATTGAATCCCTCGGCATCCCCCACGCCCCGACCTCCGGCCACGATGACCTTGGCTTCCGTAATATCGGTTCCCTTTTTCCGCTCCTGAATCGTTTCCAGGACTTTGACCCCGATTCGGGATTCGGCAATCCGCACGCGATGACGGACGACGACTCCCTTCTTATCCGGTGTCGAAATCGCCGCCATGACGCCGGGCCGGACCGTGGCCATCTGGGGGCGGGAATACCGGTTGGCGATGGTCGCCATGACATTGCCGCCGAAAGCAGGCCGGGTCTGCAGCAGGATTTTTTCCTTGGAATCAATGGCCAACTCCGTACAATCAGCCGTGAGGCCGCAACCTACACGCCGGGAGATCCGGGGCGCGAGATCCCGCCCGAGATGAGAAGCCCCCAACAGCAGAATATTCGGTTTATAGGCCTTTACCAGCTCTTCCACCACATCGGCGTAAGCGGTGGTCCGGTATTGCGTCAATGCCTTGTGCTGCACAAGATAGACCTTGTCCGTTCCATATCGGATCAGGGTTTGCGCCAGGTTCGAGACCTGGTACCCGGCTAAAATGGCGCAGACTTCCTGTCCCAGCTCCTGTCCCAGTTCCTGGGCTTTTCCTAAGAGTTCGAGGGAAACACGGTTCAATTGACCGTTGCGCTGCTCTGCAAAGACCCATACCCCCTGATGGTCCGAGAAATCCGGAATCGTTTTGGGTTCGGCATCCGAACGCAAAGCCTTGGCCCTGCAGACTTCCAGGCAGGCGCCGCATGTCGTGCATCGATCCAGAATATGGGCTTTGCCGTCCTTGATTTCGATGGCACCGTATGGACAGGCCTTGAGGCACAGTCTGCATCCGTCACAAAGATCCTTTTCCACCCAGACGACCATATTGTTCTTTTTCCTTTCACAATTCGCATGTGGACGCGAAAGCCTTGCAGGCGGTGGCCCCTTCGCTTTCTTTCAGTTTTCGGATCAGCTCCCTGACAACGGTCTCCTTGCTCCCTTCCAGGATCTTTCCTTCCCGCTTGAACTTGGGGGCAAAGGTACGGATCACATGGGTCAGAGACCCTTCCAATCCCACTTGCTGAGTCTTGACGCCGATGTCCGCCGCGTTCCAGATCTGAATGGGCGCTTTTTCACGGCACGCCCAGAGCAATCGTTCCACCCGGGGGAATCGCGGGTTATTCATTTCCCCGATGACGGTGATCAGTGCGGGAATCCGACATTGGAGACGTTCATAGCCGTCTTCCAACCTCCGTTTGACCGTGATCTGTTTTGGGCTCACCGCTTCGATGTCGAACACATAGGTGGCCTGAGGAATCCCAAGCCAGTCGGCCACCTGGGGTCCGATCTGGGCCGTGTCCCCGTCAATGGCCTGCCGGCCGCTGAAGACGAGGTCAAAATGGCCGACCTTCCTGATCGCCATGGACAGGGTGAAAGAAGTGGCCCAGGTGTCGGCTCCGGAAAAAGCCCGGTCCGTAAGCAGAATCCCTGCATCGGCCCCCATGCCGAAGGCTTCCGATATCACATCGATGGCCTGCACGGGCCCCATGGAAACAACCGTCACTTTTCCGCCGAACCGTTCCTTGAGGACCAGGGCCGCTTCCAAGGCATGGGTATCATCCGGGTTCATGATGCTTTTCAGCCCTTCACGAATGAGATTTCCGGTCTTGGGGTCCAACTTGACTTCCGTAGTATCCGGCACCTGCTTGATCAATACGATGCTGTCCATAGGTATCTTCCTGAATAAACTTGTTTAGATAATCCCTCTTGTTTTCAGCCCTGCGATGGCCTCTTGAGAATATCCCAGGGCCTCGGAAAGGATCTTTTGGTTGTGTTCCCCGAAGCGGGGAGGAAAAGACAATTGCCGATCGTTTTGCATCATAAATTCCGTCAGGTAAGGGGACGGTGCGAGGGTGACGCGCATATCCGTGACAGGATCCTGAGTATACAGGAGACGGCGTTGCACCAGGGGATCTTCGCAGACCTCTTTGATGCTTTGTATCTTGCTGATGGGTACTGTTATGGCCTTGAAAAGATCGATCAACGCCTCGGAGGTCTGCTGGACGGTGACGGCCTCGATTTCTCTGTTGAGGCGCACCACTTCCTTTATTCGGCCGGCATTCTTCTCATACTCCGGCCGGTCCAGAACTTTGAAAATCTTCTGGGAGACCATGGATTTCCATTGGCGATCGTTTCCCACGGCCAGATAAATGTACCCGTTCTGTGTCCGATACACGGAAACCGGGGAAAAAAACTCGTGGGTGTTCCCTCTTCGGGCGATCCTTCTCTTTAAGATATCCCTCATGGTGATAGGAACGATGAGCCAGGAAACCGATGACTCAAACATGGACTGATGGATGCAGGAACCTTGACCGGTTTTTTCCCGGATTAAAAGCGCCTTCATCAGCCGGCCGTAGGAGTGTTCACTCGTCCCCATATCCGGCAGGGGGATCCCCGTCACCTGGGGGGGGCCGTCGGCTTCCCCGGTCATCTCCATAAGTCCGGATCGGGCCTGGAGTATGGGATCATAAGCCGCTTCGTTGCTTTCCGGACCGAAGCCGGTAACTCCCAGCCAGATGATATCCTTTTTAATGGATTTCAAAGTGTCGTAGTCGATGCCCAGCTTGGTGTAGCTCTTCGGGAGCTGATTGGTGGCAAAGATATCGACATTCAGTTTTTCGATGAGAGAATGAAAAATGGCCCGACCTTCCGCTTCACCGAGGTTCAGGGTCATAGATTCTTTGCCGGCATTGATGCAAAGAAAATAGGCATTCATCCGCTCTTCCCCCAGGATGTTCTCCCCCACCCATCGGTTCGGATCTCCGTAGACCGGGTGTTCGAGCCTGATGACCCGAATGCCGTCTTGGACCAGACGAAATGTCAGATACGGCAATACAGTGGCCTGCTCCAGAGACAGCATGGTCAGGTTCTTAAAAAGATTCATCATATTCTCTCCTTTCCGAAGACAAATAGCCTGGGCCGTGCATTTTTCAGGATGTAGTCAAGTTCAGGTTCGGCCAGACGAAAATTGACCAGTATAAAAAATTCCCCAATCCAGGCGGAAACCATGTAAATTCACAGAAACTCCGGATAACTGATAAACTCTTCTTGAAATCGGATGGCTGTTTTCTGAGGATGCAATTCACTCCAGCGTTGCACCCACCAGGCGATGTTCATGGACTTGATCATCGGTTATTGTATACTGTATACAGATCAACCAAGTCAACTAGAAGATCTCTGCCTTACGGAAACGAGCGGGTTGACATTCTCCCCCGGCTCCCGTTATGAAGCAAAAGACTTATTTTTTATGCGGTCGGAGCATTGAAGACACATATCCATCGTTCAGAACTATCGTTTGGCGTCTTTAAACAATGGCCCTGCATTGGGAGGTCGTTTTGAATAAGCGTCTTTGTGGGCATTTTCCACATGCAAAATCCAATTCATGACCAAATCCGCCAACGCGCGGCCGAATACCTGTCGGATTCCGCTACAGGCACCGAACTGAAAATCCTCACCGACACCAGTGATTTTTTCGCTGTGGACTATGGAACCGTCATTTTATTAAACACCAAAGGCTACCTGGTACGTCAAAATGCCAAGGAGGGAAGGTTCGGCATCGACGAGCAAGAAAAATTCTGGGTCAAACGCGCCGTCGATCTTGAAACGGGGCAGCGAAAGATCATCAAACTCGTTTTTCATGAACGTTTTACGGCCCACGTGGGAGACATTGCCTTCGAATGTTTTCGAAGCCCTCACAAGGAGGCTCGCATATTAGGCCTGGTGGGCTCCCACGCTAATTTCATGCACGGTTACGCCGCGGCCGATGATGCCGGGAACACGGTCCGCGTCATCGACTTCATCTACGGCAAACCCCTCTCCGCCTCGATTGAAGAATTAAACTGCCCCCATGATGTTTTTTTTCATCAGCATTTTCCGGCTGTGCTGGATTCTTTTCTGGCATGCGTAGAAGCCATCCGCTTCCTTCATGATCACGGTGAAAAACACGGCGATATTCGACGGGATCATATCCTCATCGATCATGAAAGCGGCATTTACCGTTGGATCGATTTCGATTTCAATTACCAGCACCGTGAAAACATCTACGGATACGATCTCTTCGGGCTGGGAAACATCCTGATCTTTCTGGTGGGTCGGGGTGATGTGCTTCTTCCGAATCTGAAAGTCGAGAATCCTCAGGCTTTCCACCATCTGAGAGAAGAGGACCTCAACATCGTCTTTCACCATCGGGTGGCGAATCTGAAAAAGATCTACCCTTACATTCCGGAAAAGCTCAACCGAATCCTGCTCTATTTCTCAAAGGGTGCCGGCCGATTTTACGACCATACACGACAAGTCCTGGAAGATCTCAACGACTATCGTGCAAGCCCGGGGAGCGCCTAAAATGCACCGACTGCTTCCCAAAGTCTGTGCCGGTATACTTAAACATCCCGTCCATCCCATATTCAGGAGACGCCCATGAATGCCCATGACCGTTGCTACAACAAAAACGTTCTCATTGCCGTTGATACTTCCGAAAACGCCCGTCGTGCAGTGTGTTACGTGGCACAGCTCCTCGAAGGAAACGCTGCCTTCACCATCACCCTCATGCATGTGATCAATGAGCCGGAAGAAGACTATTTTTCAAGCCCCGTCGAACAGGCAAAATGGGTCCGGGAATACCGGCAAAAGATCGATGCCGTTATGAACGACTATGAGCAGATTCTGATTCAGGCCGGGTTCGCATCATCCGCCATCTTCAAAAACGTCTTCACCCGGTTCTGCCCGTCTCTGGCCGAATGTATCCTCACGGAACAGAATAAACTGGCCTATGACACTGTTGTGGTGGGACGCCAGGGGTTGTCCCGAAGCGAAGAGTTCCTTTTTGGAAGCGTATCGAGTAAAATCGTCACCCACGCCAAAAACTGCACAGTATGGGTGGTCTCCTGACCAAAAGCTTCAGACCACGCCGTTTCATTCCATTGCAACATTTCTCCTTGACAAGGATTCTTTTCACTGGATACAGATGTGATTGTACCCGTGCCGTTTGGATTTTTCAGAAAAACCTGACGCCCATCATGTCTGACCTGCATACAAAAAAAGGAAGGTGCGATGCACTTCGACACTCGGTTCTACCCTACCGCCTTTAATCCTTTGTTGATCACACCGTCCCGACCGCTTCCGAAAAAAATCGCCGTCGTCGGCGCAGGGACCATCGGTCCCGACATCGGCTATTATCTGAAAAGCGCCTTGCCTGAAAGCATCTTATACTTGGTGGACGTCGTAGAGGCACCCCTGAAAGCCGCTGAAAAGCGACTCGCCGGCTATGCGCAAAAAGCCGTCGAAAAGAAAAAGATGACCCCTGAACAGGCCCAGGCCGTCTGCGCCAACATCGTCTATACCCTCGATTACGATCAGATCACAGAGTGCGAATTGATCATCGAAGCGGCCACCGAAGCCATCCCTCTAAAACAGCGCATCTTCGCCGCCATCGAGGAACGCGTCAAAGATACGGCCATCATCACCTCCAATACCAGTTCCATACCGGCGGACCGCCTCTTTTTACACATGAAGCACCCCGAAAGGGCGACGGTCACCCATTTCTTCGCACCGGCCTGGCACAGCCTGCCGGTGGAAGTGATCCGCTGGGAACGGGTCAGCCCGGAGGTTTTGGATTATCTCTTCTGGTTTTTCGCAAAAACCGGAAAATCCCCTATCCTCACGGCCGACGCCATTTGTTTCGTGCTGGACCGCATCTTCGACAACTGGTGCAATGAAGCGGCCTATCTCTTAAACACAGCATCCGCCAGCCAGATCGACAAAGTGGCCGAGGAATTTGTGTTCGCCGGACCCTTTTTTGTGCTGAACATGGCCAACGGAAACCCCATCATCATCGAAACCAACACCCTCCAAATGGAAGAAGGAGCCCACTATCTGCCGGCCCCGATCCTCACCTCAGTCGACCGCTGGAAGACTCACCGGCCGGGAACAGAGGTTCGGATGTCTGAAACCGTCCTTCAACAGGTCCGGGACCGGCTGCTGGGGATCCTATTTTCCCAATCCTTTGATATCATCGATCGTCGAATCGGTACCATGGAAGATGTCAACTTCGGATGTCAGGTGGCCCTCGGATTCCGCAAGGGACCCCTGGATATCATGAAGGACCTGGGAGAGGAAACGGTGAACCGGGTTATGGAACGTTTCCGCACCGAAAGACCGGGGTTCCCCCAGCCTAAAAAACCTGTTTCGGCCTATCAGGATTTTCGCCGCTACATCCTCATCGATGAACAGAACGGCGTGCAAATCCTGACCTTGCGCCGTCCCCAGGCCCTCAACGCCCTCAACGATGAGATATTGGATGAGCTGCTGAGCGTCCTCAGAATGGGTTCCGAGAATCCTTCCGTGGAGGGATTCGTCCTCACCGGGTACGGCACGGGGGCGTTTTCAGCCGGCGCCGAAATCGGTAAATTTCCACAGATGCTCGGCGACAAAACCGCTTCCATGCAATATGCCAAAGACTGCGCCAAGGTTCAGCGGTTTCTCGATGGAATGGAAAAGCCCGTGGTGGCGGCGCTTAACGGCCTGGCCTTGGGCGGCGGCCTGGAACTTGCCATCCGCTGCCACGGCATCGTGGCCTTGAAAAACGCCAGGCTTCAGTTTCCCGAAATCACCCTCGGGATCCTCCCGGGCATCGGCGGCTGCATCGTTCCTTATCGAAAATGGCCTCAGGGAGCAACGGCTTTCAACGACATGATTCTTTCGGGACGGGCGCTCTCTGCATCCGATGCCGCCGGAATCGGCGTCGTAGACCATATGGCGGATACCTATCCGGAAATGATCCGAACCGCCGTTCAGATGGCAAGGACCCTTAAAGGCGCCATTCGTCGAATCCCGGATGCCCCTGTCGATATGCCGGAGATCCGGATTCCGGAGCCGCCCGCGGCGGGAAATCTCCATTTGAGCAAAGAGGCGGTAGCCATTGCCGCCAAAACCATCCGGGAAGGGGCTGCCTGTTCATCGCTTGCTCAGGCACTGGAAAAAGGGTATGAAGGATTTGGGGAGATCGCCTGCACCCAAGCGGCCAAGGAAGGAATTTCCGCCTTTTTGGAAAAAAGAAAACCGTCGTTTCAGCGTTGACAAAGAAAAGACCTGAAAGCACCCATTCTCTGTCGGCGAGCCGGCAGTGACGCGTTTATTTTCAATCCGTCGGGGGAAGGGTCGGTAGAACAAGCAAACATCGCCGACCCAATCAAGCACCATCGAATCAAAAGGAGGATTTATGCAGGTCAAGAAGATTTTTTTACCCGAGTCTGAGTTGCCGCGTCAATGGTACAATATCGCCGCAGACATGCCTACACCCTTAGAGCCTCCGCTTCACCCGGGAACCGGGCAGCCCGTGGGACCCGACGACCTGGCTCCCATCTTCCCCATGCCCCTCATCGAGCAGGAAGTCAGCCGGCAGCGGTTCATCGACATACCCGAACCTGTCTTGGAAAAATACCTCATCTGGAGGCCGACTCCCATGTATCGGGCCTTCAACCTGGAAAAACACCTGGGAACACCTGCAAAAATCTATTTCAAAAATGAAGGGGTCAGCCCGGCAGGAAGCCACAAGCCCAACACCGCACTGGCTCAGGCTTATTACAATAAGATCAGCGGCACCAAGAAGATCACAACGGAAACCGGCGCCGGCCAGTGGGGAAGCGCCCTGGCCATGTGCTGCTGCCTCTTCGGACTGGAATGCAAAGTCTACATGGTGAAAGTGAGCTTCCAGCAGAAACCCTATCGCCGGCTCATGATGGAAACATGGGGCGCCAAGTGCATCGCCAGCCCCAGCACCGAAACCAATGCGGGACGAAAAATTCTTGAAAAAAATCCGGATTCCCCCGGTAGTTTGGGGATCGCCATCAGCGAGGCAGTGGAAGCGGCTGTCTTGGATAAAGACACCAAATACTCCCTGGGCAGCGTGTTGAACCATGTGTTACTGCATCAAACCGTCGTCGGTCAGGAAGCCCAAAAACAAATGGCTCTGTTCGGGGATTACCCGGATGTCGTCATCGCCTGCGCCGGCGGCGGAAGCAATTTCGCCGGTTTGTCCTTTCCGTTCATCCGGGATAAAATCCACGGCAAGAAGGTGGAAATCCTTGCGGTGGAACCGGCCTCTTGTCCCACCATGACCCGGGGGCCCTTTGCCTATGACTTCGGCGACACCGTGCAGATGACACCGTTGTTGCCCATGCACACTTTAGGCCACGGCTTTATCCCTGAGCCGATCCACGCCGGCGGCCTACGATATCACGGAATGGCACCGCTGGTCAGTCAGTTAATCCTGGACAAGCTGATCACACCGATCGCTGTTCCCCAACTGGAAACCTTCGAAGCAGGCCTGACTTTTGCCCGGACGGAAGGTTTCATCAGCGCCCCGGAAACGAATCATGCGATAGCGGTGCTCATCCGCGAAGCCAAGAAGGCCAAGGAAGAAGGAAAACAAAAGGTACTCCTGCTCAACTGGAGCGGTCACGGATTGGTGGACATGGCTGCCTACGAGGCCTATCTCACCGGCAGGCTTAAAAATTATGAGCTCCCGCAGGAAGAGATCAATCGCGCCCTGGCCGAAATCGCGCCCTTACCGAAGCCCAGACAGTACAAGAAATGATAATCTCCTTTCGATCACGCCTCTCGGAGATGGTACTCCTCCGGGAGGCAAACGAAAGCCCGATATGACCCAAAAAATCACACCCCCTGAGGACGACTTCAAGATCCGCTGCCGAAAACTCGGTCATCAAATATTCTTTTCATACTGCCGAAGTGAAAACCGGGGACTCCCCTGTCCCGAAACGATAGACTGCTGGCACATCCATTTCCAAGTTCAAAATTACCTGGAACAAGAACTCACTCCAGAGGAATGGAATAAGGCATTTGCCTCCCGCTCGAAGCCAAAAGTGATGACCCTATTAGACCTGATCGAACAAGCCAGGGCTTCAAAGGAAGAAGGATCCAGATGAAAGAGGCGTTTTTGCTCGGAAACGGTGCCATCGCCCTGGGACTCCTGGAAGGCGGGTGCCAAGTGGTCACCTCTTACCCCGGAACCCCCAGTTCGGAAATATTACCCGAGATCGTCCACCTGATTAATACCGAAAATCTGAAGACCTATGCGGAATGGTCCACCAATGAAAAGGTGGCCTTCGACAATGCCTATGCCGCGGCCATTTCCGGGAAACGGGCCGCCTGCTGTATGAAGCAGGTGGGTTTGAACGTCGCGGCGGACTCACTGATGAGCGCCGCCTACCTGGGCACCACTGGAGCGCTGGTCATCATCTCCTGCGACGATCCCGGTCCGCATTCTTCCCAGACCGAGCAGGATACGCGGATGATGGCACGGCTTGCCAAGGTCCCGGTGCTGGATCCCTCCACTCCTAAAGAAGCCCGGGAGATGGCAGCACTTGCCCTGGACCTCTCCGAAGAGTTCCGGATCCCGGTGATTTTAAGGCCCGGCATCCGGGTCTGTCATGCCAGGCAGAACTTTCAGTGGGAACCTCTTTCCATAAGAAACAAATCCGCAGTTTTTGAAAAGAACCCCGCACGGTGGGCGGCAACCCCCCGGTTTCGATACCTTCTCCATCAGGAGCTGAACCAAAAACTCATTCAAATATCCAAAAAATTTGAACGATTAAAAACTATTAACAAACATAACCTCATTAAAAACAGGAAATATCCTCTGGGGATCGTGGCGGGGGGTGTCCCCTATTCCATTGTTCGGGACCTTCTTACCGAAAATCAGCGGGAGGATATCCCCGTCCTTAAACTGGGTGCACCCTATCCTTTCCCGGAAAAGCCGGCGAAACAATTCTTGAGAGCCTGTAAAAAAGTGCTGGTCCTGGAAGAAACCGATACTCTCATCGAATACTTCCTCAGGGATCGAAAAAAGGTCCTGGGGAGGCTTTCCGGCCATGTTCCCACGGAAGGAGAACTGGTTCCCCAGGCCATTTCGCGGGTGATCCAACGAGTCCTAACGGATCTGGGCATCGATCCGATGGAGGTCTCAGAAAACACCGAGGCTCAGGAGCTGGTTCGGAGTCTCAACCTTCCGATCCGAAAACCCACACTTTGCCCGGGTTGCCCGCATCGGGCATCCTTTTTCGCCATCCGCAAAGCACAATCCAAGGCGATCTTCACTTCCGACATCGGCTGTTACACCCTTGGCATGAACCTCGGCGCCGTCGATACCTGCCTGGACATGGGAGCCGGAATCACCATGGCCTCCGGATTCTTTCATGCTTTTGCCCAGGACGGGGTCGAACAACCCATTGTGGCCACCATGGGGGATTCCACCTTTTTCCATTCAGGTACCGCCGGCCTTTTAAACGCAGTCTACAACGGGTCCCGGTTCATCCTGGTGCTGCTGGATAACGAAACGACGGCCATGACCGGGATGCAACCCACCCCGGCTCTGGGCATCCGTGCCGACGGAAGCCAAGGCAAATCGATTCCCCTGGAAAGGGTCGTAGCGGGTTGCGGCGTGGACTTCATCGAAGTGGTGGATCCCTATGACATCAAGGCCATGACCGCCCTCTTGAAGAAGGCTAAAGCGTACGTCACGAGTCCGGATGGAGGGATCGCCGTTATCATCGCCAGACACCCCTGCGTCATTGCCTATCGGGACCGGGCGATCCCGAAAAGAATACCCGTCACCGTCACCGACGACTGCGACGAGTGCGGGTTCTGCCATGAACGTTTCGAATGCCCGGCCTTATTCAAAGACCCGGAAATCGGACATACCGCTGTCAACAAATCCATCTGCGCCGAATGTGGGGTCTGTATACAGGTCTGCCCCAAGGGCGCCATTGTGGGCGTGTGATACCAGGAAGAGAAAATGGAGACCGTCAACTTCATACTGAGCGGGCTGGGCGGACAGGGAATCCTTTTTTTGACCAAGGTGCTGGCTCAATGCGCCCTGGATCGGGGAGTCCCGGTTTTAGGGGCGGAAACCCACGGAATGGCCCAGCGCGGCGGGTCGGTAGTATCACATCTAAAAATCGGTAACGTGGAAAGCAGCCTGGTGCGTGAGGGGACCGCTCATTTTCTGTTATCCCTCGAGGAAAACGAAGCCTACCGAGGCATCCCCTTTTTAGCCAAACATGGAAAGCTTTACGTCAACGCTTCCGGTGATTCCTTTCCGAAAGAGACCGTAAGGCTTTTCTTTGAAAAGATGAATATTGCCTTCCACGCGTTGCCTGTGGGAAAAATCGCCTTCGAACTGGGTGCGCCGCTCGCCGCCAACTCCGGACTTTTAGGGTTGTTTGCCGCCTTTGATGGCGTCCCCTTCGCACGGGAAGAAATCCGGGAAAACATTGAACGATTCAGCCCGAAACCGTTCCGAAGTCTCAACGTGAAGGTCTTCGACTCCTGCCGGCAAAAAGCGATCTCGTCGGGGCTGACGAATGACCGGCTATAAACGATCCGTCTTTCAACGCATCGGGAAAGGAAATGTCGATGCCGATCTATGAATATCTTTGCAGTGATTGCAAGAAGACCACGGAAATCCTGGTCGCCCTGTCTGACAAACCCCCGGTCTGTCCGTCATGCGGAGGCACCCGGCTTGAAAAGCTCCTCTCGGCACATTCCGCATATTCCGGAGCCCATCGAAATCGGGTCCCCGGCCATTCGGACACAACCTGTTGCGGGTCCTCTCCGGGTGCGGCGTCATGCGCCGGGCCGGGAAGCTGCTGCGGGAAAAAGGAGGGATAACCATCCGCATCCCAGTTGTTGTGTAATACAACCCACCTGTAGTTTTACTGTTGCACTTCGCGGATCCTGTCTTAGTTTCTGGTCAGCCACAAAGTGGTATAAGAAATCGTGATCCGATGATGCTCTCTCTGAGACCCAAACTGAGCGATTTTTCACAATAAAATCCCACCCGGAGATAGTTGGATTGTGGTATATAAAGGTTGCAAAGCCAATTACTACCCAATCACAAAACAAACCCAACGGGTGGAAGTGAATTCGATGGCACTCGTCGGCACCTGGAAGCGCTTTCAGCGGGCGATCTTTTGCCGGCCGTTCTATGAGAGCCGCCAAATGCTGAAAGAACCATATATAAGAATCAAATAATGGAGGGAAAAAATGAAAAAACTTTCTTTAATCCTTATAACCGGTTTTATGTTTTTGGTGATTCCATCAACCGTAAATCCTGTTTTTGCAGGAAGTGAAAAGTTCGATGAAAAAATGCTGCCGATTCTTGCGGAATATCTTAAAATGGCAGACATGCTTGCTTCAGATAAGACAGAAGGAGTTGCCGATGCTGCGAAAAGAATTGAAGGTCTTGCCGGGAGCGTTTCATCTTCTCTTGTAACAGGTGAACATGCATCCCATTACAAGAGTATTCCAGGAAACATTTCAGACGGGGCAAAAAAAATGATTCAGGCAAAAGAGATAGCCGGCATGCGTTCAGCCTTTGTGAGTTTATCCAAGCCTGTTGTGATGTGGGCCGCCATGTCAAAGCCGTCAGGAATAAATGTAGTTTATTGCCAGGGGGATCCCGGGTCATGGCTGCAAAAGGGAGCGGTAATCCGCAACCCATACAATGGATCCAAAAAGCTTGCATGCGGAGATATAATTTCAGGACCTGATGCAAAAAAATAATATAATCCGGCAGGGAGGATCCCTTGAAAGTAAATATAATTTTCAGGCTTTTCGTTATATTGATGCTGCTGTTTTCCGTTTATTCCGGAAACAGCGATGCTTCCGACAAGCCGGAAGACGGTTTATTGGCGCCGCCTGTTGAAGAGCTTGTTGCCGAAGCGCTTGAGAAGTCGCCTGCTGTCGGGGCCGCCCGCTCAAGGTTTGCCGCATCAAAGGAGCTTGTTGAACCTGCTTCAGCTCTTCCCGACCCTGAGCTTGAATTTTTACTTGAGGAAAATATACGCTCTGTTTCGTCGCCGGTTTTCGTAAAAGGAGAGATTGTATTGAAGCAGGAATTTCCCTTTCCGGGAAAGCGCTCTCTGAAGAAAAAAACTGCCGGCGCAGAATCGGAGATGGAATTTGCCGGCCTTGTTGACATTGAAAGGCAGGTTACAAGGGATATTCGCATCGTTTATGCCAGACTCTATGCGCTTGACAACGAAGCCGGGGCTCTTGATGTCGCAAGAGAGCTTATAAAAATGCTGGAGGCAACGGCTGGCGTTCGTTATAGCACAGGCGAAGGAGAGCAGGAATCACAGATAAAGGCCCAGCTTGAATCATCCCGCATCCTCGAACGGATGGCAGATATCGCAGCTGAGCGAAAGGAAACGGCAGCCGGATTAAACAGGCTGCTTGGCCGCTCTGGCAATTTCTCGGTGGGAAAAATTATTTCACTTCCCGCAGTTTCTTTGCGGCAGGAAGGATTACAGAGGCTGGAAGAGCTTGCCCATGCAAACGCCCCGGCTCTTTTTTTGAAAAAAGCCGCCGTAAAAGCTGCGGAATACAGGCTCGAAGCAGCCGACCTTGATTTCTGGCCGGATTTTTTCGCGGGAGTCGGAATAGGTTTTGACGATGAATATGATCCTATGGCTCTTCTCTCCTTTGGACTTACTCTTCCCCTATGGCAAAACAGTAAACAAAAGCCCCTTAAACGAGCTGCAGCGCATAAGTTTGACGAAGCCAGAAAAAATCTTAAAGAAATTGAAACGGCTGTTAGTTCGGAAATCGCCGTTCTTATTGCCCGGTGGAACCGGGACCACGAACAGATCACACGGTACAGGGATGCTATTATCCCCCAGACTAGCGCAGCCCTCAATTCGGCGCGCTCTTCCTATCTCGCGGGTCGCGCAGATTTTTCAGTCGTTATTGAGGATTATAGGTTATGGCTTGATGCAAGAACACAGCTTGCCCGGCGCGAAGCGGATAGATTCATCACCTGGGCCGGATTTGATGCCCTGACAGCCCCTTTCCTGTCGGATGAAAAGAAAGGAGAATTGCCGTGAAGATAATCAATTATTCATGCAGGTGGAAAATCCTTTTTATCATTATCATTTTATTTTCCGTATTTTTGTGGGCCTGCGCCGAAAAAGATAAGTCTGCCGGAGAACAAAAAGCAAAGGCGGAAAAACCTGCAAAGGTGGAAAGGAAAATACTTTTCTACCGCAACCCGATGGATCCATCGATAAGCTCTCCTGTTCCCGCCAAGGATGAGATGGGGATGGATTATATACCCGTTTATACCGACGAGGTATCTCCGCCTGAAGAAAAAGAGGTTAAGGGGCTTGCAACTGTTACAATTGATGAAAAAGGAATACGTCTTGCCGGCATTCAGACTGCGGAAGCTGTGAAACAGAAGCTGGAGGGAGATATCAGGGCCGTGGGCCTGGTAAAGGCCGACGAGACCCGCATGCGCCATGTCCACACGAAAAATTCAGGGTGGATAGAGAAACTTTACGTAAACACAACCGGTCAGCTTGTTAAAGCCGGCCAGCCTCTTTTGACCATCTACTCGCCGCAACTTCTTGCAAGCCAGGAGGAATTTCTGCGTGCCCGCGAAAACGCCATGAGCTTCGCAAGCTCTTCCATTCCTGAGGTTCGGAAAGGGGGTGAAGACCTTTTAAAAGCCGCAAGGAAAAGGCTGGAGCTGTTTGATGTTCCGGAAAGTTCTATAATGGAGATCGAAAAAACGGGTAAAACAAGCCGCACAGTCACACTGCTTGCTCCGGTTTCCGGTTTCGTGACCGTCAAACAGGTTTATGAAGGTCAGCAGGTTGAGCCTGGAATGGAACTTTTCACGATTACAGATCTTTCAACGGTATGGATTGAGGCCGATTTTTACGAGTTCGAATCAAATTTTGTCCGGGTCGGTCAGAAAGGGGTAATTTCGTTTGCCTATGATCCGAAAAGAGAAATGACGGGCCGTGTTTCCTATATCTATCCGTATCTTGATCCCCAGAGCCGCACATTGAGAGCCCGGTTCGAGTTTCAAAACAGCGATTTTTCCTTAAAGCCTGAAATGTTCGTGAACGTTTCCATGAGAATTTTTACTCCCGAATCGGTCGTAATTCCCGATTCGGCCATAATGAATACGGGACTGCGCCAGATTGTGTTTGTGGGTATCGGTGGAGACCGTTTCGAGCCGCGCGAAGTCAAAACCGGATATCGGAGCATCGGACTGGCTCAGGTCATCTCAGGAGTCAAAGCAGGAGAAAGGGTAGTTGTCAGGGCCAATTTCCTTCTTGATTCGGAATCCCGCTTGCGCGCCGCTATCCTGCAGTCCGCCGGAGCCGCAGGCAAGGAGGGCGGAGGTGGAAAATGATTCAGAAAATCATAGAGTTTTCCGCAAAAAACCGCATCCTCGTCATCATGGGCGCAGTTGTGCTTGCGGTGATAGCTCTCTACACGCTCAAGAAAATCCGCCTCGATGCGCTTCCTGATCTTTCCGACACACAGGTCATCATATACTCGAAATGGGACCGCTCTCCGGATATCATAGAAGACCAGTTGACATATCCGATCATCACGGCGCTCCTTGGCGCCCCGAAAGTCAAAGCAATCCGCGGATTTTCCGATTTCGGATTCTCCTATGTTTATGTCATTTTCCAGGACGGAACAGATATCTACTGGGCGCGTTCAAGAGTTCTTGAATATCTTTCCAAGATACAGTCGCGCCTTCCCCAGGGTGTTCAGACAGAGCTGGGACCTGATGCCACAGGCGTCGGATGGGTGTTCCAGTATGCTCTTGTTGACCATTCCGGAAAACATTCTCTTGATCAGCTCCGATCTTACCAGGACTGGACTTTGCGGTATGCCGTGCAGTCCGTCCAGGGAGTTGCCGAGGTTGCGTCAATCGGCGGTTTTGTAAAACAGTACCAGATTACCGTTGATCCAAACCGGCTTGCGACATACGGGCTTTCTCTCGATGAAGTGATGGATTCCATCCGGAGCTCCAACAACGAGGTCGGGGGCAGACTTCTTGAATGGAGCGGGATTGAGTACATGGTGCGGGGTCGCGGATACGCCAGATCCCTGGGTGATTTCGAAAAGATAGTTGTAAAGACAGGACCGGGCGGAGTTCCGGTGCTTCTTTCCGATATAGGAAGAGTCGATCTGGGGCCTGAGTTGCGCAGGGGTGTTTCGGATCTTGACGGCCTCGGGGATACCGTCGGCGGCATTGTCGTGATGCGTCACGGAGAGAACGCCCTTAATGTCATAAACAGGGTCAAGCAGAAGATAAAGGAGATCGAGCCGTCGCTTCCGCAAGGAGTTGAAATAGTTGTTACCTACGACCGCTCCGATCTTATCCACAGGGCGCTTGCAACTCTTAAGGATAAACTTACCGAGGAGATGATAGTCGTGTCGCTTGTCATTCTTCTTTTCCTCTGGCATATTCCTTCGGCAGTTGTGCCCATTGTCACCATTCCGCTTTCCGTGCTTCTTGCATTTATCCCGATGTACCTTCTTGATATAAATGTGAACATCATGTCGCTTGCCGGCATAGCGATATCGATAGGCGTTCTTGTAGACGGAGCCATCGTGGAAGTTGAGAACGCATATAACAAAATCTATCACTGGCAGGCGGACGGGAGAAAAGGGGATTTTCACGGAGTGCGCCTCGAAGCGCTCAAGGAGGTCGGCCCTTCGGTATTCTTTTCGCTCCTTGTCATAGCGGTTGCATTTCTCCCTGTTTTTGCCCTTGTGGATCAGGAAGGAAGGCTCTTTAAACCTCTTGCTTACACTAAGACGCTTGCAATGGCGATTGCCGCGCTTCTGGCAATAACCCTTGATCCGGCTTTGCGGATGCTCTTTTCCCGGATTGATCCGTTTGCCTTCAGACCGAAATGGCTTGCATGGCTTGCAAATAAATTCTTTGTGGGGACATATTATCCTGAAGAGCGGCATCCGGTGAGCAGGGTTATATTCAAGATTTACGAGCCTGTATGCAGATTCGTGCTGAAGCATCCGAAATCCATTATAGCATCTTCCGTTATTCTGGTTACATTGAGCCTTCCCGCCTATTTCAAACTCGGTTCGGAATTCATGCCCCCTCTCAAGGAAGGCAGCATCCTTTATATGCCGACCACTCTTCCCGGTATTTCGGTCGGCGCGGCGCAGGAGCTTCTCATAACGCAGGACCGCGTATTAAAATCCTTCCCGGAGGTTGAAAGAGTTTTCGGAAAAGCGGGCAGGGCCGAAACATCAACCGATCCGGCCCCTTTTTCCATGATGGAGACAACCGTTGTTCTGAAGCCGGAAAACGAATGGCGGCCCAAAGAAAGATGGTATTCTTCATGGGCGCCTGATTTTTTAAAAGTAATTATGCGCCCCATATGGCCCGACACAATATCCTGGGAAGAGCTTATAAATGAGATGGACGCCGCTTTGCGCATTCCCGGCGTGACAAACGCATGGACCATGCCGATAAAGGCCAGGATCGATATGCTCTCTACAGGCGTGAGAACTCCGGTCGGAATAAAAATATCCGGATCGGACTTGAAGGAAATCGAACGGATAGGCGCCGGGCTTGAGACTATCATTAGGAATATACCGGGCACGAGAAGCGTTTACGCCGAGCGTGTGGCAGGCGGGTATTTTGTCGATTTCAACCCGCGCAGGGATCAGCTCGCCCGTTACGGCCTGACCATCGAAAAACTCCAGACGGTGATCATGAGCGCCATAGGCGGCGAAAACATAACGACTACGATCGAGGGGCGGGAACGGTACCCCGTCAATATAAGGTATCCGAGAGAACTGCGGGATGACATGGACAGGCTTGGGCGTGTTCTTGTCTCGACTCCGATGGGGACATCTGTGCCCCTGGCGCATCTTGCCGATATCGAAATCGTCGGGGGGCCTTCCATGCTGCGGGATGAAAACGGCTTTCTCACAGGCTATGTATATGTTGATATAACAGGGCGGGATATCGGGAGCTTTGTGGAAGAAGCAAAAAATGAGGTGGCAAAAAAGGTGGCTCTTCCCACAGGCTATGTACTGCAATGGAGCGGCCAGTATGAAAATATGCTGAGGGTGCGCGAACTGCTTAAAGTGATAGTTCCGATAACGCTCGTTCTGATATTTGTCCTCCTGTATATAAATACGAAATCGGCTTTCAAAGCGATGGTGGTCATGCTTGCTGTTCCTTTTTCCGCCATCGGCGCAATCTGGCTCTTTTATTTTCTCGATTACAATGTTTCGATTGCCGCATGGGTCGGAATGATAGCGCTTCTCGGGCTCGACGCTGAAACGGGCGTATTCATGCTCCTCTTCCTCGATCTTTCATATGATTCCGCAAAAAAGGCTGGAATGCTGAATAATATCGGAGAGCTGGACGAAGCGATAGTCCACGGTGCGGTCAAAAGGGTGCGCCCCAAGATGATGACGGTTGCCGCCGCATTTATGGGCCTTTTGCCGATCATGTGGTCAACGGCAACCGGCACGGATGTAATGAAAAGAATCGCCGCTCCCATGATAGGGGGCCTTGTAACATCATTTCTGCTGGAACTTATTGTGTATCCGGCAATTTATAAGTTGTGGAAAAGAAAGACTATTATTTGAATCGATTTGAAGAACAAGGCGAATGTGTATTAGACAAACAAACAGGCCTGGTATGGACTAAAAATGCTTCTTTGTCGGATTTTCCCATGACGTGGACTGAGGCGTTCACCTTTATCAAAAATTTGAATCATTCAGTCCTCTATGGCTTTGGCGATTGGAAGCTGCCGAATCGCAGAGAATTGTTCAGCATAATAAGCCATGAAACGATTCACCCGAGCCTGCCCCCCTTTCATCCGTTTGTTAATGTATTTTCCGGTTACTATTGGACTTCAACCAGCTGCGCCAGACTTCCGGATCAAGCATGGTATATTCACTTAGGGGGAGCAAGAGTGTTTAAAGGGATGAAATACGGTTCCTATATGGTTTGGCCGGTTCGCCTGTCAGAAAATTTTAGCAAAGTGATTCAAACCGGACAACGGAATTGTTACAATGAACATGGTGGTATTATAGATTGTCAAAATACGGGCCAAGACGGCGAGTTCAAGTCAGGCTTGTACTGCCATAAAAACCGTTTCACGGAAAATGCACATTTTATTACGGACAATGCTACAGGCTTAACATGGTTGAAAAATGCAAATCTTTTCAAGGACACGGTGGATTGGAAAACGGCTTTTGATTTGCTATCAAAGATGGACAAAGAAAGCACATCCGGTTACAATGATTGGCGATTGCCGAATATTGTGGAATTGGAGAGCTTGATAGATTCAGGCCGACATTCACCGGCGTTGCCGGTTGATCATCGATTTACTGATGTACAAAGCTATTATTGGTCTTCAACAACAAGCATGTATGAAACGAATTATGCATGGGTATTGTATATCACAGATGGAGCTGTTGGGGTCGGGCATAAACCATTATCAGAATTTTATCTCTGGCCCGTGAGGGGAAAAACAATAATTTGATAGCAGCCAACAAAGCCCTGCACTAAATTTTTACTTCACTGCTCTTTAAAGAACCAGAAAAGGTTAGGCGTTGCCGAGTTAGGCCGCTGACCAAAAGCTGATTCCATATCTTGGAAAGACAATATGATTATTTTCGATAGCGCAGTTCATTGCGGATCGGATGGGGATGGACCGTCTGATGGACGATCTCCCGGATCACTTTATATTCCTTGGGAGTGTGGACCAACCCCCTAACTACGACGGCCGGACCGTCGGAGAAAATATCCAGAGTGGGGATAAACACCTCCGAATGGGTTAAAATCCGGGCTTTGGCTTTGGCCGCCAGGGCCCGACCCTTCAACCGATGGTATCCCTCCGGCGTAGCCCGCATGTCCCACTCTTTCAGGATTTCCACCAAATTCCGGGTCACCTGTTCATAGGTTTGAATTCCGGTGTTATAAAGCAAGTCGTAATTTCCACTGTCTTCCAACTGTCTCCCGTAAATAGCCTGAATATAGCCTCTCCGGCTTTTATCGGTTTTTTCAATATACTCCTGGGCGGTTTTCCGGTCCTCCTCATACTGGCGCATCCGCCGTTCAATCCGGATTTCCATGGGGGCAAACATCCGCGCCTTTAAGACATGGGGGATATCGCAGAGTAGAAAGGCACTTCCTCTTCCTAAAATCACGGCCCGATCCCTGAAGGCCACCTCATAGATCGTGGCTTCGATCAGGGCAATAAAGGCGCGATACTCCAGATCGTATTTTTCCCAAAATGTGGGGCATTCCTCGTCCAATTCTTCAGCCAGTTTTCCCCATTTTTCACCGGCGGTTCTCAGGTTGCCATAGATGCCATGCCGGTCCACGAATTCATAGTTGAGCTCTTGGGCAACGGCTTGTCCGATCTCAACGCAGCCGTTCTGATGCTCCCGGGAAAGTGTTAAAACGGCCATGGTCGTTCACTCCTTTTCATTTTCTGGAGAGCGTTCCCTTTCAGCCGAAATTCCCAATCTCTTTTCTTCCCTGCCGATCTTAATCCTCAGCCACAGCTTTCCGATTACCAGCACCCCCAGCAGACATGAGATCTCCAGGCCGTATCGTAAAGATACGGATGGCTGCAACACCTTGACGATAAAAGGATCGGTGATCATCATCTCGCCGGCCACCCGGCCGAGAATAGCGGCGCCGATGTAAAGAATGATGGGATATCGGTCTATCAACATGGAGAGGAGGTTGCTGGTAAAGACCACAAAGGGGATACTCAGGGCCAGCCCGAAGATCAGCAGAAACAGGTTGCCCTTGGAGGCTCCGGCGACCGCCAGTATATTGTCGGTGGACATGGTCAGGTCGGCGATGATAATGATCCAGATGGCATGGCCCAGAGTTTTGGCTTGCTTCCTCACATCCTCCTGCGGGGCCCCCTCCACGAACAGCTTGACGGCGATCCACAGGATGACCGCCCCGCCGATAAATTTGATAAAATTGAGCTGGAGGAGTTGGGCGGCAAAAAAGGTCAGGGTGACCCGAAGGATCACCGCCACCCCGGCTCCGAAGGCGATGCCGCGGGTTCGCTGCTTGCGAGGCAGGCCCCGGACCGCCATGGCGATGACCACGGCGTTGTCCCCGGCCAGAATCAGATCGATGAGTACAACGCTCAGAAAACCGGATACAAATTCCCAGTTGAAATGAAACTGCCCAAATACGCCTAAGTCCAACCGAACGCCTCCTTATCCCGGGCTTTTCGAAGGGGACGCCACCGAAATGAGTTCCATCATCTTCGGAGCGGATATTTTTCATTAATGCCTTGAATGCATAAAGAGAACGATATTGGGAACCATACTAAAGTCTTGGCCTGAATGCCAAGAAAAACAGTTTCGGAGGCGGTAAAGAGCCGGAACAGGTTTTGGTTTGCCTGCGCTTTGTTTCAGGACATCGGCAGGTATGGAACCGTCACCGGATGGCGTTGATTATCGGTGCGGCATACATATCGGGGTTAACGAGCAGCAGCCACCGTTTCTGAAGATCGATATCCGCAAATCCGAGCAGGTGATCTTCGTCAGCCTTCCTGCCGATGGAGTCCTGCCACCGTATCAGTGCTTCCCGGGATACGGGGCTGTCGATGAGAACCCCTTCCCATTCCTCCAGTCTCCCGAGGTCTTTTTCATCCGGAAGGCGAGGTTCCCGCCACCAGAAGATCTGCCGTTTCATCTCCCCCCTGAAATAAACCCTCCTCCGGGAAGAGACCACCGTGAACAATGCAGCCCGGTTTCCGGGATCCGGATAGAGATAGCGCAGGTCGCCGTCTAAAAAATGCGGCCGCCGCAGGCGAATGGCTTCCAGCAGGCCTGAGGTTTTCGGCGTCTCCTGCGGTTCAAAAAAAACAACCTCCAGGGGCACAAACGGATTGGCGGATGTCAGAAGGTATAGGATGTCCGTCAGGTAATTTGGGTCCGTCATTTCCGGTCCCACCAGCACCTGGTAAGGCTGGGTGAGCCTGAGCGAAAGGCGCCGGATCTCGGAAATCGGCCGCCTTATAAAAAGATCGACCTTCATGACGTATCGCCGTCCGCCAAGGCGGACCCGGATATCTCCCGGATGCGTTTTTGGGCCATCCGCCTTCCGGAAGGCGACATCCAGGTCCGGCATGGGGAAAAAGACCGTATCGAGCCTCGTTTCCGCGTAATCGTAGGCCAGCATCAAGTCTTCTTTCGAAAATTCAGGCGTTTCAATAATCGTATAGGGCGGATGCGGATCAAAGCGCAAACCCAGCTTCTGTGCGTCCCGGCGAAGCGCCGTTCCCGGAAGCACCGAAAGGGGAAAGACCTGGACATCTTCCCCGAGCCCGTGTGATGCAACGAAATCCACGGATTGCATGAATCCATGAAGATCGTCTCCGGGAAGACCGGCGATAAGATCGATGCTCAGCGCGATCCCTTTCTTTAAAAGCGCCTCCGTTCCTTTCAGAAATCTTGCCAAATCCGTGGGGCGACTCACCAGGGCAAGCGCCTTTGGATTGGTGCTTTGAAGACCCACCTCGAAACCGGTGAATCCGGCCTCATCAAACCGATTGGCCAAACGCTCATTTACTTTCTCCGCGCGGATCTCGCTGAAAAAACCGGTCTTCCGGCCCGCATTGATCGAAGCGACCTTCTTCAAAAAAGAGGCAAGCCCCGGCCTGACGTTCAAGGAGGGATCCAGCAGGTATATCTCACCGATCTCCCGTCCGATCGCCCACTCGAATACCGGCAGAAGACGCGATTCATCCCTGAAACATGTTCGTTTTTGAGATTTGTTGTAATAGCAGAATGAGCACCGATACGGACAGCCCCGCTGGGTTTCCACCAGGACGATGTCCTCGAGTTCCGGTTCCAGAAAGCCTTTCAGATAGGGGTTTTCCGCGTTTTGAAAGATCTCGGAAGCGCTTTCCGAACCAAACCCTTCGTCCCAAAAGCGTTTTTCGGTCAAAAGCCGCCGGAAAACCGCTTCTCCTTCTCCATAAACCCGGAAATCGATGCTGCTCGAACGGACCCTCGTGTTGCCCGGCGTGATTTCAGGGCCACCGAGGACGATACGCGGAAGGTGGTTTTTCTTCACCCTTTCAGCCAGGTACAGGCTCCTATCCAGGTTCCAGGAAAAGACGGAAAAACCCAGGATGTCGGGTTGATTTCGGGATATAAGGTCAGTCAGCGCCTGGTCGCCAAGATAAGAAACCATGCTTTCGGGGAGAATTTCAACGTCAATGCCCGGAATATCGGAAACCGCCTCCTTGAGGCATGCCGCCCCTATGGGGATATTCCCCGTTACCTGACCGAAGTTGAGCCGCGGAATGGGCAACTGCACCAGGAGGACCTTCAGCATCGGCGTCTTTCTTCCGTTTTTGCCGAATGCAGCGTTTTCAACTTGTTACCCTGACCGGAGCGACTTTTGGATACATCAAATTATCCAGGGGGCTTGCTACCGCATCCAGGTTTTTCTGCATCACGTGAGTATAAATCTCCGTGGTTTTCACGTCGGCATGCCCCATCAATTCCTGGACCATCCGGATATTCACACCGTTTTCCAGCAAATGGGTGGCAAAACAGTGGCGGAAGGTATGACAACTGACCCGCTTCATGATTCCGGCGCGATTGACAGCGGTTTTCACCGCCTTCTGAAGACCGGATTCCAGGACATGATGCCTCCGCGTCACGCCGGTCCGGGGATCCACGCTCAGCGTCTTGGAGGGAAACACGTACTGCCATCGAAACTCCCTCCCTGCCTTCGGATACTTTCTTGCCAGGGCCTCGGGCATATGGACCTCTCCGAACCCTTTCTCAAGATCCTCCTGATGAAGGCGCTGAACCCTTTCCAGGTGCCTTTTCATCTCATCGCGGACCGCTTTTGGAAACAACGTTCTGCGCCCCTTTCCCCCTTTGGCTTCCCGGACATAGACCGATTTTCGTTCAAAATCCAAATCCTGCACTCTCAGCCGCACGCATTCCATCAATCTCATGCCGCACCCGTAGAGCATTTTTGCCATCAGAAGGTGGGTCCCGCTCATCTCGTCCAGAACTTTTTTTACCTCTCCTTGCGTCATGACCACCGGCACATTCGGATGCCGCTTGGCCCGGACCTGAGCGATTTCTCCTTCAACGGGCTGCAACAGGACATATCGATACAGAAAAATGATGGCGTTCAACGCCTGCCTCTGGGTGGAAGCCGATACCTTTTCCCGGGTTGCAAGATGGCTGAGAAACGCTTCGATTTCCTCCTTTCCCATTTCGCGGAGGTGTCTTTTAGCCCCATGGAACCGAATAAACCTTACGATCCAATCACAATAGCTTGTTTCCGTCCTGTAGGCATAATGGTAATATCGAAGGACCTGTCGAACCTGATCCATGAGTTTTAACTTGGCATTCGGTATAAATTTTTGTTTGATTTCCATAGGGCTTGACCGTATAGTTGGATTAATGGAAAAAGGCTGAGCTGTTTTCCGTTTTCCGATCTTAATATTTCAATAGATGGATTTTTTAGCATGCTATAACCTTCATATCAAGCAAATTTTTCCACTTAACCAAACTGATGGGGCGGACCGCTCGCTAGTGCTCGCTCGGCTTTTGGCCGTCCACCCCATCGGCGCTGTTGAGCTTCGGCTCTTCATGGCCTTTTGGGCTCCGCTCGGTCGGTTGGGGGCGGCTCAACAGCGGCGTTCGGGGATAATAAAATGGAGGAAAACGTAATGAAAAATATCATGACACACCACACAAAACTTGCGTTACTTCTTATTTTAGCTGTCACATTCATCACAAATACTGTGAATGCACAGGTTGTATGCAATAAGTTCAAGTTAGTGACAAAAGTCACAGGCTCGACACTCGACCTTTCGTTAGATACCGATCTGCCTGACAATACGGTTGTCATGGTCAGCGTATCACGGTCTTATTTGGAAAAAGGGAACACAGCTACATACTCCGCGGACTATTTCTCAGAAAAGAGCACCGTCGGAAAATGGAAGTCGAAACATAGAATTTCCGTTGACAGTGGGAAATGGAAGTCTGCACTTAGAGAAAAGCAAGAAAAGATGTCCAGACTCGGACTTGGTTTTGACGTTGCATCCATCAGCGAAAAGATCACAGCGCGCATGGTAGCTCCTATTAACCAACCAGATCCTCGGTTCGGAAAACAAAACTCAAAGCTTACCGGCAAGGCGGTAAGGGGCAACTGGTCTCCGGGTCGTTGAGGATGAGAGCGAGATAGACTATCCGTTGGATTCACCACCTGTAGGCAAGTCCCCTTTTCCAAGTCTGAATCCATTAGAATTGGAAGTCGGTCAAGCATACATCGTTACCAAACAAACGCCTCTCATGCCATCACACAGCCCGGCTGATCCCATAGCAGCACTGCAAAAGATGAAACAAATTCCAGAGGGCGGAGGTTTTAAAGTGCATGACATGTTCGATAAAAAAGGTAACCCCTGGTATAGGGTAAGCGCATTTGATCAAAGAAAAAAACAGATTGGAACAGGCTGGATTAACAGTACGGCCTTACTTGGCCAACAACTCAAGGCATACAAGTAGCTCATCGGAATCCCGAACAACGGCATTAAGAGCAACGGCAAAAAGCCACCGCGCCTTATGCCGGGCGATGGCCATAAGAAACCCGGATAATGGGTTCAACAATTTGTCAGAAGGAGGGAACCATGAAGACATTTATTGGTATCGTCCTCGGTATCTTTTCGGGCTTTCTGATCTACATGGCGTCTGCCATGTTGTTCGTCAGGGGCGCGCCGTCTGGTGCCTTTGTACTCGTTACGTTCGTCGGTGGTTGGGTCGTATCAAGTGTCATCATAACTCGCGGCGCCACAAGCGTCTCCAAAGTTTTTTCAAGGGGTTTCCTTACCTAGGGGCTGCAGAGTGGGCTCGCCATGATTCCAGTGGGTCTCCTGTTCAGCGCTAAAGCCGTCTCCGAAACGACTGCAAGCGTTTCGCACGATCCTTCCGGAGCTGCTGCAGCCGGAGCAGCCATTGGCGGAGGCATAATGGCGTTTCTCACAGGAGGGGTCGCTGTATTTATGAGTATTGTTTGCCTTGCCGGGTTTGCGGTATCGTATTTCATGGGTCGTGAAATGAAGCCGGAGGGCAAGGAGCCAACGCAGAAGTGCCCTTATTGCGCCGAGATGATACAGGCAGAAGCCAAGAAATGCCGTTACTGTGGTGCGGAACTCACCGCCCTTTGATAGCAACAAACGTTACGAAAGGGCAAGGCCGAACCAATGGGTGAACTTGACCGCACAAAATCGCGGCAAGTTACCCTATCGTTAGGGATCATAATAGAAAACTATGATTAAAAATGTTGCCAACCTTCTAAAAGCTCTAATTGATCAAGAGACTAAGAAACTAGATCAATTTGATATAAAACATGGCCCAACAATCGGGAACATGTATGAAGGGTTAACTGCAGATATTCTTAATAAGGCTATTCCGCCTAAAATTAACTTGAAATTAATGTCGGGTTTTATTCACGACGGTCAAGGCAATATGACCGGCGAAATTGACTGTATGCTCGTTGAGGGTGATGGAGAAAAGGTACCATATACAGAGAAATACAAATGGCACATAAAAGATGTAATCGCGGTTTTTGAAATCAAAAAGCACTTATATTCAAAGGAACTTAAAGATTCTTTCATACATCTCCGTGGTGTTCTGGATACATATGGACGTTATGTTGACACTGGTAATGGAAGTAAGACTTTCGATGTCTCCTCATCGTTGAGAGCATTCGCAAAAATTACGGGAATCGTAGCTCCCGATAGGAAAGATATCGAAAAATTACCTTTTGAATTACAAATTATTTATCACACCCTTATCACAGAGCAAATATCGCCAATAAGAATTGTCCTTGGTTATCACGGATTCAAATCTGAAAATAATCTGCGAGATGCATTAATTGATTTCCTTAGGGTTTGTTAATAAATAACATGTACAAATCAGTTGCAACTTATGGTTTGATGCTATAATTCCATTCACCGTGAAAAGTATGCGGCTTAAGCTTGATCTGTTTCATCTCTTGGTCCGATACCTTAATTTTAGTAGGGTATTTTCGTTTATCGAGTTTGGCCTTCACCCGAAGACCTTGCTGCGTAGATGTTTTGCCAATCAGCTTAACGATCACCTCATGACTGACCAAAGGTCTGCCTCGCCAATTCATGCTGATATGCGAAAACAGTCTATGCTCAATCTTGTTCCATTTGCTCGTCCCAGGAGGGAAATGACAGGTTGTAATCTGGAAACCCGTCTCCGTGGCAAAAGATTGCAACTCTACCTTCCACAATCGAACCCGGTAACCATTACTTCCCCCGCCATCGGCGCAGATCATCAGATCTTTGGCCTCAGGATAAATAGCCTTCCCCATACTCAACCACCAGCGCCTGATGCTGGCAACCGCAAAACTGGCAGTGTCATGATCACAGCCTACATTGATCCAGCCCATATTTTTGCCGATATCATATATTCCATAAGGAATAACCTTCGGCGATTCGAGACTTGCAAAATCATGGACTTCCACTTTCTCGGGTGCCCCTTTGGGCTGCCATTCTCTCCCCGGATTCTTAAAATTGCCCACCAACTCCTTTTTCTTGGTGTCTACCGATATTACCGGTTGCCCCCGCTTAAGAAATTGCTTCACTTCCTCATTAATGTAGTTAAATTGAGCATCCCGATCAGGATGTTTGCTCCCCTCCAGCGTCTTGGCATTGGCTTGCAAGCTATAATCCAAATCATGAAGCAATTCGGCAATCGTTACATGACTTGCTCGGTAACCTTGACGCGCCAATTCGGTCGCAAGTTGTCGCGTGCTTTTGCAAGTCCACCGCAGGGGGGATTCAGGATCCCCTCGGGTTACCGGGTCAACCAACAATTCCAATTCCTTCGAAAGATCAGGGTAATGTTCTTCAACACCCTTACGACCTGCACCAGGCTTGCGAATTCGTTCGGATACTGGAGAATGCAATTGAATTTCCTCCAGGGCTTTATAGATGGTCACACGAGATACACCAGTAGCTTGGGCCACTTTGGAAATACCGCCCCACCCGAGGGCTTTAGCTTCCGCCCCCAAAAACAATCTCCGCTGTTTCTCGTTGAGATGCGGCAAAACGGTGTTCAATTTGATGGAAAGCTGTTGTTCTGTATTCATGCATAACGTATATCACATTCAATCTAATTGTACAAGTTAATTTTTAACGACCCCTTAGTGCGAACCTTATGTCTGAGGGTTTTGGAGTGAACAGTTTCCCTCAGTTAATAATAAGTGGGCAATATTCACTGGTGAAAATGAACGGCCATCCTTATTCATCACCAATAATTTCAGAAAATTGGAATTTTTATGGATCGGCAAGGACGAATCCAATTCTATTAATTCTAGAGTTTATATGGACTCGCCTTTCTAGATCCTATGGAATCTCAGGATTATGGGGGGACGATTTAAAATTAGAAAATTTTATTTTACTTCTTTCAGGAAAGATAAAAAAAATTGGGAACAAATCTGGGTGGGAATATAATTTCACGAAAATCGACAATTCTACTTTGTCATCAGAACCTGCCGAAATTGATTGGGAACCGACATATGTTACCAGTGAACAATTCACCATATTTAACCGATTATGTGAAGGTGAACTTGAAAGAACAGACGACCCTTATTTGATTGATTTTCTAAATAATAACGGACTTGATCCTGACCAATTTTTTAAAGAATTGATTGAAACCGGTTTGGTTGCACTCGATGGAAAGGATCTCACTTTAACAACAGAATCTTGTCAATGCTTGGTCTTGCCTAATGGAAAATTCGCTGTAGCAGAAAATAACTCTGGACGATTAACGAATTGGATTTTACAATTCATGGAAAAAAGGAGAAATCCCTAACCATGCGGTTCACTTGACGCCGGGATCGTCTGTTGCGCTGATGCGGGAAGCCCATTGGCGGCGCAAGTGACCTTAAACGTTATAGCCGAATAATTAAAGGGGATTATAATGAATAACGATCATATTCAAATCAGTAAAGGTGACTCGTGGATAGGCAGTGATATCACCGCTACAGTTACCAGGAATCACGATCAAATTCAGGTCGGTCAAGCGCAAGCTTATCGAAATGTCTCTGGCACACGTGTTTTGAAATATACAGTCGAGATGTTTCATAAGGGATTAAATGAACACAAATTACTGTCTGCCCCTGAGCTTGATATGTTACAGAACAAAGCCAACCTACAGGCTCAGAAATGGACTGAAAAATGGAACCTGATAGAATCTAGGCGCAGAATTTCTGAACAAAAAGAAGCCAACATTGACGAGGCAACTTCCAAAACAGAAGAAGCGATTGAGGCTTTAAAACAAATCGATAATCTACTTGTTCATACTCTATCGGTTAATGATGCAGTAGATTGGGAAAAATTGAAGAAAAAGGATAAATATTCAGAGAAAAACACCTGAAAAGCCTATTAAGAAAAAATACAGGGAATATCCACCAGCACCAACAAAGGAATACGCCAATTTTTACTTTCTTGGAAAAGTTAATTCTAAAATCAAGAAAGGAAAGAAAAATCAAAGAAGCCGAAACAAAATATGTAGCGGCCATTTCAAAATGGGAAAAGGCGAAAAAAGTCATTGATGGCCTCAATAAGAAACTGGACAAAGATTTCGATGATATCGAAATGAAGAAATGGGAGAATGCTGTTTCAGAATGGGAAAAAAGAAAAGCTGACTTCTTGCAGCAACAAGATGACTTCAACGCGAAAATAGACAAAATGAGGGAGGCGTATTTAAGCCAAAATCCAGAGTCGATTATTGAATATTGTGAAATGGTCTTGAATAATTCGGAATATCCTGAGACTTTCCCTCAAAACTTTGAATTGGAATACAACCCTGATAATAGAATCTTGATTGTTGAGTATGAATTACCTTCAATAGAATGTCTGCCAAAAGTAAAAGAAGTAAAATATATCGTGCTCGGAAGGAATTAAAGGAGACTTACATTTCGGAGCCTCAAATAAATAAAATGTTCGATGAGTCAATGTATAAAATTACGTCTTCGGTCAATTCACGAATTATTTGAAGCAGATGCAGCCAATGCAATCGATGCTATTTCTTTTAACGGCTGGGTGAAAGCAATAAATAAAGCTACGGGCAAGGAAGAAAATAATTGCATCCTTAGCATTCAGGTCAAAAAAAGATGAATTTATGCAAATCGATCTGTCTAATGTTGATCCAAAAACTTGTTTTAAAAATTTGAAAGGTGTAGCAAGTAGCAAGTTAAGCAGTCTAACGCCTGTTCAACCCATTTTACAAATCAATAAATATGACAAAAGATTTGTACAAAGCTATGCTGTTGCAAATCAACTTGATAATACAACCAATATCGCTGCAATGGACTGGGAAGATTTTGAACATTTAATACAGGGAATTATTTGAAAAAGAATTTCAATCAAATGGTGGCGAAGTTAAGGTAACTCAGGCAAGCAGGGATGGCGGTGTTGATGCCATTGCATTTGATCCAGATCCAATTCGAGGCGGCAAAATAGTAATTCAAGCCAAGAGATATACTAATACTGTTGGTGTTTCGGCGGTGCGTGATTTATACGGAACCGTTATAAATGAAGGGGCAACAAAAGGTATTCTGGTTTCAACTGCTGATTACGGACCAGATGCATATGAGTTTGCAAAAGGCAAAGCCATTGACGTTATTAAATGGTTCAAACCTCTTACATCTATTAGAAAAACACGGTCATCACGCGAAGATAGATTTAAGAGAAGCAAAGAAAATCATAGCAGAAAAAGGAAAAGCAGCTATAACAACGGCATCAAATCGGACTGGCAATTCCGCTGCGCTCCATTGCCATCCGGTTATGCGGCGGGGCGTTGAGCCTGTCGAAAAAGTGTTTTTGTAAACAAGGTTTATTTTATTTCGACCGTAGACGGCGAAATTTTAAAAATGTATCGGCTATAATGGTTTGAATGGAGAACGTTTACTGGCGGCTTTCTGGAGCGCTTTAAACACAGCATTTCCCTGTAGACACAGAAATTTGTGATTTCTGAAAAGAACCGGATATTTTTTAATTTTTGGGTTTTTCGACAGTCTCGTTGTGCGGTATATTGCACGGCAACGAATAGACACAGAAAGTGGGAAATTCTATGCTTAAATGCACACCTCGGGAAATAATGAAAAAGAAAGATGCCTGATGTACAAACAGTCATTCTTCCTCATGATTGGTTCGATGATCTTGGGGACACTCAATCGGTATTCACTTCACTCTATATGTGGATGCTTGATAATAAACTTGCCCCTGCTGAGGATAAAGAAAGCCTGCATAACAGAACCTACGTTGGAGAAATATTATTCAATAAACTTCTTGCGTTAGAGAAAAAACGACTTCGAAAAAAAATGAGAATCAAAGGTGATGAGCTGGGAGCGAGCTGTTGAATGGTCTGACCTTAATCTGGCCCGAAAATTGAGATAGGGGGCTGCAATATTAGCGGAGACATTATTCTCGTTATCCCAGAGACGAGCCGACAAGCCCTGGTGAGTTTTCCTCAAAAATTTACAGAAAACAAAATGATGCGTTAATCAATAAAATTCGAGTTAACGCAGCGGGTGCAACATTTTATCAGTGGTTGTTACCGCAAATAGATCGTCCTGACCGGGTTGGCGACATAGCAAGAGATGCTGTCAATGACAACCAATTCCCGCGCGAGAGCATTTATTATGAAGAAATTAAATCTTATTTGGTTTCGCTTGGAGCATGTACTGCAGCGATAGAAAATATGAAAGAGAGTTGGTTGGAATACATTCAGAAATATCCAGAACGAGTGCAACCATATGCATGGTGCAGTGAATGTGGCGGCAAGCTTGATGTTGAAAATGCCTTTCTTGCATGGAGTTTGGAGTCGCGAGAGCTGTACGTTCTTGATGCTGAATGTCTTAATAAATACAAGAAATTCGATGAATTATTATCGCGGCCCATATTGGGTATCACCTATGACGACCTTAAAAAGTTGGTTGAGGGCGATGAGGTGAGTGAATTAGATGTCGAAGATATAATAGAACAATTGAAATTATGGGGCATATTTGCCAATTGATTTTGAAGGATATGACATAAACGAGACTGCCAGCAGAAAATATGCCCGTCGCGCTATATCCAATTCGAAGAGATATGATGTTTTACGACGCGACAAATTTCAATGTGTATTGTGCGGGGCTAGTGGTAATGATGCAAATCTTGAAGTTGACCATATTGTCCCAATCACGAGAGGTGGGACAGACGAAATCAGTAATCTTCGGTGTTTGTGTTTTAAATGCAATCGTGGGAAGCACGCGAAAATTGAATAAATTAAAAAGCAACACACAACATATCGCTCCACCCGATCGCGGCCCGCTGGGCAGCTCCGGGTGAGCTTTCGTTGGGCGGCGGCAAGTGTTGTGTTTCTGGGGCGGGCCGTATGTTCGGGAGTTGTGAATGGTGCTACAACACCACCCGTTGCGGCTGATTTTGTGGTATAATCGTAAGAAAGGTCATTGAGACAGAATTATCTGCTATGGAGTGGGCGATGAATAGAACGAAGATCGGCATTTCCCAGGATCAACTCGCTGACTTCTGTCGGCGCTGGCAGATTAGCGAGTTGGCTCTGTTTGGGTCGGCGCTCCGCGAAGACTTTGGTCCAGACAGTGATGTAGACATTATGGTGACGTTTGCCCCTGGTGCAAAGTGGAGCCTTCTCGACCACGTGAGGATAGAGCGAGAATTGGCTGACCTGTTGCACTGCAGGGTAGACCTGCTCACAAAACGAGCGGTTGAGCGAAGCGCCAACTGGATACTTCGCCGCGAGATTCTGAGCACAGCCGAGGTGGTCTATGGTGAGGGATGAGGCGGTGCTGTTAGACATCGTCCGGGCAGCTCGTCTGGTGCTTGAATTCAAGCAAGGTATGGGGAGGTCCGCTTTTTTTGAAGATGTGAAGACTCAGTCAGCCATCCTGCACCAATTGATGTTGATGGGAGAAGCTGTAAAGCGGCTATCGGCGGAATTTCGCGCCCGTCATCCCCGAGTTCCGTGGTCGCTCATGGCGGGGATGCGAGACAAGCTGATTCATGGGTACGACATAGTGGACCTGGAGCAGGTTTGGCAGACAGCCGGTGAGGATGTGCCAGAGTTGCTAGCTTTGATTGAACCCCTTCTGCCAAGGCAGGAGTGAAGGGAAGACCAGCCTGGGCACTGTGCTATCTGGTCGGCAAAGGTGCCGCCGCCCAACGAATAAGACTTCGCAGCGGACCATCAAAAGCTGCGCTTTTGCTGTCTGCTGAATTCAGGCGTTAGCGTGCTCGCTCTGCCGGCAAAAGATAGGAAGAGAACTATGATCAAAACAAAGCAGGACGTCCTAAATGTGCTCGATCAGCACCAATCCCAGCTGAGAGCACTTGGAGTGAGACGCATCGGGCTATTCGGTTCCTTTGTACGAGGAGAGCAACGGCCCGACAGTGACATAGATCTACTGGTCGAATTCGAGCCAGGACAAAAGACATTCGATACGTTTATGGAACTCTCCTTCCTTCTGGAGGAAGTTCTAGAGCATAGGATCGAACTTGTCACCGTGGAGGCTCTCAGTCCCTATCTTGGTCCTCACATCCTCAGGGAGGTCGAGTATGCCACTCTCGCCGCTTGAATACCTTCGTCACATACTGGATGAGACCGAATACCTGATGGATGAAAGTCACGGTTTAAGCAAGGAGCACTTTCTGCAAGACGGAACGCTCAAGCGTGCCTTTGTGAGAAGCATCGAAATCATCGGAGAAGCGTCAAAGAAAGTACCCCTTCAGCTAAAGGATCGATATCCCGGAGTCAACTGGAAAGCTAAGGAGGTTTATCCCGCTGCAGGCGGGGCGCACTCAAAGCGAATCGGCTTGTCCGCTGTAGGCGGAGCATCCAGTTAGGGCGTCACATCGATCTTGTCGTTTTTTGTTTTGCCGCCGTGGATCGCTTTCATGTATAATGCGTGTCCGAGAACAAACGGTATTTTGTGTGCGGCACAAAGGTCGGCAACCCGTTGCCAGTCGAAGATCCCGCCTGAAAGGCGGGGCAGAAAACACATTCAACGCCGACCACGACATCTTTAATGTCAGCGGTGACATCACTTTACCGTCACAAGCGAAAGGGGGCAACCCGCAGGGCGTTTTCTGTGCGAGAATGGGCCCTTAATCAGCTCGTCGGAGCACAGAAAACAAACTGCGGTTAATTCAACGATGCCTCCCTTTTTAGGAAGGCCATAACTAGTATCAAGCGGGTCGAGCAGACCGGTAATTGTTCCTGCCTTTATTTGGGCTTGGCTGGCCAGGCTGCTCACCCTTTACGTTATAAGGATAGAAAATTTAGATTTTATAGGATGACGGTATTGGGAGGTTAAAATTTTGGTTCTAAACCAGCCTGCTTACAGATTTCATTAGCTGTTATTCGATCGAATTGTTTATGTCTTTTGACAGAGATTACCTTGGTATCATTCGTGTATATGGCATGATTACCGCCTTCCCTCAAAAGGTAAAAGCCGTTCTTTTCCAAGTAGCGGATTAAGTCACGTCGCTTGACAGACATTTTCGACTTCAACCGGAAGCTGTTCGATTAGCGCATTTCCTAAAGGAACTTCCTTTTTGAGCTGGCTGTAAGCGAGGATCATTTCACTGAGTGCATCTCTTAACATTTCGCGGCACTCTTCGAGGTCCTTACCTTCAGTGACAACTTCCGGCCATTCGACAAGCTGGCCCATATATCCGGATTTAATTTTCGTATACTTTGCGGTATAATTGATCATTATTAACCTCCTGGGCTATATGTAATTTACACATTCTCGCTGATGATGTCAAATAACAATTTTAAAATTGAATAATTATAATGCCTTGAAAAATTTACTTTTTCTTATAACATCTGCATTCACAAGGACGCTCGTAAACTCGCGCCTGTGATGCAGAGCGTTAGGGTGGGTGGTCCCGTTGACCCCCAAGAAAAACGACATCTTTACAATTTTATAGAGGATTGTGGCACATGACAGGGCCAATACTGAGTTCTCACGCCGAGTTTTCTCATACAGTGCTTCCGGTCGTGGAAAAAGCTGTATTTCGTATGGGTGTCGCTGGTTCCTATGGTATTGATTCCACTGATATCAGATGGGCCGCTGACCACGGGGCTAATTACTGGGTCTGGGGAAGAGGTTTCGGCAAGGTCACAGACGGAATCAGGGAAGTCATTAAGGGTGATCGCGAAAACCATGTGGTTGGCATGCTCGGGTGGGGCTTTTTCGGCTGGCAGGTGAGGCGGAGTGCGGAAAATGCCCTGCGGAAACTTGGTACGGACTACCTGGATGTTTTCAAGCTGGGGTGGCTTGGGAGAACATCAATTTACAGTAAGGGAATGATCGACACCCTTCTGAAACTCAAACAAGAAGGTAAGATACGAAGCATCGGCACCAGCATCCATGATCGAAAGAAGGCTGGAAGGCTAGTGCTGGACTCAGAGATCGATCTGTTCATGATCCGTTACAATGCCAAGCACCCTGGAGCCGAACAGGATATCTTTCCTCACCTGTCAAAGCGAAATCCGGCAGTGGTCAGTTATACGGCATTGGCTTGGGGGCAGCTGATCAGGCCATTGAAAGAAATCGCTATGCCTCCCTGGCCCGGCGGGGAGAGCTTCAATGGCCCGCCTCTTTCTCCGGAGCTCTGTTACCGGTTTGTTCTGACGAATCCAAATGTGCACGTTGTGTTGACCGGGCCGCAAAACCGGGAGCAGCTCAGTCAGAATATGGATGCAATAAAACAAGGGCCGTTGGATCCGGATGAAATGAGCTGGATCAGGCAGTACGGTCAATTGGTCAAATTAAAGAAAAGACTTGATTATCTGGGATAGACGTAATTTCCAATTCCTTAACTTGAGGGA
This sequence comes from uncultured delta proteobacterium, assembly GCA_963736855.1. Taxonomy (GTDB): domain Bacteria; phylum Desulfobacterota; class Desulfobacteria; order Desulfobacterales; family UBA2156. The sequence continues at coordinate 757,313 of CAVTQK010000021.1, forward strand.
CCGGACCGCACTAAGCGATCAATATGGGCAACATGGGCAACAATTTAATCAATCGGCGAAATCACCGAACAAAATCTTCCAGCGGAGCACAAAAAGCCGCGCCCGTTGAAAAGTCCGTTAGGCCAGAGGCCACAAGCTGCTATGATCAAAATAAACAACTGCAAACCTGCCGTAACTAACCATCTCCTTTTGTTTCTTGCAGGACTTGTTTGGATATTTGTTGGTATCACGCTTTTGTTTTTAGCATTTTCATGGCTATCAAGGGCAGCAAATATTGACGTTCAGTTGTTCACGATTACTGGAGTAATATTGGCATTATTTGTTCATCACCTTGGCTTCTTAAAAATAGCAGATAAAAATTTACAGAGAATACTTTTAATGCATGGGAAGAGCTGTCTATTTGCCTTTATTCCTTGGAAAAGCTATCTAATTATTGCTGTTATGATTACGATAGGAGCAATTCTTCGTCATTCAACAATTCAAAAACAATATTTAGCGGTCTTATATATAGGCATTGGTTTAGCTCTTGTTTTATCGAGTGCCAGATATTTCAGAGTCTTCATTCGAGAAATTAGGAGGTAATTGGCCTAGCCAGCCAGTTCACCAGTCCTCCGAAAAGCGTGGCGGCTGATGACCGGCACGTTAGGAGCGAAGAATGATAAACGAAAAGATCGAGATTGTTTTACCAGAGAACATTATGGAAAACTGGCAGGAACTCCTTAACATCCTATCCCACACTGCGAACATTCCTGCCGCATTGATTATGAGATTGCGCGATGCTGATATTGAGGTGTTTGTTTCCAGCCAGAGCGAAGGAAATCCTTACCATCCAGGTGACAGTGAGCAGTTCCATGGGTCGGGACTGTATTGTGAAACCGTCATTAAAACGCAGAACAAACTTCTTGTGCCCGATGCTCTGGTAGACGACAACTGGAATAATAACCCAGACATAAAGCTCAACATGATTTCCTATTTAGGATTTCCCCTTATGTTGCCAAATAAACAACCGTTCGGCACTATTTGTGTTCTTGATAACAAGAGAAATGAATATTCGAAAACACTTGAAAATCTCATGCTAAATTTCAAGAAATTGATAGAAACACATCTCGAAATGATTTATGTGAATGCAGTGCTTGGCGATAAAAACAAACGATTATCAGACTATTTGATGGAGCTTCAAGCTCTACGAGGCGTCGTCCCAATTTGCGCAAACTGCAAAAACATCAAAGATAAAGAAGACAATTGGCATCCCATTGAGCATTATCTTATTCGACATCCTCATGCTGATTTCAGCCACGGTATTTGCCCTGCGTGCATGAAAAAGCTGTACCCGCAATTTAAAGAACGCTCCTAACCAAGAAGAGTGAGTACGGGCTTATGACAGACGAAGAAAAGAAAAACGCAATCCGAAGCTATCTTGCTGCGTACAACGGATTCGATATTGAAGGAATGGTTGCCATCGTCCATCCCGAGGTTGTTTTTAAGAATGTTTCGGGCGGTGAGGTCAATGCCCAAACAGAAGGTGTCGAGCAATTCCGACAGTTGGCGAACAAATCGAAAGCGTTGTTTTCATCTCGGAATCAGAAGGCAACCAAATTCAACTTTACCGGAGACATCGTTACAGTGGATATCACATATGAGGGTGTCCTGGCTGTCGATCTTCCAAATGGAATGAAAGCCGGAGAAGTACTTCGGCTCAACGGGCGATCGGAGTTTGAATTCAAAGATGGCAAAATGTTTAAAATTACTGACTTCAGCTAGGCGCAGAAATCCGCATAACAACTCGTTCAACGCATTCTCGCCAAAACGCCTCTTTGCTCTGCTTTGGCAAACCGGTTAACGCGAACTTTAGATTTTATACATTGATGAGATAATATGAAGCTTAATAAGTGGTTTAAGAGATTACTCAAATTGATATTGGCAATTGCTATATTTTCGTTTGCAGGGATCTTCTTTCTTACAGGTGGTAAATTTTTCAAAAAAACAGGCATTTCAAACTGTGTTATTGTAAATGATGAAAAAGATTTTACAGGCAATCGGCTTAAACATTCTAAATCGCTTTTCTATTTTCGTATACCAACTATCGAATGCATTGCAAAAGATAAGCAAATCGACAATGGAGACGGAAACAAGAAGGGTAAAGTCAGGTGGGCCGAGTGTACGTACGGGCCTGATTGTGATGAAGCAGGCATGTTTTAGTGGTGTTATCAAATCCTTCGACTCATTGAAAACAACTCAAAAACAGTCACAAAATAAGGAGGCACTATGGTAAATAACTTAAGGAGTACATGGTTCTTCTGTATCATCTTTGTTATTGTCTTCGGAGCATTTTCTATGGCAGGAGGAGAATCTGAATTTAAGGACACGCCGTACTTTTCCGGAGTGTCGAGCCATAAAATTACTGAAGCCTCAGATCAGGAGTTCGCTGATTATCGTTTTTATAACGGCAAGGATTGCACTACAATAGAGGGAAAAAAGTATTTCAGGGTGTATACCTTAAAAGAAGGGGCAAAGCAGTCCAGCGAACTTCAGATTTCGCGTAACTATTCGAATTCCGTCAAGAGTATGGGCGGTACGGTGATATTCGACGGGGAGTGCTCTGGTTCGGACTGTGCAGAAAACTGCGGCGGTCGCATGATGGTTGGAAGGGTCACAAAGGGGGGCAATGAGCTTTGGATTGAGGTGGCGCCTTTCAATGACGGGAATGATTATTACCTAACTGTCGTGGTTAAGGAGGCCATGAAACAGGACGTCACAGCCAGTGACATGTTCGATGCCCTCAATTGTGAAGGGCATATTGCCCTATACATAAACTTTGATACCGGCAAGTCGATTATTAAACCTGATTCCAAGCAAACCATTTCTCAAATCGTTCAGATGTTAAAAGCTAACCCCGGACTGAATATAAGCATCGAGGGGCACACAGATAATATGGGTAACCCTAAATCGAACAAGACGCTCTCTGATGAACGGGCAAAGGCAGTTGTTTCGGCGATTGTGGCTCAGGGGATTGATGCGAAACGCCTGAGCGCTTTAGGGCATGGTCAAGAGAAACCTGTTGCTGATAATAAAACAGAGGAAGGCAGAGCGAAGAACCGCAGGGTCGAACTTGTGAAGAAATAAGCTATACAACACCGCATGATAATAGGGGAAGGGGTTTCCTTAGCCGTAAAGAATAAGGGGGTATTTGAAAAAGCATGTCGGATATACACGAGACAGTAAAGAAACAATTTGACAATCAAGCATCGAATTTCAGTAATTGGTCCGTTACAAAAAATACTGAATATCAAAGGGCTTATTTTGATTTTTGTGGAAGCTCCACAAAGGACACATTATTAGATTTTGCGTGTGGGACAGGTGAATATGCTATTTTCGCAGCACCAAAGGTTAAATATGTTCAAGGTGTTGATATCTCAAAGGGAATGATTGAGATAGCGCGAAAGCAAGCAAAGCGAGAAAATATCAATAACATTAGCTTCTTGTGCAATCCGGTCGAACATACTCCTTTTGAGGCTGGCTCCTTCTCCGTTGTGGTTTGTCGATCAGCATTTCATCATTTCCATGATTATGCAGGAATTTTTGATGAAATGATTCGATGCTGTCAGCAAAGTGGACGAATAAGCGTGCAAGATATTGTTGCCTATCCAAACGATAAAATAGATAATTTTTTTGAAGAATTTGAAAAATTGGTTGATATAAGTCATCATAAAACATTGACCAAAGAATTTATTTTGAACTTGTATACCCAAAGGGGACTAAAAATAAAGAATACATTTGAAATTGAGGTCGAACTCAATTTTCAAGAATATCTGGGACATGCTAAACAATCAGAAGAAAATAAAAAAAGAATAATTAATCTAATTGAAAAAGGATCCAAAGATCAAGATATTTCAAAATTCTTTATCCTTAAAGAAGGAGTCCTATTTTTCAAACGAAATGTCTTTTTAATATTAGGTGAGAAATAAAGTCGAAAGAGTGAAAACGGCTAACAATTGGGTGCAGGGGATTGCTTTCCGCTGCGCACCAAGCAACCCATGACCCATGCGTTCGGTGGCAAGATATGATGAAACTAAGCGATATAGGTTTTGACAACCGGTTTGAAGCACATGTCGAAGACTTGCGTCAAGAGGGTCAAGACATTGCACGCGTGTCAGCAGTTGACCGGGGCTCGTACCTCGTTAGGAATGAACTCAGGGAAGTTCCCGCCGAACTTGCCGGGAAGTTTTATTTTCGTGTTGAGTCCTCTGTTGACCTTCCGTGTGTCGGCGATTGGGTTACTGTACAGTATCACAACGATGACACTTCGGCAATTATCCATGGCGTCTTTCCAAGAAAAACGTTTTTGCGTCGCAAGCGTGCCGGTGAAAATGTTGATTTCCAGATGATTGCAGCCAACATTGACATAGCTTTTATCGTCCAATCGTGTCACTTTGACTTCAATCTGCGAAGAATGGATCGGTATTTGGTAATGGCAACGGATGGCGATGTTGAGCCGATTGTCATCCTCACCAAGACGGACCTGATTTCTCATGATGAACTACAACGAAAGCTTATGGCTATCAGACAGACTGGCATCACAGCCAGAGTTATCACCCTGAGTAATATAACTGGCAACGGATTTGATGAATTCCAACAGGTGTTAATGCCGGGGCAAACGTATTGCCTTCTTGGGTCATCGGGAGTCGGCAAGACTACAATCATCAACCGTCTGATCGGGCAAGACACATTTTATACAAAGGCCGTCAGCGGAACTGGAGAAGGCACACACACAACAGCGCGGCGGCAGCTCATCATGCTTGATCAAGGGGCGATGTTTGTTGATACACCCGGAATGCGGGAACTGGGCCTTCTCGGAACCAGCGATGCGATAAATCAAAGTTTTGAAGACATTTATGAACTTTCCGTGACTTGTCGCTTTGCCAACTGTAGCCACACTCAAGAGCCTGACTGTGCGGTCTTGACCGCAATTAAAAAAGGTGAGTTGAGTGAAGAGCGATATTTTAGCTATATGAAGCTTAAGAAGGAATCGGAGTACCACGAAATGTCGTACGTGGATAAACGGAAAAAGGACAGAGCATTCGGACGCTTCATTAAAACGGCAATGAAGAAGATGAAGGATTGAAAGACTGAAACCGAACAACGCCATTTACCTGATCGCGTGGTGCCCGCGCTCCGGGTGATAGCTGGCGTTTTAATTACTGGAAATGCAATGGGAAAAATCAACTACTCAATAGAAATCGAGATATATAAAGGCCATGGCTGCGATTTCCATCATCTCGGAGAAAGGTTCAGCTATCCTGAGGATATCGGCAAAATTTGCCCATGGTTATTGGATAGCATCAACGCAATGATCCGTGTTCTTCAATTTGGAGGCACCTTGCCGTGGAAATACCAAAATACCGAATATGAAAAAGTAATCAACGAGGCCGGTCAAACCACGGAATTCGTGCGTTGCCCAGACCCAACCGATGCGGGTGTAATTGTTAAGATCACAAGAAATAAACTGGCTGAACCGAAAGAGGTCGGATGGTCATGAGAATGGAATGGAAGGTAGAGAGGGAAGGAGGGAGGTCGAATGAGACGACCGAATGATAGACCACACGAGAAACAACCGAACAAAAAGGGTCTTGGTATACCTGAGTGGCGCAGGCGAACGGGCAGTTTCACATCGCTGTCTGTACTGCTTCTTGCCGCTTGGATAGCTCCTGTCCTGGCCGAGGAGCCTGCGGGCAAGGATCTGCGGCTGTTCTATCAGCAGAACTGCGTCGGTTGTCACGGGCCGGACGGCTCGGCGCTCAGCCCTGATGGCACGAAACTCAGCGGGCAGGACTTGACCAATCCGCGCTGGCTACAGCGCACCGGGGACGAAGAGATGGTGAAGGTCATCCTGAATGGGAAGTTTTTCGGGCTGGCCATGCCAAGATTCAAAGACAAACTCAGTAAGGACGAGGCCCAGCGGATGGTCACAGACATTATCCGCAAGAGTAAGAAGGGGAATGTGATCGAGCCAGAGTTAACGGGGCCGGACGGAAAATAGTCTAGACTGGTTTAACGTTGGACGGCAGGGAACGGGGAGAGGAGAGAAACCGATGATCAGAGGAATGATTGTAGTATCAATCCTTGTAGCCGGTCTATTGATAGCTGGATTATCACAGGCATCGAGCGCAGTCATAGAAACCCAGCACCTCATCGTAAGCGATGCCACCGGCAAATTGTCGAATGATCAACTGAAAAGCTTGGCCGATCAAGCGCAAGCGATGTTGGGGCGCATTCTTGCATTCTGGTCTGCCGATTCCGGAGTAGACCGATTTGGAAAAGATACGGGTCGTTTTCGATGTACCACGCAGGGATGTCTATTCCAGTGTCTTTTACTGGGAAAAAAAGGATGGTGGACGTATACGCATCGTTCAGGTCTTCAAATCTGAAGGATCGCCGCAAATGATGGCGCACAAGCTTACAAGTGCGGTCTTTCCCCAAAAGGATAAATTGATTCGCAACATGATGGGTATTCTTACAGAAGCGCAAATCGGGAATCCGTTAACCTTTCCTATGTGTGGATTCAGCAGTGACGAATGGGTATTGGCTCTTCTGGAAACGAAATCATACATCCCCCTAAACGAATTGGGACCTGATCATGAGTCATGGGGTATGAAGGACGCCGGGGGCGGCAAACTTTCGATTCTTGATAAAGCAAAACAACACAAGGCATATGCCGAAACGGGGTCTTTCGGAAACTATTTGTATAAGACCTATGGAATCAACAAGATAAAGCGGCTACAACGACTCTCCCAGGAGAAGGATAGGCCATGGCAGGACGTGTTCGGGATCAGTCTGCAGGAACTTGAGGCCAATTGGCTGAAGCATCTGAGGACGAATGGAGAAACAAGAGAGGAAAATGTGTCGATAGTATTAAAGTTGTTTGAAAGAAACCCCGGCACAGCCTGCTCGGAGGCGCAGAAGCTTGCACCCAGGAAACAGTAGACAACCAAGGCAGTATGATTTAATCAGTAAAGATGAACATCAACAAACAAAGGGGATTATTATGGCTGAACTGATCGTTTTTCACAGTGGAAACCCTAATTGAATGTCATGCAAAAAGGCTATAGGTGTAGCCAAAGATATGAAAGAACTGTTCGGAGATAAATTAGAGTTGAATATCTACACTACTGATTCCCAAGAGGCTCAGAAATATAATTTTAAAAGCTCAACGAATGTTCTGCTTGATCAAGACATAGTTCCCCTTGATGTGTCTACAGACAAGAGCAAAATGAAGGATTTTCTTTCAGAAAAATTCGAAGAGTGAGGAAAAATATGAAAACTTTATTCATAATTTCCACAAGCGACGGAGAAACGATTTACAATGCGATGAGACTTGCCAATGTCGGCGTAAAAAAGGGAGGTGATGTAAGTGTTTTTATGCTGGGCAAGGGTGTGCTTTTTGAACAGTCAGGTACGGAACAATTCAACGTAATGGAGCAGATAAACCAGTTTAAGGGTGATTTTTATGTCTGAGGTGTCTGCATGAAATCCCACGGTCTGGAGGGATCAGGTACATGTCCCGTTGCATGGATGGATGATCTGTACGAGCTTGTCCAAGAGGCGGACAAAGTTATAAATTTTTAACAAATATTAATTGAAAGCACCAAATAACCCGTCGGTCAACCGGCAGCGTTAGCATCATTTTCTAATCAAATAACAGGGAGAGAAATCTATGGAAAAAATCAAAATTGACAGTGGTGCGGCTTTTTTATATCCGATGCCAATGGTATTGGTAGGCTCTGTTGTTGAAGGAAAAGCAAATTTCATGGCGGTAGGCTGGGTTTCAAGAGTCAATTTCAAGCCTCCTTTGTTTGCGATAGCATTAGGTCCCCATCATACAAATAAAGGCATTGACGAAAACAAAGAATTCAGTATCAATATTCCTGATGTTTCGTTAATCGAGAAAACCGATTATTGCGGACTGGTTTCAGGGAGTAAAACAGATAAATCCGAACTTTTCAATATTTTCTATGGTGACTTTGGGCAAAGCTCCGCTGATTGAAGAATGTCCGGTTTGCATGTCATGCTCTTTATATGATGCGGTTAAACTTCCGTTTAATACGCTTTACATCGGAGAGCCGAAAGAGGTTTTTACAGAAGAAAAATATATGACAGATAAAATGTTGGATATTAAAAAAGTCAATCCGTTCACGTTGACGATGCCGGACAATCATTATTGGTCTGTCGGCGAAAATCTTGGAAAGGCATGGAATATCGGAAAAAGTTTAAAGAAAAAAGGTTTCGGAAAATGATAACCAATCATAAGAAATAAGCTGAACCGTCAGACAACACCCCTAACCCGGATATTTCATGAAATTTTTCAACGATATTCGGCGTGCCAATCAATGACAACGGGTAGAATGGTTTTTTAAATTTTTTCAATAGATAAACGGTCATTGTTTTTAAGTGGTTTGTTCCTGATGTTGTTTAGGGGCCAATCGCTGAAGTTTGTATCAGGCCGCAAAGAGAAACCATGAACTCAATCAGCCACACGAAATCCTTCGAAATGGCTCGTCCTGTTTCTGAACTGTTTCCTCTGTTCAGCCCCGAAGGTGAAAAGAAATGGGTGCCGGGCTGGGACTACGAAAATGTAACGGGAAAGTCCGAACTTTTTGAGGACTTTGTTTTTTTAACCGAAACCCATGATCATGGAACAACTCATGCGATTTGGATAGTAAAGAAATATGACCCCAAATCGCATTTCATTCAGTTCTACAAAATAGAGCCGGAAGACAAAATTGGAGTTGTCACAGTAAAGTGTTCAAAATTAGAGACTTCAAAAACAAAGGTTCAAGTGACGTACAAATATATTGCCCTGTCACCATCTGGGAAAAAGTTTATTGCTCAGTTCAGCAAAAGTGCTTTTGAAGAATTCATTGGTGAATGGCAGACATTGCTATTGAATTATTTTAAGTCCAAAGGGCAACAAGTTTGAGTTTTTACGATTTCATTAGGGTTAACTGTTGTGCAAGTCCCCCACCCAGCTTCCGGATAAGATTACAGGGCGGTTTTAGGTGATCCGTATCTTTTTATTTCCTTGATATAGCCCATAGTAATTCCATTGAGTGCACAGAAAAATGTGCAAGTGGATATTTTTTTGTGCAATCGTCCCCTGATGTTTTATCCTTTAGCTCAAAGCGTTCTGCAACTCCCCGGAATATAGAGATCTTTTAAGAGGGATTCATGTTCATGTTTGGCATGTATCTTGCGAAAGCTATAGCAAAAATTCCGTTCCATACCGATTTCTTTGGGTGGTTTCACGCAAAAGCCCTTTTTCATCGTTTTTCATACGGGAGGCCAAAATGAACTTAGTCCAACCCTATTTGAGAAAGATCCCTGAATGTTTTTCCCACCCAATAACCGCATGGTTTTTCGTCCTTTCCTTCTCCATAACCGTGTGGCTTTTCATCCTCTCATTTTTATTGAAACGTTGCCTATGAAAAAACTCCTGAACAGGTTTGAAGCGCGATGATCTGCTTTAAACCTGCCGGCGGTGATCTATGGCATGAAAGCACGGTGACCGCGTCAGATGGCCGGGGGAACCAAACATACAAAATGACCCGAATATTGGTCATCGGCAACGGTTTGATCTGATCTTGAGTTTAAAATCCTAACATGATGATCTTCTTGAACAAAGCGGCTTAAACACGTGTGCCCCTTTTTATGCTTTGTATCATGGAAAAGGGTGCCATGAAATTCAAACACACCATTTGATATATTCTCCCACCTCGGAATCAGCAGTTCAGCATGATCCATAAAGGAGGTTGATCATGAGTGATTGTACACCTTGTGAAGAATCCCTTGCCGAATACTCGCCTCTCACTATTTATCTGATAAAATCAGGTGGGGATATTCTTGTTTACTTAAAAAACAACGGGCGGAATATCATCGTCATCAAGCGGCTGTTATTATATAGGGAGTGGTCCGAAGGAGGACGAACCATTAATTATCTGCGCGGGTCTGATTTTACTATCGGCGGTGAAGTCGTGGAACAGGGATCGACACAGCTTAAATATAGGGCATCGGCCGCAAACGCAATTTCTGCAACAGCCCGGGCGGAATATTTTGAAATAACCGGCCGCAGCCTGGCCCGTGAGCTCGATTTGACTTAAAAGGAGAATGAAAATGAACCGAGAAAGAAATTCGCCAGGTATCTATAAACTGCATATCGGGCGCACTCTTGGCCTGGAAGATGTGGAAAAAGTACTTGAGCGCACCTCCTTTGAGGTTATGGAAAAAGCGGTTAGAACACTGGGATTAAAATTGGCTCGGATAGATTTGTTAAAAGACGAAACAGTGGTGTTTTTCAGCGGAGATAAAAAGATTGCAACTGAACTCAAGTCGGTTTTCCGAAAGACCTACGATAAATGCAAAGTAAGCCTTCGGGTTTCCTCTGTCTCAGATTTGGCAAAAGCCCCTAAAAAAAATGCTCATCTTGGAAAGAGGATGCTCCAAAATTGATGGCTTCGTAAAAAGTCCAATTTCTGCGTTGCGCATCATCCCGTTGCGATTTCGACGTACGATAAGTACGCCTCATCACACGGGATTCGCGATGCCTTGAACTTGAACTTTTTACTTTGCCATCTGATTTTCGACTTTTTACGAGTTCATCAAAATTCATGAAGAAAGGATCAGTAAAAAATGTATGCGATGTATAAATGCGTGGAGATTCCCGAAGCAGGACAACTGGTGGGTACGGGATGGCTTCCGCCTCTTCCGGACCTGAGAGATTACACGGATACGCACCCTGAGATTGCGGAAATGAACAAGAAGTTGCGATTGCCCAAGGGCAAAGAGTTGAAATCGCTGCCGGCAACCGTCGATCTCAGATCCTGGTGCTCACCTGTAGAAAATCAAAAAAGCCTGGGTTCCTGTACGGCACATGCCGCAGCAGGGATTGTCGAGTACTTCCAGCGCAGGGCTTTTAACAAACACCTCGAGGGATCCCGACTTTTCATATACAAAACAACCCGCAATCTGATGCAAGTAACCGGGGATGCCGGAGCTTGGTTGAGGAATACCATGGGCGCCTTGACACTTTGCGGTGTCCCGGATGAGAAATACTGGCCATACACGGATGCCGAACCGGCCTTCGATAATGAACCTCCGAGCTTCGTTTATGCCATCGCCGACAACTATGAGGCGGTAAAATACTTCTGTCATGACCCTTTAGGAGCGAACGTCTCGGGAAACACTGTCCTGAACAACGTCAAAAAATATATAGCTGCCGGCGTTCCTTCGATGTTTGGTTTTTGGGGTTTCCCGTCGTTCGATTATTGTGACGTGAAAGGCGGAATTCCATACCCATGTCCCGATGAACAAGCGCAGTGGGGACATGCCATCGTTGCGGTCGGCTATGATGACGGAAAAAAGATCAAGAATACGAAGTGTAACAAGACGACTACAGGGGCTATCCTGATCCGAAATTCGTGGGGTAAGACATGGGGAGACAAGGGGTATGGGTGGTTGCCCTATGAATACGTGGTGAACAAGCTGGCTCTCGATTTCTGGTCCCTATTGAGCATGGAATGGGTGGACACGAAGCAATTCGGCTTGTGAAAAAACACCGAAATCACGATCTACGACATTTGATCAGGGCCGCTTCCAGGTCGCACTGAAGGCATCGGCTCACCTCTTGCAAAGCCTGGTCATCATCCATGCACAAGTCCACTTCATCGAAAGAGGTGCGCCTTTCCGATACGGCCAGTCGTCGGGGTTCCTCACGTCTTCGGTCGGCAAATCCAGGGCTCCTTTTTACGGCATCTATCCGGTTTTCTATATCCCGGCAATCCGTTCCAGGTGTTTGGCTCCTGAAATCGAATCTGCCGTCTCCGCCCAGGTACCGATCGATGGAAACCGCCGCACGCCTTCCGGCGGCGACGGCTTCGACCACCGTGCCGGGACCACTGGCTGCATCCCCTCCGGCAAATACGCCGGGAAGCGCTGTGGCTTGGGTTTCGGCATCGATAGAAATAAGGCCATTTTGAACCGGGATAGATCCTTCTTCCAGGAAGCAAAAATTCCTGCAAAATGCCGTTTCGCTAGCCTGGCCGACAGCTAAAATCACCTGATCCGTTTCCACTGTTTTTTGGGTCTCATTGAAAAAGGGGCAGAAATTCCCCTGTTCATCGAAGACGGACAGACACCGGACCAGTTCGACTCCGGAAACCCTGCCATCGTTTCCCGTGATTCTTGCCGGACCCCAGGAATAAAGCATTTCAACACCCTCTTCCAGGGCCATTTCAATTTCCCAGGGGTTGGCGGGCATCTCTTCTCTGCTCTCAAGACAGGCCAGTGTCACTTTTTCGGCCCCCAATCGAAGGGCGGTCAGAGCCACGTCGATGGCCACATTCCCGCCTCCAACCACCAGGGTCCGCTTAGCTACTTTTGGAGGATTCCCTTCCGAAACCAAAACCAGGAAATCGACTCCCCAGGCCACATTTTCCAGATCGATCCCTTCGATGCGGAGCCTCTTGCTGATCTGGGCCCCTACCGCAAGAAAGACTGCGTCGAATCCTTCCCGCTTTAAATCCTCCACCTGGAAATCCGTCCCCAGTTTCCGGCCCATCCTCAGGTCAATTCCCATTCTTAAGATCCGGTTTATTTCCTGGTCGATAACCGTCTCCGGAAGTCGGTACCTGGGAATTCCGTATCGGAGCATCCCGCCCGCTTTTTTCCTAGCTTCGAAGAGTGTTACCCGGTGCCCCTTTTTACGCAAGAAAAAGGCGGCGGTCAGTCCCGCAGGACCGGCGCCGATGATGGCCACCTTTTTGTCGGTATCCGCACCTGGAGATAAGATTTTAGCAAAGTCACCTCCGGCCTTGTCGGCGGCATACCGCTTGGCCGCGCAAATGGCGATCGGCGCGTTGATCTCCCCCCGCTTGCAGACGGTTTCGCAGGGGTGTGTGCATACCCGTCCCAGAATCCCCGGGAAAGGAGCCTTTTCCATGATCCGCTCGAAGGCTTCGTCCATCTTACCCCGAGCGATGCATCTCAGGTACCCAGGCACATCGATTCCAGCCGGACAGGCGGCTACGCAGGGAGCGCCTTCAGGGATTCTTTCCGCTGGAGAAAACTCCCTGAGGGCGCGGGTCATATCGATGATTTTGATACCGTTGGGGCAGGCATCTTCGCATCGGCCGCAGACAGCGCAATACCACGGCATGTCCGATGATGCGATCTCCCGGATCCTGTCGAGTTCCACATAATGAATCATCCGCCGAATATTGAATTCATTGACGCCGGTGATCGGGCAGGCCGAGCTGCATCGGCCGCACTGCTCGCAGTAGCGCAGCATTTTGACGTCGTTGAAGCGCTCGCTAAACGATGGCATGGGTTTCATGGTCCATTTCTGCGGCAGTCGCTACTTAAGATGGAGTTGTTTGACCATATCCTTCATGGTCCTGGCGAACTTGGGGCCGTCGGCCGCGCTGCACCATACATTCCAGAGGCGATCCGGATCGTACCCTGCCTTGGCCAGCTTCTTTCGCATCCGCCTCACCCGGGATTCCGCCGCATAGTTGCCTGAAATATAGTGACAGGTGGGAAATTCGCATCCGGCCACCAGGACGCCGGCTGCTCCTTTTTCAAAGGCCCGCAGCATCATTTTCATAGAGACCCGTGCCGAACACATCACCCGGATCAGCCTTGCATGGATCGGGTATTGGAGGCGGCTGACGCCGGCCATGTCGACGCCGCCTAAAGCGCACCAGTGGCAGACGAATCCAACGATTTTCTTTTCCGGATCTTCCGAAAGTGCTGCATCGACCTGGGCCAGGACCTGATCGTCGGTGAAATGGACGATGGTGACGCACTCCTTGGGGCAGTCCGCCGCACAGAGCCCGCACCCCTTGCATAGGGCCTTGATGACGTGGGGATTCTTGTCGGCGTCAACGCTGATGGCGCTGTATGGGCATCGTTTGTAGCATAAGCCGCATTGGTTGCAATCGGCAAGATCGATATCCGCAACGATCCCTTCCGCTTCCACGTATCCCCGTTTCATGGGGATGGAAACCCGCATGGCAGCACCGGCACCGGCCTCGATGCTCTCCTTGAGCATCATGGGCGCCTTGGCGCATCCGGCAAGGGCAATGCCGTCAGTGGGAAACTCCAGAGGGGCCAGCTTCACGTGAGATTCCTGGAAAAACCCGTCCGTGTTGGCAGAAACCTTCAACAGCCCCTTGAGGCGTTCAACGGTTTCATCCCCCTGAAAGGCGGTGGTGAGGACCAGGAGGTCAGCCGGCAGATCCAATTCTTTCCCGATGAGAAGATCAAGGGGCTTGACGAGGAGGGATCCATCCGCCTGCTGCACGATTTCCGGATAGCGGTTGTCGGGAAATCGGGAAAAGCGGACTCCCATTCGCTTGGCCTGTTCCAGCATGGACCCTTCTTCCTTGACCATGGAAAGGTCCCGGTAGAGGATATGGATCTGCACATCCGGATTCAGGCGTTTTAATGCCAGGGCATTTTTCACGCTCACGTGGCATCCGATTCCGCAGCAACCCCGAGTTTCATTTTTAGACCCGACACACTGGATGATGACCACATTTTTCATCAAGCCTTCCGGACCGAACACTGAAGCTAAACCCCCATCCGACATTTTCTCTTCGTCCGTTGTATTCGTCAGGGCCGAAAGCTTTCTTTCCAGTTGGAGTTGGGTGATCACCCGTGGATTTTCCCCATACCCGAAAAGACCTTCGGGCTCGATTTCCCGCATTCCTGTGGCCACCACGATGGTGGAGACATCGAGGCGCTCCCCCGGCGCTTGATTTTTCTCTCTCAGGGTGACCTTGTAATTTCCGATGTAACCTTCAACGGTATCGATCTTAGCGCCTGTGACGACACGAATACCGGGGTTGGACGTCACACGTTCCTCAAGCTGTTTTACCAGTTCGAAGGCCTGTGCTTCATGATGATCATGGCAGACCCTGTTCAAATCTTTTAAGATTCCGCCGAGCCTGTCCCGTTTCTCGAAAAGGAATGCCGAAAACCCCTGTTCGGCAATGTTCAATGCGGCAGTCATGCCGGCTGCCCCGCCGCCGATAATGAGACATTCCTGCTTGACCGGAAGCCGGATCTCCTCCCCCTCTTCCAGAAGGATGGCCTTGGCCACCCCCATCCGGATGAGGTCCTTTGCCTTCTCCGTGGCTGCCTCCGGTTCCTTCATGTGCACCCAGGAAACCTGTTCCCGAATGCTGACGAATTCCAGCAAATAGGGGTTCAATCCGGCCTGCTTGACGTTTCTTTTAAAAAGCGATTCATGGGTCCGGGGCGTACAGGATGCGATGACCACCCGGTTGATGCGGTGCTCTTTGATCAGATCCTGCATCCTGGAAAGATAGTCGACGCTGCAGGACCACCGCCCCTCGTCGGCCAGAACCACATGGTCCAGCTCCTTGGCATATTCCACCACTTCCGGGACGTTCACGACGCCGGCGATATTGGAGCCGCAGTCGCAAACAAAGACACCCACCCGGATATCGTCATTCATGGAGGCACCTCATACAGGTCAGGATCTCAAAACCGCCTTCATGCCTGCGGCGCATGCCTGCACTACGGATTCGGCGATGTCGATGGGCCCGGTGGCCCCTCCGCACAGGTAAATCCCCGGTACAGAAGTCTCCAGGGGAGCTGTCAGCGGGTCTTTTTCCCTGAAATATCCCAGATGATCCAGCTCGATGTTCAAAACCTTGGCAATTTTTTCGTTTCTCTCACTGGGAATAATCCCGGTGGAAAGAACGAGCAACTCCACCTCATGGGTTTCGATCTTTCCGGTTTCCAGATTTTCATACCGGACAATCAGATTCTTCGTTTGAGAATCCTCCCGGACCTGATACGGCCGGCCACGGACATAACGGACGCCGTTGTCGATGGCCTTTCGATAAAATTCCCAGAAGTTTTTCCCATAGGCTTTCAGGTCGTTGTAAAAAACAACGGCCTCGACGGATGCGTCGTGCTCTTTGGTGATGATGACCTGCTTTGTAGCAATCATGCAGCAGATCTTGGAACAGTAGGGAACCCCTTTTCCTTCCGCCAGCCCCCGGCCGGCGCATTGAACCCAGGCGATCTTCTTGGCATGGCGCCTGTCAGAGGGGCGGATGATCTCTCCGGCGGTGGGACCTCCGGCGTTCATCAGGCGTTCGAACTGCATGCCGGTTATGACGTTGTCGTAAATGCCGTAGCCAAGCAGGTCGCCGGCAGGCTTGGCGTCGGCAATCCCGGTTGCCACCACGATGCTCTTGACCTCCAACGCGAAGTTCTTGCTGGATTGCCAGAGCATGATCGCCTTCTTCCCTTCTTTCTCACAAGCCTTGACGCATAGGGCGATGGGGCACTCCCGGCACTGACTACAGTCCACGGCACAGCCGCCGATGCAGGCCCCGGCGGCTCGCATCTCTCCAGACCGGCATGCCAGGTCCACGGACACCACGTTGGGGACCGCCTGGGGAAAAGCCATATGGATGAGTTTTCGTTTTCCGCCGATCTTTCCGTCCATTTCGTCGCGAATGCTCACCGGACATGCTTCCACGCAGGCGCCGCATCCGGTGCATTTTTCTTCGTCCACATATTTGGGCTTCTTGACCAGCCGGACTTCAAACCTGTTGTTTTTGGCCTTAACCTTTTTGACTTCCGTACTGGTGAGGATCTCGATATTTTCCTGGTTGTCGGCATCGTACATCTGAGGCGCCTCGATACAGATGGAACAATCGTTGGTCGGAAAGGTCTTATCCAGGCGCGCCATCATTCCGCCGATACTGGGCGTGTCGTCCACCAGGTAAACTTTACTGCCGTATTTGGCGGCGTTCAGGGCACAATTGATTCCGGCAATCCCCGCCCCGATGATCAGGATCGCATCGCTCATGACATCACCTTATGAATTTTAGATTTCCGTGATGATAACGGCCTTAGACTTGCACACCGCCTCGCAGGTGCGGCACCCCAGGCAATTCTGCGGTCTCACGGGGTAGGCCTTGATGGAAAAATCGAAGACTTCGGCGGGGCAAATCTTGATGCACTCCTCGCAACCGTCACATCGATCGGGATCCACATGGATCAGGTAGACTTCAAAATCCCGGAATTGCTTTGCCATGACGAGGATCGTTTTATCTTCCCTCGAGCTCTTTCCACTTGTAGTCGATGAGTTCCAAAAGGACGCCGCTCATCTTCTTGGGATGGATGAAGGCAAACTCGCAGTCGCGGAAAGGCCGGGCACCGCCGATGAAGGGGTAATCCTTCCCTTTCAGTTCTTCCATGGCCTTTCGGGTGTTATCCACGTTCAGGCTGATCAGCATAATCCCTTCACCCCGCTTCTCGATGAACTTGGCCACATCACCATCCGGCGTGGTGGATTCCATGAGCTCGAAGCCGACTTCTCCCACCCAGTATCGGGCTACTTTGATCTTTTCGGATTCGTCGATGTACTCGTCGTCCGGTTTCGTTTTCCCCAGGACCGGTTCCCAGATCTTGCGGGCCTGGTCCAGGTTTTTGACCGCAACACAGATATGGTCGATCTTGTTGGCTTTCACCGGTTCCTCCCATTGTTTCATAAAAATGTTTTCAATCCTAAAGGGCCGGGGAGTCGAGTGTCGGAAAACTGCTTCCACTCTATCCCTGGAACTCCTTACCCCTTGAACCCTTTTCTTAAAACGTCACCTTGGTAAGGGGTATCGTGATGGCTTTGTCCGGGCAGACGCACCCGCATTCGTTGCAATCTTCGCATAAGAACTCCGTCACCACCACGCGATCTCCCTGGACCCGGATTGCATGATCCGGGCATATCTCCACACACAGCGGTTGGGTAAAACCGCCGCACATGGTGCACTTGTCCAAATCGACTTGGGCTGCCATAACCAGTTCTCCTATTTTTCTTTTTTGTACAGTCGAATCTGCCACATCCCCTCTCCCCGGGGAATGGCCTTCTGGACTTCGATATCCAGCGAAATATTGAAGAAAACACTCACATCTTCCAGGATGGATCTGAGCATTCTCTCCCTGCAAAGGGCGACTTCCTGCATGGGGACACCGAACTCCTTAGCCCAGGTGGGCCAGGGATCCCGGGTACAGCGTATGAACACTTCCGACGGCTTTTCCCCTTTCTCCGCGGTGGCCACACCGCCGTCCACCACCCAGAGATCCGCCAGAGACCGTCCCAGAGTCAGCATGAAGGCTGCTTCCCCTTTGAGCCAGTTGAGCCGCGGCAGTAACGCTTTCCCGATGTCTTTTCCGAAGATTTCCGCGGCCTTCAGACCCACATCGAGGGGTTTCACGCCGTCCCCGGCAATTTCCAGCGCCGTATGGCGCCAGCGGTAATAGGTTTTCCCGATTTCACCCTGGGCGGCGCGAAGGCCGCTCAAGAATTTTCCAATCTCTTTTTCCGCATCGAATTGCATGGCTGACCTCCTCTTATATCCTTATCCCGATCCGGTAACCGTCATGTACCGCACTGGACAGGTTTCGGGGAACCAGCGCATCCCCGATGACGAAAAGCTCGATTCCTTCGGCCTGTACGGCTTTCTTAAGGGCTTCGTTTGCCGCACGATCGCTATTCACAATCGTGTCGCATGCTATCGGAATCCGGTAGCCGTCGTAGGTACGAATGATAATCCCCTCCGGTGTGATGGTTTCGATCTCGCAATCATTGTAGGCTTTGATTCCGTTTTGGCGCAGGTAAATCATGTAACGCCACTTGAAAGAAGGATTGACGTCGAACCCTGCGGTCTTTTCCTTGCCTACGAGGGTCACCTTCTTTCCCTGCTTGGTCAGATACAGAGCACATCCGATTCCGGGCTTGCGGTTTCCCCAAATCACCACATTCTCGCCGACCTGAGCCTTCCCGCTCATCACATCCAAAAGATGGACCACGTTCTTTTGGGAACCACCCGGCAAATCCGGATAAATCGGTCCGGTGGCCAGCACCACCGTATCAGGCATTACGTCGGAAATCATCTCTTCGGTGACCGCTGTTCCCAGATGAAAGGTTACACCGGCCAGCTCGCACATCTTTTTCTGGTACGCTGCGCAGGTCCACAATTCATCATCGCCATAGGGAGCTTTCCGGGCCTCGTTGAGGGTACCGCCGATAGTGTCCCGCTTATCGTAAACGTGAACCTCATGGCCGCGACTGGCCGCCATATAGGCGCATTCAAGGCCGGCCGGCCCGGCGCCCACGATCATGACTTCCTTTTTATCTTCCGCAGGCTTGGGATTCGTGAATTCCGGGTTCGATTCATGGGCACATATAGGATTTATATAGCAGGTCATGGGTGCATCCCGGAACAGTCGGGACAGGCAGAGGTTGCAAGCCACGCAGTGCCGGATTTCATCCTCTCTCCCTTCCAGAACCTTTTTGGGCATCAAGGGATCGGCGATCATGGATCGGCACATCTCCCATATGTCGAGTTCACCGGCGCCGATGGCCTTGTTCGGCAGGTCCGGTTTGAATAGGCGATAAGCCATCTGAACCGGGATTTTAACATGTTCCTTGGCCCGCTTGGCCAGATGGATCCAGTTCCCCATGGGTATATCGCGACTGATGACCGGTTGAATGGACTCCTGCCAGCCGAGGGTGACGCTGATGTAGTCCGCTCCGGCCTCTTCGGCAATTTTATAAGTTTCCATGGACTCCTGGGGCGTGTTCCCCCGTACATCGTCAAGGAGTTCTTCGGAGCATAGTCGGATTCCCAAAGGAACATCCGGGCCGCAAACCGCCTTGACGCCCTGGATGATCTCCACCACCGCCCGCATCCGACCCCGGATGTCTCCGCCGTATTCGTCGGTGCGTCGGTTGGTGTAGCTGGAAATGAAGTTGGAGATGAGGTAACCGACGATACCCGAGATCTCCATAATGTCGAATCCGGCCTCGATTCCTCTGCGGGCCGCATCAATGTGCTGCCGGATCATCTCCTTGATCTCCGCCTTGGTCATCTCCTTCATGGGTCTGAAGATGCGCAAGCGCTGGGGAACCGCCGAGGGTCCGTGCCCGTGCGGCACATCCACGGCGCCTACCCTGCCGCAGTCCATCAATTGAAAACCAACCACGGCTTTCTGCTCGTGAACGGCATCGGCAATACGCTTCAGTCCCGGAACAAACTTGTCGTCCCAGCAGGCCGCCTGTCCCACATAACCCTGACCTTGCCGCTTTGCATCCATGTAAACGCCCTGCATGAAGCATAGGCCTCCCACCACGCCCTTGGCGCGCTCACGCATATAGGCCACCCCCGAATCGGTTACGAACCCATCATGCGCATTCAGATTTTCTTCCGTTGCGGCATATTTGATCCGGTTGGGCACGATGAGATTGCCGATCCGGATCGGTTTGAACAGGTGGGGGTAGGTTTTTGCCCCCGGGTACGACGAATAGTCCCACTCAAACAGTTGCTTCGCCATCGGTCAGCCCTCCTACTTTGATAATTCCTGGAATCCATTGTTTCACTGAAACGTTATCGAAAAGCCCAAGTCTTGGTTAATATCTATGCTTCGTTACCATGCTTTATGCCTGCGGGCGTCTGGGTTGCCTCGGCTAATAGAGTCCTCACCGGTAAAGCCGGATCGTTTTCCCGGGTTGTAAACGCACTCACCATCAGGTCAAACGTCTCTTCAAGATTTTCAAAGAGGCTGTATTTCCGATCCCTCAACAGCCATAAGGTGATGATATGTTCCATGGTGCCAATAAAAATGTTGCGGGCAATGCGCGGATTGATATGCGACCGCATCTCGCCGGTGCGCTTGCCCTCCTCGAAAATCTCAAGCAGGTAAGCATACAGCACCTTCACGTTGGAATAGACCTCGGTCTGCATAAAATTGGCATTGGTCTTTAGAAAAAGGTACACAATCTTGGCATCCAGCGGCGACTCCTCAATTCGGCGGAAGTACCACCAGAGATACTTCCTCAGTTTGTTAACGGCTCCCTTGATTCCGAAAAGCTGCCGTTCGAGGTCTTCAATAAGTTCGGATACCCACATATCCGGTATGGTTAAAAGCAGGTCTTCTTTGCCCTGGAAATACTCATAAAGCGCCGCCTCGGATAATTCCGCCTGTTTGGAGATATCCGCAATGGTGGTTTTGAGATACCCCTGGTCGGCAAATAGCGTTTTTGCGGCATCGATGATTCGATTTTTGGTGGATTCTTTTTTATTTTTCGGGGATTTTGCCATAATCCTAATATAGTTTTATAAAAAGATTGTATTAAAGTTTAACTCAATTCAAGATATTGTAAATATTATAATTTATTGTCCTAATACCGTTAGAATATTTTTATAATTGTCCCTAATGAATTGGTTATAGCCCATGAGGTCACCGGTCAACAACGGTAGTTATTTGGATTTTCCGGATAAAATATTGTATTTCATTTTGCTATTTTACTTTAAATAACTAATTGTTTTTATTTGATATATATATTTTATTAACCCATGTTTTTTAAATTTTCGAATAACATTAGGTCTTTTTATTGTCAAGAAAAAACCGTCGGCAGTCCGATCCTTCGGAGGAATTGATTGTTGTGTTCAACGATCCTTTTTGATATCCCAACGCAAGCGCGCGACCCGTTGTTATCCAATTATCAACGAAGGAAAAGCATCAACGATGAAGACCATCTTGGCAATTTATGGAAGTCCCCGCCGAAAGGGAAACACTTCCTCCCTCCTGAAGCGGGCCGTGGAAGGCGCGCTTCAGGCAGGCGCTCAGGTGGAAGAAGTGGTCCTTCGGGATCTTAAAATATCACCCTGCCTGGAAATTTACGGCTGCAGAAAAACCGGACGGTGCGCCATCCAGGATGACTTTCAGGGGCTTTATGACCGTCTGCTGGCATGCGACGGCCTCATGCTGGCAAGCCCCATTTTCTTTTACACCGTCAGCGCCCATACCAAAATTCTCATGGACCGTTGTCAATCCTTATGGGTCAAGAAATACTGGGTCGACAAGAACCCCTTTTCACCTAAAATCGTGAAGCGAAAAGGTCTGTTTATCGCTGTGGGGGCTACACGCGGAAAAAAGCTTTTTGATGGAGCACTTCTGACGGTCCGTTACTTTTTCGACACCTTCGACGCCGAACTGTGGCAATCGCTTTTGTATCGGGGACTCGATTTTGAAGGTGATATTCTCAAACATCCCGAATACCTTCAAGAGGCCTATTCTTCCGGACAGGCACTAGCCCAAGCTGAGGCGTGCATCATTTGAGTACTGATTAATAACCAGACTATTTTCTCATAGCAAGAATTTTTTCCAGTGAAATCATATGCATAAGGACAAGAACCGGTTTTGCCGAAAGCCAAAGCAAAACCTTTTGTTTTAAACTTCCATTCCGACCAGAAAATATGCACTTATGAAGATTAACAAAGCCGCCTTCGTTGTCGTGATCTTATCGGCTCTTAGTTTACTTGGATGGACGATCTACCAAAAACGTGATCGTTTCCGCTCGAGTTTGAATAAAGAACTCCGAAAAGCGCCGGTAACCGTAGAGATCAGCCCTGTCCGAAAGGCCGACATCCGTGATCGGATTTCATTGACAGGAACCTTACAAGCTTGGTCATCCTGTATCCTTGCCCCGAAAATCGCGGGAAGGCTGGAAAAGATTTGGGTCAATATCGGGGACACGGTTAAAGTCGGACAATTGGTGGCGGTCCTGGATGACGAAGAATATCGTCAGCAGGTCAACCAGGCAAGGGCGGAGATGGAAGTGGCCCAGGCCAATCTCCTGGAGTGGGAAAGCGCTTTGGAGAATGCCAAACGGGAATTTGCGCGAACGGTCGAGCTGAGAAAAAAAAAGATCGCTTCAGAATCCCAACTCGATGCTTCCGAATCCGAATATAAAACCCAACAAGCCAAGATCAAGGTGGCCCTCGCTCAGGTCGCGCAAAAAAAAGCGGCTTTAAAGGCTGCAGAGGCACGACTTTCTTATGCTCGGATTCAAATCGGCGAAAATATTGCTTCAAGTTGCCAGGTCGTTGGGGAACGGTTTGTCGACGAAGGATCCATGCTGGCTCCCAATACACCCATTGTTTCCATTCTGGACATCGGTAAACTCATTGCCGTTGTCCATGTCATCGAACGGGATTACCATAAAGTTCGTACCGGGATGGAGGCGATAATCACCACGGATGCCCTTCGCGAAATGTCCTTTGCCGGAAAAGTGGCCCGTATTGCCCCGTTGTTGAAGGAACAATCCAGAGAGGCCAGAATTGAAATCGAAGTCCCGAACGACCGGCTACTCCTCAAACCCGGTATGTTTATCACCGCTGAAATCCTATTCGCCATACATGAAAACGCCACGGTGATACCCAATGTCGCTCTGATGAAAAGAGAAGGTCTGCAAGGGGTATTCATTGCCGATCTGAAAGAAAAAAAAGCGCATTTCGTTCCTGTAAAAGTCGGCATCACCGATGAAAGCCTTATAGAGATCTTGCAGCCTCCTCTTGCCGGATCCATTGTGACGCTGGGTCAGCATCTGCTGGAAGACGGGGACTCCATAATCGTTCATGAAAAAGAACCGGTCCAAGACATCATTCAGAAAGGAAATTCCGAAAACATCAGGGAAAATCCACTACCTTCCGGAAAACAACCATCTTGAATATCGCCCAATTTTTCATCCGCCGCCCGATCATGACGATCATGTTTTCTTTGATCGTCATTATTTTAGGGAGCGTTTCATTCTATCGCCTAACCATTGATCTCATGCCGGATATCACCTATCCGACCCTAAGCATCACTACCGAATACGAAAATTCCGGTCCCGAAGAGGTTGAAGAATTGATCACGCGCCCCGTGGAAGAAGCCATGAGCGCTGTTCCCGGGGTGGAAGAGGTGACCTCGGTATCCGCAGAGGGAAGAAGCAACGTTCGAGTCACCTTTACCTGGGGAACGGATCTGGACGCAGCGGCAAATGATGTTCGGGATCGGTTGGATCGAATCATCCCTGTTCTGCCGGAAGATGCGGAACGGCCTAGTTTAAGAAAATTCGATCTTGCCTCATTCCCGATCCTCATTCTCGGTGTTTCCAGTCGGTTGGATCCGATTCAAGTCCGAAGAATCATCGACGACCAGATTAAAAACCGCATCGAACGGATCCCAGGGGTGGCATCTCTGGACATCCGAGGCGGTCTGAATCGAGAAATCCACATCAACCTGGATGCGGAAAAGGTTAAGGCATTGGGACTCCCTGTGGATCGATTGCTTACCCTTCTCCAGGAGGAGAACGTCACGATTCCGGCCGGAACGATCGAACAAGGGAACTTTGATATCACGATCCGAACTCCCGGCATTTACAACAACCTGGATGAGTTGCGGAATACCGTGATCGCTCTTCGGGAAAACGTTCCCATCCAATTGAAAGAAATCGCTACGGTTGAAGATGCTTGGGAAAAAATCACCCGGATTGTCCGAGTAAACGGTAAACCGGGCGTACGCCTTGCCGTGAA
This sequence comes from uncultured delta proteobacterium, assembly GCA_963736855.1. Classification (GTDB taxonomy): domain Bacteria; phylum Desulfobacterota; class Desulfobacteria; order Desulfobacterales; family UBA2156. Next base: position 781,762 of record CAVTQK010000021.1, read on the forward strand.
CAAGCAATCCGGGAAAAACACGGTAGAGGTGGCTTCAAGTGTCCTTGAGGAAATCACTCGTATTAATCAAGATGTTCCTCAACTGCAGATCGTTCCCATCATCGACACCTCTGATTATATCAAGCGTTCCATCACCAATGTCGGCACATCGGCTTTATATGGAGGTGCGCTTGCCGTATTGGTCCTGCTCTTTTTCTTGAGAAATATCCCCAGCACCGCCATTATCGCAACCACCATTCCCATTTCTGTAGTGGCCACGTTTGGCCTGATGTATTTTAATGGTTTTACACTGAATTTGATGACGCTGGGCGGGCTCGCACTCGGCGTCGGGATGCTGGTCGATAATGCCATTGTTGTGCTGGAGAACATTTTTCGGCTTCGAGAATCAGGCCAGGATCCGGAATCGGCCGCTATAAACGGAAGCCATGAAGTGGCGGCAGCCGTGATTGCCAGTACGTTAACCACACTGGTCGTATTCCTTCCCTTGATCTTTGTTCGTGGGATGTCCGGAATCATGTTCAAGCAGTTGTCCTATGTGGTGAGTTTTTCTCTTGCCTGCTCATTGGCCGTGGCACTCACCCTCGTCCCGATGCTCTCGTCAAGGGTCCGCGCCCCGGTTATTGACTATTCCAATGGCCGAATCTCCATAAAAAGCCGGATTTTCCATATCACCGGACAATGGTTTGCCGGGATGGAAACCGGCTATCAGAAGGTGTTGCGATATGCATTGGACCATCGATCGTTGATTTTAACGGCAACTTCGGTATTGCTGGCTGCTTGTCTCCTTCTGATACCCTTAATCGGCGTCGAATTGATGCCGGCTGTTGATGAGAGCGAGGTTCGGATCTATGCGGAAATGGCTGTCGGAACGCGTATCGATGTGGTGCACCAGGCGCTTCAAAAAATCGAAGCCATCGTAGAACAGGAAGTGCCTGAAATCCAAAATTCCGTTTCGTTCATCGGTGGGTCCTCCTGGCGCGCCCGTGGATCCAATACCGGCGAGATGCGAATCGCCCTGCTACCGGTTAAAATGCGAACTCGATCCAGCGAAGAGATTGCCGCTGCACTTCGGAAAAAGCTTGGCACCATACCCGGTGCTAAGATCCGGACCCGGGCAGGACAAGGTCTTTTCATTCTCAGGCTCAGCGCCGGGGAGGGAGATCAGATTCAATTGGAACTCCGCGGCCATGAGCCAGAAAAGGCGGATATGATAGCCCACATCATTGAAAACATTATCCGCCAGATTCCGGGAATCACCGACACCCAAATCAGCAGGGAGATTGGAACTCCGGAAGAGCTCGTCATCATTAACCGTCAAAAGGCCGCGAGCATGAAATTGACGGTATCGAAAATTGCTAATATGCTTCAAACCATGCTCTCCGGAACGTCTGCGGGAAATTTTCGCGAAGAAGGGAAAGAATATCCGATTCGAGTGAAGTTAAAAGGCGCAGAACAGAAGAGTATCCAGGAAATTTTGAACCTTCCCATCAACAACTCGGACGGAAACCTTGTTGTGCTTGGAAACGTGGTTGAACTCAAAGATAGAAGCGGACCGATACTCATCGAACGTAAAGATCAGGAACGTGTGGTTTACATAACGGCAAACGTCAGCGGCCGGGATATGGGCTCCATTCTTGATGACATCCGCAACGCGATATCCTCCGTTCCATTACCCAAAGGATTCAGCTTCCATTTTGGAGGTGATTACGAGGAACAGCAGAAATCTTTTCGCGAATTGTTGCTAAGCTTTATTCTGGCCCTGATTCTGGTATACATGGTGATGGCATGCCTATATGAATCCATCCGTTATCCCTTTGTCGTAATGTTTTCAGTTCCACTGGCCAGTATCGGTGTTATTCTGATGCTTTTTCTAACCGATACCACATTCAACGTACAGTCCTATATCGGCTGCATCATGCTGGGCGGTATCGTGGTCAACAACGCAATTTTACTCGTGGATCACACCAACTTGCTTATACGAAGAGACAGGCTACCTCTCAGAGAAGCCATAGAGGAGGCGGGCAAGAGACGGCTGCGGCCTATTTTAATGACCGCTTTGACGACGATTTTAGCCATGATACCCCTCGCCTTAGGCATCGGTGAGGGGGGAGAAGCCCAAGCGCCAATGGCCAGAGCCGTCATCGGAGGGCTGTTTAGCTCGACTCTGATCACCCTGGTAGTGGTTCCCACCATTTATACGCTTTTTGAAAAAGATTCTTCGAAAAAGGCTGCATGATAATCGTTTTTTCTATATTTGTTGCAGGAAGGGGATAAAATCCTGATGCCATGAAATCCCTTTTTATTACAAGATTACAATTCATTCTCCCCGGGGTATTCGCATTTTTATGCCTTTCCTGTTCCGGTGTAGAAACGTTATCGGCGGACCGGACACCCTCTCCCTCCGGCATCCCCATTCAATCGGGTCTGAATCCCGACCCAGGAGCAAATCCTGTTGAAAAACAAGTCGACGATGTTTCGGAAAAGAGTCCGCTGAGAATTTCATTGATGGACGCCATATTGATGGCTATTCAAAATAACCGCACTTTGGCGGCCGAAAAAATCACCCCCTTCATTCAGCAGACCTATGAAGAACAAGAACGAGCGAAGTTCGACCCTGTCCTGGGAGGCGAATTCTACACCGAACAAGACGATGGTAAGAAGCCGATCCAGACGGGGACCGGAACCGAAAACCTGAGGAGCACCGTTTATGAGGGGGCCGTTTTCCTCAAAGAATTTTTCCCTACAGGCACAGATGTTGAAATCGGAATTTACCACCAGAGCGCGGATTCGAGCGGATACAAGGATCTATTTTCTTCCACTCGGCTGGGGTTGTTCGTCACGCAATCGCTCCTTAAAGGTAATGGTCTTAATGCCAACCTGGTGACTCTTCGACAATCTCGGATCCAAACGGACATCACGAGATATGAACTTCGCGGGTTTGTCGAATCGCTTGTGGCCCAGGTTGAAACCGCCTACTGGGACTATGCGCTTTCCCAACGTCAAATTGAAATTGTTAAAGAATCCCTAAAAGTTGCCCACCGTCAGCTCGAAGAAACAGAGGAAATGATCAAAATCGGGACCATGGCGGAAGCAGAACTTGCCGCTCTTCAGGCAGAAGTGGCGATACAGCAGCAGGAATTGATCAACGCAAAAAGCAATCTGGAATCATCCCGCCTTCACCTATTGCAGTTACTGACCCCATATAGAACGGTTCTTTATGATCGCGACGTCATTTTGATCCATCCGCCCACGCTGCCGAATATCAAAATGGATGAAATTCAATCGCATGTTCTGGTGGCTCTCAAAATGCGACCCGAAATCAATAATGCGAGACTGAGCCTCGAACAAAAAGGCCTCGAAGTGGTGCGCACGAAAAATGGTCTTCTCCCTAAAATGGACCTTTTCATCTCATTGGGCAAAACCGGATATGCGGATTCGTTCGCGGGATCCATCAGCGATATCGGAGGAGAGTCTTACGATGCGTTGATCGGGGCAAAGATCGAGTCCCCGTTTTTCAATCGATCGGCCAAAGCGGAACATCGAAGATCCCTCCTGAAAAAGGACCAGGCCGAAAAGGCCCTGGAGAATTTGGAAAATCTCGTCGAACTGGATGTGCGAAACGCCTTCATCGAAATGAGCCGTTCAAAAGAGCAAATAGCCGCGAGCGTGGCAACCCGAAAATTCCAGGAAGAAAAGCTGAGGATCGAAATCGAAAAATTTCGAGTAGGCCGCTCAACCAACTTATTCGTGGCGCAAGCCCAGCGGGATCTTTTATCAAGCCGAATCGGCGAAGTTAAGGCACTGGTGAATTACCTCAAGTCTTTAACCCGTTTTTATCAACTCGAAGGCTCTCTTCTCGAACGACGCGGCATTCAGGCTCCGGGCGGAAACAATGACGGGGCATGATTTCCTTGCCCTGTCGTACTCCATGTATGAGAAAGAACGCTAAGACTACGAAGAACATTTATGCATAAAATAAGTTTGGAATAGGCATATTCATTAATTAAAAACGTATTACTTATGGTATCACATACGGAGGAAAAAGATGACAAAGCCCACTTACGAAAACCTGTTCAAGCCTCTGAATCTGAAAGGTCTCAGATTGAAAAACCGCATCACCATGGCACCACTATATTTGGGATACGCCGCCTCAGGGGGCCAAGTGACCCCGCTATTGCTTCACCATTATAAGGAGATGGCCCGAAGCGGCGCCGCCATGATTATGGTCGAGAATTCGAGTATAATACCCAACGGCAGTGGAACACCCCGAACCATAAGATGTGACCACAATCGATATCTAAAGGGTTTAGAAACCCTTGCGGATACAATCCATCAGGAAAAGAGTCTGGCCGGTCTTCAGATCAACCATGCAGGACGATTTGCCCATGTTTCGGAACCGGTGGCACCATCCGCCGTGCCGGTATTTGGGAAAACACCTCGAGCACTGACTAAAAGCGAAATAATCACCATCCAGAAGCAATTTGCAAATGCCGCTTTACGTGTGAAACGGGCTGGATTTGATTTGGTGGAACTTCACGGAGGAACCGGTTACCTCCTCGCCCAGTTTGTATCTCCGAGAACCAATCATCGAAGGGATTCTTACGGCGGACCGATTGAAAACCGGATCCAATTTCCCATTGAAGTTTTAAAACGGGTGAAAGATGCTGTGGGAGATTTCCCGGTCGGATACCGTTTCTTGGTTAATGAGTGGCTGCCGGACGGCCTTCAGGAGAGCGAGTCCATCCTTTTAGCTAAAAGTCTGGAGCAAGAAGGCATTGCCTACCTCTCTGCCATGGGTGGAACATATGAATCCTTTTTTCTGCCGGACATGGTGAAAAAAGCCAGAAGAGCCGGCTACATGGTATCCTTGGCATCCGTTGTCAAAAAAAACGTGGACGTTCCGGTCATAGCAGCGGGAAGAATTTCAACGCCATCTAAAGCCGAATCCATATTAAAAGAAAAAAAGGCGGATCTTATCGGGTTGGCCCGTATGTTATGGGTCGATCCTGAATGGCCTAAGAAAGCTCGAAAAGGAGCCGAACGATCCATCATCAAGTGCAGCCCGCAATGCAATGCATGCTTTCATTTGGTTATGCAAGGCAAATCCGCTTATTGTACCAGATGGAGCTTAGAAAAGCGGACGATCTATCAGGATCTGTTTCAATAACGCTTTTGAAGATTGTTGCGTTTTTTAGCGCAGGGCCTTCCGTTTCCCCCCATATTCTGGGAGAAACGGAAGGCCCTGTTCTCAAAAGAGCGATTCTTTGGCCTATGAGGACAACTTAGAAGCGATCGCGGCGACGTGTTTACCCTGAAATCGGGCTGCAGAAAGCTCGTTTTCACTGGGTGTACGGGATCCGTCTCCGCCGGCGATGGTGGAAGCGCCGTAAGGGGATCCTCCGGTGATCTCATCGATGATCATCTGCCCCTGGAACGTATAGGGTAACCCAACCAAGACGAACCCATGATGCAGCAGGGTGACATGAAAGGTCAGAATGGTCGATTCCTGGCCACCGTGCTGGGTCGCGCTGCTCGTGAAAACGCTGCCCACTTTGCCGACCAAGGCCCCCTTGGCCCACAATCCGCCTGTAGCATCCAGAAACTGGCGCATCTGCCCGCACATATTGCCGAACCGGGTCGGGGTTCCAAAGATAATGGCATCGGCTCCGGCCAGCTCTTCCACTGTACAGACCGGTATGTGGGCAAAGCGCTTTTGGGCCTCGAGCGCCCCCATTTGTTTCAAAACTTCGTTAGGGAGTGTTTCTGGAACACGGCGCAAAACCACTTCGGCCCCACTCACCGCCCTTGCACCTTCAGCGATGGCTTCTGCCATCTGATATATATGGCCGTAAGTCGAATAAAAAACCACCAATACTTTCATAGCCCCCTCCTCTTTTAGATAATCTTATATTCCTCAAGAAATCGTAGTTTAAAAATATAACCGGCATAAAATCTGTCAACCTAAAGAAAAGGGAATGTCAATTAAACTGCGGCATATTCCTCATAAATTGGCAATTGACAAAAGACGTTTCATGACTTAACAATCCCGAACATCGAACAGGTGCCATGCCGGGGTAATGAACCCTTGCATTGGTAAAAGGAAAGCGTGGTGAGAGTCCACCGCAGGCCAGCCATTGCTGTAATCGGGGACGAACGCTGCAAGGATGCCACTGTCAGCCGATCGATTGAAAAAAGCGGATTGACTGATGGGAAGGCGCAGTCAGTAGGATGATCCATAAGCCAGAAAGCCTGCCTGTTTGTTGTTGAAATAACGGGTATCATGCTGGATGTTATCCGTATCTTAGACTGCTGCCGGAGCCATGAGGATGCAGAAAAGATACGGAAAAGCGTTCAGCGGAGCTATCTCTTTTTACATCGAAATTTCTAACCTTTCGGCTCTACCCTCCCTTTTCCCTCCGGAAATTGCCGTCTGCAACGTCTTTGCCGTCTTTCCCGACCTCATCGAGGCTCAGTCGGTAAAAAATTTCAATGGAGGAATGTTCCCATGACACATCTGGTTAAAAGATCAAATCGCTCAATAGATAAGAATATTGTCATCAGTCGGTCAGCACCGGGCTTTGAATCCTTCCGGGAGCCCTTTAGGTCCACCCTGAAATCCATAGAGCCGATCGGGAAAGATCTGCTTTCCGCTGCCCAGGCAAAAATAGACAACAAAACGAAACCCCTGGGGTCTTTGGGAAAGCTGGAAGATCTGGCCGTTCAACTGTGTCTGATTCAAAAAAATTTCAATCCCCGGATCCATCGGAAATCCATGTTCGTATTTGCCGCAGATCACGGCGTTGTTGAAGAAGGTGTTTCCGCCTACCCTTCGGAAGTGACCGGTCAAATGGTGAAAAATTTCCTGGAAGGGGGTGCTGCCATTAATGTGCTTTGTCGTCATGGTGGCATCGACATCCGCGTGGTGGACATGGGCGTCGCCGGCGAGATCGAAAATCACCCGTTATTATTAAATAAGAAAGTCCGTAAGGGGACACGCAATTTTACGCTTACTTCCGCCATGACACCCGAAGAAACCGTTTCGGCTATTCAGAACGGCGCGGAGGTGTTTTTAAACGAATATAAGTCCAATCCCATCGACATTGTAGGTCTGGGTGACATGGGGATCGGCAATACCACTTCGGCAACCGCCACGATCTGTGCAATTTGCGGAATCAATCCTGCTGAAGCTACGGGTCGAGGTACAGGCATCGATGATAAGGCGTTGAAGCATAAGGCCGAGGTGATCGCGAGATCCTTGAGGTTTCATCGACCCGACCCTAAAGATGCCCTTGATGTACTGCAGAAAGTGGGGGGCTTTGAGATCGCGGGCATCGCAGGAGCGGCCCTTGCGGCAGCATCAAAACGAACGGCGGTGGTTCTGGACGGAGTCATATCAACGGCAGGAGGACTCATCGCCTATCTCATCAACCCCAACATCCAAGGATTCCTCATCTCCGGGCATCGCTCCGTAGAACCCGCTCAAGAGGCTGCCCTCGCTTTCATGGAGCTGAAACCTCTTGTAGACCTGAACATGAGGCTGGGCGAGGGAACCGGGGCTTCCCTGGCCATCCATATCGCCGATGCTGCAGCAAAAATCATGGGGGAGATGGCATCCTTCGAGGAAGCCGGAGTTACCAAAAAAAGATGATGGTTATCTCGAATTGATTGCGAACCCCGCAGCTTCAACGCTGTGGGATGAACACACTTTGGAATGGCTCTAACGGCAGAGGCGCCGATGACATACCGGCGCCTCTGCTATTTCTAAATGAAAAATCTGGGCTATTTTTGGGGTTTTCCCATGACCTCTTCGAACATCGCTTCATCCCAGTTTTTTCCGGCAGCAATATTCTGACGAAATTTAATGAAGTCGATGACATCCTTGCCGGTGATCTTTTTCGTATTGAAAGCACCGAAACCGAGGTAGGCTTCCCCGCTCATATTGGCGGCCAGCCAGTGCCTGTGGGCATTTTTCATGGTATCCCAGAAAAACTTCTTCTTCTGACGGACGCTGTCGATGGACTCGATCAGACAACCGGGGAACAGGTTGGCAAAGGTCCATACGACTTTGTCCACTTCCTTGTCCAGGAGTTCAAAATCCGCATTTGGCTGATGCGCTTTCACAAATTCCCGGGCCTCCTTGGCCTCCGGACCGGTCTTGTATTCACCGTAAACGATCTCGCCGTCCTCGATGTATTTATCCGTAACGATCGTGGGGTTTCTCACCCACTTGCCGTCCACCTTCAACACCGGCACCACCTTGCTGATCAGGTTCTTGGCCTTCATTTTATAGGCAGACCACATCTCGCAGGACACGCAGTTCCACATTGCGTCTTCAATACTGAGGTACCAGGGGAGGAAATCCGATGCCCCACCCACGGGCGCCGACCCGTGTCTTGGTCCGGCCTGTCCGAAAATAGCCAAGTCCGAAGAAAGGGCCAAATCACATGCCATGCCGATCTCCTGTCCGCCGGCCACCCGCATCCCGTTCACCCGGCAGATAACGGGTTTCTTGCACTGAAGGATGGAATCCACCATGCCGTTGAAGAGCTCCATATATTGGCCGTACTCGTCACATCGCATGCTGTAAAATTCACTGTACTCTTTGGTGTTGCCCCCGGTGCAGAAAGCATAGGGGCCGGTTCCGGTGAAAACTACCGATACAACGCTTCGATCCAGCGAGGCATTCTGAAATCCGGCGATGACGCCCTTGACCATCTCGGTTGTATACGAATTATACTGCTTCGGGTTGTTCAACCGGATCCATGCCACATAGAGCCCGTCCACTACATTTCCCTTGGGGTCTTTCAGGGGTCGCTTTTCGAAAACCACGCAAGGCGCATTCTCTTCCTTGCCCCAGTGGACATCGGTGTGCAGGTTATGGTCTTTCATCTTGTTATCTCTCGGTACCCAATCCAAACTCATTGTATTCTCCTCCTTCTTTTCAATTTCAGTTAACGGTTTGATCCGCTGTTTGTTTTTTTAAAAGTCCGGGGTCAGCACGATTCGCCGATCCGGAGCGCTTTTATGGGCTTCGGCAAACGTTTCGACGATGGTGCTCATGGGTCGAGTTTGAACAAAAGGCTCGATGTCGATCTTTTTTTTCAGAACCATATCCAGGACGATGGGGTAATATTCCGGGAGGCATCCCCAGGTCCCCAGGATATCGGCATCAAAGGCCATCAGTCGTCCGAACATGTAATCCACTTTTGCCATGCCGAACCCCACAACCACCAATTTCCCGATGAAGCTCAAAAGTGTAAGCGCCATTTCCTGGCCTGCCTTGGACCCGGTGACTTCGAAGATCTTCCAGCCGAATCCCGGAAGACCGTTTTTCTTGCAAATCCCCTTAAAATCATCGGAGACCGCTTTGACATCCTTATCGGTGGAATTGATGATTAAATCAGCGCCGTATTTCAGGGCTCTTTCCAGACGTTCCTGATTCCGGGCAATGCCCACCACACAATTCGCCCCCAGGGCCTTCAGGGTCTGGCCCATATATTGGCCGACTCCACCGGTGATACCGATGACCACCGCATTATCCCCTGGTTGGAATGCTGCTCGTTTGGCCGCCTGGTAGGGTGTGGTGGCGGCATCCGCCACGACCGCCAGATGTTCCAGGGGAACCTTGCCTCGATTCCTCACTTCACAAAGGTCGATGCTCGGCACCGGGATGTGGCTGGAAAACCCGCCATAAATCCCCAGGCTGTTACCAGGCATCTTCTGAGCCAGACATCGGTTCCCTCTTCCGGTTTTACACAAAATGCACTTCCGGCAAGGCATCACAGCCGGGATGATCACCTCTTTCCCGATCCAGGCTTCATCTCCCGCCACTACGATTCCTGAAATCTCGTGCCCAAGGGTCAGCGGAGGCTTTGAAATGGTGGGGACACCATCATAAAAATATCCCAAGTCCGTGTGGCAAACGCCGCATCCGGCCACTTCCACCAAAACTTCTCCGGATTGAAGTTCCGGAACCGATATCTCCGCTTTTGCGAGTTTTCCGGGGATTTTTTCCTTGGTTTCTTTGTTGAATGTTGTCGGCTGGACCATTTGCCAGGTCTGGATCTTCTCCGGTACTGTCGGCATGTAACACCTCCTTAACCAATTTTAAAAAATTCAGCTGGAACGGCCGGGACTCATCTCGCTCAAATTAAAAATCATATTATAGCTACAATATAACTAGATGGGTGTCAATAGGTTTTCTCGGGGCAGGTATAAAAAAGCCGTCTCAATCAATTTGGGTTTAGCCTCCAGAGGAAAGAAAAAAATTCAAGATTTAAGACGGCAGTCCTCCATTTCGGTCTTGACTCGGCTCTGACATAGCTGTAATATAGCTTTCTTATTAGATATAAAGATAAACAAATATGATGAACTCGTAAAAAGTCGAAAATCAGATGGCAAAGTAAAAAGTTCAAGTTCAAGGCGTCGCGAATCCCGTGTGATGAGGCGTACTTATCGTACGTCGAAATCGCAACGGGATGAAGCGCAACGCAGAAATTGGAATTTTTACGAAGCCATCAAATATTAAACGGATTGAAAACAAGGGGGAAAACATGTTGTTGAAGGATAAGAACGCCATCGTGACCGGGGGGTCACAGGGAATCGGAACAGCGATCTCTCTGGAGATGGCAAAAGAGGGTGCGAACATCTGTCTGACCTACCGTAAGCACGAAAAAGAGGCTCTGGAGGTGAGAGACCAGATTCTGAATATGGGCCGAAAAACCATCGCCGTAAAGTGCGATATCGCCTCCTTTACAGAGGCAGAAGATGTCGTCAAAAAGACCCTGGAAGCGTTCGGCAAGGTCGATATACTGGTCAACAACGCCGGCATGAACTGGGACGGTGTTTCTTGGAAAATGAGCGAAGAACAGTGGGACCGTGTCATTGAAGTCAATCTCAAAGGGTATTTCAACTTCACCCGCCATGTGGTCCCCCTGCTCAAGGATCAGAAATACGGAAAAATCATTAACATCACGTCCATCAACGGGTTGCGGGGAAAATTCGGCCAGACGAACTACTCGGCCTCAAAGGCCGGCATCATCGGATTCACCAAGGCCTTGGCCAAAGAGCTGGGGGCCTTCAACGTCAATGTAAACGCCGTGGCACCCGGTCTCATCGAAACACCCATGCTGACCCAGTCCGAGGCCCGAAATAAAATCATAGATATGGCCATGGCCGAAATCGTCCTCAAGCGAGTGGGAACACCGGAGGACCTTGCCAATGTGGTTGTCTTTTTGGCCTCGGAAAAGGCACGACATATCACCGGCGGGGTGATCAAAGTAGACGGCGGACAATATATCTGAGCTATCAAGGGGTCAAAGAGGATTAGGAATCGAGGGGTCAAAGGTCAAAGTAAAAGACTAACGACAAGGGGGAATCGTTTATGGGAAAAGTGGGAATTATTGGTGTCGGCCAAAGCGCCTTCGTCCGCCAGTACCCCGGATCCATTCGGGAACTGGCCTTTGAAGGCTTCAAAAATGCCATGAAAGACGCTCAGATTACGGTCAAAGATATCGACGCCTCGGTCATCTGTTCAGCGCCCGAATATGACAAACAGCGGTCTCCGGCCGGTGTCTTTGCCGAATATCTGGGTCTAAATCCTCAGCCCACGTTTTATGTGGAAAGCCTTTGCTCTTCGAGCAGCATGGGGCTTCGCCTGGCCTATTCTCTGATCAAATCCGGCCTGCATGAAGTGGTGGCAGTCATCGGCTTCCAGAAGATGTCCGAGATCAGTTCATCGGAATCCCAGGAGCGGATGGGCCGCGGGGCCGACATCCAGTGGGAAAGCCCTTTCGGCACCATGATGCCTGCCTATTACGCCATGTATGCCCGGGCTCATATGGAGGCTTACGGGACCACGCCTGAAGACCTGGCCCTGATCCGCGTCAAGTCCGCCACCTATGGTCAACTGAATGAGCTGGCTGTTTACCGAAAACCGGTGACTTGCGAGATGTTCTCAGACCCCAATGATCGGATGGCCGGACCCGTGGCAAGCCCCCTGAGAGTGGGTGACTCCTGCGCCAATGCCGATGGAAGTTCCTGCATCATCGTGGCCAGCAAAGAAAAAGCCAAGATTTTCTCGAAAAACCCGGTTTGGATTCTGGGGTTGGGTGCCGCCTCCGCCAGCGTCAACCTGACGGGCAGAAACCTTTTCACCGGGCTCACCGTGGCTCGGGATGCGTCCAAAGAAGCCTATGAAATGGCCGGTGTGGGTCCCAAGGATATCGATGTGGCGGAAGTGCACGACTGCTTCACCATCGCCGAACTCATGGCCTATGAAAACCTGGGTTTTGCAAAACCCGGCGAAGGGAAGGATCTTATCCGGAACAAGGAAACTTACAGGGAAGGAAGCATCCCGGTGAACGTGGACGGCGGACTCCTCTCCAAAGGACATCCCATCGGCGCCACCGGAGGATCCCAGATCCGCACCGTCGTGCTCCAGCTCAGAGGGGAAGCCGGCACCATCCAGGTAAAAGACCCGGAAATCGGGCTTGTTCACAACATCGGCGGGGTCGGACTCTACGGCAACGTGACCATACTGGGGAGGTAACTCATGGGTAAAACAAAAGAAGTAGACGATCGGTTTAAAAAATTCGGAACGGTAAGCTTTACCGCCATCACGAAGACCAACGATTTTATCGATTACCTGGAACAGAATAAGGTGATGGGGACCCGATGCCGGGACTGTGGAATGCAATTTTTCCCCCCCCGGGCGGATTGCTACCGCTGCCTGACCAGCCACATGGAATGGTTTGAAGTCACCGGAACGGGAAAACTGGTCACTTACAGTAAGCTGGAATTCGGACCGGTGGGATTTGAAAAGGATATTCCCTACCGGATCGCTCTTCTGGACTTCGGGGACTACAAGGTTTTCGGTCGAATCGCAGATGAGGTCCAAGATGATGCGATTAAAATCGGCATGGAAATGAAAACGACGGTAAATCGTCTGCCTAACGGTCAGTTGAACTATGTTTTTCAATCGGCCTGATCCTGCAGTTGCAACAGCAGGCTAAACTGAGCGGCGATCATGCACCGCACCGGCAATCACCCATAACATACAGGACGGCTATCATGACGGAATTTAAGAATATCCGGATCGAGACGATCAATGGGGTGGCCAACGTCACCTTGGACAGGCCCAAGCATAATGTTCTGAATCTCCCAATGATGGATGAATTGAGCACCACCATGGAACAACTGGCATCCGACACCGCCCTCAAGTGCGTGGTCATTTACGGCAAAGGTCCCAGTTGGTGCGCCGGCGTCGAAGTCGTCGATCATAAACCCGATGTGGTGCACAAAATGATTCCCGGCTTCAACCGGATCTTCTTTTCCATGGACAAAATCGAGATCCCTATTATCGCCGCCGTAAATGGTTTCTGTCTCGGAGGCGGCATGGAAGTGGCCATCGCCTGCGATATGATCGTTGCGACAAAAAGCGCCTTTTTCGGCCAACCCGAAATCAAGCTGGGATTCTTCCCTCCTTATGCGGCTTTCCGGCTCCCTCAACTGGTCGGTCCGGCCAAAGCCATTGAAATCTGCACCACAGGAAAGCGATACACGGCGGAAGCCTTCCGTTCGATGGGGCTTGTCACATCCATAGCGGACGATGATAAGCTCCAGTCAGAAGTGGACAAACTGCTGGGTGAAATCACTGCCTGCAGCCCCCTCATCATTCGGCTCAATAAGCGGGCTGTCAAACAACATCTGGGCATGGGATTAACGCAGGGCATGGAGCGTATCTCCGACCTGTTCCTAAATACCCTGATGAAAACGCAAGACACCCTCGAAGGGATTGCCAGCTTCGAAGAAAAACGAAAACCGGTCTGGAAAAATCGTTAACAGGAGGAACATCCATGTCAGTCATCCAAAAAATCGGCGTCATCGGCGCTGGAAACATGGGGAGCGGAATCGCCCAGAAGATAGCCCAGGAAGGGATCCATGTGGTCATGGTGGATTTGAAAGAGGAATTCGTCCAACGTGGGATGAACACCATTAAAGTCCTCCTCAGCGAGGGTGTCGAAAGGAAGATCTTCACGGCCGCACAGATGGAAGCCATTCTGAATCGCATCACCGCCACCACGGATTTTAACGCCGTAGCCGATGCCGACATCATCATCGAAGCGGTCTTCGAAGACAAAGCCGTCAAATCCGAACTCTTCCAAAAACTGGATAAGATCTGCTCGAAAAAGACCATCCTGGCCACCAATACTTCCAGTTTTTTTGTTCGGGAGTTTGCCGGAAAGACCTCCCGCCCCGATCGCTTCGTCGGGCTTCATTATTTCTACCATCCGGCGAAAAATCGCCTCCTGGAAGTCATTCCCCATGACGGTACAAGTCGGGAAACAATCGAAAAGGCCATGCTTGCCGCCAAGCTCCAAGGCAAGACCGCCATCCTGGTCAAAGATGCGCCGGGATTTGCCGTAAACCGTTTCTTCGTCCCGTTTCTCAACGAAGCCGCCCGGATGCTCGAAGAGGGTATCGCCGATATCCCTACCATCGAAGAAGCCGCCAAACGAGCCTTTCGCATCGGCATGGGTCCCTTCGAACTCATGAATGTCACGGGCATTCCCATCGCCGTTCATGCGGCCACAACACTGGGAAACGAGATTGGTCCCTTTTATGCACCGGCGGAAATCCTGAAAAAGCAGATGGGAAAAAAGACGAACTGGCCTCTGGATGGCAAAGTGGATGAATCCCGCCTCGAAGGGGTCATGGATCGTTTTTATGGCATCTGCCTGGGCGTTTCGGCTGCTCTCGTGGATGAAGGGGTGGCTTCCATCGAAGATACGGATCGGGGGGCAAAGGTCGGTCTTCTATGGGCTCAAGGGCCTTTTGAGATTGCCAACCGGATCGGCATCGAAAAAACCCATGCGGTAGTATCGGCCATCTGTAAAAAATATCCGGACTTCAAGATGCCCAACCTCCTGGAAAGACAGAAACAGCTGGGCAAACCCTTTGATTTTAAATTGGTGGACTTGGAAATCCGGTCGGGTGTGGCCTCCATCACCATCAACCGGCCAGAAGCCATGAACGCCCTCAACGAGGCTGTGTTTATCCAACTCGAGGAGTACTTCACAAAAGCTGAAAAGGATCCGGAAGTCAAAGCCATCGTTTTCCGAGGCGCGGGGAAGGCCTTTGTTGCCGGCGCCGACATCCGCTATTTCGTGCAAAAAATCAAGGCGAACAAAATCGCCGATATCGTGGCATTCACCCGAAAAGGGCACGAATTGTACATGAGGATTGAAAACTGCAAAAAGCTCACCATAGCACTTTTGGAAGGGTTGTCTTTAGGCGGCGGAAGTGAGCTGGCGCTGTCCTGCCAGGCGATTGTGGCAACACCGGCCGGGTCTCTGGCCTTTCCGGAAACCGGAATCGGCATCTTTCCGGGCCTGGGCGGCATGCTGAGATTCTCCCGGCATGTCGGTCCCGAATTGTCTAAATACTTCACCTTCACCGGACAGACGCTTTCCGCAAAAGAGGCTCAAGAACTGGGGCTCGTGACTCGGCTTGCAGAGCCCGCCGAAGTGGAGTCGGCCATCCAATTCCTCATCGCCTCGGGAAAACCGAACAAGTATAGTCCTCGGGATATCCCGGAACGATTCAGAAACCTGGCCGCCGCCTGTTCGCCGGAAAACGTCAAGCGTCTTTTGGCTAAACAACCGCCCTTGGGCGTTTCGGGAGACCTTGCCGCCAAAATGGTCAAATCCGTCGGGTTCAAAGCACCCCTTGCCATTAA
Source organism: uncultured delta proteobacterium (assembly GCA_963736855.1). GTDB lineage: Bacteria > Desulfobacterota > Desulfobacteria > Desulfobacterales > UBA2156. The sequence continues at coordinate 797,501 of CAVTQK010000021.1, forward strand.
GATCGCCAACGAAATCATCGATGCCCAGGTTGGAAAAAGCATTCCGGAGGCGGTCGAAATCGAGCTTTCGAGGCTCCACGAAATCTTTTCCACCGAAGATGCTCTCGAGGGACTGTCTTCTCTGGGACGCAAGCGGCCGGAATACAAGGGCAAATAAAAGATTCGATAACGGCACTTTTCAGCCTGAAACCTGATGCAATCGGGGGGTGTTCACCGGTCCATGAAGCCCCCCTTTCTCCTTATCCGATATTTTCAAGGAGTTCGTTTTAATGCCTACAAACGAGTTTCCCGTCCTGCTGATCATCGACATGGTCAAAGACAACTTTGATCCCAAGAAAAACCTCCCCATCACCCCGCTTGCACAAAAGACGATCGACCCGATCAACCGTACGATCAGAACTTTTCGGGAAAAGAATTGGCCCATCGTCTTTTCCACGGATGCTTTCCACAAAGACGATTTCATTTTCAAAGGGAAGATGAAACCCCATTCGCTTGCCGGAACCGAGGGGGCGAAAGTCATCAATGAACTGGAAAAAAAGGAAACCGACCTGTGGCTTCCCAAACCCCGGTTTTCAGCTTTTTTTAACACCGGTCTGGAACGGCATCTGAAAAAGCAAGGAGTCACCCTGTGCGCCGTAGCCGGAATCGCCACCCATTTCTGCGTCCTCACAACGGCCATGGACGCGCTTTGCCACGACTTCAAGGCGGTCATCTTAGAAGACTGTACCGCCGCTCCCTCTGAAGCCTTGCACCGGCAAGTTCTCGACACGTACCGAAAAAACCCCCTCTATCCCCTCTTCCGCATGCTTTCTTCCGCCGATCTCCCGGAAAGCCTATAAATAGCGTTATAAATAATTGCGCATGTTTAAAGCAATAATGCCGAACGGATGCAGCCTTATAATTGCAGACGGCTGTTTTCATATTGACAGCGCATATTCTATAAGGGTATTAAAAAATTTATAGATTTTGACAACTGCAGGTTCCTATATGTTGGAGTGCAGATGATGCCAAAACACAATTCATGCCCACACTAAATCCGTCTGTGAAAAACCGAGTTCTCATCAATGCGGTTTTATGGCGATTCTTGGCAAAGGCGCCTTTATCTAAATAGGAGGAGGAGGGACAATGAGAAAAATCTGTGTGCTATTTTGTGTGGTGGGTCTGTTGAGTCTTGTAACATCGCCGCTGTTTGCCGGCGGGATCATCAACAAACAAAACATGAGCGCTGATTATATCCGCACATTGAACCGCAACGCGGCTACCGACGCTGCGGACATCGTGGTCTACAACCCGGCGGGCGTGATGAAACTGGAAAACGGGTTCTACACCAAGCTGGATGTCATGTACTTCAACAAGGAATACAGCAATACGGTCCCGGGTTTCGACGAGTTCGAATCCGACGAACCCTCCATCATCCCCGGCTTTTTCGCCGTTTACAAGCAGGACCGGTGGGCGGGCTTTTTCGCGGTGACCATTCCCGGAGGCGGCGGGGCGGTGGAATACCCTAATGGTGATGCCAGCACGGCAAGCCTTGCCTCATCAATCATTACGCAATACAACAGGGCAGGGTATGGTATCATTTACACCGGCATCAACAGCATGAAGCTTGAGGCCGACAGCATGGATGTGGGCTACAACATGGGAGGCGCTTTTAAAATCAACGAGATATTTTCGGTTGCCGGCGGTTTGCGCTATATCGACGCCAAGCAAAGCTTCAAGGGGGAGGCAGTCCTCGACCGAAACCTTGCCAACCCGGCGTCAAGATTATTCGGCACGACCTATGATGTCGACGTGGAACGCACCGCCACCGGCTGGGGCTACTTTTTGGGGCTGAACGTAACGCCAATCGACAAACTCAATCTGGGCCTATTCTATATTTCCAATACCGAACTCGATTTCGAATCCGAGGTTTCCGAAGACACCAATGTTGGAAGCACAACTATTGCCAGACTGCTCGGCTGGGAAGACGGCAGCAAGCAGCGCGAAGATCTTCCCGGTGAACTAGGTTTAGGGGCATCCTATATGATCACGCCCCAGTTGCGCGTTGAAGTCGACTACACCCTTTTCCTGGAGAATAGCGCCACGTTCGAATCGGACCGTCTCGAAGGAAAAACGGGCAACAGCTGGGAGACCGGCATCGCTTTCGAGTACACCATCAACCCACGATGGAAGACGAGTGTAGGCTATCTGAGGACCGATATCGTCGGGCTGTCTACAGACAACAAACTTCCGGAAGCCCCGGAGCTGGACGCCGACACTATATCCGCCGGCGTGGTGTTCAGCCCGCTTGAACGCCTGAAGCTTACGCTTGGCGCTCTAAAAGTCTGGTATGATTCAGAAGTGATGTCCAGCGGCGTCAAGCTTGAAAAAGATGTCTGGGCCGTGGCTTTCGGCGTCCAATACCGCTTCTTCTAACAACCGAAGCACCGCCGCATCTTTCCTCTTGTGAGAACCCCGGGCCGTTTGTTCCCGGGGTTCTTTTTCTTTAATCCCGCCCTTTTGACCTGCCCTGCCCTCAGAATGAGAGTCTTCCTTAGCCTGAAATATGGCGCCATTCCTTTGTTTTAAAGTCATAATTATATGTTTCAAATGGTATATATGTAGCCGGATATACCAAAAATGGTTCATCGGAATTCAGGCTGTAAAATATTCGTTCTTTATGCAATAATACCTGTGTGATCCCTGCTTCTTCTGGTGAGCTTGGATAGAAGCCATTTTCTTTTTTATATATCTCTATAGTTTTTGCTATTTTGTTTGCAATTTGCCTCGTCTCTTGATGCATTTCAGTATGAACCAAAATTACGACCAAGATGCCCGATAGCCAAATTAGAGCTTGTGAAATTCTTAGTTTTTTCTGCAAGGGATCTTTAATGCAGACCATGTATCTTTTGATGAATAATGGGATTAGAAAAATAAGGAAAAATAGCAAAATAAAGCCGGAATGACGTGGCAGGCACAGTAGGAGCATGACAGCACAAGCAATCGTCGTCTTTATAACAGGCTTTTTCAACGGCTGTGTGTTTTCCATTTGGGCCTTAACGCCCGGCATAAGAGGCGCGCGGTATTTTGCCTGCCTTGCTCAATGCCGATGTTCGGCAATTCATTATTTTTCCCCAACTGCCTTGAAAAACGTATAGCAAAACACTCCATCTGCTTCTGTTGTTCTGTACAAAGCCTTAATGCCATCATCAAAGGTTTTTTCGTCAATCAAGCCTGCTTCAACAGAAGCTTGACGAACGCCATCAATCATTGCCGTGAAAGTGTTTTTTGTGAAGCCATCGACAAGCAAAGGTTTACTCGAATCAACATAAACCATGCGCGGAGATACGTGAATAGAATTGAACCCCGCTGCCTTTAAAAGGGGATACAGTTCTCTTCCTATATTGGCATTCCCTCCTGTTCTCTTTTGAAGTTCGATCTGGCATAGAATAGCTCTATGCGCATCATCGTTATCAGGATAAAAATAAGTCGATCCATGATCTCCCTCGATAACAGTGATTGTACCACCGACCTTAAGAAGCTTTTTTAGGCAGTCTAGCGCTCTACCCGGCAGTGCCAAATGTTCAAGGACAAAACAAACAAAGATATGATCAAATGATTCCGGTTTAAAAGGCAAATCAAAAATATCACCCTTTTGAAAGCTGACATTTGTGTATCCGGCTTCTTCAATTTTTTTCTTGGCTTCAGCAAGAGAGCTGCCTGATATGTCGACGGATGTTATATAAGCATGTGGGCTGTGATGGGCCAAGGTTATGGTTTGTGCACCGACACCACAACCGGCTTCAAGAACTCGGCTCTCTGCCGGATAAAATGTATCAGAATGTAATAATTCTACAAGAGTTGATGCTTGGTCCTGTAGCCGAATGTTTTCTCGTTGATGATATCCATGAACGTATTTCATATTTATAGCCTCAATTTCCAATCCGTCGAACGACCAGTTTCACCGGCGGGAACATTACAGAGCGAAGCGGCGGCGTGTTCCCCGTCCGTGTAGTATGCACATATTAGCCGCTTGCTCTTTTGCTATTTCATCAACAGCAGACTCAAGGCCATGATGACCATACCGCCAATGAGACCGAAAATGCTTTCGTGTCCCTTTCCATAAGCCCGACTGGTTGGAAGCAGTTCATCCAGACTGATGTAAACCATGATGCCCGCTACCGCTCCAAAGAGAATGCCCATCACTTGAGAGGGGATGCCCCCACTTTCACTCCCCGTCATAACGCGTAGAGCCAAGTAGCCGATCCCTGCTCCGACAGGTTCAGCCAAACCGCTTAGGAGGGAGTAAATGAACCCCTTCTTGCGATTGCCAGTAGCGTAGAAAATAGGCACCGAGACGCTTATCCCTTCGGGGATGTTGTGTAGAGCAATCGCTATCGCAATCGCTACGCCCAGGCTCGGGTCTTGCAAGGACGTAAGGAATGTGGCCAGCCCTTCCGGGAAGTTGTGGATCGCGATCGCGAGTGCAGTGAACAGCCCCATGCGCAGAATCTTTCTCTGATACATACCATGGTCGTGGACGCCGCGAGTCACCTCCTGACCAGCTTGAGCGATCGCATCAAAATCCGGGAAGGGAACGGTGCGGTCATAGAGTGGTGCGATCTCCTCTTCCGCATGCGTCTCATGCGGATTCACGGTCGATGGTATCAGGTTGTCGATGATGCCGATCAGAAACATGCCACCAAAGAAGGATGCCGCATTGATCCAGTGCGCCCAGTAATCTCCGTAAGCCTCTGCCAGTGCATCAACGCCCTTGTAGAAAATTTCTACGAAAGAAACGTACAGCATGACGCCGGCCGAGAAGCCCGTTGACACCGACAGGAAACGATAGTTCGTCCTCTTGGCAAAGAATGCAATTGCGCTGCCTACGCCTGTTGCAAGGCCAGCAAAAACCGTCAATCCAAGTGCAAACCATACATTCGTCATAGCATTGTACTCTCCGGCCAACGCTGTGGGCAAGCGGCAGGTATGGAGCGCAACGGAATACCTGTCCGACTTCACCCGCTTATTATCTGCTAATTCCGAGCCCTATAAAATTTTCAAGAAAAAGACTTGACATGATCAAATGATGGTTTTATATATAAGTTATTACTTAATCACTTAATTGTTGTATTGGTAACCTATGAAAACCATGTCTTCCGAGATATTCAAAGTATTGAGCGTGGAAACACGCGTAAAAATAATCGAGATGCTTAAAACCCAGGGACCTCTGGGTGCTAAGGATATTGCAGCAACAATAGGCATAACAACTGCGGCCGTATCCCAACACTTAAAAATATTGAAACAAGCAGGTCTTGTCAGAAGCGAGAGGAAAGGATATTGGATACCATATACAATAGATGAGAAAGCCATGGAAAATTGTCGGCAAGTATTAAATGAAGTTTGTACGTGCGGATGCAAAGGAACAGGTAATTTTAGAGAATCCGACTCAGACAGATCAAGATTTGAATCCCTAAAAAAATATGAGGAAGAACTAAGAAATGAGCTTGCCACCGTACGACAGAGGCTTAAAGAATTGGAGGCTATGAAAAGATAGGCAATTTTTTTTGCCCAAGCAGTTAAGCTATTGCTTAACTGCTTAATAAGAAAGGAGGTGATCAAGATGGCAGAAAAAAAGAACGTCTGCGGCTGCGGCTGCGTTCCGCTGAAGCAAGCAAATGAAAAGCCAGCCAAAGACAAAAAAGACGCCAAGAAATCTAAGTAAGTAGAAGGTTTTTTGGCACTACCAAGGGGGATGGGAGTGTTGGGAATAATTCCTGTCCCCTTTGGTCTAACTGCAGAACTTTCCAAATGGAGGTGAAAAATGAATCTATGGATACTGGCATTGAGCCATTTTATCCATGTTATCGGAACAATAGTATGGATTGGTGGAATTCTGATGACTCTTTTTGTAATATTACCAAGCTCGCAAACAGCTCTGGAATCGCTGCCAATAGTGGGCAAACTGATGAAGGAGATTTCAAAACGCTTCACTCCGATGGCAAACGTTAGTATCATTCTGATAATAGTTACAGGCATTATTATGTACCTGTATGACAAAAACTATACATTTTTCTCAGATCTGGAAAATCGATGGAATATGTTGATTGCCTTAAAACATGTTTTCATCGCCACAATGATTATCATTCACTTTTACAGGGGATTGATATTAAATCCAAAAATCGAAAGATTTTCCTCACAACCAAATGAAAAACAAACGTCGAAGTTAAAGAAGATTTCGTTAGACCTTGTTAAAATAAACTTTGCATTGGGAATTATAGTCCTTTTGCTGACAGCTGTCATATTATCCGTCTAATTATCAAAATGGGTTTTTCCATGACAGATAACGCCCAGCATGAGAGGCGCGCGGTATTTTGCCCGCCCTGCTCAATGCTGATGTTATGAATTATCTATTCTTCAAGTACTGTTCGATCGCCTGCCTATGTTTAGATACGTAATTACAGCTGGGCTCTTCGCCGCACTTTCGACATTTATGGTCGTATGTGGAATTGATGGTTTGGCATCGTGGACAGGAATAGTTTTCTCGAATTTCTTTGAGCCATTGTTTATACCCAACAGACTTGATTCGTTCAAGGTTGGCCCATAGCTCTATTCGGTGAGGCATTGCAGCTTGAAACCGTTTCAGCTCATTACAGGGATAATCTTCACATTGGCTGCAAAAGTCGATGCCCCGTTCTGCTGCGCAAGCGAACATCCTGCATTTTTCGCAATAAGGCAACCTTTTAGCCGACCGGCATCCAAAGCACTTGCTCTCTTCCTCTGAAAAATGTAGTTGAGCCGCAAGCCTTTTGAGTCTTTCATGATCCTCATTGGTGGCAATAAACCATGAGCACGCCTCACAATAAAGGCCACACACAGCAGCAAACTTTTTGTCCAATTCTTGAAGAGTATCTTCTTTCTTTTGCATGGCAACCTCATCCTTGTTGACTGATGTATGCCTTTATTATCCCCTTGCATAGCAGCGAACTCACAGGCGCCTGTTCCTTTGCGTCCTGTGTAGTTGTTGGTTCGGCTTTCACAAATGAATCACTTTGGATTTAGGAGGCGCAACTTGTTCAATCGCCTTTAAATACTTTGCAAAGTCTATATGCAAGTATGTTGGTCAAAGCAAAAACTCCAGCCAAATCGAGGTGGAAATGCGCCCTGTCATCAATTCCGATTAACGCTCTGGCGGAAGACTCCTGATCTCCTCGCCAAAATAATACGTATAATGGCACATATGGTAACCCGGGCAATTTAACAGCAATGTCGGCTCCTTCGATAATTTCTCCGCCAAGTCGAAGAGCGCTATCTATCAATTGGTCAGGATCTTTTTCGAAATATTCGGCCAATTGTCCGTTGGCAACACTGTGGGCACCGGTAAAGAACATTCGTCCACCGGGAAGCTCCTGCGGCACAGCCATCCTGCCGCTGGGTGGCACTCCCTTAGAAATGGATAGGGTGGTTAGCAATACCACTCCTGCCTGATAGCTGACCAGATGATCGGCCTTGTCTGCCATTTTGATTCGCCGGCTGCCTGGATCAATGGTATATTGGACCCCAAGCAAAGGCACTTTGAATCTTTCCCCGTCCCATTCCGCACCGACAGCCTCTGCTGCTTGTTTGGGAGATCGATTACGTAGATCGTTCCATGATGCCGCTGGTATCTGATCTGCCCACCTGAACAATTCTTTTGGAGATGACTTCATACTGTTTACATCCTCTATAAATATTTTTCATTATGAAGCCCAACGTTACGAGTCACCCTCTCGCGTAGCGATTGAGTGACATAGCAATCTATCCCTTTTCTGTTTGTGAAATAGTGACTGGGGCATGACCCAAATCTTGACCAAACACAGCAAAGTACAAAGTGCCTATCAAGCCAAACCCGAAAGCGACAAGGAAATTTGTTGTAGGCGAAGTAATGGCGTTGAAAAAGGGCATGAGAGATTTTCCTATTCCTATTGTGTCAACGATGAGTTTTGCAGTGGATGAATCCCAAAACAACGCGCCGCCAAAAGCGGCAATGGATACGATAACATCACGGATGAGATAGTATACGCCGAAAGTTGCCGCCTTTCTGCCATCAAGTGCTAAATCCATTATCAAGGCTTTGCGAGTTGGCTCGCCAAATTCTTTCAGCCCCCGAATGACAAAAGCAATGACCATCACCCAAAAGGATTGCGCCACAAGTAGCACTAATGGAAATATGGTAAAGAATACAAAGGTTGTCACAACAAACGGTTTTTTGGTACTCTTGTCTGCCAGATAAGCCACAGGAATATATACCAAAACTGCCGTGGCCATTTCAATCGTTGTCAACAAACCAAATTGTAACGGTGTAATCTTTTTGATGGTGACACACCAGATAACCACAAACGCATAAGGGATTTGCTCACAAAAACGCACTAGAACGTCAGACACTAATAATTTCCGCAGATGAGGCGTAAGCAGGACGAAACCATTTTGCGCGGATGCGTTTTCTTTTTGAACTTTTGGCGTATCATCAATCATCATTTGTTGGATGAAAAGCGACACGCCCGCTAAAATGAATGCCACAATAAAAGCAATATGGATGCCTGTTTTCTCTCCGAACATTCCGATAAGCACACCGCCGATAACGGGTCCAAACGCCATAGGAATACGTCGAACCAAAGAATTTACCGATACACCCATCGTGCGTTTGTTCTTTGGTAGAACGGTTGCTACCATATCCATTGTGGCAGGTAAGGAAATTGCCGTCCATGATATGAATAGAATTGCGCCAATGATAACGGCTTGCCAGTAGGGAAATACAATCACCACTGCATAGCCGGCCATTGCAATCATGTTGAATAATAACAAGGCTTTCTTATGCCCTAATCGGTCACTGGCATAACCACCAGGGAGAGAATAGAGTGCGCTCAATAAATTATCCAAGCCATTCAATAAACCGATGGAAAATGTTCCCCCGCCTAATGCAATCAGATAAAGCGGCAGAAAACGCTCTGCCATCTTTTCGCCAAGCCCAACTAAAATCACCATTGAAAGCAGGGCGACGATGCTTTTTTTGAGACCGAGGAAATCGGCGATTTTTCTGTGCTGTTCTGAGAGTTGCATATTGAACAATTTACCTGACTGAATTAAGAGACCAAGTGCCTAACGATGCGGGTCAGGCGCGCCGGTTTTGCAAAAAAACGCCCCGTTCCTTGGCGTCGAACATCTGCTGGTTCGGGACTCATTTAGAGTTCGACGTTCGCCAGCCCTTCGACTACGGCCTTGTACTTCTCGTGGATCATCTTGCGATCAAATTCCCAGAATTCCGCCAGCATCGCTTGATCTTCTTGATCGCTGAAGTAGGCGCGGGCTGCCGGAAAGAACACTTTGTCCTCCTTTGCAATATGCTTCGGATAGAACTCCACAAGGGTCTGGAGTCTCTCAGTAATCTCGGCCAGAGCGTCTGCGTTGCCGTTCCGATAGCGCGTGTTGGCGTCAACAAGCATTTTGATCGTCTGCCTCCCGAACACATGTTCTTGGACAAGTTCCTTCATGACCCGCCGGTCATCGGGCGACAGGGACTTCTTTTCCAAGTCACGAAACAGTATCTCCTCTTCCTTCCCGTGGTGCGTGCGGTCTGCATAGACACGGATGAAATCGACTGCCACATCAACGAAGAACGGGTCAATCCTGCCGGCCGATTGGATGTGTCCGAGCGCTTCCTGGATTCGCGCAATCATTCGCTCAATCAGACGATGCTCAATCATCAGTGGTCCGCGTGCTTGCATCTTCGGTTCCTTTCTCGATTTCTGAACGACAGGCTTGCACGGAAAGCGGCGCTCTTTGCCGCGTCCCGTGCAAGCCTTGGTTAGGCGCTGTTATTATTCCTTCAATATCTCCTATTATGTTTTTCCACCAACCTCGTTATTTTGTCGCATTTGAAGCACTTCTTGTTGTGAATTGAGATCAATCCACCGCACCTTGAACAACTGTATTTTCCATATTGATCTTTGATAAATTCGCCGACTCCAGCTTTCTTAATATATTCCAAATTGTCCTTCATGCTGAACAGATAATTATTTCTATACCGGTCGTCCATGCGTCTAAGTTGTTTGCAAGGATACTGATGGCATTCAATACAAAAAAACCACTTGCCTCTTGAAGTATTATTAATGCCAGTACATTTTTCGAATAAGTATGTACATCTACTTTTTCTTGGCCGACAGCCGATGCATTGACTTCGCTTTAGATTATTTACATAAGACAGATATCGACTGCAAATCGCACAATTCATTCCGCAGGGCGCGATAAGTTCCTCTGCGATTGGATTTAGATTTTCCATTATCGGTGCCTAACCTGCTAATCAGCCGCGCGGCTTTTTGGGTCGGCAGAATTAGCCTTGTTGGGCCACAGACTCAGACCAAGGTTTGATGCTTTTTAGCATGGGACCAATTGTGCGTTCTGCAACTTCGGTATCATGGGCAGCCTGAGCACGCAGCCAATAACCGTTGGATAGACCAAAGAATCGACACAACCTCAAATCGGTATCTGCCGTTATTGAACGCTTACCAGCAACAATCTCGCTGATTCGTTGTGCAGGAACGCCAATTTCCTTTGCCAGACGATACTGGCTAAGCCCCATGGGTTTTAGGAATTCTTCTAATAGGATTTCGCCTGGTGTAATGGGTTCGAACTTTTTCATAATGGACCCTCCTCAGTGGTAATCAACGATTTCCACATTTTCTGCACCTCCATCCGTCCAACGAAAGCAGACTCGCCACTGATCGTTGATGCGAATGCTGTATTGACCTGAACGATCACCCTTAAGTGCTTCAAGATGATTGCCGGGTGGCACCCTCAAATCATCAAGCCGGTTAGCGATTTCAAGCTGTCTCAGTTTTCGCCGTGCGACTTTTGCAATGTTTAGGAATTGCCTGACATCGATGACCTTTTGATAGCGCCTCAGTGTATTCACATTTGAATGATCTGATCATGTTTTATATAATAATGCATTGCGTGATTAACGTCAAGCGTGATTGTTTTGGCTCAACATCCAAAGCTGACCGGCCGCGCCGAAGAATCGCTGGCCATCACTTCACAGCAACTACTGTTGATAGCCACGCGGATGCGCGGTCCGGTCGAGCGGTTCTTAGCATTCCGGATTACACATTCGCGCTTACAGACTGCCAATCACGTCTGATCATTTCTCCTATTCTCCTGGCGCGTTCCGAGTAGAGTGCGATACTCTCCCAGACAGGTTCTTGACTGACCTTCTGCATCAGCAAGCCGTCTCCGTTGCGCCCACAGGGCAGCATGCCGCCGAGGAAGTAGCCGTGCCCACGCAAGATATCGGTCGCTGCAAATATTGATGGGGAGGCGAGTGGCAGCCAGACCTGGAAGATCACTATGCCTTTTTTGCGCGCTTCGCTTTCCAGGCGGACAATGAATTGGTCGAAATCCGGTCCGATCCAATCAATTGTCATCCGTGCGACTTGCGCCAAGTCGAATAGGTTCATGCTGCCCTGACTGCTTCCCTCATCCGGCAAATCACTTCTCGAAAACACAAAGGTGCGCTCCACATTCAAACCTGCATAAAGGTACTCCAGCTCATCCCGATAGACCATCGGTATCTGGACGGTTTGCACTCTGGGTTTGTGCATGAAAAATCCGAGCAGCACAGAAACGCGACCGGATACGCCCGGTTCCATGCCATAGGCAGTCGCCGGCATCAGATCGACTTCAAGACCTGATTCTTTGAAGTCAAGCTGCAAGCACATCTTCTGTACATGGGTGTGGCTGCACACGGGTTCCCCGACAATTCCTTCCACGTCAAAACGTTTCGAGGTATTGACGATAGTATGCTTGAACAAGCGGGGGAAGACGCCTTGCCCGCGAAAAGCCGGTAGCACCGCTCCTGCTGCATTTTCATAGAGGTGAGTGGCAGAGTCCAGAAGAACGAGCGCATTATGGCCAACAACTTCGCCGGCGGGTGTGCGGGCCACGCAGGAGATGATGTGACCGGCAGCATTCTCTTCGATTAACTGATCCGGAAGGTAATAAGTCCTGATGGGGTATCCTTCTCCGTAGACTTCGCGAAAAAGCCGGGCAATCCCAGGTGCGTCTTCGATACGGAAAAAATCTATCTCGATTTCCTGTCTTGTTGTGTCTGAAGCTTGGGTTTCGCTCATTGTCCATCTTCCTCCTTACGCCATGACCCTCATTTGTGCGCCATCGTCTCTACTAGCGCCCATGAACCGGCATATAGGAAGCGTTGATCTTGGGACTGCCTGGAGGAGGACCAATTTTCCTGTCACCGGTGAGTTGCATTCGACCGTTTGTGTCTTTGCTTGGGTTATGATACCGCTGCTAATATTGAAGATCAGCCGCAACAACCGCAGGTTTTTTTTCGGATGAAGCTAATTGTTAGAAATTCTTTATTAGTTCAATAATATTCCAAACAAGCTGTCCATATCCTTGATTAATATATAATCCTATCTGCGCAATTAATGAGTACGCTATCGCAAATTGTGCCAAGGCATAAACAGCAATAGTGAATTGGCTTATGCTAATGATGCCTACACCAAACTGGGAAATATTGATTATACCGATACCAAATTGCCCAATCGAAATTATTCCTTTAGCCGGTACCGGTATTCTGTTAGGGCGATATTTGAATGAAATATGAAGTAGAGGCAATCCCATGATGATTGTTTTGCTTTTATATTCAAATCCCCAACCATCCCATTTTTCTTTAGCGGGATACGGGGCGCCGCAATTTGGGCAAGCAAAAGCTTGTTCGCTAATATCATGTCGACACTCTCTGCATTTTTTCATGTTTTTCCTTTTAATATTTATTTCAAACGACCGGCGTCAGTGTCCGCGATCTCCAGCGGTAGAACTGAAAGCCGAGGTTATATGCCGCTTTTTATCAATGAGCCATCCTGTTGGTGGAAATAGAAGCCAAGGCAGTAAGTAATATACAGTTAGGTACCAGAATTTCCATAAAAAATTAAGGCCATGCCCGAGGTAAATACCAGCATATAAAAGATCATAAACGAACAAGGGAAATGTAATGTAAAATGCCCACCATAAGGAAGCAATTAGCGCTCTACCAGGTCTCGCTTTTTGCACATTACGATAAATTATGAACCAAATCGGTGGCAAAATTACCAAATCGAATATGATCATGATTTTTATTGAGTATTGCTGATAATAATCCGGAAGACCGGCTATCCAAAATAAAATCCATGCAATTGTGACTAACACCAACAGCCTTAGATGATTATACAATATCATAAATTTTCGAAAATCCTTGCATAAACGTCTGCCTTCACTGGTGGAAATGGAGCACAACGGATTTTCCATCCGAGTGCATGGCATTGCTATTTGTTTCTTTTATAATGCCTTTTAACGAAAAAATTAGAATTTATTACCTAAATCTTGCACGCTTTTTTTATTTTCCGTGCAAGAAATATTTTGCACGGTTAAATTTCAGTGTATTTTCATTGTGTTATAAATATATCAAAATGAACCTCTTTGTGAGAGCCCGAATTTACTGGCTTCGAGAGTGTTTCTACGAGACCAATACTGGCATGTATTTGCTGAAAGTTGAAAAATGAGTTTTTACCTCGTTGGTAAAAATAGGCTTTATTTCTGCTTCACGTGAACTGTTTAGTCATAAGGTTTTACAGGTCTCACGTTGATTTATAAGAAGTTTGGTGAAAGATTCAGGTATTAAATTACGAATTAAATATATTCACTATAATTTTATTTTACTATGATTTAGAATGCAAATAATACCGAAAATCACAATAGTCTGCTCCTTCCATAATGGTTTTGGTCCGCACTAACTTGAGTCGGGGATTAAAGCCTCTGGCAAACGGTTCATCACGACAGCAGGACAATTCTACACCAAACTCTTCTAATCCTAGTTCTCGATATTTCTCATAATAAGGACACCGGAACACGTTAAAAAAATAGGTGGTTGAAGTTTGTTCTAAAACGTCCATTTCCCAAATTCCACCCACTCCCCAGCTTGCTACATCTTTAACCAATTCCTCTATCCCATTCTTCCCCTCTGTCCTCATCATATTTTGACCACGCCGAAATGCTTCTTGCTGATTGACTTCCTTCAATATTGCCAAAGCTTCGTCCTTGCCTATTCTTTGGGACACCGCTCTTATCACTGGCACAATAGCTAAAGCTTCAATAGCCCTTTTTTCTATCCGGTTAAGTTCTTTTTTCTCTAAGTATTTTTTCATATTTATCCAATCCTTTTTCACATAACGGCCGGGGCCAAGGCCCTCGTGGTTCTCTTCTTGCTGCGCGCCTCGATGACGCCGGGGATAACCGGCCTAAACCACGCTTCCAAAGAACTCCAGGCAACGCCACTAGATGCCCCCAGCGTGGTTTGGTTCCGCCTTGATACCCTGGTTAGGGCATTTTTAGGGCACGATTTGGAAAGTCATCTATTGTACACAGTATACAAGGCTCTATCCCAAACCTGCGATGAAATCATCTGTGCTGATAACCTTTGCATACACCTCGGCTAAGGCCGCCAGAAAAGCTGCATGGACCTGCTTGGCGGGAATTATGTCGCTATTAAAAGATAGGGTCCTGGTTGCACACGCGTCGTGTAAAACTGTGCACTGAAAACCATGGTCGAATGCGGCACGAGTGGTTGCATCGACACACATGTGGGTCATCATACCAGCGATGACTACATGGGCTACGTTCTTCCTTCTTAGATGCTCCAGAAGAGAAGTGTCCCGAAACGGGTTTGGATAGTGCTTCTGGATTACCAGTTCACTGGCAACTGGTTGGACATTGGGGTGAATTCCCACTCCTTCGGTTCCAGAGATGAAGAAAGAGGCCCCCGGACGGGCAGATATGTGTTGGATATGTGCTAATGGCAGGCCCTTCTCCCGGAACAGGTAGAGGACCTGTTTTGCCTTTTGACTTGCCTCGGGACTCCCTTCAAGTACCATCTTACCGCCAGGGAAGTAATCATTCTGGATATCGATTAACAATAGAACTGTATTCATGGTGTCCTTTCTTCCTACAAGATGAGTATGTAGCGCGTAGACCAGCTGAGCCCTAGCGCTCCACATAAGCTGCGCCGCCTAATAAACATGTCGCGTAACGCCCCCGAGCTTCTCTGCGTCGGCTTAATCTGCTTGATACTAGTTATGGCCTTCCTTAAAAGGGAGGCAGCGACAATAACCCGCAGTACGTTTTCTGTGCTCCGACGAGCTGATTAAGGGCCCATTCTCGCACAGAAAACGCCCTGCGGGTTACCCCCTTTCGCTTGTGAAGGCCATATAGATGTTAGCTGGCTATCTTATGCTTCAAAAAAGTCCCACGCTGATATTCCGCAAACGCTTCTTCTAATTCGGCCTGCGTGTTCATCACAATTGGCCCATACCACGCTACCGGTTCATTCAACGGTTTCCCTGAAACCAATAGAAAGCGTACGCTCTCCGCTTCCGTTGAAACAGTCACCCCATCCCCATCACCAAAAACGACCAGATTCTCAACGCCGATAGTGCGCTCCCGCACCGCATCAAAATACCCTTGCCCTTCAATTACATATGCGAACACCGTATATCCTGCCGGGACAGAATGAGTGAACGTCGTCTGGGCCGGTAGACTCACATCCAAATAACCTGGGTCAATCACAATATTCTGGACCGGACCGCGCAGTTCATTGAATGGACCGCATATGAGCCGAATCTCAATGCCGTTCCCCAATCGAATCACCGGAATCTCATCTGCCGTGAGCCCCTGGTAGCGCGGCATCATCATTTTGTGGGTCGCGGGAAGGTTAGCCCAAAGCTGAAACCCCCATAACCAACCGTCTTCTCCCCCTTGGGGCATTTCCTGGTGAATGATGCCACTCCCGGCGGTCATCCACTGAACATCCCCCGCCGCAATCACTCCCTGATTCCCCATACTATCGCCATGGGCAACCTGTCCCTGTAATACATACGTGATCGTCTCGATCCCGCGATGAGGATGCCAAGGAAAACCAGAGAGATATTCATCTTGTTTATCCGAATGAAAATTATCCAGCAATAAAAAGGGGTCAAGGCGAGGCTCCCGTCGAAAACCAAAGGCCCGCTTTAAATGTACGCCTGCCCCTTCCAAGGTCGGCTGGCTCTTGAATATTTGACTAACTTTTCTGGCTGTATCCATAGCGATTCTCCTTCACAATCTGCTGAGAGATAGCTAACGCCAAAATCAACGGCGGTTGCAAGACGTCGGTTGTATAAGTCTTGTTGGCCGGTTAATAGATGCACGCATCTAATATGGAAAGCACGTCTGACAGCAACTTATCATTGCCGTGTTCAATACGTTTAGCGCGGCGAGCACGGAAATCAACAGATTTAACTTGCTCAACCATAATGAAGCCCGTCAGCTTACTGTCTTCGGGAATAGGTACGTGAAAAGGAAAACCACGCTCTGTGTTTGTAACTGGGCATACAATAGCCAACCCTGTGCTTTGATTGAACAGGTCTTTGCTAACAACAAAAGCAGGGCGCCGCCCTTTTTGTTCATGACCAGATTGTGGATCAAATGTGATTGCGATGATGTCCCCTTGTTTGGGAATATATGCGGCCATCTACCAAGCCTCCTTGCCAACTGGCTCTCCCCAGTCTAATTCTTCGCTTTGGTAGTTCTCAGGAATACGTGCCACAAGATCCTTAAGCTTATGCCGTCCGCGTATCCTGTTGGCTGGTGTGACAATCATAATGCCTTCTTTTACGCTGATATCCACCTCATCGCCGACACCAAGCTGTGCATCTGCGAGCAGGTTTTTGGCAAGACGAATGCCTTGGCTATTTCCCCATTTTTGTATTTTTGCAAACATTTGATTACCTCCTATTGTATATCCGAAGTATAGCCATTGTGAGATAAGCGGTCAAGGAATATTTTTTGGCCAATGAGGAGTTGAGCGGAATCCCCTTTGCCACGAGGGCTGCAATTTATTGTAGGTCCGAGTGTCAACGAAGGGCGGAGCCGCCCAATGGGCGGTTTCCGCTCGAACGTTATGTGGCCTTCTCCCTGGACGAGTACTGTGCACCTAACTTTAATCCTTTCTCTCAGCGATCTCCTTCAATCTCCCACTGGAGAATTTTGTTATGTTCATGTAGAACTTCTTTCTAAACCTAGGGATTTTTGTCAATGCCATCATGATGGGGTTGGCGATCCACAACTTGAGCTCTTTCTGTGGAAAATCATACTTACCATGCTTCTTATAGTATCTATGATCTGCCTGCCAAATCATGCGGAGCCTTCCCCAAATATCGTCTCTAAATACTTTATGTCCACCGACACCAAGGAAGTTTTGCGGTCTAACGTACCCCTTTTCAGCAAAACTGACCAGGCGCTCCGCAAAACTCTGTAAAATGGCGTCGAGTTCTTTCGAGCTTTCACACTCATCGGTGACTATGTCTGCGTGATTGGCATCCTGCCGTGTGGTAGAAGAGGCTTCGAGAATCTGAATGAGATTCTGCCTCTGACTCAAAGGCCCTGAGATTATATATCCCAATTGCTTACCAACCAAAGAGGGGGTGTGGTTCCAGAAAAAAGCGCGATCATAGAATTCCTTCCATTTCGAGGATAGATATGGACCCCTGACTTCTCCAGCAAACACAATGATATCTGCAGGTATAACTCGACTGTTGTAGAAGTCGGTAAACCCATCCTTTTGAACACACGTATAGTCGTATCCACATCGCATACAGCCTAAGCAACCGCCCCTGATGTCGATATCGTTAAGGTCGATTATTTCGATCTCCTCCGTAAAAGGCTGCTTGAATCGGGCAATCATCTTTCCTAAGTTTGAATTGCTGTCACGCACGTCCGTAAGGACGACAATCTTCTTGCCCCTCGTGGCGATCTCTTTCTCCGGAGAAGAGGGCTCATAGGCAAAATCGCTAAACGCTAGCGGCTTGAAAAGTCGAGCCGTGGTGAACCTTTTCTCGATTGCCTCAAAGAAGTTCTCAGCAAAAGTTGTGAGGTCTCGTCTTCTGTTCTTGTCTGTTAGGTCCTGTAAATAGAGAGATAGTCCATCAGTATATATCATATTAAGGTCTTCACAAACGGTCCTCATATAGTTATGAGCCGTGTGGTCAAAGAAGTGAATCGAAGTTGTGAGAACAGCTGCATACTTGTCCTTGAAAGCGTCTTCCACGCCTCTTTCGTAAATCAGCTCAACGAACCTCATATACTGAGAGGGTGCAGCAAGAACAAAGACACCAAACGCCCACAAGATACCATCAGACGACCTGACTTCCTCTATGATCTCTCGAAAGGTCTTCTCATCCGTCTCGAGCCTTTTGATACGTTGTGAGACATGAAAGATTTTTAACTCATGCTGAGAGAACTTGTTTTGAAGGAAGTGCACATACTGTAGTGTTATGCTCAACTCGCCCTTTGGACTTCCATTCAGAACAGTGACCTTCATACGACCTCCTAGTATGATAATCCTGAAGGCCATTAGCCGAACAGCAAATAGCGCGGCGTGGACTTCATGTATTCTCGGTAGGCATCCCCATATGTTTCAATGCAATAGCGCTCCTGTGCCCGAATCGACGGATATGACACGACGGCGAGGAGCAGGCATGCCCCAAATATGATCCATGATAGTGTAGCTATTCCGACACCTATCCACATGATAATAGCCAGAACCTGTATGGGGTTTCTCGAAAATCGGTACATGCCCTTTCTAACAGGTTGATCTTGGGAAGTTGTGGCAAAGTTGATCATGGCAATGGCCGTTAGAGGGGCACCGATAAGAAAGATGAAAACCCCGATCCAGTGCCATAGGGTGTTCAGTTCGAGAGGCACAAAGATCGAATAAATCATGATCGCTCTGCCAAATAAGGCAGCGCCGAGTAAAACAGGTATCTTTTGCTTGATGGATTCAGACTTTGGAAAACGGAAGAATCTCTTTGAAAACTCTCTACCATAAATCGCGACTATTGAGATCGTGATCAACACGTAAGTGGCCGGAAACCACCATGCATATCCCCAGCCTATATTCAGTTCAGGTAACAATGTTCCAAGAGTCTCGCTTTCTCTTCAGTATTCTTGATCTTGTTTTGAGTATCATAATATATGGCGCTTGTGTTTCGTGCTGATACAGCATAAGGAGCCACATAATGGCAGGGCTAACAGGCTGTCTTTGGAGCGCCAGCGAAATCCCAGTCACGGTTCATGCCATGGTTATCCGTTCCTTGGTGAAATTATGCAGCCTCTATTCGCTTTAATCTGCTGATATCAATGGATTGTTCTGCTTTCCATAAATCTAACTGCAGTTGCAATCGAAGCCACCCTTCGGGTGTTCGCCCAAAAACCTTTGACAGCCTTAAAGCCATCTCAGGACTAATTCCTGCTCGGCCGTTCAAGAGGGTTGAAAGGGTCTTTCGAGCAACACCAAGAGCTTCGGCTGTTTCGGTTACGGTTAAATCCAATGGCTCAATGCAAAGCTCTCTTATGATTTCACCAGGATGTGGGGGATTATGCATACGCATGGTATACTCCTTTAATGGTAATCTTCGTAATTTACGTCGAAGGCATCTCCTTCTTCTAGTTTAAAGGTGACACGCCAATTTCCGCTTACTTTTACAGACCATGTTCCTTTACGCCCACCTTTAAGTTCATGCAGATTTAAACCGGGCAAATCCATATCATCTAAGGTTTCAGCGGTTTCGAGAAGTGCGAGGATTTGCCGTAGGCGTGTTACATGTTGCGGGTTGATACCTGCAGAGCTGCCAGATTCAAATAGCTTTTTTAAACCCTTGTGTATGAATTTTTGTATCATTCAAATATATTGTAACCAGATACGTAACAGGTGTCAAGGGGTTATAAGGGGCCATCGTTTTAATTTTACGGATAATGGCAGGGCTAACAGGCTGTCTTTGGAGCGCCAGCGGAAAAGCCAGTCCTTGTTCAGCCCTTGGTTCGGCCAAACCTTTCTCTGAGTTCTTTGAGCCGACCTCGCCAGTATCTTGGCCGTCTTTTGTGGTGCGCTACCGCCACGATCACGACCAACCCGGACTCAACAGCATACAACAGGCTGTACGGGAAATGGTTCAGGACTTTCCGCCTTATGCCACTCCCAACGGCCACTGCGGCAAAAGGATTTTCGGTGATGAAGGTCACACCCTTTCGAACTTCTGCAACGAACCGGAGGCCGACCCCTGGCGCTTCGTTTTCGTAGTACCGAACCGCCTCGCGGAACTCCTCATCAGCTTCGGGAAGGAATTCTGAGTTCATGAGATGTCAGCGATAGCTCGGTTGAAGACTTCTTCCGCCGGGATGCCTTTCACCTTGCCCTCGCGGTACTCCTGAAGCCGACGCTCAGCCTCCTGTAGCCAGAGGCGCTCAACCTCAGATTCCGATGGTTCATCCAGGCTAAGCAGAAGCGTCCCCGCCAACTGAGCTCGCTCTTCCAGACTGAGATCCTTTGCTACGTTGATGATTTCTTCTAGTTTTTTGGACATCTCTCGCTCTCCTTTGTTTCTTCGG
>CAVTQK010000022.1:0-6536 GCA_963736855.1 uncultured delta proteobacterium
TGAAAATCTATTCGCTATTTCTGATTTTCTCATCGGTTAAGGAACTTTTTTTCTTGACACCCGAAGGCCATATAGATGTTTGCTCTGTAATTATTTTTTTTTCATCTGAAATTCCGATCGTTGAGCATCCCTCTTCTTCTATCTTAGCCTCTCTAAGGCATCGAAGGTCATCATATGATGCAAGCTCTTACTGTATTTGTTGAAATTCGTCATAGGGTAAAACAACAAATTCTTTTTTCCCGTTCTTTTTTATTATTTGGGCATTTAATATCATAAAGACTCCTTTTATCGATAAACTTCTCGTCGATGACGAACTCTGTAAACAATTATGCTCTCATTTTCTATTTCAAGCAACACCCTGTAATCTCCCACTCGCAAACGATCTTCAGGTGTAAAATTTGTAAGTCGTTTAACGTCTCCCGCCAAATCATCACCCATTCCCTCAATATCTTTGATGATTTTTGTTTGTATGCGTGATGATAGCTTTTCAATATCCTTCACTGCTCTTGGTTTGAATTGTATGTCATATTTCATATTTTTACTGTCAACTTTCTATCAGTATTTATGGGCGAACGCAGAGCGTGAGGCGGCATGGTCCTCGCCGTCCTTGCACTTGTGTACGCCCGGCATGGGCGTGATCTTATGGGGTGCAAGTCCCCTGTATGTAAACCCGTTACTGTCGTGAAGACAGGAACATAAATACTAGCCGAAAGCAAGGG
Source organism: uncultured delta proteobacterium (assembly GCA_963736855.1). Lineage (GTDB taxonomy): Bacteria > Desulfobacterota > Desulfobacteria > Desulfobacterales > UBA2156. The sequence goes on from CAVTQK010000022.1 coordinate 720, forward strand.
CGATCTCGCGAGGGATCGTCCGAAGGAAGCTGGAGCGCAAAGCTATGAGCCGACGAACAGAAATGGCATACAAGGCCAAGTCTCCGGGTAAGTCAGCACAACATGACAAAGCCCCGGGTTTAGGAGATACGGTAAATGCCGCGGTTGCGTAGCGACAGATCACGTTCTTATCCGGGGAGGCCTGTCCGACAGGCGGTCCAGCTAACGCTGGACAGCGTCCTGCATGGAAACATGCCGGATGATCGGGCAGGAGTCAGCCGAGGTCATAGTAGTTCGCCATCGGCGAACGAAGGACCGAACCCAGAGCAGGGAAAAGGCCCGGCAAGCTCGACCATCGCCATGAACCCGACCGGGGGAGCGAATGGTCGGCGCGTTGCCGATAAACCCGATCCCAATGAAAACCTGCTGGAACAGATTCTCTCCCGGCCGAATATGATCAAGGCATGGGAACGGGTCAAGGCCAACAAAGGAGCGCCGGGCGTGGACAACATGCCCATCGACGACTTTATGGCCTTTGCCCGCGAACACTGGGAGGAGATCCGTTCGTCCATCTTTGCAGGCACCTACCAACCTTTGCCGGTCAAGAGGGTGGAGATCCCGAAAGCAACAGGCGGCACTCGCCCCCTGGGGATTCCCGCCGTGCTTGACCGCCTGATCCAACAAGCCATTGCCCAGGTACTGCTGCCGATCTTTGATCCGGACTTTTCGGAAGTCGAGTTTCGGATTCCGTCCGGGACGTTCGGCCCACGATGCCGTCTACCAGGTGCGCGACTACATCCGCAAGGGATACCGCGTGGCGGTAGACGCCGATCTGTCGAAATTCTTCGACACCGTGGAGCATGACGTCCTGATGTGCCGGGTCAGCAGAAAGGTGCGCGATAAGCGCGTCCTGCAAGCTGATCGGCAAATACCTGCGGGCCGGAGTGGTGATCAACGGCCGCCGCGAGGAGACCCGAAAGGGTGTTCCTCAAGGTGGTCCGCTTTCACCCCTGCTCAGCTAACATCCTCCTGGATGACCTTGACAAGGAACTGGAGAAGCGCGGCCACCGTTTCGCCCGCTATGCCGATGACTTTGTCATTCTGGTGAAAAGTCGGCGGGCCGGTGAGCGGGTGATGGCAAGCATCACTCGGTTCCTGGAACGAAAGCTCAAGCTCAAGGTCAACCAGGAGAAGAGCAAGGTGGCCTCGACCAACGAGATCACCTTCCTCGGGTTTGTCTTCAAGGGCGCCAGTATCCGCTGGTCGGACAAGGCCTTCGCCAAGTTCAAACGGCGGGTGAAGGAACTGACCGGTCGGAGCTGGGGCGTCTCCATGGAATACCGTCTTGCCAAGCTGGCCGAATACCTGCGCGGCTGGATGGGCTACTTCGGGATATCGGAGTACTATCGTCCGATTCCGGAAATTGACCACTGGCTGCGCCGCAGGATGCGCATGTGCTATTGGAAACAATGGCGCTACTGTCGCACCAAGGTTCGCGAGCTGACGAAGCTCGGAACTTACCTGCGGACGCTATCTCGGTCGGCATGAGCCGGAAAGGTCCCTGGCGACTTCACGCACGCTGGCCACCCAGTCGGGCATGACCAATCAATGGCTCAAGGATCAAGGTTTGCTGTCTGTCAAAGATCTGTGGGTAAACATCCATTACCCGGCTACGGCTCGGTAGCTTCTGGGAACCGCCTAGTGCGGACCCGCATGCTAGGTGGTGTGGGGGCTGGGGGAGAAAATCCCCCGGCTACCCGATTATCATAGTTGATCTGCCAGTTTCAAGCCTTCAGTAAGATCTGCAAGACGCTTCCATCCTCTCCATAGGGTAATAGTACCGGGCGGCCCATCGCTTTTTCGTGCTAAGTATCCGCCGAGTTTTGCAATCCAGATAACAACGATGCCAATGGATGGTGGCTTTTTCGGAATAGTCTTGTTTTTATTTGTATGCAGGAAAAGAACCTTCCATTCTTGATCAGTTAGGAATGTTGAGCAGGATGTTGTCGGATCGGTTCGAGCAATTAGGGTAATCATGAACAATCGCCAAGCCACAATACTCATAACTGTGAGATATTTAGCCAGCCGGTCGGCGTGCCCAAGCCGACATGATTCAACCATAAACCCGGACTTTAAGACTTTGAAGTACATTTCAATTCGCCAGCGTAAGCAGTACCACAAAACTTTTTCATAAGCGTCTTCATACGACATGACAGGAAGATTGGTCAGGAGCATCCACTCGATGGCTTCCTCTCCAGCTGGCGGATTTTCTTCTAGAACATAGACGGCGTGCATCTCAATGTCTGGAAGTTTCTCCGTGCTGTGTCTGATGTTGTTGCGGGGAGGATTGAGGGTAAAAGAGTCGAAACGTACAGAGACAATCGCAGTGCGTGCTTCCCTTTCTTTGGTGTGCTTCGTCTTAGATCTTTTCGAGATCTCTACCACGTAGGACCCTGAATCGGGCTGTTTTCGCATATGCTCCCAAAGATTTTCGACGTCCTTCTCTGCATAACGAGATTTACGATTTATAGTCCTGTCTGCGTTTGCGCGGACGAGAACAGGGGCATCGATTTGGCGGCTGCGTTTAAAGAACTCGTATAGATCCGCTTCGCGATCGCATACTGTGACGATTTGGGTACAACCTGTTACCTCCATGGTATTTTCTAATGCCTCAAGCCATCTATAGCTTTCCTTATCCTCTATTGGCAGATAGTCATGAGGTCTGGTTTTACGGTTATCCTTTTTCCGGAGTTTACGTGAAAAGATTTTTTGATCAAACAACCCTATCGGGAGGCCTTTAGTCGTCACTGCCAGGCATGTATGCATTATCAGACCGTTGGAATAGATGTTTTTCACGTTCTTACCCTTCTTTAAAGACATCTTTCCGAGTCCTTCGGTCTTCGGATGATTCGTATAGACAAAGTAACTGGTATCTTGGATTGCAAGAACCGTTCTATGTTCCTTAGCACGCTGAGCTGTTTTACATCGGTGGGCCGCCAGCATCTTGTCAACCTCAACTTTATTGTTTTGAAAGAAACGATATGCAGCTTTAGTTTCTGCCCAATCCACACATGCCTGGTTGATGGGGCTCTCCGGAGCATCCGAAAATCTATCACATAGCTTAATCAGTCTCGTATCGAGTCTTTTATCTCCGAGATTGACCTCTGCAAACTCTTCCGCAGCCCATCCTGATCTATTTTTGGGGTTCATTGAGTTCCTCCCATAAAAAGTTGACAATCGATTAGTAGACGTAATATATACGTCTACTATTATTATGCGGAGGTGTCAAGGATGGATCCGGTCAAGAAACGAAATGAACTTTTAAATAAATTGGCTCAGTTCCCTGAATTTGTTCGCGGGTCAATTACAAGCGTTTGTTCCACATGCAATAGAGCGCGATGCATATGTTCAAAGAAGTCATCTCTTATGGCTTATCGGCTAACCTATAAGGATGGCCAACAGAAAACACATAGCGTTTACGTGAAAACCATTTGACAATTTAGCCGTAATATAGCAGAATATCTCTATAAGTTCAATAAAATGAAACTGTTGATGAAATGAAGATCAAATATTGATTTAAAATTAATGATATTAATAAGATATAGAAGTTGCGGCGTTAATGTCTTTTAATTTGAGGCAACGAATAGAGCAAAGAATATCTGTTATTTAGTGTAAAATTAAATATTATACAGACTCATAATAATAATGATTGGGAATTTTAAAACCTATCTTGAAGACCAACACGTCGTTCTGGAAAAGCAAGTTGGATTTTACGTGACCTGGGTGATGCGGTTTTTCAGCTATTTCAAAAAGGATCCGGGAGATCCGGTACCCCAAGAGGAACTGGATACCTATTTGAACCATCTGTCGATGAAACTAGAGGAGTGGCAAGTCAAGCAGGCCAAAGAGGCAATCCGTCTTTACCTTTATTTCAGAAAAAGAAAAAGTGCCGCTTTCAGTTCAGGCCAAACGCCTCTCAACGAAAGATGGCGCGAAGCAACCGGTGAAATGCAGCGCATGCTTCGGCTCAAGCACCGATCCTTTGCAACCGAAAAAGCCTATCTGGGTTGGCTGAGAGATTTCTATCGTTTCGTAAAAGGCATCGATCCCGAGGCGTTGACCTCGGAACAAGTCCGGGACTTCCTTTCTTACCTGGCCGTGGAGCGGCACGTGACGGCCTCCACGCAAAACCAGGCGTTCAATGCAATCCTTTTTTTCTACCGTCATGCCCTTCATAAGGAGACGGTTCAAATCGAAGGTACTCTTCGCGCCAGGCAAAGCCTGAGACTACCGGTGGTTTTAACCAAGCAGGAAGTCTTGCGGTTGCTGGATAATTTGGAAGGGTATTACCGGCTCATGGCCCGGCTCATTTATGGATGTGGGTTGCGAATCTCGGAATGCCTTCGCCTGAGGATCAAAGACATCGATTTCGAAAAAGGGTGTCTGATTATCCGAGCCGGAAAAGGAGATGCGGACCGGGTAACGGTGCTACCGGAGAGTCTCAAGGATGATCTAAGGAAACACCTGGAACAGGTCCGACGCGTTTATGATCAGGATCGTTCCGATGGCGTAGACGGGGTTTTTCTCCCCGGCGCCCTGGAAAAAAAATACCCCGATGCCGGAAAAAGCTGGGTGTGGTTCTGGACGTTTCCGTCCCGTGACCTTTCCGCAGACCCCCGATCCGGGAAGATCCGGCGGCATCATATTCACGAAACGGGAGTGCAGCGGCAGATCAAGGAAGCCGCTCGAAAAGCTGGCATCCCGAAAAACGTCACGGCGCACAGTTTGAGGCACAGTTTCGCGACCCGTCTTCTGGAAAACGGATACGATATCCGGACCATCCAGGAACTCCTCGGCCATAAAAACGTGCAGACCACCATGATTTATACCCATGTGGCTGCCAAGAATGTGCTGGGTGTGAAAAGCCCCCTGGATCTATAATCCGAAGAGGAAGAGAAATACCGGTGAAATGGATCGAGGTCCGTGCGGAATACCAGGAAAAGGAAGGTTTATTGGTTGCGGAGCTGGTGGCCGATGCCTTTTTCGAAACCGGGTTTTCCGGCGTTGCGGTCTATGACGGCCGGATTAAAACCGAGGACGACTGGGCGGAAGGGGTTTTGCCGGAAGACGGCCCACCCCATGTGGACGGATATTTTCCGGAAGACGGCGGATTCGCCGAAGACTCTCCTATCTTGAAAAGCGCCTGGCGAAGCTGGAACGCGATACCGGGATCCGGCTTGCATTGCAGCGGCGCCGCCGGGACGAATCCGAGTGGGCCGAGACCTGGAAGCGGCATTTCCATCCCATGCGTATCGGGAATCGTCTGGTGGTCAAACCCACCTGGGAAGAATTTGAGGCGAGACTCGATGACGTGATTCTTGAAATTGACCCGGGTATGGCATTCGGTACCGGAAGCCACGCCACCACGGCCCTTTGTCTGGAGCTTATCGAAAAGCATGTTTTGGGCGGGGAATCATTTCTGGATATCGGTTGCGGATCCGGGATCCTGATGATTGCTGCGGGAAAGCTCGGGGCAGGGCGCCTGACGGGTATCGACAAGGATTTTACAGCCCTAGAGGTAGCAAGAAAAAATCTGATTCAAAATGAAATCGATCCGGGACGGTTTCTCCTTTTTGCCGGAAGTCTTACAGAAGCAGTCTCCGGATCTTTTGATATGGTGACCGCCAATATCTTAACCGAGGTGATCATGACTCTTGTGCCGCGGATTCCGGCCGTTTTAGCGCCGGGCGGTATCTTCATCTGCTCCGGGATGATCGAAAAAAACACCCACCGGGTGGAGGAAGAAATGAAGGCCTGTGGGATGACGATACTGGAAAT
>CAVTQK010000023.1:0-156194 GCA_963736855.1 uncultured delta proteobacterium
GAAGGGGTTCAAGGACTGCAGGTTCGGCACCAAAAGTGTTCGGGGATGGTTGGGGGTTGGATTATGATTCGCTACGGTCACCAGTCACATTCGGACACAGAAATGAGGTTTTTTTTATATGTGTTTTGTGTTTTAAAAAAAACACCAAAACCTGTGACTGTAAGTGACCGATGACCGGGTTGAAGGGATCTGATTCGTATTGCACGTTGAAGTTGGAGGGTATGGTTAGCGGATGGATCATCCAGATAACCCCCCCCCCCCTCCTGTGTCTTACCCCTGGTTCAATTAGCCCCCCAATGGACGACAAGATCAGGATGAGCTCGATGAGCGATAAGCTCATTATCGTAGGAAAAATAGTTGATTCGAACATTGGAAATGACATTATTTGGCAGATGTGATTTTTGGAATGGCATGGACTGATAGCCGCATTCTGCGGTTTTAATTATGTACCGACGGTATCATATCGGATGATGTCCCGCCCCCCCTCTGACTAAATTTCCCACCTACGACGGCACTTCTCAGCCTTCCGTCGAGGATTACATCTCCGACCCGGTTTATCCCATGGATGCTTACTTTTTAAAAAATCGGTCGGTGCTGACCCGTTGAACTATACCCAAATCGGCCGAGATAATGGCCTTTTGCCGATGAAAATTCCGATTGATAGCGCATCCGCCTTTGATTAATTGAAAATACATCCGCCACGACAACTGTATGTTCCCATATCTTGGGGTGCCGACGATGGTAAGACACAATTCATGCTCGTGCTTAATCCGCCCACAAATTAGCAAATTCTTATCAAATTCGCAGCAGGCCTTCGGGTGAGTCGCGCGGGCTGAGTACGCGCCACGACCGACAGCAGGGCTCCCGTCCCGGAGGTTCAGGTCGACTGCGGGCCAGGGTGACACGAACAGGGGATCGGCGACGAGATCCCCCGCTCCCTGTCCTGTGAGACGGGCAAACGTGCCGTTCGCGATCTCGGACTGCGAGATCGCCCTGTCGCCTAAGAAGACTGCCAGTATCTCCTCATCCTCTCGGCTGAAGAAGACGTTATCGCGCTCCTCCACCAGATGTACATTCTGGCCGAGGTAGATCCCGGTGTGGCCTCCCTGCTCAGGTCCGGTGTTGAAGGCGAAGATATTGCCCGTCAGCGTGAGGTCGAGCCGCGCCGGCATGCCCGTGTCGTCGTGTGGATAGCCAGCAACGAACGAGTAATCGCGTTCGCCGAAATTGAGGTCGTACATGTTGTAGGCGATGGTATTCCTCACCACCTCGACAGTGCTGTCGTACTTTCCGACCATCACCGGGTTGATGCCCTGCCCCCAGATGGCATTGGCCTCCATGCGGCCGCCCCCCCAGAGTTTGATGCCCTGAAGGTGATTCCGGTACACTTGGTTGCGTCTCACGATGATGCCGGAGACGTGACCTGCAAAATCACGGGAGTTTAGGTCGATCCCGTCTCCGCCGTTATCATGGACGAGGCAATCCTCGACGAGGACCTCCTGCCCGCGCTCTAGCCCCAACCCATCGCCACCGAAGCCGCCCGCGATACCGGCGTTGGCGATCTCGAGACGCCGAAACGTCGCGCGGTCGCAGGGACCCGGAGTGCAGTCCACCGCCGTGAAGACCGTATCGCGGATTGTGCTGTCCTCGACAATCACGTCACTCACGGGTCCATTGGCCGCAGCCTCGCCGGAATTGCCCTCCGTCAGCCGGATGCCCGCCTCCCCACCCACCACCGTGAGCCGCGAGAGCGTCACGTGATGGTTGTCGCCCGAGAGCGTCACGCCCCATATGCGAAAGCCCTGAACCGTGAATCCCGCGAGTTGCAAGTAGGACGTACCGGGTGCCACCATCACGTTCCCTTCTACAATCACCGCATCGCCCGCAGCGGCGCCGAAGACGATCGGGTTGCCCTCGCTTCCTGAGCGCGAGAAGATCAGCTCTTCCACACTGTACGTACCGCCGTGCACGGAGACAGTGTCGCCGCCGGCGACGCTATCCGCCGCGTGCTGCAGCGTCCGCCACGGCCGCGCGGCTGAACCGGTATCGCTGTCGTTCCCCGTCACTGCCACGTGGTACGCGCTGCCCGAGGCTCCAGCCGCCTTCGAGGGACTCGGGTCCTGCGAACCACCCTGGCAGCTTCCACCTCCGCACACCACAAGTCGTACGAGAGCCACCGTCGCGATCAGTACAACAGCGAGTTTCCGAGATCCCATGCCTGACCTCCTTTCACCATCATCCGGTCGGGAGCGCAACCACGAAGGCACCCAACTCGCACCCCACCCACATCTCTCACGTTGGAGTGACGAGGGAACACTACTCCACGTCCTCCGCAGCGTCAAGAATGTGTTGGCCCAGAGATTACGCAAATCTCTCGATGCGCATCGAGCAGACCCAGGCCCCTACCGCCTGCCCGGCCGCTACGTTCGCCATGCTCTCATGAAACAGGTCTTTCCCCGGGAAGAAGTCGGCTGTCATGCCATTGATCATGTGACCGTCAGCTAGCCGTACTGCGACTTTATTCACAGCGCCTCCTCTCGAAAAGCCATTCCGACGAGCCACCCCTCGGCCGTACTATCTCCCAGCTCATCCCGCCAAGTAGGCCGATGGTTTTCACGGGTACTCTCAAATTGAAAGATTTTAATGTTTAGGCTGTTTCCTCGACTACCCCATCTGCAGCATTCTTCTTGATCGACTCGACGGTCTTCATGACAGCTATTTTGGTTTTGTAGCCCTCGCCTGAAAACATGACTTTGCCGTTGGGAGCCTTAAAGCGGAAGCGGAACTGGCCTGACTTGTCCTTGTAGATTTCGTACTTGTAAGCTGCTGGCATGGTCTCCTCCCTTTTGAAGTTGAAGATGTCAAGGAAACGGAAACAATTGAGCGGATTTTGAATTTATACCAATATTTTCAATTACAAAACAAGAAAAATATCCATAAGTGACAAAATCCATTGAAAAAGGCCGAATAGCGAGAAAGGAGTGTTTTTCAAAAGGTTTTTACCATGCAAAGACCAAATAGCTCGGTTATCTCAAATAAGTCGGTGAATTTAACAGAAAGGCCTTTTAAAACCGATTGAACCGAAAAAATAGTTCAGTCGACTGAACAAGAAAGGAGGTCAAACGCTGTGTTGATTGTTAAAATGCCACGGCCTGCCTTACTCATCCATTTCCGTTCTGACACTTCTCGTTTTCTTGATTTTTCCACGATGCACTTTGGCTTCTATACGACGAGCCAGCGAAGCACGCGTTGGCTTCGTCGCACGTCGAATCTTTGGAATTTCAAGAGCCTTGCGAATCAGACGGATTAAACGTTGACGGGCATCTTGTCGATTCTGTGCTTGAGTTCGAAAACGCCGAGCCTCGATCACCAGAATACCTTCCACAGACAGGCGTTTACCCGCAATATGGCGCAGACGCTCCCGAACCGTATCGGACAGGGAAGGAGAACGCTGGAGATCAAAACGCAATTGAACTGAAGTGGCAACCTTATTGATGTTTTGGCCTCCAGGTCCTGAAGCCAAAACGAATCTTTCGTCAAGTTCGCTCTCGGGAATGACAAGTCTTGGAGTAATGATCAACATAGCGCCAGCTTACTCTTGACGCAATAAAAACACAATCCCGCAGCTCCATTGGTATACCAACCGACCAAACTCAACGATTTTTACTGGTCTCGGAAACACCAGGTTCGTCATTTTCATTGGTTGTGAGATCATTGATGAAATTGCATGGCACTTTTCGAATTTGTTCTATTTTCAATAATATTATATGGATAATACCGATTCAAATTTCGTTCAGTCGTCTGAACTAAAAAATTGGGTCAAACGGTCCCCAATGGTTTTCAAGCCAGGACGTTAGGTAACATATTTTCCCAAAATCAGGATAGGAAGGTCTGCCATGGTTTGCCCCAAGTGTGGATATCAACGAACAGAAAAAGACGATAAATTTGTTAGGCAAGAAGAGTGCCCTAAATGCGGGTTGATCTATTCAAGACATTAAGGATCCCTTTTGAGACCAAAAACGGATCCCATCGGAGAAACCGCAGAGAACATCATTATTGACAAAGAGACAGCACTCGAATTTCATAAAATTCCTTTTCAAGACAATTGCATTTCGTGCAGTCCTGATTTGTATGAATAGAATTTATCATGTCAAAAAATAGTATCCTTGAAAGCTGTAGACATATTCTGATTTCTCTTGTCATCGTTTTTTCTTTGTATCAACCCTCCTATTCGTCTCAAAGAGTTAAAGACAATCCGACACTACTCTCTCCAGAGATAGATGACTTATATAAAAAAGGCTATTACAGCAAAGCGATTCCTTTAGCCGAAAATCTTTTATCAGCTCAAGAAAAGATTCACGGTTCCTTCTCTCTCAAATTAACAGAACCCCTCGATTATCTCGGGAAACTGCAATACCTTGCTGGGAATTATACACGCGCAAAAAGCCAATTCGAAAAATCATTATCGATAAAAACCAAAGTTCTGGGGAATAATGTGTTGCAAGTAGCTGAAAGTTACGACTGGTTAGGAGTCCTTCACATCTTTTTTGGGGACTTTACTCACATTCAGAGAGAGCTCAAAAAGCACCAAGAAGATGGTCGCAAAAAAGTTCTTGGATAGAAGGGAAGGTGACATCGCACAGGGAAGATTGCCTGCCGTGCAATTCGACAAAATCACCTTCGATGATCTGGTCGAAGATTTTCTCCGCGATTACCGGATCAACCAGAAAAAATCGCTCGCCAGGGCGGAAAGGAGTGTGAAACAACTCGAAAAATTTTTCAAAGGGAATAAGGTCTTGACCATCACGACTCCGAGAATCAACACATACATCGAGAAACGCCAGAAAGAGGGAGCTGCCAACGCGACCATCAACCGTGAATTGGCGGCTTTAAAGCGATCTTTGAATATTGGAGCTCAACAAACGCCGCCGCGGGTAGCCAGTGTACCAAAAATCAAGATGCTGGAGGAAAACAATGTGCGGAGAGGTTTCTTCGAGCATGATGAGTTTTTGGAATTCCGCGATGCCCTACCCCACTACCTCAAAGCTCCTGTAACCTTCGGCTATAAATTCGGATGGCGCTTTCAAGAAATCTTTAACCTAACATGGGCTCAAGTCGATCGTTTCAATTGGATGGTTCGTCTGGAAGTCGGAACAACCAAGAATAAAGCCGGTCGCTTGATTTATTTGGATTCCGAGCTCATAGAAATTTTCGAAGGGCTTTGGGCCAAGCGGAAAGCGAACAAGAAGTTGCTGCCGTTCATATTTACAAACCGGAGTGGCGACGACAAAATTAAAGATTTCCGATTTGCTTGGGATAAGGCTTTCAAAGACACCGGCATCCCTCGAAAATTGTTTCACGACCTACGACGGACGGCAGTGAGGAATATGGTCCGAGCAGGCATACCGGAGAAAGTTGCGATGATGATTTCAGGCCATAAAACACGATCGATTTTCGAACGCTACAATATCGTCGACGACAAGGACCTGAAGCTCGCTGCCAAGCGTCAGGAGGAATACCTAAAAAATGTTATGGGCACAATTTCGGGCACAATCGTCGATTTTGAGGGGAAAAGAGGTTTTTCAAAATGAGAATAACCTCTAATGATTTCAAGTGCCTGGAGCCGGAATCGAACCGGCACGGGGACTTAGCCCCAAGGGATTTTAAGTCCCTTGCGTCTACCTGTTCCGCCATCCAGGCAAAATGCATGGTTGAGATTCTGTACCTTCAAGCCGCTGGAATGTCAATATCGGCCTGTGGTTATTAATCCGTGCATCCTAAAAAGACCTTTTCAATAATGATGGCTTCGTAAAAAGTCCAATTTCTGCGTTGCGCTTCATCCCGTTGCGATTTCGACGTACGATAAGTACGCCTCATCACACGGGATTCGCGACGCCTTGAACTTGAACTTTTTCCTTTGCCATCTGATTTTCGACTTTTTACGAGTTCATCAATAATGACGTGACAAAAGAAGAAATTTTGTGATAACATATATAGTTTAAGCTGGTTTTCGATCCATGAGGCAATTTCTTACATAATCGCTTGAACGGTTTGATAAAATTTGACCCATAAGCCTTTAAACATAGTTTGGAGTGGTTACTGTTGGATTCAATCAAGGAGGAAGATCTATGATGTATAATCAAACTGTGATGGACCATTTCAGAAATCCCAGGAATGTGGGCGTCATCGAGGATGCCAGCGGAGTGGGTGAAGTGGGGAATCCGATTTGCGGAGATATGATGACTATCTATATCAGGGTCAACAACGACCGGATCGAGGACATCAAATTTCAGACCTTCGGATGCGGCAGCGCCATAGCCGTGTCAAGCATGTTGACCGAGATCGCAAAAGGAAAAACTCTTGAAGAGGCCAAAAGGATCACCAATAAAGATGTCGCCGATGCTCTCGAGGGTCTGCCCAAAAACAAACTCCATTGCAGCAATCTGGGTGCGGATGCCCTCCAGATGGCCATCAAGAACTACGAAGCCCGAAAGGCCGGAAAACCGATTATTGAGCTCAAGAGAAAAGATGAACACCAGCATTCACATGGGGACAAATGTTACTGCCCCTATTGCGACGTGGAACTTGAAGAAGGGACCGAATTCTGCGATGCCTGCCAGCATGACCTGAAAGAAGAGCACTGAACACGGAAAGGAATATTCCATGATGAAACGCATCAACCTGGACCACATCAGCTCCCAACCGATCTTGCCGGAAGTCAAGGCGGTCATGATCGAGGCGATTGAAAAAGACCACCATAATCCGTCGAGCCAACATCAGGAAGGCGAAACGGCGGCGGCGGCCTTGGAAAAAGCCAGGGAACAGACGGCTCGGCTGATCAACGCCGCATCGCCTAAGGAGGTGGTTTTCACATCAGGCGGCACAGAGTCGGTGAATCACGCCATAAAAGGAGCGGCGTTGGCCAACATGGAACGGGGCAAGCACATCATCACCACCAATATCGAGCACAACGCCGTTATTCGGAGCATCCGCAGGATTAAATCCCAGGGGTTTAACGTGACCTCCCTTTCCGTGGACTCCAGCGGACGCGTCAACCCTCAGGATGTCGCAGACGCCATCAATGACGAAACCATCCTGATCTCCGTCATGCATAGCAACAACGAAACCGGCACGTTGCAACCCATTGCCGAAATCGCAAAGATCGCCAGGGAAAAAAGGATCCTTTTCCACACGGATGCCGTGGATTCCGTGGGGGCAGTTCCGATCGACGTTCAAAAACTGGGCGTCGATCTCCTCAGTTTTGCCTCCAACACTTTCTACGGCCCTACCGGAGTCGGGGGGCTTTATATCAAGCGGGGAACCCGTATATGGCCGCTTCTCGACGGAGGGGTCCAGGAGGGAAATAAGCGCGCTGGAGCTGAGAACCTCATCGGCATCATCGGGATGGGAAAGGCTGCGGAACTTGCATTTCTGAATATGGACCCAAGGCTTGACTATTTAACGAGTCTGAAAAAAAAGCTCCTCCATGACTTTCCCCGATACATCGACGAATACCTCATCAATACGCATCCGGAATACAGCCTCCCCAACCTGGTTTCCGTCTCCATAAAGTATATCGAAGGGGAAAGCGTCATGCTGATGCTTGACGATGACGGAATCGCCATCTCTACCCGAAGCGCTTGCGCCACAGGCTCGTTACGAGCTTCCCACGTGCTTATGTCGCTGGGTTTGAGTCATGCTGATGCTCAGGGGACCCTGGTAATCTCTTTCGGCATCGACAATACGGAATCGGATATGACGGCCTTTCTGGAATCTTTACAAAAAACCGTAAATACACTTCGAGATATCTCGCCGCTGTATAAAAAAACCGTTTGACCGGATCATCAGCCTAAAAAACCTAAGGCCGACGGTGTCGATTTCGCCATTTTTGGATTTTTTGTAAACTAAAACCGTGTATTAAACGTCTTTTACTTTAAAATCTAAAGAACAGCGGATGCCTGCTGTCTGTGTGTCTATGCCGGAACGATTCCTGGATGCTTTCGACCTGAGATAGTGGATGGCCCATGCCCATAAACACGGATCGCTCGGGCTCCGGCGAGAAATCTTTGGATTTATTCATTCAGCAGGCCGCCGGCGGGGTTGAGGGGGCGTTTGATCCTATCGTCAGGACCTTTTATGCGGACATTTTCAAAATGATCTATTATCGTACCCAGTCCAGACCGGATGCCGAAGACATCGCCCAAGACGTATTTCTGCAGGCTTTTCAGAATATTGCAACCTTGAAATCTCCGGAGCGTATTCGGGGCTGGCTCTTTCAGATTGCCGTAAACAAGGTAAGGGACTATTATCGAAAAAAGCGATGGCTTAAACTCTTTGTAAAATTACCCGAACGGGTGGATCCCGATGACCCTGGAAGCGAACACTTTCAGGAAGCGGATGCGGAAAAGCGCCTTCAGAAGGCTGATTTCTGGAAAATCTTCGGCCGACTTGTTAAAAAGCTTTCGTCCATGGAAAAAGAGGTCTTTTTATTAAAATTTTTAGATCATCTCAACATCCGGGAAATCTCCCAGGTGATGAACCGCAGCGAAAGTACAGTTAAAACCTGTTTGTACCGAGCCATCAATAAGTTCAGGAAAGAACCCTCTTTCCAGAGGCTTTTCGATGAGGCATGAATATGAAAAATGAAAACCATAGCCATTTAAGCGATGCGCTACTGCTTAGAGCCATCATCGATGAAGCCGACCTGAATCCGGCGGAGCAATTTCATCTTTCAACATGTTCGCTATGCCGGAAAAGAAAAACCGTCATGGAGGCTCCGCTGATTCAGTTGGGCCAACTGGCCGCCCAACATGCTCCACATCCGAAAGGTTATCCCTCCATCCTCCACAAGCGTCCAAGCCGCAGAGTTTATGGCTGGAACTTCGGCTGGCGCCCTGCCCTGGCATCGGCGGTGAGTATTCTCCTGATCGTCGCCTTGGCTTGGTGGTATGATGCGGCCTGGCTCCGCGGTAAAGAAAAGGTCGATACCGCGCACCTGGAAAAGATCGATGACGCTGCTTTAATGGCCGAAGTCGATGCTCTCATCGATGAGGCCCTCCCCAAGACTTATCGATATATTACTGCAGACGATGAACCGCGGTTGACCGATGAGTTCATACGGTTCGTGGCGCCACTGGTCGAAAGTGATTCATTGACCTTTAATTTCAGGAATAGGGGTTTGACGCTATGGCTAAAGTCGGTTTAATCGCATTGGTGACAGGGCTGCTTTTTCTCATCCCGCCGGCGGCATTCTCCCAGGAACTGCCAGGTGGAAGATGGTGGAAAGATCCCAAAGTCATCCAAAGACTCGACCTGTCAGGTCAGGAAATCAACCGACTGGAAAACGCCTATGTGGAAAGCCGGCGTCGGTTGATTCAGAGCAAAGGGGATCTGGAAGCGGAACGCTTCGAGCTGGAAACCCTGTTCGGTAAAAACAACTTCAACGAAAATTCGGCAAGGCAGCAATTTGAAAGGCTGGAACAAAAACGGGGCGCCCTTTCCCAGTCCCGCTTTCAGTTTATCTTGGAGGTCAGAAAAATCCTGGGCCCTGAACGTTTTCAGAAGCTGCTGGATTTTTACCAACAGGCGCCGTCCCAGTCTCTTCCCCCCAGGGGAAACGGAGGACGCATCCGGTAAAGTTCTATACCGGCTTCTTTCCGCATGCTTCAAGACAAGATCCCGATTCCTGCCGGTTGCCCGGCGCCTTCTCTTCTAACTTCCCGATCTCAATGTCTTGTCATAAGTGTTTGAGTTTGATAAGCAACGCCTATGATAAGATATGTTTTAAATTCGCCTATCATCCTGGCTTCCCGATCTCCTAGGAGAAACGAGTTGCTGAGACAGGCCGGATTGGACTTTTCTATTATTCCCTCTCCCGTCGAGGAAAAAGCCGAACCGAATCCGGATTCGGCGGCATATGTTCGGTTGCTGGCGGAAGAAAAGGCTCGTTGGGTCTCAATGCGTCATCCGGAGAGCTGGATCATCGGGGCAGATACCATCGTCGTAATAGACGGGATGGTTTTGGAAAAACCGGATTCCAGACATACAGCCGAAGCCATGCTGCGTCTTCTTAGCGGAAAAACCCATATCGTCTTCACAGGGTATGCTATACGCAACGAATCTTCGAGCCGATTTTTTTCCGATACCGTTCAGACTGAAGTGACGTTTAAGCCTCTCAGCGAAATGGAAATCGCCTGGTACGCATCCACTTCCGAGCCTTACGACAAGGCCGGTGCATACGCCATACAGGGGCTTGGAACGTTTTTGGTCCAACGGATCAATGGTTCCTATACCTGTGTGGTGGGGCTTCCGGTATGCGAGGTGATGGATGTTCTCATCAGGGAAAAGGTCATCGAAATGCCGACAAGCCCGAAATGGACTCTTCAAAACACAAAATGGACAACCAATTAAGGGAAAGAATTGAACAGGTGAAAAGACGGATCCGTGAGGCGGCCGCTCGTAACGGCCGTGACCCGGAAGCAGTCCGGCTGGTTGCGGCGAGCAAAACGGTTCCTTCTTTGTGCATTCAGGAGGCTCTTGACGCCGGGGTTGACATTTTTGGGGAAAACTATATCCAGGAAGCCCGGGGGAAAATCGAAACCCTCAAAGATCGGCCGGTATCCTGGCATTTCATCGGGCATCTCCAATCCAACAAAGCCAAATACGCCGTCCGCCTTTTCGAGCTGATTCATACGGTGGATAGCATCAAACTGGCCCTAGAGTTAAATCGACAAGCCGGTAAGGAAGGTAAAGTTCAAGAGGTCCTGATCCAGGTCAATATCTCCGAGGAGGCAACCAAATCGGGCATTTCCACCGATGAGGCACACAACCTGGCAACAGCTGTCGGCGGCATGAAACATCTTCGGCTCAGGGGGTTGATGACCATGCCCCCTTTTTTCGACCAGCCGGAACGGGCCAGACCTTTTTTTGCCGCATTAAGACAAATACGGGATCGACTCCAGGAGGATCTGAAATCCGAGACCTTCCATGAGCTTTCCATGGGAATGACGGGGGACTTCGAAGTGGCCATTGAAGAAGGAGCGACTCTGGTCCGAATCGGAACCGCTATTTTCGGACAACGCCAATGAAGATTCTTTTGCACGCCTGCTGCGGTCCCTGCTCCATTTTCCCCGTCAAGATGCTGCGCTCGGAAGGCTTTGAAGTCACGGGCTTCTTTTATTCGGACAACATTCACCCTTACACCGAATGTCTTAAAAGACAGACCACATTGAAGGATTATGCCTCCAAAATAGATCTTCCCTTAATTTTAAAAGAAGGATATGATCTGGAAGGGTTCTTGAGGAAAATGGCCTTCAACGAATCCAATCGATGCCTCATTTGCTATCGCGAGCGACTCGGTACCATCGCAGCAGTTGCCGCAAAGAATGGTTTTGACGCTTTTTCCACGACCCTACTGTACAGCAAATTTCAGAATCACGACGCAATCCATTCCATTGGGGAAAAGATCGGTCTTGAAATCGGGGTTCCTTTTGTTTACCACGATTTCCGCGCGGGCTGGAAAGAGGGAGTACAAACCTCAAAGCAACTGGGTATGTATCGTCAACAGTACTGCGGATGCATTTATAGCGAAAAGGAACGCTACTTCAGTTCCCGCCGATCCGCTAATACCCGTTGAACCACCGTATGGAAACGGCATTTACCTTTTATTTTTTGGGTATCCCGCCTTATGACGGCGTGATCCCCACTCAAGAAAAATGACCAAACTGAGATAGGAATCCGGATGGATCATGTTTGCCAACTTTCTCTACTTCATCATCGCCCTGTTGATCTACGTCACCTATCAACCCTCAAAGGAAATTCAGTTCGGTTGGTCAGAGGCCTTTTCTATTTTCCTGCTTAAAGCATTTCTATTTACTTTTTTTTCTCGGCTGCAGTTTCGACGGATCATTGATAAATCTTTTTCTGATTCCCCTTCCGAGTTGGACCATCGATCCCAATCCGCTCTTTCCCGATTATCGGCTGCCGCCATTGCCGTTTATGCACTCGATATCTATGGCCTGAACCTGCCCTCTTTCTTTTTTGACATGACAATCTTTTCAACGGCTCCAACTCTTTTGGCATTGGGTTTTATCTTGCTTTTCATCGGCTACCTCTCCATTGTTTGGACTTTTGCAGGTCGAGTTCATAACCGGATATACGGACCCGACACGGATGGCGAATCCTATGTTTTTTCCCATGTCATGTTTTCCATACCCGTGCTTTTTCCATGGCTCCTTCTTTCCGGCGTTTCCGATATCCTCTTTGCGTTGCCCTTTGAAACACCCAAGCGCATCCTTTCCACCACCGGAGGCGAAATCGCCTATTTTATCTTTTTTTTGATGGGAATAGCCCTGATCGGGCCTGTCATGATCCAGAAATTTTGGAGGTGTCGCCCCTTAGCCCCCGGTTTCTTCCGCCAGCGAATCGAAGCCCTATGCGAAAGGACGGGGCTTCACTACGCCGACATCTTGAATTGGCCGATCTTCGGAGGAAGAATGATTACAGCCGGGGTCATGGGACTGGTCCGCCGCTTCCGTTATATTCTGGTCACGCCGGCTCTTCTTCATTTCCTGGATCCTGAAGAGGTGGACGCTGTCATCGCCCATGAAATCGGCCATGTCAAAAAGAAGCACCTCCTTTTTTATCTCCTTTTTTTTATTGGATATCTGCTCCTTTCCTATGCCACCTTCGATCTAGTCGCCTATCTGATGGTTTACGCCCAGCCGGCCTATCGACTGCTGAGCCGTACAGGTATCAATCATGCCACCGTCACTTCCATTCTTTTCAGCCTATTCATGATCGCCATATTTTTAATCTATTTCCGGTATATTTTCGGTTTTTTCATGCGCAATTTCGAGCGGCAGGCCGATGTCTACATCTATGCGGTCATGGACAATGCAAAGCCTTTGATCTCTACTCTTTATAAAATCGCCCAAACCAGCGGCCAGCCGCTGAACAAGCCCAACTGGCACCATTTCAGTTTGAAAGATAGGATCGATTATCTGAAAAAATGCGAGACGGACAGGCGGTGGATCTCAATCCAGGACCGGAAGATCCGAAAAAGCATGGTCGTCTATCTCACGGGAATCCTTGCCGTTGGGTTTGTGGGGTATCATCTGAATTACGGCCAGGCCGGAAAGCGGATCGGCACCCATTTTCTTGAAAAGATATTGGAAAGGGAAATCAAGAAATCCCCGGAAAATCCAAAATTTTATGCCATGCTGGGCGATCTATACTACGCGGCCGACCGCTATGAGAAAGCAACACGGGCCTACGAAAAAGCGATTTCACTTATGTCGGATGATCCCGGGGTATTAAACAATCTGGCATGGCTATATGCTACTTGTCCGGAGAAAGCTCTCAGAAATCCCCAACGGGCGGTTCTCCTGGCCCAACAGGCCCTGAGCATTGAACCTTCCCCTCACATATGGGACACGCTGGCTGAAAGCCTGTTTGTTTCAGGCGATGTGGACGGCGCGGTTTCTGCCGGGAAACAGGCGCTGACCCTGACCCGGGATAACCGGAAATACTACGAGGATCAGTTAAGCAAATTTATCGCCGCTAAAGAAATGAGGGGTAATTGAATCAGAGGGAATAAACCGAAAAATGATTATTCGCTGCGGCCTTTCTCAGTAAGAAGCCGGTAGATCTGGCGATCCGCATGGTTTAAGCGATTGGCCATCACCTCAAACAAATGCTTGGCGACATTGGGATGGTTCTCGATGACATCCGGGAGCTTGTCTCCGGGATATCGTTTCACGGTAGAGCGCTTGTTTGAAATAATCGTAGCGGATCGAGGGTCACCGGTAACGGCGCTCATCTCTCCAAAATATTCTCCGGGCTGCACGATCTGGGATATAACCTTGCCGCCCTTGACCACATACAGGGCACCCTTGACCAACATGAAGAAATCTTTATCGGTGTTTCCTTCTCGGATGATCACGTCGCGGTCCTCGTATTCTTCAATGTCCGGGTTGACCAAATAATCCGGAAGAGATTCTTTGGTGATGGCGGTATTCCTGGCCACCTCTTCCACGGAGGTCACGCCTTCGCGGATCTTATTGAGGCCGACGTCGCGGAGGGTGAACATTCCCTCCCGAACGGCGATTTTACGGAGTTGATCCTCGGGGAGATTCGCATTGATGGCCTTTTCCACATCGTCGGTCACCTCCATCAACTCATAGAGCCCTACGCGACCCTTATATCCCGCGCCGTTACATGCCGCGCACCCTTTCGGCCTGTAGATCTTCAGATCAGGGATTTCATCCTTGGAAAAGCCCAGAGCCTCAAGCGCTTCCGCATCTTTATTATCGACTTCCACCTTGCATTTGGGACACAGCCTCCGGATCAGGCGCTGAGACAAGACCATCGTCACCGAGGAGGCCAGCATGTAAGACGGAATGCCGATATCCACCAGACGGCTGATGGTGGAAGGCGCATCATTGGTGTGCACCGTCGCAAAAACCAGGTGTCCGGTCATGGCCGCTTTGATGGCGATCTCTGCGGTCTCCAGGTCCCGAATTTCACCGATCATGATGACGTCCGGATCCTGGCGTAGAAAGGATCTCAACGCCGCGGCGAAGGTCAACCCGATTTTTTCCCGGACAAGGACCTGATTGATCCCCCTGAAGTTGAATTCCACCGGGTCCTCCACCGTGAGGATCTTGGTGTCTTCGGTATTCAAGGCGTTGAGGATGGAATAAAGCGTGGTGGTTTTTCCGCTCCCGGTAGGGCCGGTGACCAGCAGCAACCCATAGGGTCTGGAGATACACCTCTGAATGGTCTTGAACGTTTCCAGCTCAAATCCCAGCCGGGTGAGATCCACGTTGAGCTGACTTCTGTCGAGGATCCGCATGACGATGCTTTCCCCGAAAAGCGTGGGGAGAATCGAGACGCGGATATCCACGTTCTTTTTCTTTCCGATATTCATCTTGATCCGGCCGTCCTGGGGCAGGCGTCGTTCCGCGATGTCGAGGCCGGAAAGAATTTTTACCCGGGAGGTGATGGCGCTCTTGATGGTGACCGGAAGATTCATGGATCTGAAAAGAGCGCCGTCCAACCGGTATCTCACCTGCAGGGAATGCTCAAAAGGCTCGATATGGATGTCGCTGATCCCATCCGTGATGGCCTTCACGAGGATGCCGTTGACCAGCTTGATGATGGGCGCATCATTGGCCAGGAAGGCTTCTTTTTCCTCCACATCCTCCCGAACGCTTTGCAGCTCGATTTCCCCTTCAGCCTCAGAGACCAGGGAGCCAAAGTCCTCCACGACCTTGACATCCTCCTCATCTTCATCATCTTTCGCAAGGTCGAGATACTGTTGATACTCCTCATCGCTGATTTTGTAGTGAGTCTTGAACGCCTCGAGAATCTCTTTTTCCGTACAGACGCCGATGGTTAGGTTCCTCTTGACGGCGGCCTGGAGGCTTTCCACCAGGGCGGTATCGGTGGGCTCCACCATGGCCACGCGGAGAGTCTCTTCTTTCAGAGATACGGGAAAGGCCATATGAGCCTTGGCCGTCTCGTAAGAAAGCAACTGCAAAACATCTTTTTCGGGATTCAATTGTTGTGACCGAATGGGGGGATAGTTATACGATCGGCTCAGAAGGTTGAGGATCGTGTCCTCTTCAATGTATCTTAAACGGAGCAAAATGTGACTCAGCATGCCACCGTGTTTTTGCTGATAGTCCACGGCATGCTTAAGCTGATTATGGTTGATCTGTCCTTCTTTGGACAGTATTTCACCGATTTTTGTCTTGCCTGCCCCGGACTGATCCCGCACTGTGGCCCGAAGGCT
This sequence comes from uncultured delta proteobacterium, assembly GCA_963736855.1. Taxonomy (GTDB): domain Bacteria; phylum Desulfobacterota; class Desulfobacteria; order Desulfobacterales; family UBA2156. Next base: position 15,797 of record CAVTQK010000023.1, read on the forward strand.
TGTACTCTTGGCGGCATCGGTGCGAAAGGGGATGGGCTTTTTTAAGGGTCGATTCATTGCCGAGTTGTTTGACTCCTTTTAAATATTCACATAATATTTATTTTATCTTGCTTATAATCAGATTTCAATTTCCGGATCTCTTTTTTTAAAAAGGTGGTGATAAATTTTTTTGGACCCTCCCCCGATGAGAATGATACCGATGAAGTAAAAACAAAAACGAATGAATACCCCGGCACCTGAAAACACCTCTATTTTTTCGATTTGCGGCATCACCTGGGGGATCCTGAAAAAGACTCCGACTCCTGCAGCCACCAGCAAAATCCCCCACACCAATTGTAGCGCTGACCGGTTGTCAGTCATATCAAAAGATTAAAAAATGGCGCGGTCGGTTTTGAAGCGTAAGGTTCCCTTTGGATTGATGTCCATGGCTTTTTATATTTATCACATTTCCATGCATATGCAACCATTTTTTATGCTGTTGAACGACACATCGGTTTCAAGATTGTCGTTAAACCGGCTTCTTAACAACCGATAAATCGATAGGATCAAAAGATTCTTAATCCCTGATACCCCCATTGAACCGGGCTTTACGCTTTTCCAGAAAAGCCGAGGTTCCTTCCTTAGCGTCCGGGCTTGCCATGCAAAGGGCGAACGCATCCACCTCGATCCGGCAACCGGTGGCAAGATCGACGTTCATTCCGCCATTGATCGCCTCTTTTGCCTCCCGCAAGGCAACACGTCCCTTAGAAGCGATGATCGAAGCGGTTTTCATCACTTCATCCATCAGCTCGGATCTGGGGATAACCTTGTTGACAAGCCCCATCCCCATGGCCTCGGAGGCATTAACCATCGCCCCCGTGAAAATTAATTCTTTAGCCCGACCGATGTTGATTCTCCTGGGAAGTCGTTGGGTTCCACCAAATCCGGGGATCAGCCCCAGATTGATCTCCGGCTGTCCGAACAGGGCAGTATCGGAGGCATAAATAAAGTCGCAGGCCATAGCAATCTCCGCGCCTCCCCCCAGTGCGAATCCGTTCACCGCCGCAATCACAGGGATGGGTAGTTCCTGCAATCGATTGATGATGTCTTGGCTCCTCTTGGCAAAGTGCTTGGTTTGAAGCGGGGTCAGCGTGGCCAGTTCGGAAATGTCGGCCCCGGCGACAAAAGCCTTCTCTCCGCTCCCGGTCAGTACCAGTAACCGGATTGCTTCATCTTCGGCAATCCGATCCAGCGCATGGGAAAGCTCCTTTAAAAGCGCACTGTTTAGAGCATTGAGCACCTTGGGCCGATTGAATATGATCATTGCAACGGGACCTTTTTTCTCGAAAAGGATGTGGGTATAATCCATGACTTTTCCTCCATTCATTAAATCATTTCCGGCAATTCGATGGTTAGGTGTTTATGAATCCATCATAGATATAATCAATGACAAATGCCTCTGATTTTTAGTCATCCCGGATGAAAAAGATGATCAAGGGTCGCCAGAGCACTCCTGCTGTTCCCGATCTGTGCTATGGGATGTGTTTCCTTGATGTACCGATCGATGCCTTCAATAATCGTATCGCACATGCGATCCTGATATACCGGGTCCATGAGCCGACTACAATCCCTCGCGTTGCTGATAAAAGAGGTTTCAATCAATATGGCGGGCATTTGGGCTCCCAGCAACACATAAAACGGTGCCTGTTTCACCCCTTTATCCCGGATTCTGGTGTATTTTTTTTCCATGCCTCCCACCAGGGACTGTTGGACCAGACCCGCCAACCGGCTCGATTCATTGACCTTGGCATTTTGCATCAGGTCAAAAAGGATCTTTTGCAAATCGCTGATGTTTTTCGTAGAGGTGGCATTCTCCCGGGCAGCAACCATAATTGCATCTTCGTCGGTTGCCAGGTTTAAGAAATATGTCTCTAAACCATATGCCCGATGATCCCTCGACGCATTGGTGTGAATGGAGACGAATAGATCGGCATTTTTTGTATTGGCGATGGCAGTTCGTTCTTCCAGTGTGAGGTAATGATCCCTGTCACGGGTGAGCACTACCTCCAATTTGAGCTTTTTTTGAACCTTTTCTGCGAGTCTTCTTGCAATGCTCAGCACGATGTCTTTTTCATGGACTCCTTGCATGTATCCCGGTGCTCCGAAATCTTTCCCACCGTGCCCTGGATCGATGATGATCCTCCTGACCCCCAGAGCCAGTTGTCTGGCCAGTGATCCCTTCGGGATTGACAAATCCCGCATCGGGCCTTCGGGAGTTTTCCCTTGAGCCTCTCGAGAGGACTCACCCCAGATATCGATGACAATCCGGAAAGGATTTTTCAAGGAAAAGATCTTATAGCTTTCAAAGGACTTGATATCGAGCACGACTCTGACCGAATCGGGTTGATACTGACCGGCCCGGACCTCGCTGAGAAGGTCGTCATTGATGGGAATTATCGTATTGATATCTTTTTCCAGCCGGGAATGCCTCAGATCCACGTAGAGCCTGGGGAACTTTTTCTGTGATGGATCCATCTTCAGCAAATTAAAGGTATAGTCCACCTCTCCGGCGGCATTGACTACGACACGGGTATAAGTGGGGTTGGACCAGTGCCGGATGTCGCTGATAGTGACCAGACCCGAATCCTCCGCCCCCTTACGGATTTGCTCTTCAGCCCCCCTGACAGGATCGTAAGTCTTAGGCAATGTCAGCTGTTTTTGGATGGAATCTCCAGCTGTTAGCGCCTCGACGGCCTGGACGGCTTTTTTGGAATAAGCGCTGTCTGGAAAGCGCTTTATGAGGCGTTGGTAGATATCCAACGCTTCCCGGCGGTCCGAAGACTTTCCGGAGCGTTTATAAAGCTTCTCGTAAAGGTGTGCCGCCTGAAATAATCCCGCTGCCGCCCAGGTCCCCGAGGGATCGTCCTGATAAACGGCATTAAATTTCTCGATACAGGATATCCAGTTGTGCCGAAACTGCTGTTTTTTAGAATTTTCCATCAAACGCTGCCGGCAGGTTTCGGCGAGATGAAACTTCTCTTTTGCATCCATGGCCGTTGCTGAGCCTGGTATCGTCAAACAGACCAGGAAAAGTGCGATCAGCCTGAGGATTCGATGGGTGTTTTCGGCCTGAAACAAACGGGATCCTGGACAGTTCATATTTTTCATTAAAAAAATGGTACAAAACAGGGGCCGGCACACGTCATATCGTGTCCTGATCGTCGGGCCCTTTCGCCTTATCCTTCAGCTCATTTAAATAAGCTAACGCCTCCATGGGTGTCATATTCAAAACATCGATATTTTTCAACCGCTCGATCACGAAAGAAGATGGCGGCGAAAAAAGCGAAAGTTGAGCCGGAATCATTTTTCCGAATTCTTTCTCTGCGATAAAAGCCTTAGGGCGGTTTTCGATTTCCAGAAGGATTTCTTTGGCCCTTCCGACCACTTCCTTCGGCATTCCCGCCAGCCGCGCCACCTGGATACCGTAGCTCCGGTTCGTCCCCCCTTCGACCAGCTTACGTAAAAAAATGATCTCTTCATTCCATTCCTTGACCGCCACATTAAAATTTTTAATACGCGGTTTGCATTCGGAAAGGGCGATCAACTCGTGGTAATGGGTGGCAAATAGGGTTTTAACTCCCTTTCCTTTGAGGTCATGCAGGTATTCGGCGACAGCCCAGGCAATGCTGAGACCGTCGTATGTGCTGGTTCCGCGACCGATCTCGTCCAAGATCACCAGGCTATCGAGGGTGGTATTGTTCAAAATATTGGCCGTTTCCTGCATCTCCACCATAAAAGTGCTCTTCCCCTGAGACAAGTTGTCCAGCGCACCGACGCGGGTGAAGATGCGATCCGTCAAGGAAATGGATGCTGCCCGGGCAGGAATGAAAGATCCCATATGGGCCATGAGCACCAAAAGGGCCGCCTGCCTCAAAAGGGTCGACTTTCCTGCCATGTTCGGACCGGTGATGATAAGCACCTGCTGTTCCTCATTGCCCATTTGAATCGTATTGGGGACGAACCGCCCTCCGGGAATTGTTTTTTCCACCACCGGGTGCCGCCCGTCTTCGATAATCAGGCGACCGTCCGTGGTGATGACCGGTCGAACATAGCGACTCCGGTCTGCAATTTCTGCAAGATTCAACAGTACATCCAGACGGGCTAGAAATGTTGCAACCTTCTGGATGTGCGTATTTTTCAGTGCGATATCGGACCGGATGTCATTGAAAAGCTCGAACTCCAAGGCCGCGCGTTGCTCCTGGGCGGTGAAGACTTTTAGTTCAAAGGCTTTCAGTTCATCTGTGATGTATCGCTCGGCGTTGACCAAGGTTTGTTTTCGTACATAATGGGCCGGAACAGCCGCCGTTTGTGTTTTCGGGATTTCGATATAATACCCGAACACTTTGTTATATCGCACCTTCAGGGACTGAATCCCGGTAGCCTGTTTTTCACGGGATTCCAGTCTGGCGAGGCAGGCTCTTCCTTCCTGAGTAATCAGGATCAGTTCATCGAGGCCCGGATGATACCCTTTCTTAATGATGCCCCCTTCATGAATGGTGAGGGGCGGATCTTCAGAGATGGCTTGTTCGATTTTTTGCGCCAGCTCATTTAGGGTTGCCGTATCCGTTTCCAGGTGAAAAAATACGGATCGAAATGACAAAAGGCGTCCGGTTATTCCGGGCAAGGACTGGATAGAGCGTTTCAAAGCGATCAGATCCCTCGCGTTGGCACGGCCCAAGACGATTTTGGTACCAAGCCGCTCCAAATCGGCCACCTGACCCAGCAGTTCTCGGATGCTTCGGGTCGCCGGCATATCCGCTTTAGCTTCCTCTACAGCATCCAATCGATGCGTGATTTCACCCATATCCATTGAGGGATAACGCAACCAGCGCTTGAGGAGTCTTCCGCCCATGGCAGTAATGGTTTTATCCATGATGCCGAGCAAAGTTCCTTCCCTAGATCCGTCCCACAGGTTCTTCATCAGTTCGAGGTTTTTACAGCTTAAATCGTCGATCACAAGGGAATCTGAATAGGCATAGGGCTCAAGTCGCGTTATGTGTTCGATGGGTTGTTTCTGTGTTTCCCTGACATATTGCAAAAGAGCACCCGCCGCACCGATCCCGGCTTTCAGGTGAGCGCACCCGAAACCCTCCAAGTTAAACGTTTGAAACTGATCGATAAGGCTTTCTTTCCCTCTGCCCACGTCAAAGAAGCGGTCCTCCAGGAAAGTCACGGAACGATTTGAGATCACAGGATGAAGAGGTTCAAAGGTCATCCGTCCCAATCCTCTTTGCGCAGAACTCGGGAGAAGAACCTCTGCCGGTGCGATACGAAGGATTTCATCTCGGGCCTGATCCAAACTTTCGACCTCGATAACCCGGAAACGCCCGGTGGAAACATCCATGGAGGCTATCCCAAAAACACTGTCGATTTGGACAAGGGAAATAAGGTAATTTTCGGTCTTTTCATCCAGATACTCATTTTCAACGATCATACCCGGCGTTATGACGCGAACCACGTCACGCTTGACCAAGCCCTTGACTGTGGTCGGATCTTCCAGCTGATCGCAGAGGGCGACCTTCATGCCGTGTCCCAGGAGTTTACCGATATAAACCGGGGCGGCTTTTACCGGAACTCCGCACATGGGTACTGAATCGGTTTCGTTTTTATTCCGAGATGTGAGGGTGATGTCCAGGATTCTCGAGGCCACCTCGGCGTCTTCAAAAAACATTTCGTAAAAATCCCCCATCCGAAAAAAAAGGATGGCATCAGGGTGCCCCTCCTTAATCAGGAGGTACTGCTGCATCATGGGGGTCAGATTTTTCGATTTCATGGAACTTGAACTCGGATGCGGAGCCGAATGTTTTCTTTTGGTTCCTGAGATGCGTTTAGATCACGAACCCCAATCGCTTCACACGCCGGGACCGTGGAGGTAAGGATCAAACCGCCGGTTCAAGACGCTGAATCTTGAGGTTGGACAGTGGAAGCGACCGCAGGCCTCTTCAATGCATCCAGTTCCGCTTGAAGCACCGAAACCTTTTGAAGATGGGAGTCTGACGTTGATTTGAGATCTTTTATGGTTTTATTCGATTTGAACCGTTCGGCAAGAGTGGCAAAATAGGAAACAAGCAATCCAATTAAAAAGTAGGCTAGATAATAAATGGCATTGGTAATTTCGGGAACCTGATAAGCGTAAAAATATAGATCGATACGCAGCCCATTTTTGCTTAGGAATAATTCCTGATTTTCGTATATCAATAGGCCGAAAAAGCCGATCAAAAGCACCCAAAAGACAACCTTTAATTTATTCATGAGCAAATTCTCCCTACAATTTTATTGAGTTGGATCGATTTGATCAAAGTAAGGCTTGAGCCTGTCATACGTCGCTTTAAAATGCTCAGGGATCACCCGTATGTCGGCGAATACGGTCAGGGCATTGGTATCGCCGAACCATCTCGGTACGACATGAAAATGAAGGTGCTCTTCAACGCCGGCACCGGCTACTTTCCCAAGGTTTAAACCCACATTGAACCCGTCTGGCTTCATGGCCTCCTTTAGTATGCCAACGGATCGTTCCACCGTTTTTAACAGTATCCCCATCTCATCGGTTGTCAGTTCATGGAGTGTTGAGAGGTGACTATTGGGTGCAACGAGAAGATGTCCGTTGATATAAGGGAACTTGTTCATCATCACCAGGGAGTTGTTTCCCTTGAACAGGGTCAGGGTATCGTCCTCTCCCTGCCCTTTGCAGAAAATACATCCTTCCTTCTTTTGGTTGAGGATGTATTCCATCCGCCACGGAGCCCACATGGTTTTCATCCTTAAATTCCCATCCTCTTTTCCCAAATCCGGTCGTGAAGCTGGTGTGAAGCTGGTTTTCAATACTCTCTTTCCCTGTAAAACTCAAGGCATTTTTTTCCTATATGCGCACCAGTTCCAGTTCCCCCCAAATCCCCATTTTGCTCCCCACGACCACTACAAGTCCGGTCACGCCTTTCATTTGTCGACCGTACTCGATCCCTTTGGGTATATCCTTGTCTGACCGGATAAGATTTCCGATAGCGGTGGCCACCGCATCCGCAAAAGGGCATGACTCGGAAACGACACACACCGCGTCCGCTTTCCCAAAGCTCAGGGAATGCCCAACAGTTCCGGAAGACGTGCATACCGCAACCGGTGCGGTGTCGGATCGGATTTGCAGGCCGATCTTAAAGGAAAGAGGTGATTCCCCGGCATAAAGGCCCACAGTGATGGGATTTTCGGCTTTAATGAATATATCCCCTCCGTTCTCAATAATGACCTCGCTGGAACCGTCCGGGAGAGAAAGGATATCCATGCCGACACATTGAGCGATTGCCCCGGCCACCGCCGCCATGGGACCTACTCCGGCCTTTTTCGCCGCCTGGAGCATATCCTGGATGATCCGGGGAACAGGCTCTGGTATGTTCAGCGGGGATAGGGAAACGACGAATTCCGGGTGGTTTTTAATGAAGGCTTCGATATGGCCGCGATATTTGAGCACCAGATCCGTGGTCAAGGCGGTCAGATCCTTTTGAGCGTAAACCAGGAGATCGGTCTCTTTCACCCTGACGGGAAAGACGGTCAGCGCTTGTGTTCGAATCCGATGCCGGTAACTCGGGCCTATATTGAGATCTGATGTTTTCGTTTCAACCATACATGACTATAGATCTGGGCCTCAGGTCTTCCGGGCATTGCATTAAAAAATATCGGTCCGTCATGCCGGCGATGAAATCTCGTACGATCTCATAAGGCCCGTGCGTGTAAAAATAGTCTTCGGACATACCCGTTAAAAAATTCGTGAATATGACAGACGAATGGTTGTGGCGTTCGATATCCCGAACGTAAGTCTTGAAGAGAATCCCGAAAAGCTTCTCGATGGTTTGAGTATGTGTCTTAATCGCCGGGTTCATATAGATGCGCTCATAATTAAACTGTTTTAGTATTTTCAAGGCTTCGGATACCTCTTTGCTCAGGGCGATGCAGCCGGTTTGCGCACTGTTGGAAATGACGTCGGTTACCAATGTATAGACAATCTCTCCGTTGGTTTCCCCTAAGCGCTTCGTGCAGGGTTTCGGAATATCCGACCGTCGGGTCATCCCCAGTCGAATGGCATCCTCAATATCTCGACCTACATAGCTGATGGTATCGGCTACACGGACCACACATCCTTCAAGGGTCATGGGTGTTAAAGCCGAATCGGGATCTTCTTTTTTTATCCTTATCTCATTTTGCAAATCATCAAAGCTTTTCCCCTTTTTGGGTTCCAGTTTCTCATCGTGAACTTCGCCGTCATGACACAGGATGCCGTCTAGAGTTTGAAGGGTTAGGTTCCATCCCTTCCCTTTTCTTTCTACACGGTCCAAAAACTGGACGCTCTGGACATTGTGATGGAAATAGCCGATACCGACTTCCTTGCAGAGCCCTGAAAGAAAGCGTTCACCGTCATGTCCGAAAGGCGTGTGCCCGATATCATGCCCTAAGGCAATGGCCTCGATGAGATCTTCATTGAGTTCCAGGAAGCGCCCGATGGTCCGGGCGATTTTGGAGACCAACTGGACGTGGAGAACACGATGAGTGATATGATCGTTTTCAATCAGGTAGAAGACCTGGGTTTTATCGATATACCGGGTATAAGCATGGGAATAGAGGATGCGATCCACATCCACTGAAAAGGCCTGGCGATACCCCAGCTTCAGCCGAGGTTCTTCCCGGCGTCTTACCGCATCCGCACTTCGGGTCGCATGGGGGGAAAGGCGTTCAATCTCTCGGTCATCCAGCCCCTTCCTGATTCGATCAAGATTCATGGGTTATAGAAACGCCTGATTAAATTTCCCGGTTTTCGATCATAGATTCCATCATCCGAGTGAAATCGATCCCGGCCGATCGAAATCCCTGCATCCCGTATTTCATGTTCGCTTCCAACACGTAACATTTACCCTCATGAATGCAGATGTCTATGCCGACGTCATCCCACCGGCAACACCGGGCCGTCTCAAGGGCCAGGCCCAGAGCTTCTTGAGGAATCGGATTGAAGCAAACGGCAGCACCGAGGGCCACGTTGCTCCGAAATTCGTTTTTAGGAGTGATACGCCAATAAGCATGAACCACACGCCCTCCTATAACCACCACGCGGATGTCCCGGTCGATAGACAGATATTCCTGGACATATGCCGGATCCTTCCGGGTGCAATATTTTTTCAGCTCCCCCTCGTTTCGAATCAGGTAAACACCTCTTCCCATAGCGGAATTTCGAGGAATTTTAGCAATAAACGGAAAGCTGAAATGGCCCAGGATGGATGCCTTCTGGCCCTTACCATAAAAGACACGTGTTCGCGGGTGAGGGACACCAAAAAGATCCAATAGGGCATTTTGCTTGATTTTGTCCTGAACACACTTATAGGTGTGGTAACTAGGGAAGGTCCTTTTCCCCATGACGTCGAATAGATCCGCATAAAATAAGGTCGGATAATAAATTTTTTCTGAAGCCAGGACTAGTGCCCTCTCCTCTTCCGTGTAATCCGACCAGTTTGGGTGTACCCCTAGTGTCAAGACATTTTTACATCCTCTCAGTCTGGCCTCGAGGGCAACGGCTTGCTTCATTGAATCGACTTCCACCTTACCGCTCCCATCGACACCTTAGTCTGCGCGAGGGACGTTGTTAATAAGCTCCTCAATAATCCGGCCGGCACGCTGGGTATGCGTCCCTGGCCAGTAAACCCGTTGACATGACCTGCAAGCGGAAAACGTCTCTTGAGTCTCCCAAATATGGTCGGGGACGCGCCAAACGATCTCGTTCTTATTCACTTTATAGAGAATATCATTGCACCGAATACAGCGAATGAAAGGATGGGCATCCTCATGGGTCAATCTCAATTCCTGAATCATCTGCCGAAGTTGCTCTTCCAAATGATCCGACCGGATGAAAATCGTGTGTTGAGTCGATGTGGGAGTATATAGGTGTCGAGAACGCGTCAGACGGATTCTTCCCTCCAATAGGTCCTTGGAAACAGGCTTCGGAACATCGGGTCCATAAAGTGTGTCAAAACCCATTAAGCGCAACCATTTGGCTAATCTGCCAAGTGGCCTTTCGGCCAGGAAACGGATCGGGCAGTCTTTTTCCATGTCAGACTCTGAAAAGCCTGATAATCTTCATCGAAAAGGCAAGGTCTTTAACCCGCTTTAGGGTAAATGGTAAAGCCTTCAGGATCGACCGGTACATTGGTCCAGCACCTCTGGACCGTAAGTTCGAAAAATGACCCGTCATTGTCCGACGCATGGATTAAAAACGGGAGGTTAAAACCGGTAACCGCCTGGAACTGATCCCGTTGAACCCGAAATGACAATGCTCCCTGCCCATCGAAACACTCGATTTTAAGAACTTTCTGTTTTTCCGAATCCAGGTAGATCTTTTCAACGATTCCATACCATCTCTTTTTCAAAATCAGTATATAGCCCGGGGAATCCGGATCGTTGATAAGATCGACTGTGTGGTATGCTTCGACGGGAATTTTACCACCCAGGAGGGCAATCATCTCCTTGGGACGGACCGGTATCGATAAAAACCGATCAAATCCTGTTTCGTATCGTTTTTTATAATATCTCTGTTCTGCATGAAAAAGAAAATAAAGCCACTCTCCGTCTCCGGCAAAGCTGGCCATCGGCTGTCCGGAAATCGAGAGGGCTTCGATGCGGAGCTTTTCCGGGGATTCACCCATCCAGGCCACTCGCAGCGTTTGCAGATTTCCGTCATTTTTCAGGCGCAGCGAACCCACCCCTTTGAAAGTCTTAAGATCGCTGTTGTTACGCTTCAGTTTCTCAATCAGGGCCTGTCCTTCGAGAACCCTGGGTGCTGAAGGTCGAACATCGGTATGATCAAAGCCCGTGCATCCGGTTACCCAAAAAACAAGAATCCATAAAAAAACCCGCCTGTCCAACGATAGTACCTTTTGATGAAAAAAAGAGAAGCGGAAAAGCATACCATATTTAATTTAATAATTTCAGTAAACTATTTATTTTTATCTCAATTTTTGATTTATCTTTTTTCATCAGTTCCAGGGACCTCTGATAATATTGGAGCGCCTTTTCATTATCTTTCATTTGAAGATAAATATCGCCGAGGTGTTCCAAAATAATCGGGTCTTCCGGAACAAGAACAGTCGCCTTCTGAATCCATTCCAGTGCTTCCTGAAACCGACCCTTTCTGTAATAGACCCAGCCCAAGCTATCCGTAATATAACCGTCATTGGGTTTATGATTCAAAGCCTCTTTGATAAGCTTTTCCGCTTCATCCAGGTTTTTACCCAATTCAGCATATGTATACCCTAAGTAATTGAGTGCGTTGGCATTTTTTGGATCAAGACGAATGACCTCCTCCATAGCATGAATAGAATCTTCCTTGCGGTCGACTTTGTCATAGACGACGCCGAGACGGAAAAGGATCTTGGCGTTATCAGGATCCTTGGCCAAACCCTGTTTCAAAATTTTTTCCGCTTGATCAAATTGTTCCATTTCTTCATAGAAAGAGCCCAGATATAAATAAAATTCAGTGTGTTCGGGCATCTGCCGGACAATGGCCTCTAAAAAATCAATGGCTTCTTTGGTGTTTCCCATCTCTTGAAGCAAAAAGGCGGTGTGAACCATGGCATTGGTGTAGAATCGGGAGCCGGGAAGGACCTTTTTCATATGGTAGACAGCCTGGGCCTTGTTTTCCTTTCCGTCATGGGCGATTCCCATCAGGTAATGCAAATCCGACGCTTCCGGCGCCCCTTCGAGCATGGCGCTCAATATCACGATAGCGGTGTCATATTTCTTTTCATCTATATAGAGATTGAACAACTGCCGGATTATATCCGGATCTAAGAGACTCTTTTTCCCTAACGGCTTCAGATACTCCTCCGAAGCCCGAGAGTCTCCTGCCTGGTGGTACAGCACACCAAGCCCCATTTTCGACCTGACACTTTCCGGGTTCTTTTCGAGCATATCCTGGAGGAGTCGAATGGCTTCCGGGGCATCTCCGTGCTCTTGATAAAGATCGATCAGGGCGTACCGGGCTTCTTCGAGTTCAGGTTCCAGCTCCAACGCCTTTAAAAAGGCTATTTTTGCCGCTTCGAAGCGCCGTTTTTTCGCCTGTACCTTGCCCAGGAAAAAGTGTCCCACGTAATAATCCGGGAAATGTTTTACCAGTTCCTCGTAAATCCGCTCTGCATTGTCCAAGTCTTCTTTTTCGATGTAGCCATTACCCAGAAACAGGTAAACGCTCATTTGCCCGGGATCCAATTGAAGTGCTCTTTCAAAGGCCTCGATGGCTTTTTCGTGATTTTTTTGCTCCTGTTCGAGCTTTCCCAGAAGGATCAAAGAGCCCACATGGCTCGGGTCATTGGCAGATACATTTCTCATCATCTCCAGGGCAAGCTGGGTCTCCTCCTGTTCCGCCAGAAGCTCCGAAAATTCCATCTTTAAGTAGGTGGAATGCGGATCGTGTAGTATGGATTTCCCGAGCAATTCCTTGGCCTTCTCCAGATTCTGTTGCTTTATTTCCCACTGTGCTATGGAATAAAAGGAATATGAATTCTGTGGCCAGTCCTGGGAGGCCGGGGAAGCAGACTGGAGATGAGGTACCGGGTCCTTCAACCCGGCATGCTTTGAGGTGCTGCAGGCGGTTATAATCATTATGAGTAAAAGGGCGGATACCCTTTGGAACAGATGCAACTTCATAGGAACACAGATCCTTTCCAATGGTTCTATGCGTCTAACGCGGCTTGATGCAGCGGATTCGCAAGAGAAGAAATACAAAGCTCATCCCCCGGATCGCATTTTACTATCCGGTGGTGGTGGAAAAAGTGTCAAAATCGGATATCCCTTCCTTAAAAAAATCCCTCATCCGCTTGACAATATTTTTTTCAACCTGGCGAACCCTTTCCCTCGATATTCCATAGCGTTCCCCAATCTCCTGGAGGGTAACCGGAGACTCCGAGAAAATGCGCAGTTCGAAAATTTCGAGTTCCCGAGGGGTCAGGTGCTCTTTGAACGAATCGATCTTATCACGAAGAATCCAATCCATCTCTTTTTTGGAAACCTGAACTTCAATGGATTCGGCCTCGGAACTGACGAAATCGATCCGTTCCGCATCGGAGTCCTCCTTGATGGGGGCATCCAAAGACACGTCCCACCCATCCAGGCGCTGGTCCATCTCCACCACCTCTTTCTCAGTCACACCCAGGCGCTGGGAGAGAAGTTTAGGTTTGGGATCGAACCCTTGATCAATGAGGTTTTGTTTCTCCTTTTTAAGCTTGAAAAAAAGCTTTCTTTGCCCCTGGGTGGTGCCGATCTTGACCAGGCGCCAGTTATCCATGATGAATTTCAATATATAAGCCTTGATCCAAAAGGAGGCATAATAGCTGAATTTGACATTTTTATAAGGATCAAATTTCCTCGCCGCCTGCATCAGGCCGATATTTCCTTCCTGGATCAGGTCTAAAAGATTTTGCATCCATATCCTTTGGAATTCCAGCGCGATTTTGACCACCAACCTGAGATTGGATGTCACAAGGACATAGGCGGCATCCCGGTCTCCCGTCTCCTGAATTCTTTTGGCCAGATTGATTTCCTCCTCCCGTGTGAGGAGTCGATACTGACTGATTTCCATCAGATAGCGCTGGAGAGGGTCATACCGTACGATCGCCTTCTCAGTAACCTCTTTGGCCGGCAACCGGTTGTTGATGGACGATTCCAACGGTTTTTTCTTTGCCTTTTTGGATTTTTTGGAGGATTTCCTGGCCACTATCCTTTCCGATTTCGTTTTAATGGACATCTTTATTGCCTTGTGCTATAAATCTTATTCACCGTTGCGCCTGTAGCTCAGATGGATAGAGCAACGGACTTCTAATCCGTAGGTCGCAGGTTCGAATCCTGCCAGGCGTACCAATGATATCAAGGAGTTAGCTAGTATAAGCGACTCCTTGTTTTTTTTATGGATAAATAGATCTTATCCCATGTCGGGGTTTCATATCAAGTAAAGATTGCCTTAGTTACCCCATGATGTCAATGAAACCGCTTTTTTCGGTTTTAACTATTTGCGTAAGCGAGGAGGGTGGGAGTGAACCCGACCGTTTTTTACTAATTAAATGCCGTGTTCACAACTGGGGCAAGACAGATGACACCGCTTCAAGAAACGCGTGTTTGGGTGAAACTCAAAAACCAATTACAGCTCATCGGCCCCAACATCATATCCAGGCCCCTTGGGTCTGGCTTCACAATCCACATCGTTTGTCACTTCCGCAAGGGTCCGGCCCTGGTCTACGACACTGGAAACGGGTGTCGACAGGTGAAAATTACCGTTTGCAATGTCAATGAACCAGGGGGCCTGCGCATCCGTTACATTATTTTCAACAGAACCGCTGCCGCCATCTCTGCCGGCAATTTGAGCATTGGTCAGATTGTTGACAATTAAGACTCCCTGGGTTGCGGGGAAGCGATACTCGATTGAATTCGGATAATTCTCTGAAAAAACCGTATTGTTAAGAACCAGCGTTCCGTTTGAGGTTTCCAATCCTATCCCGACATCCCGGGTGGTGTAAACGCCGTTGTTCCGGATAATCCCTCCATGGTGGCCTCGATCTCCCAGACCAAAACCAATCCCTCTATCGCAATTGATGATGGTATTTCTTTCAACAACGGTGTTTGTCGATCCGGACCAGAAATGTATCGCAAATTCTGCAAGGTCGGCCTCCGGACTTCGAATCCACCGGAATATATTGTCCCGAATAATCCAGTTGTGGGCCTGATGGGCATCGATTCCCCCGATGTAATATTGGGGGCCAACGCCTGCGCTGTATTCAAACAAGCACCATTCAACCAAACCGTTTTCCGAACTGATGCCATCCCCTTCCCTGTAAGATACTTTCAGCATTTGCTCTCCCGTATCGACCATATGGACATCGTGAACGATCGCATTGTCCGCATCGCTGTGGATCTGGATGGCATGATTCGCCACCCAGCCGATGGTCATGTTGGCAACCGTAAAGAAGCTCCCAGGGACGTTAAAAATATGCGAAACACCTCCAAACATGCCCTGTCCTTGAATAATGACTGAATCACGGTTTCCCGAACTGCTGCGAAACATCACATTGTTACCGCTGATCCACAGCATCTGGTCCAGTACATACGTTCCATCCTCCAAGACGATGGTAACATTCCCCGTGGCATTGGCGCTTTGGACGGCATTCATCAACTCCGTCACATTACGCACGACAATCTGTGTGCCGGAATCCGGTGGTGGGACTCGGGGGCAAAGCGATTGTAAAAGATGTGTTGGGGATTGAGCCCCATGAGATTCGGAAGCAGGTTGCCAACCTGCGATATTTGCCATCATCCACCAGAAGGTTTTGCCTTTCTGAAAACAATTGAAGCAATGAGAATGAGCGCATTCTTCGCAAGGCGGACAAGCCTGATTGGAACACCAGGTCTCACACCATTCACAGCAGTCCGAGCCATAAGGGTAGTAATTCCCTATCGGATCATAGCTTTCGATATCTGCAAAATCGAAAAGAACTTTATTGTATGCGGCACAATACGAACGGATCCTATTGTTATTGGCATACAAGGTTTCAGAGGGCCCCCCACCATCAAGATGCCCGGTCATGTAAACAAAAATGATCCCTGGAAACTCCAGTTCAAGTTGGGCCATCTGTGTTAAATACCAATCGACTTCTGGGGGGGTTATCCATGACAGTTGACCACACCATGACCACATGACCATATTAATCTGAGGATTGCTTGCGAGGAAATCTCTTGTGATGGTAGGCCAGGAAGAATCTCCTAAATCCGTCCAGTCATTATCATAAATGACCGGCGGTGCATAAAGATTCGGATTTTGGGCATTCAACATCTGGAGGCCTGTAACAATTTGACTTCCATGAGAGGTGTGGCCGTAAAAAACATGATAATTGGATTGAATTTGGCTGAAATAAGGCTCGGGAATATTGGGAAATGCGGAGGTGGCTTGATGGTCTGCAGTCAGGCTCCAGGAGGTTGTGGGAAAAGCGACAAAGAAAAGCCCTAATATCAATACTACGGTGAGGTAGTAATGCTGAATTCTTTTTTTCATCGTTCTCTCCTTTCTCCGTGATATAAATGACCGGCGGATCATGATTCTTTCTTCATGAAAGCAGACGATTCGGCATTTTTCAATGACCAACCGGATCGAAAAAATGTACATCAATTCACCTTCCAAACATGAACTGCGGCGGCATTTTCATTTAGATGCCCACCGAATCCTTTCTCAACCATGAAAACCCGTTTTCCCACTGCATCCACCGTCAGATCCCCGGTTTGACCACATGAGACTCCATCGGAACCGTTCAACAAGAATTCCTGTGGAATCCATACGGCATAAGGAACTGCGGTCCATGGATCCCGCTGCCCCAAGGCCACCTGGCCCAGTTCATCCACATCATAAAAAACAACCTGCCTCTGGTAAGGGTCACAATGATACCCTTTGCTATCCAGACAGGCTCCGGATGGTGGTTCTCCATAATAATTTGAACCCAATCCTTTTATTCCCAGCAATAAGATGGCTCGATTGGCGCCGCTTTCGACAAAGCCTCCGCCTTCCCATTTGTCGCACATGGTAAACCCCGGATAGTCGCAAAGGGCTTTATCTCCCACGTTGGGTCCCGCACATTCCGGATAGCGAATGCGATACCAGAGCATCGGCACGGCATCCATGGGGCCACTGGGATTTTCTTCCGACCAGGGATGAAAGGCAAATAATGTGGGTCCCATACTCCCGTTGAAAGCCCCTCGGGTCTTTCCGGTGACGAGAATCCTTCCTCCTAAATATTGATCGGCATACCCCTGAGGGACGGTAAAGAGGAAATCCCCCGCTTTATTTCCGTGATAAGGGAGTGTAGTCGGACCCACATGATAAGGTCCCCGGGGATTGGATCCATCCATCTCTGAAAACCAGATAGTGGGGTGGGTATCGTCAACCACCCCGTACCATTGATCGATGCTACCATATAGCTTGTCGCTTCCCTGAGACCCGCGGCGTGGGACACATGCAATGCCGCTGGCAAAGGCGGTGTCCGGACTCACACTTTCAACGATATTACCGTCAAAGTTGATCATGCCGGAAAGCAACCTGGCGACAGGTAAGCTCCCATAGTCTCTCGAGATAACGGGCTGTGGAATTTCAGCATGGGCAAATTCCGCCTGATTGAGATCAAACCCGATAATTAACAATGAACCGGCGCCGCCGTTTCCCTGGGGATAATACACCATTCCACGTGCTCCCCAGTTGAACTCTCCGGAAAGACGAAACGCCCCTTGATAGACAAGGTTTCCCGGCACAAGGCGAGCGGCATGGGACACAATGCTATTTGGTGCTGAAAAAAAGAACCATACACAACCGAAAAAAACCGTCGTCAGCGTCCACCTGTTTTTCATCGCAAACACTTTTCCTTCCTATCTCACTCATCTCTCTGAAAAAGCCGTGATTCAGCAAAAAGGTGCGGAGTAAAATTCAGTAATACCTCTATTTTAGTTAACATTAATTTTTTAGAAAATCAAGAAAAAATGAAATGATATTCATGAGGCGGCAGCTGAAATGTTGAGACTGAATATTGATGGCTTCGTAAAAAGCCCATCTGCTGCGTTGCGCTGTATCCTTCGTCATTGCGGCGTACCCCTATGTACGCCTCATTCCTCAGGATTTGCGCGCCTTGCATCTGAAGCTTTTTACTTTGCCATCCTAATTTTGAGTTTTTACGATTTTTCAATATTATCGGGACAGACCTTGATACTTATTTTCCCGAATCGGACCGATATTTGATGCGAAGCAAGCCGGGGCTTTTATGAAAGTACATGAGAGGGGAGTCCATTCCAGCATCGATGAAATATTGTTCAAGGTCATCGAAGAGAACACGGCGGTCAGGCCAGGTGAAGCTTTTTTTGAAAATTTTAAGATGTTCCCATCTGCGCTTTAGATCCGGATTATTTTTTAAAATCTCTCTTTCCGCTCGGTCACAGAGAAACATCTGGCAGACGATCGGTTTCATCTGCCAGGCACATCCGTTTTTGGTCAGATAAATGCATTTGAAACTGGAGTTGGGCTGATGAAGGAGATCGATCAAAGACTCGATCTGAGCCTTTTCGGACATCATGCAATTGATAGCGACATCGGCAAAAAAAACGATGATCCCTTCACGTGTGCAGCAGGCGCTGAGCCGGCTCTGATAGCATGCTGAAGTACAAAGGTCCTTTAAATGAGTTTCAAGAAAACCATCGACATCCTTTCGAAAGACAAGATAATCGGAGAGGGTCGCTTTAAGAGCCGATCTGGCCAAGATTTCCAGAGAAATCCAATGATCTTGGACCATACGGTAGGCATCGACGTGTTCCCTTTGATAATCATCCATTTTGATGAGCCGGTTAAACGGGTATGGATCTTTCCTGCTCCCCGCTCAATCCTTGTTCCCGGTCTCGATTTGAAATCCGGCCCTCACTTTCTTCGAGGTGAAGGACCATAAATCAATCTCAATGATCGACTACAGCTATCGCTCAGGCGCTTTCGTCATGCGTCAAGGTATGGCTTGGACCCTCTAACCCAAGGTCCCGGCGGTTTTTAGCTTTTCTTGCGCGATAAACGTCACTTTTAACAAGACCGTTTGAAATATCGACATAAGAGATACATACAAAAACCCCATCTGGAAAAGTACCATGAACGGTATGCAGGAATACATGCCTTTTTGAAATGCAAGGAACACGGAAAAACTGAAATAAATCCCCAGACCCAGTTCAAGGATTGTGGATGGGTTCGCTGTTCCCTTGTATTTCTTGCTCAACCAAGACCGGTCCTTGCATGATGAGATGTTAAATTTCGGCGTGCGTTTAAATTCGCAATTTTTGCCGCATAGGGCTTCAAACACTGCTTTGGAATTATTGATGCACATCGCCAGGCCTATGCTGAAAAGAGCCGGCAGATACAGAATGCCTTTATACCATCGTTTGGTGGTTTCCTGGTAAGCCAGAAGGTAGAAAAATCCGACACTGATAGTCGTCAATAAAAAAACAGCAGCGTTCGCTATCCAAAAGAGATCAGGCTCTTTACCTTTTGAAAAAAAAATCGATAGGGGCATCAGTAGTGAAAGAAAAAACACCATCACATAGGCAAAATTCGACAGAAGATGAAAACATGCTTCAACTTTTACCCGAAGAGGTTGTTCACTTTTCTGAACGAGCGGCAATATCTTCCGTGCCGTCTGAATACCGCCTTTGACCCAACGATGCTGCTGGGTCTTGAAGCTGTTCATTTCAACCGGCAGTTCCCCAGGAACGACCACTTCCGGAAGGAAGATGAAATGCCATCCTTTCAATTGAGCCCTGTAGCTGAGATCCACATCTTCGGTCAACGTATCATAATGCCAGCCGCCTGCATCCTCAATACAAGACTTCCTCCATATGCCGGCAGTTCCGTTGAAGTTGAAAAATCTTCCGGATCGATTTCTGGCCGCATGTTCAAGTATGAAATGGCCATCCAGTAGCATTGCTTGAACTTCGGTAAGCAGATGATAAGATCGATTGGTATGCCCCCATCTTGCTTGAACCATTCCAACTTCAGGGTGGGAAAAATGGTGGATCGTGTTCAATAGAAAATCCGGTTGAGGAATAAAATCGGAATCAAAAATGGCGATAAATTCGCCTTTGGCGTGCTTGAGACCGTTTTCAAGCGCTCCGGCTTTGAACCCGGTTCGTTCCTTTCGATGAATGTGAATGATATGTCTCCCTTTTTCTTTATAGGCTTCTACAAGCTTCCTGCAAGAGTCAGACGTTCCGTCCGTTGAGTCGTCGAGAATTTGGATTTCCATCAGTTCTTCCGGATAGTCAATTGAAAGGACCGCCTCAACCAGCCGTTCAATAACATAAATCTCGTTGTATATGGGAAGTTGGATAGTAACCGAGGGAAGTATTTTAAATCTTCCTGAAGGTATGGGCGATTTGTGCTTGGTCTTAAAATATAGTAAGATGATGTAAAGCCGGTGAAGACCGAATATGCTTAAACCACAAATAAGCGAAAAATATAATGCCCAATAAATCTGTCCTTTTCCGTATTCGAACCATGTTACCATTTGAATCGCATCGAGCATGAATTACTCCTATATTTAATCTTCCGCGTATTTTAAGCCCTTTATTGGCCTAAAAACTCATGCTAAAAAAAAAGACCTCCTTTTTAAAGGGGCCTCTTTAGAGATTTTTCAAACATAAACCCTCATTTGGCCTATTGAGGATTTTATCTTTTAATATTTTCAAATATTTTTATAATGCTTTTATTTTTCAAATTTGTCAATATCTCAATTTGGTTAAATATAACTAATTGAAATTATTTATTTTTTGTTCATTTTTTCATTCGAAGGAAAACCTGAAACGGTTTAAATCAATAAGACTTCATCCTCAAGGAATCGAAACTTTTAATCCTTGTGATAAAGAAAAAACAGACACCGGAAAGCTTGGGGTGGATGGACAGAAATTTTAAGCCGAATAATTTTTACTTCTATCCCTCAGTGGCTCGTGCTTCACAGAGAGGATTACCAGCGATCTTTCCGACTGGATAGAAGGCAATGAATAGGCCTGAATCTGAATCGAAAATCGGACAATATCCTGACCGGCAATAACGTCCTCGAGAACACCCAGTTCTTCGTCAATGTTTCCACCTTTCCAGGCAATCATACGGCCATGAATACCGACGAACGGTAAGGCCAAATAAAAAAACTCCTTCAAAGTAGAAAGTGCCCGACTGACCACCACGTCAAAGGATCCGGCAAACCCGACCTTTTCGGCAAGCTCTTGAGCTCGGATATGATGAGCTTCTGATTCATCTAATCGCAGCACCCTGATCGCATGTTTTAAAAAAGTAATTTTTTTCCGGGAGCTGTCAATGAGAACCAAAGTCAGGTCCGGCAGCATCACCTTCAAGGGAATACCCGGAAATCCGCCGCCAGAGCCAATATCGAGGAGCCGGCCTTTCGGAGGAACCCAGCGAAGGGCTGCCAAAGAATCCAGGTAATGGTTGACCGCCACTTTCATGGGATCCGTAATGGCGGTAAGATTTATTTTTTCATTGAACTTCATCAGTTCAACGGCATGGATGGAAAGACGATCCATTTCTGCCTTACCGATGGGAGCACCCATTTCCGCCGATCCATCGCGAAGAATTTTTCTCCATTTATCCGACCCGATGATCATCTCCATCTATCTGCCGACCCGATGGGATAAAAGTATTGGGGCGCCAACAATGTAACCTCCCCTGCCTTTTGAAACTCTCTTGTTTCATGCCAGGCTTCAGACAAGGATTGATGGCTTCGTAAAAAGTCCAATTTCTGCGTTGCGCTTCATCCCGTTGCGATTTCGACGTACGATAAGTACGCCTCATCACACGGGATTCGCGACGCCTTGAACTTGAACTTTTTACTTTGCCATCTGATTTTCGACTTTTTACGAGTTCGTCAATTTTGAGTTTTTACGATTTCATCAAGGATTGACCGCCACAATAAAAGATGTTATAATCTTCGATAATTAGAGAAGGATTCTAAATATACGGTCCTGAACGCCTGGCACCTAAAAAAATCTATCATAGGTGAATCAAAACCAAAAGGAAAATCCTCCCGCATGTAGATGTATCTATTCTAGTCAAAACTCACAACGGGCCGTTCCATAAAAGACGCCGATAACCGCGGTGCAATCCACTGAACACATTCAACTTGCGGTGGATTTTCCGACGGTGCGGGGTACGGACAGATGAGATCCAGAAGTCGTAACACCTTCAAGTCGTTTGAAGAACTGACTCGATTTTTGATCGAACACCGATCAAAACAACGCCAAAGGGAAACAACGACGTATTTAAAAGGAGCTGAAGGATCCATTGCCGTCGAAACCGATGATATGCAGGCGTTCCAAGAGGCCATGCGCGGCGTCACCCCTTTGTCACGATCAGATTGGTCTGAAGACTCACCATCCATGCCTTTAAATCCTTTGATAGGACAGAGCGACAGAAAGGATCAAGAAATTGCACAGCTTGAGGCCCTCGTCGAATCCGGCGCAGGATTTATGGTGGCACAAACCTCGGAATACGTCGAAGGGATAGGGTATCGGGTCCGTCCTGAAATCACAACCCGCCTTCACATGGGGGATTTCTCTATTCAGTCCCACATCGATCTGCATGGATTCGGCGTCAAACTTGCCAAGGAAACCTTGGACTGCTTCCTGAAAGACGCGATCCGAACCGGAAAGCGGCAGATACTGATTATCCACGGCCGGGGCTTATCGTCCCCTTCCAAACCGGTACTCAAGACCATGATCTGCGAATGGCTGACCGCTGGCTCCTGGCGTAAATGGGTGATCGCCTTTACCAGTGCCAGACTCTGCGACGGAGGTTCGGGCGCTACTTATGTGCTGCTTAGGCGCCGACCATTAACCCACCGTTTCAAAAAGAAAAGGCTGAATCCGGAAGATTTTCAAAAGGTGCCCTTAGCCTGAAAGCGCATCGGACTTGTGAGTCGGCCATCATCGCCTTCTAATTGTATTCGTGATGGATGATTTTACTCTGCATTGCATAAAAAACATGATAAGGTATAGATAAAAAGAATGATAAAAGGGCATTTGAATATGTTTAGGAATAATTCGCAAATAAACTTTAATGGCTTCGTAAAAAGGTTTTGTGAGCGCCATTCAAGTCTTTTCGGAAAAAGAGAGGCAAAGGGTTGAGCTTTAAAAATCTCAAGCTGTTTGAGGCACTTGTGCCGAGTTCTTGAGATTTAGCGAAACCCTTTGGATCTTCCGAAAAGACTTGCGGCGCGAGAAAAATCGGCCTTTTTACGATTTCATCAACTTTGGGTGACTTCTAAAACAAAGAAAAAATTTGTTATGTTTTTATGCAACTGCAGGGTTACTCCGCTCATAAAATAATCGGCATTAAAACCGACAAATTCCAATTCCTATTGAATCTGTTTTTCGGCTCATCCATGTCTTAATTATCCTATATTTGTTTTTTTCATTGACAAACATATAATATTTATTTATAATACAAAATTTTTCGTTAATAACATTAACCATAACGTGTTTTGACTATATGAAAACTGACGTCACCCCAGTAAGAAACATCGGCATCAGTGCCCATATCGATGCTGGAAAGACCACGCTCACGGAGCGTATCCTGTATTACACCCAGAGGATCCACACTATTCACGATGTGAAGGGGAAAGACGGGGTAGGCGCCACCATGGATTTCATGGAACTGGAAAGAGAGCGAGGAATTACCATCACCTCAGCCGCCACATTTTGCGAGTGGAAAAGTCATGAAATCAATATCATCGACACGCCCGGGCATGTGGATTTTACCATCGAGGTGGAGCGGTCCTTGAGAATCCTGGACGGCGCTGTCCTTGTCCTGTGTTCGGTGGGTGGAGTTCAATCCCAGTCTATTACCGTAAACCACCAGATGAACCGCTATCAAATCCCGTGCATCGCGTTCATCAACAAGTGTGATCGTATCGGGGCCAATCCGACGCGGGTCATCCATCAAATCAAAGAGAAGCTCGGTCATAATGCAGTGGCTTTGCAACTTCCCATCGGCCTGGAGGCTGACTTTTCCGGCGTGGTGGACTTGATCCGCATGAAGGCCCTTTATTTCGATGGAGACAAGGGGGAAACCGTCCGGATCGAACCGATCCCCGAAACCCTCGTGGAAGAAGCCATGAAAAGCAGGGAAGCAATCATCGATGCCGCCTCCATGTTTTCAGACGAGCTGATGGAGGCCGCCCTCGATGACCGGGTCACCGAAAACCTGCTGATGGCGGTTTTAAGAAAAGCCACCATCTCCCGAGACATCATGCCGGTTTTTTTGGGTTCGGCATATAAAAACAAAGGCGTCCAACCGCTTTTAGATGCCGTCACTCAGTTCCTCCCTTCTCCAGCCGATATCAAAAATACGGCCCTGGACATGAATCGGGAAAATGCAATCGTAGAACTCAAAAGCGATCCCACGGAACCCCTCGTGGCGCTGTCGTTCAAGCTGGAAGACGGTCCCTATGGCCAGCTGACCTATATCCGTGTGTATCAGGGAACCCTTTCCAAAGGGGATGTCGTCCAGAACGCACGCACCGAAAAAACCCTTAAGGTGGGACGTGTGGTGCGTATACACGCCGACAAGATGGAAGATATCGGGGCCATCCCGGCAGGCGTTATCGGCGCCCTGTTCGGAGTCGACTGCTACTCGGGAGACACTTTTGTGAGCCCGGGTCTCAATCTCTCCATGACCTCCATGCACGTACCGGAACCCGTGATTTCCCTGGCCCTTCTTCCTCAAGGAAACAAGTCCCAGATGAACATATCCAAGGCGTTGGAACGATTCACCAAGGAAGATCCCACTTTTAAGACTCATGTGGACGAAGAAACCGGTGAGACCATTATCTCGGGTATGGGGGAACTCCATCTGGAAATCTATGTTGAGCGGATGCGACGTGAATATAGCGCCGAAGTAACCACCGGAATGCCGCGCGTGGCTTACCGGGAAGCCATCACTCAAAGTGCCGATTTCGATTATACCCACAAAAAGCAAACCGGTGGTTCCGGCCAGTATGGAAGGGTGGTGGGCTATATGGAACCGGCCGTCGGAGAAGATTTTATTTTCGAAAGCCAGGTTGTGGGAGGCGCCATTCCAAAACCTTTTCTGGCCGCATGCGAAA
Source organism: uncultured delta proteobacterium (assembly GCA_963736855.1). GTDB lineage: Bacteria > Desulfobacterota > Desulfobacteria > Desulfobacterales > UBA2156. The sequence continues at coordinate 40,534 of CAVTQK010000023.1, forward strand.
AGGGTTTCCGCAAGTGTTTGAAAAAAGGTCCGTTTATGGAGTATCCCATCATCGGGATCAAGATCGTGGTCAACGACGGGAACACCCATCCTGTCGATTCTTCAGATATAGCATTTCAGGCAGCTGCAAGAGGCGCATTCATGCAAGCCTTCAGCAAGGCCAAGCCGATGCTCATGGAACCCATCATGAAAGTCGTCGTCGAAACGCCTACCGAGTTCCAGGGGTCGGTCATGGGTTCTCTGAATCAGCGCCGGGGAATCATCGAGGGCTCCCAAGATGAGGGCCTTTTCTGCGTTATTGAATCGCGCGCTCCCTTATCCGAAATGTTCGGCTATTCCACCGTCTTGAGGTCACTCACCCAGGGCAAGGCTCAATTTACCATGGAATTTGCCAGTTACCAACCGGTCCCGCGTGCCATTGCCGAAGAACTCGCCAAGAAAAAAGCCGCCCAAAAAGGGAAGCCATCATGAAAACACGAAAAAATTGCCTTTGGAGGTTCATCGATGAATGAGCACGCGCCTGTCTTTGCCAATCCGTTAATTGGTCTCGGTTACGAGGATGCGACCCTCCTTACACCGGGGGCATTCAGCGCTGTTTGCGCACGTCCAGGGGTCGGAAAAACCGCATTCCTGGTTCAAATGGCTCTATGGGCTATATCCCATGATAAAAATGTTCTCCATGTAAGCCTGGGTGACCCCATTAAAAAGGTCGACCTGTGGTATCATGATCTTTTTGCCAACCTCGCTCGTCGCTCTGCAATTCAGGATGCCTCTGCAGCCTGGATGACCTTTTTCCCGCGTCGCTTCATCATGACCTTCAAAGTAGAAGGATTCAGCGTTCCGAAACTCGAAGAGCGGATGGCGGACCTTGTGGAACAAAAGATCTTTATCCCGCATGTTATTCTCATCGATGGTCTCGAATCCGATACCTATCTGAGCAAGATTATCGAAGACTTAAAAAACTTGGCCCGAAAGTTTTCGATTCCTGTTTGGATTTCGGTTAAGACTCAGCAATATCCTCAAGCTGAGGATGCAAGCCGGGTACCCGCTCCTCTGCATGAAATGGCCGGCGTTTTTGAATCCATCGTCTCCATCGAAGGATCAATAGAACAGATCCATGTCAGAAGCGTCAAGGGTGGATCCGGAAAGGCGAGCCGCCCTTCCCTGCGCCTGGACCCCTCCACCCTCCTATTGGCAATAGACGATCCACACTGAGAATCATCCCGACCGAAACCCCACGCCCCTGTTGACTTGAACCGAAAAATCGGATAGATAGATCCGAGCCGGTCACCGTCTAACCGGACAACCGGATGCGGAGGCTTTACCCAGGTGAATCGTCGTTTGATCTATTCCGCAGGTTCCGGATGCCGTCTTCTGAGAGGAAAATGAGGGTCCAAGGGATGCAGTGTGTACTTTTAAACGCGGATTACACCTTCTTGAACATGGTCCACTGGAAACGGGCCATGTGCCTCATCGCCAAGGGGAAGGTCCATGTGCTCCGGGAATCGGAAAAGACAATCCGGGGAGTCGAGGGGTTGGCGATACAGATCCCGGCGGTGATGCGCCTGATCAAGCTCATCCGCACTCTTTACAAAAATCGGGTCCCCTTCAGCAAGAAAAACGTCCTGATCCGAGACGGGTTCCGATGTGCTTACTGCGGCGCGGAAAAGGTGAAGCTGACCATCGACCACATCATTCCGAGATCCAGAGGCGGCACAACGTGCTTTGAAAACTGCGTGACTTCCTGTAAACCTTGCAACACCCGAAAGGCATCAAGCATCCCCAGCGAAGTCTACATGTTCCTGAAGGTCAAGGCGTACCAGCCCACTATCGCTGAATTTTTGCTCATCAAAATCCGGAATCTCGGGCTCTACGATACTCTGAAAGAATTGGGAATCTACTGAAAGCCTACCGCTTTTCACTTCTTATTTCTTTCAGCGTTTCATAGGCCGCCTGGATTTCCTTGAATCGCTTTTCGGCCATTGTCTTGAACTCTTCTCCCAGGTGATTCACCTTGTCGGGATGGTATTTGTTTGCCAGCTCCCGGTAGGCCTTTTTAACCTCATCCAAAGATGCGTCCGGTCTTACCCCCAATATCGAGTAAGGGTCATCGGCCCGGCTTTCGGGTTCTGCGCGGGCCTCCTCTTTTCTCTCGTATGAATCCGTCCCTATTCCGCTGCTTGTAAAGATAACACCATAAAAGCCCCAGGATGGCAATATCATCCAGCCATCCCCATCCGGCAATAAGATCCGGAAGCACGTCATAGGGAGAGAGGGCATACAAAACAGCCATGAGTATCAGGATGGTCTTCATGCCTCATTCCATGGCAGCCGTCGCATCGAAGAGTCGCTTCTTTTGGAAGTCCTTGTGTGCCATTTGCGCCCCATGCTATGAAGCATAACCCCTTTTTCAATCAAAAGGCCACCGAAATGGAACAAAACCCAAAGAAAAAATCGACGCTGTCGATACAAGAGCGCTCCTGGATTCTATATGATGTGGCCAATTCATCTTTCATTCTGATCCTCGTCACCACAGTGATGCCCATTTTTTTCAAGGACGTGGCATCCAAAGGGGTCCCCTCCTCCATTTCCACTTCATATTGGGGTTTTGCTGTTTCTCTTTCCTCACTGATCCTGGCCGTCACGGCACCGATCCTTGGCGCGCTGGCCGATTACCGACAGATGAAAAAGCGGTTCTTTACCGGATTTCTTCTTTTTGGAATCGGTCTGACCCTCTTATTGATGATCATCGACGAAGGGGACTGGTTCAAGTGTTTGTTCCTCTTCGTCGTAACTAAAATCGCCTATTCGGGCACCCTTCTTTTTTACGACGCCTTTCTGGTGGACGTGACGACTAAAGATCGTATGGACCGGATTTCTTCCGCCGGTTTTGCCTGGGGATACATCGGCGGAACGGTTCCCTTTTTAGCGGTGATCGGCATTATTTTCATGACGATTCCCACCGAGGGCCAGTCCACAATTTCCACTGTTTCCGTAAAGGCCGCTTTTTTGATCGTGGCGCTGTGGTGGGGATTTTTTTCGATCCCCATGTTGAGACATGTCCGCCAGGTCCATTATCTCCCCTCTTCGGATGCCCCTTTCCGTGAAAGCTTTTTACGCCTTTTCACTACCTTGAGGGAAATTCGCAAGCACAAAAATGCTTTCTTGTTTCTTGGAGCGTACTTCTTTTACATCGACGGAGTGGATACCATCATCACCATGGCCACCGCCTATGGCCGCGATATCGGGTTGAGTGTCAGCGTGCTGATTCTAGCGGTTCTGATGATTCAGATCGTGGCTTTCCCCTTTACGCTTCTCTATGGGCACCTTGCGGGCCGGTTTTCCACAAAACACCTTCTGTTTGCCGGGATTTTCATTTATATGGTCATCACGCTGCTGAGTTTTTTTCTTCCTATACTTCCCACAGCAAATCAGCGCATCGCCATGTTCTGGGTCCTGGCATTTTTGGTTGCAAGCTCTCAGGGTGGCATTCAGGCATTGAGCCGGTCTTATTTCGGAAAGCTGATCCCGTCAGCCCGATCCGCCGAATTTTTTGGTTTTTACAACGTCTTCGGCAAGTTCGCAACCATCATGGGCCCCTCTCTTATGGGACTGGTCAGCCGTCTGACGGGGCATTCCAGATACGGCGCATTGAGCATTCTCATTCTCTTTGCTTTCGGGGGATTGATTTTAACAAAGGTGAAACCGGCTGATCCGCAGGCAGCGTCACCAGGGTAATAAATTTCTTTCGAAAAGACTCGATACTGAAATGAGGTTTATCCCGTGGATGCTTCCTTTTGGAAGAAACCGGTCGAAGTTGAATCAGCCTGCCTACACGTTTTACATAGACAGATGAGCTATGCTTAAATAGGCCGGAATTTCATCAACATGCCGATAAAATTACGTTGACAGCGCTTTCTCCTTCGAATAATTGAAAGTTGATCAATTTTGATGAAATCGTAAAAAGGCTGATTTTTCTCGCGCCGCAAGTCTTTTCGGAAGATCCAAAGGGTTTCGCTAAATCTCAAGAACTCGGCACAAGTGCCTCAAACAGCTTGAGATTTTTAACACTCATCCCTTTGCCTCTTTTTTTCCGAAAAGACTTGAATGGCGCTCACAAAACCTTTTTACGAAGCCATCAATTTTGATGAAATCGTAAAAACTCAAAATTGGGATGGCAAAGTAAAAAGCTTCAGATACAAGGCGCGCAAATCCTGAGGAATGAGGCGTACATATGAGTACGCCGCAATGACGAAGGATGCAGTGCAACGCAGCAGATGGACTTTTTACGAAGCCATCAATTTTGTCAACTGCAGGTTCCCCTATTTTAGGGTGTAGATGATGGAAAAACATAATTCATACCCGCAGTTAATCCGTCCACAAAAAATGCGAGTTAATATCCGTTAGGACCGGAATAGGCTTTTTCAGTTTAGCAGACACGTTGAGTGATGCCTTGAAGTGAGATCAGGGCGTGGATTGTAACCTTGCGACAACTTCCGGAGAGCGAGAATGGCGAAGTGGACAATCCCAAGGTCATGAGACCGGGTCTCCAAGAAGGGCCGGAAAGCCTTTATGCCGAAGCCTTCGGACTCAAGGATGCCCCGTTCAGACTCACCCCTGATCCGAATTACCTCTATCTCTCCGACTCCCATCTGAGCACGTATGAAAAACTGATTTACGGGATCAAGGCAGGAGCCGGTTTCATCCTCGTGACCGGGGAGGTGGGTTCGGGAAAAACCACTGTGTGCCGATATCTGCTTCGGGAGATAGAAGGAGGGACGGATGTGGCCTATGTCATCAATCCCGGTCTTTCTTTCCCGGAACTCATGGGGACGATACTGGACGATTTGGGAATCTCCTGCGCGGATCACCTGAGCAAAAAAGAACTCTTGAGTATCTTCAGCCGGTATCTTTTTGAAAAGACGGAAAATATAAAAACGGTGGTGCTCATCGACGATGCCCAGGTCTTACCCGTTGAGACCCTTGAGGATCTCCGGCTCCTCTCCAACCTTGAGACGGATAAGGAGAAGCTGGTACAGATCGTCCTTGTGGGACAACCGGAATTGCTTGAAACCCTCAAACTTCCCGGATTGAGGCAACTGAGGCAGCGGATCGCCATCTGGTGCGAACTCATCCCTTTGAAGCAGGAGGAACTCTCCGAGTATATATATCTCAGGCTTCAAAGGGCTGGAAATCAAGGACAGGTGAGATTCAGCCCTTCTGCCGTCAAAGAGGTTGCAAAGATTACCGGAGGCCTTCCTCGTTTGACCAATCTGGTCTGCGACGCGGCGCTCTTGGCCGCTTATGTGGACGGTCAGAGAATCGTTAAAGTCGCCCATGTCAGGAGGGCACGGGAGGAGGCACGCCTGGATCGTTATGGAATCGGTTCGTTTTTCCGCGCAAAGCCTTGGGCTCTGGCAGGAGTCGGCCTGATAATTGTTTTACTGATCGGATGGGCATATTTTACTCCGCTTTGGTAAAGCCCGTCGGTAATCAGGGATTGAATTTCTAAAGGGGAAGACTAGTGAGCATCCTGCACGAGGCCCTGCAAAAAAGAAAACAGAAAGAGGCGGCCAAAGCGCCGCTAAGCCCTTTGCCTGACTCGCGGAGGGCGCAAAGACGGCGTTGGATCTTCATCTCGGCAGCGGGTGCCGCAGCGACTTCGATCCTGGCCTTGTTCTTCTTCTACGGTGTGTGGAAGGAGTCTAGGGCGCCAAAGTTGACCGTGGATCTCTCCACCCCTTTGCCTCAAGTTACCCCGCTTCAGGAACCTAAGGAGGCTCCGGCGGGAAACCGGGAGGCTCTCTCTGGGAACGATCACCCTATCGAAGAAAAAAGGGAAGCATCAGCAAAGGATGGTTCTCAAAATTCTGAAAACGGTCCCCCTGCTTCCGGGACCGCTTTTTCCCCGCAAAAAACGCCCCCTCCCATCGAATCCAAGCCCCCGGTGAGGGAAAAACCCGAGCCAACACATAGTACCAAACCCCGGACCGACTCCACGACCTCGAAGATTCCCAAAGAAACAACGGGCCGGAGTCCGACCGGGGCTATGGCACAATCATCGCGCGGACCGGGTGCAGGATCTGAGCAAGGACCGGCACTTCCGGATTCTTCTGCGACGCCATCGGCCGGTGAAATCCCTGAAAAGAGGGTCAGTAAAGCCCCGAATCTAGACAAGACCCCGGCCGTCGAAGCCTTCCTGGAGGTCGCTAATCGTTACCTGAAGGAGAACAGGCCCGACATGGCGCTTTCCATCTATGACCAGATCGCAAGATCAGACACGGAAAATATTGACGCAGCCCTCGGGCAGGCGATAGCCTCCGGAATGAGTGGAAACTGGGCCCTGTGCAAAAATAGACTCGAGGCGCTCAGCCGGAAATATCCGGAAAACCCGAATGTGTGGCTCAATCTTGGCATGGCCTTCCTCCGGCTCAGCCAAACAGATGATGCCCTTGGCGCCCTCGAGAGGGCGGAGCGTAACGGTGCGGATCGATTCTGGGTCCTGTTTTATAGGGCCGGTGCCCTTAGGATTAAAGGAGACCTGGAAGGCGCCCTCTCCGCCTATCAACTGGCTCATGAGATGCAGCCGGATCACCTGGAGCTCAAGTGGAACATGGCCCTCGCTCTTGACAGGGCAGGCCGTTACCGGGAAGCGGCTTCCCAATATCAGGCCCTTTTAAGCAAAAGCGAGCTTTCTCAGACGGATCGGATGGCATTAAGGCAAAGGCTGGAGCAATTGGAAAGCAGTACCTTTTTCCAGTCCGGTGAAAAGAAAGGCTTGCCGGAGGAGTCCAAGGAACGATGAGGAAGAAACTCGGCGAAATATTGGTGGAGCTCGGCTATATCGGCTGGGATCAGATCCGGAAAGCCCTGGATGAAGGGAAGGGGACCGGGGAACTCATTGGGGATGTCCTGATCCGGCTGGGCTGGATCGGAGAAGAACAGCTCAACATCGCCCTGGCGGTGCAGTCCGGAGCACAACTTGTGGATGCCCGTTTTGTCAATGCCGCTCCGGAGGTTCTATCCCTGATTTCAGCAGAACTGGCCCGTCAGCACCTGCTCCTTCCCTATGCCCGCGAAGGGGATATTCTCAAGGTTGCCATGGCCAATCCCTACGATGTTATCGCCCGCGACAGGTTGCAGCAGAGTACGGGATTACAAATCCAGCCCCATATTGCCTCCCGGGAATGGCTGATCAAGGCCATCGACTTTTTCTACAAGACGGCTGCCACACTCGACCAGGAGGTTGCAGAGCTGATTTCCAAGGCCCGTGACCGGGGCACCTTGGGTGAAGAGGATGAAACCACCAACAGCAGGCTGGTAGAGCTCTTTATCGCAAAAGGGGTGATCACCGGGGCCAGCGATGTGCATTTCGAGCCGGATGAAAAGATCCTGAGAGTCTACTATCGTATCGACGGCGCCATGCACCAGGAGTACCTGATGCCTCGGTACCTCCACGGGGGCATCATCACCCGGATCAAGGTGCTGAGCGACATTCCCATCGGCGATCCCAACGTCCCCCACGACGGCCGCATGATTTTCCACACGGGAATCCAGCGGGTCGCCATCCGCGTTTCCACGTTCCCCACCCAGTACGGGGAGGCAGGGGTATTGAGGCTGCTCCAGCGTGCAGAGGGGGTCGGGGAAATGGAAGCACTCGGTCTTACCGGTCAAGCCAAGGAACGCTTCAGGAAAGCCATCCATCGACCCTACGGCCTCATCCTCACCACAGGGCCCACCGGCTCCGGCAAGACCACCACCCTGTATACGGTCCTGATGGAGATCAATACCCCCACCAATAATGTCATCACTATCGAGGATCCCATAGAATACGTGATTCCCACGGTCCGACAGGCTCCTGTGAATCCCAAGGCAGGGTTTACCTTCGCCACCGCTCTCCGAAGCGCCCTGCGTCAGGATCCCGATGTCATCATGGTGGGCGAAATCCGCGATCAGGAAACGGCATCCCTTGCACTCAGGGCCGCCATCACAGGGCACCTGGTTCTTTCCACCCTCCATACCAACGACGCTCCCAGCCGCCATTCACCGGCTGCTTGACCTGGGAATTGCCCCGACCATACTGGCCTCCGGGCTGGTGCTCATCATGGCCCAGCGGCTGGTGCGACGCCTCTGCCCCAACTGCAAGGAGGAGAAGGCCCCCGGGGAGATGGCAAAGCAGGTGCTCCGGTTGCACGGATTCGACGAGAAGGCCGCGTTTATGGGCCCAAAGGGGTGTTCCGAGTGCCGCTGGAGCGGTTACAAGGGTCGAACCGGAATCTATGAGGTGCTGGAAATGTCGCCGGAGATCGAGGAAATGATCGTCGATCTTGCCCCGAGATCCCGAATCCTCGCCAAGGCCCTGGAGCAGGGGATGCGGCCGCTGCTCCTTGACGGACTGGAAAAAGCCTCCAAAGGCATCACCTCCCTGGAAGAGGTGCTCAGGGTGGCGGTGTAATATGCCCGGATACCGGTATCTCGCCCTGGACGCAGACGGTAAAAAACACCGGGGTGCCGTCACGGCACCCGACGAGAACCGGGCGGAGTTTTACCTGGGCCGATCCGGCCTCACGGTTGTTCGGCTGCGTGAAGAAACGACCAGGCGTTTGGCCTTCAAGATTTCCCGGAAAGTCTCCCTGACGGATCTGGCAGGCCTTTATGACCGGCTCTCGGATACCCTTCAGGTGGGCCTTCCCCTCATTGCCAGCCTGGCGGAGAATGCAAAGCTCGTCAAGAACACCGCCCTTTCCCGGACGATCAACCATGTGAAAACCCTTATCGAAGAGGGGAAGCTTTTCTCCGAGGCCATGGGACAACACCCGCGCATCTTCGACCGGTTTCAGGTCGCCGTCATCCACATGGGGGAAATTTCCGGAACGCTTCCCGGCGCGCTTCGCCAGCTTTCAGACCTTCTCACCTGGCGGGTGGAGCAGCGTTCTCAGCTCAAGCGGGGTCTCATCTATCCCATCTTCATCATGGGGGCCCTCACCATCGTAACGGCGGTATGGGTGGGATATGTACTTCCCAAGATGGCCAGTTTTTTAAAGAGTATGGACATTACGCTTCCCACCGTTACCCGAATCGTCATTCGGCTGTCGGACGTTTTCGCCGCCTATTGGCCCCTGTTCGCCGCCTTCCCGGTGGTGTCGGCACTTTTTATCGCCGCATGGGCGAAAACGGCCCGGGGCCGTTTTACCCTGGACCGGCTCATGCTGCGGCTGCCGTATATGGGTAAGATTCTGCGCAACGCCGTCGTCTCCAGGCTCAGCCTCAACTTCTCCATGATGTTCGAAGCCGGAATCACCATCGGGAGCATTTTCGAGATCCTGTCCGGCGGGGCGCTGGGAAACCGATTTATCGAACAAGACCTTAAGTTTGTTCACCAGAGGGTGCTCTCGGGGCAGAGTCTGTATGAGTCCTTCAGCGGAAGTCGGGAATACCCGGATCTCTTTTTGGGCGGCATTCGTTCGGGGGAGATGGCGGGAAAGCTGGGAGAGACATTCCGAAAGACCGGGGTTTACTACGATAAAGAAGTGAATCGATCCATCAAGGCCTTTGCGGCGGCCCTGGAACCTGCCGCCATCGTTATCATGGGCGGGGTATTCGGCATCATTATCCTTGCCATATTGCTCCCCATCTATGATATTATTTCCAAAATCAAGGGGTAGTTGTGTGATCCTCCCCCCGAACTCTAATCGGCTTGATAGACGAGACTCCCGGTACCCCCTCCGAAGATGGACTGGTCCAGGGTGTTCCCGGTTGCGGAATCGACCACCTGGATCCATGATCCCTTTTCCACCATCAGAAGCGGCGTGGAGGCTCCATCAGGGGCATTGGAGATGTTCAACCAGCTTGTTCCGCTAAAGCTCTGATTCACATTGAGGGGTTGTACGAACGGGGTTCCGGACTGATTGGTGACCACCAGGGTGCCGCACCCGGATTGGGCCAGGCGAAAAGGACTCGCATACTCCAGCAGATCGTCGAAATTGTCAGCAGGGGGTCTGCGCTCATAGACACCATTGGTGTCGGCATTCTCCCCGTCCCGCTGGTCGCCGGCGCCGTCACGATTTTCCGCGCCGCCGCTCAGGATAATGAACGGGACATTCACATTCTGGCCGTTGTCCTGAACCACCAGGATGCCCGAGGGCAGTGCGGCCAGTGTTTCGCAGCGTTGGGATCGCAGAGCGTCTGTGACTGAAGTATGTTCCGTAAACCGGGTGAGGGCGGCGTAATAGACGGGTCTCGCGGTCCCGTCGTTGGGGGGAACTCCCAGGACCGCAAAGGGCAAGGTGCCGTAAAGCACATTCCCCGCGCCTGACGAACAGTCGGGCTGTCCGTCACCATTGGTGTCCGGGCAGGGAAGGGCCTGGTGGGTATCCCAAAAGGAAAGAAGTGCATTCCGGTCTTCATCGAGTCGGGTACTGATCTGGTTTCGGATGCGGTCCTGGAAGTAGCTTCTGGCCAGGGGAACGATGGCTCCCGCCATAAGGCCCACGATGGCAAGAACCACCGCCAGTTCGATAAGGGTCATCCCCGAGGAATCCCCAAGGGATCCTCCCCCTTTCTTATCGGGGCGGGAGTTTTGCCATGCATGGAAGAGGGGCTTCTCCGGACGGAAAATCCGGAGAAGCCCTGATCCCGTCAGTTTCATAAGGTTGCCGGCTTCTTGGAGCGATTAAAATGAGATGAATTGGGTAACATTAGTATCAGGAGTATAATTTGCTGCCCGAACATCACCTGTTAGGGGTGCTCCGTCATCCATTTTTTGGTCCGTTGCCTGACCCACATCCGCCGGAACCAAAGTGGCCCCGAGCCTGTTACCCATTGCGGCAAGATAGGATACAGCAAATACACCATCAAAAGTATGTGCCGGCGCAGTAGTTCCCGTACCTGAAATAAGTTTGGCGCGCCTCAGATGGTCCCAGAAGTTGGTTATTTCGCCACCAGCAATCTGCCCATTCGCATTTCCATTGACTGCACCCACCCAGCGAGTAGCGGCGGTGTTATCATCCCCCGGATAGAAGCCGTAGCGGTCAAAGTAAGCATAGTAGGCAGCGCGGATCCCGTCGACATCCGCCTGGTATCGCTTGATCTTGGAATTGTAGATCATCCCCTGCCCCTTGAGTACGCCGCCGATGAGAAGCCCGATGATCACCAGGACGATGGCGATTTCAATGAGGGTGAAACCGCGCTGATCTTTTGTTTTTTTCGAAAGCCACTTCATCATTTCTTGTTCCTCCCCTTTTTAAGGTTGATGGCTTCGTAAAAAGTCCAATTTCTGCGTTGCGCTTCATCCCGTTGCGATTTCGACGTACGATAAGTACGCCTCATCACACGGGATTCGCGACGCCTTGAACTTGAACTTTTTACTTTGCCATCTGATTTTCGACTTTTTACGATTTCATCAAAATTGATGGCTTCGTAAAAAGCTTTTGCAAGCGAGATTGGAGCATTTTCGGAAAAAGAGATGCGAACGGCTGAGCGTTAATAATTTCAAGCTGTTTGAGGCGCTTGCGCCGAGTTCTTGAAATTTGAGAAGCCGTGAGCATCTCCCGAAAATGATCACGAAGCGAGCAAAAATAGCTTTTTACGATTTCATCAATTTTAAATCTTTAAATCGATCGGATTTTCAAAACCGATGTTTACAATATAGCTATATCAAGCAAAAAGCAGGCCAAAATTTCAAATTTTTTAAAAAAACTACAACCTATTGAAATCCATGAAATTAATAAGAAAAATTTCCTTGCCCGGTTACTTGCCTTAAAGGGTCGGTATTAAATTATTTAATCTTTTGACAAAAATTTGCATTTTTGACGATAATTTGTCCCCCTAATTTCGGGCCGGGGGTGCCATCCATCTCGGTCAGAAAGACCCCCGAGTTCCGGGAGTGCCGATCCTGGGAGTGATGATCACCACAAGCTCTGAAACGCTTTGGGTCTCGTTCCGGTTTTTGAAAAGGGCGCCGATGATAGGGATACGGCTCAAATAAGGAATCCCTTCCTCTTCCAGGTTCCGCTCCCTGCGGATCAATCCCGCGAGAACAACGCTCTGGCCTTCTCTTGCCCGGATCATGGTTCCCATCTGTCTGAGATCGATGATGGGGTTCCGGATATGCTGTATTCCGCCTCCAACCGTGGGGAGTTCCACGATGGCCTCTCCCTGAAGATTGGTGATGGATGGGACCACATGGAGCAGGACCTCCCCTTCCTCGGTAATGTGGGGGGTGATGCCGAGCTGAAGCCCCAGCAGGGCCCGTTTGATGCTGGAGTCGAAAATGATAGTCCCCTCCTCGCTGACGGAGACCCCTTCCACATCCCCGAAGGGGAACTGGCTCCCGATGGTGATGACCGCCGATTGACCGTTCATGACCAGAAGGTAAGGGTTGGAAAGAACTTTCACTTCTCCCTGGGTCTGAAGAAAATCGATGAGGGCGTCAACGCCGAAAATACTCACGCCGATGGCGCCCCCTGTTCCTACGGAACCGATGTCCGCCCCCTGGCCGGTGCCGATGCCGACGCCCAAATTCTGCACGAGTCTAAAGGCCCCTTCTCTCCCGAAAAGGGAAAAGCGACTTGCCAAATCCCACTGAATACCGATCTGGGTCTGATCCCCAAAACGCACTTCCAGAATCCTGGCCTCGATCAACACCTGGCTCATGACCATCTTCCGGACCTCCAGGACAATCCTGCGCATCCTGGCCATATGGGAGGGCCTGTCGGAAATGTACACCGTGCCCGAGGCAGGCTGGACAACCACGACTCCCTCAGAGGATTTCATGGCCGTCAGAGATGCTCCGAGTTGAGCCCAGAGATTGGTTTCCTCCTTGGCTTCCGTGGAAGCGACGGTGAATTCGCCGATGATGCTCGAGGACCCGCCTCCGCCCGATGAGGCGCCGCCTCCGCTCACCGAGGCGCCGCCGAGGATATCTCCTCCCACCTTGGTGGTGGTAAGCCGTGGAGTCTTAAGGTAATCCAACCTGAAAAACGCCTCCTCATGCCGCAGCACCCTGATGGTGAGGCCTTCGATGGAGTAGAAAAAGTCGGCGCCTTCGATAATCACGGTATGCAATGCCTCTTCCAGCGTGGCATGCTTCAAATGCACATAGATGGGGATATTGATGTCCACGTTGGGCGCAATGAAGAGCCCCATGCTGCTGTCTTCCGCCAAGGCCTGTAAGACCTGGCTCAAAGGGGCGCCGTCAAAGTGAAGGGAGAAGAGCCTGGGCTTGCCGGCCGGAGGGGGCAGATAGGGTGTCAGCTTTTCCTCCATAGAGGAAGGACCGATGGGAGCCGGCCTCTTGGCAGCCTCCAGATATGCGCTCGGAAGGGGCTCCTTAAAGGCATACTTCTCCTTTTGTCCGGTAGCGCATCCGATGGCGGCTGCGGCGAAAAAAACCACGACGACTTTTAAAACTGCGGATAAACGGATCATGAAGGATCCCCCTTTGGTTTCGATTCCTCAAGGTTCTTCTGGGACTCATCGGCGATCCCTCTGGGGAGGGGATACCTCGTAACAGAGAGTTCCTTTACTCCCTTTGGGCCTTCCAGAAGAACGGAGAAGTCTTTTATCTCCACCAGACGATAGTTTCCCAGTGTCATGCCTTTTTCAAATCTCTTGCCGTTTAAAATGGCGTAACGCTTTAATCCCCCTTCTACGGCATTGGCTACGATGATTCCCTCGAGGCTGGGGAGAGGTTCGACAGTTTCCGGGGGTGCCGATTTTACCGGATCGATCACGGGAGGCGAAGCGATCCGCATCGCCTTTTCGTCTGTATCTTTCAGGGACAACAGGATTTCCTGTGTGTTTTTCTTCTTCTGGTTTGCATCTTCGGCGATCCGGAAGACGTGTTCCATCTTCCCGGCAATACCTCTCTCCATGGGAGCCGTTCGCGTAAAAGCGTCATCGCTGCCGGCAATGCGTGAAAACACAAAACCTCCCGCGCCGACAAAACCGACCAGGGAGATCATTGCCCAAAAAGCAACGGGGTGCCTGGTGAGAAAATCGAACACGGTCATTTCCCCAAATGCACTTGAAAGGTTATTGTGTGCATCAATCTACGATGAGATGATCGATCCTGGGGCTGTGTGACGATTCTTTCCACCACAAGGCCCGGGATCTTTTCTTCCATCATCGCCAAAAGGGCTGCTACCCGGATCAGTTCTCCCGATAACATTGCGTCCATGGTCAGGCTTTCTTGCACCGAACCGGGTGAGGCAGGGTTCTTTTCACTCACGCCCATTTCTGTCAAACCAAGGGGCTCACAGAGTTCCCTGATCTTTTCACGCACCTGCAGGGCGCACACTTTCGGGACCTGACAGGGATACTTCAGCCCTGAAACCAGCTTTTCAATCTGATCCCCCCTCGTTCTTAACATTTCGACCTGCCGGATAGAGGCGTGGGCTTCTTCATAGGCGTGTCGCTTTCTCACAAACCCCTCCACCCTGAAGGCAAGGAAAACGAAGGTGGCCGCAGCCCCGACCCAGAAAGTCCCTAAGAGGATCCAATGTTTAACCATGGGGCGGATAGCTCCAGATCAAAAAGATAGCGTTGTTGTCCCTCTGCGGCATCGGCAGGCGCCAGGGGAAAGTGGGCGATGTCTTTTTTGGCAAGCTCCGGATCCAGGGCACTGAGTCTCTGAATGAGCGCCCTGAGCTTCACCTCCAGATCCGAGGCGTTCTCTGCCCTCAATGCAGCCTTCATCCGAACCTTGGTGCTCGAACCGAATGTGATGTCCATATCGACAAGTTCCGCATCGGCATCTTTATCTTTGAGAAGCCGGGACACGCGATAGATAAAGTGGCCGGCAGCCGGCCTCTCGTAAAATTCGGTTGCCCATTGGCTGAGCCGACTCAAGGTCTCCATTCTCTGGTGGGCTTCCTCCGCCCGCGTCTCCCAGTCGGGCCGCCAAAGGGATTTCTCCCGATGGGCATGATAGGTGAAAAGCGCAAGCAAAATGCCGATGCCGATCCAGACAAAAATACCCGCTGCGATGCCGGCACGCACCCAAGGCCGCTGGATCAGCTCCCGCTTATTAGGGGCCGGGAGCAGGTTTACGGGCAGATTGCGCTCTGTTCCCAACCTGAGGAGCGACAGAAAGGGCGAGAGGTGGCCTCCATGGTTCAGGTAAAATCGCTCCAGCCGGTTTGTTTCGGGAAACGGCAAATCGAGGACCTCAATTCCAAGCTCCTGGGCAAGCCCCGCCTCCCAATTCTTGGAGGAAAATTCTCCGAGAAGATAAAGGCGCTTTACAGGAACCTTTTCCTGCTGGGCAAAATAGAAGAGCGATTGGCGCAGTTCGTAGGTAATGTATTGCGCATTTTTCTCGGGATCCGCGGCGGATGGAGGCTTCAGACTTCGACAAAAGGCCAGCCGGTCTTTGTTTAATGCCCATAGGGAAAAAAGGCCCGATTGTTCCAGCAGCACACAAACCCCGTGTTCCGGAGCGGACAGTCCTGATCTGAGGAACCACTCTTTGAGAAGGAAACCGGGTGTGCTGATCAATGTCACCTGGGAGCCGGTTTTTCCGACTGCCTCCCATATTCCGATAAAGGAGGTTTCCATCACGTTGGCTATCAGGAAACCGTGTTCGGACCCGCGGGTGGATTTTCGTAAATCGTGGAAGGGGACCAGCTTGGGAGTCTGAGCGCACTGCCTTTTCAGTATGCGCTCGGCGTATGCCCGCATAAGGCTGATCTTGGTGCCTTGGAAAGGGACCCATTCTTCCTTTGCCCATTCATCCGGCAGGATGATGGCCAGGGAGGTCGACTTGGGCAGCGCCGACTCCAGGGAAGTGCTCTCCGAGGATCCTGATCCCGGGAGTGGGAAGGGGCCGTCGACTCCGTCGTGATCCCCAGGTGTTACGACCCAGACCTTGGATTGATCAACGAACAGCACTTCCTCGAATTTAAATGCGTTGTGCGCCAACGGATCTCCTCGATCCTATTTGAGAATCCCACACAATCGCTCCAGTTCCTCCCGTTCGGGGGAATGATTCAGAGCGCTTTCCAACGTGATGGTGTTGGACTTAAACAATTGAAGAAGAGCCTGGTTCATGGTCTGCATGCGCGACTGAACCTGGCCCATCTGCATTTGGGAATAAAGCTGGTGAATCTGGTTTTCTCTTACAAGGTGGCGGATGGCCGGGGTGGTCAACAGAACCTCGGATACCAGAACCCTTCCTTCCCCATCGGCCCTGGGCAGAAGAAGCTGGGAAATGATCCCTTCAAGCACAAAGGAGAGTTGCGTCCGGACCTGATGCTGTTGGTGGGGTGGAAAGACATCGATGATCCTGTTGATGGTATTGACCGCGCAACTGGTGTGAAGGGTGGCAAAGGTCAGATGCCCTGTTTCGCTGATCTGGAGGGCGGATTCAACGGTTTCCAGATCCCGCATTTCTCCGATGACCACGATGTCCGGGTCCTGCCTCAACACATGCTTGAGGGCGGGGCGGAAAGAGAGAGTGTCCGAGCCTACCTCCCTCTGGTCGACCAGGCATCCTTTGTGTTGATGAACATATTCGATGGGATCTTCGACGGTTACGATATGGGCTTGGCGTTTCTCGTTGATGAGGTCCAGGAGAGCCGCCAGAGTGGTGGATTTGCCTGATCCGGTGGGACCCGTGACGAGGATCAGTCCGTTGGACTTCATGGCAAATTCCGTTACCACCTCGGGAAGCCCGAGATCGCCGATTTTAGGGATAAGAAACGGAATGGCCCTGAAACATCCGGCGATGCTACCGCGTTGCCAGTAGAGATTGACCCGAAATCGGCTCAGGCCGGCCATCCCAAAGGAGAAGTCAAGCTCCCGTTCCTGCATGAAGTGTTCTTTTTGTTCTGCACTCAATATTCCCAGAAGAAGTCGGGAGGTTTCTGCATGCGTTAGCGATGTGTGACTGGAGGGGAACAGCTTACCGTTGATCCTGAATTGGGGCGGGGATCCGACGGTGAGATGGAGATCGGATGCATGGCGCTCGATCATTTCCTTAAGCAGGCTTTCCAGGATCATGGGTTATGCCGTTTCACCGGGTGTGCGCCAGATTCCAGATACGTGTTACCTAAATTGATCGTTTTCAATTTGGCAAAAAAGAATTGTGTTTGAATATCTTTGTGTTGGAATGGAGTTGACCCTTCCAATTGCCCACCCATCGGGTGTACCATTTTCTTTATATAGGACTTCGGTCGTTTGGGTCAAGTTAAAACCAATGGCGACTGACATTCCGATACTGAATCCGTTTGTGGGTGGCGATCCGATATCATGAACTCAAACGCGCCAAAGAGCGCCAAATTCATCCCCGCCATGAACGGAGGCGTATTCTGCGGCTTTTAAAAAAGTGCTTGTAAAAACTTGATGGGTTCGTAAAAAGCTTTTGCAAGCGAGATTTGAACATTTTCGGAAAAAGAGATGCGAACGGCTGAGCGTTAATAATTTCAAGCTATTTGAGGCGCTTGCGCCGAGTTCTTGAAATTTAGAGAAGCCGTGAGCATTTCCCGAAAATGGTCACGAAGCGAGCAAAAATAGCTTTTTACGATTTTGTCAAAACTTGACATGCAAGCCGATTTCTGAGATTCATCAAGTTGATAAAAGGAAATTTTTTTCACTTTCAGGAAAGAAGCGCCATGGCTCAGATGCTGACCACCAAAGAGGTAGCCCAGTTCTTGAATATCAACGAAAAGATGGTCTATTCCCTGGTTTCGGAAAAGGGACTCCCGGCGACCAAGATCACCGGAAAATGGATTTTTCCCAAGCATCTCGTGGAACAGTGGATCGAAGCCAACATCCTTAACTACCCCGAGGCCAGAACCCCCCTTCCTCCTTATCAGGGGATCCTCATTTTTGCGGGAAGCAATGACCCGCTTCTCGAAAAGACCCTTTTTCTGTTCAACCGGACCCACGCCGGCCATATCGCGGTTTTCGGGAATGTGGGAAGCATGGGAGGACTTCAAGCCTTACGACAGAATCGTTGCCATATCGCCACCAGCCACCTCCTCCAGGATGATGAAACCGATTACAATTTTGATTTTGCCTCCCGGGAGCTCAATAACATGCCGGCGATCATCAACTTCTGCCGGCGGGAACAGGGGATTCTCGTTCAGAAGGAAAACCCGAAAAAAATTCAATCGGTTTCCGATTTCTGCAGGTCGGAAATCCAAATTGTCAACCGCCCCCCTGGAACCGGCACCCGTCTGTTGCTGGATCGGGAACTTTCCAAAGCCGGGATCCCGACGAAAAAGGTGAAAGGCTATGACCATGAAGTGCAGGGCCACATTCCGGTGGGCCTGGAAATCCTTTCGGGACAAGCAGATGCCGGGCCGGCGATCCGTGCCGTGGCCTCCATGCTCGATCTGGATTTCATTCCGTTACGCTGGGAAAGATACGACCTGATGATCGTCAAAGACCGCTTCTTCGATGAGGGTGTCCAGCTCTTTTTAGGATTCCTTCATGAAGATACGTTCAGGCAAGCTGCGGCACAGCTTTCGGGCTATGATTTGAGTCTGACCGGTAAGATGGTCTACCCGATAACACCCTGATCCCGGCGTTTCTTTCCTAAAAGACTATCCCCAGGTAACGCGGGGAGCGTTCCGTAACGGAAGTCGATGATATTGAAATTTCGGGTATCCGATCATCATGGCTCCGAAGCTGACATGTTCTTCCGGAAGACTCAGAGCTTTTAACTTTGAAAACCCGGTGAAGCCTTCCTCTTTTAATTTCAAAAAACAAAAGCTGGGTGCGGGTGCAGCCCTGGTAGCCGCTTCCCTGTTCATCAGCTTCATATTGTACTCCATCGGCCCGGTCAAGCCCCTTTCCCTCAGGGCGCTGGACCTCGCCTTCCGCCATCTCCCTCTGTCACCACCCCATGAGGATATTCTCATCATCACCATCGACCAGCCCGATATCGATTTTTTCAAAGAACAGGGCATCTTCTGGCCGTGGCCCCGTCAGCTCTATGCCGGTATCATTGACTTCTGCCGGATCGGAGGAGCAAGAGCAATCCTTTTCGATATTCTATTCACCGAACCGTCTTCTTACGGTTTCAAAGATGATGAGAAGTTGGCCCGTTCCGCTGCCGAATTCAAACACGTTGCATTTCCCTTTTTTCTTTCCAAAGAGATAAAAGAGGCAGAAGCCCAGGAAACGGATTTCCTCGCCAAGGCAAGCCTGTCCATGGACCCTGCGGCCTCCGGCGCTTCTTCACCATACCATTCTGTTGTCATGCCAATTCAGGAGCTTGTGGCAGCATCGGGAGCCTTGGGAAACGTTTCGGGAGACCCGGATCCGGATGGCACATTCCGTCGTCTTCATCCGGTCATTCTTTTCAAAGATCGGTGGCTTCCGGCACTCCCCCTTTCGGGTTTCAGCCGATTCAGGAAAGAAAGCTCCTGGCGATTGGAAGAAAACGCTCTAGTCCAGGGATCGTACCGCATCCCCCTGGATTCCCAGGGACGTTGCATCCTCAATTTCCGCGGCCCTTCCAGAACATATAAACGATTGGGCGCCGCCAATGTCATTCAGTCCGAAATCCGTCGCTCTCAGGGCGTCTCTCCCATTTATGCGCCTGAAACTATCCGGGGCAAATGGGTACTCGTAGGCCTGACAGCCCCGGGCCTGATGGATTTAAAGGCATCTCCGGTAGGCGAAATCTATTCCGGTGTGGAAATTCACGCCACCTTCCTGGATAATCTTCTGTCAGGGGATTTCCTAAAAACCGCATCCCCCGCCTTTTCATGGTTACTGACAGGACTAACGGCCGTTGGCGTGGTTGCCTCCGTGCTCTGGGCTTCCGAATTTCTGATCACTGTAGCCGTACCCTTTCTATTCATATTAGGGAACATAGGCATTACCGTTACCGCCTTTCCCCAAAACTGGTGGATCGACCCGATCCTTCCGGCTTCCACGATCTTTATTACATTCTTTTTTACCGCAGCCTATAGTTACGCCACTGAGGGAAGGCAGAAAAAAGCCATCCGAAGTATGTTCGGCCATTACCTGTCGGAATCCGTAATCAGTCATCTTTTAGTCGACCCGAAACGGTTACAGCTCGGCGGAGAACGGAAACGGGTCACCCTTTTTTTTTCCGATCTGGCGGGTTTTACTTCCCTGTCTGAGCGTTTAGAACCGGAAGCCGTGGTCAGCCTTCTGAACCAATACCTATCCGTCATGACCGAAATCATCCTGCAAGAAGCGGGGACGTTAGATAAGTTCGAGGGGGACGCCATCATGGCCTTCTGGGGGGCTCCCCTGATTCAGCCGGATCAGGCGGTGCTGGCCTGCCGTGCCGCTTTGCGCCAGCAGGAAGCCATGAAAGAACTGAATCAAAGACTCTCCGAGCAGGTTCTTCCGGATTTACATATGCGTATCGGTATACACACCGGAGAAGCGGTAGTGGGAAATTTAGGTTCCGAGAGGCGGTTTGATTTCACGGTTATCGGTGATACCGTAAACCTGGCTTCACGGCTGGAAGGACTCAATAAATACTATGGAACCGGAATTCTCGTCAGCGAAGTCACGTTTCAAGAGTGTCGGGATGCCTTAGAGTTCATGGAGATCGACCGCGTAGCTGTCAAAGGAAGGGGGACGCCTATCACCGTTTTCACCCCCCTGTCACTCAAAGAGGAACTCTCCGAGTCCCAGGCAGAGCTTAAGGGAGAATTCGAAAAGGCGTTAAACTTCTATCGCCTGAAAAAATTCGAAGCAGCCGCAGCCGGTTATGAGGCCGTCGTCCGGAAATGGCCTCATGTGAGCGCGGCCAAAGTCATGTGGGAACGGTGCCGCCATTTACTGGATCATCCTGTGCCTGAAGATTGGGATGCGGTCTTTCGGCCGGATCAAAAATAGAGTTTCCATCAATCGACAATGGTGTACCGAGGATCAGGCAATTAATAAAATTCAGGTGAGAGCCATGCTTTTTAATCTTTAGTCCCCTTGAATTTAAAAGCCCTTATAGACTATAACCGAACTAACGTTATGTCTTGAACGGAAATCGATTTCCCCCGATCGTCAATGGGAAAATCAAGGAGAGGTGATGAATTATAATCTGCTTTTCCGAAAACACCTGATTACAGTCATGGTTGTTTTTTTCGTCCTTTGTTTGTCTGCTGGCTTGGCAGCACAAGCCAAACCTTTGGAAGTGACGCAGACAAACCAGCAGCTTTACAAAAAGCCGGATTTTGCCAGCACATCTTTGGGAAGCGTCCCGAAGGGAGAAGCGGTGCGCCTGCTAAAGGAAGAAGGGGACTGGTATCGCATCGACTACAAAGGTAAAACCGGATGGATGCATCAAAAAGCCTTTGTTAAAGACTGGAGTTTCAAACCGGATCTTAAGAAGGTGCTCTTCGGACCCGAGGTCAAACAAAGTCAAAGCGATGAGGCGGCCCTGGCCGGAAAGGGATTTACACCGGAAGTGGAAAACGGTTTCAGGTGTAAAAACCCGGGGTTGAGTTATGCTCAGGTGGACCGAATCGAGACGTTTGCCGTCGATAAGAAACGACTCGAAGTCTTTGCAAAGGAAGGGGGGCTGAAGCCATGAAGGGCGCCCGAGTGTGTTGGATTCTATCCTTGCTTATCCCGAGTATATTCTGGAATTGCGCCGGATTGTCCTCGTTGCCCGTTTCTCAGATTCAGCCTGCAGCAGAAGTGGCTGTTAAAACAGGGCAAAAAGCCGTCCAGGCCTCCCGACCCATCTCGGACTCCGAGGAATACTACATCGGCCGGGCGGTTTGTGCCCGGATCCTGGCCAAGTACCCCCTCTACGACAACCCCAAGGTCACCGATTACATCAATGTGCTGGGACAATCTCTCGTGAAGAATTCTTCCCGGCCCCAAACTTACAAGGGACACCATTTTGCTGTGCTGAATACCCCTGAGCCCAATGCCTTTGCCTGCCCCGGCGGGATTGTTCTGGTGACCCGGGGTTTGATCAAAATATGTGCCGGCGAGGATGAGCTGGCGGCGGTTTTAGCCCACGAGCTCGCCCATGTCGCCCATCAGGACGGCATCCATTCGATCAGTCAGGCGCGATGGAGCGAAGTCCTCACCACCCTTGGAACCGAAACAGTGAAGCAGTACGGCGGAGTCGGCGGCCAGCTTGTAAGCTTATTCGAGGGATCCATCGACGATGTCTTCAAGACCATCGTAGTAAACGGATACAGTCGATCGGCCGAAGAAAAAGCGGACCGTGAGGCTGTTGCCATCTTGGATCAATCCGGATTCAGGCCCTTTTCACTCTGTTCCCTCTTGTCTAAAATGGCCATCCTTGAAAAGGGCGCAAACGGAATTTACCGAACGCATCCCCCTGCCGCCGAACGGTTGACTCTTCTCAAGGACATCCCGAGAGGTGTTTGCGGAAAAGTGGAAGAACAGCGCGCCCAAAGGTTCAAACGGATCTTTGGAACTTGATATGCCTTACATCAAAACAAATGTCGGCATCGGCTAAAAGGTATACCCGATGGAAAAATGAATCCTCCCTGAGCTCTCCCCCTCCTTTCGGTCCAGTTTGTGGCCATACATGAGGCTGATGGGGCCTACCGGCGTGATATAGCTCAATCCGACGCCAACGGATGAACGGAGGTCGTCGTACCCCTCATCGATTTCCGTATCCCTTATTGTGCCCAAATCATAAAAGACCGAGATTTCAAAATTGGAACCCAGATCGTATCTGACCTCGATGTTTCCTGATAACTCTAATCTTCCACCCACCGCATTTCCCGAAGTATCCGCTCTAAGCCTGTTCTCTTCGAAACCCCGGACATCACTCAATCCTCCCAGGTAAAAGAGCTGGTCGTCGGCCACATCGTCGTCGGCAGAGTAGGACTGAATGATGCCGCATCGGGCACGCAGAGCAACCGTGAGACGCTCCGCCGGAGTCCGGTAATATCGCGCTTCGAGGCGATAACGGATGAAATCATCCAGGGTATTGTCCAATCCCTTGGATGCATCCATGGAGGCTCTCGCAATCAATCCTTTCTTAGGCCGAACATAGGAATCCACGGTAGCATATTGCAGAGAAGGCGTCACCACTAAGAGCGTCCTCGATTCATACTGTTCTTCATCCTCGGGGAGGATCGGCTCATCATCGAGCCGGTACTGTTTTCGACTCTCGTAAAGTAAGGCAAAACCGCCTTCGAATCGGTCCGCAAGGTGTTTTTGAAAACTCAGCGCGCTCCCGGATCTCCTGACACCGAACATTTGATTCTTCTTCTCCTGTTTCTCGGTGAAGAGCGATCCGGTGGCGGTGACCCCGGAGCGGAAAAAATCGGGGTCGGTAACCCCGGCTTCCCCCAGATAGCTAATCAGACTGTATTCGCCGTCTATCCAGATGCTTTTATTCCGGCCGAAGAGGTTTCTGTCCTCCAGCCGACCCAAAACGTAGAATTCCCTGGCGGTATCATATCCGCCGCCGATTTCAAAAAGATATGGTTTTCTCTCCTCCACGTTCCAGACCACATCGACCCGATCCGACTTCTCCTCGAATCCGACAAGCTGAAGGCGGCTGTTTTCGAACGCCTGAATTCGGGATACTTGACGATTGGAGTCGAGCAATCTTTTCAGGGAAAACCGTTTTCCCTCCCTTATGTCCACTTTATCAAGGACCACCTTTCTGTTGGTCCGGAAATTCCCCCGGATGAAAAGATCCCCCACTTTCACGAAAGGCCCTTCATCGATGGTATAGGTAATATCGGCTTTTTCTTGTGTATCGCTAAACGTCACCGCTTCCGAAATGTTGACATGTGGATACCCCTTTTCGGAAATCCGCTCGATCAAGATATCTTTATCCATCGAGACCACATCGTCCCGGTAAGACGCGCCGGGCTTCAGGGCAAGGGCCGACAGAGCATCTTCTTCCGTCAGAGCCGACAACCCTTTAAACGCCACATTTCCCACAAGGGTTCGGACCCCTTCTCGAATACGTAAAGCCGCATCCACCCATTGATTCCCGGTTTTGGTTTCTTTTTCAAAGGAGAGGGTGTCGTCGACGGTCGCTTGAAGAAATCCGTTCCGATGATACAACCTTTTGACTGCGGCTTTATCCTCCTCCCATGTCTTTGAAAAAAAGCCCCCCATGCTTGAGAAAACGGACGGCTTGGTGAGAAGCTTTTCCGTGATCTGATCCTCTTCGATATGACGATTTCCCTCGATATGAAGGCTCCGCACCAGAGATTGAGGTCCTTCGTCGATGTGAATGCGGACGGTTCGGATGGACTTGTTTTTTTCTTCAAGGGTGTCGTCTGCCGTCGTAATCTTGACCTTGGGATAACCGGCTTTTCCGTACCGGTTCCGGATAGATCGGATTCCCCTCTTCAAGACCAGATTCCCTTTGTTCCCCCTCTCAAAAATGGGGAGATCATTCTTCAATGTCGAATCCGAAAAAGCCTGGTTCCCCGAAAAAACGATGTCGTAGAAAGGCCCCTCCCGGATCCGCAGAGAGATATCGATGAGACGGCTTTCCGGGTTTTTTATGACGATCGGTTCGATCTCAACATCGACGTATCCCCTTTGGCGAAAAATTTTGAATAGGTTTTTAACGTCTTTTTCCAGGTCTTTTTCCGCAAACCGCGCCATGTCCCAAAAAAGCCGGGAGGCCTGCCAGGTCTTAAGACGCGTCAAGAATTCGAAGTCGAACCCGGATCGATTTTCCTCGAGGGTCACTCGATGGACTCGATAGAAAGGCCCCTTTTGAATGGAAATCGAAAGGACGGTGCGTCCGTCTTTTTCATCTTCTTGGGAAACGAGGGACACCTTGGGATCGATGTACCCCTCTTTCATGAGGTACCTGATGACATTTTTCTCCATCTCCTTCGTAGTTTTGGGATCGAAGGGATCCCCGACCCGCCGATCTATTTCCCTGAGGATATCCTGTTCCAGCATGGGAAATTCCCCGTCGATGTAAATTTTTTTGATCAAAGAAAATGGGGTCAATTCAAAGACAAGATTGATTTTTCCATCTGTTTCAACAGGGTCAGGGACATGGATCTTTCGAAACAGACCGGATTTTTTCAAGGCGTCGATGCTTTGCTGAAGGTCATCGAGGGAAAACGAGCCTCCTATTTTCGGCAGGATCAGCCGCTGAGCTAATTTTTGAAGCATGGATGCATCTGGCGATGCATCATGGATCAGAATGGTCAGGGTGGAAACGATGGATGCATCGGGCTCCTCCTGAGATAAGCATATCGGATGAGGACCCAGGGAGAAAAGAAGAATTCCGATAAGTGCGGTGAAAACATCGCGATGAATGAATCTGAAGCGCATGCGGATCCCTATCGAAACTCGAGCCTATAAACCATCTCTACCCCGTAATTTCCTGTGTTCTCCTGGTAGGCGGAAGCCGCAACATTTTCAATAAGCTTGTATTCCGAAGATGCGCGCTGGGTGGTTTCCCCACCCCGGGTCCCTACGCTGTACTTCACGGTAAGTCTTTTGGACAATGTTTTTCCCACGGTCACTTCGACTCCCTCTGACCGGGATTCGTCATCTTTTTCCAGATACTTTGCTTCAACGATATCGAGTCCTGTGGCATCTTTGACGCTCTCCCCGACAAGCCCCGAAGCAACTTGAGCAGCCAGGGCCTTGGAACTGATCCATGCACCACCCTCTTCTCTTATCATCTCCTGCCGGGTTTTTCCGGCAGTAAGCAGCAAGAGAATGTCTTCATCACTCTCGACCGGTCTGGAGGATTTGGTGAATACGAGATTATCCGGTGTACCGGATATGTTCAGAAGAATCGTCCAGGTACGGATGTTGATTTTACTTTCGATATCGAGGGTAGGCTCGATTCGATAGGGGTTGATGAAATCGATGGTTCCGCGATTGATTTCGAATTCTCTGCCTAAAAAGGTGATGGTTCCTTCCTGGACTTGGGCCCTCCCGAGCAGATGAGGTTGAGCCGGATTCCCCTTCAACAGAAGATTGGAGACGATATTTAAAAGGGCAATATTGTTGTCCACGACAAAAGGGCTTTTTTGCCGAAAGGAAACATCCAACGCCATGTTTTTAAGAATCGGGTGAAGCGGCTTAACTGGGCTCGTTTCGGCTTCCCGCTTTTGCTCCTGAAGCCCTTGAATGGGATTCAATACGACGTTTTTGTAATAGATGCCCTCCTCCAAAACAACTTCTCCCTTCAAGACGGAGTGATCCCGGTTCCCGGTCCAGAGAAGCCGGCCGCCCATCGTCAAATCAAGCGCTTCGGGGATGCTGAAAGGGATTCGGGAAGCGTCGAGGCTGAGATCGAAGGTTGATGGCGCCAGACCTGTCAGCCCGATATTACCCTTGACTTCAAATCGTCCCTCGCCCACCTTGCCGGCAATCGTCTCCACCTTCAAAGCGGCAGGGCTGACATTAACAACGGCATTGAGGTCATGGATTTCTTCCAAAATTTCGGGGAGGGTCACCTTCACCTGGTTCAAGCGTATTTTTCCGTCGATTTCCGGCCGGGACAGAGGCCCACGCACGGTTCCTGCAAGGACGGCATCCCCGGCCACATCTCCCAGTTGTGGAAAAATCGAACCAAGGCCGCTTAGGGGGATCGACGCCTGAACGGAAAGATTCATGTCCCCGTCGAGTCCCGCGCTTCCGCGAACTTCCACAGATCCCTGATGCAAAAGACCCAGGCGGATATCGGAAATCGAGATTCTGGAATCACGCAGCGACGCCTTGAAGCTTCGACTTTGAACTAGCGCTTGTTTTTCGAAAAAGAGAATCAAGCGGTAAAGATCGGCTTCGGCCCGGATCGCTTCGGGATGATCGGCGTTTCCCCGGCAGTCGATGGTTCCCGAAAGGATTCCCGTCCACTCGCCCAGTTGGGCCATTCTGAAATAGGGACCGAGATCCAATTCCTTGAAAGATGCCCTGGCCTTGAATTCCCTGTCTTTTAAATGAAAGCTGCCCTCGATATCGAAATCCGATTCCGCGTGGACCTGAAGCACGCCATCCATAAGGGCCGTCTGAAGCCGGACCGCTTCGATGCGTTTACCTTCGATCTCGATCCCGGTGATCGTGATCCTGCCGGACGCCTGAGGACTCTCGAGACTCCCTTTGCCGGAAATATTGAGCGTCGCCTTTCCTCCATCGATGCCCACCGCTTCGAGCCAATGGATATGCTTCAACGATACGCCATCGGAAAAAAGTGAGCCCGAAAACGTGTATTCTGAAAAAGAGATCCAGCCCGTTCCTTCCAAAACTTCTTCCGCGTCGATAGCGATGCGCACAGGTTCCAAATACACCCGACCCCCTTGCATCCGGGTGTTCAGGGAGAAATTTTCAATTTTCTGTCCGAACAAGACGAGTCGATCCCCCGACAGAAAAATCTTTCCTTCGGGACGGCGGAGCGATCCCTTCAACCGGCCGTTTAGAGAAATCCTTCCGTCGACATTTTCATGGAAATCCTTCAGGCGAAGACTCCGGCCTTCCAGGGTCAGGTCCCAAGACGGATCTTCAACAGGCTTCAAGGTTCGGGGATCCAGAACATTGGCGCTTCCCGAGACGGAAAAAAGAGCCCCCTCGTTTTCCGTCT
Organism: uncultured delta proteobacterium; assembly: GCA_963736855.1. Lineage (GTDB taxonomy): Bacteria > Desulfobacterota > Desulfobacteria > Desulfobacterales > UBA2156. Next base: position 68,032 of record CAVTQK010000023.1, read on the forward strand.
GAAGCGACCCGACCCGGAGCCGGCCGCTTTCATAATGCAGGTCGGCAAAGAGGCCCCCGATCCGAAAGTCTCGGAAGACAAGGGCGTTTCCACTGACTTGCAGATCCATCATGGGGCTTTGAATCGATCCGCCAACATCGACGACCCCGTTAAGATTTCCGCTCAAGGGTGTAAAACCGAAAAGAGCTGCCGTGAACCCGATATCCGGTGCCGCCACAGAAATCCGGGACGTGATCGCTTTACTTTTCAATTGATATGTCCCGGTGCCCGCCAGGATCGTTTCTCCCATGCGCAGCTCAAAATGGTCCACCTCGGCATTTTTTCCGGACAGGGAGGCATCCGCATTCAGGGTGAAGTTCGCCGGAATCTCCGGGGCGATCCGTGTTTTCCCCGTCACCGACACCGAGACCTTGGCTTCGGCATCGATGTTTGCCGGTGTAATACCGCTTCCCTCGATGCGCACTTCGGACTGCAGATTGCCGTCGAGGAGGGTTGCGCCCAAGGGAATGCCCTTCAGATTTACGCGATCCAAAGCAGCGGTTACGCGGTAGACGGCGGCATCGATGTTCCGATCAGCGGAAAGAAATCCTTGCGGAAACGCCTTTTTCAGATCGACCGTTCCGGAAAGAGCCGCATTTCCATAGGTTGCCTTCACGCCCTTGGCGGTCAGGGTCGCCACCCGATCCGAAAGAATGCCCTCGAAGGTGAAGGCTTCGGTGTCCACATCGTAAATCCGCCCTCCGCCGAAAGCCAGGACCATGTCCACCCGAGGATCGGACACCTTGCCTTTAGCCTGCATCTCGATTTTTACCGGACCGGAAAACTCCCGGCGAAGATGAAACGTTTTTCGGATATCCCCCAGCGTGGTTTCGATCCGGAGGTCCATGTCGATATCCGGATCTTCCCATAACTCCCGGCCGTTTCCCAGAAGATGGAGCGTCAGCAGATTCGATTCGACATGCGCTTTAACGGGCGTGATCGCTCCCTTTTCCACCCGGGCTTCGATGACGAAATCCTCCCAGCCTGTGCGGATTCCGGCCATGTCGATCTTGCACTCTCCGAGGTTCGCCTTCATGTTCCCGGACTTTTGGGCCAAATCGACGTCATTCAACGAGAAATGGATCTTCTCAAAAATTGCCCTTTCGGTTTCTCCCTGGACAACTGAAGAAAAATAAAATGACCCGTCGGCTATCTGAAATTGATGGATTTTCACATTGAAAGGAAACGGCGCCCCATTTTCTTCTTCCGGAAGCCATAGATCTTTCTTTCCCGGACTTATAAATGCATTAGAAATATCAAGGGTCCCGTCCTCACCTATCCGAAAACGCACCACCGGACGCGTTATTTCCGCCATTTCAACCAGAATCGTACCTGATAAAAGCGCTCGCCAGGATACCTGTGCAAAGATACGGTCCAAGGTGATCATGGGTTCGCGGGAAGGACTTTGAATAAGAATTCGATCGACCTCGATGCAGCCCCGGATTAAAGAGAAGCGGACCTTGGACCAGGTTATTTGCCCTGAAATGCCTTTATTCAGTCGGTTCTGGATCAAATGTCGAGCATGGTTGCTTTCCAGGTAAAAAGCGGCACCAAACATGAAAAGGATCCCCAGTCCAATAACCAGGCATAGGGTGACTAAGGTTCGAAAAAACCACTTCTTCATTATTGACCCTGCAGTTGAATCAAAAACATCGACAAATTTTTAATTGGTTTTAGAAGTCAAGAAAAGTTTATTGCGAACCATGCCTAAACGTATTCAAAGGCCCTGTTATCATTCTTTTTTTCTATTCCTTGTCATGGTTTTATACAACTGCAGGGTTTACTATCATATCAAGAAGAAAATTTATATTATTATGTATTGATGCTGCAACCTCCCTTATTACCATTTTAGAAAACAGCGACAAGGATCGATTAAGGTTTAGGGTTTTCGATCTTGACAATTTGCTTCTAAATATTTTAATAAAAAGAATACCCTTTAATTATGATGAGTTAGGTGAGGAACACGTTTTGAAAGGCAAATGGTTTCCATTCATCTTTTTTATAACGTGGTATCTCAATAGTCATGTCTGTTTTTCCGATCAAAAGATTTCCTTGGCTCAGCGCCTGACGTTGAGCCTCAATCAGGCCATTGAACTGGCACTTCAAAACAACCGCTCCCTCGCGGGATCACTTTATGCCAGTGAGAACGCCGCTCTGTCATTGGAGGCTGCCGGCTCTGCATTCGATGTCATGTGGGGGCCGTCAGCGAGCGCCGGTATCTCACGCGAGGACGAAACCACTCGACAGTACGGTGCAGGAGTACTGATCACTAAACGATTCGAGTTTGGAGCCCAGGCATCCCTTGGTCCCGGACTCGATCTTTCGGAAGACGATTACAACGGAAACGTGGCCTTTTCACTTTCCGTTCCTCTGCTCAAGGGATTCGGCAAAGCGGTGACGCTGGACCCGGTGTACAGCGCCGAACAAGGATTGAAGGATTCCCAGCGAAGTTTGCATATCTCAAGGGTTTCCACGGTGATTGATACCGTTTCCGCAGTGTACGGCATCCTCCAGCAGCAGGAACTGGTTCGACTATATGAATCCCAGGTGGATAGCCTGGAAAGCCAGGCACAGCTGGCCAAAATCAAGGAGCGAGCTGGGTTGGCGACTTCCATGGACATCTACCGGGCCGAGATCCGAACTAAGGATGCTCAGGAGAGTTTGAACCGATCCCGCGAGGCTTTACAATCGGCCGGAGACCGTTTGAAACTCATTCTGGCCATCCCGCCTGAAAGAGAGATTGAGGTGATTGCGCCACGCAAGGCAGAACCGGCTGTCATAAACGAGGAAGAGGCTTTCGTCATCGCTCTTTCGAACCGGGTGGAGATTGCCCAAGCACAAGATGCAGTTAAAGAAGCCAGACGGAGGTCTGAAATCGCAAAAGACAACACCAAACCGGGCTTGAATCTGGTCTTGAAATATCGGTTATACAGCGACCCTGAAACCTCTTTTGAAACTATTCAGCTGGATGAGAATTCTTGGAGTATCAATCTGGTGAGCACCACCGACTGGGCCCGAAATGCTGAAAAAGCCGCTTACCAGCAAAGCCTTAATGCCGTAAAGATAGCCGAGATGCAGCTTCAGTCAAGAGAAGATAGAACCAAACAGGAGGTGCGCCAGGAGCTGGAATCTCTAAAAAAAGCCGGGGAGCGAATCCAAATCCGACAGGAACAGATCCGACAGGCCGAAGGAAAGCTGGCGCTTTCAAAGCTCAAATTCCGGTATAACATGGCCAGTAACTTCGATCTCATCGAAGCGTCTACAGAGCTCAAGCAGGCCGAGGTGGACCACTTGGCAGCCCAGACAGACTACATCGTCGGCACGCACCGGTTGCGGGCGGTCCTCGGGACGTTAATGGAAAGGCCTTCAGGAATCTGAGATGAAAACCAGATCGATTACCGGCATCAGTATCGTGATTCTTTTGCTCACGGTATTGTTCTTTACAGGCCGCTTCAGCCGGTCCGGGAAGGTGGACCAGTTTGCTCTTCGGATAGCACCGGTCCTGCCTCGGAGCTTCGACATCACCGTAAACACCATAGGATTGCTGGACGCCGCAGATTCTCAGATGGTTTCTTCCACGGTGCGCGGCGACAAAGGAAAGATCATTCATATCGTGGAAGACGGCACCCGAGTCGCTAAAGAGGATGTGTTGATCCGTCTCGATCCAACACCCTTCGAAGAAGAGGTTCACCGGCTCAGTGGAGAGGTAAAAACTTTGGATGCGGCTGTGGACGCGACCCGGCAGATGCTTGAATGGGAAAAAAACCAGACGGAACGGGAGATCACAGCCACCGAGTTCGACCTGAAAGTGGCACAACTGGAACTGAAAAAACTCCAGGAAGGGGACGGACCGATTCAGTTGGCCCAATACCGGGAGGAAATGGAAAAGGCCAGGGAAGAATTCACCCGTTACCAGGCCTACATCTCAGAGTTGGAGGCCCTTGAGGCGGAAAAGAAAATGCAGATCGCCGAGGTCTCCCTCGCACGCGAAAAACTCATCGAACTCAAGGAAAAATTCAACAACACATCGTTGAAACTCGATAATTACCAGAAGCATGTTTTTCCGTCCCTGGTTGAGACAGCAAAAGCCAGAGTTCAGAAGACAGAGATGCTCCTCGAACAGACCAAGAAAGGGGCTGTTTATAAAATCGCAAAAGCGATCTCCTCCGTGAAGGAAGCCCAGGAGAGGCTGATGACGTCCCAAGGCGGTCTTGTTCGGGCACAAGAAGAACTCGAAAAGACCGCTATCCGGGCGCCTATCTCCGGAATCGCCATCCTCCACGAAGCCTTCAGGGATGGACAAAACCGGAAACCGCGAGTTGGAGACAAGGTCTGGCAAAACCAGCCGCTTCTGTATTTGCCGGACATCTCCTCTATTATCATCAAAACTCAGGTCCGGGAGGTGGATCTTCACAAGATCGCCTTAAAACAACCCTGTGCCGTAATCGTTGACGCTTATCCTCAGGAACGTTTAGAAGGAGAGGTTGCCTTTCTGGGGGTGTTGGCAACCGAGCGGATCGAAGGCGGCAGAGGAGAAAAATACTTCCAATTGATCATCTCCCTTAAAGGCGGGAATCCAGGACTTCGACCGGGCATGACGGCGCGTGTGACCATTTTCAATGACCACTGCGAGAATGCCCTGAGTATTCCTTTTGCCGCCCTGTTCGAGGAATCCGGTATTCCCTATTGCTATAAAAAGACCGGGAATGGTTTTAAAAAGGTCGATGTCAAATGCGGTCGAAAAAATGAGGAATGGGTGGAAATCCTGTCCGGATTGAACCCCGGCGATCAGATCGCCTTAAACCGGCCTCCTTCCGAAACGCTCGGGGGAAGATGACTCGCCTATGCTTATTGAGGCAAAAGGACTTTTCAAAAACTATTCGGTGGGCAAATCTTCCATTGATGCTTTAAAAGGAGTCGATTTTTTAGCAGATATAGGAGAGTTCGTGGCCGTCATGGGTCCCTCAGGCTCCGGAAAGTCCACGCTGCTTTATATCTTGGGCTGCCTGGAGCTTCCCTCATCCGGTTTTTATCGATTTTCCGGCACAAACATTCTGAGCGCATCGGATAACGCTCTTTCCCACATCCGGGCCAATCAGATCGGATTTGTCTTTCAGACGTTCAATCTCGTTTCCACGCTTTCGGTATATGAAAACGTCGAACTCCCCTTTCATTATTCCAGCAGGCCGGCAAAGGAAAAGAATCAACGAGTGAGGGAAGCCATCGAGCGGGTGGGTCTGCATAAGAGGATCCGGCACCGGCCCTCGGAGCTTTCCGGGGGCGAAATGCAGCGAGTGGCCATCGCCAGGGCCCTTGCCGTCAAGCCCCGGTTGATCTTGGCCGATGAACCCACAGGAAACCTGGATTCCAATACAGGAAAGGAAATCCTATCCCTTTTTACTGAAATGCATGGTGAGGGCGCGACCATCGTGATGGTAACACACGATGCAGACGTCGCCTGTTATGCCCGTCGGATCATCTCCTTAAAGGACGGGAAAATTGACACCACTTCTATTTAAGCTTCAAAAAACTGTCGTTATCGCATTCCGTTGCCTTTGGCAGCAGAAGCTGCGTTCGGCCCTGAGTATTCTGGGGGTCATTTGCGGCGTCATCACGGTTTTGGTCATGTTGGGAGCAGGTGAGGGTGCCAAACAAAAGATTTTAACCCAGATTGAACGCCTCGGAACGCAAAATATTTATCTCCAGGCCGTTTCGTTGAACAGCGAGCAGACGGAAAGGGCTGCGGAACACCGTTCCAGCGGCCTGAGAATGTCGGATGTGTTGGGAATCCAGAAGGCCTGCCAGGAAGCGATTCGGGCCGCCGGCCTGAAGGAGATTAAGGCCGGCATCTTCGGCGCATCCATAGAGCTTTCCCCCCAGATTGTTGCAATATCGGAAAGCTATGATGAGATCCTGAATCTCAGAATACATACCGGGCGCTTTTTAACCCACGTTGATGTCGATCAGCGAAACCTGGTCTGCGTACTGGGAGACGACATTTCCAAAAGGCTAGGGACGGAAGGAACCCCGGGTCAACTCATTCGCATCCAAAACCATCTGTTCCGCGTAGTCGGTATCCTGACCGGCGTTGATCCTGTTTCAGAAGAAAACTCGGCCATCGCGATTCGAAATTTCAACAATATGGTTTTCATCCCGATCGGAACCGAGACATTCATCGAAATACCCGGACGCGGACCGGTCGACCTTGGAACATCTTTTACCATTCAGGGCGAAAAAGGCAGCGCACTGAGCGAAATTATTGTCCAGATGCAACATGCAGATATCGTTCCGCAAGCAGCCCAACTCATCAAACGGATCGTGGATGTGCTTCATAACAAAGCCGAGGACTTCCAGATGGTCGTTCCGCTGGAGCTTCTCAAACAATCTCAGCAAACTCAGAAGACCCTGAATATCCTGCTGGCTGCTATTGCCAGCGTGTCTTTGATCATCGGCGGTATCGGAATTATGAATATCATGCTCGCCACTGTCTCCGAACGGACCCGCGAAATCGGAATCCGCCGCGCTTTAGGGGCAACCCGGCTGGATATTATCATCCAATTTATGACCGAAGCAGTGATCCTGACTCTGTCCGGCGGAACCATTGGAATAATCTTCGGAACAGTGGGCGTTCGGTTTGCAGCAGGGATCGGAAATTGGCACATCGTTATTACACCCTGGGCGTTCGCACTGCCACTGATAATGGCCGCTCTTGTGGGCCTTTTCTTTGGCCTTTATCCGGCCTATCGCGCCGCTAGAATGAATCCCGTGAAAGCCTTCAGGCATGAATAGGTTGTTGCTCCCTTTGAAGGCCGGGAAAACGCTTGGATTTCGAAAAAACCTGGGCTCATTTCCGGAACTTAACAAAGCTTGAGGTTTGGAAAACGTTTTTCCACATTGCCACCGGTTGATATTTTTAAAAAAATCCGATCTGATTCGATGTTGCATTGAATTTAAAAAATGGTTATGCATCAATTGACTCACCTTTTGGATTCTCGGTTCATTTTGCTCATAACTCCCAACGATCTGTTTAAATCATGATGAATGCAGGGACCAAACCAAAGACAAAACATCCCACATTTTTTCCATATATCCAAACGGGGAGAAGCGGTATCCGAATCGATTTCTTTCCCAAGAGCGGGTCACCGAATGAAAAAAAACCTGCCTTCCCTTTTGAAACCCTGGATCATTCGGATCCACTAGCGCACATGGTCAAAGCCCACCTGGTCACCGATGCCGGCAGTGAAATCGAACATCTTTTGATATTGCTTCAAAGAGATCAGGTACAACCTGGAGAAAATCTATCTATGCCGGCCACCAATCCGGCCATTGAACTATGCTGGCAACGGGCATTCAGCAATTTTTCCAAGAAGGAGGCATTTGAGGGCTCCTTGATTCAATTGGGCGGTCAGTTGACGAGTGACGGCCAACTGCAACCTTTTCAGCCATTACTTTGCTGCTCTTTAAAAGAACAATTCTTTCCTCCGCCTTGTCCCATCTGCGGCGGTTTGCTCGATCTTTGCCGTGCCGACGATATGCTTGCTTCCGCCGGCCTGCATTCTTATTCCAATTCACTTAGGCGCTATCTTTTCTGCCCTACCTGCTACGAATTATCAGGTGAAACAGACTTTTACACCAGCCTGTCCGATCATCAAGACGGAGACCATGCAAAAAGCTATTTGCAATTAATCCGTGAGTTTAAAAAACTTGCCTTCTCAACCAGTCAGATACACCTGTTTCCATGTCGTAATTGCCCGGAGGCTATGGATTGTTTTGAACCCAACGGACCTGTGTCTATCCGTATTTCAACGTTTGCATTTTACCCTTTCCACGTGCTTATATTTAAGTCCACTTCGGTGGATACGAATAGCCTATTCCTTTTATCAGCTGCTGAAAATGATTTTGCCTCATCGATGAAAGTGGTCGAGGATCCGCCCGGGCCGGATCAAAACCAATCGATCATGATGATTCTGAAGCGACTTATTACTCAATGGCAACCGGAAGCCGCCGAAGTTATCGAAAAAAAACTGTGCGTCGATTCCGCTGAAAAACCATCCCGGACGAGGCCACCCGATCCATCAAACGATCAGGCTGCCCATTTGCTAGAGCATAGTGGAAAACCGGATTTGGAAGAAACAATGATCGCCCACGCCAATAAGGATCGATCATTATCCGCCTCTAAAATTAATATGGCAATGAATCCGGATAATTCCGAAACATTTTTCGTAGGATCCAAACAAGCGATCAAACCAGATATGAATCAACCGGCAGAGAGTACAGATGGAAAGAACCATTCGTTTCCCTCAATACCTGATGCCATGAAACGGAATGATACGAAACAAGAAAATTTAAATATCATCCCTGAAACCATGATTATCCGGCCATCCGAATCCGCATTGCTCAAATCTCGAAGCACCCATCCAGCGCAAAACATCAAAACCCGATTGCCAAAGAAATCAAAGAGTGACCTGCTGAACGATGCGGACCTACTCATTAAAAATGTTAAGGAACTCGACAATCTTCCGGATCAGGGCGAAGCTTTTCTAGGACTTTCAGACTTGGCATGGATCAGGTCGATCAGGTATTTGTGGGGGAAAAAAGCCTCCCTTCGGCAACCCCCATGAAAATTCAGGAGTTATCCAAGCTCAGTGGTGAAAATCAACTGGATAAAACCATTAACGTTCAGCCGAAAAAGGCTGAAAACGAAAAAAATGGGGCTCCGGCAAAGGTGTCACCGTTAAAATTGATCGCGGAAATCAAAGAAATCTATTCGGGCAATCCCCTCGATGCAGAATCACGGATTCAAATTCATCTTAGGGATCGACTCGGTTCCGTATCTCAGGCCGATCGGATCAACATGCTGCAACAAATTGCGGAGCGATTGAATGAAAAGGCTAAGGTAGAGACGTCGGAACCCGAAATTCAACAGAACATTATGGCCTCCCTGTTTACATTGCTTCTTGGAAAAAAGGCTTCCCTCACGGACCTTAAATCGGAAGAGCAACTGGAAACTCTGGCCCAGGCTTTAAATACGATTTTTGATACGCTCAACAAGCTCATCGATGTCATCAACAGGACCCTTGTGGGTACTTCATCACAACAAGAAACCATCCGAGGTCTTATTGGCAAAAGCCTGTCGAACCAATCAGCGAATGTTTCCCTGGTTGAATATTTGGGACAGATCGAGCAAGCTTTTCTGCTGTCTCAAAAAGCTTTGAAGGAGGCTGCCCGAACCACCGTGGAAGATATTTTGTCCGAGCTTGATCCTAACCGCATCGAAGCGGAAAGTCGGAAAGGCTGGTTCGGTCCATTTCGGAAAGCGGACATTCTCGGCATTTTTAAAGAAAAACACCAGCGCTGCCGCCATTGGCACGAATCGGGCCGTTTTGAGGAAAGACTGCTCAGAGAATTTGAAAAAAGCTGTTCCAAGCATTTTCGGTCCTGATTGACTTATATTATGTTTTTTGTATATATTGAAGTTCGTATGGTACATATTTCAAATCTAATGAAAAATAGCCTTTTTTCAGCTGGTTGCTGAAGCTGAGAAACAAGGAAATCACCAACGCCGAAATGCCAAACAAAAGGCTCAGGCATAACCTTTCCGACAAATAATTTTAAAAGATAAAGGCAACCGCCGGATCTATAATCAGCGTCATTGAGACATGACATAGTCACACCATTTTATGAGAGGGCGTTTATTCCATCATCTATAATGAAGGAGGACCCCATTGAAAAAAGGTGCCCATCTCTATTGTATGGTATTTATCCTGGTTTCAATCGTTTCTTGCGCTCACCAAGCACCGCCAGTTCCCCAATGGAATTATGAGCGGGAAGCGATCCACTTGCGGATCAATGCGGACGCCAATTTAAACCTGCACGAAGGCAAGCCTCACACACTGATGATCTGTATCTATCAGCTCGTTCGAAAAACCGCCTTTAATTCTCTGGCCGAGGAGATAGACGGTCGCTATAAGTTACTTGAGTGCCAACCTTTTGATGCGACGGTAGCTGGTACCAAACAGCTGATTATCCACCCGGGTGATAACTTAAATTTATTGTTGGATCGTCTAGAAGGGGCCAGACATCTGGCCATTGTGGCCGGTTATTATCTACTGGAGAAAAAACGTATTATCCGCGTTGTGGATTTTCCGGTGGTTACCGAAAAACAAGGATTTATGGGAAGCACAGCAACCGCTCGGGTCGATAAGCTGAATCTGGAGGTGGTTTTCGGTGACCAGCAAATCAACGAGATTCAAGCGAAACCCTCTAAAGGAGCACAATAGGTTATGGACAGACCGGTCTTCTGGCATGAAGGACTCTTTCTTCAGCCTCAGCACCTCCAGTTGGAACATCAATTTTTCCGCTCCCTGTTTGCACCATTTTATCAATTCGTCACACCCCATTTCTGGGGAATCGGTACGATACAAATCGCCGAAGCTGGGCTGGGTAACTTCTTATTTGACCTTTCCGCTTGCGAATTGGTTCTTCCGGATAACACCCACTTGGTCTACCCGGGAAATGCACTTTTTGAATCCAGATCCTTCGAGGACGCCTGGATCGATGGTGGAAAGCCGTTTACCGTTTATCTGGGGTTAAGAAAGCTGGATCGGTCCGGGGAGAATGTTACGGTCCTTTCCAACTTGGATAATATCTCCGATATCGTCAGCCGCTACGTCACCGCAACAGACCCTGAAGAGATTCGAAGCATATATGAAGATGGACCACCGGGCAATGTTAGACGTCTTTATTACGTATTGAAGATTTTCTGGGAAACGGAAATGGATCAGGCCGATGACTATGTCACAGTGCCGGTAGCAAAATTGGTCCGAACCGGCGATAGCATCGGTTTATCCAAGGTCTACGCCCCACCCTCCCTAGTTCTGTCCGCAACACCGGCACTGGAGAAATTGATCAAGGAAGTTCGCGATCAAATCGCAGCACGTGGCCGCCAGCTCGAGGCATACAAAAGGGAGCGGGGTATACACACAGCGGAATTCAGCGCCCGGGACATGGTCTATCTCCTGGCATTGCGAACGCTTAACCGCTATGCTCCGTTTCTTTTTCATATCACGGACACACCCCGCGTCCATCCATGGGCGGTTTACGGCCTGTTGCGCCAGGTGATCGGCGAATTATCGGCGTTTTCCGAACAGGTCAGCGCTATGGGCGAAATGGCCGACGGTTCCTATCAGGTACCTGCGTATGACCATCGCCGCCTTTGGGAATGTTTTTCGGCGGCCCGATCGGTGATTATCCGGCTTCTGGATGAAATCACCGCCGGACCTGAATATGTGATCCAACTTATTTCCGATGGAACATACTATGCAGCCGATCTCACCCCCCAGATATTTGAAGGAAGGAACCATTTTTATCTTGTCCTGGATACCGATACGCCGCAAGATGCTCTGCTGAAGTCTTTAGCGACCACCGGGAAACTCAGTGCAAAGGAATCGCTTCCCATACTGATTGCCCGGGCGCTGCCGGGAATTCAACTAACCCACTTACCCGACCCGCCTCAGGAGCTGCCCCGCCGGTCTCGGGCCACATACCTAAAAATCGATACCCATAATGATCAATGGCAAAAGGTCCTTAAATTTAACAATATCGCAATGTTCTGGGATACCGCTCCGAACGATTTAAAGATCGAGTTGATGGTTTCAGGGAGAGACTGATCATGCGTTTGATGGACAGTTTTATCGAGCTGGTGGCCTATGTCGTTTACTTTAAAAAGGCGGTCGGGGAGCGTCAACCGCCTTACGATCAGGTAAAAAGGGATATTGAACGGTTTATCTCAGTAAGCCAAAACAGGGCTATCCAAAGTTCGGCATCGTCGGATGACTACGATCAGGCCCGGTTTGCCGTCTTTGCCTGGGTGGACGAGGTAATATTAAGTTCGAACTGGTCCCAAAAAAATCGTTGGCAGGGAGAACAGCTGCAGCGAATCTATTTTCAGACCACCGATGCGGGTGAACTTTTTTTCAAACGTTTAAACGACCTCGGCCCCCATCAGCGGGATGTTCGGGAAGTATATTATATTTGTCTGGCCCTGGGATTTATGGGGCGTTATTGTCATGATGGAGATGAGTATTTACTCGATCAACTCCGAACATCGAATTTGAAACTTTTAACCGGCAGCGCCGTGGGTCCGCCGTCTGTCAGCGGTACGATTCTATTTTCAGGGGCTTATCCCACCACGACCGAAACGCCGATGGTTTCAGGAAAAAACCTCAGTCTGTTTTCCGCCTTTACTCTTTTTTGTATCGCTTTTCCGGTGATTCTCTTCGGCGCCCTTTTCTTGATCTATCGATTCATTTTAAACAACATAAGCCAAGGATTTCTTTTATAGGTTCCTGAGATGAAAACCAAGTTAATCAAAGTATTAAAAATCTTCCTCGTCGTCACACTGGTGCTGCTCGTTATCCTGATCATATTCGGCCTTGTGTTGACCTTGGGTTGGCCATGGTGGATGGGGGGGTTCATTCTGGCCGGCATCGTTGGACTCATACTGATCCTGCTGTTTATGCGAAGGATTCTGTTGAAAAGGCGAGAGAAACATTTTGTGAACCAAGTCATCGCCCAAGACGAGGCATCATTAAAACATGTGGATATGGGTGAAGCCGAACGTCTTCGTGATCTTCAGACACGCTGGAAAGAGGCCATCGATACCCTGAAATCCTCTCATTTGAAGCGTTACGGAAATCCGTTATACGTCTTGCCGTGGTATTTGGTTATCGGTGAAAGCGGTTCCGGCAAGACCACTGCTATTAAAAATGCCGGCCTCTCATCTCCGTTTGCCGAAGTCAGTCGAACATCCGGGCTTTCCGGCACTCGCAATTGCGACTGGTGGTTCTTCGAACAGGCTGTCCTGCTGGATACAGCCGGTCGGTATGCCATTCCCGTGGATGAAGGTCGCGACCGGGATGAATGGCATCAATTTTTATCTCTTTTAGCCAGATTTAGGAAAAAGGAGCCCCTAAACGGATTGGTCGTGACCGTTGCCGCCGACAAGCTGCTTCAATCCAATGCGGAACATCTGGAAGAATTCGGATCAAGCATCCGAAAGCGTATTGATGAACTCATGCGAATTCTGGGAACGAAATTCCCGGTTTATATTCTTGTCACCAAATGCGACCTGATTCAGGGAATGAGCCCATTTTGCAATCGTTTCGACGATAAAACCCTCCAACAAGCCATGGGCGCCATCAACCGGGACTCCACGATCGAAATTCCCACTTTTGTAAATCAAACGATTTCCACCATCGCAGAACGGCTGAGGGATCTTCGACTGATCCTTTTGCATAAGTCTACATCCACCGGCCATGCTCCGGTGACCGGCGACAGGATCGATCCCGCCCTGATCCTTTTTCCGGACGAATTCGAACAACTCAAATCCGGCCTGACGGCTTTCATGAAGGGGGCTTTCAAACCCAATCCTTATCAGGAAACACCCATATTAAGAGGCTTATATTTCAGCAGCGGACGTCAGGAAGGAACACCCTACTCTCATTTCTTAAAAGCCTTAGGTGTCATCGAGACTAAAGATGTCCTTCCCGGAACCGACCGGGGCCTATTCCTGAATGATTTGTTCACAAAAATTCTTCCTCACGATCGGCGATTGTTCATTCCGACAACTCGAACGATTCGATGGGGGCGTCTGACACGTAATCTCGGGTTGACCGCCTGGGTAACGGCCATTATCTCTCTGTGCGGGCTTCTGAGTTTTTCATTTGTCAAAAACATGCAAATTATTCGGGGAGTACCTGCCGAATTTACTAAACCGCCGGTCTTTGAGGATAAAGTATTGTCCAATCTCTCCACGATGAACCGCTTTCGACAAACGGTTCTGGATATCGAAAAGCAAAACAAAGGCTGGTGGCTGCCCCGTTTCGGTTTAAACAAAAGCAAAAAAGTGGAAACACGCCTCAAAAATACCTATTGTCGCACTTTCTCCGAATCCCTATCCGCCGCCTATGACCTTGGCCTGGAAGACTCCTTGGCCGGTTTAGATAAGGATATCTCGGAAAAGACCGTCGGCCGTTATGCGGCCCATTTGGCCAGGCGAATCAACCTGCTGAAAGCGCGTCTGGCCGGAGTTGGATTTGAGGAACTTCAGAATCGTCCCCACCCGATTTATAGCCCCGATCTGATAATGGCCGATGCAGCCCTCCAGGCTGAACTCACTTCTCAATTCAACCTGTTAAATGACAATTATTTGGTCTGGCAGGAAAAAACTGATGTGTTCAATGAAGAGATGCAGCGTCTTCAGAGCTGGCTGAAATATATCATGACAAAAAAATCTGATAATATTTACTGGTTAGTGGCTTGGTTAAACAGCCAGCCGGAATTGGAATATATCACTCTTGAAGATTTTTGGGGAGATCGGCTGAAAAATCCGGACGACATCACGATCCCGCCGGCCTTTACGATGGAGGGGAAAAAACAGATTTATAACCTGATAGCAGAGATTGAAGCAGCCTTGCCCGACCCCACGATCTTCACCGAAAAAAAACCTGATTTTGACCGATGGTATCATGCCTCCTACGCCAAGATATGGCGGGATTTTGCCAGTGCTTTTCCTAAGGGCGAATATTGGCTGGCCGATAAAACCGCGTGGCAACAGGCGGCCCTTAAAATGACCAACGATGAAAGTCCCTATTTTACATTTCTGGACATCCTCGCCGTACAACTTACGGCCCTTGACAAGGAAAAAGAGCAAATACCCTGGATTCATTTGGTTCACGGTTTTAAAGCAGCTAAAATCCAGGCAGTCGGAGATGAATCGATAAAGAAGCTGGGCGTTATTGCAAAAGCGACCCAGACGGGGGGAAGCCTTCTGAAAAAACTTCAAAAAGTCGAAAAACAAGTCGAAAAAATCGGCGGAGGGAGCCCTCTGGATGCCCAGCTTTTGGCTGCCAAGTCCTATCAGGCCTATCGCAAGGCCTTAAGCGACATTGCGTTAGCTGCCGAATCCCGAAAAGTATCCTATGAGCTGACCGTTGCTTACTTCAAGGAAGACCCGGCGACCAGTGAATCTCCATTTTTTGTCGCCCACAAGGCGCTGAAAAATCTTCAAAATGCCCTGGAAACCGATCAGACGACTTATCAGAAAATATTCTGGGACCTCGCCTCTGGACCACTTTATTTTATACGTGATTACGTCAACTTGGAAACCGCCTGTCATTTAAACAGCCTTTGGGAAAAGGATGTTTTGTTTGAAATACAGGGAATCAAAGATAAAACACGAATTCATGACCTTCTTTTTGGCACGGACGGGTATGCCATCAAGTTCATCAACGGCCCGGCAGCCCCCTTTCTCAGCCGCAGTCTGGAAAAAGGTTTTTTTGCCCGATCATCACTCGGGCGATTGCTGCCTTTTAAGACTGATTTCCTTGAATTCATCACTCGCAGCATCGAGATGGCAAAGCATAAGAATGCAGTTGATTTAGATGCTAGGCTGGATGCCTTATCCGAAACTCCTGGTGAAACCGAAGCACTGCTTGAGCTATTATTTTTAAGAGATTATGAAAAAACACCGATAAAGCCGCCGAAAGCGGAACCATCGGAACCGAAACCCCCTCCGCTGGTGTTGAAAGACAAATATCTCGTTTCGATTACAGGTCTGCCTACCGATACCAACACTGAGTCTCGGATTAAACCCCATGCCACAACGCTGACGCTCCGCTGTGGCGACCAGCAGACCCAACTGATCAATATGAACTTTCCAGTCAAAAAAACCTTCGTTTGGGTTCCTGAAACCTGTACCGATGTCATCCTGAAAATTGAAATTGGGAGCCACATATTAATGCGGCAATATTCCGGGCAACTGGCTTTCCCCGAATTCCTCAAGGAATTTTCCGGCGGCAGACGAACATTTACTTTAGACGAGTTCAGCGAAAACACGGATGCACTCAAGAGACAAGGGGTTGAACATATCAAGGTAAACTTTCAGTTCGATGGATATCAACCGGTGGTAGCGATTATTACGGATAAAGAGGAGCGGGAAAAGAAAAAGAAAGAAGCTCTGGGAATCGCTGAGGCAGCCCAAAAGGCATCCCAAGCCCGGGATGCCCGTGAAAAAACGGAACAACCCCAGGCATCGATGAATATCCAAGAAATTCTGGAACAAAGGGAGGCCAAACAGGCCTTAAAAGAGCTGAGAGAACGTCAGAATAAAGAACGACTGCAGAAAGAGAAGGAACTTTTGACCCAGAAAGTCAAACAAGCCTGGGAGGCCAGGATTCCTGATATACCCCGGGATATTGTAGCGTGCTGGGATCATTAATCGGTATATTCAGGTGGAGCTGGACCATTTGGGGCAAACATCCTTCGGCTGGAGATTACCTGAGTGGAGGACTAAGCACTCAGGTTGAACGGGCCATTTCCGGGTGGATCCAAGAAGGATACGACCGGTTAAATGTTAAAGAAGGTGACGCGCGTATCTCATGTGCATGGCGATTTTGGACCCAGGCGACAGGCCGGCATGCCATTGCATGTGGAATTATCATTGACAGTTCTGATCGGCTGGGCCGGCCCTATCCTCTATTGATTATGGGTACCGGTAACCTCAAAGGATGGGAACGCTGTTGGGAATACCTACCGGTTGTTTTGGAGGGGCTTTGGCGTCGGATGGAGGAACTATCTGCTTTCCGTACCGAACGATTTGCAGATCTCGAACAGGCCTTGGTTAAATTCGATCCGCCCCGCGTGGACTGGTCGAACCTGAAAAAGGATCCATTATCTGTCAACAATGAAATCATGACTTCACGTTCACAAACAAAGGATCTCCCGTTGAGTCATAATGAATACGGCGATCAGCCGTTAACTGAAACCCATCAAATTTTCCCTTTAAAAGGCGATACCGTTAAAGCGGCGATGGAATGGCACCAACGGATCAAGGGAAAATGCCCAAAAACTCCGAATGCCCTTTTCATGGGAGGACCGGTGGCAATGCCCTATTTAGCCGTTTTTACCCGGCCGTTGTTGCCATCGGATTTTGTTCGTTTGTGGACACTGGAATCTTCGATGCCAGATGAAGCTGCTTAAAGGTTTTGTAAGGAGCCTTAGGATATGAATCCCTGGACCTTGGGTAAAACCCCTGTCAGCGAAGACAAACCCACAGGCGTAAACATCCGCTATGAACCGGAATTTGAGGCATTGCAGGCGGAGATGGATAAATTGTCCATCCCGTCTGTTTCCGGAGAAATGGATTGGAACAAGATCGGAGACATGGCGGCAGCGATTCTAGACGAAAAATCGAAAGATCTCCTGGTTGCCGGTTACCTTGCCTTAGCCCGGCTCCGCACTGCTGGGATCGAAGGGCTTGCCCAGGGGGTGCGAATCTTTCGGGATTTGTTCGAAACGTTCTGGAACGATCTCTACCCCACAAAAGAACGGATGCGGGCGCGTTTAGGAGCGATGGAATGGTGGCTGAATAAAACCAAGGTATATCTTGAGATATCATCACCAAAGTCGATACCCAACGACACTCGAGAGTCTCTTTTGCAAGACTTGAACGCCCTTGACAAATGCTTTTCGGATTGTTTTACCGAACCTCCTTCGCTCAAGCCTATCCGGCAGGCGGTTGAAGCGCTGACCGCCTCGAATGCTCCATTGTCAACCCATAAACAGGCTTCTTTGGAGTCTGAAGGATCGGTTTCTGATGCTCCTTCCCGGATTCGGCCTTCCCCATCCGTTTCTTCTCCAACCTCTCAATCGCCACCTTCACAACACCAAACGGTACGGGAGGTGCCGACAGATGAAAAGGACGTAAAGCAACTCATCAAAAACGGTATGGATTCCATCCGCCGGGCCGCCGCCTTACTGAAGGATCAATCACCCGCTGCCGCGGTTTCCTATCGTTTAAACCGGTTTGCTGCCTGGTGTGAAATTGATTCTCTTCCGCCGGCCACCGATGGAAAAACGTTGATCCCCCCGCCTGACCCCCAAGTCTCCGCAATGCTTCAAACCCTTAGATCCAACGGGAACTGGCCGGCATTGCTCAGCACATCCGAAGAACTGATACCCCAATATGTTTTCTGGCTTACTTTGAATCGTTATTCGATGGAAGCCCTTAACGGAATGGGGTCGCCCTATCGCGCCGCCGAGGAAGCTGTAAGTCAGGAAACGGCAGCCTTTTATCAACGCTTCAAAGGCGTTGGAAAACTCAAATTCAGCGACGGCTCCCCCTTGGCTGACGATGAAACCATCCAATGGCTGCAATCGATATCGTCGGTACATCCGGGCGCCGACTTCAACAGCGCTATACTTCTAAATGCCGACGACGACTCGAATCAAAAAGCCATGGCCGAAGTCATTCAACAAGCACAGGACCTGACCCGTGATAACAAGCTCATTGATGCCCTGGCCCTCATTCAACGTGAAATGAACCTTTGCCAAGCCGGCAAGGAACGATTGTTATGGCGCCTGGCTCTATCTCACTTACTGGTTTCTTCCAAACATGCGGATTTAGCGATCCCCCACTTCGACCAGATATTATCGGATATCGATACATTTCATCTGGAAAAATGGGACCCGGAATTGGCATTGAAAGGATTCAAAGCCGCATGGTCCGGTTTGACGAGGCTGTCCGATAAAACCTTAAAATCAAAGGCGGCCGATATCCTTTCCCGTATCGCCAGGCTCGATTCGACTGAAGCGCTCCGGATGCAGAGCCGCTGATTGATAGAAAAAGATTCACATTTCATCGATTGTATGTTAAGAGTTTTCAGAGAAACCAACCATCAATAAAGGGGGAAATCATGGCAAAAGAAGCATCTGTCGCGCCCAGGGAAAGGGTGAATATTGTCTACCGGCCGGCCACGGGAGACGCTCAGGAAGAAGTGGAACTCCCTCTTAAGCTTCTCATCATGGGGGACTTTATCCAAAGACCGGATGATCGGGTCCTGGAAGACCGGGAAACCGTCAGTGTGGATAAAGACAACTTCAATGAAGTGCTGAAAGCTCAGAACCTGAATCTTTCCGTCACCGTTCCCAACAAATTGTCCGAAAGCCCCGATGAGGAGATGAACGTCAATCTGAACTTTGAATCCATCGCGGATTTCGCACCCGAAGCCATCGCCAAAAAGACTCCTGAATTGAACAAGCTGCTGGAGCTGCGCCAGGCACTTACCGCCCTTAAGGGGCCGTTGAGTAACTTACCAGAATTCCGAAAAAAAATTCAGAATCTCATCAAGGACGAGTCGGCCCGGGAACAACTGCTTAAAGAACTCGGAGTAGAAGAGTAAGAAAGGGAGGGTCGTATGCCCGAGATCCAGGAACAAAAAATGGCTGTAAAACAGGAGACCGAGGAAAAACCATCCTTACTGGACGAAATCACGCAGGCCACCAAACTCCGGCCGGCGGATGAAGCTTACGGAATGGCCAAAAAGGGAATCGAAGCCTTAATCTCGGCCCTTATCGAGCCCGGACGAGAGGTCGGTAAAATCACCAAGGCCACTGTTGATGAGATGATCGCCGAGCTGGATAACAAGCTCAGCCTTCAGATTAATGCCATTTTGCACCATCCTCAATTCCAAAAGCTGGAATCCGCATGGCGATCCTTGAAATACCTGGTGGATCACACCGACTTCCGTGAAAATATCAAGCTGGAAATCCTCAATGTCAGCAAGGAAGACCTCCTGGATGACTTTGAAGATTCGCCGGAAATCGTCAAATCCGGCCTCTATAAAACGGTTTATACGGCTGAGTATGGTCAATTCGGTGGTCAGCCTTATGCAGCCATGATCGGCAATTACAATTTTGGACCCGGACCTCAGGACATCAAGCTGCTGCAAAACGTAGCCGGCGTCGCCGCCATGGCCCACGCACCCTTTATCGCCGCTGCCGGGCCTGAGTTCTTCGGTTTGGACGATTTCAGCGGACTGCCCAACCTCAAGGACTTGAAAGCTATCTTCGAAAGCCCCAAATACATCAAATGGCAGTCCTTCCGGGAATCCGAAGATGCCCGTTATGTGGGTTTGACCCTACCTCGATTTCTCCTTCGATTACCCTACGGCACCAAGACCGTTCCGGTAAAGGCTTTCAATTTCGAAGAAAATGTGTCTGCCAGCCATGAACAGTACTTGTGGGGAAACACGGCATTTTCTTTTGCCACCCGATTTACCGACAGCTTTGCCAAATACCGGTGGTGTGCGAATATCATCGGCCCCCAAGCGGGAGGTGCGGTGGAAGATTTGCCGCTTCACCAGTTTGAAGCCATGGGAGCGATCGAAACGAAGATCCCCACCGAAGTCCTGGTTTCGGAAAGAAGGGAATTCGAACTGGCGGAAGAGGGATTCATCGGCCTCACCATGCGTAAAGGAAGCGACAACGCCGCCTTTTTCTCGGCCAACTCCGTCCAGAAACCCAAATTTTTCGGGATCAGCAAAGAGGGGAAGGAAGCCGAGCTGAATTACAAGCTGGGTTTGCAATTGCCTTATATGTTCGTCATCAACCGGCTGGCCCATTATCTGAAGGTCATCCAGCGAGAAAATATCGGCACCTGGAAGGAGCGGGTTGATCTGGAAAACGAACTCAACAAATGGATCGGGCAATACGTGACCGAAATGGACAATCCGCCTCCGGGAACTCGAAGCCGCCGTCCCCTGCGCATGGCTAAAGTGACTGTGGAGGAAGTGGAGGGTGAACCCGGCTGGTACAGAGTCGGCCTCAAGGTACGACCTCACTTTAAATACATGGGGGCTTTCTTTACCCTTTCTTTGGTGGGCAAGCTCGATAAATCCTAAACCGATCATTCAAGGAGGTCACGATGGCGTTAAATGCGTATTTGAAGCTCAAAGGTAAAAAAACGGGTGATATCAAAGGGTCGGTCACCCAAAAGGGCCGTGAAGATTCCATTATGGTAATCGGGGTAAATCATGAGGTCATTTCTCCACGAGATGCCGCCTCCGGGTTGCCGACGGGAAAGAGACAACATAAACCGATCACCATTACCAAAGAAGTGGATGCTTCCTCTCCGCACCTATATAATCTCCTGGTCAACAACGAAAATATCACCGAATGGGTGCTGCAGTTCTGGACACCATCACCCACCGGTCAGGAAAAACAATATTATACGATCAAACTCACCAACGCCACCATTTCAGGAATTCAGATGGAAATGCTGAACAACAAATATCCCGAAAATATGCAGCACAAAGAGCGGGAGCGTGTTGAATTCTGCTATCAAAAGATCGCCTGGACATGGGTGGAAGGAGGCATCGAGGCAGAGGATGACTGGGAATCTCCGGTTGCCTAACGGTTAATTGCAAATGAGAGAAGCGCGGCTTCTTGAACGCATCCGACACTGGGAAAAAGAACCGCACCGCCGCTCACGGGAGGATCCGGGCAGAGTCATCGACTCCGTTATGAACTATCTGCAGCGGATCCTCAACACGCGCCGGGGGAACGCCCCGATCGCCGAAGATTTTGGTATTCCCGATTTCACCGAATTTTTAAGCTCCTATCCTGACTCGTTACGGGAATTCGAACGGACGATCCGGGAAACGATTTTAAAATTTGAACCTCGTTTAAAGGCGGTCCGAGTATCTTTTATCCCTCAGGAAGAGGATCCGTTCGCCATCCATTTCCAAATTGCAGCCCGTTTGACCGCCGAGCATGGAAACCAGCCGGTACAATTCGTCAGCCTGATGGATCATGAAGGCCGGATTCGGATCAACCGGTAATCTATTCATTGTGCAAGGCTCGTTAGGAGATTCATGTTCAACCGCTATTTTCAACAGGAACTCGCCAATCTGAAAGATCTGGGCGCGGAGTTTGCCAAGGCCCATCCCGCCGTGGCGCCCATGCTCAGCGGCCCTTCCTCCGATCCGGATGTCGAACGACTGTTGGAAGGTGTGGCATTTTTAACCGCTCAGATTCGCGAAAAGCTGGATGATGAATTTCCTGAAATCATTCATGAGCTGGCCCAGCTCATCTTGCCCCACTACTTAAGACCGATCCCTTCCTGTTCCATTGTCGCCTTCAATCCCAAACCAGCCCTGAAGCAGCCAATGACCATACCTGCCGGTATTCAGGTGGCTTCAGTACCCGTAGAAGGTACCGTCTGCCAGTTTAAAACCTGCTACGACGTCGAGATCCACCCCTTGCAACTGAAAGATGCGGCCTATGTGGAAACGCCGGGAAAACCACCCGTCATCCGGATCGGCCTGGAGCTAAAAGGCGTAGAACTCCATAACTGGCGGCCGGGCACTCTCCGCTTCCATCTTGCCGGCAATTACAGCGAGGCCGCTGATAACTATTTTATTTTCCGGCAACAAATCCGGCGGATCATGGTTCGAACACCGGAGACGGAAAAATTATTTATCCTCGGACCTGACCACGTGAAACCCGTCGGATTTTCATCTACCCAGAGTGTGATCCCCTATCCTTCCCATTCGTTTCCGGCTTACCGGCTTTTGCAGGAATATTTTAATTTTCCGCAGAAATTTCTGTTTTTCGACCTGACAGGCATGGACCGATGGGGCGATCGGGGCGGCGGCAACCGTTTTGAGCTTCATTTTGAACTCGATGCGAATCCAGAAAAACCGCCTCGCATTCGAACCGAGGATTTTGTCCTTTTTGCGACACCGATCATCAACCTCTTCCCCTTCGACGCGGATCCGATTCGAATAGACCATCGTCAAAGTGAATGCCGGGTTCGCCCGGCCGCCTCCAATTCAACCCATTACCAGGTTTACTCCATCGAGAATGTGGTAGGCCATATCCAGGGAACCGCCAAAGCAAGAGAATATAAGCCCTTCGATTATTTCAAGTTGGATGTCGAATCCCATCCTGTCTATCAATTGTCGTTGAAAAAATCTCCTGTCCGCCCCGGTGCCGAAATCTATCTTCAAGTCGCCTATCCACCCGATGCCGGACCGCCCATGATCGAAACACTTTCGCTCAAATTGATTTGCACCAACGGCATCCTGCCCGAAAACATCCATGTGGGAGATATTTCACAATCCACCAGCAGCTCTCCTGAATATGCGAATTTCACCAACATAACACCTCCAACCTTGTCTGCATATCCACCCCTGGGGACCAACCTGCTTTGGAGACTTCTGTCCCATTTGAATTTGAATCATGTATCGTTGACCAGCGCAACCAACTTCAAAGCGCTTTTAGGATTGTACCTGTTTCCCGAAACCCGCGACCAGACCGGCCGACTGGCCAATCAGAAACGGATCAACGGTATTGAAGAGATCACCTCCAAAGCCGCCGACCGATTGGTATCCGGCTTGTTGATGCGCGGCCGGGAAATTACGGCAAACACCCGTCACGATCACTTTTCCGGAGAGGGTGATCTATACTTATTCGGATGCGTGTTGGACGAATTTTTCGGACTCTATTCATCCATCAATGCCTTTACCCGTTTTTCATTGAAAGACATCTTAAAAGGAAAAGTGTATCAATGGTCGGCTCGGATAGGCGATCGCCCGATGATCTGAAATTAACTCTGATCAAGGAAGGGCGTGCATTTTCTTTCTACCAGGTGATGCGGCTGCTGCGCCTTTTTGACAAAAACACCCGGACGGGCGATGCCACATATCTGACATCAGCCAACATTCGAATATTTCCGAATTTATCCCTGACATTCCCTGCTTCGGATGTCGAGAAGATACAAGCGATTGAAGGAGATAACGCGACCCGCTACCATGTCACGGCCAATTTTCTCGGCCTCTACGGTTCATCTTCTCCCTTACCCACCTTTTACACGGAAGACCTCATCGATGAAGCATCCGATGATGAATCCGCCGGCCGTGAATTTATCAACATCCTGAACCATCGGCTCTACCTGTTATTGTTCGAGACCTGGGAAAAATATCGTCAATTTATCCAGGTCACAGAGGAAAAAAATCCGCAATATATCGAACGCCTGTTTTGCCTGATCGGCCTGGGCGAAACGATCCATCGCAAAGAAATCCCGGATGCCCTCCGATTGCTTCGCTACATGGGGCTTTTTTCACAATTTCCACGATCGGCTGCAGGATTGAAGACAATCCTGGAAGACGCGCTGGGTCTCCCGGTTGAGGTCGTCCCCTGTGTCATGCGCAAGGCCAGAATCCCGGATGATCAGCTTCTAAGGCTGGGAAAATTCGGTGCCGTCCTTGGAAAAAGCAGCTTTGTGGGCCGGGAGATTCCAGACCGAACGGGTAAATTTCGTCTCCGGGTAGGTCCGTTGAGCGCTGTCGATTATCGCCGTTTTTTCCCAGGAAGCGATACGTACAATGAATTGGTGATGCTGACGAACCTGTACCTATTGGATCCATTGGAGTATGAACTGGAAGTCTACATGCAAAAAAAGCAGACTCAGACCGCCCGATTGGGTGGGGCTGAATGGTCTCGGTTGGGCATGGATACCTGGCTTTTTGCCGGCAAAGAGATCGGTGAGACCAAGAGTACTTTTTATCCGACCCGATATTCATCGGTTAATCAGAATGTGACCATCAATAATGGGATAACGAGTTGAGTGACTAGTCGTCTGACGAAAATCTTACATAGGAGAAATTCATGATATCCGTCGATATCAAATCGCTTCTTAAACGCCTGAACAAGTATTGTACACGCTGCCTGGAAGGGGCTGCCGGTTTATGCGTATCCCGAACGCATTATGAGGTAACAGTGGAACACATTCTATCCAAACTCCTTGAAGAACCCCAGTCGGATCTTCCGTTGATACTCCGCCATTTCGAGATCGATATCGGTCGGATGAGCAAGGCCCTCGATCAAACCCTTGAAGAATTTCGCACCGGCAACGCGGCCAAACCGGTCTTCTCACCACTGCTGATCGAATGGTTTCAGGAATCCTGGTTGATTGCTTCGGTGGATCTGACCGAAAACAGGATCCGCTCCGGCGCTCTCCTGCTTGCCTTTTTAAGAAACCCGACGCGGTTTGCCACCGGTCGGTTTGCGGATCTCTTGGCCGGCATCAGTCGGGATGCCCTGCAATCGGCCTTTCAGAACATCGTCCAATCTTCGGTGGAACAACCTTCTCCCGAAGATCAGATTGCCGGGGAAAAACCCCTGCCCGGCGAAACTACCGCCCTCAAACAATTCTGCGTCAATTTTACTGAAAAAGCGGCTCGGGGTGAAATCGATCCGGTCTTCGGACGGGATCAGGAAATCCGCCAAATGGTCGATATTCTGGCCCGAAGGCGAAAAAACAACCCCATCGTCGTCGGTGAGGCAGGTGTCGGAAAAACGGCTGTGGTGGAAGGCCTGGCCCTTCGAATTATGAAGGAGACGTCCCTCAGATGCTTCGGGATGTCGCCATCCTGGGCCTGGATATGGGGTTGCTCCAGGCCGGGGCCGGTATCAAGGGCGAGTTCGAAAATCGGCTCAAATCGGTCATCAACGAAATCAAGGCATCACCACAGCCGATCATTCTCTTTATCGACGAAGCGCATACGCTCATCGGTGCCGGCGGCCAAGCCGGCGGAAGCGATGCGGCCAATCTGCTCAAACCCGCCCTGGCCAGGGGCGAGCTGCGAACCGTCGCCGCCACCACCTGGTCGGAGTACAAGAAATATTTTGAAAAGGACGCGGCCCTGGCCCGCCGGTTTCAACTGATTAAACTCGATGAACCCTCCGAAAAGACCGCTGTTCTCATCCTGCGGGGTTTGAAAGAAAAGTATGAAGAAGCCCATGGAGTCGTCGTGAGGGATGATGCCATTCTGACGGCAGCCGAGCTGTCCAATCGATATATCTCCGGCCGGCAGCTCCCGGACAAAGCAGTGGATCTTCTGGATACCAGCGCCGCCAGGGTGAAGATCCTGCTTACAGCCAAACCGGACATTATCGAGGACAAGGAACGAACCGTCCAAGCTTTGGAAAGAGAGAGAAAAGCCATTGAACGGGATCGACTGCACGGCATTTCGGTTGAAGAAGAACGATTGAAAGCCATCGATACGGAATTGGAGGCTTTGAACCATGTCTTGAGTGAATTGAAAGATCGATGGCTCAAGGAACAGGAACTGGGCCAAAACATCGTCGAATTACGGAAGGAATTATACACCCTCAAGACCCACGAATCCGGTGAAACCACCGAACAAACCACAACTCTGAAATCCCGCATTGATGAAACCACCCAAAAACTGACTTCCCTCCAAAACAATGCGCCTCTTGTGCGCATCGAAGTGGATCCGGATGTGGTCGCCAAAGTGGTATCCGACTGGACCGGAATCCCCCTGGGCCGGGTGATGCGGGACGAAGCTAGAAATGTGATCCACCTGGAAGAACGATTGAAAGAAAGGATTAAAGGTCAGGATAATGCACTGGCCATTATTGCCCAAGTCGTGAAGGCGGCCAAGGCAGGGTTAAAAGATCCGAACCAGCCCCTGGGGATTTTTCTGTCTGGTGGGCCCGAGCGGAACCGGAAAGACCGAAACAGGCCTTGCCGTTGCCGAAATGCTATTCGGCGGAGAGCGCTTTATAGCTTCCATCAACATGAGTGAATTTCAGGAGCGTCATACGGTCAGCCGCCTGATCGGATCACCTCCCGGCTATGTCGGCTACGGTGAAGGCGGCGTCCTCACCGAAGCAATCCGCCAGCGCCCCTACTCGGTGATATTGCTGGATGAGGTGGAAAAAGCCCATCTGGAAGTGCTGAATATCTTCTACCAGGTATTCGATAAGGGCGTACTCTCCGACGGAGAGGGCCGGATCATCGACTTTAAAAATTCGGTTATCTTTTTAACCAGCAATCTGGGAACGGATGTCATTACCGAAATGACGAGCAGCGGCAGCATGATTCCCTACGAGACCATCCTGAATGCCGTCAGACCGATTTTAAGCAACCACTTCAAGCCGGCGTTGCTGGCCCGCATGACGGTGGTCCCTTTCCTGACCTTGCCGAATCATGTCCTCAAGGATATCGTGGCCCTGAAACTCAACAAGCTGGCTGCCCGCATGGCCGATACCCATAAAATCAAACTGACTTACACCGAATCGGTCAAGGATCAGATCGCAGCGCGTTGTACGGAAGTAGAAACCGGCGCCCGCAATATCGATCACATCATGAGCGGCACGATCCTGCCCCAGATGTCCAGGGAGATTCTGACCCGCATGAGCGAGGCCGCCATGCCATCGGAAGTTAACCTGGATTTAAACGAAGACGGATCGTTTAAAATTCTTTTTGAAGGAGCATAGCCATGGCTGTATTAACCGGCGCGGCTCGAGAGGCTAGATTTCTTTTTAAAGTCGGGGAGATTGATTTCGCCGTGGCGGATTTTTCCGTCCGGGAAGCGATATCCGAGCCGTTTGATATTGACCTGACCCTTGCCTCGGAAGATGAAATCGACTTTGATGATGTGATCGGTCAGGTGGCACTGCTCATACTCCTGGAAAGCGAACCGGATCGGTACTTCAATGGCATCGTCAGCGAATTCATGAAGATCGGTCTCAGAGGCCGCTTCTATGTGTACCAGGCCCGTGTCGTCCCCTCCATATGGCTTTTATCCTTCGAACAGGATTGCCGCATTTTTCAAAATAAAACGGTTCAGGAAATTGTCACTCAGATTTTTAATGAAAGAAGGATCACATCCGACCGTTTTAAATTCCGTCTCCAAAATACCTATGAACCCCGGGAGTATTGTGTCCAATACCGTGAAACAGACCTGAATTTCATATCCCGCCTCCTCGAAGAAGAAGGCATATTTTACTTTTTCGAACATGACCGTGAAAAACACCTGATGGTTTTCGGAGACAGTACGGTGAATTATCAACCGATCTCAGGAACCGTCGCAGTCCCTTTCAGACCCTCGGGGGGTCTTGGAGTTACTGAAGAATTCGTCAAGGATTTCCGCTTTCAACGACAAATTCGGACCGGTAAAGTCACTTTCCGGGATTATAATTTCATCAGACCTTCCTTGGATTTAACCTCCCAGAAAAAGGCCGACTCCTTCGATGAACTGGAGTACTACGACTATCCCGGTGAGTACGGCGATAAAAATCGCGGTAAATCGTTAGCCGAAATTCGCTTGCAGGAATCGATGATGTTAAAGGATCGTATTAAAGGTCAGAGCGTTTGCCCCCGATTTGTACCGGGGTTTACCTTTAAATTGGCCGACCACGACATTGAAGCCTTCAATCAGGAATATCTTCTCATCGAAATCAACCATGTCGGCACACAACCCCAGGTGCTTGAGGAAAAGGCCAGCGATGAATCCGGATCCAGCTATGCCAATCACTTTATGGGTGTTCCTTCATCGACCATCATCAGGCCGGCTCGAAATACACCGAAACCGGTGGTCGAAGGCGTCCAGACAGCTATAGTGGTCGGGCCCAGTGGTGAAGAAATTTACACCGATGAACATGGGCGAATTAAGGTCCAGTTTCATTGGGACAGGGAAGGTAAGAAGGACGACAAGTCTTCCTGTTGGATCCGGGTCGCAAGCATCTTTGCAGGCGGCCAGTATGGATCCATCTTCATACCCAGAATTGGCCAGGAGGTGGTAGTCGATTTTCTGGAAGGTGATCCGGACCGTCCGCTGGTTACGGGAAGGGTGTATAATGCGGACCTGATGCCTCCTTACACGCTCCCCGACAAGAAGACGAAGAGCACGATCAAGACGAACTCTTCCATTGGAGGAGAGGGTTTCAATGAGATCCGATTCGAAGATGAAAAAGGAAAGGAACAGCTTTTCCTCCATGCGGAAAAAGATTTGGATATCCGTGTAAAAAACGATCGAAGGGAGCTCGTCGGTAATGACCGGCATCTCATTGTCAAGCGCGATTTAAAAGAAAAAATCGAATTCGATAAGCACGTGACGGTGGAAAAGAGTGAGTTCAAGGAAGTCAAGACCGACTATAATCTTAAAGTCGGCGGCAAGACTGCTATTGAGGTGACGGGCTCATCCTCTCTCAAAGTGACAGGCAATATGATCGAGAGTTTCAATGCAAATCACAGTGAGAATGTGACAGGGACCTTTCATTTAAAAGGGATGAATATAAAAATTGAAGGGATGACCGGTATGGAGCTCAAAGTGGGCGGGAGCAGTATTGTTCTCACCCCGGCGGCAATTTTTATCCAGGGAGGTCCCCTGGTCAATATCAATAGCGGCAGTGGTCCGCCGGTTGCACCCGCGTCCAGTTCTCTTGTACCTCCGGTCTGCTCCCTCCCCTCCGGATGCCGCTGCCGACGCCTCTCCCGGAAAGGATGTGAGCAGTCAAGAAAAGCGCCACAAAGAATCCACCGATGAGGAAAAGAAAGAGAAGAAAAGCTGGATCGAAATCGAACTGGTCGACGAGGAAGGCAATCCAGTTCCCGGTGAACGATATAAGGTGACCCTGCCCGACGGAAAGACCGTTGCCGAGGGAACATTGGATGAAAATGGCTTTGCCCGCGTGAATGGCATCGATCCTGGAAGCTGCAAAATCACTTTTCCGAATCTGGACAAGGATGCATGGGAGAAGGCATAAGAGCATAAGTCCTGAAAATGCCTGATTACAAAGTAAAACAGGGTGATTGCCTTTCAAGCATTGCTCTTCGATACGGTCTGAAGTGGGAAAAGATCTGGAAACACCCGAAGAACTCCAACCTGAGGGAAAAGAGAAAGAACCCCAATGTCCTCTTCCCTGGAGATCTGCTCTTTGTCCCGGAAAAAGAGGAGAAACAGGAGTCCGCTGCAACCGAGCAGAAACATCGTTTTAAAGTGAAGGGGGTGCCATCGAAACTCATTCTTGTTCTGAAGGATGAAGAGGACAAACCCAGGACCAATGTGAGTTATAACCTGGATATCGATGGTCAATTATTTTCAGGTAAAACGGATGGAACGGGCAAACTGGAGCATTCGATTCCACCGAATGCCAAAAAAGGAAAGCTGATGATAGAGGATGGTATTGAAGAGTATTCTTTGCAGCTTGGTACGATCGATCCAATTACTGAAATCATCGGCATTCAAGCAAGGTTGAGCAACTTAGGTTTTTATTTGGGCCCCATGGACGGAAAGATGAATCCTGAAACCATTGAGGCTATTAAGTACTTCCAGACAGAACACGGATTAACAGCGAATGGAGAGGCCGATCAGGTTACCCGTGATAGGCTTCTCGATGAACACGGATGTTAAAAAGGGCATGGCAATATGAACGATGATGATCTCTGCCATACGATGCCCCAGGATGGCGATGCCTTGGCAGACATGGCTGGAGATGACTCCAGTGATTCCAGTGATCAGAATCCCATCAATGATCCATCTGGGATGCCAAAAGGGCCGCCTGTTTTCCTCGCAAAAACTGCCTTTGGCGCTCCGGCCAATCAAAATACGATAAGGCCCCAAATCCAACTCGAGCCATTAGTGGATCCTCCCGTACGATTGCTCTGCCAATATGACCCCCGCTGGGGGAGGAAATACCTTAAGAAGCAAAAAAGGGGGAAAGAAAACGAGGCCTATACCTGGACCAAATCAGGTTGTCATCCAACCGGCCTGGCAATGATCCTTCGATGGTGGGCAGAAGATAACCCGAAGACAGCGGGAAAAATAAAATTCCCCCACACGGAAAAACCCGACAAAATCGAAACTCCCATCCAGGTCAACCAATGGCTCTGGAATAAGGTCTATGTCCCTTGCGATAAGACCATCTCTCATAATACGATCTGCAACAGCGTTAAAAAATTAACCCATACGGATTCAGGTATGCCCATGAAAGGGGAGTACAAAGCTCTTTCAGGGCTGACCGATAAGAAAAAGGCAGAGGCCATTAAAAAGGCCCTCCTATTAGGTCCTGTCCTCATAAATATGCTTAAACCCGGACACTTTGTGCTGGTACATGGTTATCGCGATGGCAAAATTTATGTCTGCGACCCAGGCAATACATTGAACCGGTTTTGGGGTAAACCCATAAAAATTGGAGAGCGAATGCCTCCTGGGACTCTACCGAAATGTGATGATGACAAACGAGGCTATGTGTCGATTCCTGATAAGGAGAAATTTGAAGAGAAAGGCACATGGCTTTCCACATTGATCCGAATGGAGTCTTTCTACTTTAATGAAAAAGAGGTCCATCCGGAATGGAACAAAAAATGAGTTGTTAATCAAGGAGGACAACTATGTTTCCTGCAGCACGAATTTTAGATCCCATAACACATGATCAGATTGTACCAAGTGGAGTGATCGGCCCGCCCTTGCCAGGGCGACCCATGACTGTTCTTGATCGAATATCTTCCAGCCGCAGTAATGGGAGATTTTGTGACCTGTACGGGGGTTTTATCCGTTGGCATCGTCCATCCACCACAGGCCGGCCCTCCTCCGGCCATTCCCCCCTCTGTTCCGATCGTCAAGGGAAGTGCTACTGTTTTAATCGGTGGTATGCCTGCAGCCCGCTGGATCGCGGATATGGCTGGATGTGGCGTTTTTTTAGGCGATTCAAAACTTGCGGCCACCCGTACCGTATTGATTGGAGGTTAAGGCAGAAAATGCCCGATTATCAAAGTCAAAGAGGGTGATTGTATCGAGAGCATCGCCTTCGAGAGCGGGCTCTTCTGGAAGACCGTGTGGAACCATCCGAATAATCGGAATTTGTGCGAAAAGCGGAAGGACCCCAATGTTCTTATGCCCGGCGACAGAGTATATGTCCCCAAGATCAGAGAGAAGCATGAAAGAGGCGGCACTGAGCAATGCCACCGATTTCGACGGTGCGGTGTGCCCGGAAAGCTGAAGCTGCGATTCCTTGATCACGAGAAGAAGCCCAGGGCCGGCGCACAGTACGTGTTAGAGGTAGATGGACAGACCATGGCCGGTTCTCTGGACCACAACGGAGTGCTGCAGGCGGTCATACCTCCCAATGCTCGGAAGGCCAAGATAACAGTAGGGATTGATGATGACAGTGAGGAGTTTGAGATGAAGTTGGGCGGGCTCGATCCGATCACCGAAGTCTCGGGCATTCAGGCACGCCTCAACAATCTCGGGTACGACTGTGGATCGACAGATGGTATCTTGAACATGCGCACGGAGACCGCTATCCGGTCGTTCCAGGCGAACTATAATCTGGAGGTCACGGGTGAAATGAACCAGGCCACGCGAGACAAGCTTTTTGAAGCATATGATAACAAAGAGATCGCAGGTTGAGCGATGCCTAACCAAACACGAAGAGGTAATAATAATACATTTACACCACCTAGAATTACCTACGCGAAGATTCAGCTGACCCAGCCAATTAGACCAGCGTTTCCGAAGATAGCTCCTCTGTGGAACCAGTTTCGCTTTATCGATATCACGCCGAAAGTCGACGGCAAGACGGTCGGCAGCCTCAATAGACAAAAGGTAATGGGGCCTGGCGGCGTGATAAAGAAGGATGGCACGATCGCCTCTATCGCAGAGACGTTCCTTAGGGAAATGGAAAAGGTCACTCCTGATTGGTACTTCATCTCCGGGCACCATGCACGATTGTATTCATCTGATGAAGACAGGTACCGGCGGATCACGCGCCAGGAGGTGGCCCGAATACCGAGGGATTCATATGACGAGCTTCTTGTGTATGATCAGGAAGAACGCGGATACCGCAAGCTAACGGCCCAGGAGCGGGCTCTCTTGCCTAACAATTTGCAAAAAGACCTGTATGTATCTGAAAAGGCAGCTAAGTACAGCGGTTTCTTCAACGATCACTATCACCATGCGCGTTGGGCGGTAGCCACACGATCAAGGTTCAAGCGTGACGATATCATTCCGCTTTTACGGGAGCGACAGCAACAGATGAAGCCCACCGATAAAACGCGGCCTGTGTTACCCGATGACATGGACTATGAGTTGTTTCTACGAAGCACCGAACATGCTCCCACCTCGATGCGCGAGCATGATGACTTTAATCCTCTATTCAGCTTTGATGGTGACGCCGCGAGAAAAGCCAAGTGCAAGGGCGTCATCCTCGCGGCCTGTAATACTCTCCAAAGCAAAGAGACCATATTACCTTGGTTCACACGTTTCCCTGATTCATTGATCATCGGCTCGCGTCTGGTCCTGCGGGGAGGTTGGGAGCTGTGTAAAGCTATCGCCCAAGCGCCGTTGGCCAGAAATCGGAAATTCTGGGAGAATCCAAGAGCCTATTTTGGCAACGACCGGAAGAAAGTCAAGAGATTCGTAGAACAGTTAGCCGGTAAAATGAGACATCCCGATGGCGGTGGATACGGCCTTGGTCTTATTTACTATGGTGACTTCTACACTTCGCAGCGTGACGCATCGGGTAGGACATCCGTTCAATGTGTCGACTTAATCGCATGGAAGGTTGTGAGCCCATGATTGGTAATCAAACAACAGCAACTCCGTTAATGGCCGTCCGGACTACAGCAGAGATAGATCGAGTTTCGTCAGTCTCGTCCATGAGACTTCTATTACTGCAGTTTGGTGACCGTCTCCTCGGTGTCCGGGAAATCGAACTCCTGGCCATGATGACCATGGTATCAGAGCTGAATCTGCTATCTCTCCCTGGAACACTCCAGGTTGCCTCAGGGGTGAGCACGAGCGACGCTTGGACGGTCAATGCGATGAACGGAGCCGTGGTTGTTTTAGGGCCTGCTCTGGCCACCATCACTTCGCTCGACGACCTTTCATTGCGACGAGATATACAGATATCAGAAATTCCACCACAGATCAGTGCCCTCGTCCTCAACCATAAGAACTCGTTGCTGCTGTGCGAGTCGTTCCAGTTACATGATCCGGAATTCGGCCAGTTCGCAGCGGTCTGCCTTGACCTGAAACGGGGGGATGTCATCAATTCGCGCTGCATCACCTCTATGGAACCCCTGGAAGCTATATGGGTTGAGGAGTTAGAATCATTCATGATATACGACTTCCAGAGTGATTCCCTATGGCGGTGGTCGCCCTTAAAAGGCGAACCGCTTACCATTGACGAGACCGTTCTAAACGACCTGCAAGTTACAAGTTTTATTTTCGAGTCTTCTGGAAGACGTTTGACCAAGATCCTGTCTGACTTCGGTGGAAATCAATTTAAACTTTTACGAGGTATAGCCTCACAGAATAATGTCTCCTGGGGGACACCAGTGGCCTTACCGGATGGGGAATATGAGAGTATTAACTGGCATCCCAAGGAGGATATCTTCGCCTGCATCCATACCATTGGCGGGGAAATGTACCTCAGCTTAGCTCGGAGCGGTTGTGTCGGAACTCCTTTCCCTGAAAGCGATTCTTTTGTTTGTTGGTCAATCGGGGAAGTTTGTTATCATTATGCAAGCAATCGGAGTGGGTTAAAAATCTAATCAACATGACCGATCAATTCCGATTGACAGCGGATCTTCCTTCGGGTTATTGAAAATTGATAAGTCTTAACAACTGCAGATACCCATATCTTGGTTGTAGATGATGGCGAGACACAATTCATGCCCTTGCTTAATCCGTCCACAAAAAAACGATTTCTTTTCAATAATTATTTTATTGGCTCATGAGAAAGAGCATCTGCGTGAATCCATCTTACCCAGATCCGCGAGCTTTATTCACAACTTGCCTTCAGATGCGAACAAACCAACCAGGACTATGATCGATGTACCCGCCACGGTCGTACCCAGGGGAGTCAATTGCGCATTCAAAAAACGGTGCGACGTGCCGGAAGGTCATAGACCCAAGTATCCGAAGGTAAAACATGTAGACAAGTGATCTTTGCTCCATTGGCGCCGCAAGGATAAAATTCGTCAGCCCGAAAGATCTATACGGAAATGCCCACCATCCGCATCCATGTTGAAAAAGGTGGTTCCGACCAGAAAGACTATTCCTTTACCGAAGCCTTTCGGATCGGGCGCGGGAGCACCTGCCAGGTCCGGCTGACCGACAATGTCGTAAGCCGGCAACACGTGGAAATCCTGTTTATCGGCGACCGTTGGTGGATACAGGATCTGGGAAGCGCCAATGGTACCTTCATCGCCGACCGACGCATTGAACGGGAGCCTCTGGAAAACGGCACCCAAATCCGACTCGGACCCGATGGCCCACTGCTTATTGTTTCCCTTGAAGAGGCCGCCCCACCCGAAACACCTGAACAAGACGCCCAATCACTCACCTATTATCGGAACCATTACCTCGAAAGCAAGGATGAAGGAAAAGCCGGGCAGCATACGATGATGATACGGAAGGCCTTCTCCCAGGTCCAAAAAAAACAGAAAAGAAAATATTTTACCATCATCGGTATTGTCGTTTGTCTCCTCATCGTAGTCGGCACTTTCGCAACCGTCAAACATTACCAGCTCAAAAAACAGCGCAAGCTGGCCGAGGATATCTTCTATAACATGAAGGTAATGGAGCTGGACTTTTCCGAACTGTTGAGGATTGCCCGGGAAACGAAAGATAAGAAAATCATCGAAAAAGTCGATCAATACAAGACCAAACGCCGGGAGATGGAGACAAAATACGACCGTTTCATCGAAACGCTTAAAGTCTATAAAAAAGACATGAGTCCTCAAGAACGACTGATTCTCCAAAAAGCGAGAATTTTCGGCGAATGTGAAATCAACGTGCCTGAAGATTTTGCCAGGGAAGTGTTGAGGTATATCGACAAGTGGAAATCGAGTCCGCGCATGGCGGACGCCATCGATTGCGCCCAAAAAAATAGCTATATCGATATCATCAGTCAAACGCTGGCCACTTATGATCTGCCGCCGGAATTTTTTTATCTGGCACTACAGGAGAGCAATTTTAATAAAGACGCCGTCGGTCCGGAGACCCGATGGGGATTCGCCAAGGGGATGTGGCAATTTATTCCTGATACGGCAAAGCGATATGGCCTAAAAACAGGACCGTTGGTCAAGCAGAACCGACCCGACCCGAAAGATGATCGACACAATCCGAAAAAAGCCACACTGGCCGCGGCGAAATACCTGCGCGATATATATGATACGGACGCTCAGGCTTCGGGGCTTCTCGTCATGGCATCATACAACTGGGGAGAAAACCGCGTGATCGAACTGATCCGGAAAATTCCCGAAAATCCGCGTGACCGTAATTTTTGGAATCTGCTCGTTAAGTACAAGGAAAAAATTCCAGCCCAAACCTATGATTATGTTTTTTTTATTTTCTCGGCGGCCGTCATCGGAGAAAATCCCAGGCTTTTCGGATTCGCCTTTGACAATCCTCTGGGTACGATTCAACCGGCTGAGGCCAAAGCAGTGAAAGGATAAAGAAATGAAACGCATCTGGATGAGCTCACTTATTTCAAATAAGGAGGCCGTTCAAAAGCTTATGACTGCGATGAAGCCCTATGGCCTGACAGTGGACGGTCATTTTTGGACGGACGATGTGAAAAAAATCGGCTGGATATTGCCCAGGAAGGAATTGCTCGATCCAAAAACGGCTTTGTGGTTAATTCTGACTTCGGTCGAAGAAATGTTAAAACCTTCCATCCGTTACGGGTTGTCCCTGCTTGCACTGGCCGTTCAGGCCAACAGGGAAACCGGGTTACCTATCACAATCCTGCAGACTTCCGGCGATCCCATCTCCCCTGAAACACTCACCACTCCGTTGAAAGCTGCAGAGGTGCTTTCCCACAAAGGCACCGTTCCTGGAGCCAAACTGGTGGCCATGGTACATCAACCTTTCCAACCGATCGTACCGGAATATCGTTTTGACATTTACGGCCATGAGCAGATCGGCCAGTGGTTCGAAGTCGGCCCCAGACAAACAGACTGGAAGGGTGCTATGTTCGGCGTCCATGGAGGAGAGATTACAATTCACGCCGTAGGTCCCAAAGGCCGGTTACCCGAAAAGTCGGTCCTTCATTACCCCATGAAAGGGATGAAACTGGTTTTAGGAAAAGAAGAATATGTTGCCTGGGCCGTCCAAAATCCGCTGAATCAGGACACATCCTATTATATCAAGGTTGACGGATGCCCGGATTCCATCATCTTCGGTCCTTTAGCCGAGAAAGATGAAGCGGATGTTTATATGATGAAACTAAAATAACCTAAAGGATTGACCCGTATGCATCCATACGAGTCCGCAATGAATATTTTCAGACTATCATTGACAGAGGCATCGGAACCCTGCTATGAAATATTAAAATTTATCAATCAATCTGAGGGATTAGCATGATGATTCAAGACGTATCGCGAAAAGATCTGGGTAATGAGGAGTTTTTAAGTCTCAGACAGGCGACCGACAAGATTGCCGGGTCTCTTAAAAAGCGCCTTACGGCGCACCTGTCGGTATTAAAACCGCTGTTTATTCCTCGAAAACTGCTGGGAACCTACATTCAAAGCGCCTCAAGCGATGATGTGGTGGGTTCGGATAAAGCCTTTGCCAGGCTTCAGCAGTTATACGCCGCGATCAGCGAAAATCCCTTTGGATTGCGCAAGAAATTGGTTCCCCCGCTGCCGGCAATCTCCAATCAGATAGAATATGTCCCTTTTCAATATACGGTTCAATTCAGTGAGGAGGGGGTAAAAACGGTAACCATTACCTCTCCCACGCGATATATTCTATCTTACGAGAGCAAATGCCCCATCAACCGGCTCAAAGGGATGGTCTCCGGAACGGAATCCCGACACCCTGAAGACCTGAAACAGTCCCTGATCAATCATCTATGCATGGGAATTATGCTCGAACAATTTCCCGAGTTAAAAGAACTTCTTCAAGATCTGAGATACGATGTTGAAATCCGAAAAATCGATGAGCTGGGCGGTCTGCCCGTGGTGATCCTATCCGTTCCTTTGAAAACCTTTCTCCCTTCCGACGAATTTATTATCCAGGTCACTCAACTTTCGGGAGTTCCGGCTTTTCAAGAGATCATCGACCTGGATGCTGTTGAAAACATGGGTGATCCGCTGAAAGACATCCTGAGGCAGAACATTTAGCACGAATAGTTCATGAAATTTTTCAATGATAATCAATTTAAGTTATCTTTGACCGCTTGAAGCACTTTTAACTACCACAACAGGGACAGCTCCACCTTTTCACCCGACGGCAAGATTTGACGTGACGGTGTGAGAATAATTCGAACGGGTATTTTCCCTTCAGAATCAGGCTTACCGGTATCAATTTCCAGCATTTCAGGTTCCGGATTTCCGCGATGCTCCCAAAAAAGCCGAAACGCCTCTCTGATTCGGCCTTTAAGCGTGGCCGATTCGAGCCCTTCCTCAAATTTATCCTGACACCACAGTATCAATCGGGTCACGAGTCCTACCAAGAGCTGGTAATCGACCGGGGTCCTTCCAGTCGTTACCGCCGAAGGTAAAAACACGAAGTCGCGTCCGCTCACCCCGGCCATGGGCATGATTCCGGCTTTCACCATCTGGTCAATCCGATTTTCAGACAGTGCCGTTTCCGCGGGATGCGGATGACGGGGGTCGGTCATGTCAAGAGGCAGGTTTTCAAGGCTTCCCGACTTCATACCGACAAAACGGGTCGGCCATCCAGTTTGTATGACGCGTCGACAGATCAGGTTTCCTACCGCCCAAACCGGGCTGATCCATAGAGACCGACGCTCCGCAAACGACACCTGCCGGGGTTTATTGTCCGGGCCATACGGATAACGAGCCAACAGGCAATTCCCGATAACCCCTAGCCATCGTCCCGCGGGAGAATCACCCAAGATTCGCCATTTGGCAAAAGATGCATCGTCCAGATGGTGGGGCAGAAATGTCAGCTTGTCCAAATCCTTCCAAGAATTGATCTGGAAAAATTTGGGCGTGATCCAAACCATGGACGGGGCAAGTAGAGTTTCTGAAAATTCGGCAATTTTTTTCATCAAATCCAAACATCTTGGGGAACTGTCGAAAGGCATATCCACCAGAACCAGGGATGGCGGATCTTGCAGCTGTTGAGCCATCAAGAAGGATAGGTTCTCTTCCAACAATTCGGGTTCGCAAGGGAAAATGTCAATTTCAACCTGTCCATTTGTGCCCCCATGTTTCATGAGCAGTTCCAGGCCCCGCCAGGCCGCTTCCATTTGCCTGAACGGTTCATAGTCGAAAATATTCACCATGCACTGGCTAAGAATTCTATCCAAGTCGGATGAAACCGTTCTGGATTCTAAAGGGGTCTTTGATCCATTTTCCGGCATCGCCACCATAGAAAGAATGCTGTCTATTTGTGAAGACGTATCGTCACCCGGTTTCCGGGCAATATCTTTTTGCGGGGTCTGAACCTTTAAAGCCGGCAGGTCCGGCCAGGTTTGAAGACCTGTTCTTATCTGATTTTCGGATAACCCCTTTTTGCCGGCATCCGCCATAAAATCACTGGCTTCCTTGATTTGGCTCAGATATCGGTTGCTCTGAATAAGTCCGTCCGGCGTGAAATCCTTTATTTCTTTGAATTGCAGATCCACGCTGCCGGCCGGGCATAATGTCTGCGGCATCGGAATGCGGAGTACAGGATTCAATATTTTCAGGGCCTCTGAAAGCTCTCCCTGACGGATCCGTAAAGTTTCACGGATACCCGTAGGAGCATCACCGGACAAAAATGTCGCCAACGCCAAGACTTTGAATGGAATATCGGGAATCTCCATGATCGGCCCCCTAAAAAGGGATAAAACCGGGGAAGCTATTCGTTATCCGACAATCCGTTGAATAACTATCATCAACCGGTTCCACCATTCTTTTAATACACCGGCGGTGCCTCCGTCCGATGCGCTGGTGTTGAAAAAAACCTGCCAAACAACTATCGAAACCACGATAACAAAAAGCCCGATTAGAAAAAACAATAGACCGTGACCCCGCCGCTTGAATTCAGGAACCCCCGGCCAGGCAGCATTCGCTTTTTCTAATGGTTTTCGAGAATCTTCTTCCATGGGTCGGCCGGCAACTTCTGCCAAGCGCCCGCCGCTTAAAAATTGGAAAACCGGTCCTCGGGGACCCAAAGACAAATGACTGCCTGGGTGAAGAGGAGTCTGGGAGCTTACGGGTAAATCGTTAATGGTGACTAAACCCTGACCCGTCAAATCCTTAACCCAATAATTGTTCTCATAAAAAAAGATTTGGATATGCCGGTCGATAATATCGGCATGGTTGATGATGAAGTTACAATCATCCTTTTTCCCCACAACCACCGGAAGCATCTTAAAAGACTGAATGGTGGGACCCAACTGAATTGTCAGAGGAGCTTGAATCCGTGCTTCGGCCGGATCCGGTCTCCGTGGCGGTTCCGCAATCCTGGAAGGCATCTGTTCAGCGGACACTTTTGACAGAAGCGATTGCTTGGGGAATGGGGGTGACGGCCGATCCGGCGTTTGTACCTTTATGTGGTCTTCGGGGGCCGAGGCCGGCAGAGGGGTTACAGGAGGCTTCAGGGAAAACGCCGATGCGTCTTTATCAGGTGTACCCAAAGAAGGTACGGAATACTCAACACCGGCCTCTTTTATCTCGGTCAGAAAACTGATCTTTGGGCCGCCTTCTCCTATCGTGAGCACATCGCCGTTTTTTAAGAACGTCTCCTTGACCGCCTTCCCATTGACGAAACTCCCGTTGGTGCTATGATCAACGAGCTTGAACCGATTCCCCTCCCGAACGATTTCTGCGTGGTTCCGGGAGATGAGGGTCAGGTCTTTAGGAAAACGTATTTGGCAATCGGGGTGTCTGCCGATTCGGATAACCGGGTCAGTGGACTCCTCGACTTTCCCTTTCAGGGGGCCGGCAATGTGAACGAGCTGAACGACAATGACCGGCTTTTCATGCATAATAATAGCATCCGAAAAGCAAAGTGGGATAAGAAACTCAGAATACACGTTCTGAATGACATAAAAAGTATAGCTTACAGTATGGCCATAATGTCAAGAAAATTCACCCCGATTTCGTCGGTTAAATGAAAATATCATTGTCACCTTATATGGGTTATGCTATTTTATTTAAAATTACCAGATTCGTCCAGTCGCTCAACCGGCATCGACGGTATCCAATAAAGATCGATTATCCAATTCAATCTCCATACCAATCGTGATGGTACAAAAGGGGAACCTGGACAGGTGATGGGTAAAAGAAAATTTCTGAACACCATTTGGCTGCTTTCTATCTTTACTCTCATCACCCCTCTGAGGATACATGCCGGAACAAAAGAAAAAACATTCCCCTTACCCCGTGCTGCAGTCGAAGAAACCGTCATCTCATGGCTGCAAGGATCCGGTTATAGCTTACAGGGTACCCATTTCGAAAAAGGTCTCACCGACATTTGGGCTGAAAAAGAGATGGAACGCTGGCATATCGTCATTCAGCCGCAATCGGCCCTGGCCTGCCATGTGACCGCTGCCTGGACCGGACCCGACAACCCTAAAAACACTGATCCTTACAAGTCGTTATGGAACCGGATATCAAACCACGACCAGCCTCCAAACCCGGATAACGACATGAACTACAAGGCCATCCCAAAGGAAGTGCGCTCCAGATTCGAGGCTGTTGTGCTCATTCGCATCGTCGGTGACGATGACGAAAAGCAAGTATCCGGGTTTTTCTTGGACGCCTATAAAGGACTGGTCATATCCACTGCCCATGACCTGATGGAATTTCAGAAAAGCACTATTGTCCTTTACAACGGTCTCGAAATCAATGGACAGGTAGTCTATTTGGATCAGCGCGTGGATCTTGCCCTCATCCAAGTGCAATTTACCCCAAAATCGGGTATTCTGTTGACAGAGAGCAGAAATCTGCTGAACTTGAGTGATCGGTTATATGCCATCGGTTATTCAACGGACCGTCGGTCTAAGGTGACACCCGGAATCGTCAGCGGGCCACCTCGGCGGGCCGACAGCCAGTTGTTATGGCAGGTGGAAATGAAAATTTTACCCGGCAACAGCGGCAGTCCGGTTTTTGATGAAAAGGGCCGCCTGGTGGCCGTGGTCAAGGGCCGGCATCGTGAAAAAGAATCGGTAGGTTTTTTAATTCCGCTGGAAACGGTTACTGCATTTATCAAGGCCAATATTGATTACGTTCAATTTAAAAAGCAAGACTGAATATTCAACAACACGGTTAGAACCATGAATGCCACCCAATACGGACGCTATCGCATCGTATCCGAGCTGGGCAAAGGCGCCATGGGAATAGTTTATCAGGCCCATGACCCACAGATCGATCGAATGGTCGCTTTAAAGGTTCTTCGCCAGGACCGTGTAATCGATCAGGGGTTTGTCCGACGTTTCCTTGCCGAAGCCCGGGTCATCGGCCGATTGTCGCATCCCAATATTGTTACGGTCTTTGATGTCGGTGAAGATCACGGCACAATCTATATCGCCATGGAATTCCTTGAGGGACGTTCTTTGGATATGCTCATCCGGGAACAAACGTTCGGCTCGGAAAAAATCGTGGATCTGGGAATTCAGGTGGCCGACGCTCTGGATTACGCTCATC
Organism: uncultured delta proteobacterium; assembly: GCA_963736855.1. Taxonomy (GTDB): domain Bacteria; phylum Desulfobacterota; class Desulfobacteria; order Desulfobacterales; family UBA2156. The sequence continues at coordinate 110,336 of CAVTQK010000023.1, forward strand.
GGCAAGGGATTATTCATCGTGACATCAAACCGGGAAACATCATCATTACACCCCAGGGTCATGTTAAGGTTACGGATTTCGGGATTGCTCATATCGAGGGCACCTCAGACCATCAGATGACCCAGATGGGCGAGATTCTCGGCACGCCTATTTACATGGCACCGGAGCAGGTGGCCGGACAGCCGGTGGATGGCCGTTCCGACATCTATTCCCTGGGTGTCGTCCTTTATGAATTGGCTACCGGAAAGCGCCCGTTTGCCGGTGATAATTTAGCGACACTGTTCAATGCCATTGCAAAAGAACAGCCGATAACCGTGTCTCAGCTGAACCCTAAAATTCCTTCAGCTTTTTCTGAACTGATCATGAAGTGTTTAAGCAAATCATCGGTGGAGCGATTTCAAAACGGTCAAAGCCTGTCCCAGGCATTAAAGGGATGCCTTGCGAACAGGCCGGGTCTTGCCACTCCGCTCAGTCAAATTCCAAAAAAGCGAAGAAACGGAATGTATGTACTTTCCGGTGTGGCCGTAATTGTATTGGTTGGGGTCTTGACCTTTTTCTTTATTTCGGATCGAACACCTCCCCAAAAACCCATTGCATCCAATACCCCGAAGACACCTGCCGAGTCACTGAAGATACCCGATGCAGAAAAGAGAAAACCGAGTCAGGTTATTTTACCGAAAGAGAAACCGATTGAGCAAGAACCCGTTAGCAAACTGGATGAAAAAAGCTTAAAAGAAGAACCCACCTTAAAAATGCCTTCCGGAAAACCAAAGCCGCTTCAGATAACGTCGACCCAAAAAATCGACACGCCTTCCCCGACACCGAAATTTGAACCGAGAAAAAGGATCCCCATCGTTGACCATCAAACGGAACAAAAACCGCAACGCTCAACCCTGGACGTCCAAACCACGCCAAAAGAGCTTAGCCCCAGCTCAACAGGGAAAGATGATAAAAACGACATACCACGCGAATCCACACCCAGAAAACCTTCTGAAGGGGTAAAGCCGGTTCAAATCCCGGCAACATCCGAAACAGCATCAACTTCTCCGATACCAGCAAAAGCAGAACCCCAAAAAACCATCGCTGCCGTTGACCATAAACCGGAACAAAAAAGTGAGCCATCCACACTAAATATCCAGAGTGTACCCGAAGGTGCCGGCTTTTATTTGAACGGCAAGTTTAAGGGAACGACACCGTACAAGGTGAATCTGCCCTATGGTAAATATGAAGTTCGAGTTGAATACGAGAATTATTACGATTGGGAAGCTCAGGTCAATCTCGATAAACCGGGAGAGACACCCCTTCGCATTCGACTGATCCCCAAGGACTAAATTTCTTTCAAGTCAGGAGGATGACCATGAAAACGTTAAGAAAATCGTTGGTGTTTTTGTTTTTAATCTGCCTGGCCGGTTCGGGACTTTTAGCAGCTGCCCAGGTTTCCGGACAGCCCGCTCCAGGATCGGCGGCGCCGGTTTTCACATTAAAGGATGTCTTTGGACGGCCATATGATCTTTCAAGCATGCAAGACCGGCCAATGATCATCCTCTATTTTTTTGATGCAACATCCAAGGCGAGCCGAACCGGTTTGCAGCACCTCGATCAGTTGTCGCGAACCTATAAAGATGCGGAGCTGGTTGTTTGGGGGATCACCCGGTCCGCTGCAAGCCATGTGAACGATTTCGTTACCAAGGCCGATCTGCAATTTCCCGTTTTAGTCGATACAGAGAAAGTCAGCGACACATACCAGGCCTCGACCATCCTGCCCACGGTGTATATTCTCGGTCCGAGATTTAAAGTCCTTGATATTTTTCAGGGAGGCGGAAAAACCACCGAGGTCATGTTGACTCGGCTGGCCTCCAGACAACTGGATCGCAAACAGACGATGATGGCCAAGGCTATCAGCCGGGAAGTCGAGAAAAACGACCCCGGGAATGTGGAGGCTAAAACCATCATGGGATACGCCGCCCTTAAGGAACGTAACTTCCCCGAGGCGGAAAAGAACTTTAAGGAAGTTACCACCCTCAAAGGGGAGGGAGAAATTCTAGGAAAAGAAGGATTGTCCGCAGTTTATGCTCAAAAAGGCGAAACCGATAAGGCCCTGGCTCTGGCAACGGAAGTGGAAGGAAAAGCGCCGGATCGCGCCTATGTCAATGTGGTGAAAGGCGACATGCTATACAGCCAGGGGAAAAAAGAAGCAGCCGCAGCCGAATACAACAAAGCGGTTAACAAACCAGAAGGCGAACCGTTCCAAAAGGCGGTTGCCCTCAATCAATTGGGTCGTATGCAATCCAACCAGGGTCATTATGACTCGGCCCGAAGTCTTTACGATCAGGCTGTAGAAATCAACCCTTATTACATTGAGGCTACATCCAACAAAGGGGTCAGCTATCAAAAAGAAGGCGATTGGGCCAAGGCACATGAAGCTTTCAAGGCGGCTCTTGACCTGAGCAGGAATGATACCTATGCAGCCGTATTGGCAAAACAAAGCGAGGAAATGCTGGCGCTGCAAAAAGATTCGGCCAGAAGGGAAAGGGTCGATAAACTGGTAAAAGAGCTGGCCGAGCGTTACAAGAGCCAGAAGCCGATCTTCTTCGGAAAAAAAGATGAGTGGACGTCCCGACCCATGATCCTGACCTTTGTGGATATGCAGGAACAAGGTGCTCTGGCTCAAAGGGATGGAACTCCCGCTGTTTTAAGCAACTTATTAACCGGCCATTTGAACACTTCCGGCCGCGTCCAGGTAGTGGAGCGGGTCCTCATCGAACGGCTTCTTGAAGAATTAAATCTGGGGTCATCGGACCTTGCCGATCCGGAAACGGCATTGAAACTCGGAAGGATATTGGCTGCCAAACTGATCGGTACCGGAATGATTGTTCACATGCCGGATAAAACGCTGTTGTCCATGAGACTCATCGATACCGAAACTTCCGCCGTTGCAAGGGTTTTCACCCGGAAGATGGATCCATCCGCGCCCCTTGAGACGGAACTTAAAGCGCTGGATCAGGAGATTTTAAAGGCCGTCATCACCAAATATCCGTTGCGGGGATATCTGGTCCAGGTGGATAAAGATCGGGTAACGGTCAACTTGGGGACCAATCAGGGCGTTGTGATGGGCACTAAGTTCGAGGTCATCCAGTCGGGCAAACCCATCAAGTACAAAGGCAAAGAACTCGAAGGGCCGGCCCAGGTCATCGGTGAGCTGGAAGTGGTGGAAACCGGTCCGGATATGTCTTTTGCCACGGTTATTCAAGCCGACCGACCCTTACAAAAAGACGACAGGGTAAAGGAAAAGCTGGAAGATGTGGTGGCGATGGAGGGAAAAGATGCGGCAAAAGAATAAACTGCCGTTAGCCGTTGTGATCGTCCTGGTTCTTGCCGGATGTGCGGGTGCGCCGCCTGTCCCCGAAAGTATGGATTATGGATCCGGGACGATCGTTGCCCTGTGGAACCTGGAAGACCTCAGTCCCGTTAAAAGCAGCCAACCGGAACTTGCGGAATTTATTTCCACATCAATTATCGAGACCCTCGAAAGCCGCTGTGAGTTTAGAATCGTTGAACGGGAAAAATTGATTTTGGCCCTGGAAGAACTCCACATAGGGTCCAGCGAATTGGCCAGTGAAAGCACACGGCTGAAGATCGGCAGGATTTTAGGGGCCGAACTTATGCTCTTCGGCGCCTATCAGGTCATCGGTGACATCGTTCGCCTGGACCTGCGGCTCGTGGATGTGGAGCGGGGTCTCGTCGTTAAGGTCGCTTCCAGCGAAGTTGCCGCAAAGGATCTCGACGCCCGTCTCAAAGGGGTCGAAACAGCCGCAGCGGAGTTATGCGAATCCCCATGATAGGGGATGCGCTGCTGATCGACCCCGGCCCTTTCCTCTCATTCAAGAAGCCGATATTTGCTTCTCTGGAAAAAAGGAAAGCAATTTTATTTTTCGATTTAATCCACATGTAAAGAAAAAGGACTGTATGCCACTTAAAGGGTTGCCCGCTACATCCGAAAACCCTTCAAGGTTAAAAGTTATATAGATGGTGGACATTAGGGTGGTTAGTGATATGGGACACAGTATGCATTAGTGTTTTCCATGACATGATAAGTGCTGTATTATTGTTCTCCCATGCTGGTATTACCAATATGTCCAGCCTGAAATCACGGTCTGGTACGACCCTGCCTGCGGATGAATTCATGGCTTCTGAAAAATAAAATACGATTTGTTGCTCAATTCTGCTGTAACACCCTATTGTGCTACCAGCCGATGGAGAAGTTCCCGTCACTGTCGGAGGTGTGGTGTCGGTCGGAGGCGGCGGCGGTGGATTATCCTCCTCTTCTTCATCATCCTTTAGAGCCGTCGCCGCATAATATCCGCCTGCACCGACGGCTGCCAAGCCGAGGATTACGGCCGCGGTCTTTCCCGCTCCGCCTGATTTCGGTTCGATCTTGGCTTCCGGGGTCGATTCTTTAGGCTTTGGTGTTTCTGCGCTTTTGGATGTAAGTCCCAGCGTGTTGATCTCGTTCAACGCCTCCTTGGCCGGCACCAGGTTCGGGTCTTTGGCCAATGCCTGGTTATAAAGGTCGGCAGCCTGAGCATAATTTCCGTGATCGCTGGCATCGATTCCCTTGAATAACAGCATCAAGGCCGGAATGCTGGCGGTAACGGGCTTTTCCAGTTCCGCCTTCTGATCCGGGGTCAATGTAATGTCCATGAGCCGGACAATCTCAAACAGGATCTGTTTTTCAATGGCAATCAGATCCTCCAGATTGCCTTCAGCGGCAGCCTGGTTGACGATCTTTTGATTGGAGACATTCAAAAGCCTGGGATCAACCCGCAACTGGGTGGCTTTTCCCTTAAGGATATCCCCGCCGGATAAAAACCGGGCCCCCACCAGTTTTCCTATCCTCGGAACGGTTTCCTTATCCACCAGACCCGTTTTGCCCAGCTCAATCTCCTCCAATATGGCCTGAAGCCTGGCCCTCTCCACGACCTTAAAATCTTTTAACTTGGCAAGATCGGTTGTCAGCATGACCGATAACCCCTTTTGAAGGGGATTATAGGACTCGTTGCCGGTTAAATTCTGGTAATACAGGACGGCAACGGATTTGGATGAAGGAACGGCAGGGAGCGATTTTTCATTGGCAATGGCTTGTTTGGCCCACTGAGTTATGTCCTTGGTGACGACTTGTCCCGTAAAACCTAACCCCGGATGGAAAAGTCCGATGAATAAAAAAAGGCCGATAGTCCCCAGAGCTGTTTTTTTCATGTCGCCTCCCCGGCTGAGTGTTTGATGGCGAATCAACAGAATATGTAATGGCACAAATTGCTTCTCTAAGAGTCATCATCAATCATAAATATCCGGGCTAAGTCAAGATTTTTCTGGCAATGCTGTTTCAAGGGTTTTATTTCAAGGTCTTGCGGTTGAAATTCGGATTTGAGCCACCGAAAACATCGGCTATTTTGTCTCACGATGTCTTCCCATCCTTGAACTTAAAAGGGTAGAAATGATAGAAGCAGTACCCAAAGCGGTGAACGAAATGGCACACGACAGGGCCTTTTCCCGGCTTTTCCCCATTGCCTCCCCTTTCAATTTCAAACTAATTTTTTCGCGGCTTCGAGTACAGGCGTGTAGTCCGGTTCATGTGTTGTTTCCTTAACCAGTTGTATATATCGGATCACTCCCTTCCTGTCGATGACAAAGACGGCGCGGGCCAGAAGCCGGAGCTCTTTGATGAGCACACCGAAAGCCAGCCCCAGATCGGCTGTCCGATGGTCTGAAAGAGTGATAACCTGATCCACCCCCGCAGCACCGCACCAACGCTTCTGGGCAAAAGGCAAATCCATGCTCACCGTCAGGATGACCACATCTTTCCCGAGTCCGGAAGCCTCCTTGTTGAACCTCCGGGTTTCCATATCACAAACCGATGTATCCAAGGACGAGACAGTGGACAAGATGACCACCTTGTCTCGATAGTCTGAAACTTTCACCGGTTTTAGGTCATTGCTCAGCAGCTCCACATCCGGGGCCGCTTCCCCCACCTTGACCTCATTTCCCAGCAGAGTGAGGGGGTTTTGATGCGATGTGATTAACTTGCCTCTTTCTTTCATCGGTTTGCCTCCTATTTTCAATGGACTTCAAAGAATTTGACTGCGATGAATGTAATACGCAAACCCGCTTAGTCAATCGTGTAAAAAACGATCCGATCAAATCGATCCATTTTAAAAAAGGAGACTTATAAAGAAACTCTCTTTGTTAATGTGGTCGACAGATGAATGACAGCTCCCCTTCTTTTAATGCTACATTAGAAATGAATTAGAATTGTTTAAGGAGATGGGATCCTCCAGATTACAAACGATGTATTTTTTTATTGACAAAAACATTTCAATCTTTATAGATTTATTTAAGATAATATTTAATTGGTTGGAGCAACGCCCTTGATTGAGCAATTGAAAGCCCTGGCTGACGAAAAGCGGCTGAAAATTCTGAAAATGCTTTTAAGCAGCGATTTGTGTGTCGGCGCACTTGCCAAACGTCTGGGCGCCTCCAAGCCGGCCGTTTCCCAACATCTTCGCATCTTGCGCAAAGCCGGGCTTGTCAGGGGGGAAAAGCGCGGCTACTGGACCCATTACGCGGTGAACGGACAGGCCCTGGTTCAGCTCGCCGACCACCTGGACGTTCTGGCGACAACGAAGAGTCCCGCCGTCGCCATTTGCCGACGGATATCCGAACCGTCTTTGAATCATCAAGCATTAAAGGAGGAAGAAATGTGTCAAAATTGTTGTCAACAGCCCGTCCAATTGAAAGATAAACCGGAAAACTGCACCCCGGAACAGATTCAAAAATGCCATGGGGACGTTCAAGGGCATCCCTGCATCGAACCCGTTCATAAAGGTAGTGAAAAAAATCATCCGAAAATTAAAAAATGACCGAGGCCATTTCCGTTCAAAATCTGGCCAAGCGCTTCGACAACGTCGAAGCGGTCGCGGGGATTTCGTTTGCCGTTGAAAGAGGAGAACTGTTCGGTTTCCTCGGACCCAACGGTGCGGGAAAAACCACAACCATCAATATGCTTACGGGCCTGGCCCGCCCTGATACGGGATCCATCCGTATCGGCGGAATCGACTGTACGACCCACCCCAGGGCGGCCCAGCATTTGATCGGTGTGGTTCCGGATGAAAGCAATCTGTATCCGGAACTTACCGGCTTCGACAACCTGTGTTTTTGTGCGGCGCTTTACGGTATAGGTAAGGCCGAGCGGCGAACACGAGCCCGGGAGCTTCTGGAAACTTTCGGTTTGCTTCAGGCAGCGGACCGCAATTTCGGTGGCTATTCCAGGGGGATGAAACGCAAACTCACCATCGCCGCCGGCATCATCCATAAACCGGAAATTCTTTTCTTAGACGAGCCTACCACGGGGATTGATGTGGCCTCCGCCCGGCAACTCCGTAAGCACATCGCCGATCTGCACCGGTCCGGAACCACCATTTTTTTAACCACACATTATATCGATGAGGCGGAACGGCTTTGCGGCCGGGTCACGTTTATCGTGTCCGGACGCATCGTGGGCATCGACACAGTGGAGCACCTGATCCAGCCCATCCAGACAAAACATATTGTCCAGATCTCCTTCGCAAACGGACCCTCCGACGTATCGAAGAAACTTGCAGAAGCTTTCCCCGATCTGGAATTTACTCTTCCGGGACAAGGCCTTATTCGGGTGGAAAGTGACCGAGTCGTACGCGTCGGAGAAGTGGTCCGTTTCCTGGAAGACCACGGAATCGAGGTCTCGGAAGCCCGGAGGATGCGGCCGTCTTTGGAGGATGTCTTCGTGAGAATCACCGGTATCGAGACAGACACCATGCACAAAGAAAAAGAAAAAAAAGGAGGCTGGTTATAAAATCCTGGATCGCCTTCTGGAACATCCTGGTCAAAGACATGCGGACCTATTATCTCAAGCCGCCCAACATCAGTTGGGGACTCATCTTTCCCCTGGCATGGACAGGAATGTTTTTCATCAAATCCGGAAGCGGCCTGGGAAGCATCCCGACATTGCTTCCGGGCGTGACGGCCATCTCCATTTTGTTCGGAACCACATCTTTGCTTGCGGTCACTGTGACTTTCGAAAAGAAAAATAGATCCTTCGAGCGCCTCCTGCTTGCGCCGCTTCCACTTGAGATTCTGATGCTTGCCAAGACCTCCGGCGCCGTTTTGTTCGGCGTGGCCAACGCCTTCGTTCCGGTGGCCATGGCCGCCTGTATTACGGATCTCTCCCCGATCGCCTGGCGCTTGTTTATCCCGGCGGTGTTCCTGATTTCCGTGGCATCCACCTTTCTGGGCCTTTTTATCGCCGTGGCCGTAAGCGAAGTCTTTGAGGCCCAAACCTTCTCCAATTTCTTCCGGTTTCCCATGATTTTTTTATGCGGGCTCTTTTTCCCTATCGAGAAGCTGCCCGCGTTTCTCAAACCCATCTCGTATGTGCTCCCCCTGACTTATGGCGCCGATGTTCTTCACGGTGCCGTGCATGGCGAGCATGCCATACCCTTCTTTCTCGATTTCATCCTCCTTGCCGCATTTTGTATCGGATTGTTTTTCCTGAGTCTCCGCAACATCAGGAAGCGTTGGATTGTCTGACGGCACGATCTAGTCGAAAACGAAATCCGCAAGATAGACCGACAGCTTTTCCCGGTTTTCCGGCGTGAGTTCCGGGCAATCGTCGATACCACGGCCGCCTTCAACCACATGGGCCGCAAAGACCATGCATGTAGGCCGGCCGCATTTTTTACAGTTGGTTTTCGGCAGAAGACTCAGAATCTTTATCAGTTGAGGTTTGGTTTTTCCCGTGTAGCACGGAGTGATCGTTTCCCGGTTCTTCCATGCCTGATTGATTTCCGTCTTCAGCCATTCTAGAACACGGTCTGCTTCAATGTCATCCTCCAGGGCGTTGACAGCGATCTCCCTTGGGGCCACCTTGATGATTTTACCGTGGTGATGAAACATTACCAACGGTGGATCACTGAAATACTGGGTGCCTCCGAGAACGGCGTTCAGATAAGGCAGAACCTCGCCGATATCCTCGTTCAGACGCGCGATGCAGTGCACCGATTCGAAACTCGGGTTGCACTCGGGCCGAAAAATCTCTTTGACATACCCGGTCAGTAACATGGGTCCTCCCACTATTTCCAATGTCCATTAAATATTTTTGGAGATAACCCCCGGCAACTTTTGTAATATTTAAAATCCCTCTTTCCTTCAGCGATTATTTTCCGCGGTTGGATCCGCTTTTTCTTCCACCGGACCCCATTCCATCTTTCCTTCCTTTAAGATCCGCACACAGGCATCCACCACATCGGTGTCGTATTTGATCCCCCGCCAGGAGGTTAATTCCTCCAGGGCCGCCTGCATCCCCACCGCGGGCCGATAGGGACGGAAACAGCACATGGCATCCACAACATCGGCCACACCGAGAATGCGCGCTTCGAGTAAAATGGCATCCCCTTTCAGCCCCCGGGGATATCCGGAACCGTCCATACGCTCATGATGTTGATAGATGACCTCGGCCAAGGGCCATGGAAAATCGATGTCTTTTAAAATATCGTAGGCGGCCTTGGGGTGATTCTGGATAATGGCCAGTTCATGCCCCGTTACGCTTCCCGACCGGTTCAAGATGGCCTGGGGCACAAAAATTTTTCCCAGATCATGAATGGCGGCAGCCATACGCAACCCTTCGGTGCGTTCCCATGAAAAACCCAGTTCCCGGGCGATCCTCCGACAGAGCTTTGTAACCCGGCGCTGGTGACCGGCGGTGTTAGGGTCCCGCATTTCAATGGCCATGGACATGGCCTGAATCACGCCTCCCATGGCTTTCCGGAATTTTTCCCGGCTTTCATAAAGGGGAGTCATATCGCTGACGATTTCGATTATACCGGCCAACTTGCCGTCGGCTGTCCGGTAACCGGTGGCGGTAATAATGCCGGGGGCGCTGCGACCGCACGCGTAATGCTTATCCCCTTCGTAGCGAAGCTGTTCCACGCCGTCTCGGATACGATTCATGGGGCAGGCTTGCGTCCGGCACAAGTCTCCCGGAAATACCTCATAGCATTTTTCCCCGATCGCCTGAGACCGTGAAATGCCCGACAAGCCCGAAAACGCCGCATTCACCCAGAGTATGTTGAAATCCGTATCGATGACGACTACGGCGTTAGGCACGGCCTCCAGGACCTGCCGATAATCCAGTTCATCCTTTGGATCAACACGCTTTTTAGCCTTCATAATATGTTACTTTCGAATTAAATCTTGCATGGATTGGTGTTGTATCCACACGGTTTTAGGCACACCGGGCATGAAGCCGCTCACGGCTTGCAGGTCACATGGCATACTCCGGTGGGAGTTTCCACTGCATAGGGAAAATATTTCCCTTTGAACCATGAAGCCACGTTGACCAGGCTGATCAATACCGGCACTTCCACCAGAGGCCCGATGACCGCCGCAAAGGCTTCGCCGGAGTTGATTCCGAAGACCGCCACGGCCACGGCGATGGCCAGCTCAAAATTGTTCGACGCCGCGGTAAACGACAGCGTGGTGGTCTGCTCATAGGTCGCCTTGAATTTCATGGACATGAAAAAAGTGATCAGAAACATGACCAAAAAATAGATGCACAACGGAATGGCGATCCGCACCACATCCAGAGGAAGTTTCACGATGTATTCCCCCTTCAAAGAGAACATGACCACGATGGTAAAGAGCAAGGCGATGAGGGTGATGGGGCTGATCTTGGGAATGAATCGTTCATGGTACCACTTTTCCCCCTTGGTCTTCAGGCCGATGATGCGGGTGATCAATCCGGCAATAAACGGAATGCCCAGGTAGATGAAAACGCTTTCGGCGATCTGCCCGATGGTGACATCCACGGTGGAGCCTTCGAGCCCGAACCACCCGGGAAGGATGGTGATGAAAAACCAGGCATAAACCGAGAAGAAAAGCACCTGAAAGATGGAGTTGAAGGCCACCAGCCCGGCACAGTATTCGGCGTCGCCTTTGGCCAGATCGTTCCAGACCAGGACCATGGCGATGCACCGGGCCAGGCCGATCATGATCAACCCCACCATGTATTCGTGATGACCGGAAAGAAACGCAATCGCCAAAAAAAACATCAGGATCGGCCCGATGACCCAGTTCTGGACCAGGGACAAACCGAGAATCTTGACATCCCGAAAGACAAACCCGAGTTTCTCATACCGCACCTTGGCCAGAGGCGGATACATCATCAGTATCAGACCGACGGCAATGGGAATATTGGTGGTCCCCACCTGGAAGATATTGATGAAATCCCGAACCCCTGGATAGAGATACCCACCGAATACCCCGACAGCCATGGCTAAAAAGATCCACAAAGTGAGAAATCGGTCCAGGAAACTTAATTTCTTGATGGTCGATCCGGTCATAAGGCCTCCTATAGAATAATGAGCGACTCCTGGATTAGTGGGAAAAATCACGACAAACCGGTTGGGGCCTGCCCATACTATAGGGCGTCATCACGATCTGCCACAATTGAATGCTTTGCGCCCGGAAAGCCCCGGCGCAGGAAAGGAGGTAATACTCCCACATACGCTTGAAACGACCATCGTATTTCTTTTCCAATCGGGGCCAGGCCTTTTGAAAGTTACGGTTCCAGGCCATGAGGGTGCAGTCGTAGTGGAGCCCGAGATTGTGCCAATCCTCGATGACAAAAAGATTTTCGGCCGCTTTGGTCATAGTGTCGTTCGGCGATTTTTCGGGCACGCACCCTGGACTGGAGGTTGAAGAGCACCGCCGGCAATAACCGGAGTTGGTGCCGTAGGCTTCCCCGCATCCGATTCCGTCTTGTTCGGATTAATGATTACGGCTGTCAAGGGCTTCAGGTAAAACTCGAAAACCATCAGGTATATAGCGACCAAGAAAAAAAACAGATCCCGGACTACGGTCCAGAGATCGGCGGGACTTCCGGTGGTTTCCGTGGAAAAACAGCCGCAGTGAATGTCAAGCCCTCGGATTTGGTTGAATATCAACGAGCCGATAAAAATCGTCAAAAGACCGGTGCCCGTCAATGTCGCACCGGGCATCCAGAATCCGGTAATCAGGCACACTCCGAGCAGCAGCTCCAGCCAGGGGAGAATCAATGCAGCAAGGTTGACCGCAGCATTCGGCAGAACTTGGTAGTTGTAAACAGCCTGGGCGAAGGCTTGGGGGTGCAGGATTTTATCATAACATGCATACAGGAAAACGGCTCCCAAAAAAATACGCAACGGATGAAAAAAATAAGATTGAATTCGCATCTTCCTCCTGTCGCTTCCCGAATCATCGGAGCGTGTGGGTTCTGAAAGATGCCCTGAAATTCCATCGCATGCCATTTCACACAACAGGGTTCCCTTTCCGCAGGTTCCGGTTTCAAACTGCAGCACCGGATGATCGATTTGAAAACGGTGGAGCAGTTCGTGCCGGATGCGTCCGGCTAACGCTTCCGTACTGCTGACGGATTGATCGGGGACCACAATATGACATGAGAATGCCGTGCTCGTCGAAGATAGCTGCCAGGCATGTATGTAATGCACGCCCAGGACTCCGGGAAAATTGGATAAAAAGTTGCGAACCTGTTCGATCCGGATATGGCTTGGTGTCGCATTCATCAGGACCATCGTGGATTTTTTGAATAACCCCCATCCGTTTTTTAGAATGAAAACCGCGATAAATATGGAAAGCAAAGGGTCCATCCAATACCACGGATAGAACAGCAGAAGGATACCGTTTATTAAAACAACCACCGAGGTAAGCAGATCCCCTATCATGTGCAAAAACGCTCCCTGTACATTCAGGCTATGGGCTGCGTCTCTGTGCAGGAGCAAGGCCGAGAGCCCATTGCCGATCACCCCGACTCCGGCCAGGATGATTACGGTCAGACCATTCACCGCCTGTGGATGTAAAAAACGGTGAAATGCATGGTACAGGATGATTCCCGAGGCGCCTGTCAGCAAAAAAACATTGATCAGCGCCGCCAGGATCTCGGCCCGTCGATATCCGAACGTATTGGATATCGTGGCCCCCTTTCGGCCGATCCGAAATGCGATATAGGAAATCAACACCGCGGCAAAATCGCTGAAATTGTGCACCGCATCCGAAATCAGGGCCATGCTGTTGGCCAGCATGCCGCCGATGACCTGGGCTACGGGGATTACAAAGTTTAATGCCAGGGTAACCAGGAGTCTTTTACCTTCCGAATCCTCCGGTGCCGTGCCATGGCGATGTCCGGTATGCATAGCATCGAAAGCTTCCTTCCGATCATCGGAGTGCTCGCAACACAGGGACTGAGGATCGGTTTTTTCCTTAAATTTTTCTTCAGTCATTATCTGATGCTCTCATCCGTGGGTAACCCGGCCTGTTGCCATTCGGTCCAGCCGTTCACCAGGACATGAACGTTTTCAAACCCCATTTGAATCAAGAAAAGTGCCAGTTCGTTGCTCAATTCACAGTTTTCTCCGTCACAATAGGTGATAATGTATTTTTCACGGTCGATCCGGTTTATCACCTCTACGAAATACCGATCCACGTCTTGCCAGGGAATATTCAGCGCTCCCCGGATATGCCCTTCCAGGTAAAGGGATTCCGGGCGGGCATCCACAAAAATTGCCTCCTGGGATTCATGGAGCTTCACCGCCCGATTGAGATCGATGATCAGGCTTTTCTCCGCTGCATCGGAAAACCGCGCTTTAGTCGACCAGTCGCCGACAATGGGAATTCCGTCGCTGCGCCAATGGTTGACACCGACTGCGATCAAAGAGGCCAGAATCAGGAGCGCGGGAATCTGCCACATCGCTTCTTTCAATGCAAATCTTCCCGATTTACTCATTTTGGCCTTCCTTTACGATTTCATCGTTATTTCAGGGTACTTGACCCTGCGATGTGCTTTTCAACGATTCTTTTATAAATCTTTCAAGTACCGGAGAAAAACGGGCCGGAGATAAAATATACCCCCAGCAACGCGATGACCACACCGGCACCCCGCTGGAACCACAGGCCTACCCCCTGGTAGGTGCGGCTTTCCGTCAATCTTCTGACCCATGCGGTGGAGCTTCCTGCCAGTACAATCGGAAGACAATGGCCGAGGGCGAAGAAAATCATCATGATGGATCCGGCGACAATCTTCTGTTGAACCGTGACGATGGCCAGAATCGGCGCAATAAAACCGAAGGTGCAGGAACCGGATAGGATGCCGTATGCCAGCCCCAATCCGAAAGCACCGTGAATCCCGTGAAGTTTCAAACGATAAAGCAATGAACCGGATATGGAACAGGATTGTACGCCCAGCATGCCCAAAGCCACCCAGATCAGCACGGCACCCACCAGAATCTGCCACCAGGTTCCCACGTCCCCGAGCATGCGTCCCAGCAGCGCACATACGACACCCACTGCTGCAATAGTTATGAAAAGCCCTGATGTAAAAGCCCCTGCATACCAGACCGCTTTCTTAGGATTGACGGCGTTCTGCTGGCCTCCCACATAGGCTATGATTAAAGGGATGGAAGCCAGATGGCAGGGACTGAACAGAACACTCACCGTGCCCCATAGAAACGCTCCGGTCATCGCCACTACTGCACCTTGGTTCATCCATTGGTTCACGGCAATAAAAAGCATATCCAGAATATTCTGATGCATTCTTTACTGTGACAATCCTGATTTTTATAGTTGCCTGATTACTTCCTTTTCCGGATAAAACCCCACGTGCCGAAACACTTCATTCCCTTTTGTTCGGAAAAATCGTCGGTAAAGAGGAGCCTGTTAATATCGTGCCTTTAAAAGCGATCATCGTTCTTTTACCTTATGGAACCGGTGACATAAATAGAGATCGTCGGCCGCACAGGGCTGTCGGTTTTGACAAAAAGGATATCGGCAAACCCCCCTCTTCCGGGCCGGGCGGCTTCCACCTTGATTACGTAGCGATCGCTTTTTTGATCGCATCTTTTTTCAAAGCTCCAACGGATGAAACGGCCGTCTTTTGCCTGAATCTCTTTGATAACAAACGGGTATTCCTTCCGCGGGATGATTTCAACTTCCATCGACAGAGGATCCCCGGCCGAACCGATCAACCGGACGCTTTCCGGGCGGATTTCCGCAAACTTCTCCACCTGACCCGACACGCTGACAGCCAATAAGGGAAATTTCGGGTCGTTTGTATGAATTCGCACCGTTTCCAAAATTTTTCTTCCACCATATCCAGCGGTGGCAACTGTTACTGTAATGTTTCCCTCCTGCCCGGGAAGGATCCGCTTCGTGCTGGTTGCGGCCGTGCACCCTCACCCGGACTCCATTTTGAGGATGTCCAGAGGTGCATCTCCCTGATTTTGAATGATAAAATCATGGCTCACCTTGGTCCCTTCCACAACAGGCGTGAATTCGAATGCAGGCGAAGGGATCCGAACTTTCGGTCTTCCGGACTCCGGACCGGCGGCAAAACTCATCGTTGGAACGCACAGGATCCATACCATTATCCACCGCAATACCGCTCTTCCAGGCATCGTATCTCCAATCCAAAAAAACCTTCCGTTAATCTACACCCAACTCCCGCATTTTTAAAACAATATCCTTTTCGCTCATGAATCCCAGGTGACGAAAGACTTCATCCCCCTTTTCATTGAAGAAAATCTGGGTAGGAATGGCCCGGATCTTAAATCGCTGGGCCTGGTCCCGATGTTTCCAGACATCGATGACAACGACTTCCGCCTTTCCCTGATATCTTTCCTTGATCTTTTCTAGGACCGGAGCCATCATTTTACAGGGGATACAACTGTTGGATCCCAGATCGATGAGGGTCACTTTTCCTTTGACCGGCAATGAGTCAAAGCCCATCGAACCCTCCGTCCCCGATGCAATAAATATCGTGCTCGACAATCCGAAGATGATGAAAAAAAAGGTCGCAACCAAGGAAAGGGGAGCCGGTTGGAGCCTTCTTC
This sequence comes from uncultured delta proteobacterium, assembly GCA_963736855.1. GTDB lineage: Bacteria > Desulfobacterota > Desulfobacteria > Desulfobacterales > UBA2156. Next base: position 126,307 of record CAVTQK010000023.1, read on the forward strand.
GAATTTTTTTAAGACGGCTATCCACAACAGGATCCTTTCTCTCTTTTTATGGATTCAATCCCCGGCGCAGTACAACAATCTTCAGTCATGATCTTCTGCTTTGATTACGGCTTTTTATTTTCCGATCCAGGCTTTTACTTCCTGCTTTGACGGAATCTTTCCCACGCTTTTCACTTCGCCGTTCACCACTACGGCAGGCGTTCCGAAGACCCCGTAACTCGAAATTTCCAGAATGTTCGTCACCTTCACCACGGATGCGTCCACACCCGACTCCTGCACGGCTTCCTTGACGATCTTTTCGGTCTGCTGACATTTGGGACAACCCGGTCCCAGTATTTTAATTTCCATAGTAGGTTTCTTTCATGATCGGTTTTGTATGTTTTCTGCAAGCATTTTCTTGAGCGCCGCTTTGGACGGCACTTTCCCAACGAATCGGACCTGTCCATTGATCACCAGAGCCGGGGTCCCCATCACACCGAACTCTGAAATCGCCACCGGATCGCGGACATGTTCAACATCTGCCGGGAGTTCAAGTTCCCCCAAAATCACCAAGACGGCCCGTTCAAGGGCGTCACAGTTGGGACATCCCGGTCCTAGAATTTTGATTTGAAGTCCTGCCGTCTCTTCTTCCGGCACGGGATCGCCGATAAACTTCTTGTACTCCCGAAGCAGTGCTTTTCGATACGGACTCCTCGCGCTGTCAGCAATGAAATTTTTCTTGGAAACCCTGGATAAAAGGACTTCCTGGATTTCTTCATCCGAATTGCCTCTTAAGCTTTCGGCAATCTCCTTGAGGGTCTCGTTTAACCCGATGATGCCGACCCGGTTTCCATCGACAAGAATCTGAGTCACCGATGCCGTTGACATGGCATCCCTCCCTTTCGTTTACCCAAAGAACGCCCCGAAAATCATCCCCGAGATCGTCGCCATGACTACCACCAGACTGACATAAGCGACCGTCTTCTGGGTCCCCAGAATGCTGCGGATAACCAGCATACTGGGCAGGCTCAGGGCGGGACCGGCCAGAAGGAGGGCCAGCGCCGGTCCCTTTCCCATGCCCGCCCCGATCAATCCTTGCAAAATCGGTACTTCGGTTAAAGTGGCAAAGTACATGAATGCCCCCACCACCGAAGCAAAGAGGTTGGCCCACAGGGAATTGCCCCCCACCAGATCACTCACCCATCGGGAGGGAATCAGACCTTCCGAACCCGGTCTTCCCAACAGGAACCCGGCGACAAGAACCCCACCCAGGAGCAGCGGCAGGATCTGTTTGGCAAAATCCCAGGAGGATAAAAACCATGTTTCCGACTCACCCCGACTGGTGGTCAATAGCACCACAAAAGCAACGATACCGATGGAAAATGCGATCAGCGGCTCATGAGGAAATACGAAAGCCAAGGCAGTGACGACGACAACGGCCACGAACAGTTTGAATAGGCGAACCCGCATCCAGAAAACGAGCATCCCTCCCAGCACCAGGGCGAATCCTCCGGTGAGGTACCATTTTATCGAAAATACCTTGCCCCAAAACGAACCCGCCTGTTCGGGACGTCCCCACGTGGCAGAGATGAGAAGCCCCACCATAGCGGCGAAAAAAAGGGCATTCTGCCACAACGGCCGTTCGACCTCCGGTTCCGGCATATACATGGCGGCGGCCACCTTGGCCTGTTCTTCCTTTCGATACAGAAGGTGCATGATCAGGCCGATGACAACCGAAAACATCACCGCGCCGATCGCACGGGCAGCCCCCAGTTCCGGCCCGAGGATGCGCGCCGTTAAAATGATGGCCAGCACGTTGATGGCCGGACCGGAATATAAAAACGCGATGGCCGGCCCCAGCCCGGAACCCCGCTTCCAGATTCCCGCGAAAAGAGGCAGCACCGTGCAGGAACAGACCGCGAGAATCGATCCCGATACGCTGGCGACCCCGTACGAAACCACTTTGGAAGCCCCGGCGCCCAGGTATTTCATCACCGATGCCTGAGATACGAATACGCCGATGGCGCCTGCAATGAAAAAGGCCGGCACCAGACACAGCAGCACGTGCTCCTGGGCGTACCATTTGGCCAGGGCAAGCCCCTCCAGGACAGAACCGGTGAAGCGGGGCGATTCAATCGGCAAAAAGAAAAAGACAATAAAAGTCCCGGCAATGAAACTCAGCGGTTTCCAGATGATTTTCCAATCCACCCGGCTTGGCTCGGAGGCTTTCGCATCCGGTGTCGATTCGACATCCACGGCAGACCGGTTGTTTTCGGCAATCGATACTGTGTTGCTCATGGTTTTCCCTTCATTTTTATATATCGCGATACAACTTTATATTGGGGTTAAAAAAATTATTTCTTCCCCAGAATCTTATACCGATCGATATGAAACAGGTTGCTGGAAAGATCGACTATTTCAGGCGCCTCGTTGAGCCAGTGCCTCAAATTTCCCAGAAGATTTGCGGCATAAGGGCTTTGCCGGCCGTCTGCCGGCAGATAGTTGACCCATAATCCTTCTTTGCGAGAGACCACCAGGCCGGCGTCTTCCAGGATCTTCAGATGCTTGCTGGCGGTGGATTGCGCCGTTCCCAGGGCGGTTTGGATCTCGCATACACACATCTCCCGCTTTTCCAGCATCTTTAAAATCCTGACCCGTGTCGGATCGGATACGGCCTTCATGACTTTTAAAAACGCTTTCATGGGACCTCCATATCGCTTTTGAGGAATATAATGACCTAAAAAAGCTCTGTCAAGAATTTTTCTAAAAAGCATTTAGTGTTGTGTATCTAAAAAAGCTTTACAATAGTCCGTAAGCCGTCATTCCCGTGAAAACAGGAATCTAGCTTAAAGGACTGGATTCCGAGGCAAGCCCGGAATGACACCTATTGTTGACAGCCGTCGAATCAATCCCGCAATAAGGTTCCGGGAAGAATGCTCTTTACCCCGAACTTTTCATGCAAGGTGTCCAAGGTGACATTCAGCTTCTTTCTTTTGTCCCGGGTTCTGTCTTGCTGGAAAAGGCCCAGTTGGAGCCCTGTAGCAATGTGACTGAGATGAGAGACTGAAACCCCCAGCAGCCGAACCGGCTTTTTCCCCAATGCGGTTTTTCCCAAAAGCCCGCAAATGATTTCATAGATGACGGTGCCGTCATCCGTGGGATGTCCCAGGGTCTCGGATCGGGTTGCGAGAACAAAATCCGCATATTTGACTTTCAATGTCACGGTCTTTCCGGTAATCCCATTTCGCCGCATCCGCCTCGCAACCCGGTTGGAAAGCGACAAGAGCTCTTTTTTGGCGGTCTCCAGGTCTGCGATGTCCTGTTCGAAGGTCTCCTCATGGCCGATGGATTTCATGTCATAATCGGTCACCACGTCCCGATCATCCAGACCTGAGGCCAACCGGTGCATCTGGATGCCATGTTTGCCGAACCTGCGCTCCAGGAATACGACGGGCATCTGTCTCAAGTCTCTGAAAGTGCGGATGTTGAACTTCTTCAAAGCGGCCTGGGTCACCTTTCCCGCACCCCACATTTTTTCGATGGGAAGCGGATCCAGGAAGTTTTGCTCTTCTCCGGGAGCCACCACGGTCAACCCATCCGGCTTATCGATATCCGAGGCGATCTTTGCCGCAAACTTGGAAGCCGCCACCCCGGCCGAAACCGTCAGTCCGCATTCGCTGAAAACTGCTTCTTTTATTTTTCGGGCGATTTCCGCAGGCTCCCCGAAAAGCCGCACGGAATCGGTGACATCCAGAAACGCTTCGTCGATGGAGAGGGGCTCCACCAGTGGCGTGAACCGGTTAAAGATCTCAAATATCCGGTTCGATATTTCCTTATACCGCGACATCCTCACCGGCAATACAACGGCCTCGGGACAAAGACGCAGGGCCGTGACCATGGGCTGGGCAGAATGCACGCCGAGCTTCCGGGCCTCATAGGATGCCGATGAAACCACGCCCCGCATCCGGCTGCCGCCCACGATCACCGGCTTCCCCTTCAAGATCGGATTATCCAGAACCTCGACAGCAGGATAAAAGGCATCCATATCCAGGTGAAGGATATCTTTTCGGGGTTTGGAAGTTTCCATCAGATACCCGGAAACAGTAAATAGTGGGCAGTTTTATTTAAAGGATTCAGATGGCAAAGAAAAAAGTTAAGTTCAAGGCGTCGCGAATCCCGTGTGATGAGGCGTACTTATCGTACGTCGAAATCGCAACGGGATGAAGCGCAACGCAGAAATTGGACTTTTTTCGAAGCCATCAACTCTGTCAGGCAGGATTATCTAACTCAGATGTCTCCAATAAAAACCGGGCGCAGAAATTTCATGTTTTGTGACAGGCAAATGGTCCCTTCTCCGGGGAATTGCATTCCGATTACTCCGGAAAGAATACCGGCAGAAAGCATCCCATGGGCGACCCGTCGCTTGAAGATACGGTTCCTGGCAGCCTCTTCATCCCATCATTCGCTTGGAACCGGCTGGGCCGGCCCATAACTCCAGCTCCCGTCGGGACGCAGGCACTTGGTACCGTAAGCTTGGACCTCTTTCCCCTCAATGATAATGGTCGTCGTGTATTCCCGCGTTTGAAGACACGTAGGGTCGGTTGCCGCCTGCGCGCTGGAAGAAGTGATCGGCTCCCGATAAATCTGACTCGGTGCCGGGACATACACGTATCGATCTCGGTACACCACTGGGGGGTAATAGTCCCTGTAATAATAATCAGGAGGCGGAGGGGGTGGCGGCGCTAAAATAGTGCCCAGGGTAAAGCCGAACAAAGCGCCCAAAAAAACATCCCCGCCCCGATAATGATGATGGTGATGGTAAGGATAGCGGGGATAATAGTGATGATAGGGATGGCTGGGATGGCGAAAATGACGCGCTCCATACACGCCTGCAAACGCCGGCGTTCCGACGACAGAAATTGCCAATGAAAAGATTATTATAAGGGTCCATTTGCTTTTCATGACATCACCTCCCTTTTAATGGGTGGTCATCGATGCTTTTTTTCCTTTTATTAAAATAATTCATCTTTTATCGAATTTCAACTATATTTCAACTCCTTTTTGCCTGATCTGTTCGGCTTCTGATATTGGACCTCCGCCCCTTACCCATGGCCATAATTGACCATGATTACTTAACCTTGAGCAATTTTCGAGTCAGCCGCATGCGACGGCAGTGTTGGAAGTCATCATAATTCTAAACCATCGCAATATCGGCAATGCGGCGGAAATGAAACAGGATGAACCCGATTCTCAGGTTACCGAAATTGGGCGAAAAAAGGTTGATGAAATCGTAAAAAGGTTTTGTGAGCGCCATTCAAGTCTTTTCGGAAAAAGAGAGACAAAGGGTTGAGCGTTAAAAATCTCAAGCTGTTTGAGGCACTTGTGCCGAGTTCTTGAGATTTAGCGAAACCCTTTGGATCTTCTGAAAAGACTTGCGGCGCGAGAAAAATCGGACTTTTTACGATTTCATCAAAATTAGGATGGCAAAGTAAAAAGCTTCAGATGCAAAGCGCACAAATCCTGAGAAATGATAAGGTTAAAATCTTGGGGGATTTTTCTGGTGATCATCTAAAAGAGCCGCTATTTGGGTGGTCTGATTTTCATTTAATCGATCAAATGCAACGCCGCATTGGTTTATCGTAATGAAGGAAAATTCCTCATCGTTCGGTTTTTGGCGATTTTTATAAATGACTTTAACTGGAATATTAGGAATATAGAAACGCTTTCCTGAAGTAAAAATATCAATATCTCCCTGATCCAAAGTCAATGGAATATCTTCAAGATAATTAAACGACAGACCGTCAAGGGAAATATCGGCTATTATACCGACCTGGAACGTATTATCTTTTATAGCCACATACATGTCCTTTTCGACCTTACATCGAGGGTGTTTCCTTTTTTCCACCTCTGGCTCTCGTTTCATTTCAGTCACACAATCCTTCCTTTCAGATCCGTTTCATTAAAATGCAAGGCGAATTTGGTGGTTACAAATGATATTTAAGTATTAGGAGACTGGCCAGCAAATTGAGTGCCAGTTTGAAATCCTTTTTTTTAATCTCATAACCAAACTCTAACAGACTATATTCATTAGAAATATGATTTCTATTACTTTGGAAAGATCCGAATAACTCTCAAAATTGTGAATATATTTTCAACCTGGATTGGGAAATTTTTTATATACTATTACCTAAATTTCATAATATGGTAATCTACCCCCACAATTGATGAAATCGTAAAAACTCAAAGTCACCTTTCCGGCAATTTGATATTTTAAGACCCTTTAAGAGCATTCAATTCAATTGTACATTAGAATTCATCGGAGGCGCCAAGTTAAGGTCAACGATCTTATATAAAAGGGTTTTATAGCTGATCTTTAAAATTTTAGATGCGTTGAGACGGTTCCAGCCGGTTTTATCCAGTACTGTAGAGATAACCTCCCTCTCCACCCGATCCAGGGCTTTTTTCCGAATATTTTTCAAGGAAAGCGAAGAAATTTTTCCGGGTTCGATTTCATCGACATAAAACAGATCTTCATTAGGGAGAGCCGACCGGCTTTGGCCGTTCAGGATTTCATGTGGATTATACGAATCACCGAGCTGTTTCAGAACCTCCTCGCTGTCATTCAGCACGATCATTCGCCTAATGACATTCTGTAGCTCACGAACATTTCCTGGCCAGGTATAGGATTTGAATCGTTCCATTTCATATTGGGAAATCTTTAAGCCTTTTCCGAATTGCTCGGAATACTGCCTCAGATAATAGTTCACCAATGGTTCCACATCCTCGGGCCTCTCCCTTAAGGGTGGGATGTGGATTCGGATGACATTGAGCCGATAGTAGAGGTCTTCCCTAAACCGCTTTTCCTTGATTTCCTGCTCAAGGTTTCGATTGGTCGCACATATAAACCACGTGTCTACCTTGATCTCTTTCTCGGATCCCAGGGGGGAAAAATCCCCGCTTTGAAGGACATGAAGGAGCTTTGCCTGGAGACCCGTGGACATATCTCCGATTTCATCCAGCATCAGGACTCCGCCATTGGCAAGTTCGATGCGCCCGCGCTTTTTTTGTTCAGCTCCTGTGAAAGCGCCTCGCTCGAATCCAAACAATTCACTTTCCAGGAGGCCCTCCGGAAGGGCTGCGCAATTGATTTTAATAAACGGCTTAAATTTTCGGTTGGAGTTTATAAAAAGGTTTTGCGCCACCAGCTCTTTTCCGACGCCGCTCTCACCCGAGATCACGATGTTTAGATCGGTTTTTGCCACATGCTCGATCAAATCATGAATCCGCTGAATTTCTGTGCTGTTTCCGATGATGGGTAGAACCACAGTTTTTTCTCCCTATACCCGATTTTAAAAAAAACACGATGAAACCGATTAGTGTATATACATACCCGACTCGAGTACCATTTGGCTTTTGCTTTTCCAGATTAAATCTTCGATGATCCTTTCCATCTGATGCATATTGAGGGGCTTTTCTATCACCCAGTCTGCATGAAATTCGGTGGCCGCCTCGGCAGGCACGGGGCCTGCCCCGGTAATGGCTAAAATCGGAATCTCGGGGAATCTCTTTTTAGCCACCGAGATGACTCCCAAGCCGCTCACATTCGGCATGACCAGATCGGTCAGAATCAGATCCACGCTCCCTTGCAGTTGTTCGAGGCACTTCAGTCCTTCCAGACCGTCTTCTGCCGTGTGTACCTCATATTCTTTCAACTCAAAAAATTGGACAAGCGTCTCGATGACGCTTCTTTCATCCTCAATAATCAGGATTATTCTTTTTGTTTTCATTGCAGCCACTCTCTACCGGCATAATTTAGTAATAGAATTTTCAGTGGAGCCCTTTTACACTTTTAAAAACCTGTATGACAAGATTGAAAAAGTGGGGAAAGAATAAGGATTTAAAATCCATATTAAAATTGCGTTTTTAAACAATAGTTGGCATCTTTTGCTTTTAAACTGTAAATTTTTTCATTTCTATGGAAAAGAATTTCCACTTTATTTGGGGAAATTTATTTCTCACCTCTTGTGCTAACCTCATTATATCCCATCACCCCCTTGAACTTAGCCTGGATATTTCACAACCTAAATTGAGCGATTTTCGAATTTCCGCAGATGCAAGGCGTCCGGAAGCGAAGGCATACAATTCGTACGTCGAACTTTCGGCAACGTAGCAGATGCGGTGAAAATGGTTTTTACAAAAGAGAACTCTTTTTCATATTCATAGGGAAAATAAATTCCATTTTTTGTGTAATCTGATACAAAATCTGGTTGAAAATGATTATGCATCTTAGGTATGGAAAAAATCACAGCTTGGCTTAAGAATGAAAACATTCTTTTTTATCAGTATGTTAAAAAAATATGGCTTAGCTGTTCCGTTTCATGGGAGCCTTTTCTTTATTTATGGCATATATCTTGCTTCTCAGTTCCATCTGTTTATGAAAACATTACCATTCTGAATTGTGATGATGACTGAGAAAAACGGTACCACTTTAGTTATTGTGGATCCAATCGAATCCAGCAGGAACTACCTGCGTTTCCTGACGTCTCAATGGGGGTATCTCCCCTTTTGTTTCGACCGGGAGACTATCTGCCTGGACAATTTAAAAGGAATGAATCCGGCGCTGGTCATCCACACGTCGCCCAACCTGGATAGCGCCTCCCGCATGGTGCATGCGCTAAAGATGATCTCGTCTGCCTTGCCTATTCTCGTGATCTCAGCGGATACGGCCGCAGGGGTTACACTGGGGGCCAACGGCTTCAAAGGCGTTGAGGTGATCCTTCCCGATCTTAAGCCGGAGGGTATTCAAAAAAGGCTCGACGATCTTCTGGCATCGAAAAAACCTGATTCGTCGAGTATTTCTTCCCCGCAGATCATCGGCAACAGCCCGGTCATGCTCAAAATTAAACGCATGATTTCCGAACTCTGCCGTTCCACTGAACCTGTTCTGGTAAAGGGGGGATCCGGTACCGGCAAAGAGATGGTCGCCCGCGCCATTCACCTCCGCTCCCCAAGGATGGGTAAACCTTTTGTCAAAATCGACTGCCATTCCATTTCCAACGGACCGGAGAATACAGGTTTTATTAATCTCAACAATACGTTGCAAAATGATGCGTATCGTAGCATCGCCACACTCGGTCTAGCCGATGCGGGGACTTTATTCCTACGAGAGATCGGACTGACCCCCCCGCCGCTTCAGAGCGAACTCTTGCAAATGACCGAGGAAGGGGCTATCTCGAACCCCGGTTTCCGGACCAAACGCAAGGTCGACATCCGGATTCTGGCCTCTACCAGTATGGATCTGAACCTCCTGGTTCAGAAGGGATGGTTCCGCAAGGATCTGTTCTTCCGTCTCAATGGATTTTCCATCGACCTGCCGACGCTCGCCGATCGCAGGGAGGACATCCCGGCTCTAATGAATTTTTTCACCGATCAATATTGTACGGAAAAAGAAACGATCCACATCGACATTGCTCCGGAAGGAAAGCACCTCTTTGAAAACTATAGCTGGCCCGGAAACGTACGAGAATTGGAAGCGCAGGTCCGGCGCGTCCTCTCGGGGGATATCCGTCAATGGAAGATAGAAGGCGCACCACTCGGCCGGCCGATCTCCAATCTGAAGCACCTCCAATCCGTCGCTTCCAATATCGATGCCTATGCCGATTTCTCAGAGGTTAAAAACTACCTTAGCGACATGACCAATTTATCGCTCAAGGATATCTGCAACGAGTTTACCTTACGCGTAGAAAAACGGGTCATGAAAATGGTCCTCGAATACACCCGCTGGAACCGGAAGAAAGCCGCCGGCATGCTCGATATCAGTTACAAGTCGCTTCTCAACAAAATTCGGGACTACCGCCTGGGGTCCCACCTTGAATTGTGAATCAAAAGCCGGGCTCGCCCCCCGGTTGAAAAGGGGTAAAAGTACATGACCGATCGAAACGTCAAACCGATGCCATTGACGCCGGAGTATATTTTCGGCCTCATCCTGAGGCGCTACTGGTTGGTCCTCATACCCTTCTGCATCGCAGTCGTAACCGGCATCATCCTATCCGCCAAACTCCCCCGCACTTACCAGGCCACCACCCTCATCCTGGTGGAACCTCAGAGGGTCCCCCAGAACTATGTGCAATCCGTGATCCCGGTCGGCATCGAGGGCAGGATCAGCACACTCTCCCAGCAGATCATGAGCCGGACCAACCTGGAAAAGGTCATCGAGCAGTTCAAGATCTACTCGGAAACGGATCAAGAAAAGCTCTTCATGGAAGAAAAAGTTGCGGACATGCGGAAACGCATCATCGTGGATGTGATGAAGCACGCCACCAATAAAGACACGGACGCCTTTTCCATCAGCTTCACAGGCAAAGATCCCCAAAAGGTCATGCAGGTCACCAACGCCCTGGCCACCTTCTTCATCGACGAAAACCTGAAATCCAGGGAAGCCAGTGCCGTCGGCACCAGCACTTTCCTGTTTGACGAATTATCGGGCATGCGGGACCGCCTCAGCGAACTGGAATCGGCTCTCAAGGATTATCGCCAGAAAAACATGGGCGCACTCCCGGAACAGCTCGAAAGCAACCTCCGCATCCTGGATCGCCTCCAGGCTCAGCTCACCGATCGTCAGCTAAGCCTCCGGGAGGCCAGGGATAAGCTGGCCATGGTGGAGCGCCAGATGTCCGAGGCCGAAACGATCCGTCAGCAGGTCATCACATCGGAAACCGGTACGCCCGTCGTGCAGGAGGTTTCCCGGGCCAAGGAGCTGGAGATGCTTAAAAACCAGTTGGAATCCATGAAAAGCAAATACACGGATCAGCATCCGGATGTCATCCGGATGAAGAGCCGGATCGCGCAGCTGGAGACGGAACTGGAGGAAAAGGAAAAGAAAGAGGCCTCCGAAAACGCGACCGCTTCCCCCCCTACCCCGGTAAAATCGCTCAGATGCCCAACTATAAGCGGGTTTTTGCCTTGCAGCACCAGGCCCTGCAAAAGGAAATCGCCACCCTGGAGTTCGAGATCGAAAAACTGAACCGCTCCATCAATGAATATGACACCCGCGTCGAGGCAACTCCAAAACGGGAGCAGGAGCTCATGTCTCTCAAGCGCGACTATGAAAACATGAACGCGACTTACAACTCGCTTCTGCAGCGCAAGCTGGAAGCCGAAATGGCCGTCAACATGGAAAAAAAGCAGAAAGGTGAACAGTTCCGGATCCTCGACCCGGCCCGTTACCCGGAAAAACCCGATCTCCCCCAACATGCGCCATCTCTTTCTGTTTACCCTCGCGGCGGGCCTGGGGCTGGGTTTCGGGTTGATCTTTATCCTGGACTATCTCGACACGTCTTTCAAGATGCCCAGACAGATCGAATCTGTCCTGGGAATTCCGGTAATGGCAACCCTTCCGGTAATTCGTCGAACCCAAAGACATCCGGATTCAGAGGCTCAAAAATGCCTTCGGTTGTTCGGCAATCGCCTTCTCGCTCGTATTGGCGGGTGCCTTTTTTGCATTGACTCAAATCGGCGTCGAGCAGAGCATCGCCTTCATCCGCCGTTTTATCGCCGTTTAAACGCGTCATACGGGAGAACTTATGGGTAAAATACACGACGCACTCGAAAAAGCAAAAAAAGCTGTTTCCGAAAGTCCGATACACACGGCTGTTTCCGAATTGCCGGAAGACTCGCCCATAATGCCCTCCATCGAAGCCACTTCCGGTCCCACCCTTCCGGCAGATCATGAGCCCGAGGCCTTTTCAAAAATTTCCACGCCCCTGGCTTACGATAGAAACCGGCTCGACAAAAATCTCATCGCTTTTCACAAGCCGAACTCCTTTGAAACCGAACAGTTCAAGATTTTAAAGACAAAGATCCTGTTTCCGGAGTCCGGAGTCTCCCCACGAACACTCATGGTCACCAGCGCCGTCCCTGGCGAGGGAAAGTCCTTTGTTGCGTCTAACCTCGCCGTCAGCATCGCCCAGGACATCAACCACCATGTCCTCCTCATGGACTGCGACATGCGTAAACCGAATCTGCATAAAATTTTCGGTTTTTCGGAGGACAAAGGGCTCAGCAATTATCTGACCAACGGCATTCCCCTTTCATCCGTGCTCGTCCGCCCCCCCGTGGACAAGTTGACGCTGCTCCCCGTGGGAACGCCGCCTGAAAACCCCGCGGAACTGCTCACTTCAAAAAAGATGACCGCGCTTTTGGAGGAGGTTAAAACCCGTTACAGCGACCGATTTATCATCATCGACCTTCCCCCGCCCAAGCTCACCGCCGAAACTACGGCTCTGGCGCGTCTGGTGGACTGCATCATCCTCGTGGTCCGATACGGAAGCGCGAAGCAGGAAATGATCCACGATTTGGTGGAGAGCCTGGGAAAAAACAAGATCCTCGGCGTGGTCTTCAACCGTTTCGAAGGCCGCCAGTTTGGCTATAACGGATATAAAAAATATGACCGCTACTACCGCCACAACTAGGCACAAAAATAGGGAACGTCCACGATTTTATGCGTTTATCGGCTGGATTTTGCTCTTTAATGTTGCGCTTTAAACTTCGAATTTCGAGCTTTTTTTTCTATGCTTCGTTTATTTAAACAATACTATCCCATCCGCAATATCTTCTTCGTGACCGGGGAGTTTCTGTTCATTTATTTTTCCGTTTATACGGCCAGTCTGATCCTTATGGGCGTTGACCGATACCTGAATGACCCATGGCTGTGGTTAAAGATTTTGATCATCGCCGTTTTTTGCCAGATCTGCCTTTATTACAATGATATGTACGATATTCGCAAGAGCATGAACTATCTCGAAATTGCTATCCGGCTCATCCAAGCCCTGGGCGCAGCCTCCATCGGACTGGCCGTGGTCTATTTCATCTTTCCCGAAGCTATCATCGGAAACGGCGTCTTCATCGTCAGCATTTTTTTGATCATCTTTCTCATCATGGCCTGGCGCTTCTGCTACCAGCGTGTCCTCGAGCGCGGCCTTTTCGATCAGAAAGTGATCCTCTTGGGAACCGGCTCCCTGGCTGAAGATATCGCAGCCGAAATTCACTCTAAAAAGGACTGCGGATATCGGATCAGCGCCCGGATTCTAGACAGCAACGCCGCCGACCCGGATCCCCAAGATCGAAGCGCCCACACGATCATCCAGAAAGGGTATGAAGGGATTTGCGCCATGGCGGAAGCCATGCGCATCAACAAAATAGTGGTGGCCATGAAAGAGCGGCGCGGCGCCATACCGATCCGGGAGCTCTTGAAATGCCGCGTCTCCGGAATCGAGGTTCTGGAAGGGAACACCTTTTACGAGATGCTCACCGGCAAGCTCCTGGTGGAGCACATCCAGCCGGGATGGCTCATCTTCACCGACGGTTTCCGGAAATCCCTGACTCGTCGGTTTGTCAAGCGCAGCATCGACCTCCTGGCCGTCGCGATTCTGCTGATCATCCTGGCCCCCTTTTTTTTGATTATCGTCATACTGATCAAAATCGATTCCAAGGGGCCTGTCATTTTCTCCCAGTTGCGCGTGGGTAAGGGGCACACCCCCTACCGGATGCACAAATTCCGATCCATGATCGACAGCGCCGAAAAGATCTGCGGCCCGGTGTGGGCCCTGCAACGACCCCCGGATCACCCGCGTGGGTCGTTATCTGCGCAAGTGTCGCCTCGACGAGCTGCCCCAGCTCTGGAACGTTCTCAAAGGCGAAATGAGCTTCGTGGGTCCTCGGCCGGAGCGGGAGCATTTCGTGAAACAACTGGAAGAGAGGGTCCCCTTCTACCGGGAACGGTTCACCGTCAAACCCGGCATCACCGGTTGGGCCCAGGTCAGCTTACGGTTACGGCGCCTCTGTGAAAGATGCCATGGAAAAACTCAATTACGATCTTTTTTACATCAAGAACATGTCCGTCTGGATGGATCTTCTGATCCTATTCAAAACGGTAAAGACTGTCCTGTTTGCCAAAGGATCCCGATAACCGGACAGAAGCGGGCGAACGCCCAGTTTGTAACAAAATATTAACGATTACAGTAAATTGTATCGAATCCGGTCATGGAATCGACAGGGCGGAGCTGTATCAGTGGGCAGAAAAGAAGTTCGAAGTTAGAAGTTAGAAGTTCGAAGTTGTGGAAAAAAAGAATGTTTAGAGAAAGAAGTTCGAAGTTCGAAGTGATAAGTTCGAAGTTAACAAACAGGAGTCAGAAGACAGATGTCGGATGTCAGAAAGAGCAAGAAAGTTCGAAGTGATAAGTTGTGGAATATTGACTATAAGAAAGGAACATCGATGAAAACCGCATTCTGGGCCCTCCTGGCAGCGGCATTCCTGACCGCGGGAACCGCTGGTTACGCCGCTGAAACCTCTTCAATCCCCTCCACAACCGAAACCGCCGGTAAAATAAAGGATGACTATCTGATCGAGGTCGGCGACGTTCTCGAAATCCTCACCTGGAAAGAACCTGAATTCACCCGCGAAGTCATCGTCCGTTCAGACGGAAAGATCACCTTCCCGCTCCTCGATGACCTCCCGGCAGCCGGATTGCCTCCCATGGAATTGAAAAAAATCATTGAAACCGGATTGAAAAAATTCGTCTCGGATCCCATGGTCACCGTCATCGTGAAACTACCCATCGTGCCGAAGTTTTACATCTTAGGTGAAGTACAAAAAACCGGCGAATATCCCCTGACCAAAGGATTAACGGCTCTCCAGGCCTTCGCCCTTGCCGGAGGCTTCACCGAATGGGCTTCTGAGAAACGAATCGTCGTCATGCGCCGGATCGACGGCCAGGAAACCATCTTCAACGTCAATTATAAAAACATCGTCAAGGGAAAAGACCTCAGCCAGAATATCCTGGTCCGGCCCGGCGACACAATTATTGTCCCTTAGGAACAGATGTCAAAAGCCCTTCGAACTTTGAACTTGTAACTTTTAACTTCTAACTCATAAATGCCGATGCCTAAAAAATTAAACCGAATCCCGATCCTTCTCCTCCTCGCTGTTATGCTGGGCGCAGCCCCCCCTGCCGACGCCCTCCAGCTTGCCTTCACCCCCCGTTTTTACACCGGCGAGGAATACAACGACAACGTCTATCTCACCAACAACGAAGAAGAAGAGGACTTCATCACCACCGCCGGCGCCGGATTCACCCTGAAAGCCTCCGGCAAACACAGCACCCTCACCCTCGACTATGACCCCAAATACCAATATTTCTCTGAACTGACGGACTTAAGTTTCTGGGAGCACAAGGCAAGCTTCTCACTTGAATCAAAACTGACTCGGCAGACCAAGCTCAAAATCGCCGACCGCTATGGTTACACCGAAGACCCGTTCTTCGTCACCGACGTGGTCATCACCGAATTCAAAGGTATAAAAAAAGTGGACTACACGGTGCGCAAAGATCGCGTCCCTTACACCACCAACACCGCCTCCGCCACGCTCACCCATGAAACCCAGGCGAAAAACACCATCGAGTTCAGCCACCTCTACTCCCTTTTGAAAAATGATGATGAGGAACTCGAAGACAACGAGCGGCATCAGCCTTCCCTTGAACTTCAATACAAGCTCACCCCGCATAACAGCCTCGATCTCTTACTCCAGTATACCCGCGGCGATTTCGAGGTCTCAGAAGACATGGACCGTTACGAAGGCGACCTGAAATGGACCCGAAACCTCTCAACCACCCTCGATGCCTACCTGGATTACAACCATATCTACACGGATTTCTACCGGGAGGAGACCGGTTACCAGGTCTATAATCCGAGCGTCGGCATCGTCAGTAAGCTGGGAAAACAGACGGAGCTGACCCTGGGGGGCGGATTTTTCTATCAGGACAAAGGGGCAGCCGGCAGCGAATCCGGCCCTTCCGCCGATTTGGAATTCAAACACGCCTTCGAGCGGGGAACTTTTTCGCTGACCGGCTCCTATGGATCGGATGAAACCTATTTCGGAACCGAAAACCTGGGCTTGAGCCTCTCCTATGACGCAGGTCTGCGCTTCTCCTACCAGCTCCTGGAGCGACTCTTTTTCAACATCGGCGGCACCTACAGCAGGGACGAATACAAGGATCTGGAAGAGCCCCGCATCGACGACATCTATCAAGCCGACTGCGGTCTCACCTACGTCCCGTCCTTTTTCAAATGGGCCGTCTTCAGCCTGAATTACATATTACGCAACCTCGATTCCACCGATCCCGAAAAGGTCTACGCCAACAGCCGTGTGATCTTCCGGATCACCCTGACCCCGGAGCGCCCTTACAAGAAAAACCTCTAACTTCTGTTCCTACTACTTCAAACTTATCACTTAAAACTTCTTAAAATGACTTTTTCCACAACTTTGAACTTATCACTTCGAACTTCGAACTTCTCAAATGCCCTCATTCCACAACTTCGAACTTATCACTTCGAACTTCGAACTTCTTTCTCTCTTCCCTCTACCCCACAGATGCAGATTTGACACGGGGCTGCACCAAGTCTATAATCAACGCCATGATCAAACATTATAAACTACCTGAAAATATCGACCGCCTGCTGCCCAAAGCAACGGCTTACCTGAGATCCCATAAAGCCATCCTTTTCGCTTATCTTTTTGGCTCACTCGCTCAGGGAAAACGAAGCCCTCTAAGCGATGTGGATATCGCCGTCTTTTTAAAAAAAACGAAGAAAGCACCCGCACTCAAAATGGAGATCCTGGGGAAGCTCAATGAACTTTTGAAAACCGATGAAATCGACCTGGTGATCCTCAATACCGCACCGCCTCCACTCCGCATGCGAATCCTTCAAACCAAAAAGCTTCTGGTCGATAAGGACCCTTTTTTAAGGCATCGATACGAATCGTTGACGATGCGTGAATACATGGATTTCTCGGTATTCGAATCGACCCTTCTTCACAGGAGGTTCTCCATTGGTAGACAAGTCGCTCGTTCTTAGAAAAATAGCCGAATTGGAGATTCACCTGAACCAAATTAATGAATTTTCCAATATAACCGTTAAAAAGTATCTTGAGGATTGGAAGGCACAGCGCGTTATCGAAAGAACTCTTCAAATGATGATCGAAATTTGTATGGATATCGCAAGCCACCTCATCTCGGATAAAGGTTACAGAACGCCACAAACATACGCGGACACCTTTAAAGTGCTTTATGAAAATAAAATCATCAATAAATCCCTTACCGCTAAAATGGAGAACATGGCCAAGTTCAGAAACGTTATTGTCCATTCCTATGACAAAATCGATGCCACCATCGTCGTAAACATATTGAAAAATAACCTTAAAGACTTTGCACGTTTCAAGGAAACCATCATCCGGTTCACCCAGACCCAATAGACTCAATGGCCCATTTACTCCCTCGAACCCTATTCTTTTCACTTTGAACTTCTTTCTCTCTGACTTCTGCCATCTGACCTCTGACCTCTGATTCTCAACTTTTAACTTCTTTCTCAAAATGCTCTCATTCCACAACTTCGAACTTCGAACTTGTAACTTCGAACTTCTTTCTGCCCTCTGGCCCCTTGACACGCATTCTTTAATGTTATACGATGTATAACAAAAGGGACCGTTCAATATGATTGCACTCAGATTAGACAAGGAAATCGAGCAGGCTTTGGATCAAATCGCCCGGGCCCGGGGAGGCACCCGCAGTTCTGTGGTAAGGGAGGCGATCCTCAAATACCTGGAAGATCAGGAGGATCTGGATCTGATTGAACACGCTCAATCCGTTTCACGAGGCAGAAAGCCGTTGAAACAGTTGAGAGAAGAGCTTGGCCTGGACCGTTGAAATCAGCGACCTCGCAGAACGTCAGTTGCGTAAACTTGATCGACCGATTCAAAGACGCATTCTTGACTGGCTCAACGACCGAATTGAAGGATGCAAAAACCCGCGGCATTTTGGGGAACCCCTGAGGGGCTCGCACGCCGGTTTCTGGAGGTATCGAATCGGGGATTTTAGGATTCTTTGCGACATCCAGGACCAAAAAGTGATCGTCCTGGTTTTGGCCATCGGCCATCGCAGCGAAATCTACAAACATTCATGATCCCCCTTCGAACCTCGAACTTCGAACTTCTTTTCTCCTTGACCCGATCCTCCAATTGTATTATTCTTACCGGTAATATCATTACAATGGGGGAAAACACATGCGCGTTACGGTGAAGGGACAAGTCACCATTCCACAACATATCCGGGAAAAGCTGGGCATCACCCCTGCAACCGAAATCGATTTCATCGAGCAAAAAGGGCGCGTTTATATTGTCCGAAAAGCAAGCAACAAAAAGTCCGGCGGAAAGTTTCGGAAATTGCGAGGGACGGCAACGGTCCGGATGACCACAGAAGAAATCATGAAATTAACCCGGACGGATGTATGAAAGGCGTTATCGTCGATTCGAATATCATCCTGGATCTCGTCACCGACGACCCCAAATGGGCCGATTGGTCCGAATCCATACTTGACAAACTTACTGACTCCTCACGACTGTTCATCAATTTTGTGATCTATTCTGAAATATCGATTGCCTTTGAACGAATTGAAGACTTGGAAGCCACCCTGAACGCGTCCGGTTTCGAAATGCTCGACATTCCCAAAGAAGCGCTATTTTTAGCCGGGAAGGCGTTTTATCGATACAAAAATCGTCAAGGTGTCAAGCGATCACCGTTGCCCGATTTTTATATCGGCGCCCAGGCGGCAGTCATGGACCTCGATCTCGTTACACGTGATATCAAGAGATACCAGGCCTACTTCCCCACAGTCCATCTGATTGCTCCTCTGGCATCTGACCCCTGACTTCTGCTCCTCCACTTCGAACTTAAGGCACTTCGAACTTGTAACTTCGAACTTTTTTCTTAAAATGCTCTCTTCCACAACTTCGAACTTCGAACTTATCACTTCGAACTTCTTTCTTAAAATGCTCTCATTCCACAACTTCGAACTTCGAACTTATCACTTCGAACTTCTTTCTGCCCCCTGACTTCTGCTTTCTTCTTGACTTCCCCGCAATTTTGTTATACAGTTTCCTTAAAAACGTATAACACTTGGAGGCTTTATGGGTGCTTCCCAAAGAGAAATCGTAACTGTCTCCCCCAAGGGTTGGGTCGTCATCCCCTCCTTATTGCGGAGAAAAATCGGCTTAAAACCCGGAATGAGGATTAAGGTTACGGAGACAGACGGCAAAATCCTTCTCACACCTCAAATAGATGACCCGGTGGATGCACTTTACGGCAAGCTTGGAAAGGGTAAATCTCTCACCAAATCGCTTCTGGCAGAACGGAAACGGGAAAGAATCCGTGAACAAGCCAAAATACATCCTCGATAGCTATGCTTTGCTCGCCTATTTTCAAGGCGAGCCGGCAGGGGAAAAAGTGCGGGATATCCTCAAAAACGCATCGAAGGGTTCTGTTTCGGTTTATCTGTCGGTGATCAGCCTGGGAGAAATTTATTACAATGATTTTAAAACCTAAATTTATCCGGCTGAATGGGACGAAACCGCAAAGACATGGTGGCAACCAGTGATGATGTACCCGGTTTAGCTACTGAAGCCGACACGCTTGAAAATCTTGTCGAGAAGTTAAAAATAATGATTCCGAGAGCTTAGAAGCCAATGGTTTTCAGAATATATCAGAAATTCCTTTCGAAATCCTAACCCGCCGCTTTGAGATTGCCCGGCTCCAAGCCGATTAGTGTCTGATTATACACCGCGATTAAAGCAAATTTTGAGAGATGCAGGGTGCAATTTTGAACGCCACGGGAAAGGGGATCATGAGCTCTGGTATAGCCCTATAACCGGAATTCGATTTGTGATAGACAGTCAGATAAAATCCCGACACACCGCAAATGCTGTGTTAAAGCAGGCGGGGCTCCCTAAGAAATTCTAAGGTGTTTTTCTGCCCTCTCTGCTCTTTCACTTTGAACTTCGAACTTATCACTTCGAACTTCTTTCTCAAAATGCTCTCATTCCACAACTTCGAACTTCGAACTTTTCACTTCGAACTTCTTAAAATGCTCTCATTCCACAACTTCGAACTTCGAACTTATAACTTCGAACTTCTTTCTAGCTTTCCAGCCTTCAGGACTGGTGCCCTGCACCCAATCCAAATTATGCTTGACGTAACGCATAAACAGCATTAAAATCGTTTATGATTGTCAATTTCCGGGACAAACGGACTCAGAGATTCGCAGAGGGAAGAAAGATAAAAGCGTTTTCCGGATTCAAACTCAAAGCCGAAATAAAACTCGATCAGCTTGATGCCGCCATTTCTTTGTTTGATTTGGATTTACCCGGGAACCACCTTGAAGCTTTAAAAGGGGAACGCAAGGGTCAATACAGTATCCGTATCAATGATCAATGGCGGATCTGCTTCGAATGGCCGAAAGGATCTTCAGGTCCGGTTGACGTGGAGATCGTAGATTATCACTGAAAGGAAAATGATGGGACGCAGTGCCATACATCCGGGTAAGCACCTTGTGGAACAGCTCGAAGAATTAAATATGAGCGCCGCCGAATTGGCCCGCAAGCTTGAGGTGCCTACGAATCGTATTACCGAAATCATCAACGGCCGGCGCACGATCACCGGCGATACCGCGCTTCGTTTAGGTCATTTCTTCGGAACGAGTGCAGAATTTTGGATGAACCTTCAAAAACTTTATGAATTGCGCCTGGCGGAGCAAAAATCG
Organism: uncultured delta proteobacterium; assembly: GCA_963736855.1. GTDB lineage: Bacteria > Desulfobacterota > Desulfobacteria > Desulfobacterales > UBA2156. The sequence goes on from CAVTQK010000023.1 coordinate 146,932, forward strand.
GGAAGAAATATCAAAACCTTGCCGACCCTTGCCGAATCCGCAAAGCATCGAAACTCAGAACTCCATATCTAAATTGAAAAAGCAGAACAGATCCACTACAATATATACAAAAACCCTTTCGAATGAGGTTTTGCCATGAAATTTCAAAGAATTACTATGGATCCCGAAAAGATGGACGGGGTGGCCTGTATCCGGGGACTTCGAATCCCGGTAGCCACAGTTGTCGGCATGGTTGCCGAAGGGATGACTGAAAAAGAAATCCTGGAATCCTATCCGGACTTAAATGTCGAAGATATCAGGGAATCGCTTCATTATGCGGCTGAGGCGCTTCGTGAAAAGACGCTTCCTCTTGCTGCCATCGCATGAAGTTCCTGATCGATAACGCACTCTCCCCGAAGATTTCGGATGTTTTGAGGTCTCACGGATTCGATGCCGTTCATGTCCGAGAGTATGGAATTCAGGATGCTACAGATGAGGCCATTTTCTCAAAATGCCCTCACTCCTCAACTTCGAACTTCGAACTTATCACTTCGAACTTCTTTTTCTAAACATTTTTCTTTCCACAACTTCGAACTTCGAACTTATCACTTCGAACTTCTTTCTGGCTTTCCAGCTTCCCGGCTTTCTGGTTTCTGGCTTCCCAGCTTCCACAATTTTGAACTTCTTTCTCAAAATGCGCCCATTCCACAACTTTGAACTTGTCACTTCGAACTTCGAACTTTTATTCTGACCTTCTTCTGGCTATCCGACTTCCTGACTCCTGACTTCTTGACATCTACGGATAAAAGGTATACCCTAATTCAAAAAGCGTATACCCTTAAAAGAGGAACCTGAAATGGCCAAGGTCACCGGTAAATACCAGATCACTCTGCCTCCTTCCGTCCGTAAATTCTTAAAAATCGTGCCGGGCGTGGAGGTGGACATTGTAAAAGAGGGCCCGCACTTCATTCTTGTCGTCGATCCCAATTCCCGAATCCGAAAAAAATGGGCCGGAAAGATGAAGGATAGTGAAAAAACCATGGATTACATCGATCGGATCCGGGGGCCTGTACATTGAAAATCTGCGTGGATACGACGATTCTGATCGACATCCTTAAAAATGAGAACCCGGAATACCATGAAAAGCTTTACCTGGCATTGCAGCGAAATGAAACACTTTTGGCACCGGTCATCGTTTATGGTGAGTTGATCCCTCTGTTCCATAAAGACATGCCGATGCTCGATGAATTCCTCAAAGATCACCGGATTACGATCAAGCCCATCGAAATCCCTTCGATAACCGAGGCGGCCGCACGATGGATGGAATACCTGGAACGTAAACAGAAAATGAAATGCCCCCACTGCCGGCGGGTCTTAGAACATAGAGCCCATTTTTTGTCCGATTTCTTAATCGGCGGGTTTGCATCCGCGGAATGCGACGCCATCCTGACCCGCGACCGCGGCATCTACAAAACCTATTTCCCGAAACTCAAAGGATACGAGCACTGCCTTTAAACTTCTTTTTTCTGGCCTCATGGCTTCCGGCTTCTTGACCCGTTTCGCCAATCGTGTTAAAATTTTTAAAAAAAGGACATGGCCAGACATCATAAAGAGGTACAAACAATGAAGCACCGCAGGATACGTATGTAGCCTATGCCTCAGCTTGACATTGCCAGCCAGGGGGAAACGATTGAAAAAGCCCGTAAAACCTGACAGAAGCATTAGAATTGTTTTTTGAACATGCATCTGATCCAGAAATTCAACATCGTTTGCACACTGAAATCTTCATAACTCCTGTTGGAGGCCATTTCGTGGTGCGAACTGGGCAGATACAACAATCACAATCCGCGTTCCCAACCATGCGGAAATTAAAACCGGCACACTTCATTCGATTATCCGCCAATCTCAACTGACAAAAGCCTTTTTGAAGTGGATTAAATTGAGGACCTCTCAATCTTTTCATCCACCCAGCCGCCTGGCTTTTTTTCTCAAACTTTCTTCTCTGCCTTCTGACCTCTGACATCTGAATTCTGACATCTGTTCCTGATACTTCGAACTTATCACTTCGAACTTCTTAAAATGACCTTCTTCCACAACTTTGAACTTATCACTTCGAACTTCGAACTTCTTTTCTGCCCTCTTCCTTACACTCTTGCTTTTATAATTGAACTCAAATAAAATAACATTATACAAGGCCAAACTCCGGATGAGCAAAAATCCGTTTGGGAGAAATCTCAAAGAAGCCATCGAATTGCACTTCGAAGATGATCCCGAGGAATTAGAAGGGTATGTACCATCACCGTCTATCTTTTCGATGATGGATTTAGGACAGCTTCATGTCTGAAAAATTACTGGGAGGCACCATGAAATTCAAGGTAGTAATAACATACGACTCTGAATACGATGGTTATGTAGTCGATGTACCGGAACTCGTCGGCTGCATGAGCCAAGGAAGAACGATCGATGAAGCCTTAAGAAATGTCAAAGATGCAATTAAAGGTTGGTTGGAAGTGGAAAAAAAACATAACCGACTGGATCTTATAGAAGAAAGGGAGGTCTTTTTGGGCGAGGTTACTGTTTAATGGGGATACTTTCAAACATTTCGGGTCATGACGCTGTTAGAATTTTTAAGAAGTTCGGTTATACCCTCGACCATCAAACGGGCAGCCATATGATGCTTTACCATGATTCCAGGCCAACTTTATCTATTCCCGACCTTAAAGAATTGGCGCCCGGATTACTCAGAGGGTTGATAAGAAAAAGCGGTTTAACTGTTCATGACTTTTTGAAAGAAAAATGATCCCTCCTGCTACCTATCGATTGCCAGTAAGGAGGCTTTCGGAAACATGAATAAACTGATCGAAATCAACCATGAAATTATGCTGGGAAAGCCTATAATTAAAGGGACACGAATTCCTGGTATTTTCAAGGAGAGTTTTAATGGAAACATATACCGTTATAAAAAAAGGCTCACAAATCAAACGTTGTATTCAGATTCCTAAGGAATATTTGGAAAAAGAACTCGAAATTACGATTAAACCCCATAAACCGAAACAAAATATAAGTAAAAAGCTTGCTAAGCTTTATAAAAAATACAAGGATTTAAATCCGTTTCAATCGATGAAAGACCCCGGTGCATGGCAGCGTGAGGCAAGACGTGGCTGGGAATAGAGCTCTGTTTGACAGCAATATCATCATTTATTTATCCAAAAGAGCACTTCCTTTCTCATTTATCGACAAATTTTATGATCATTTTATTTCCGTTAAAATTGATGAACTCGTAAAAAGTCGAAAATCAGATGGCAAAGTAAAAAGTTCAAGTTCAAGGCGTCGCGAATCCCGTGTGATGAGGCGTACTTATCGTACGTCGAAATCGCAACGGGATGAAGCGCAACGCAGAAATTGGACTTTTTACAAAGCCATCAAAATTGCCTGATGCGATAATAGACGCAACAGCAATGGTCAACGAATTATTTCTGGTAACAAGGAATATTGATGATTTTAAAAATATCGACGTAAATGTTAACAACCCTTTTGATAAATAGCCCCATTGGTGTCCAAAATAAATCAAAATTCGGCTTTTTGGACAGATAAGTATTTGATTTAATTCAATGCCTCATGGAAATGTAAATTCAGGTTGTCTTTTCCTTCAGATGCTGTCCAAGAACTGCACGGGTTAGACAACATGGCAGAAAGCACCTTCCGGATGCTTGAAAAGCCTTGAAACAGGCCTGTTCGGATTTGTTTCAGGGGCCAAAAGATAGGATTTTGTTTTCAAAGGGTTCAAATGCTGTCCAAATAAAAAACCGATTTTGGACAATAGTGAAATAGCCCCTATTATTTCAATCGAACACAAAATTCAACCTCCTGTTCTTCCAACTTCGAACTTGCCACTTCGAACTTCTTAAAATGACCTCTTCCACAACTTCGAACTTCGAACTTATCACTTCGAACTTCTTTTGCCCTCTGACATCTGACTTTTGACATCTGACATCTGTTCCTGATACTTCGAACTTCTTTCTCCGTCCTCTGATTCTTTCTATTTAAACCCTGTTGTTGCAAAAGCTGAGGATGTCCCAGACCTAAGGCGTCCAAGGGCAAAGCCGTAATATTTTGCTACGATCATTGAGACCTTTGAAAAACTAGTTAAACTACCTATGCTGCACTTGTAACATATTGAAATTATTGAATCTTCAATTTTAATATTCGCAAAATTCAAAGGTCTCCCATTGGCAACGAGGGTAAATTTTCGCTTGATATTTGCCTTTAACTTTGAGAAATAATACATAATTTGATATCATCTGATCGACCAATTTTTAGAGGCAGTAGATGAAATATTCCGAATACATCACCATAGATCCGGGGCTTTGTGGAGGGCAACCGATAATCAAGGGTACGCGCGTAACCCTCAAGACGCTCCTTGCCTGTCTTGCCGAAGGAGCAACCGTGGATGAAATTTTGACAGATTTCCCGTCACTCAATAAATCCCAGGTTCAAGCCGTCATAGCATTTGCCGCGGCTTCGGCTCAAGAGGATCTGCCCATACCTGAAACCCCTGAAGTTGTATGAAAATCAAGATTGATGAAAATTTACCGGCAAGCCTTGCCCTTTATTTTAATAATTGTGGTCATGACGCCGATACGGTCTATTCTGAGGGGCTCATAGGATGCAAAGACACTGTTTTATGGGAAAATTGCAAAAAAAATCGGCAGTTTTTGATAACCCAAGATTTGGATTTTTCGGATCGGCGCAAATTTTTACCAGGAACCCATGAAGGTATATTGATTGTGAGATTCAAGGATCCGGGGCGGATCGCAGTCAAAAGAAAGCTCTTAGCAATTTTTGAAAGTCAAAATATTTCCGAATGGGAATCATGTTTCGTGGTTATCACTGAAACGAAGATAAGAATAACCCGGCCATAATATTGCTGTTTTAACTTCGAACTTCGAACTTATCACTTCGAACTTCTTTTGCCCTCTGACCTCTGACCTCTGACCTCTGCTCTTATGAAACTCTTACTCCCCGGCGGTAGTGGCTTCATCGGCACTTACCTCGCCTCCGACCTCCTCGAAGCCGGCCACCACGTCACCATTTTCGACCGGCAACCCTCGGCTGCCCATCCGGACCGCTGCGTCCTAGGCGACATCCGCGACCTCCGGCCCTCACCCTTGCCTGCCGCGGCATGGACGCCGTCATCCACCTTGCCGCCGCACACCGGGACGACGTCCGCCCCCCTTCCCTCTACTACGACGTCAACGTCACCGGCACCCAAAACATCGATCCAGGCCTGCATCCAAAACCGCATCCGACGCATCCTTTTCACCAGCACGGTTACCGTCTACGGTCTCGACGCCCGCCTTCCCGACGAAACCACCCCCCCAAACCCCTTCAACGACTACGGCCGCAGCAAACTCCAGGCCGAAGCCCGTGCTCCGGCAATGGGCCTCCGCCGCCCCGGACCGCACCCTGGTCCTCATCCGCCCCACCGTCATCTTCGGCGAAGGAAACCGCGGCAATGTCTACAACCTTCTCCGCCAGATCGTCTCCGGCCGCTTCGTCATGGTCGGCGACGGATCCAACCGAAAATCCATGGCCTATGTCCGCAACTTGACCCGATTCCTGACCCAAATGCTCGAAACACCCCCCGGCATCCACGTTTTCAACTACCCACAGCGGTGTGAACGTCAATAAGGTTAAGGCCGTCACCTTTGCGGTCAGTGCCTTTTTCATGGGCCTCGCCGGCGCGACCATGAGCATGCGGTGGAGCTACATCGATGCAACATCAGCCTTCAATATCCAGTTCTCTTTCATGCCTGTTCTGATGGCGATATTCGGCGGCATGGGACACCTCTATGCGCCTATCATGGGGGCGACCATTTTCTCTCTTCTCGAAGAAATACTCACAACCAGGTTTCCCTATTACTACATGCTCCTTTTCGGCTCCACCATGCTGGCGGTCATCCGGTTTATGCCGCACGGCCTGGAAGGGGGCATTCGAGAATTCGTCTTCCTCAGCCACGAGAGCATGATACTCTTCACCGGAAGGGTCATAGAGATAGGCGTCAATGACTTCTTCAGCCACCAGACGATCGAGGTCGTTAAACTCCGGCGTATTTTGCAGAATCTTGCAGGACCGGGGGTTTATCTCCGGGAGTCATCGGTCGAATTTTCATATCATTTATTGTAGAGCCAGACGCAGGATTTTGTCTATAAATTGGCTGTAGGTCAGACCGGCGGCAGTCAGCTTGCCGGGCGGCGCCGCTGCCGGGGGTAATATCCGGGTTAGGGTTGACTTCCAGCACGTAGAATTCACCCGGCTGGCCTTCTCGGAAGTCCACCCTGGCATAACCCCGGCAGCCGGTGATCCGGAAGGCGGCCTTGGCCAGTTTGGCGATATGGGCTTTCTCTCTGGCGGTGATTTGCGCCGGACATGGACTCTGGTGTTGATGTAATAGAGGCTGTCTTCATCCCATTTGGAAGCGAAAGTCAGAATACGCGGTTTGTCCGGCGGCAGGGTGTAAACAATCTCCGAGACAGCCGGAATAGTTAAACGCTTATTGCCCATCACCACGGTGTTAAATTCACGGCCGTTCAGGAATTCTTCTACCAGAGCTCTGTCCGCCGAAGCCAGACGCAAATTTTTTCCACCTGTTTGTTCAAGTCACTCAAATTATACACGACGCTGTCTTCGGAAAGACCGTGGCTGGCGTCTTCAGTGACCGGTTTAACTAAACAGGGAAAAGTAAGGTTGAAAGTATTCAAGTTGGAAGGGTGTCAGAATCTGGATATCGGGGAGTTTTATGCCGGCCTCCGATAGCAGTTTTTTGGTCCGGGCTTTATCCAGGGCCAGATCCAGAGCGGACGCCGGACAGCCGGTAAAAGGCAATTTTAATTCCGCCAGCATCTCAGCGACACGGCCCTTCGGTCTCAGGGCTGCCGTCAAAGCCTTCAAAAAGATTAAAAACTACATCGGCCTTAATCAGCTGTAAGGCGCGTTTGACTTTGGTGAGAGGGGGCCGGAGGGGCATTAGAGACATAGTCATAATTCAGCTCTTCCAGAGCTCTGCTGACGGCCTTGACTTCATCCATGACCCCCAGTTCGGCTTTAGACTCGCCCATCGCTGATAGCGGTCCGGCTGGGGATCATTATAGATAAGAGCTACTTTTAGCGGCACTGCGAGGTATCTCTTCAAAGCAGCATCCAGAATCGAACCGATCAAATCATTATAAGTCCAGCCCGACCAACTTTGCCATAATAATCAGGTCACTGCTGCGGGGATTCAAACCGGCCAGGGGATTGATCTCCAGGAAATAGGGCGTACCATCCGGGCTGATCCTGAAGTCCACCCGGGCAAAATCCCGGCATTCCAGGACCTGAAAGGCTTTCAGAGCGTATTCTTCAATATGCTTTAAGATAGTCTTATCCAGTTTGGCCGGGCATTCGTAGTCCACCAGTTTCTCATAGTCCCGCTTTACTTCCAGCGAATAAACGAAATCGGCATCTTTTTTGCGCGGCACCACCCGCATGATGCCCACCACTTTGGGCGGGTTGTTGCCCACCATACCCACGGTGACCTCTTCACCGGAGATGAACTCTTCCACCAGCACCGGCTGGCGGTACTGTCTTCAGAAGTCGGGTGACAGTGGTCTGCATCTGTCTGCGGATCACGGACCAGAGAATTAAGGCGGATACCTTTGCTGGAACCTTCCCAGACCGGTTTAACAAAAGCCGGATAGGGCAAGGCTGCCCAGTCGATGGACTTGACAGTTATCGCGGTCGATGACGCTCCATTTGGGGGTAGGGACACCTTCCCAGGAAACCATTTTCTTGGTGAGATGTTTATCCAGACAGACCGCCAGACACTGGGGGTCAGCGCCGGAATAGGGGATATCCAGCATCTCCAGGACTGAGGGGACCTGCGCCTCGCGGCTGCGGTAGCTCCCCAGTCCTTCGGAGATGTTGAATACAAAGTCTACTTTTTCAGAGAGGATGTGTCTTCAGAAACTCGCGGCCGCCCCCCAGCTTCACCACCGAATGCCCTTTGGCTTCGATGGCTGCCTTGAGGGCGTCCACTGTTTCTAAAGAATCATATTCTTCAAACGCGTCTTCCGGTTGTTCCTGACCGGGAGATACGGCTCTTTAAGATCGTACGAGAGCCCTATCTTCATTTACAACCGCTTCTTCCATCTGAGGCTACCATTTCCAGCTTGTTACCGGAATCGGCTCCCGGGTTCCGGAAGGTAATGATACGACCCTGATAGTTCCTCAGTATCAAACGTTCCCTGGTGTGTGACAGCACGTAGTCCGGCTGCAGCGGGACTTTACCGCCGCCTGAAGGCAGGTCGATGACAAAGGTCGGTACCGCCAGACCGGAGGTATGACCGCGCATACCTTCGATAATCTTGATACCTGTCTCAACCGGTGTGCGCAGGTGTTCCGTACCCTGTACCTCATCACACTGGAACAGGTAGTAAGGACGCACCTTGGCTTTCAGAAAGCATGAGAAAGCTTTAAGCTGAGTCTCCACACTATCGTTAATGCCGCGCAGCAAGACCGTCTGGTTGTTGACCGGCACACCGGCCCGCAACAGCTTATCGCAGGCCTTGGCAGCTTCCGGAGTGACCTCGTTCGGATGGTTGAAATGGGTATTGAACCAGATCGGTCCGTACTTGGACAGCATATCGCACAGCTCATCATCGATACGCTGCGGCAGTACCACCGGGTACCGTGAACCGATACGGATCATTTCCACATGTTCTATCTTGCGCAGCTTGTACAAGACGCTCTCCAGCCGCTCGGTGGAGAGGGTCAGAACATCACCACCGGAGATAATGACATCTCTCACCTTGGGGTTATTGCGGATATAGTCCAGCATGGGCTCGATTTCTTCTTCTTTACGCACCCATCCGCCGTGCTGCCATTCTCTCTTACGCGTACAATGACGGCAGAACATGGGACAGATATCGGTAAGCACCATGAGTACTCTATCCGGGTAACGGTGGACCAGTCCGGGGACTACGGAGTCTCTTTTCTCTTCCAGAGGGTCTTCTTCACCCATATCAGCCATGGTTATTTCTTCAAAACAAGGTATAGCCTGCTTTCTGATGGGGTCATTGCGATCTTCCGGATGGATCAAAGAAAGATAGTAAGGGGTAACAGAAAAGGGGTATCTGTTGATGACCAGTTTCAGTTCCGCTTGTTCTTTGGATGAAAGGGGAATGTACTTGGCTAATTCCTCTACCGTGGTGATACGATGACGGAATTGCCATTTCCAGTCGTTCCA
>CAVTQK010000024.1:0-37500 GCA_963736855.1 uncultured delta proteobacterium
CAAAAACCGTAATTTTGGTCGGCTTATCGAAATCCGGGAATAATCGACCTTGCGATGTATCAATTCCATCCTTGTCGATGTCGAAGTTGGCATCGCCGCCATGTTTCCAGGCCACTTTTAAAAATTTGTCAATCCCAAGTGGGTGGCCGGAGCCAAAGACAAGGCCATATACATTTGCCCCTTTCGGATTGAAAATGAACCAAGATAATACTCAAGCCCATCAGGAACCCACCGCCTGTAAGATTCTGCCACGATCCGGTGCACATTGGTTCCGTTCATCCGTGAAAAGTCCTCGTCCGTTACGGGAACACAATCACGAATTTCCGGCACTGGTCTGAAACGATTGACCATTGAAGAAGAAATGAAGAAAATAAAATCAGTTTTGGAAGCTGTACAATGGTTTGAAAAACAGATTTTGTGATTTGCTTCACACCATTTTGATCAGGAATAAAAGATTCGCCACCCTCCCATGCATGAAGGTTCCCATTTCATAAACGCAGATTGAAAATCTTTTTTTTCCGTGCGAAAATAACCTGCGGCAAAGAAGCCCTCTGTTCATCAATATATGATGACAGGTTTTTAAATTTTCCGGATTTTTTCGTTAAAATATGCTTTGATAATTTTCGAGCGCTGATTTCTACTTTGATTAATTGCATTGCGGATTTCATCGCATGTAATAACAGGACTTCCCGGATTGCCATCCACATCGAACCCGGGACCTGCAAAGAAATCGAAAATCTGTATAATGTCAACAGATGATCCATTGATGAATACCGGCAGCCACTCACGCAGGTAATCACGGTAAAGATCCAGCTTGTCTAGTGTCCCTTCGTCAAACGAGTTCTTGTGCAAATTGCGTACAGGCATGGCAATGTTCCTGTTATTGAAGCATGTTCAGTTTATCGTCAAAAATGATAAACTTAGGCGAGCCACCTCTCCATGAATAGATACTCTGGTCATCATCTCCTACGACAAAAAGGCCATCTCTCTGTTCATTCGATAACAGATAGATAAGGTTAAACTGGGCAGCATTAATGTCCTGATATTCATCTATCAGCAAATGCCTGCATTGGGATTGGTATCTTGCCAAAAGCTCAGCATTCTCTCTTAAAAGATCACATGCTAACAGAATCTGTTCATCATAATCGATGGCCGAACAGCCCCTGAGGATACTTTGATACGTTTTGCAGATCATGGCATTTTTTATCTTCTGCTGAAAAATTACATGCGCCGAACTGCCTGCACTTCTCTGTTTCCGTACCATCACTCCTATCATGACCAGCAAGCTGTGCTGCATCCCCAATGAGAATATTTCTCAGTCTGTCGCTAGTAACAACCTTAACAATATCCTTAAGGCCAATCTCTGAGGCATTCTCCCTTACAATCTTATATCCCAAGCTGTGCATAGTCCTGATGGTTTTAGGCTGTTTCTTGTAAGGAAGGTAGAGATCAGGCTTGTTAAAATCCGAAATTCTGTCTCTCATGTTTTTCGCGGCAGCGACCGTCAAAGGTAATCACAGTAATATTCTCAGGCGGAACTTCTAGTTCTTCAACAAGGAATTTTATCCTTTGCCCAACCGGTAAGTTTACCTGTACCAGGGCCAGCCAAAGAGCAAAAGTGGACCTGAAAGCTATGAATGTCATCAACCATTATCTTCGCATCCGCTCCCCGGCCCATGCGGTACTTGATGTCGTAGTTGATGATGAAATCCAGTTCCTCGTCGGTGAAGCCATAGTGTTGTGCAAGGACCTGGTCGATTTGGTCGATGATGGGTTTGGATTTTTGAATTTTAAAGGATTGTGTTTCCGTCCGGCCTGTCTGTTTTTGTTCCCGCACAAGCATGGCGCTGTTATTGTTCATGTCCTTCAAATAACGTGCACCCAAATCACGAAGCTCTGTATCAATCATCGCCGACTCTGGTATTGGAAAGTTTTGGATGTCATATGGGTTCAGGTCCCTAAGATTTGAGGTTACCGTGTACCACCACCAAAAGACATCGCTGCTCAAGGCTGCAATCAAAGGTTTGACTTGCCCGCGTTTGGCGACCGTAAAGGAGGTTTCGCGGCTGCTATGGCATGATCTTGCCATTTAGCCTGAATGCCGGAGCAAAATCAGTAAAAACCTTCCAATACAGACCTCCGGTTGTCCTGTAATAAACTTGTTGGTCGGATGAACCAGTGAAATGCATAGTTGCTGTTTTAACTGCGAGGCACTTTTCAAGGATGCTTCGTTCAACTCTCTCACCGAGCTTGGGAACCCAGAAAGCCGGTCTGTTTCGCTGGACGTTCACGTAACTCAATCTTTCAAACAAACCGTCGCGGTCTTCACTGGTCCATTTCTGATAATTTGTTGAAAAAGTGCGACCTTTTGTAGATGGTGTGATAACAAAAACGGTCAGTGCCCTATTCACGGTATCAAACAGCTTTCCCGGCCGCCAAGCATAATTTGCATACCAAGCGTTATGATCTGTTTCCAGTATCTGCTGAACGATCTGCATTCTTTGCGTGGACGGTAGTGCTAACGGCACAATCATGCTCATGCATCCCACAGTGCTAAGTAAGCTGAACGCTTCTCTCAATACACATGCTGTGAATGGCTGCACCATCTAAACACTTATAATTTTTCGGACTGTAATTTACTTGACGAAGTTCAAGATACGGCGGATTTCCGATAATCACATCGAACCCACCGCTCTGCATGATGCCATAAAACTCCACAAACCAGTGAAAGGGCTGATGGGACTTCAGCCATTTGTCATAATTCCTACCTTTTTCCTTCGGACAGATTTACCCCATACTCGCCTGCCAGATGTCGGTTCAGTTCATCTTCCAAAGCTTTAAGCCGATTACGCAGGTTCTGTTTGGCACCGGAGAAATCCTTTGCGTCCATACCCTTGTCGGTCTGCATGCGTCGGAACTGTTTGAAAGCGCCGATCAGCCAATTCAACCTGCTCTTCAAACCGTTGATACGCGCTGAGAGTCTCTCCAAACGGAAGCTTGTCGCCTGTTTCCACTGGGAATCTTCTTTAAAAACTCGCCTGACTTCGTCTGCCGTGGCATACCCCACCAGGGTGTTGCCGGCGCGGATATTGAAGTCGATGTCGGGCAGAGGCTCGATGCCGAAGTTTTCCTTGCCGGAATCAGGCTCAACCTGGGCCACCAGCTTTAGGAAAAGCCGCAGCTTGCAGATCTCCACGGCCTCTTCCATGATGTCCACGCCAAAGAGGTTGTTCAGGATGATGTTCTTGAAAATATAGTAGCGGCGGTTGGGATGATCCTCCACCTGTTTTAAAACCTTGCGAAAGTCGGAGAATTTTTCCGGCCGGTGCTTTTCGCCTGAGCGGTCAAGGTCTTCCACAAAGGCCGCCATCCGGTCGAGACAGGCTTCATAGAGCGGTTCCAGGATATTGAGGGCGGCAAAGAGAAACGCCCCTGAGCCGCAGGTGGGGTCGAGAATGGTGATGCCGTTTTGATGCTTTTCGTTGGACTTTTCCGGAATATGGCCGTTAATGGTGTGCCAGAAGGCCCGCAGCAGATCCGGTCCCTCGCAGTTTTCAATCGCATCCTGGGCAAACTGGCGGATGTCCAGGTTAAAGGTGATCAGGTCATTGATATCCTGCACTTCGCCGTTTTGAAGTTTTTCCCTGATTTCAAGGCAGCGGCTGCGCCGGCAGACATACTCCCGCCAGGTTTCGGTGACCAGGCGGATGGGATCATCGGCCGGGGCCTGCTGCAGGTTGTAGCGGTTGTCGAACATGCGGGCTTTGGGGTCGTGCATGCCGGTTTGGACAAAGTCGGGAAGTTCGCTTTCAGGCAGTACCTTGCCGCCCTCTCCGATAACGCCGTGTTTCACTGCCGGGTACAGGTAGCGGTCCGGATCGGCGGAAAGTAAACTCCAGACCGTGGGGCCGCCGGGATTTTCAAAAGCCACTTTGCATTTGGTCCGGGCCGCATCGAACAGAAAGGGAATCACCGTGTTCTTGCTGATATATTCGGTAATGTCCTCCTTGGTGTAATAGGCCCCCATCTGCTTCTGGTTGATGTACTTTTCAAAGATATAGCCCAGAACATCGGGGTTGATTTCATTGTCGGCCCTTAAGGGGCGCTCGTCCAGATGCCACTGGTACTGGTCAAAATAGTCAAAGATCCGCTCAAAGGCTTCGTCCGGAATCTGGATGTCCAGATAGCGCTGCTCCACCGGATGCCTTTCGAAAAAGCCGCCGTCAAAATAAGGGATTTTACCGAGCAGCTTTTCAAGCTCAGACGTTCGCGCTTTTCCGCCAAGTCCTTCATGAAACAGGCGCAGCAGAAAGTAGCGGTAAAAGGAATAAAAGCGGTCGCGGCCGTATTCACTGCGCATCCGTGCAAGCCGGTTGCGAAGATAGTCCGGATCGCCGTCCAGAAACCCTTTGCGCTGGATGAAATAGACGAACATCAGGCGGTTTAGCATGACCGAGGCATACCATTCATGATCGGTTTTCTCGGAAATGCCGGTAACAAATTTAAGAAACTCGGCGTGCTCCTTTTTAAAGCGGTCATAGAAGCGCTTGGTGACCCGCTCAACGTCAAAGCCGGCCTTGGCGCAGCGGGTCACATCAAAGAGGGTGAGGTTTTCTTCCTCTTCCAAAGAAAAGGCGATGGCGCTCGAGTTTCTGAATCAGGGCGTCACCCGGCTGGTTTTTGTGAAAGGTGTGCTCCCTGCAGGCAATGGGTTTTCCCGGCTCCCGCTTGACCCACTGCCAGACCTGGGTGGTCCGATCCGCATCAGTAAACACGATAAGATGTTCATGGGCGCTTTTGGCGGCCTGATGCTCGATTTTGCGCCGGATGGCATGATCGGGCAGACGCTCGCCCGCCGGGGTTACATACTCAAAGGCAACCATGCCGCGTTTTTGCGCAAAGGCCTGAAGATGAGATCGTCCGGCCGTCAAGGATAATCTCCAAGCCGGGCGTTGTGATGATCCCAGCCCAGGTGCTCGCAAAAGAGCGCAGTAAAATCAAAGGACTTGAGACACTTTCGTACGGCGGGGAAGTCGATTTTCATCCTTTATACTTCATCCTTGTCCTTTAAGCCCCATGGAGCAGATGATGCGCGGCTCACGGTCATCTTTTTCATCCTCATGGATGATGCAAAGCCGTCCTTCGGATCGAAGCAGGAGCACCAGCTCGGCAAGCTGCTGATCGCTGATGCCGGACTTTAAGCTGGCGGTTTAGGGTATCAACCGCCACCGGCCGCAGGGGATAGCGGTAGATTTCATCCAGAGCTTTATTGAGCTCGCCGAAAGTGGATTCAAACAGGGTGTCTTCACAATCCTGAATGTAATGCTTCAGGCGCTCATAGGTGCGGAAGCGGGCGCCGCGCGGGCTCCCGAGCTGGCCGCCGATCCGTTTTTCCTCCCGGACGATATGCTCGACCCCGGCCCGGACCAGCTCATGGTGTTTGTCCTGTCGGGGCAAGGCGGGTGTATCCGGATCGCAGGCGGCAGCCCGCAGGATTTCGATCTGAGATTCGGTGATGCTTTCGCCTTTTTCATTCACATAAGCCAGGGCGTCGTTACCGTCGGCTGAGCGCATATAGACCAGAACGCCTTCGGGTCTGTCGGGCAGTGCAACATGGGCACGGGTGGCATAGACCACATCCGGCAGACGACTCGATTTTACGCCGCAGATCCGGGATCACGATCGACGGCGTTCTTCCAGATCTGATAGGCCTGGGATGCCAGATCCACATCGGCGTCATCGTCGCCGTCCAGGATGCCGGATCTTTCGGTGAAAAGATCGCGGACCACTTGCTCGTCGCTCTGATCCTCGAAAAAGGCCTCATCACTGCCCACTACCTCGGCATTTTCAGTGCAGGCGTTTTCGCACGCCTAGCTGCGCAGTCGGATAATCCGATCCACGCCATCGGCGGTAAAAAAAGAATAGCAGAGAATGTTTTCAGCCATCTGGCCGATGCGGTCCACACGGCCGGCCCGCTGGATCAGCCGGATGATGGCCCAGGGAAGATCGTAATTCACCACAATGGCGCAGTCCTGAAGGTTTTGACCTTCGGACAGGATGTCCGTTGCAATCAGGACACGCAGTTCGTTTTCCGGGCGAACCTGGTCGCGCTTTTTGTTGCTGACCGGACTGAAACGCCAGGCCATGAGGGTCGGGTTGGCCGTTTCGCCATGTACACCGGCGTGATCCTTCAGCCCGCGGAGTACGCAGCTGGGCATCCAGATAGCGGACCGTATCGGCAAACTGGGTAAAGACCAGCACCTTATCGCCGGGATGCTTTTGGGTCAGCAGCGTGAAAAGCGCCGCCAGCTTGGCATCCCGCTGCGGGTCCCAGGCGCCGCCCGACTCCAGGATCCCCATAAGTTTCAAGGCATCGGCGTGCAGATCCCGGGCAAGTTTTTTGATAAAAAGACTTGCCCGCAACCATTTAAAGCGGTGCCCGTATTTGCGGTCGTACAAATCACAGATTTCTGCAGCCCGCCTGCGGAAGTCGGCCTCGCTATGCAGGGCTTCATTTTCAGGAACATTCTCATTGTCATCATTTTCATACTCATAGAGATCTTCTGACGTCTGTTCTTTGTCCTCATCGGTAAAGCGCGTGTCAAGCATTTCCGGGTCCTGTGAGCCGATGGGAAGCGGTCGGTCATTTTCGATGGCATGCAGGAAGATGAAGTTTCGCAGGACGTGGCGTTCAACCGACTGGATAAAGGCCATACCGGAGCTTTCCAGGCGCTTAAAGAGATTGGTGCGGCAGAAACCCATGAGGCGTTTTCCGGCGCGGGAAAGATCCTGCAACTGGCGCTGTTCCGCTGAAGTGGGCGGATGCTCCGGATTCGGGGCAATGTAGTTTCCCAGCCCATAGCGGGGAAGCGCCAGATCATTGATGGCGTCCACTACTTTGTCAGAATAAAGCCGGGCATATTGGTCGTCCGGATCCTGGTCGTTTACGTTAAACCGGATTGTGCAGGGAGTGCGCACAGGAAAATATGAGCGCTTGCCGTCGGGAAACTCCAGATAGCGGCGCCCATTGGTTTCATCGGTTTTGGCATAGTTATCCTGGATAAAGGTGCGGGTGCGCCTTACTAAGAAAAAGCCGCATCAGATCGCGCCAGTCGTCGGGATACTCGCTGTTTTCAAAGGCGGCCAGGGTCCTTGGCGAGCACTGGTGCTTCCTTAGAAACTCCGTTTCAGACATGCCGCGCAGATACTGCTCCGGCCGAATGCCGATATCAAGATCCTCTTCCACAAAGAGCCGCAGCTGATTGGACAGATCCAGATAGGTCTTGTTGTACGGCGTTGCAGTCAGCAGAATTACCCGGCTGTCGTTTTCTTTGATGTATTCCTGCACGGCATGAAAGGTTCGGCCCTCGCGGTTACGAAGGTTGTGGCTTTCGTCGATGACCACCAGCTGGTAGCGGCGCTCGTCGGGCAGATCCCTAATGGCACGGCTGATGGATAGAACTTTTCCGCGCAGGCCATACTGCTGGCGATAGTCTTCCCACATAGGCACAAGGTTTTTGGGGCAGATGATTAGAGCACGCATGCCGTAATCGTCTTCAAAAATACGGGCTAGTGCGGTTGCCATCAAAGTTTTTCCCAAACCCACCACATCACCGATGAGAACGCCGTTTCGTTTATTGACGTGATGGGCGGCGATGCGAACGGCCGCCTCCTGAAATTCCAGAAGATGCTCCTGAAATTCTCGGGGAATGCGAAATTCCGACAGGCCGGCACGCGCCTCTTCAGCCAGGTGATAGGCCATCTTGATATAAATATGGTACGGTGGAATCAGTTCCTCGCGCGCCCAGCTTTCTTCAATAATCTGGATAAGTTCTTTGGAAATATCGATGCAGAAACGGTCGTTCCATCGATTCTCAAACCACCTGGCGAGCTTTTGCGTGGCATCATAATCCAGAACGTCTATATTGAGCTCTCCCTGGCCTGCCAGACCTGCCATGGTCAGGTTGCTGCTGCCAAGATAGCCGATGATCGGGTTAATGGGATCGGATCGAAAGAGGAGATAAAGTTTGGCGTGAAGGGGATGGCGTAGAAACAGTTTGGCAATAACCTTTTTTTCTTTGAGTCTTTGCGCCAAACGGCGCAAACCTGCTTCATCTTCATTGTTGGGAGCTCCGAATGTCAGCTGGCGGCGAAATTCCTCGGCAAGCTGTTTTTTGAGTCGGATGGCGGTTTGGTTATCTATTCCCGGGTTCTGGGGCATGAGACTCAAAACCTCACGCAGCTGATCCTGGGGCGGTTTCTGCATCCCTACCAGAAGCCGACAAGAGCCTTCGGTCTCAGACCAGTGCTGGATATGGCTGTCAAGCTCCTTCCAGCCGCGTAAATTGAAATAGCCTACGCAGAAGTCGGCCCTGTCAGAAAGGTTCAACGCACTTTGAAGCGTCGGAAGCAGGGTACGGTCGATGTTGTCAAAGACTTGGGGCATCTCAACCTTTCTCAGAAGTTTTCTGATGGAAGTAAGCAACTATAGCATGATTTCTGCCTGAACAAAATTTTGCGATATTATTGTGACCCGAAAAGGTGCATGGGAGGGTAACTGCTGTTGTTAATCTGCTTATGTCCAAATTATCACCTATTAATCAGATTGGCATTTAGGTGTAACTCACTGAACTAAGCATCAATTATGTAAAGTTCATATATATTTCCCGACAATGTGTCAATAAAATTAGATAAATATTAAATAGTTAGTTAAGGCCAGTGAATATTGCCAAGCTGCATGGAGTGAGTGCAGGTTCCGTCTTCAGTGGTAGGCAAACGAGCGAGATAAATGACCGCTCTGTATTAGATTGACCATGTTGCCCTGAAGGAAACCAATTCGCCTTGAGATAAGAAGCATGGCTCTCAGGATATCCGCCGACCCGAAAACCTTTGATATGTCTGTAATGATTTGGATTCGAGCCGGCCGCGGCCAGTTTCCTTGGGTAGTGGAAATTCTCGGACAGGTTTCGCTCAGGGTGTTCTTGAGAACCTTGTCGTGTAATCCGACGTTTCTTAAAATGAGCAGGTCGTCATGGATTTCGAAGGTGAGTCTGAGAGAACGACTTGCACGTGCCTCCCAGATGGAAGCCGTACCCTGCACTTTTTTAACTCGCAGACCGGGATGCCTCACATCTTCAGCCAGCAGGTGTATTGCCTTTGCCACAAGCGCAGCGTCACTCGCCTCAAGACTGATGTAGGCACGTTCAAATCGCCGGGTGTATTGCAGGCGCATTATCGCTTCCGTCCAGGGGCCTTGCTAAGGGTGGCAATGAGATCATCCGCCTTCTTGAACTCCCGGACGCGGCCTAATGCAATGTCTTCGCTGGCTTCCCGCTCGGCAGCCTGCCATTCTGGAGACCAGAAGTAAGCCTGGCTCTTATCGATCAGTTTTTTAGGAGTGAGGATGAGGCTGTCTTCGCTCACGCGTACCTCGACGTAATCTCCTTCCTCAATGTGAAGCGCCCGCCGGGCCACAGCGGGCAACGTCATTTGTCCGTTGCGTGTCACCTTGGTTAGAGTCGCAGTCTTCATGAATCCACCTCCATAGCTGAACTTCCTATATTAGGAGAATACTAAATCCTGTCTTGACCGTCAAGATCATTTTTATGAAACGGTGTGTATAGATGCCAGGTCTTGAAATGAGGTCATTCTACCTGGCGGGAAGCATTGGCTATCCCTGTCATCTGATAGCACAATAAACCCCCGGACATCCGCCGACCCGAAAACCTGCGATATGTCTGTAAAATTGCGAGGTGCCCATGGCGCATGATTCACTTATAATCTTTCAGAAACAGAAACGAGTTTTCCGAGAAAAACGGCAAACGGAACAATATTCCGTTCCACACTCCCGCGTTCCAACGCCTCCATATAGTCATCTCGTTTTTCAAGTGGAATAACGGTCCAAGGGTACCCGCCCGCAGCGAGCATCACATTCATAAGAAATCTTCCCATACGGCCATTGCCGTCCATGTAGGGATGGATATAGACGAATATGAAGTGGCCCAGAACGACACGCACCGATGGTTCCGGTTCTTCTCTCAGCAACTCAAAGAATGCCGGCATGCAGTCTCGCACCGCTTCATGCCGGGGCGGGATATGCATTGAGCGGCGGATGTATACCTGGTCGTTACGGTAGCCGGCGAGATCCGCCGCCCGCAAGAGGCCGGCTGTAACACAGGGTCCAAACATTTCACGGTACCAATCCCCATGATCCTCATCGCTGACGGCTCCAGGATTTTCTCCCTCTAATATCTTTCGGATACTTTCCCGGACTGCCTGGTAGGCCTGCCAGTATCCGCGTGCAGCTAAAGCATTACGATGTTGGCGATCGTCCCCGTTTTCATCAGGGTTCCACTCGCCGCTTCGGACCCGTTCGACCAGCTCAGGGCTAACCCGATAACCTTCGATGGACAACGAGTGATAAGCGTCCGTTACATAGATGTCATCGACGTCCTTGAGATAGGCGGCGATATCGGAAGGCCGGCCAGGGGCGGCTGGAAATAATTTGAGAATAGGTTCTCGCATCTGTTGCCAAATCAGGCGTATCCGATTCACGTATGGCGACTGTTCTCGCACGGGCAGGATCAGGTTGATAGTGTTTTCAAATGGATCTTTTTCACGAATGTCGTAACCGGCGGTTTTCATTGTTTTGACAATATCGTCAGCAATACGATTGCGTCCGATATTTCGGAACGCACCTGCAAGACGGCCGGCAACCGTTGTATGTCCACCTTCAAGGAGCAATTGAAGCACATCCGATGAGCTGCTCACCAAGACCAGCGCCGCGCGAGCATCCGTTGCGTTCTGTAGAAAGAATCTGGCCCCGCAGTTCACCAGGCCCGAAGGCACGGAGAACAGACGCAGGCCGTCTTTCTCTGAAACTTGTCCAGCTTCAGGGAGGGCCGCACGCACATCGAATAACGACGTGTCATACGGAAGTTTTGTGATCCTGTTGCGTGCTTTGGGTGATCGGATAAGCAACTGGCGTGGAACGGTCCTATTCCCGACATGCAGCAATAGAGACTGCTCGGGTGAGAGGCTCCAATTCGTTTTAAAACGTGCCTTCAAATAGGCTGCACAGAAGCCCCAGAACGATGCATACCAGGCAGAGCTTTCACCCGTGACCTCGTCTGGACGGATGGGAATATACCAGCCCTTCATGACTTCTTGCAGGTAGCCGTTTTTGACCAGTCGTTCACGATGTGTGCGGGTCAGATCCGCTGAACGTACGGCGACGACACCCCGCTCCTGTAAGGTTCGGAGAACTTCAAGGGATTCGGCCAGTTTTTCATATGGGCGAGCCATAGTTTACGTTCTTTCGTTAGCTTTTTACGTCGTACAATTATTAGCTTTTAGTGTGAGTGCAATCTTAGCTTATTCATCTGTATTATTATTAGCTTATTATGTCAAGTCTATTTTAGCTTATTCTGTCATGCAATGATTTGTTTTTATTCACAAGCGTTTTGGAAGACATTCAAAGATCCCCACTTTTTCTGATTCTGTCCTTTCAATACTCTCCGATTGGACCACTATGCTTCCTCGGGAAAGCCTCCTGTTCGGGGGGAACGTTTGTGCATATCGATCAAAAAATCGCTGTGTTCAGGTTTGAGATATGTCTCCAATCTCCAGAATATCAACTAGTTCGAATCTACAACACAACGTTATCTGGGAAAAGTAAGCGACGTGGAGGATATCCGATGGATTGAAAATATTCACGGATAATACAAAAATCGAGGTACCTTTTATGGATACCCCGATTTTAACGATGGATCTATTGGCTTAGTTTGGAACTGGCAATGCGATTCAGGCTCACGCCGAATTCGGCAGCCTGAATCGCAAGCTGCCGATGGACATCCGGCGGGACTCGGACCATAAACTTGCCGCTGTAAGACCTGCATGCTATGGGCTGGGGGACATCTTCCCCAGCTTTATTCATTTCCTTTATAACATCCGCCACCAATTTCCGGATGCCTCTTAATGCACCCTCAGGAGTGGGCGCTAACCAACTTAAACTCGGAAACTCCGTACAGAGCCCCACGTGTTCATGATCATCTTCGGACCAAGTTACCCGGTAAGTATATCGATCATTTTTTAACGCCATGGCCGACCTCCAGTTTTTCAATGGCCAAAACCACCTGCTTCACTCGGTAAGTCTTGGCCTTTCCCTTATGGTTTTGGATATTGATTCTTGGATCCCTCTGCCACGGGGTTTTGTAAATCCGATGACTGCTTGCGGTTTGTTTCGGCTTTCCAAAGAAATTTTCACATACTTTGCATAAATCATTGAACCTGACAGTACCCGGTTCGGGTCAGCCTTACCTGGCTCCGATTCTGTGACCAGCAGATTGTAACGGCCTAAAGAAAACGCGGCGTTTCAGATTGTATTGAAACGCCGCGCTCATATGTTGCCAATAGCCTCCGTGAGCGTCAAAAGATCCGTCAGTTCGTGGCGGTTATCGCTTCCTGATCATCCGATTTGCAGTTCAGAATACGCTTCAGAAGCCCTCGAAAACGTTTATGCTACGATCAGGCGAGGTCGAAGCGGTCAAGGTTCATGACCTTGTTCCACGCCGCTACAAAGTCGTGCAGGAACTTCTCCTGGGAGTCCTCACATCCGTAGACTTCCGCCAAGGCCCGGAGTTGGGAGTTCGAACCGAAGATGAGGTCGACACGGGTGCCGGTCCACTTGAGTTCGCCCGTTGCGCGATCACGACCCTCGAACACGTCTTTGTCCTCCGAGGTGGGCTTCCACGTCGTGCGCATGTCGAGCAGATTCACGAAGAAGTCATTGGTGAGCGTCTCCGGCCGCCTGGTGAAGACGCCGTGCTGGGACTGTCCGAAGTTGGCATTCAAGACGCGCATACCGCCAACGAGAACCGTCATCTCAGGAGCGGTCAGCGTCAGCAGTTGCGCACGATCAACCAGCAGTTCCTCTGCCCGTAACGAGAACTTGGCCTTGAGGTAGTTGCGGAAACCGTCCGCTTTCGGCTCGAGCACGGCAAAGGAGGCCGCATCGGTCTGCTTCTGAGAGGCGTCCATGCGTCCCGGCGTGAAGGGAACCGTCATTTTGTAACCGGCGTTCTTCGCCGCCTGCTCGACGCCCGCGCAACCGCCCAGGACGATCAGATCCGCCAGCGAGACCTTCTTGCCGCCGGACTGAGATTTGTTGAATGTTTTCTGGATGCGCTCCAGGGTCTTGAGCACTTTCTCCAGCCGGGCAGGCTGGTTGACTTCCCAATCCTTCTGCGGCTCCAGGCGAATGCGCGCGCCGTTGGCGCCGCCACGCATGTCGGAGCCGCGGAAAGTGGCAGCCGACGCCCAGGCGGTCGAAACCAGCTCCGACACAGACAGGCCGGAAGCCAGAATCTTGCCCTTGAGGGAGGCGATGTCCTGCTTGTTGATCAGTTTGTGATTGACGGCAGGGATGGGGTCTTGCCAGATGAGTTCCTTCGCCGGAACCTCCGGGCCGAGGTAGCGCGAACGGGGGCCCATGTCGCGGTGGGTCAGCTTGAACCACGCCCGGGCAAAGGCGTCCGCGAATTCCTTGGGGTTCTTCAGGTAGTGCCGCGCAATCGGCTCATAGATCGGGTCGAAGCGAAGGGAGAGGTCCGCCGTGGTCATCATCGGCCGGTGTTTTTTAGACGGATCGTGGGCATCAACCACCATGTCACTTTCGGCGACGTCCTTGGCCAGCCATTGATTCGCGCCGGCCGGACTCTTGACCAGTTCCCACTCGTATTTGAACAGGATCCTCAGATAGCCCAAGTCCCATTTGGTCGGGTTCGGCTTCCAGGCGCCCTCCAAGCCGCTGCTGATGGTATCGCCGCCCTTGCCGCTGCCGAAGCTGCTCTTCCAGCCGAGGCCCTGCTCTTCGATGCCGGCGGCTTCGGGCTCAGGCCCCACATGGGACGCGGGGCCGGCGCCATGGCATTTGCCGAAGGTGTGGCCGCCGGCGACCAGCGCGACGGTTTCTTCGTCGTTCATCGCCATACGCGCGAAGGTCTCGCGGACGTCACGGCCGGAGGCGACCGGATCCGGGTTGCCGTTCGGGCCTTCCGGGTTCACGTAGATCAGGCCCATCTGCACGGCGGCGAGCGGGATTCTCGAGATCCCGGTCGCCGGAGTAGCGCTTGTCGCCAAGCCACTCGGCCTCGGAGCCCCAGTAAATGTCCTCTTCCGGCTCCCAGACGTCCTCGCGCCCGCCGCCGAAGCCGAAGGTCTTGAAGCCCATCGACTCCAAAGCGCAGTTGCCGGCGAGGATCATCAGGTCGGCCCAGGAGATTTTCCTGCCGTATTTTTGTTTGATCGGCCAGAGCAGCCGGCGAGCCTTGTCGAGGTTTACGTTGTCGGGCCAGCTGTTGAGGGGCGCCAGGCGCTGGGATCCGGACCCCGCGCCGCCGCGGCCGTCGCCCATGCGGTATGTGCCTGCGCTGTGCCATGCCATCCGGATGAAGAGCCCTCCGTAGTGACCGTAATCGGCCGGCCACCAGTCCTGCGAGTCGGTCATCAGCGCATAGAGGTCCTTCTTCACGGCCTCCAGGTCGAGTTTCTTGAATTCCTCAGCGTAGTTGAACGCCTCGCCCATCGGATTGCTCATGTGAGAGTGCTGATGCAGAATCTTGAGGTTCAACTGGTTCGGCCACCAGTCCCGGTTCGACGTGCCTCTGCCGGTTGCTTGCTTGGTTGCTCCGCCCGTTACCGGGCACTTGCTATCTTCATTCATGACTTTTTCTCCTTTCGTTGTCTGAAGTTATGCACCATGCTGCTATGAATATCGTGCTTCGGTGCCTATCTGGTTAATTAACTTTAGCGGACTTATCGATTGATTTTGGTAACAATGGGAGACTTGAAGGATCGTTAGAAGAACGTCGCACCATTCTTTGAGCGCAAAATCCGGGGCCGGCTGTCATTACATTCCAATTATCAGCAACAGGGGCACCAATATTATTGGTCAGTTTTCCCTTTCAGCCATATTGACCTCCTCATTCATTTGATTATAGAAATAAAATATCATATAATAACAAATATCAATTGATAGCAAAAAAATATATTAAATTTTCTCTGCCATACAATTGCTGCATATACCGAAAAAGTCCAACCTATGATTCAGAATTTTAAAATTAGTCTCTAATGCGACCTCTTTTTTCATTTCATCCAAGCTATCCAGGTCTGGATCGATAATTTTTTTACACTTGATACAGATGACGTGTGGATGGGGATAAGGCTTGTTTCCATCATATCGGTTGCTCCCATCCGGGAAACCTAACTCAAGAACTTCACCAAGTGACTTAATTAATACAATATTTCTGTATACAGTGGCAAGACTCATGGTCGGGAAAGTCTTTTTTTATCTGGACATGGATATTTTCAACACTGGGATGGCCTTCATTTTTGGCAAGAATTTTAACGATAGCCAGTCGCTGAGGCGTTATCTTGTGGCCATTATCCCTTAATTTTTGGATGATGGTTTCAAATCTTTTTTTATGGTATGCCATCTTAAGCATTTTTATCCTAAATAATATTTCTTTTCAATTAACATTAATTTCCTTTTGAGTCAACTCCTATTTTAATCAGTACCTGAGCAAAGTCGCAATAAATGCGCCAATCCCTTCCTTCGTTTGCATCGGCAAGAGTGCTTTTGGCAACATGGCTCTGAATACCAACGTGATGGAGCTTGTTATGCATGGCCCGTAAACATAAAACCGTATCCCGAAGACTGTCACGGTAGGTCAACTGGGCAAACGCCATGCAGAGAAACTGTTCATAACATGTCAAAGAACGAATTCGACAATTTCCTGCTAGTACATAACGTTGAAATGAAGAGGGAGTTTCATGTCCCGACTTCTGGCTTTGGGATGTAAACAAAAAGTGTTCTTGATACGTCTAAACAGTAGCGGTTATTTAAAGAATTATTTTTGCCACGCTGAACATGTTAAAGTAACGATCAAAGATCTTGTCGTACGAGTCATGCGGAATCTCGTTCCTAAAGAGAAACAACAAAAGACAGGGGACTGGTTTATGAAAACAATGCGATTTTACACATATATTTTTTGGATTTTGACATTGATCGCAATAGGGTCGGAGTTCGGCCTTCAATCGGGTATGGCTGCAGAGAACACAACTCCGGCTCCGATAGCGGAGGAAGATATGGAAGTGCTTGCCTCTGGTCCTATTCATGAGGCCTTTGCCGAGGCAATAGCTTTGGAACCCGAGCCGGGGATCGATTCGCCCAAAGAGCCGCCTCCCCTCATTGAGGAAATGCCGCCTAATCAGAAGCCTGAGGGAAATGTCCAGTGGATTCCCGGCTACTGGATTTGGGATGATGATCGGAACGACTATATCTGGGTGAGCGGGATCTGGAGGGTACCACCGCCAGGTCGACAATGGGTGCCGGGTTATTGGAATCCTGTGGGGAATGGATATCAGTGGGTTTCCGGCTATTGGGCTGCTATAGAAGAACAAGAAACCGAATACCTGCCTGAACCACCTGAATCTGTTGAAGTCGGTCCCAGCAGTTATGCTCCTTCACCCGATTACATTTGGATCCCCGGTTGCTGGGTATGGGTAAGTGGACGTTATGCCTGGCGGCCGGGATATTGGACAACCGCTCATTCGAACTGGATCTGGGTGCCTGCCCACTACAATTGGACGCCGAGGGGGTATATCTTTGTCGGCGGTTACTGGGACCATATTGTTATCCATCGGGGAGTTCTATTCGCGCCGGTTTTTTTCCGGCCGCGGGTACACCTTGGATGGTTCTTTTCATTCTCACCCGGTTTTGTGATCGATTTAAATATATTCGACGATGCTCTATTTCTTCGACCACGTTACCGCCACTATTATTTTGGAGATTATTACGCTCCCCATTACTACAGAAGGGGGATCTATCCATGGTTTTCCTTACATGCGAGACGGAATGTCTATGATCCGATTTACGCCCATCAACGATGGCATCATCGCAAAGATCGGGATTGGGAGAACCGATTGGAGAAAAATTTTAGGGAACGCCGCGATCACGAGGAGTTGCGGCCACCACGGAGCTATGATCGCTTTTCAAAGGCCAACGATGTCACCAGGTCGGCGGCGCACAAACGGCCCAACTTTGTCATGCCGCTTGACCGCATTGGAAAAAACCAGGTCGGCGCCTATCGTTTCAAGCCAATGAGTGAAACAGAAAGAAATAATTTTATGAAACTGGAGAAAGAGGTCGGCAACTATCGACAGGAACGTCAGAATCGCGAGACCTTTAAGCAGAACATACCGGACAAGCCTTCGCAAAAAGTTGAGCCTAACAGGGAAAAATTTTCCAGGTCTCCTATTCTTGACAGGTCGAGCAGAAACTCTGTTGAACAAAAAGCGCTGCCCGTTCGCCAAAAAGAGCCGCAACCCAACCTGAATATCGAACCTTTGGAGAGACAAAAAAACATATTCAACCCAATAGATAAATCCCAGAATAAGGAGAGTCGGATGAATTCCGATAACGGCCGGCAAAAAACAGATTTTAGAAAACAAGGGGGAAATAAGGGAAAATAAAAAACGGTAAACCATACGAAGGCTATTTCATCAGCCCTGCTGCCAAGGAGCCCCTGGTCCTGCTGATTCATGACTGGGACGGACTAACCGATTACGAGGTCAAGCGGGCCAATCTGACCAAGGAGCTGGAGCGCTTCGGTGTGTCCTACGAGATGATTACATACAGCGGTGCGCCGCATGCTTTTACCGTGTTCGGCACCGACCGCTATCGCGAAGATGCCGACCAGAAATCGTGGCGGCGGTTCACCGAGTTCCTCAACGATACTTTGAAGTGACCGGTTACAGACTTCTCATTAGCCAGTGCCACAGGGCGAAACAGGCCATGCCGCCAACAATGGTGATCAGCAGGTTTTTGCTCAGTTTACCGATAATCACGGTTGCCACAGCCCCGACCAGGTAGGCGTTGAAGACGGACAGCTGAAATGTTCGTCCGTCAGGGTAGAGAACTGCCGGAACAATGATGGCGGTTAGGACAACGGGCGGCACATAGCGCAGGGCACGCTGGACACTTTCGGACAGGTTGATACGGCTGGACAGAGGCAGTAGCACGTAGCGTATAGAAAAAGTCGCCAAAGCCATACCGGCGACCATATAAAAAGTCTCCATAATTAATCCCCCCGGGAACCGGACGCGTGAATGCGCCTCCCCTGAAGCATTTCGGCGGTTACGCCGGCGGCCATACCGATAACGGTGGCTATGATCAGCCCCAGTTTATGAGGCATGCCCTGGAACGCCAGGGCTCCGGCAGCGGACGCCAGCACGGCAATGTAGGTGGGTTTGTCCTTTAAATAAGGGATAACCATACCGATGAAGGCCGCCACCATGGCGAAATCCAGGCCCCATCCGCCGATTCCCTGAAGCATACGACCGGCCACCAGTCCCACGATGGTACAGATGTTCCAGTTGGTGTACATGAAGGTCATGGACCCCAACTGGTACCAGTGTTTGTAAGGGCTGTCGTCGTTGTGGTACCAGCGACCCACGGCCACGGCGAAGGTCTCGTCGGTCAGGCCGAAGGTCAGCACCACCTGCCACCTGCGCGGCAGGGTTTTCAGGTAGTCAAGCAGGGTGGCGGTATAGAGCAGGTGCCGGAAATTGACCACAAAGGTGGTCAGCACGATCATGGGCCACATGGTTCCGGCCCCCACCAGTCCCATGGCAATGAACTGGGACGAACCCGCGAAAACGAACAGGCTCATTCCCAAAGTACCCGCCGCCGACAGTCCGGCACCGCATGACAGAGTTCCGAAAATGATGCCAAACGGGACTGCACCGATTACCAGGGGCAGGGTGTCGCGGGCTCCTTTACAGAATTCTCGGCGTCGGGTGGGCTGTTCCAAAATAGGTTCCTCATATGTTCACGCAACATTGTCCCCCAAAGTTTGAAATGCGCTATCTATACGATATTTCATTGAATGCCAAGGGGATTGTACAATGGAATCTCCAACTCTTTTTCATTTTTTCGACCCACCCAACTTTTATTTCTTAAACAAACTCGAGTAAAAAATTATTTGCCGGCTTTGATTTACCTTGGTGTTGACCATGGTTCATCAAAGCAAGAAGCTTTAAATCTCAAGTGGGATGATATTGATTTCAACTTCGATGATAGAGGTCGAATCCGCTTTTATCGAACAAAAAACGAGTGAGAGCGCACTGAATACTTAATGCCAGGGCTCGAAAAGCCTGGCTTATTTGGAAGGCCCATCTCAAGCGGATGCGAAGCCGAAAAAAGATTGATGTCAAGGGAGGAAGGTTGGGTTTTTCTCATATAAATGGAGATCGACTTTTGCGGTTTGAAAGCGCTTGGGGACAAATATGCAACCAGCGGGTTTAAAAGACTTCCATTTTCATGACTTTACGCACACTTCCGTCAACCTGTCTGTCAGGATGAGCACAAGGATGTAAAAGCGGTGATGACCATTGGACTTGCCATGGGCTGATCGATATCTCACCTGGCAAGCATCACAAAAGATTACAGCAGGACAAGCTCGCCAATTAATACGAGAAAAGCGGATTAGACTCGGGTGAAAGTGGAATGTGGTACAACCTAGGATACAAAATCGCTCTGAAAAGCAAAAAAGAATTTATGATCAGTCTAAGTAACTTCTTTTTGATTTTATTGGTCGGGGCGATTGGATTTGAACCAACGACCCCTTGAACCCCATTCAAGTGCGCTACCAGTCTGCGCCACGCCCCGACTCTCAATTTTGGTATCAATATCAATCTGCCATTGTCATGTCAAGAAGGGATGTGCTATCGATAATTGAGATTGTGCTTGAGAATATGTTCGGGTCATCTTGGATCATTTTTCATATGGAATCAACATGTTGAAGATACCGGCGAAAGATCGGATGATCCTGCCGAAGCCCATGGCCGAATGGGGAACCCTCGGAGTGGCGGCCCCGGCAGGCCGGTTTGACCCGGCGGCCTTGAAAGAAGGGCTGGCTGTTTTAGCCGAGATGGGGTTTAGGACCGTCCTGCCTGAAGGCCTGTTTGAAAGCTGTGGATATTTGGCCGGAACGGACGCCCACCGGGCGGCCCTGATCCATGAAATGTTTAGCGATGACGCCATCGATGGGATCATCTGCGCACGGGGAGGCTACGGTTCCATGCGGATTCTGTCCATGTTGGATCTCGATCTCGTCCGGAAAAATCCCAAACCCTTTATAGGATTCAGCGATATAACCGCCCTTTTGAATACCCTGTATTTCAAAGGAGGGCTTGTTACCTATCACGGCCCTGTGGTCACTACCCTTGCCGGCGCTCCCGTGAAGACCAGAAAGGCACTGCTCAAGGCCCTATCCCGATCCGAGGTTCTCGAGGTTCCTTCATCAGGATCGTCGGTCATCCGACCGGGGAAAGCCGAAGGGATCCTCATGGGCGGGAACCTGACCACCCTGTGCCACCTCGTAGGGACCCCCTTTGCGCCACGGTATCAGGGCGTCATCCTGTTTCTGGAAGATAAAGGGGAGCCTCCATACCGGATCGACCGGATGCTCGCACAGATGCGGCTTTCCGGCTGTTTCAAAGGGATTGCGGGGGTGGCCTTAGGTGATTTTGTCGATTGCGGAAAAAAGCGCGAGATTTACGATATCGTCCGGGACTGTCTTGCGGAACATCGAATTCCTATCCTTGGCGGATTCGAAATCGGGCATGGGAAAATCAACCGGACGGTCCCGATAGGGCTTCCGGCTACTTTGGACACGGACCGGCGATCCCTGGTCGTGCAATGGCCCTAAAAGTCCTTCCTTTCCGGTCAGGGTTCCATGAGAGTCCACTTTCCCCCGGTCCTCACGCGGGAGAGGTCCGATCCTGCAGCCGGGGCCTCGTGCGTCTTTCGGTCACAGGTCCATGAAATCACTTAATACCCTCATGGAATGCGGAATAACTGAAGGGGTGTTTCCCGGAGGGGTGCTGCTGGTAGCCGGGAAAGGCGAAATCCTTTTCCTTGGGGCTTATGGGTATGCCGATCTTTTTTCCCGCCGGAAGATGATGCCGGAAACCATTTTCGACCTGGCTTCCCTCACCAAACCTCTTGCCACGGCTTTAGCTGTTCTTCATCTTCATCAGGGAGGAAAACTCAGCGTGGAACAGCCCGTGGCAGATTTATTGCCGATCTTCCAGGGACGGGAGAAAAGTCGGATCACCCTTCGGCATCTTCTTGTCCACGAATCCGGTCTCCCGTCTTACCGCCCGTATTATTTAAGACTGTCGGGGGTCCACCCCTTGAAGAGAAAGGAGAATTTGAGGTTATTGTTGGCGGATGAAAGGCTCGAATACCCGATCGGCAGCCGGGTGCTTTATAGCGACCTGGGATTTATGCTTTTGGAATGGGTGGCGGAAGCGGCCGCAGGAAGACCCTTAGATGTCTATCTTAAAAGTCATGTTTATGGCGGGATTTATAAATCCAACGAAAATGGTCTCTTTTTCCCGGAACTCAGATTCCAAGACTGCGACAAACCCTTTGCCGCCACCGAGTTTTGCACCTGGAGAAACCGGCTGATGATCGGTAAGGTTCACGATGAAAATGCTTATATCGTTGGTGGAATTTCAGGGCATTCGGGGCTTTTCGGAAGTGCCGGGGATGTCTGGAGGTTGCTGTCTCGTCTTATCGGCAGCTTCCTTGGGAAAATCCAAAAACCCCTTTTTCGGCAGGAGATCATGGAAATGGCTTTCCGACCCTCACCCGTCGGCGGCAGGACGATAGGCTTTGACACTCCCTCTTCGGAAAAGGCTAGCTGCGGCCGTCATTTCTCGAAAAGGACAGTGGGACACCTCGGCTTTACAGGGACATCTTTCTGGATCGATCTCGAAAGAGATGTGACGGTCATCTTGTTGACCAATCGGGTTCATCCTTTTCGGGGAAACGAAAAAATCCGGACGTTTCGACCCATGATACATGATGCCGTCATGGAGGTCTTTGGATAATCTTTTTACTTGTATTGCCCGATGGTTTCTGTTAACTATTCAATTTTATGAGAAGAACCATTGGGTTCGCCAATTTTCAGGTATTGATGCACCCATATGACCCAAAACGAAAAGAGGCATTAGCAGCGCTGAAACGCTTGGCCGATAACGAGGCAGTATGAACTTTCTAGATTCCATTGTGGGCTTTTTTTCCAACGATCTGGCCATTGATCTGGGGACCGCCAACACGTTGGTATATGTCAAGGGCAAAGGGATCGTTATGCGGGAACCGTCCGTGGTGGCGGTTAGAACCGATAACCGATCCAAGAACCGGGTACTGGCAGTGGGCAAAGAAGCCAAGAGCATGCTAGGAAGGACGCCGGGCAACATCGTGGCAATCCGGCCCCTGCGGGACGGGGTAATCGCGGATTTCGAGGTGACCGAGGCTATGTTGAGATATTTCATCCGAAAAGTCCACAATCGCCGTGCTTTTATTAGACCGAGGATTGTTATTGCAGTGCCATCCGGAATCACCCAGGTGGAAAAACGGGCGGTACGGGAATCTGCCGAGTCGGCCGGCGCTCGGGAAGTGTTTCTCATCGAGGAACCGATGGCGGCGGCCATTGGTGCAGGTCTGCCCATTACAGAGCCGATATGCAACATGGTGGTCGATATCGGGGGTGGGACGACGGAAGTGGCGGTGATCTCTTTGGCAGGGATCGTCTACAGCCGCTCCATTCGGGTGGCGGGGGATAAAATGGACAACGCCATTGTTCAATATATCAAACGGAAGTATAATCTTTTAATCGGCGAGCCCACCGCCGAGTTGATCAAAACCGCCATCGGGAACGCCTACCCGGATCCGGAAAATCTTGAAACCGTCGAAGTGAAGGGGAGAGATCTGGTTTCCGGGATTCCCAAAATCCTGGCCATAGACTCCGAGGAGATCCGCATTGCCATCTCCGAACAGATCGATGCCATCGTCGAGAGCGTAAAAATCGCCTTGGAACAAACACCGCCGGAGCTTGCAGCAGACATTGTGGATCGGGGAATCGTGCTGACTGGTGGAGGAGCACTCCTGAAAAACTTCGATAAATTGCTCCGGGAGGAATGCGGGCTTCCCATTACGGTGACGGAGGACCCCCTTTCGACGGTGGCACTCGGTTCCGGGATGGTGCTTGACTCCATTGACATCCTAAAACAGGTGGCCATCGACTAAGGATATGCTTTCAAGGAAGATGGCGATAATCGCCGGTGTGGTCTTTTTATTCGCCGTCAATGTAATCGTCCTTTCCGTCATGGCCAAACACCGGCAACCCGTTTCGGGGATTGAGAGGGCCGCGCTATTTATCACCGCCCCCATCCAGACGGCATTCCACCACGCCGTGAAATGGACGAATAATCTGTGGCGTCAATATTTTTTTCTGGTTTTCACCGCTAAAGAGAATGAAAACCTGAAGGAAGCGCTCAAGCTGGCCCTGGAAAAAAACCGATGGCACACTGAAATCGAATCGTCCAATGCCCGCTTAAGGAAGCTCCTTGATTTCCAAGAGACAACCTCTTTTAAGATGATCGCTGCGGAAGTGGTGGGAAAGGACCCCTCGCCCTGGTTTAAAACCATTGTAGTGAATAAGGGCGCAGCCCAAGGAGTCCTGAAGGGTCTTCCCGTCGTCACTCCGGAAGGGATTGTGGGTCAGGTGATCGAAAGTGCGTCGGGATATTCCAAAGTCATGCTGATCATCGACCAGAACAGCGCCGTAGATGCTTTGATCCAGAGAACCCGGGCGCGGGGGATCATCCAAGGGGAGTCAGGGGGCGGATTCAATTTTAAATATGTACTTCGAAAGGAAGATGTCAGGGTCGAGGACAGAGTGGTATCTTCCGGGCTTGACGGTGTCTTTCCGAAGGGATTCGATTTGGGTCATGTTTCAGGCGTCGTGAGGCCCATGGCCGGCATGTTTCAGGTGGTTACCGTCCTGCCTTCTGTGGATTTCGATAAGTTGGAAGAGGTGTTCATCATTTTAAATCCTTCCGATTGGGAATCCATGAGATCCCAGTGAAACTTTTCCAATACGCAATAGAGTGCCTCTTCATTATCCTCTTTCAGGTTTCCCTTGTGCCTTCGCTCCCTTTTTCGGAGTATGTTTTTGATCCGGCAATACCCTATGTGCTGTACATCAGCCTTTT
Organism: uncultured delta proteobacterium; assembly: GCA_963736855.1. GTDB lineage: Bacteria > Desulfobacterota > Desulfobacteria > Desulfobacterales > UBA2156. Next base: position 24,127 of record CAVTQK010000024.1, read on the forward strand.
TCGGCCCAGCCGTTCAGTGTTTATGGTATCTCTTGTCCTCGGATTGATAATGGACGGCATTTCCGGCGCGCCCTTTGGATTGTACACCACCACCTATTTATGGATGACGGTTGCAGTGAGGCAGATAACAACTCTTATTCGCATGGATCAGACTTGGATGATCCAGTTGTTCACGGGATTGGGAATCTTATTTGAAGGGATGGTCCTGTTGGGGATGACCACCTTGATCGATCCCGGATTCAGGATACCCATTACCGCGGTGGAACGGATCGCGATTCAGGTACTCCTGGCGGTCTTTTCTGTTCCTTTTCTGTTTTCCTTGCTCCGCCGGTTTCAGGCAGTATGGGATGCTTTCGTTATTGGATCTCAACCGGGGCCTGGGAGAAAGCGGTGGCTGACTACCTCAAATGTATAGATAGCGAATGGTTCAGGCATCGGTTGAGTCTGGGTGTTCTCTTCGTACTCGTGACCTTTGTCATTATCACGGCAAGGCTTTTTTATCTGCAGATCGTCGAGGGTGAGGCATACAGGGCGCTTTCCGAAAACAACAGCGTCCGACTGCAAATGGTGGAACCCCAGAGAGGGTTGCTTTTTGACACCCGGGGTGAGCTTCTCGTGGACAACCGGCCTTCATTCGACGTGACAGTCATTCTCAAGGATGCCAAACCGATTCGCACCACCCTCGACAGGCTCTCTCGATACGCCGACCTGCCTCTCGATGAATTGCAATCACAGGTTGAAAATCGGAATGGACATCCGGCCTTCAAACCGCTCGTTCTAAGGTCGGATGTGGATCGAAACGTTTTGGCAGCAATCGAAGTCACCCGGTTTGACCTGCCGGGTGTCGCCATCGATGTTCAAACCCGGAGGGAATATGTCAACCGTTCTTCTGCCGCACATCTTTTGGGATACCTCGGGGAGGTGAATCCCGACGAACTCAAGGCGGGTAAACACCCGGATCTTCGCGCCGGGGATCTGATCGGAAAGTGCGGCATCGAAAAAGCTTATGACTCCATCCTGAGAGGGAAACGGGGCGGACGGCAAGTGGTCGTCAATGCTTTGGGGCAGGTCATGCGGGCAATTGAACAGGTGGACGCCGTCCCGGGAAAAAACCTTTTCCTCACCATTGACCATCGATTACAGCGGCTGGCGGAAACCCTCTTGAACGATGCGGCAGGCGCGGTGGTGGCTTTGGATCCTCGAAACGGCCATGTCCTGGTATTGACCAGCAGCCCCCAGTTTGATCCGAATGCCTTTGTTTCAGGAATTTCACACAAGAATTGGGAAGCACTGGTATCGAATCCGCAACACCCCATGGAAAATAAAGCCATACAGGGCGAATATCCGCCCGCGTCTACCTACAAGATTATCACCGCCATCGCCGGCCTGGAGGAAGGTGTGATCGATGAAAATACTACTTTTTTCTGTCCGGGCTATTATTATTTTGGGAATCGGGCATATCGGTGCTGGAAAAAGGGGGGCCACGGGCACATGAACGTGGAGAAGGCCCTGACGGAATCCTGTGACGTCTTTTTTTATCAGGTCGGCTTAAGACTGGGCGTGGACCGAATAGCCAAATGGGCCCAACGATTCGGACTCGGGTCCCCCACGGGCATTGATATAGATCAGGAAGCCTCGGGGCTTATTCCCACCGCAGCATGGAAAAAGCAGAAGACCGGTGTCCCATGGCAAGGGGGGGAAAACCTCTCCATCGCCATCGGGCAGGGATTTGATCTGGTAACGCCTTTACAACAGGCAGTCATGATCGCCGCGGTGGCAAATGGCGGGATCCGCTATAAACCCATCCTCATTGAGGCCATCCAAAGTGCGGATGGCAAAGAGACCGCTGATTTCAAGGAAAAGGTCATGGGTCAGATCCAAATACGGAGCCATACCCTTGAAATAATCCGAAAAGCACTTTGGAATGTCGTGAACACCGAACGGGGGACGGCCTGGCGGAGTCGGGTGGAAGGGCTGGACATCTGCGGAAAAACGGGGACTGCACAGGTGATTGAAAGAAAGGAGAAAATGACTGAAAAAGAGCCTAAAAAGCGTTTGGAAAACCAGAAAGATCACGCCTGGTTCATAGCTTACGCTCCGGCACAGGACCCCAGGATCGCTGTGGCGGTGATTGTGGAACATGGGGAACACGGATCGAGTGCGGCTGCACCCATTGCCAAGGAGTTGATCCGATTCCATTTACAGGCGGAAGGCGGGGAGGATGCCCCGGTATTTGATCAAAAGACTTTACAGGCAATGCATTAGCCCATATTTGACGGGTCGGGCGAGTGCCGCTTTGGAAAAAATTTGATGTTTGATAGAAGGCTGATTGAAAATTTCAACTGGGGGTTGCTGGGGTTGGTTTTTTTCATGGGGTGTTTCGGCCTGGTGGTGTTGTACAGCTCCGACACACCTGCCGAAAACAGCTCCGGCCGAATTTTATTTTTCAAACAGCTGATCTGGTTTGGTGCCGGGGCGATGTTGATGATCGGCAGTTTTTTATTCAACTATAAACACCTGGACCGCTGGGCCCATGTGATCTATGCGTTGTGCATTATTCTTTTGATCTGTGTTCCACTCTTTGGAAGGTACGTGGGAGGAGCGCGACGATGGATCGCCCTCGGCCCTGTCTCCATCCAGCCTTCCGAGATAACCAAGATCGCGGTTATTATCATCCTGTCCCGTTATTACTCAAGGGTCATCAGCTCGGGAGGCCTCACCTTTCGTAATCTGATTCCCCCCATGATTTATACCCTCGTGCCGTTTATCCTGATCATCAAACAGCCGGATTTGGGGACTGCCATGCTGATCCTCATCATCGCCGGGTTTTTAACGGTTTTTGTAAAGATTGAACGGCGTACCTTCATAAGCATTCTTTCATTTGGGGCCATATGCGCTCCTCTCGTTTGGTATTTCCTAAAGGGGTATCAGAAACAGCGGATATTGAGTTTTCTGAATCCGGATCGGGACCCGCTGGGGACCGGGTACCATATCATCCAGTCCAAAATCGCCATCGGATCCGGAATGATGTTCGGCAAAGGTTTTATGAAAGGAACCCAAAACGCTCTTTCGTTTCTCCCGGAGCAGCATACGGATTTCATTTTTTCCGTCTTGGCGGAGGAATGGGGCTTCATCGGGGCTGCGGCGATGGTGTTTTTGTGTTTCATGATCGTCGTCCGGGGGCTGCATATCGCCTATGGATGCCGGGATCCCTTTGGAACGATTTTAGCCGTCGGACTCACCGCGATGCTGTTTTCACAGATCGTCATTAATATCGCCATGGTGATGGGGCTGATGCCCGTTGTGGGAGTTCCGCTCCCCCTCATCAGCTACGGCGGATCATCGGCAGCGAGTGTAATGGTGGCTATCGGAATTCTCATGAATATTAGTATGAGGCGGTTTATGGTGGAATGATCGGGGTGAGAGTTGATGGCTTCGTAAAAAGTCCATCTGCTGCGTTGCACTGCATCCTTCGTCATTGCGGCGTACCCATATGTACGCCTCATTCCTCAGGATTTGCGCGCCTTGCATCTGAAGCTTTTTACTTTGCCATCCCAATTTTGAGTTTTTACGATTTCATCAGAGTTGAAACAGACGGAATGGCCCGTAAAAACGGAAAGATGCAGAGCTGAACGATAGGAAATAAAAAAAAATGAAAAAACCTTTGACAACGATTCTGCTTGGATGCTATAGACCGCCCGAGCCAAGAACTGCCGGCTTCCATGCTTTCATTTTTGAAACTGAAATAAGCTGAAATGGAGGCGTTTCTATGATTAATATTAATAGTTCCGTTTTTATCCAGATCATCAATTTCCTTTTTCTCATCTGGGCTCTCAACACTGTTTTATACAAACCTATCCGTAATATTCTCCGGAAGCGCAAAGAGAAGATCGATGGCCTTCAGCAAAATATAGAGGCCTTCGAAAAAGACGCCCGGGAAAAGGATGCAGCTTTTTCTTCAGGTATCAAAGAGGCGAGAACTACAGGACTGAAAGAAAAAGAAGTTTTGCTGGACAAGGCCGCGGCCACAGAAAAAGAAATCATCGGGCGGATCAATCAAAAAGCCAGGGAAGAGTTGACGACTCTTCGCGAGAAAATTACTCGCGATGCCCAGGCAGTCAGATCATCTCTGGAGAAGGAAGTGGGCCAATATGCCGAGGCAATAGCACAAAAAGTACTGGGGAGGGCGGTCCGATGAACCTTTTAAAAGACTCGTCTCGACGAAAAAGAAGCGTCGTGTGGGCCAGGGTGATGGGTGTCTGTTTTCTGATTTTGCTCACCAGTGGGACCGTTTTTGCCTCATCCGACGGAGGACATGGGGAAGAAGGCGCTCCCAAGGGTTGGGTGGCCACCGACACCTATCGGGTCATGAATTTTGCGGTTTTGGCCATCGGCCTTTTCTTTATATTGCGTAAGCCGTTTTCACAGGCATTGAATAATCGGGTCAAGGGAATCCAGGATCAGCTTAAGGAACTCGAAGAAAAGAAAAAGGCCGCTGAGCAGGCAATTACCCAATATGACGAGAAACTGGCCCGGTTGGACAAAGAAGCCGGAGAGATCATCGAACAGTACAAACGTCAAGGGGAGGAATCCAAGGAAAGAATCCTCAAAGAGGCAGAAGCGGCTGCTGAGAGACTTCAGGAGCAGGCCCGGCGAAACATGGAGTTTGAGATGAAGGAGGCGTCTGCTAGGCTGCAAGCCGAGATTCTGGAAAAGGCTTTGACCAAAGCGGAGTCTATGATTCAAAGCAAGATCTTGCCCGAAGACCAGGATCGATTGATCGATGAATATTTAATTAAGGTGGAGGCAAAGTGAAGAATCTGGCCATAGCACGGCGTTATGCCAAGGCACTGCTTCTGATCGGAAAAGAGGACGGCAAGGCGGAAATATACCGTGAGGAACTGGAAAAGATCGCCAATATCATCGAAACCGAAAAAGGACTGGAAAGAGCCATCACCAACCCATTGTATGATGCAGCAGGGCGGAGGAAAGTTCTTGGAGCGATCATCGAAAGGTTGGGGTTTTCAAAGATGATGGCATCGTTTCTCCTGTTCTTGTTCGACAAGAGAAGATTCGGATTTTTGGCCCATATCAATACATTTTACCAGAAAATGGCGGATGAAATCAAAGGGGTTGCACGGGCAAAAGTGGTATCCGCAGTCGCCCTGACCGATAATGCCGAGAAAAAGATCCGGGCCACCTTATCTAAAATGACCGGGAAAACCGTGGTTTTGGAAAGCGAGGTGGATCCGTCACTGATCGGTGGTGTTATCACGAGGGTAGGTGACCTGGTTTTGGATGGGAGTATAAGGACACAGTTGTTCAATATGAGAGAAACTTTAAAAAAAGGTGAGAGGGTCTGATGGAATTACGAGCCGAAGAAATTAGTCAGATCATTAAAGAACAGATTACGGATTTCGACAAAAAGGTGGAGTTGAGCGAAACCGGAACTGTTCTGTCGGTGGGCGATGGGATTGCCAGGGTCTACGGCCTCGAGAAGGTCATGGCCCTGGAGCTGGTTGAGTTTCCGGGCGGCGTCCTGGGGCTGGTGCTCAACCTTGAAGAGGACAACGTGGGCGTGGCCATCATGGGAGAGGATATCCACATCAAGGAAGGGGATATCGTCAAGCGGACAGGCCGCATCGCACAGGTTCCGGTGGGCGAAGCTGTCCTGGGCCGCGTGGTCTCAGCCGTGGGTGAACCCATAGACGGCAAAGGACCCATAGATGCCAAAGAGACTCGGCGTGTGGAAATGGTGGCGCCGGGTGTCATCGCCCGAAAGAGTGTTCATGAGCCGTGCTACACCGGACTGAAGGCCATCGATGCCATGACGCCCGTGGGGAGAGGACAGCGCGAATTGATCATCGGGGACCGTCAGATCGGGAAGACTGCTATAGCCGTCGATGCAATCCTGGCCCAGAAGGATACGGACGTATACTGTATCTATGTAGCGTGCGGACAGAAGAAATCCACGGTGGCCCAGGTGCATGCGATTCTGGAGAAACACGGCGCTATGGAATATACCACCATCGTAGCCGCATGTGCCAGCGACCCGGCAACACTTCAGTATGTCGCACCTTACGCGGGATGCGCCATGGGAGAATATTTCCGCGACAAGGGACAGCACGCCCTCATCGTATATGACGATCTTTCCAAACAGGCTGCCAGCTATCGCCAGGTATCACTGCTCCTGCGGCGCCCACCGGGACGCGAGGCCTACCCGGGCGACATTTTTTATAACCATTCCCGGTTGCTGGAACGCGCCGCCAAACTCAACGACGAGCTGGGTGCGGGATCTCTGACCGCACTGCCCATCATCGAAACTCAGGCCGGTGACGTTTCCGCCTACATCCCGACCAACGTGATCTCCATTACGGACGGACAGATTTATCTGGAGCCCGCGCTTTTCTTTGCCGGCGTGCGACCGGCCATCAACGTGGGACTTTCCGTATCCCGCGTGGGCGGGAGTGCCCAGGTCAAGGCCATGAAGCAGGTGGCAGGGACCTTGCGCCTCGACTTGGCCCAGTACCGCGAACTGGAAGCGTTCGCCGCTTTCGGTAGCGACCTGGATAAGGCTACCCAGCGGCAGCTGACCCGAGGTCAACGACTGGTTGAAGTGCTCAAGCAACCTCAATATCAGCCATTGTCTATGGAAAAACAGGTGACGATTCTATACGCCGGGACCCGTGGGTTTCTGGACGAATTGCCGGTAACCGTTTTGGCAAAATATGAAGCCGGCCTATACAAATTCATCGAGGAACGTTTTCCCCAGGTCTTCAAGGATCTCAAGGAGAAAAAAGTGATTACCGAAGACCTCGATGCTCTCATGAAAAAAGCCTTGACGGAGTACGGCGAGGAATTCAAAGACACCATCAAATAGACGGGGTCCCGATCAAAGGCCTTCAGATGAGTTGTTAACAAAAGCTGGCCGATAATCAATCTGCAATGGGCAACAGATAGGACCGAATTCTTATGGCAACGCTAAAAGAAGTCAAAAACAAGATCTCAGCGGTGAAGAAAACCCGACAGATCACCAAGGCCATGAATATGGTCGCCGCGTCGAGATTGCGCGGCGCTCAGAGCGCCATGGTAGCTTTCCGCCCGTATGCGAGCAAGTTCGCCGAAGTCTTGGGCAGCCTCGCAGGAAGGGCCGGAGAAGATATCAGCAGCCCCTTGATCGTTCCTCGTGAAGAGGTAAAGAAAGTCCATATCGTCCTGTGTACATCGGACCGGGGGCTCTGCGGCGGTTTCAATACCAACCTGGTCAACAAAGCCGGTGCCTTTGTCAAGGAGCGAGCCGGGAAGAATATCGAGGTGTCGTTTACTAATTTCGGGAAAAAGGGACGCAACTGGTGCCGGAAGATGAAATTTCCCATGGTCAAAGAATATTTGGGAATCGTGGGCAGTCGGTTCGGCTTTAATGTGGCGAACACATCGGGTCGTGAGGTTATCGATGGTTTTCTCAGGGGTGATTATGATGAAGTTTACCTCATTTATGCTGAATTTGTGAGCATGGCCCGTCAGATCCCGAGACTCAAGCAGCTGCTTCCGATTCCTCCTCTTCAGGCAGAGGAAAAGAGTACGGAGACCGCCGGGACGGGCTACCTGGCCGAACATATCTGTGAGCCTACTTGTAAAGAAGTTTTGGGGGATATGCTTCCCCGGAGCATCTTTGTGCAATTGTACAGTGCTCTTCTGGAGACGTCGACCAGTGAACATGCCGCGCGCATGGCCGCCATGGACAATGCGACCAAGGCCTGTAACGACATGATCGGCAGCCTGACGTTGGCTTACAACAAAGCGAGGCAGGCTGCGATTACGGCGGAGTTGATGGATATCGTCGGTGGTGCCGAGGCCCTCAGAGGGTAACGCCGATAACTAATCTTTGTATATCGTTTGATGGGAGGACTATCGATGGGAGAGAACATAGGCAAAATTGTGCAGGTGATGGGGCCTGTGGTGGATGTCGAGTTCGAACAAGCAAAACTGCCGACGATCTATACAGCGCTGACGATCACCAATCCGGCCATCGACGACAGGCCGGATAATCTGGTGGTCGAGGTGGCCCAGCATTTGGGAGATAATGTCGTGCGAACCATCGCCATGGACGTCACCGACGGGTTGGTTCGCGGTCAGCCGGTGAAGGATACCGCTAAACAGATTATGATGCCGGTAGGTAAAGCCGGGCTCGGTCGGGTTCTCAATGTGGTGGGACGTCCGGTGGACGGCCTGGGCCCCGTGAGTCAGGAGAAGACCCTGCCGATTCACCGTTTGGCACCTAAGTTTACCGAACAAGATACCACTGTTCGTGTTCTCGAGACGGGCGTTAAGGTCATCGACCTTTTGGTGCCGTTTCCCCGGGGCGGCAAAATGGGGATGTTCGGAGGTGCCGGAGTGGGGAAAACCGTCATCATGATGGAGATGGTTCATAACATTGCCATGCAGCACGGCGGTATCTCGGTTTTCGCCGGCGTAGGCGAGCGGACCCGTGAAGGGAACGATCTATACCATGAGATGAAGGAATCGGGCGTTTTGCCCAAGGCCGCGTTGATCTATGGCCAGATGACAGAGCCCCCCGGAGCAAGGGCCCGGGTGGCGCTCTCCGCCCTTACGGCTGCGGAATATTTCCGGGATGAAGAGGGACAGGACGTGCTCATCTTCATCGATAATATCTTCCGGTTCACCCAGGCGGGTTCGGAAGTATCGGCCCTTCTGGGGCGCATGCCATCCGCGGTCGGTTATCAGCCGACACTTGCCGTTGACTTAGGGGAACTCCAGGAACGCATCACTTCCACGGACAAGGGGTCGATCACCGCGGTTCAGTGCGTGTACGTGCCGGCGGATGACCTGACCGACCCGGCACCGGCCACCACCTTTGCCCACCTCGACGGAACCGTCGTGTTATCCCGCCAGATCGTGGAACTCGGCATTTATCCGGCCGTGGATCCCTTGGATTCAACATCTCGGATTCTGGATGCCGCCTATATCGGAGACGAGCATTACCAAACCGCCCGCCAGGTACAGCGAATCCTCCAGAAATATAAGGAACTTCAGGATATCATCGCCATTTTAGGCATGGAAGAGCTTTCCGACGAGGACAAGGTTACCGTGTCTCGCGCCCGGAAGATCCAGCGGTTCCTGTCTCAGCCGTTCCATGTGGCTGAAGCCTTCACCAACAAGCCGGGCGCCTACGTCAAACTGGCAGACACCGTGAGGGGGTTCAAGGAGATCTGTGAAGGAAAATACGACGACATTCCGGAACAGGCATTTTACATGGTCGGCGGGATTGAAGAAGCGGTAGAAAAAGCGCGCCAGATGGCCCAAGAAGAGTAACGCGAGGCAAACCGATGGCGGAAAAGACGATTAGACTACAAGTGGTCACCCCTGAAAAGATCGTGGTAGATGAGGACGTGAGGATCGTCATGGCCCCCGGGACATTGGGGGAATTCGGCGTACTTTCCGGACACACCCCCTTTTTGACGATGCTGAAAATCGGAGCGCTGCATTTTTACGATTCCACTGGGGCGGAACGGTTTGTGTTCGTGAGCGGCGGCTTTGCGGAAGCACTCCCTGACAAAGTGACGGTTTTAGCGGAATCGGCGGAACGGAGGCGGGATATCGATATCGAACGGGCAAAGCGCGCCCTCGAACGCGCCCAGCAGCGCTTAGCCGAAGAAGGGAAACAGCAAGATGTCGATTTTAATAGGGCTCGGGTAGCCCTTGAGCGGGCCTTACATCGAATGAAAATGGCCTCGACTAAGAGTATATGATCGAGATGGGATTTCCGGATATCTGAGAATCCTGCCGAAATCCAACAGGAAAACCTCCAAGGGGTAGACCGCAAAACCGGTTTACCCCTTTTTTATAGGTACTTTTTTGTACTATGGTGGAAAAGAACCAAAAACAGGAATCGAAAGACTCTCCAAGAATCACTGCGGTCATCCTGGCGGCCGGCTTGGGTAAAAGGATGAAATCCAACAAGGCCAAGGTATTGCACGAGATTCTGGGGGTTCCGATGGTGATGCATGTGATTCATGCCGCCCAGGCGATTGCTGGAGAGAACGTGATTTGTGTCATTGGAAATCAGGCCGAAGAAGTCAAAAAAACGATTTCCGCCAGGGCACAGATTTTTTTCGTATTGCAGGAACGTCAGTTGGGAACAGGACATGCCGTGCTTTCGGCTATACCCCATCTTCCTAGAGAAACGGAAGAGGTGATGATCCTTTCCGGAGATGTACCGCTGTTGTCCGTGGCGACTTTAAGAATCTTGGTTGAAGATCATAGGACCTTTGACCGGGATCTCACGATTCTCGGGGCAAGATTGGAGAATCCGACAGGCTACGGTCGGATTCTTTACGATGCCGATCGCAATGTTACCGCAATTGTGGAAGAAGCGGATGCTCAAGATGATCAAAAGCGGATCAATGTCATCAACGCCGGCACCTATTGTGTCAAGCGTATTTTCTTGGCCGATGCCCTGAAACAACTACGGCCTGACAATGCTCAAGGCGAGTTTTATCTGACCGATATCATCGGTATCGGTTATCGAGCTAAGAAAAAGATCGGTGTGGTCGTCGGGGATAACCCTACGGAAGTGCTGGGGGTTAACACCCGGGAGGACTTGGATCAGGTCGAGGCGATCATGAAGGCAAGCAATAGGAAATCTGTTGACTTCATGTGAAAAAAACGGATATAAGACCAAATGAGGTGAAATATTGGAAACCAATAGCATTACATCCCAGTTTGATGAGGTTGAAAAAAGGGTCGAACGGTTGATGACGGCCCTGAAGGCACTTGAGGAGGCCAATTTAAAACTTAAAAATAAAAACAGGCAATTAGAGGAGGAACTTCAAGTTAAAGTGGACGCCGAGACCCGGTATCAGCAGGAAAGGGAGTCGATACGGGGAAAAGTTAACGGCTTGCTGATGAAACTCGAAAACATTTCAGAAGCTTCGCTGTAGCTTGGAGCAAAAGGAAAGGTCGGATACTACGTATTGTGGAACAGCTTGTAAAAATAGAGATTTTTGGTCAAACGTATACTTTCAAATCCGAGTCTGAGGCGGCGCATGCTCAGGAAGTAGTCGATTATTTGGTCAAGGAAGTGACCCGGGTCGAAGACCAACTCAAAGACCAAACCGCGCATATATCCAAATTGGCGATTTTACTTCTCGCCACCCTGAATATTGTCAATGAGTACTTTGAGTGCAAGAGAAAATTCACACTCCTTCGGGAAAACATCTCGAATCGTTCGGACCAACTCATCCAGCTCATCGACCGGAATGCCCCATCCAACGATTTTGCGATATTTCAAACCGGAACGGAGTCATAAGTCACTTCCATTCAACCATCCGATCCTTTTCTCTCCCGGTTTTACCGGCCACGGATAGACCTCCGCACAGCCTTTTTCCGTTGCGTTTAGCCTAGTTTCGGGAAAAGAGGTGAAGGATACTATCCCCCCTCCAGCCGACAGCGCTTCAATGAGATTCCTCTGTGCGTACGGAGCGGAATATCTTCATCTCCACTCACGCGCTTTGGATCCAAGAGAGGAAAAATGAACGGAATCTATATTATTATAGGGGTTATGGCCTTCGGTGCAGGCTTTACTTTTGCTTATTTTTTAAGGGGCAAGCTGCTCGCCGAAAAAGAAAAAGTTGCCAGAGAAGAAGCTAAAAAGACCGTTGATGAGGCCAAACAAAAAGCCGATGCTCTGATCAAAGAGGTCAAGATCGAGGCCAAAGACAGGCTACTCAAGGTTAAATCTGACTTTGAAACCGAGACTAAAGATATTCGGTCCGAACTGAAGAACAAGGAACTCCGGCTCATCCAGAAGGAAGAAATCATCGATACAAAAATGGAGCAGCTCGATCGGCGGGACCAGCAGATCCTCCAAAAGGAAAAGGTCTTGCTTCAAAAGGAAGAAACCCTCACCGAAAGCGAACAGCGTTGCCGATCCCTCATCGAGGAACAGCAGCACCAGCTTGAAAATATTTCAGGTCTGACTGCGGAACAGGCCAAAGAGCTTTTGATCCGGGCGATGGAAAATGAAGCACGTTATGAGGGGGCCAAGCTCATCAAGCGCATTGAAACGGAAACCAAAGAAGAGGCGGACAAAAAGGCTAAAAAGATTATTGCCACAGCTATTCAACGGTATGCCGGCGACTATGTGGCTGAGCGGACCGTTTCCGTGGTTCAACTACCCAGTGACGAGATGAAGGGACGGATCATTGGCCGAGAGGGAAGAAATATCCGCGCCCTTGAAGCCGCCACGGGTATCGACCTAATCATCGACGATACGCCTGAGGCCGTGATCCTGTCCGGGTTCAATCCGGTTCGACGGGAAGTTGCCCGATTATCGCTGATGCGGCTCATTGCGGATGGAAGAATTCACCCGGCGCGCATCGAGGATGTAGTGAAAAAGGTGGGGCAGGAGGTGGATCAGACCATAAAGGAGGCTGGGGAACAGGCGGCCTTCGATCTCGGGATCCACGGCATTCACAAGGATCTGATTAAGTATATCGGAATGCTTAAGTTCAGGACCAGCTATTCCCAGAATGTTCTGCAGCACTCTATCGAAGTGGGCTTTCTCACCGGCATCATGGCGGTAGAGCTTGGATTGAACCAGAAACTGGCCAAACGAATGGGTCTGCTGCATGATATCGGAAAGGCCATCGACCACGAGGTTGAGGGTCCCCATGCGCTGATTGGATCCAAGTTGGCGAAAAAGTTCGGTGAGGCGCCCAAGGTGATCCATGCCATTGCGGCCCATCATGAAGACGTTCCCCCCAACAGCGTCTACGCCGTCCTGGTACAGGCAGCGGACGGGCTTTCGGGAGCAAGGCCCGGTGCGAGAAAAGAGTTGCTTGAAAACTATATCAAGCGCATTGAAGATCTTGAGGCCATCGCCAACGCCTTTCCGGGGGTTTCCGGTTCTTATGCCATCCAGGCGGGAAGGGAACTGAGGATCATCGCCAAGAGCGAGACACTTTCCGATGAGGATGTGGTTCTTTTGTGCCGGGATGTGGTGAAAAAGATCGAGGAGTCCCTTTCGTTTCCGGGGCAGATCAAGGTAACGGTCATCCGGGAGACTCGAGCCGTGGAATTTGCCAATAAATAGAAGGAGATGTCATGAGCCGTGTCCTTGATGTGCTCCATGAAAGAGGATTCATCGATCAGAAAACCCATGAGCGGGAAATGGAAACCTATTTAAGATCCGGAGATGTCACGTGCTACATCGGATTCGATCCCACTGCCAGCAGTCTTCACGTGGGAAGCCTGGTGCCGATCATGTCTCTTGCACACATGCAGCGGGAGGGGTGCCGTCCCATCGCCCTTGTGGGCGGAGGCACCGGGCTTGTGGGAGATCCCAGTGGAAAG
>CAVTQK010000024.1:45000-205849 GCA_963736855.1 uncultured delta proteobacterium
CTCGGAAGAAGACGGGCTTCCTTTTCTCGTGAGAAAAGAAGACAACGAATTCGGACGTCTCTCCCAGTCTCTCAATATGATGCTCCAGCGAATTTCAGAGGACAAAGAAAGGCTTAAGTCCACCATTGCCTCGCTTGAAAAGGCAAACATAGATCTCAAGCAGGCTCAACGGGAAATCATCCGGGCCGAAAAATTTGCGTCCGTAGGTCGCCTGGCTTCCGGGATTGCCCATGAGATCGGGAACCCTCTTGGAATCATAGGAGGCTACTTGGAGCTTCTCCGGCAAAAGGATATCGACGATCAGGAGCGGGGCGAATATGTTCAACGATCCATCCGGGAGGTCGATCGGATTCATTCGATTATTCGGCAACTCCTCGATTTCTCAAGACCCAACGAGGAACACTCCGTCCTTTTTTCGATTCATGAGGCAATCGCCGATGTCATACGGATATTGAAACCCCAACCCCTAATGTCCGGTATCGATCTGAAGCTGTCTCTGTCGGCGCAAAAGGACCGTATTTTAGGAGACCCGGATCAGGTGAGACAGGTTTTATTAAACCTGGTTCTCAATGCCGCAGACGCCATCACATCGACTACAAATCAGGCATCCGGAACCATTGTCATTTCCAGTCAAAACATATTTTCAGACGGCGAAAACGCCGAAGACCTTAATCGGATCCGGTTGTCCATCACCGATAACGGAATCGGGATCCCCGAGGATAACCTGGAGAAAATCTTCGACCCATTTTTTACCACCAAGCCTCCCGGAAAGGGAACCGGACTGGGGTTATGGGTGAGCTTCATGATTGTCGAGCGAATCGGCGGCTCTGTTTTAGCACGAAGCCGGCTCGGAGAAGGGGCAACCATTGAAGTCTCACTCCCGGTGCATCGGGAAAAGGCACTGTCTGAAAAAATCACAGGATCGGACGAAGGAGGAATCGGGGCTCAAAGCGGGGAGCAACCATGAAGGGAGAGCAAAAGGGCGAAGGCAGTGGGAATCTCAAACGCCTGCTGATCATTGATGACGAAGAGAACATGCGCCACATGCTCTCTTCCATGTTGAGAAAAGCCGGATACACTGTGGATGAAGCGGCCGACGGATTAGACGGGTTGGAAAAGGTGAAGGCTGTATCCTATGATTGTATTCTTTGCGATCTGAAGATGCCCAACATGGGAGGTATGGCCTTTTTAGAAGCCATCCGGGATGAACTGGGTGCATTGACGGTCATCGTAATGTCTGCTTACGGGACCCTGGATACCGCCCTGGAAGCCATGAAGCAAGGCGCCTATGACTACATCTCAAAACCTTTCAAGCCGGATGAGGTCTATTTGACGTTGAAAAAGGCCGAGGAAAGGGAACGGCTTAAACGAGAAAACATACTGTTGAAGGAGCGGATCGAGAAGATTAAGGGGAGCTTCCGTTTTGGGGGTATGGTCTCTAAAAGCACCAAGATGCATCAGGTTTTTAAACTGGCTCAGCGGGCAGCCCGATACGATACCACCGTGCTGATATCCGGTGAGAGCGGCACCGGAAAAGAACTCGTGGCCCAGGGGATCCAATCGGCGGGAAAGCGGTCCACCATGCCTTTTGTGACAATCAATTGCGGCGGGATTCCCGAAAACCTCCTTGAAAGCGAGCTGTTCGGTTTCCGTAAAGGGGCTTTTACCGGGGCCGACCGGGATAAAAAGGGACTTTTTGAGGAAGCCGACGGAGGGACGATCTTTTTAGATGAGATCGGAGATATGCCCCTTTCCTTGCAGGTCAAGCTGCTGCGGGTTCTCCAAGAAAGGGAACTCAGGCCCATCGGAGATGCAAAGACCAAAGCCATCGATGTTCGGGTCATTGCCGCCACGGCCAGGCATCTCGATGAGGAAGTGCGACAGGGAACATTCCGGGAAGACCTTTATTACCGGATCAATGTGTTTACTATCATGATTCCGCCGTTGAGGGAACGCACTGAGGATATCCCTCTCTTGAGCCGGCATTTCATCGAAAAATTTTCTATCGGCATGAACAAGACGATTCAGGGGATTTCCCCTTCCGCAATGTCCCTTCTCCTCGGATATGACTATCCCGGTAATGTCCGGGAACTGGAAAACGCCATCGAACGGGCTGTAGTACTGGCAGAGAGTGATGCCATCCAGCCGGAAAACCTCCCCCCGGATTGGGGGAACCGTCCCGGTGCCGGTCTTGTACCCTCCGCCCAATTTCAGGGATATTCTATAAAGGCGGCTCAGAAGGCAATGGAGAAGGAGTTAATTACGAAAGCCCTTATCGCAACCCGGGGAAACCGTACCAGGGCCGCTCAGCTTTTGGAGATCAGTCATCCCTCCCTGTTAAGCAAAATAAAGGAGTATGGCATCGTAGTGTGACCTTCCCGTCCTCTGAAGGGACATGAAAGGCGTTATCATCCATTTTTTCGAAAAGCTATATGAGGTAAGGGATGATGGTTGGAAGAGGGTTTTGCTAAGCTTGGGCGATGCGCTTAATCCCCGCCGTTGATTTTTTCTCGTAATTTACCAGAACACTTGAAGGTTACGACTTTTCGTCCCCTCAAGGTAAGATCTGAGCCGGTGGCCGGGTTGCGGCCTCTTCGTTCCTTTTTATTCTTGACGCAGAATTTTCCGAACCCGGAAATAAGGACGTCTTCCCCTTTTTCCAGGGTATTTTTGATGAGTTCCAGAAGCGATTCGACTGTATCCACCGATTTTTTCTTTGTAAAACCCAGTTCATGAATTCTCGCCACGATGTCATTTTTTGTCAGCGCCATGCTACCTCCTCAGCAAACCGAATCGGTTTTTAGGTCAAAAAGGCAGACCGCTCCAGGAACAAATTCCTCACACTGTATTTCCCGCAGGAGCCGTCCGGCGAGGCTCCTTTTTTGCATTTCACCGGCTATCGGCAAAACAAGAAAGCCACCGGGTCCAAAGCGCAACAGTTAACTAGAATATACGGATATCCTTTCCCTGTCAAGAAGTAAAACCATGAAAAGGCGGCTTTTATGAGATTCCGGATTGCAACTCAACTATCTGTTCTGATAGAGTACCCAGTCGATTGAAAAAGTACATTGAAAACCATGGGTAAGGGATTTTTCGGTTTGTGGAAGAATCCCTTGTTTTCACCTTAACGCTCCGATTGAAGAATTCATGGAGCCGGCGGGCGGAGTTGAACCGTCGACCTGCTGATTACGAATCAGCTGCTCTACCTGCTGAGCTACGCCGGCCAGACCTTGGGTAAGCTACTTACTTTATGGGACAAAATCAAGGAAAATTTAATTTCGATTATTTTGCTGATCAAATAGGTAATCTAATTCGGCATTATCGATGTACCGGTCTTTCCATGTCGTCGATGGCATACCTGGTTTTTCGCCTTTTTCAACTGCTCAAAAGACAGATAGTCATCATCGCCGCTTCCCCACAAGAGGCCGAAAAATGGGTCCAGGACCTGGGTTTTTTTTTCGCCCAACGCCCGGTTTCCATTTTTACTTTTTTGCCCTATCATCTGACGCCCCACACTTCGCTTTCCTATCACAACGAAACCGCCGCCGCCAGGATCCGCACCCTATACCAGATGATGATCGGGGAGGCGCCTATCATCGTAACCTCCATGGATGCCTGCCTGCAGCGTCTGGTACCGAAAAACCGGATCGCGGCCTATGCAGAACTGATCATGGAATACGAAGAAGTCGATCGGGAAGACCTCATCTCAAAGTTAATTTCCGGAGGTTATGTGCGCACCGCCATTACGGAAGAACCGGGAGACTTTTCAATCCGTGGAGGGATCCTTGACGTCTTTTCACCGACATATCCGGATCCGATCCGGATGGAGCTGGACGGAAACCGGGTCATTTCTTTGCGATTTTTTTCGCCGGCCACCCAAAGGAAAAAGGCGGCAATCCCGGAAGCGATCCTCCTTCCCGCGCGCGAGGTGATTTTGAATAAAGAGTCGATGGATGGCATATTGACGCGAATCCGCAAAGAGTCTGCCGAGCTTGAAATGCCGTTGGGAAGGATCCGGGAGCTCACGCAGCAGCTCAAGAATATGGAAATGTCTGAAAACATCGAAGGGCTCCTTCCGTTAATTTACGGGGAAACGGACAACTTTTTGGATTACGTTTCGAAAGAAGCTCTGGTCGTTTTGCCGGAGCCTATCGCCTTGGAAAGGGCGGCCGCCGCCCTTCATGAGACGCTTACCCAAAGCTATCTCGCCGCCCGGAACGAAGGGCGTTTATGCATGGCCCCGGAATCTCTGTTTTTGCCATGGGAGGCGTTTGAGGATCTCCTGAAACCTCTGAGGGTGCTCAGATGTGAGTCAGTTGTCGTATCCACACTGGAAAATGTGCGGGAAGACTCCAGTGTATGGCGTTTTTCCGTGGAAGAAAATCCCGGTTTCTGGCTGAAGGTCCAGTCTACGAATGAAGATGGATCCCCATTTTTACCGGTAATCGATTGGATCCGGGGACAGGTTGTCTCCGGACGCTTCGTCCGGATTGCATGTGCCACCGCAGCAGACGCCGGGCGACTGGAGTCTTTGCTCGCATCCTATGGGATCCGCACAGAAATCTCTGCCGGATTTCACGCCTCACCCCGGGCCTCAGATCGAAAAGAGGGTGATGTGGTGCTGTGCCTGGGGCGCCTCACCCGCGGCTTCACCTGGCCGGATGAGGCCCTTGCAGTCATCACTGAAGAAGAGATTTTTGGGAAGAAACACCGGAAGAAGATCTGCCATCGGCAGCTTCTTCAATCCGTTCGTGTGGGCTTTGAAGACCTGAAGCAGGGGGATCTTATCGTTCACGATGATCACGGCATCGGAAGGTATGAGGGGCTGGTGAAGCTGGGAGTGGAACAGACGGTCAACGATTATCTCCTCCTCGTCTATAGAGGGGAAGATAAGCTTTACCTGCCCGTCGAGCGCATGGCCGTTATTCAGAAATATCTGGGGGTGGATGGTGTTGTGCCGATGCTGGACACCCTGGGTGGCAAATCATGGGAGCGTGTCAAGGAGCGGGTCAAAAAATCAGCAGAAAAAATCGCCGGAGAGCTTCTGAAACTATATGCTGCCCGCAGCGTGAAGGAGGGGCATGCTTTCCAACCGGCGGACAGCCGATTCCAGGACTTTGAATCCACTTTTCCCTATGAGGAGACCCAAGACCAACTGAAGGCCATTAGCGATGCTTTGGAGGACATGGCTTCCAGCCGACCTATGGATCGTCTCATCTGCGGGGATGTAGGCTACGGGAAGACGGAGGTGGCCCTGCGCACGGCTTACATGGCGGTGAACGACGGCAAACAGGTGGCGGTGCTGGTGCCGACCACGGTTCTCGCCGAACAGCACTTCGAGACCTTTTCGAAGCGATTCGAGGATTTTCCGGTTTTCATCACCTGTCTTAGCCGCTTCAGGGCACTCAAGGAACAAAAGCGCATCCTGGAAGATGTCGCGAGCGGAAAGATCGACATCGTCATCGGGACCCATCGCCTCTTGCAAAAAGACGTCCGGTTCAAGGATCTAGGGATGTTGATCGTGGACGAGGAGCAGCGTTTCGGCGTCAGGCACAAGGAGCGGCTCAAGACGCTCAAAACTAATGTGGACGTGCTCTCACTCACCGCCACCCCGATTCCGAGAACTCTCCATATGTCTCTGACCGGTGTGCGCGACATCAGCCTCATTGCAACACCTCCTGAACACCGTTATCCCATTGTGACCTATGTTTCGGAGATGGAGGACGGCATTATCGTCGAAGCAATCCGAAAAGAGCTGAAACGGGGTGGGCAGATCTTTTTCGTGCACAATAACATTCACGGGATCTGGAAGATGGCACGCCATCTCCAGGATCTCGTACCGGAGGTGCGGCTAGGTATCGCCCACGGTCGGATGAAAGAAAAAGAACTCGAAGCGGTGATGCTCTCGTTTATAAGAAAGGAAATCGACATGCTGGTTTCCACCGCCATCATCGAATCGGGGCTGGACATCCCCTCAGCCAATACCATCCTGATTCATCGGGCGGACCGCTTCGGCCTGGCCCAGATCTATCAACTCCGGGGACGCGTGGGACGTACCGACCAGCAGGCGTATGCCTACCTCTTTATTCCCAAGGGAGGGGGAATGACCGCCGATGCCAGAAAACGGCTCAAGGTCCTGATGGAACACAGCGATCTGGGTTCCGGATTTCAAATCGCCATGCGGGATCTCGAGATCCGCGGGGGGGGGAGCATCCTGGGGGCCTCCCAATCCGGGCACATCGCCGCCGTGGGGTATGATATGTTCCTGCAGTTGATGGAGAATGCCGTCGCGCAGCTCAAAGGTGAGCCTATCGAAGAGTCCCTCCAGCCCGAGATCAATCTGGGGCTCTCCGCGTTTATCCCGGAAACCTATGTGTCTGATATCGATCAACGGCTCTCCATCTACCGGAGGCTCTCACGAATGGACGAACTAAAAGAGGTTCTCGACTTTAAAGCGGAATTGAGCGATCGATTCGGAAACCTTCCTATCGAGGGGGGCAACCTGATGCTCAAGATCGTTTTAAAAATACTGGCGGCAAAGGCCGGAGTCCGTCGTTTGGATTTGAACGGGGATCAATTAATGCTTTACTTTTCAAAAGATCATATGAAAGATCCTCCCCAGATTGCCAAAATCATCCGGACAGACCCCGGCCGTTTTTCTCTTGCTTCGGGGGATATGATGCGGGTGGTTTTACTCAAGGAAGGTAAAAATAGTCCCCTTATCCAGACGAGAAACTTGTTGAAGACGATTGCAGAGCATGTTAATTTCGCGACGGTTTAATTCGGAATAAATCGGATGAAAAAACATTTTGGAAAAATCAAACGATTGCTTTTGGAGGTCCACCGGACTCTATTAATGAAACTGGCGATTTCTTTAGGGGTTTGCCTCGTATCGGGATTTTGGAGTCCTTTACACGCCGAGCTCGTAGACCGGATTCTTGCCTTTGTCAACGACGACATTGTCACCCTTTACGAATTAAACAAGTCTATCAAGCCCTATGAGGCCCGGATCCGGTCGCTGGATTACCCCCCGGAAAATGAAAGAAAGATGCTTTCAAAGATACGGGAAGACGTGCTGAATCAACTCATCGACGAGAAGCTGGCGGATCAGGAGATCAAACAGCTCAACCTGTCGGTGGATGAAAAGGAGATCGATAGTGCCATCGAACGGTTCAAGGTCGCCAACACCTTGACCGATGAAGGATTGAAAGAGGCGCTGGACGAAGAAGGGATTTCAGTGGACGAATACCGGAAAAGGATCAAGGAACAGATCCTCCGGGCCAAGCTGGTGAACCGGCAAGTGAAATCCAAGATCGTCATCACCCAGGAGGATATCCGGACTTATTACGAAAGCCACCCGGAGCGCTATGGCCCTAAAAAACGCTACCGACTGCGTCAAATCCTCATGCGGCCGCCCACCGGGGCATTTAAAAAAGAGAAGGCGGAAAAAAGAAAGCAGATGGAATGGATCTTGGGAGAGCTGAAACAGGGAAAGCCTTTTGCCGATATGGCCCGAAATTTTTCGGAGGTTCTGGCGGAAGAGGAAGGAAGACTAGGGTTGTTTGATTTTGAGGAACTCTCTGAAAAACTTCAGGAGGCATTAAGAGGAAAGAGGGCCGGCGAGTTTACGGAAATCCTCGAAACCGATCAGGGGTACCAGATCGTATTAATCGAAGAAATTGTTGAAACACCGGCCAAGGAGCTATCCGAAGCATCGGCAGAAATCGAGGAGGCCCTTTTTCAAGAACAGATCAAGAAGCAATACGAGGTGTGGCTTTCGGAATTAAAGACCAAGTCCATTGTCAAGAGGGTCGATTAGATGGATGACGAACAGCGGGAAACCTCTTTTGGCAGGTATTTGCGCACCTTTCGTGAGCAAAGGGGAATGCGCATCCAAGAATTGTCGGAGCTGACCAAAATCCCGATCCATGTTCTCCGAAACCTCGAGGGGGAATCTCTCCACAGACTCCCTGAACCGGTTTATGTGAAAGGGTTTATCCGGTCTTATGCCAGAGCCGTGGGCGCCGATCCGACAGAGGCTGTTGGGCTATACCTGAAAAAGGCTCCGACCATCGACAGACCCGGCGATTTTTGTGTGGAACGACCAGAAATCCGGAAGCGGTTTTGGCCGGGCCTCCTCCTTTCCTTAGTCGGGTTTATCGGAATCGTTCTTTTTTCCGTATGGGGAATGTCGGTGATAAAAAAACGGTCCGAACCCACCCGAGAACCGGTCATCGAGGCCGCAGTCGCCGTTCAAGAAGATAAAGGAACAGATGGTGAGCCGAGACAAAAACCCGTTGCTACCGATCCCTCCGAGGCCGTTCAGCCTATGCTTTCTGAAGGGTATCTTCTTGACCTGAAGGCTATCATGGACACCTGGGTTCGGGTGACCATCGACGATCATGACCCGAAGGAATACCTCCTGAAAACAGGAGATCAACTGGCGTTGAAGGCGACTTCCGGCTTTTTGCTGCACATCGGAAATTCGGCCGGTATTACCATGAAGCTCAATGGAGCCCCTTTTTTATTCGAAGGCAAAAGAGGACAGCCCGTTAAACTCAAACTTCCGTGAGTGAAGGGGAACCCTAAATGGCCAACGATCGGAACCGTATATTGGTGGAAAGCATCAAGCGTCTCCTCAGACGGGGAGCGACTTCGCACCTGACCAAGATCGTCAACATGGCACATGCGGCCGATCTTTCTGCCATCTTCAGATCGCTGTCCGGTTCAAACCAGAAGAAACTGTTCGACCTCATCAACGACATCGAGAAGAAGGGATTCCTGCTCATGGAGCTGGATGAAGATATCCTTCTTGATCTTGTGGAAGGGATGGACACGGATCTCCTGGTAAAGATCCTGGAAAAACTTCCCGAAAACGATGCTGCCGATCTGCTCAGCGTCCTGCCGGAGGAAAAGGCCGACATCCTACTCAAGAAGATGAAAGAGAAGGGGGTGGAGGATGTGGTGGATCTCCTCAAGTATGACGAGGAGACGGCGGGCCGTATCATGGTAACGGACGTCATTGCCTTGAAACAGGACATGACCGTCAAGGAAGCCATCGCGAACATCCAGAAAGAACATGAAGATGCGGAGATGCCCTTTTACCTCTATGTGGTGGACGATTACGGAAAGCTCGTGGGCGTAAGCTCTCTGAGGCAGCTGGTTTTGGTACCTCCTGAAACGCAGCTCAAAGATATCATGGCGACCGACGTGATCTCTGTTCAGCCCGAAATGGACCAGGAGGAAGTGGCCCGGATCGTGGCCCGTTACGATTTCCTGGCGGTTCCGGTAGTGGACGAGGGTCACCGATTGGTCGGTATCGTCACCGTGGATGACATCATTGACGTACTGCGAAGTGAGGCGACGGAAGACATCCTTAAAATGGCCGGCGCCGGCGAGGAATTCGTGGAGACCAAGTCCGTTTTCAAAAGCATCCGGATCAGGCTTCCCTGGCTTTTCGCCAGCTGCATCGGCGGCATTCTTGCATCCCTGATCGTCGGCTATTTTTCCGGAATGTTAAATAAAATGGTTTACCTTGTTGCTTTTATGCCTGTTATCGCAGGCATGGGAGGGAATGTCGGAACGCAATCCTCCACCATCGTTGTTCGCGGTCTGGCCATGGGCCGAATCAACATTCGGGATATCATGAAGGTGGTCCTGAAGGAAATCTCCACCGGTTTCATCCTTGGTTTGATCTATGGTCTCATCATCGCTTTTGTGGCCGAATTCCGTTACAGTGTCGAATTTTTATCCCTGTCCGTCGGGCTTGCAATGATATGTTCGATGTCCATGGCGGCCCTCATGGGATCTCTGTTACCCATGCTGTTTGCCAGGGTGCATATCGATCCGGCTGTTGCCACCGGCCCCTTTGTGACCACCGCCACCGACATTGTCAGCGTTTTTTTCTACTTCCAGATTGCTTCGGTACTGTTGGGGATCTGATCCGATGCTTATTTTTTCAAGCCCCGCCATTGTGTTGCGCCGTATGGATTTCGGAGATTTCGACCTCATTCTGACCCTCTTCACTAAAAGCGACGGAAAAATTACGGTCATCGCTAAATCCGCCAAAAAAAGTACCCGGCGGTTTTCCGGTATCCTCGAGCCTTTTTCCACCATCGACGCGATATGCCGGCGGAGCAAGGGAAAGGGGATGCCGGTCTTGCAGGAGGCGAACCTCGTGAAGGCCCATCCCGCTATCCGCACCGATTTCAGGAAGACCGCTTACGCCGGCTACTGGGCGGAAATCATTATCGAGTGGAGCGAAGACGGGCACGAGCAGCCTTCCCTCTTTGAGCTCTTGGATCACGTCTTAGAAGGGCTCGATCAAGGGTGGATGCCGGATGAAGTCCTGTCTCTGCTCTTCCAGATCCGTTTTTTAAGGTTTACCGGCATGCATCCGAACCTTACCCATTGCCGCGTGTGCGGAGCCGAGCTGGAAGGGATGCCGGGTTTGCTGGCCCTCTTTGATCTTGCAAAAGGCTCGCTGGTGTGTGAGAAGTGCAAATCGCCTTTGTCACGCCCGTTTTTTTTATCCAAAAGGCTTTTGAAACAACTCCAGTGGACGTCGGAGGCGGACCTGGATGCGGTCGGCCGCATCAAATGGACCCCGGACACTGAAAGGGAAGCAAGTCATTTCCTGGAATCCTTTATCCCCCATCATTTAGGGAAATCCTTCCGAAGCCTGAAGGTATTGCGACAATTGCGTCAATGAAGGTGAACTTCCAAAAAATTCTCGAGAAATCTCCTGTCGAAGCATCCGCACCTTGCCGCATCGATGCGGGCGGGACTCTCGACATTTCCACCTTCTATTTTCCATTACAGCACTTGGCCCCGAGTACTGTAAACATTGCCCTTGATTTACGCACCAGTGTGACATTGAACCCGTTTACAACGGGGAAGATAAAGATTTCTTCCGCCGGTTTTAAAAGTGTTATCGTTTCACCCAACAGGGCTTCTTTTCGCCATCCCATGGGACTAATCTTTGCTGTCGCAGCCTATTTCAATGCTCAGGGTGTCCACATCCACATCGATTCCGCATCACCGCCCAAAAGCGCTTTAGGGGGATCTTCGGTAGCGGCAGTGGCGTTGATCGCGGCGTTTTCCAAGGTTTTTTCTCCGGATCAAAACCCGGTCCCTACTAAAGATCACATCGCCCTGTTGGCCCACGGGATCGAAGCGGGTGTGGCCGGCGTCCCTTGCGGCCTCCAGGATCAACTCGCTGCGGCCCACGGGGGCGTCAATGCATGGTACTGGAAAACCGACGGCGGGAAAACCCCTTTCCACCGTTTTTCCCTCCTTGCCAGGAGGAATTTCAAGGAGCTGCAACGGCATCTCCTTCTTTGCTATTGCGGAAAACCCCACGAATCGAAGGACATCAATGGAAAATGGATCCGGCAGTTTTTGGAAGGCCGGAACCGCGCGGTATGGGAGGCGATTATCTTAAACACCCACCGACTGGAAAAAGCCTTTGCCCAAAAAGATTTCAATGCTGCTGCCGAAGCGATTTTAAGCGAAACAAGACTGAGGTTGAAAATGACTCCCGATGTTCTGGACGTCACCGGAAAAAGGCTCTTCGAGTCCGCCAAGGCTGAAGGATGCGGGGCACGGTTTGCAGGCGCCGGAGGCGGAGGATGCGTATGGGCTGTGGGCGAGGCGGATCGCATGCTGTCGCTAAGGGAAGAATGGGAATCGATCATATCGAAGATAAAGGATGCGCGATTGTTACCGGTGGTCATAAACGGCATAGGGGTATTGTAACGCCTCGGATTTGATGCTATAGGGAATCATCTTTAATTCCACCTAATCGACCGGATGATAACTTTGATGAAATCGAAAAAACTCAAAATTAGGATGGCAAAGTAAAAAGCTTCAGATACAAGGCGCGCAAATCCTGAGGAATGAGGCGTACATGTGGGTACGCCGCAATGACAAAGGATGCAGTGCAACGCAGCAGATGGACTTTTTACGAAGCCATCAACTTTAAACGACGAGGGTAAATGATATGTACTTTCAGGATGTCATCATGTCCTTGGAACGGTTCTGGGCACGCAAAGGATGCGTGATTGCCCAGCCGTACGATATGGAGGTGGGCGCAGGGACTTTTCACTGGACGACGCTCCTGCGGTCCCTCGGTCCAGAGCCCTGGAATGTGGCCTATGTGCAGCCTTCCAGACGGCCTACGGACGGGAGATATGGGGAGAATCCCAACCGACTCCAGCATTACTACCAGTACCAGGTGATCCTGAAGCCGTCCCCGCTGGATGTACAGCAGCAATATCTCGAAAGCCTGCGTGCCCTGGGGATCGATCCGTTGGAACATGATATCCGGTTTGTGGAGGACGACTGGGAAAGCCCGACCCTCGGTGCTTCGGGCCTGGGATGGGAGGTCTGGCTGGACGGTATGGAGATCACCCAGTTCACTTACTTCCAGCTGGCGGGAAGCATCGAGCTTTCCCCGATATCAGCGGAACTCACCTATGGCCTGGAGCGTATCGCGATGTACCTTCAGGGCGTAGACAATGTCTATGATCTGGAGTGGAATGCCCACGTCCGCTACGGTGACGTTCATCACCAGCAGGAAGTGGAAGGATCTACTTACAATTTCGAAAAAGCAAACATCCCGATGCTCCAGAACCTCTTCAGCCAGTATGAGGCCGAATCGGCGCGGCTTATCGAGATTCCGCTGGTGCTGCCGGCCTACGATTATTGCCTGAAATGCTCTCACACGTTTAATTTGCTGGATGCTCGGGGTGCCATCAGCGTCACCGAGCGCACCGGTTATATCGCACGGATCCGGAACTTGGCGAGACGCTGCGCCGAAGCCTATTTGAAACAAAGAGAGTCCATGGGATTTCCGCTGCTCAACAGGGGAATATAATCCTGCAACACAAGAACCGAGAGGTTTAAGATGATAAAAGATACACTGCTTCTAGAGATCGGGGCTGAGGAAATACCCGCAGGCTATATCGAACCGGCACTTGAGGCCTTGTCCGAAACGCTGCTGCGAAAGCTGGACGTCGCAAGAATTGCCCACGGTGGCGCTAAAGTTTTCGGGACACCGAGAAGACTGGCGGTGGAAATCCGGGATGTAGCGGACAAACAGAAGGCACTTGCCGTGGAGATGATCGGTCCGCCCAAGAAGGTCAGCTTCGATGACAAAGGTCGGCCGACAGTGGCCGCAGAAAAATTTTCCGAAAAAGCCGGAGTGCCGGTAGGGAAACTAATCATCAAGGAAACGGAAAAGGGCCCTTATCTTTGTGCGCAAAGGGTGGAAAAGGGCAAGTCTGCCGTAACCATTCTTTCGACGCTTCTTCCCGAAGCCATTATTTCTACACCGTTTCCAAAGAGTATGCGGTGGGGAACTCTGTCCATCTCCTTCGCCCGGCCCATCCACACGATCCTTGCTTTGCTGGGGACCCGAATAATCCCGTTTACGCTCGGGAATATTAAAAGCGGGAGATATACCCTGGGTCATGGTTTCATGGCGCCTGGAAGGATCCGAATCGACCATCCCAAAGACTATGTGAAGAAACTGCAGCACGCTCATGTCCTCGTGGATATCCAGGAACGAAAAAATGCGGTTCGTAAGGCCGCCAAGAGAACTGTCGAGAAGCTTGGTGGCAACGTCTTAGAAGATGAAGCCCTTTTAGACACCGTGACCCATCTGGTGGAATACCCGGTTCCTTCAGCAGGGAAATTCGACGACAAGTTCCTTCAGCTTCCCGCTGAAATTCTCATTACCGCCATGCGTCGGCACCAGAAGTACTTCGCGGTAGTAAACGGAGGCGGAAGCCTGATGCCCCATTTCATCGCCGTCAACAACACGCGGACCCGGAAACCTTCTCTGGTGGCTACCGGCCATGAACGGGTCTTGAGGGCCCGACTTTCGGACGCGCAGTTTTTCTTTGAAAGCGACCTCCAGGATACCTTCGAACAGCGCGTAGAAAAGCTCAAAGGGGTTCTTTTTCAATCCGAGCTGGGGACCGTGCACGAAAAAGTCCGACGGGTCCAGGAAATGGCTGCGTATCTGGCGGATACAGTCCGACTCCCGGTCGATACCAAAAAGAATGTTGAAAAAGCCGCTTGGATTTGCAAGGCGGATCTTGTCAGCCATGTGGTGAGAGAATTTCCCGAGCTTCAGGGGATCATGGGTCGGGTTTACGCATTAAAGTCCGGCGAGCCGAAATCGGTTGCCCAGGCCATCGAGGAACACTACCGTCCGACGCATTCGGGCGGCGTTCTTCCCGAAGATCCGGTGGGCGCCTTATTGAGCATCGCCGACAAACTCGATTCCATCTGCGGATGCTTCAGCGTCGGCCTGATCCCCACGGGTGCATCGGATCCGTACGCCTTGAGGAGACAGGGCATCGGAATCGTATTGATTTTGCTTGCCCGCAATTTCCGGTTATCACTCAAGGATGCCATCCAAAAAAGCATCAGCCTCTTTCCCGAAAGCGTACGAAAAGATGCCGATGCCGCCGAAAAGATCCATATATTTTTACAAAATCGGATGGTTCATCTTCTGGCGGAAGAAGGATTTGCCAAGGACGTCATCCAGGCGGTGACGGCTGTTTCCTCCGACTGTATTCCGGATGTTTGGGCTCGGGTTAAGGCTTTGGACCACCTGAGAAAAGCTCCCGATTTCGAACCGTTGGCCGTGGCCTTTAAACGTGTGGTCAACATCATCAAGCAGGCAGGAGATATCGCCTTCTCCAATGTAGAGGAAACGATCTTCCAGGATCCCGCCGAAAAATCCCTTTACGAAGCTTATCAGAAAACAGCGGGGGATGTCGAAAAACACCTTGAAAAAAGCGCTTTCGATAAAGCACTCGTCCGGATCGCTTCCTTGAGGAAACCGGTGGACGCATTTTTCGATGCTGTCCTGGTCATGGCAGAAGACGCGAGAATCCGGATGAACCGGTTGGCCGTGCTGTCTTGTATCGCCAGGCTCTTCGAGCGCTTTGCCGACTTCTCCAAAATTTCCACTTAAGCCCTTCCAAACTCTCCAAGAAAACTCGAAAGGGCGGTCCATCCGTCGACCGCCCACAACGCATGTCTTCCATTAAAAAAAATTAAAAGACATCATTTTTTTCTTGTATTTTTAAAAAAGGAGCCTATATTCGCGCCAAATAGGGTAGACTTTGGTTTGGCCTATGAAAAATCCGTTTCCATTCAAATGCCGGCGGATAAGCCACCGGTAAAAGAAGGAGAGAGACATGCAGCGAGTAAACCGGATGATCCGAAAGACGATACGCCCTCCGTCGAATACCATGACAGGAGAGCAAGATGAGGACCCGCTAGGTACCGGGGCCCGACCCCAACCGGAAGAACACGTCCAACTTCCCCTATTCCGTCCCACCCGTGGGGTGCTCACTGTCATATCGTGCGAAAAGCGCCCTCCGCGCACGAGCCCCCAGACCCAACAATTTCGAAAGCGATTTTATCACAGTGTTTCCAAACAGCTTTGGAACGACTGGCATTGGCAGGTCAGCAATCGGATCCGTTCTCTCGCCCAATTGAAGGTCATGATAGATCTCAGCGATGAAGAGACGGCAGCCCTGTCCATGGAAGGGCACAAATTGCCGCTGGCTGTCACACCGTATTACATGAGCCTCATTTCCCCGTCGGATCCCGATCAGCCCTTGCGCCGAACCATGATCCCCACGCTGCATGAGATGGTAAAGAGTCCGGAGGAGGCAGAGGATCCGTTGGGTGAAGATTCCCAAAGCCCGGTCCCGGGGCTGGTACACCGATACCCGGACCGCGTTTTGCTTTTGGTCCATGATTTTTGTGCCGCGTACTGCAGGTACTGCACCCGGTCCCGGGTGGTGGGGAACGGAAAGCTCCTTTCGGACCGGCGGAGACTGGAAGTCGCCATAGACTACATTCAATCAAAGAAAGAAGTCCGGGACGTATTGATTTCAGGAGGAGACCCGCTCCTTTTGGGTGACGATCGCCTGAACTGGATCATGGATCGTCTTCGACGGATACCCCATGTGGAGGTCATCCGCATCGGAACAAAAGTTCCGGCGGTGTTGCCCCAGAGGGTGACGCCCAAGCTGGTTCGCATGCTCCAACATTACCATCCCCTGTGGATGAGTCTTCACTTCACCCACCCGGACGAATGCACCCCCGAGGCCTACCGGGCGTGTGCCATGCTGGCGGACGCCGGGATCCCTTTGGGATCGCAAACGGTGCTGTTGAAGGGCGTCAACGATTCGGTAGAGACCATGAAGGGTCTGGCGCATCATTTGATGCGGATGCGGGTGAGACCCTATTATCTGTATCAGTGCGATCCCATTGTGGGTTCCGGCCATTTCCGGACCCCGGTGGAAACAGGGGTGAAAATCATCCGCGGCCTCAGGGGATTTACGAGCGGATATGCCGTACCCACGTATGTGATCGACATTCCGGGGGGCGGCGGAAAGATTCCGATTTCCCCGGAATACGTGGAAGGAAGGGAAGGATCGGAGCTGTTGCTGCGCAATTTCGAGGGGAAGGCGTTCTGCTATGTCGATCCTTGCCCGAGTGTATCATCGGCAGCATTACCGGTTTTGGTTTCTTCGGGCGTTTCTGCCGAAACCGCAGCATCCATGCTATCGGTCTCCCATGAACATCGGCCTGACCTATGACCTGAAGTCTTACTACCTGGCCAGGGGATTGAGCGAAGAAGCGGCGGCCGAGTTCGACCGGGAAGACACGGTGGAGGCCATCGAGGCGGTGCTTACCGCCATGGGCCACCGCACCGAACGGATCGGCAATCTCTTCGAGCTGATCCCACGGCTTTCGGCCGGACACCGATGGGACTTGGTATTCAACATTGCCGAGGGGCTTTACGGTATTGGCCGGGAAGCCCAGGTTCCTGCCGTCTTGGACGCCTTCGACATCCCGTATACATTTTCCGATCCGCTTGTATTGTGCCTGACCCTTCACAAGGGCATGACAAAGCGGGTTGTCCGGGATGCAGGGGTCCCCACCACGGATTTTGCAGTCGTCGAAAAACCAGAAGACGTCGAAACGATTTCTTTTGAACCTCCTTTTTTTGTCAAACCCGTTGCGGAAGGGACGGGAAAGGGGATATCTTCGGCTTCGCGGGTCCAAGACGCAGCCGAGCTTACCACGTTTACGACCCGCCTCCTGATGAAATATCCCCAGGGAATCCTTGTAGAACGGTATTTGCCGGGCCGTGAGTTCACCGTCGGGATCCTCGGGACCGGAGATTCGGCTCGAGCACTGGGGACCATCGAAGTGCATCTGGAATCCCAGGCACAACCGGGGGCCTACGGATATGAGAATAAGAAGCATTACGAAGAATGGGTCCGATACCGTTTACTGTCCCCGGAAATGGACACGGTGGTGGCTGGGGCCGAGGCTTTATCCTTGAAAGCATGGCGTATCCTGGGATGTCGGGATGCCGGAAGAATAGACGTCCGTTGCGATGAGGCAGGCCAGCCTCAGTTCATCGAAGTCAACCCGCTGGCAGGGATCCACCCGATCCACTCGGATCTTCCCATCATCTGCAATTTGGCCGGTATTTCCTACCAGAATCTTATCGAGAAGATCATAGCCTCCGCCTGTTTACGCATTAAAAAACGAACCAACAGCAGCGATACATGAACGTTGCCGTCGTCCACACCGCCGTTGCCGATGATAGCGCGCCGGATGACCAAGATGTTTTGTATCAGGTCGATGCAGTATCTGCCGGCCTGAAGGGTCTCGGCCATGCCGTTTGGGTCATCCCCTGCGATCTCGATCTGGCCGGGGTCAAATCCCGGCTTTTAACGGTCCGACCCCGGGTGATCTTCAACCTGGTGGAGTCACTGGACGGGCATATGCGGCTCATTCATCTTTTTCCAGCGATGCTGGAAGCCATGGCCATGCCCTACACGGGGTCTTGCGCCGAAGTACTCTGGGTGACGACCCACAAGGGCATGGCAAAGGAAAAAATGTCCGCAGCCGGACTCCCCACACCGTCCTGGGTTTCAGCTGAGGCGGGGCGCGATACACCTGAACCCCGATCATTTTTTTCAGATTCGGATGCGATCCAAAAACCATGGATTATCAAGTCCCTCTGGGAACACGCCTCCGTTGGGTTGGATGAAGATCGAATTGTATCGATGGAGTCTTTTAAAGAGCTTTCCGATCGCCTGCAGAAGATTTTTATTAAAACCGGAGACCCGTGCTTTGCCGAAGCCTACATCGACGGCCGCGAGTTCAATCTGTCGCTTCTGGGCGGACCAGGCGGACCCCAAGTCCTATCCCCAGCCGAGATCGTTTTCGAGGGATATGCCGATGATAAGCCCAAGATTGTGGGTTACAAGGCCAAATGGGAGCCCGACTCATGGGAATACCAGCATACCCCCAGGAGCTTCGATTTTCCGGACACGGATCAGTCCCTTATGGATACGCTGAAAGATTTGGCCCTTTCCTGCTGGAGGGTTTTCGGATTGAAAGGATATGCCCGCATCGATTTCCGGGTGGACTCCGAGGGACGTCCCTGGATCCTGGAGGTCAACGCCAATCCATGCCTGAGCCCCGATGCGGGCTTTTCGGCGGCCCTGAAGCACTCAGATATCTCATTTACCGAAGCTGTCGGCTGCATTCTTGCCGATGCGCTTCGCCGGGGCTTTTAATGACATCGCCTTCCACCTAAATTGAGCGATTTTCGAATTTGCCGCAGATGCAAGGCGTCCGGAAGCGAAGGCGTACAATTCGTACGTCGAGCTTTCGGCAACGTAGCAGATGCGGTGAAATCGGAAATCCCAAAGAGTTTTCAATTTCGCAAATAATTCTAGTGCATGCCTTTTATGGTACACCCGACGGGTGGGCAATTGGAATGGTCAACTCCGTTCCAACACAAGGATATTCAAAAACAATTCTTTTTTGCCAAATTGAAAACGATCAATTTAGGTTCCAAATAATGAGATGTTCTTGATAGTATCGGCACGAAGGGGTATTTAAAAGGTGACATGGAAGGTAGGAGAGTTTTCCATGCACAACGAGTTCACAACTCAGAGACGGGGAGTGGACCAGTTTTTCCTGGTGGCGCTGGGAGTGGATGCCCTCAAAATCGATTCGATAGGGGATGGATGTTGACGAAGAAACACCTTGATACCGATAGATATATGAAAGACGGAACGGAACTCGTTGTTGACGTTCATGACACTACCTTCCGCACCGATGTCATGCCCCAAGATCCCGAGCACATCCGGCAGTTGGTAGCCGTCACCGATTTTTTTTCGGTAGAAGAAATTAAAGTCGCCGGCGAACTTGCTGAAGAACACCTCAAAACCGGGCCTCAAAGCGGCTACTTCTTTCTTTTTGCCGAACAATACGGCCGACTGGCGGGATACGCCTGCTACGGCCCCGTCCCCATGACCGAGTCGAGCTTCGATCTCTATTGGATTGCGATCCATCCCGATCTTCAAAGGCGGGGTCTCGGCCGCCGCTTGCTGGTGGAATGTGAAAAAAGGATTCGCAAAACCGGCGGCACCCGGATCTATGTGGAAACCTCCAGCCGCGTCCAATACGCCAGCACTCACGCTTTTTACGAAGATATGGGTTACCAAAAAGAAGCGGTGTTGGCCGATTTTTACCGACCGGGAGACAGCAAGATACAATATTGCAAAAGATTGGAAAAATCATGAAAAAAGCAAATATCGCAGTAGTCGGTTCAGGGTATTGGGGCAAGCATTTGGTCCGGAACTATCACCACCTCGGTGCACTTCGCCTGATTTGCGATAAAAACGAGGCGCTTCTTTCGGAATATCAAAAAAAATATTCAGAGATCGATCGTTGCATTGCTTTCAACGATGTTCTGAAGCATAAGCACATCGATGGTGTTGTCATTGCAACGCCTGCTGAAACTCATTTTTCGCTTGCCCGGGAAACATTGCTTGCGGGAAAGCATGTCTTTGTGGAAAAACCGCTTGTGCTGCATGAAAAGGAGGCCGTAGAACTCATTTCAATCGCAAAATCCAAATCCCTTGTTCTCATGGTGGGCCATTTATTGCAATATCACCCCATCTTCACCAAATTAAAGGAATTGGCCGGATCCGGAGAACTTGGACGGATCAATTATATTTATTCGCATCGCCTCAACTTGGGCAAGATTCGAAGAGAAGAAAATATTTTATGGTCTTTCGCACCTCATGATATTTCCATGATCCTTTCTTTGGCAGGAGAAGAACCTGAGATCGTCATGGCTACGGGTGGAAATTACCTACATCAAAGGATAGCCGACGTTACTACCACGCATCTAAGTTTTCCTTCCGGGCTTCGTGCTCACATTTTTGTTTCGTGGCTCCATCCATTCAAGGAACAAAAGTTGGTGATTGTCGGGGATCGAAAAATGGCGGTGTTCGACGATACCAAAACTTGGACGGAAAAACTCCTTTTATTCCCCCATGAAATCCAATGGCGTGAAAGCCTCCCCGTTCCCATAAAAGCGGAACCTGAGCGAGTTAATGTCCCGGAAGAAGAACCCCTTAGAAGAGAATGCCAACACTTTTTATCCTGCATTTTAAACAAAACACAGCCGATAACCGACGGTGCAGAAGGCTTGCAGGTCCTGAGAATATTGAATGCAGCACAGCATTCGCTCAATAATAATTCAGAGACTGTTCGGATCCAAAAATGGGCCAAATCACTTAATAATAATTATTCAACTGGAAACATAGCGAACCAACAGGGTGAGAAAGCGGATTATTTTGTCCATGAGACTTCTATAATAGACAAAGGGTGCGAGATCGGTTCCGGAACAAAGATTTGGCATTTTTCACACATATTGTCCGGCTCAAAAATAGGGAAAAACTGCAATATTGGTCAAAATGTGGTCATAGGCCCCGATGTTACCATCGGTAATGGTTGTAAAATCCAAAACAATGTTTCGGTGTTTAAAGGCGTGACCTTGGAAGACCATGTATTTTGTGGACCCTCAATGGTTTTCACAAACGTCTATAATCCGCGGGCGCATATTTCTCGCATGAACCAAATTCGTAAAACTTTAGTCAAAAAAGGGGCAACAATCGGAGCCAATGCCACCATTGTTTGCGGAGTGACCATTGGAGAGTATGCCTTCATTGGTGCCGGATCACTGGTGAACAAAGAGGTGCCGAATCATGCTCTTGTTGTGGGTGTTCCAGCTCGGCAGATAAGCTGGGTATGTGGATGTGGAGAAAAACTTAATAAAGATTTAGTTTGTGAGATATGCGGAGACAGATACTTGAAAAGTGGTAATGGTCTGAATGCGGTATAGTATTAAGATGTATTCGGTTTATTGTTTGATATGGCCACGCTGATTCTTTTTATCAGGCTGTTTATATATGGGTTTCCCAGGGGCATATTCCGCCTTTAAATGCTCTTGAGGCGATTTTTTCGTTCATTACCGCCATACAGTTTACGCTGTTCGCGATGTGGTTTGATATGGAAATCAACAAGGAGCTTAAATGAATCAGACTTGCTGCAACAGTTTGCATTTTCAGGGCGATTAACTATGTGGGTCTGTATGATTACCACATCATATCCGAGATGGCCGGGAGACCATGCCGGTCATTTTGTTTTTGAGCTGGCCAGAAGACTGGCAGGAGATTTTGAGGTTTCTGTGCTTGTGCCGAATTATCCCGGCGCTAAAGCTGACGAAATCGTCGATGGGATAAAGGTTCACCGGTTCAGATATTTTTTCAGGAAAGCGGAAAAACTTGCGGGAGAGGGCGGGATTGTGCCTGCACTGAAGAGCAACAAATTATATTACCTCCTGATACCATTTTTTTTGCTGGCTTATTTCTTTGCGTTGAGCAGGCAAATCAAAAAAGAGCGGCCTGACGTAATCTATGCTCACTGGATAATTCCGTCGGGTTTTATTGCAGCTTTAATAAAGAAAAAATATGGCGTAAAATTTCTGGTAACGGCTCACGGCGGAGATGTCTTTGGCCTGCAGGGCAGATTCACAACAGCTATCAAGAGATGGACACTTAAGTGTGCAGACAGGATAGCGGTTGTCAGCAGCGCTATGAAAAAAGAAATTTTGACAAAGATAGCTCCTGGCCTTGAAATCGAAATAATATCGATGGGTGTTGATAGCGAGCATTTCAGTTCTGTAAAAAAGGATAGTCTAATAAAAACCAAATACGCCATAGAAGGTCCTTTTCTGCTATTTGTTGGCAGATTAACTGAGAAGAAGGGTGTCCGGTTTCTGATAGAGGCGATGCCGACGGTGATAAAGGAATTTCCAAAGGCCATATTGCTGATTGTTGGCAGCGGTGCTTTGGAACAGGAATTGAAATCTCTTAGCCGAAAACTTGGTGTAGAGGGCAATATAATCTTTGCCGGTCAGATAGCAAACTCTGATTTACCGAAATATTACGCTACGGCTGATATTGTAATCGCACCATCAGTTATTGCAGAAGGTGGAGACAGGGAGGGGCTGCCTGTCGCCTTGATGGAGGCAATGTCCTGCGGTGCGGTTACAGTTGCTACTGACCTCGAAGGTAACAGGGATTTGATATTAAACGGCCAAACAGGTTTTTTGATTAAACAGAAAAGCCCTGCAGAGATTTCTAAAACGGTCGTCGAATTGCTGAAAAATGATTATTTAGTGCCGCAAATAAGAAAGCAAGCTAGGGAAAAAATAATTTCGGCGTTTGACTGGAAAGTAATCTCGGACAAATATAAGAAGATACTGAGTAGTTAATGTCGTATTAATGATTTAGGCAAATACATCGCAGGACTATGATATCGGATGAGCGGCTTGTTACGGAAAAACAGAAATAGAATCAACGAAGAGCTTAACACGTGCCACAAGCGAAGGTTCTTTACACCCCTTACCTACGGCGCATATAGCGTAACGGTACCTGCTATTATAAATTATGCTGGCGGCAAGTTACTCGATATAGGTTGCGGAGATATGCCATATAAAGATGTCATTATGAGCAAGGTCAGCTGCTATGATACTTTTGATGTAGAAAAGCGCACCGAGGGTGTTACGTTCATAGGGGATATTCAAAATATGGCTATGATAAGTGACGGCAGTTATGACAGCGCCGTCTGCTTTGAGGTTTTAGAGCATATACAGCATCCGGCGAAGGCGCTTTCTGAGATTTTCAGGGTATTAAAACCCGGAGCACATCTTATACTTTCGATACCTCACTTAAGCCGATTGCATGAGGAGCCGCATGATTATTTTAGATACACAAAATATGGTATCAGATTGCTGCTTGAGAATGCGGGTTTTAAGGTTATCGAGATAAATGTGCGGGGCGGTATTTTTAGTTTTTTAGGGCATCAATTCTCGACTCTTTTTGTTTGTTTGTTCTGGCATATACCTGTGATTAAACACATTGTCTTTTTTATTAACAAATGGCTTTGCGTAAGGTTTTGCCATTTTATTGACAAGACATTTGATAAAAATCATATTTTGGCCTGTGGATATACCTGCGTTGCACAAAAACCCGATAAGTAGAGATATTGGATAGTTTTAAAAAGGAAATTTAAGTGGTAAACAAAGCCTTAAAGGCAAGCGGCAATACATCGCAGGACTATGATAAATACTTTGAATCTATCCAGAAGTGTGGCCGGCACTATGTCAGATCCGTTTATAGAGCAGAAAAAGCCATTGAACTATTGCGGGCAAACAGCGGGTGTGCACTTTCGGTTGGGGTAGGAAGTCTCGGAGAAGCCAAAAAACTTAAAGAGGCAGGTTTTGAAGTGACTATTTGTGATATTTCGCCTCTTGCGGTGCAATTTGCAAAGAAAGAAAATTTTATGGTATTCCAATGCGACATTGCGAAAAATTCGCCTGACGGCAAATATGATTTTATTTTTGCCCTCGAAGTGCTGGAACATCTTGTTAACCCATTGGCTGCAATCAGGAACCTCGTTGCGGCGTTAAAAGATTCCGGAACAATGGTTATCTCGTTGCCTAACGAATTTCACATTTGGGCGAGACTAATGATGCTGATAGGACGGCCACCATTTGGGGGCCATGACTGGCATCATTTAAGATTTTTTAACCGTAAATTAGGCGAAAAGCTATTTGCTGAAGCAGGCTTGAATATATTGAGAAAAACATATTGTCCTTTGATGCCTTTACAGTGGAGTTGCCATTGTGGTGAATTACTGCAATCTATTTGGCCGAGCTTATTTTCTCTTACTACTATTTGGACGCTTGAGCCTAAGCAAAATATATCAAAAAAGTGATAATCGTCTATCGAATTCCTGTGGCGGATTATGTCTGATAATCAGCACAACAAGAAGATAGTTTTGGTCCGGAGCGGATACAAGGGGGGGTATGTCCATATACCTTTGGGCATTCTTTATTTGGCCGAAGCCCTTATTAAAAATGGATATGAGCCGCGGCTAATAGACCTGCGAATTCAGGAATTAGTTCCGGAGGATTTGGAGAATGTTTTATATATGGGGGTCTCGCATATGACCGGTTCAATGCAGATTCCTCCCGCACTTAAGTGCGCCTCATTGGCAAAGGGAATGGGAGTGCCGGTGGTTTTCGGAGGACCGCATTCATCAATCCTTCCTGAACAAACGGCTGCTCATCCGCTTGTGGATATTGCGGTAAAAGGAGATGGCGAAGAGGTGGCTGTCGAATTGGCTCAGTATTTCGAGGGACAAAGGGACCTTGCTTCTATAAAGTCGATTGCATACAAAGATTCTTCAGGCAAAGTAATCTTCACCGGCGACCGCAATCCTCCTCCTTTTAACCAGACGACTTTTCTTCCATACGAACTTCTTCCAATGAATAAATATTTGGCTACGAGCGCCGATTTCGACTTTCAGACGAGTCGCGGCTGCCCGCATCATTGCGCCTTCTGTGCGGAAATATCCCTGTTTGGACACTCCTGGCGTGCAAAACCTGCACAAGTCATTGTCGAAGAAGTCGAATCAGTAATATCAAGGTATAATCCCTCCAGGATTCTCATTGTGGA
Source organism: uncultured delta proteobacterium (assembly GCA_963736855.1). Lineage (GTDB taxonomy): Bacteria > Desulfobacterota > Desulfobacteria > Desulfobacterales > UBA2156. The sequence goes on from CAVTQK010000024.1 coordinate 69,939, forward strand.
TTCCAACTTTTTCTGTAATAAAAAACGTGTCAGGGAGTTTTGCGAACTTGTAATCGAGCGGGGAATAAAAACCTGGTTTTTTGCGGAATGTCGTTTCGACTACTTTTCAAGATATGAAGATGAATTCCTGTATTTGTTGAAGAAAGCAGGTTTTACTGAAATTGAGTTTGGGGGTGAATCAGGGTCAAATGTGACGCTTGCACGTATAAAGAAGGATGTATCGTCAGAGCAGATTCTGCAAAGTATAAAGAAGTGCCATGAAACAGGATTAAAGTCATTCACTTCTTTTATGATTGGTTTTCCGGAAGAAACTGATGAACAGAGGATGGAAACTTTGGACATATATGACCAAATACGTCATTTATATCCTTCCGGTGCAAGAATAAACGGTATGTTTATCTATTCTCCATTTCCAGGAACAGAACTGTATGATAACGTAGTTGAAAGACATGGATTTGTACCGCCCAGAGACTTGGACGGCTGGGCGAAGTTTGAACTCTATGATTCTAAAAATGTAACATGGCTTGATGAACCGAAGAAGAAAGAGCTGCAAACTGTATCCATTTTAGTTCGTTACTTCTTTACTTATAAGACAATTAGGGATTGGAGTTTTAAGGAGAAGAGAATTCGCCATCACGGCTTCATTAAGGCGGTCCTGTCCTTGGTTTGCAACGGGATTTTCTACCCTTTCGCAAAGCTTCGCTGGAAATTCAGAGTTTTCAGGTACGGAATTGAATGGAGAATCTGGCAAAAAATCTTTAGTTTGTATATGGGCCAGAAGTAGCCGAATGTATTATAAAAGAGTTAGCGATATTTAGCAAAAAGTAAATCTATGCATAAATGGTTTAAAAATATTACAGGTGTAGTAGTAATAATTTTTCTGGCGTGGTATTTGGCCAGGCACTGGGAACAGCTGAAAGAACTGTTTAAGTTAAGTCCGAAGCAGCTTTTTGTGATGTATTGCCTGTGGCTCTTAATAGCTCTAAGCGGGGCAGGTGCGGTCCGGTGTTTGCTGAGCGCCCTGAAGGTTAAGACCGGTTTTTGGGACATGGTAAGACTGCAGCACGCAGCCTTGCTGCTCAATTATGTCCCGATGAAATTCGGCACAGTTTTCCGTGCCAATTATCTGAAACGTCATTACGGACTGGCCTATACGCATTTTGCGACCTTTTTTTTGTATATCACTTTTTTAATGACCGCCGTGGCGGCAAGTGTAGCCCTGGTTGTTTTATTGAGCATCTATGGTCTGGGTGGATATGAAAATAAGATTTTGGCTGTTGTTTTTGCGATAACAATCATAGGGTCATTATCTTTTCTGGTTGTGCCGCTTCCTGTCCCGGCTGGGCAGGGACGAGCAAGCTCCATTCTTCGGAAATTTCTTACAGGCCGAAGCCAAATATCGAAAGAAAAGAAAACGGTTTTTAGCTCGGCAGCGCTTCTGGGCGTAAATTTTTTGCTCGATGCGGCGCGTCTCTGGATTATTTACACCAGTATGGGGGAAAGTATCAACGCGGGAGGATACCTTATACTCGGAGCTTTGAGTTTTGTTATTTTATTTGTAGGGCTGACGCCCGGTGCATTGGGAATCAGAGAGCTTGTTCTCGGTTTCTGTGCGACAGTTGTAGGATTACCGCTGGAGGTGGGCATCCTTGCGGCGATGATAGACCGTGCAATAGCAGTTAGTTATATATTTGTTATAGGCGGTATATGTGCGATATGGCTTTGGCGCCAGTCGCCGGCGGATTTCAAAGAGCAGCGGAACAACTGCCCGGCATAAACATCTAATAGCGGTTAATAATTGACCGGCAACCTTGCTGTTTAAGTCAAATATCATATATGGCGCCATACCTGTTTTGCAAAAATTACCATTCTTTTATCTCGCTTAACCCGTATTCATTCAAATATTCATAATCATGCTTTAAGGTTTTTATTGTATTCCATGTCAAACCACATTCCGAAAAAAAGAGCCTGCAGGCCGCTCACTATTGTGAAGATGAGCGCCATGGCGTTTGTTTTTGGGATAACGCCTGTAATACCCCATATATAGAAAAGCCTAAACAGCAGAGGTATGCTTCCAGCAAGAAGCAAAAATGACAAAATATAAAAAAATATTAAAGGGTGAAAGTCTTTGATCACATATTTGAAAACAAGCCTCCGCCAAAATCCCTTGAATAATAGCCATGAAATTTTCGGAATGACTCTTCCAAGTCTTATGCCGGATTTCTCCCCAATGTTGTAAACGGGTCGGATATGAACATCTTTTACTTTGAAGTCGTATTGATTCAATTTGATCAGCATGTCGTTCGGCATTCCATAATAGCGGTATATCTCTTCCAGATCAAGCCGCCTTAAAGCTGTCAAAGAAATAGCGGTATATCCGCTCTGGGAATCTGCGATGTGCCAATAACCGGATGCAATTTTTGTTAATAAAGATAGGAAAGCGTTTCCTAAATATCGATAATGTGGGATCATGCTCCATGCATCTCCGAAAAATAATCGATTTCCCTTTGAATAATCCGCGATACCCGAAACGACAGGATCGATAATGTTGTCAAAGTCCAGAGGGTCCATTTGGCCGTCACCTGCCATTACCGCCGTTACGTCGATATTGTTATCTCTCGCCCATTTGTATCCCGATGCGATAGCCCCTCCGACGCCCTGATTATTTTCATGCTTGATCAGTTCTATACGCGAATCCTTTTGGAAATAACTTTCCACAACTTTTACGGTGCTGTCTGAACTCTTGTCGTCGACCACAATGATAAAATCCACGTAGTCAGGCATGGTTTCGAAAACCCTGGCAATTTGGGTTTCTTCATTGTGAGCGGGGACAACGACACAAACCGATTTTTCTTTAACCATTGGAATAATACCTCATGAGATAATCATATATAGCCCATAGCCGGCCTTGGAATATGACAACTTCGTATGGTTTTGGAAAAAAGCGACAAGTACTGTTTTTTCTGCTCATCCAATAATGCGCTTATCCAGTCATTAAGAAGATCGGATCTCAAGATCAATTAGCTTATACCATTTTTTTTAATTTCCATCAAAAGATTGCCGGAAAAAGGTGATACAACTGTTAATTTTTGAAAACCAGATTTTACAAATTCCGGAAGTGAAGCACTCAACCCTCCAAATATTTCATGGAAACCGAGAAAATCTTTTCCGGGGTGATCGATTTCAGACAAACATTATCCCCGTCACATGGAGAGTTCCTATGATTATAAGCGCTCAGACATGGCGAACAAGAGAGCCCTGCAAAAAGATTTTCCGCATTCGGACTTAGAGATCCGTATAAGATCGGCGTTTCAGGCCCGAAGATGGTTATGGTCGGGATAGGGCTCAGAGCGGCAATATGGACCGGCCCGCCGTCGTTGGTTATCAGGAGGGATGCGATATGAAAAAGGGCCATCAGGTCCGTCAGGGAGCGAGTGTAACCCGTCAAATCGAAAACATTCGGGCTTTTTAAGGTCTGAATGAAGCCTTGCGCCAGATGCGAGTCGGCCGATAAGCCTATTATCCCAATATTAGATCCGGCTTTAAGGAGTTTTCGGATCAGTATGACATAATAACCAAACGGCCAAGCCCGGATGGATAATTGTCCACCGCCCGGATAAATCAAGGTCAGCTTTTTGGTAGAAATTTTAGGAAAATCGACGGCAAGTTTTTTTTGATATTCGTCCTTTTCCCGTTTTCCCATGCGCACATGTGGCAGGACTAATTGTTCGTCAGCGGGTTCCTTTTTTACCAATGGAAAGGAATCGGATTCAATGGCCTCGACCATATTGATGAATTGCCTGGAAATGTGAATGTAAGGATTGTACAAAACCGGCCGGTTGATAAAATTGCCTCGATAGAGCCCTTCCTGAGTATGGGGGTAAAATCCTACCATGATGGGTGCACCCGACAAAAAAGCGAAAATGCTGCTGATTCTGGAAAAAAGCTCACAGTCGATGACAATATCCATCCGACGCTGCCGAATATCCGATAAGAGCAGACAGGCTGTCTTTGACCAAGGAAATAAAGGAATGGCTTCTTATGGGGAAAGATATTTTCATCGGGGACGGCTTCTAAAAGTTTCAGCGCTTCCGCGTTTTGGGCAAAGACCAGGTAATGAATCGTTGCGTTTGGATATTTCGATTCCAAGCGTTTCAACATGGGATAAGAAAGGATCAGGCTTCCAAGTTCGGAAAGTAAAATGATCAATATTCGGCGGATCTGAGGGGCTTTAAACTGATCCGGCTTTTTAAGATTGATTAAAGAAAAAAGACGGCAGATCAAGACCCCTGCCCATCTGTCGATTTTTCGCTGTGTTGCGATCTTCATTTTAATGCAGGTCCTTATTATTGATGCAAGAGGGGCCACCTCGAAAAGCCCTTAAGAGCCGCCATTTTCAACCAATCCGATGAATCTTTTATATGAAATAAAGCAAGTGCCTCTGTGAATTGATTTTCTCGAAGATATGACACAGCAAGACAGTAACGGGCTTTCGGGTCATCCATTTCAGGCATGATATCCTGGAAGCCGATACAATCAGTATCTAAATCCTGTTTTATGTTTCCTTTCAGATATTTTTCGGCCTTGGCGGTCGATAAAAAACCAGTATTCATTTTCGCGTTCGAATCGCCCATGTGGAATTGTTTAAGGAGAAGGGCCTGATAGAAGCTTTCAATGGCGCGATCCCCGCGTTCAATGCCTGTCATTGCCAGACCCAGATAATAAAACAGTTCCGCAAACCTTGCTTTTTGTTCAATGACAGATTCCAGGACGGAGACGGCTTCACTGAAATGCCCGGTTGCAACCAATGCCCTTCCCAGATCATTCTGGTAATTGATTCTTTCTGGCTTCAGTCTTGCCGCTTCTCGGAAATGAACAACGGCGTTCTCCATATCACCCTGCTTTGCCATGGAATGCCCGAGGGCGGATTGGGCCAGATAATTGTCTTCCGTCACCTCCACGGCATGCTGAAAGAGCGCGAAACTATTTTTCCAGTATCCGATCTGCTTGAAAGAAAGCATCGATAAAGGAAAAAGAAGCGCGATTGCAAGGAAGGCACAAATGGTTTTAGATATTTTCCATTTTTCAACAAGCTCCGCGGCGGTCCATGTCATCATCAGGTAAATCCCGACGATGGGAAAATAGAGGTAACGATCCGCGATTGAAAAATCTCCGACTTTGATCAACCCTGAAACCGGCGCAAGAGCCAACAAAAACCACAACCCTCCGACGATGAGATATCCGTGATTTCGGCGGAAATAAATCGTAATGGCGAGTGTTCCTCCCACCAGAATTGATGAAAGCGTGGTGCTGAGTATTGAAACATCTGTTTTCAGCGGGTAGATGCAGGAAAGCTTCAAGGGCCAGAACATTTTTGCCGTGTACGCGGGATATGTTGTTATCGCGTTGGCGATCCGGTTTGGAAAGGGATAGTCGGATAAAGGAATGATACCTCCAGAACTTTGTTGGGCTAAAAGTGTTAGGATACAGATGGTAAGCGATAAGAAAAGAAAGGGGATTTTTTCAGCAAAAGCGCGCAGATAGGAAATTTTTGGGAGCACATCGGCATTTGAGCATTTCAAACGATTAAGCGGCCAAAAGTCGATGAGAAGCAGGATGAAGGGTAAAGTCATGAATATTGACTTGGACATCAGGCTTGCCGCAAAGGATATAATGGAAAGGACATAAAATAAAGTATTTTTTTGTTTTGCATATTTTAGGTATGCCCATAATGCAAGGAATGAAAAAAAAGCACCCAGAACGTCCTTTCTGCTCGATATCCAGGCAACGGGTTCCACATGAATGGGATGCAAGGCGAAAAGCGCGGCGATAAAGGCGCTCGGCCATAAGGCGGAAGTCATGGTATTTAATATTATAAATAGAAGGATCGTATTTAAAACGTGAAGCAAAAGATTGGTAAGATGATAGCCGCCTGGATGCAGACCATGCAACGAGGCGTCCAGCATCAAAGAGATCCACGTCATGGGGTGCCAGAACTCAGCCTTGAAGGTCGTAAAGGCCCACTTGATATTTGAAAGGGAGAGGCCTCCTTTCACATGAGGATTGTCTGTGACATAGACAGTATCATCGATGATGAGGAAGTCGTGTCTTAGTGCCTGCCGGTAAAGAAAAAAAAGAGTCACGCAGAGAATAATGCAGACAAGCAGCGCGAATCGTTTCCGGAAACGCATAAGATCCGTTTTGTCGGCAACAGGATTTATCATGCACGTTAAGGCCGGATTTCACACAACCAATAGTCGGAAAAGGCAAAAAGCAAATAGGTATGGTCGTTTAAAAAATTCACCATTATTTTTCCATGATACGGACTCAACTCATTCGTCACCCAGCCAAGGAAAAGATCGGCACGAAGTAGAATGTGGGTGACTCCTTTTTGTTTCATGGCTTCTGAAATAGAATCAGCCGTATTCTTCTTTTTAATCTCCCGTTTCAACCATTCATATCCGAAAAACACATCTCGATCGCTGTAATAGCCTCTGTTTCCGATAAACAGAAAAAGAATTTTACTATTAGGAGGCAGATGCCGATTGGCATATCGAATCACACGATATTCCGGGCGATACTTTTCAATGTAGTCATCCCGGCTGACCTTTCCTGAAATATAGGAAAATGGATCGACTACATGGAATTGTTCTTTCAAATAAAAAGCATTTGGGATTAGAAGTACTGCCATGATTATGGGAGGTATCCACGAATGAAATGATCTTAAAAATGCTTTTCGGATCAATATATCTTCGATATGTTTCAATCCCAATATCGAAAGTATAACCAGGGGGGGGATTATTGAGCCTGCATAGCGGATCCGCATGTCAGATTGGAAAAATACAAGCAGAAGCAAAAGAATCGAAAATAAAACAAAGAATTTGATTTCGAATTGCAGTTGTGGGACCTGATTTTTGAAACCGATGAACAGAAAAAGTGGAAAAATGAGCAGAAATGGATTGAGCTTTCCATCAAAATACTTTGGGTTGTCGTCTTTTCCTTCAAAAAAGATTCTGATGGGAATAGTAATAAGCTGCCACCAATTCTCATTATAGATGACCTTTCTTAAGGCAAAGGGTTTTAATGCATAGATCGATTCGGATTTCTGGGCGTCGGCATCGCTATTTAATGATGATGTTGCTTGAGAATGAAACCAATGATCGAAGAGGGGATAGACAGGATTTTGGGTCAGGATATAGTTTCGGATCATCCATGGCGAAAAGAGGATCAAAGATACCAGCACGAAAAGACCCGAATAACCCAGCGCTTTGACCTGGCTTGCAGGAATTTTTCGGGGATATCGGATATAGGCCACGGGAATGAAAAAAGCTAACAAAAGCAGTGATATCAATGCGTTGTATTTGGTTCCGAGAGAAAGGCCGCACATGATGCCGGAAAAAACAAGCCATCTCATTTTCGAGGTTTCAAGCCATTTTAGAAGAAGCAACAGGGATGCTGTGGTAAAAAAGATCAATCCCAAGATCCACGTATACTGTAATGGAAAGTTTGACGATGATAGGGATGGAAAGGAAAAAAAGGGCGCCGAGAAGAGCGTAGTGAGTCGCAACGCGTTTTTTTAAATAATTAAAAATCAGCCATGCCGTCATCAAGGCAAAAGAAAAATGTATCAGCTTCGGAAGGATGTCGTTTCCGAAATATAAAGGAATCATATAAAGAAGATCGAGGTTCATGGGATAATAGGAAAAAGGGATATCGGGGATTTCATGGATGCCGCCATGCTTTAAATAAAGCTTTGGGACGAACAAATGATGAGTCAATGCGTCCCGGCAGACCGGGGGAACCCAGGAAAGGACCACGATAATACCGATTAAGACGATGATCAGAACGGCAATGGTTTTCCGGATGAGGCGTTCGGCTCTTGAGTTCATTTCAATCCCTTATCGAGTACTTCCGGTGGAATCAAAGCCGTATAAAGTTGACCATCAATTAAATATGCCGGTGTTCCCCGAACTCCCAGTTTGATCCCCTCAAGGATATCTTTTCGAAGGAGAAAACGGATTGCCGGGTCATTTCTTGCCCTGGCAAGGGCAAGATAGTCCAATCCTGTTTTTTCACCGATTTCTTTGGTGTTAAAGTTTCTTTTCTGGTCTGCGATTTCAAATAAAAAGTCGCTGGTTTTCCAAAATTTGTTTTGTGCTGCAGCGTAGATAGCCATGAGGGACATATCGCCGGATCCTCCGTGAAACGATTCTTTGACCAGATTATTAAATCGGTGATCCATGGGGAAATGCCGATGGATGAGCCGGATCTTTCCCGGGTTTTGCTGAATCAGAGTACGCAAAAAAAAATGCATTTTTTTGCACTGGAAGCACTGGTAGTCTGTGAATTCGGTGATGGTCAGCAATGGATTCTCGGCACCGATCCAGGGATGTCCCTCTATGGTAAATCCTGTGGGAATATCCTCAGAAAGCGGGGGCGCAGGAGTGCGCCAATAAGCAGGCAATCCAATCCAGATTGCGATGACCGAGGCAAAAAAAGGAACAAATAAATAAGTCGTTTTTCTTTTGGTAAGGAAGATGAATCGAAGATCTTGTTTTAAGGCTGAAAAAAAGGAATCCGGATCGAAACGTCTGCGAATCAGCCATGAGAAAAATAGAACCAGGAGATTGACCACATAGGTGGCGATGCACATGATACAATAGGATCGAATATAATATGTTGAAACCAAGGCAAAAAATACGCTCGTGAGGCTGAAAACCAAAGCGATCGTTACAATTGACGCCCATATGCGTTTTGGAATTGCTTGTTTATCCCAAGCATAAAAGAGGAGCAAAGAAAGAAAAGCATAACCGTAAATGCCCCATAGAGAGACCGGTACGCCAAACAGAATCGAATAGGGACTTTGGGAAACCGTATCGCAATTCAAAGACTGGGTAATGGCACAAAAACTGCGGTATCCCATATCGGTGTGAACTCGATAATGGGAAATGAAAAGATAGATGGAATCGAGAAACCCGAAAATCGTGAGTCCGACCACGGGCAAAAAATAGGCCCTGTAGGGAAGCGGGGTAACGGTCTTTATTAAATCCGCCTTTGACATCGATTATTTCATGTGAAGTTTTTAATTGCCTGACGGATGATCGGGGCGATGCGATTTTTTTCGATGGGAGGAAAAACCGGATCCTTTTCAGTCATATTCAGATACTTTGTTATTGAAACCAAGTCGGAATGGGCTAAAAGTTTTTTAGCATAACGCTGAGCCTGATCCAAATCTTTCCCCCGAATAGCATTTTCAATGAGGAAAAAGTAAGGCATCATATCTTCGGGAGAGGATTTGGCCGCCCGGAGCAAGAACCATTCGGCATTTTTAAAACTTCCTAAACGGCTCAGTGCGACGCCTAAATTCAGCAAAACAGGGCCTTCCTCCGGTGCGGTTTTCAGTGCCGCTTGAAGGAACGGCAGGGCTTCTACATACCGGTTCTGCCATAATAGGACAAAACCCTTGAGGTTTGCATATTTATAGGTTTTCAATGCTCCGTGCTGCAATACGAAATCAAGATGCAGCGAAGCCTCCTCAAATCGTTTGAGAAGGATCAGGGTTTTGGCGAGGTCGTAACGATTTTTGATAAAAAATGGGTCGATGTCGAGGGCTTTCTCATAGTATGGTAAAGCGGTATCGAATTTTTCAACATTAAAAAATACACCCGCGATATTTCCGTAAACCTCTGCCTGATACAAAGGGTTGGACACGTAAAGAGAGAGGGCCTTTTCCGATAAATAAAGTGCGAGAGACAAATCTTTTGAAGAGGCATTCTTTTTCCATCCCAGCTCGATGGCCAGATTCACCAGGGGTCTGGAGTTGCCGGGGGCCTTCTTAGCCGCATCCTCCCATAGGGATACATTTGTGGCCCAAGCCATGTTACGGATATGAGTCCCTATTCCCAGATTGATTAGAAGCAAAACGGTAAAAGCAATAACGGCAACCGATGCCCACCCGATTTTTTTTAAATGACGGATCGAATGATGTATTAAAAGAGCGACGGGTAAAAAAAGAAAAGCGGAAGGAAGATAATTGCGGTGTTCGAAAATGATTTCAAGGGCAATAACAGAGGATTCGATCAGGTGATTGAGAAAGAAGAAAAGAACGGCAAAGCCGATAAGGGGGCGCTTTTTCAAAAGAATGACTCCAATGCCGAAAAGTGCGAAAACGATGAGAATCGACGGCAATGTTGTCCATGGATGCATCAGGGATTGGGAAAGGGGTATATCGTGATCAATGGAAAGCCGTTGGGGCAATGGATAAAAAATCAAACTCAAATAAAAGAGGAGGACCCGGGGCTGAGTCAGGATACGTTCCATGAAAGAAAAGGATCGATGAGCGTATCCTTTTAAAAAGAAAAAGGGATCTCCTTTGGAATAATAGAGCAAAAAAACTAAGAGTATGAGAATCCCCAAGCATAATAGGAGGGTTTGGGATGTTTTTTGGAACATAGTTCTCAACGAAAAGTCGAAAAAGGCGATTTCGAGGAGGATCAGTGCAAGGGGAAACATGGCAGCGTTTTCCTTGGAAGAAAAGCTGCATAGAAAACTGAGTGTGCATCCGCTGAAATAAATCACTTTTCTGGAGTTAATGGGTGTAAACCGGGCTTGGAGGTAGAGAAAGAGCCCCAAAAGATAAAACAGCGCGGCAAGGGCGGTCATACGCTGAACGATATATGTCACCGCCTGGGTTTGGATGGGGTTGATCGCCCACAGGGATGCACTCAGCAGTGAAACGAAGTAGATTTCTTCTGGTTTGTATTTTCCCTCCAACATCGGAGTGTTAAACAGGCCTTTTGTTATTAAGAAAAGGACGAATGCGGTCAAAACATGGATGATAATGTTAATCCAGTGATACCCGACAGGATCGTCCTTTCCGAAATACCAGTTCAAGGCAAAGGTGAAACAGGCAAATGGACGATATAACTTCTTAACGGTTCCCGGGTATGCAATAAAGGTCTGATAGAGGGTTTCGGGCATGAGGTTATCGATGTGGAGGCGCTCATTGTCGAGGATGTTGGGTTTGTCGTCCATCTGCCAGGAGGCATGGATCGAATTGGCATAAACCGGAAAGATGAGCAACGCCAGCAGAATCAGGGCAACACAATATCTTCCGGCATTCACGGAGCAAGCGTCGGCGCTATTTCCATTCATGGACGTTGTATTCCAACAGGGGTATTTTTTAGTGGATTCAAATTTGATGGCTTCGTAAAAAGTCCAATTTCTGCGTTGCGCTTCATCCCGTTGCGATTTCGACGTACGATAAGTACGCCTCATCACACGGGATTCGCGACGCCTTGAACTTGAACTTTTTACTTTGCCATCTGATTTTCGACTTTTTACGAGTTCATCAAATTGTATAAATATAACACAATTTTTTAAAAATGATAAAGAATTAAACGGTTGTTGGGCTGCGGATTCATTAAAGAACCGATTTGAAAAAATTAAAACGGGAAAGCAATATGCTTTCCCGTTAAATTGCTGAAGCTCGGCATGACCTATCGGACTGAAATGAACTTGGTATTTACGTTGTTGTTCCAATAAGCAGATGCGGCCTGATAGTCGGGAGGACAACGCCCGCTTCCGTCCGTCACCGTGATGGTGATGTTGATATTCGGATCCAAACCGGTGATGGTGCCGGAATTGATGCTTACGCCTTCCCCGGAGAATCGGTATCCTAAGCTGTTGTTGAGATTCGCGATAGCGGGCGTGGAAGTACGGTTTGGGACGGCAAAGTAATCCGCAATGGCCGAGGAAATCCCGTCCGCATCCATCTCTGCTCGGGTGCAGAAGGATTTGTTCCGATAGGCGATGAAGTTGGGGATGGCGATGGCCGCCAGGATGCCGATGATGGCCACGACGATCATCAGCTCGATCAGGGTAAAGCCCTTTTGAATTTTCAAGCGATCCGGCATGAATTTTCCTCCTAAAAAAGGGATCGACGACAAACCTGATTGGACGTATCTGAATTGTACAGCAAAAAACGAGCCAAGATAAAGTTTTTTACCAATATAATTATAATTAATTGATATAATTAGAATTTAGTGAAAATATAAGAGGGATTGGATACGCTAAGGGAGATACAAACAGTAACAAAAAAACGCTATTCTACAAAAATTTGTCTCCGTCAGGAAGTTCCCGCGTTTGAAAGAAAAACAGTTTCCCGGCGATTGAATACGAGTGCTGACACCAGGCCTGCTGAGAAAAAAATAAAAAAAGGGAAGGCGAAATGCCTTCCCTTTTTTAAATTAGTTCGTTGAAAGTTAGCGCACCGAGATGTATTTCGTGAAAACACCCATGGTTGCAGCGCCATCAGGAGACCAGTATGCGGCTGCTGTGCGATAGTCTGATCGGACAGCGACCGCTCATGTCCGTTACCGTAATGGTGATTCTGACATTGACATCGTTGGCGGTAATGCTTCCCGAGTTTCGGCTGGCGCCTTCACCGGAGAAGCGGAAGCCCCCGCCGCCTTGGAGTTGGGCTATAGTGGGAAGGGTAACATGTGTGGGTATGGCAAAATAATCCGAAAGGGCAGCCGCCAATCCATCCGCATCCGCTTCGGCCCGGGAGCAGAAAGATTTATTCCTGTAGGCAATGAAGTTCGGAATGGCGATGGCCGCCAGGATGCCGATGATGGCCACGACGATCATCAGCTCGATCAGGGTAAAGCCTTTTTGGGTTCTCAGACGACTCAACATGGTAATTTCCTCCTTTTTTGATTGTTGTTATTGAAAGATCTCAAAAGATCTCAAAAAGATTTTGAAAGGAAATGATGCAAAAGGTAGGCCAGAATTTAGCCATCTTTGTTGAATAATGTTAACCGGCTGATAATCCATTGAAAATTAATTTTATTCCAAAGGCCGGCGCCTTATTCAGCCCATAAAATTTTCTTGCCGACGCCCAAATTTTGTCATTTCGTGGCAAAATTTGTCGCGAGATAGCCCATCAGTTTCATTTTTCAATTCCCAACTTATCGAGCCGATAGCGAAGGGAGCGCAGGTTGATGCCTAAAAACTCTGCCGCACGATCCATTTTTCCTGAAGCGATTTCCAGGGCCTTTTCGAGATAGGCCTTTTCGATCTCTTCAAGGATGGTGTCCAGTGAAACCCCTTTGGCCACGTCGTCTAAGTCAAAGCGCTGGCCTTTGATACCTTCGATCCATCGGCGCTTGAATACCGAGAGGGCGAGGCTGTCAGGCAAAAGGATGTTGGTTCCGGACAGGGCTACGCTGCGTTCGATGATGTTTTCCAGCTCCCGGACGTTACCCGGAAAATTATATTTATTGAGCATGTCGATGGCATAAGAGGAGATCTTTTTCATCTCCTTTCCCATCTCGCGGCTGTATTTTTCCAGGAAGTGTTGGGCTAAAAGCTTTAAGTCGCTCTTTCTTTCCCGCAAGGGAGGCATCTTGATCTCGATGACGTTGAGCCGGTAATAGAGGTCTTCCCGGAAGTTCTTGGCGATAACTTCGTCCTGGAGCTTTTTATTGGTGGCCGACAGTATCCGGATGTCCACCCGGACATCTTCGTTGCTTCCCACGGCCCGGATCACCTTTTCCTGGACGGCGCGCAAGAGCTTGATCTGGATAGGAAGGCTCAAGTCCCCGATTTCATCCAAAAAGACCGTCCCTTTGTCGGCCACTTCGAAAAGCCCTTTCTTATCGGCGGTGGCTCCGGTGAAAGACCCTTTCCTATGGCCGAAAAGCTCACTTTCCATGAGGGTCTCCGGGATCCCTCCGCAATGGATGGCCACAAAGGGGAAGTGTTTTCGGTCGCTTTCCTCATGAATGGCCTGGGCGACCAGTTCTTTCCCGGTGCCGCTTTCTCCGGTGATGAGGACATTGGTCTTGGTTTTGGCCACCTGCCTGACCATCTGGTAAATATGCTGCATCTGAGGGCTGTTCCCGATGATTTTTCCGAAATGCAGCGTCTTCTTCAATTCGTCGTCGATGAAGGCCTTTTCCTGCTCAACGGTCTTGAGGTGCAGGGCGCTTTGGATGGTCTGCTTGAGTTCTTCGGCGTCGAAGGGTTTGGGAACGTAGTCAAAGGCCCCGGCATTCATGGCCTCCACAGCGGTTTCCGTGGAGGCATAGGCGCTGATCATGATGACAACGGCGTTGGGGTTTTTGGCTTTTGCCGCTTTCAGCACCTCGATGCCCGAGAGGCCGCCGAGCCGGATATCGAGAAGGAAGAGATCATAGTCTGACTCTTCAATGAGGGACAGGGCTTTTTCCCCACTTTCAGCTGAAACCACCTGGTATCCTTCCTTTTCCAGGAGGATCTCCAAGAATTCCCTCATGCTGAGTTCATCGTCGACGACGAGAATCTTTTCCGAAGGGTTTTGATTTTCCATGATTTCAGGGTTTCTTAGATTCTACACCGTTTCAAAGGCCACGGTTCCCGACACCACCGTAAAGACGGTTTTTCCTTTCAGTTCCCATTCATTGAAGGGCGTGTTCCGGCTCTTGGAGAAAAACCGGGTTGCGTTGACGCGAAAGGTTCGGTTCAAGTCGATGAGGGTCAGGTCCGCCGGATTTCCGGCGTTGATTCGATGGTTGATCCTCAGAATCTTTGCAGGGTTGATGGACATCTTTTCGATCAATCCGTTCAGGGACAGGACGCCGCTTTCCACGAGTTTGAGTCCCAAGGGGAGTGCCGTTTCCAGCCCGATGATGCCGAATGCCGCCTGGTCGAACTCTACGTCCTTTTCAATGCTGGAATGGGGGGCGTGATCGGTTGCGATGACATCCAAAGTCCCATCCGAAAGACCTTCCCATACGGCGTTTCGGTCTTCTTCGGAGCGCAGAGGCGGGTTCATCTTGGCGTGGGTGTCGTAATTTTGAACCGCCGCATCGGTTAAGGTGAAATAATGCGGCGCGGTCTCGGCGGTGACCGGTATACCCCGCGCTTTGGCGTCCCGGATGGCCGCAACCGATTCCCGGGTGCTCACATGGGCGATGTGAAGGCGTGCGCCGGTAAGTGCGCACAGGGCGATATCTCTTTGGACCATAATGCTTTCAGCCGCGTTGGGTATCCCCGGAAGCCCCATCCGGGTGGCGATTTCTCCCTCATTCATGACGCCGCCCTGGGCCAGGTCGAGGTCTTCGCAATGGGAGATGACAAAAAGTCCGAACCCCTTGGCATATTCCAGGGCACGTCGCATCAATAGGCTTCCGAGCACGGGCCGGCCGTCGTCCGACACGGCCACAGCCCCGCCCTCCTTAAGATCCGAAAATTCGGTCAGTACCTCTCCTCTCAGCCCCTTGCTGATGGCTCCCACGGGATAGACCCGGACGCCGCAGGCCTTGGCGGCCTTTTCGAGGATGAATTCCGTGACCTGACGGTTGTCGTTGACCGGAAGTGTATTGGGCATGGTGCAGACGGCGGTAAAGCCCCCTGCCGCTGCCGCCAGGCACCCGGTTTCGATGGTCTCCTTATATTCGTGACCCGGTTCCCGGAAATGAACGTGCAAGTCGATGAGCCCCGGGACCACGGTGAGTCCGGAAGCGTCGATAACCCTCGCTCCCGCGCCTTTTTTAACGGACCGAAGCGATTTCCCTACCTTGGCGATCCGGCCGTCTTCCACCAGGATGTCCAGGATGTCGTCGATTCTTCCCGGATCCAGGACCCGGCCGCCTTTAATCAGAAGCTGCATGTCGCACACCTCCTGCCACGAGATAAAGCAGCGCCATACGGACGGCCACACCATTTGCGACTTGATCGAGAATAACACTATAGGGGCCGTCTGCTACCTCGGGATCGATTTCGACTCCTCGATTTATAGGTCCCGGATGCATGATCAGCACCTCGGGTTTGGCGCGGTTCAGCTTTTCCCTATTGAGTCCATAAGCCCGTGCGTATTCCCTTTCCGAGGAAAAAAGGAAACCCTTTTGCCGTTCTTTTTGGATCCGAAGCATCATGATGACGTCTGCATCAGAAATCGCCTTTTCCATATGGTAGGTCACGGCCGCCCCCAGCCTTTCGATTCCCGCAGGGATCATGGTGGGAGGCCCTGATACAACGACGGAAGCTCCCATTTTGGTGAACCCCACGATGTTGGATCGCGCCACCCGGCTATGGGTAATATCGCCGATGATGGCAAGCCTCAACCCGGCGATAGTCCCTTTCTTTTCCCGAACCGTAAGCAAATCCAACAGGGCCTGGGTGGGATGGGCATGGGTTCCGTCCCCCGCGTTGATGACGCAGAATTTGCAAAGGGCGGCCAGCATGTGGGGCGCACCGGACGAGGAGTGCCGGATCACAAGAATGTCAGGGTTCATGGCCTCTACGTTGCGGGCGGTGTCGATGAGGGTTTCTCCTTTAACCATGCTGCTGGTGCCGGCGGAGATGGAGTGGCTGTCCGCGGACAGGCGCTTGGCAGCGATGTCGAAAGACGTTCGGGTCCGGGTGCTGGGCTCGTAAAAAAAGAGCACAACGGTTTTTCCCCGCAGGGTAGGGACCTTTTTCACGGGCCGGGTACCGATTTCCTTCATGTGCTCGGCGGTATCGAGGATCAGCGTGATCTCTTCGGCCGTGAGGGACTCCATGTCCAGGATGTCTTTTTTGGTAAACTGCATGGGGCACCTGATTTAAGGGTTAAAGGGACGGGGGTTCAAGGGGTTAGATATTAGATAAAGGGAGAACCCCCCGATTTGAATCCCTCAAATTCAAAAGGTATCAGCGGATCCAATCCCCCAGCCGGCTCCAGCGTACGCCGAAATCGTCCTTGTCCCAGGACCAGTAGATCATGAAGGCTTTACCCTTCACGGCATCCAGGCCAACAAACCCCCAGAAACGGCTGTCGTAGCTCTGATCACGATTGTCTCCCATGACGAACAGGGAACCTTTGGGAACGGGCACCGGGCCGAAGTTATCCCGAGGCTGAATCGTCCCCGGTATAACGTGGGGGTCGGTATAAACGGCATAGTCGCTGTTTACAGCCTGATGGTTCACGTAAACCTGTTTGTTGCGGATTTCGATAACGTCGCCTTCAACGGCGATAACCCTCTTGATGAAGTCCTTTCCAGGTTCTTCCGGAAAGCGGAATACGATGATATCTCCCCTATGTGGCTTTTTGATGGGGATCAGCGTTTTTTGGATCAAAGGGATCTTGATCCCATAGAGGAACTTATTGACCAGGATGTGGTCTCCCACGAGGAGTGTTTCTTTCATGGAGCCGGACGGGATCTTGAAGGCCTGGACGATAAAGGCCCTGATGAAAAGGGCCAGGATCACCGCCACGATGATGGCTTCGATGTTTTCTCTGAGACGGCTTTTCTTCCGGACATCGCCTGCATCTAAGGCGTTTTCGGCTTTCATGGTTTTAGCGAATTCCTTCATAAGATTTCGGGGGTCAGACGACCCAAAGGGTCATGAGTCTTAAAATTAAATTGGCATAGATTCCGGCGATCACGTCGTCCATCACCACACCGCATCCCCCTGGGACCTGCCGGTCGATCCATCGGATCGGATACGGTTTCAGGATGTCAATAATCCTGAACAAGATGAAGCCGGTGATCAGGATCCACGCATTTATGGCAAAATTAGTAAATGTTATCACAATTCCGATGATTTCATCAATAACAATATCACCCGGGTCCTTTTTGGCCATCACGATTTCGGCCCGGTTGGAGATAAGGACCGCAAAACCGATGAGAGCGATTATTAAAAAAAGGCTGAAGGGGAGGGGTGTCAGGGAAACGAGATAGGCGATGGGCAGACCGACGGCAGAGCCAAAGGTGCCCGGGGCAAAGGGAATTTTCCCCACATAACACCCGGTGGCTAAAAAAAGGGCTGCTTTGTCCACAAAATGCATGGGCCGTCTCTAATACTCCGATCCGCCGTTTGTCAAGCATGATGGCTTCGTAAAAAGTCCATCTGCTGCGTTGCACTGCATCCTTCGTCATTGCGGCGTACCCATATGTACGCCTCATTCCTCAGGATTTGCGCGCCTTGCATCTGAAGCTTTTTACTTTGCCATCCTAATTTTGATGAAATCGTAAAAAGGCCGATTTTTCTCGCGCCGCAAGTCTTTTCGGAAGATCCAAAGGGTTTCGCTAAATCTCAAGAACTCGGCACAAGTGCCTCAAACAGCTTGAGATTTTTAACGCTCAACCCTTTGTCTCTCTTTTTCCGAAAAGACTTGAATGGCGCTCACAAAACCTTTTTACGATTTCATCAAGCATGATGCCTTTTGTTTCGACAAAACCCTTTCCTTTTATATATCGGGGAAAGAGGGGTGGGGGAATCCTGATCCGCCTGCAAGATTTTACCCGGTTTAAGACCGGGATGGTATTGAAATACGGAACGTCTTGTGTCATGAGGAATTCGACAGTTCGGATTGAATGAAGGAAGGCGATTGCGAATGAACGAACGGTATGAACCTAAAATTATCGAGTCCAAATGGCAGGCGTTCTGGGAACACCACGGACTATTTCGCGTGATAACCGATCATAGTCGGAAAAAATATTATATTTTAGAAATGTTTCCTTACCCGTCGGGTAAAATCCACATGGGGCATGTGCGGAATTACACCATCGGCGACGTGGTCGCCAGGTATAAAAGGATGCAGGGTTTTAACGTGCTCCATCCCATGGGGTGGGATGCCTTCGGTATGCCGGCAGAAAATGCGGCCATTGCCAACAAAACCCATCCGGCCCGGTGGACTTACCAGAATATCGACACCATGCGCCGACAGCTCAAACAGATGGGCTTTTCCTATGACTGGGAGCGGGAAGTGACTACCTGCAAACCCGAGTATTATCGATGGGAGCAATGGCTTTTTTTAAGGATGCTGGAAAAGGGAATGGCCTATCGTAAAGAGTCCCACGTCAACTGGTGCGACTCGTGCCGGACGGTTCTGGCAAATGAACAGGTGGAAGCAGGGCTTTGCTGGCGTTGCGGAAAAGAGGTTAGGCAAAAAAAGCTCAGGCAATGGTTTTTCAAGATCAGCGATTTTGCAGAGGATCTCCTGGTTTATTGCGACCGTCTCCCGGGATGGCCCGAAAAAGTCGTCACCATGCAGAAAAACTGGATCGGCAAAAGTATCGGTGCCGAAATCCGGTTTCCCATTGAAAAGGGGGATCAGGCCATCGCCGTATTTACCACCCGACAGGACACGATTTATGGAGCCACCTTCATGTGCCTGGCACCGGAACATCCCATGGTTGGAAGCCTTTCCCGGGGAACAGCACAGGAAAAGACGGTAGCCGATTTTTGCGAGAAGATGTCCCGCCAGGACCGCTCCAGCAAGACCGTAGATCTCTACGAAAAGGAAGGTGTATTCACGGGCGGCCATTGCGTCAATCCCTTAAGTGGACGACGCATGCCGGTCTGGGTGGCCAATTTCGCCCTCATGGAGTATGGCACCGGCGCCGTCATGTCGGTCCCGGCCCACGACCAGCGGGATCTCGATTTTGCAAGAAAGTACGGTCTTGATGTGGTGGTGGTGGTCGATCCTCCGAATGGGGGCCTGGATCCTTACGTTATGACCGAGGCCTTTGCCGGCGAAGGGACCATGGTCCATTCCGGTGTCTTTAACGGGATGAAAAGCAGTGCAACCCTGGAGGCCATCGCCGATCACCTCGAAGAAAAGGGGATCGGTAAAAGGGCCGTGAGCTACCGTCTAAAGGATTGGGGAATTTCCAGGCAGAGGTACTGGGGTGCCCCCATCCCCGTGATCCACTGCCCGGATTGCGGTATCGTGGGAGTTTTGGACAAAGATCTCCCCGTGATCCTTCCCGAAGATGCGGATCTTCTGGAAGACGGAAAATCGCCTCTCCCGGTGCTGGAATCCTTTATCCGGGCCACATGCCCGAAATGCGGGAATACCGGAGCCAAACGGGAAACCGACACCATGGACACCTTCGTGGAGTCGTCCTGGTACTTCGAGCGGTATTGCAGCCCCACATGCGATACCGCCATGTTCGACTCAAAGGATGTGGACTATTGGATGCCGGTCGACCAGTACATTGGGGGGGTGGAGCATGCGATCCTGCATTTATTGTACTCCAGATATTATACGCGCGTGCTCAGGGAATTCGGCTTGGTCAACTTCAATGAGCCTTTCACGCGTCTTTTGACCCAGGGGATGGTTTGCAAGGAAACCGCGGCCTGCCCGGAACATGGTTTTTTGTTCCCTGAGGAGATTCGAGTGTCCGGAGAAGACCGCTTTTGCGGGAAGTGCGGCATACCGGCGGCGGTGGGCCGCGTGGAAAAAATGTCCAAGTCCAAGAAGAATGTCATCGATCCCAATGCCCTCCTGGAGCGTTACGGGGCCGATACCACCCGTCTGTTTTGTCTCTTTGCCGCTCCCCCGGAACGGGATCTGGAGTGGAGCGAGCAAGGGGTGGAAGGGGGATACAGGTTTCTGAACCGGATCTGGCGCCTGGCGGTTCAGTGGATGGGTCGTATTTCGTCTGTGGAAGCGTATCGCGGAGAAACCGACCGCCTTTCCGGGGATGTCCGGGACCTTTTTAAAAAGACCCATCAGACCATCTCCAAAGTTACCCAGGATATCGAAGATCGCTTCCATTTTAACACCGCCATCAGCGCCGTCATGGAGTTGGTCAATGCCATCTACGCCTTGGAAAGCACCGAGGATTCTCCTCATCTGGCAAAGGTCTTGCGCTTTGCTTTAGAGTCGGTGGTGCGGTTGCTTTCCCCCATCGTTCCCCATCTCTCCGAGGAGATATGGGCCGCGTTGGGCAACACCACGAGCGTGCTCCTGGAATCCTGGCCGGAACCTCTGGAAGAGGCTCTTGCAAAAGACGAACTCGTGGTTGTGGTTCAGGTCAACGGCAAACTGAGAAGCAGGCTTGTGATCTCGTCGGATATAACAGAAGAAGCACTCCAAGAGATGGCCATCACGGATGAACGAGTACTCAGGTTCATCGAGGGAAAAGCCGTTCGAAAGATCATCGTCGTGGGGAAAAAGCTGGTCAATATCGTGGTGTGATTCCTGAGTAAGTAAGATTAAAGGTGACCCGGGAGGAAAAGGTGGCGCGAAAAAGGAGTCCGCTGGGTATTTTTGCGGTTTATTTCGCTGCAGTGGTGATGGCGGCGGGATGCGGGTATCGATTTGCCGGAAGCGGAAGCTTTCCGGCCGGGGTGAAGAAGATTCACATTGCGTTGCTGGATAACCGGACCACGGAGACCGGCATTGAAAAAGATTTCACGGACGATTTGGTCGATGAATTCATCCGGAGAAACGAGGAGGGCTTGGTCAACGCCCCGGAGAATGCCGACGCTGTCCTTTCCGGGGTCATCGCCGCCATGGGTGTGGAAACCATATCCAGGACCGGCGCGTCTACATCCGACGAAAGGCGGGTGACCATCACCGTTGTCTTAAAACTGACAGATCGGAAAAAACACGTTATCTGGTCCGGTTCCGTTTCTGAAGATGAGGCTTACCCGGTTGCTGGGGACCGCTTGACGACGGACAAGAACCGTAGGGATGCCATCAAGGCGCTCTCCAAGCTTATAGCCGAGAGGGTCTATAATAATCTCACCGCAGGCTTTTAGCGTGGCAAAACTCTTCTCTCCGTTACTATTATCGGGGAGGGGAGGATGAGTCGGAAGCGCTATTTTTTAGCGTTGACAAGCCGTTCCAGACGGGAAACCTTCCGGGAAGCGGTTCTTTTGTGGACGGCTCCTTTTTTGGAACTCCTCGCGATGACGGACTTGGCCTGATTCAGTTGTTTGGCAAGCGATTCGACGTCTGTACCGCCTGCAGCGGCCGTGCGAACCGCCTTGATGACGCTCTTGACCCGTGTTTTTGCGATTTTATTGCGCAGGCGCCGGTTTTCGTTTTGCCGAGCCCGCTTGATTGCAGATGGATGATTTGCCAAGGGTGATCGTGCCTCCCGTTCCATTTTTCAGGCGTTTATCAAACGCCTGGTTTTTTATTAAAAACTTATAATTACAAAAAGGATGCTTCCTGTCAATAAAAAACATCATCGCTTCCAATACGTCGCCGAATCTCTTTTCACGGCCGGGCCCTGATTCTGCTATTGCCTATGGATGAAAGCCGTCATGTTTTTCGGGCCGCCGGGGTGGTCGGGAGCGCCACCTTGTTGAGCCGGATTTTCGGGTTCGTCCGGGATGCGGTCATTGCCGGATTTTTCGGGGCCGGCGCCGGAGCGGATGCCTTTTTTGTGGCCTTCCGCATCCCCAACCTGCTCAGGCGCCTCCTTGCAGAAGGGTCGTTAAGCATTTCTTTTATTCCCGTCTTTACCGGGTATCTTTCCTACAAGGGCAGAGAAGAAGCTTACTGCCTGGCCAGATCCGCATTTCGGCTATTGGTTTTAGTTCTGGTAACCGTATCGGTTTTGGGAGTGCTTTTATCTCCGATCATCGTCAAAGTCATCGCTCCCGGCTTTGCTCGGTTTCCGGAAAAAATGGTCCTCACCGTTACTCTCACCCGGATCATGTTTCCGTATATTTTTTTTATTGGGCTCATGGCGCTTTTCATGGGAATTCTCAATGCCTTGGGCCATTTTGCCGCACCGGCCCTGGCTCCGGTGATGTTGAACCTGATGATCATCGGGGCGGTCTTTTTCATTTCTCCGGTGATGTCCGAACCGGTGTGGGGACTGGCCATCGGGGTGCTTTTGGGGGGTGCGCTGCAGGCAGCCTTGCAGGTGCCGGCGATCCTGAAAAAAGGGATACGCTTGGCTCAAAAAACGCCCTTATGGCATCCGGGTCTCAAAAAGGTCTTATGCCTGATGCTTCCCACCGTTCTTGGAGCGGCTGTTTATCAGATCAATGTTTTGGTGAGCACCCTCCTGGCTTCTTTACTTCCCGAAGGGAGCGTCTCTTACCTGTATTATGCGGATCGGCTGGTACAGTTTCCTTTGGGAATATTTGCCACCGCCACCGCCACTGCCCTACTGCCGAGTCTTTCCCGCCTGGCAGCATCCGGTGACCTCGACAGTGTTAGAAAGACGTTTTCGGATGCTTTAAGGTTGGTGGTTTTCATCAGCCTCCCTGCTATGACGGGGCTCATTGTGTTGAGAAAACCCCTCATCGCTTTGCTTTTCGAGCGTGGGGCCTTCAGCCCCGAATCCACACGATTGACGGCTGTAGCGCTTTTATATTATAGTATGGGATTATGGGCATTTTCAGCCGTGAGGGTAGTGGTTTCAACCTTTTATGCCTTTCAGGACACAAAAACGCCGGTATGGACGGCCGCTGTCTCCGTCGTATCCAATATCGGTTTCGGGATCGTCCTGATGGAGCGTATGGGTCATGGAGGTCTAGCTTTGGCCGCATCCCTGGCTTCCATGGTGAACTTGGGACTTTTGCTATGGATGTTAAAAGCCCGCATGATTTCCATCGGGGCAAAGAAGATTTTACCGTCTTTGCTGCGCTCGGCTGCAGGGTCTTTGGTCATGGGTGCTGGTTTGTGGCTGGTCGCCTTTAAGGGAATTCCCGAACGGTTCTGGCATGATTCCGGTTTGCCGTTAAGCCTTGCGGTAAGCTTGGTTTTAGGGATTGGGTTTTACGGGGCATTTTCCCTGATGACGGGAAGCCCGGAATTAAAGCATTTTGCGTCATTTTTCAAAAAAGACGCAGTCCGGAATGATGAATAAACAGACAATCCTCATTGCGGCCGCCTCTATAGGCCTTCTCAGTTTTCTTTTGTTTATTATATTCGGAGAAAGAGGGTTTACCGATTACCTTTCCCTCAAGGCCCAGAAACAGCATGTACTCGATGAAAATGAGGTGCTTGTGCAAAAGAACATTTCCCTATATCATAGAATCGAGCGATTAAAACACGATCCCAGGTTCGCAGAATATGTTATACGAAAGGACCTTGGGGTTGTCGGGAAGGATGAAATCATTTTCAAGAAAACCCCGAATCTTAAGAAAAAAAATCAGGTTGAGTAGATTTGCTTTGGTGCCGAAACAGCAGCTTGTTCGATAACAACAATCAAATGAAAAAGGAGGTTGGATCATGATGCAGCGGAGGAAAAGGGGATGGCGTTTTTTGGGGGTCGGAATCGCGGCGATCCTCGCTCTGTCGGCATTCGGGTGCGCCAGCGTTTTGTACAATCAGGGCGAAGCAAAAAAGGATGTGCCCATGTACATGGACTTCGGGGATGTGATGGTGCCAAAGGAGCTGAAGATCGTCAAAGACCAGACATTTATCTATCGGACGGCAGGGCATACCAGCGGAGTTTTAACCCTCAAGGGTGACGTAGAGATGAATTCGCTCATCGCCTTTTTCGAAAATAATATGACCAAGGACAATTGGAAGAAAATCGGCGAATTCAAATCACCTCGCACGGTTCTTCTTTTCCAGAAGGAAAACCGGCATTGCGTGATCAATATGCTCGAAGGGCAATATGAATGCAGGGTGGAAATTTGGGTCATGCCGACCATGCCGGTGGAGGCGGGGCTTTTAAAGTAACTCCGATCATTTCCGGACAACAATATATCCTTCGATGAGCAAGGGATCGCCGGGAGATCATGGAGCATCGGTTGAAGGACAAAAATATCGTTTTAGGGGTCTGCGGCGGTATTGCCGCTTATAAGAGCGCCGAGCTTGTGCGTCTTATCATCAAACAAGGCGCATCGGTGCGGGTGATGATGACCCGAAACGCCCACAACTTCGTGGGACGCGTTACCTTCGAAGCCCTTTCAGGAAAGCCGGTCTGCTCGGATCTTTTCTCCGCCGACGGCGAAAGCGCCATGAAACACATTGATTGGGCCGAGACGGCGGAGGCTGTGGTCATTGCCCCCGCCACGGCCAACATGATCGGAAAGCTCGCCAATGGGATCGCCGACGACGCCTTGAGCACCTTTGTACTGGCCGTAACCGTCCCGGTGCTATTATGCCCGTCCATGAACGTCAACATGTACAACAGCGAACCGGTCCGGCGGAACCTCAAGGTGTTGAAGAACGACGGATTTCATGTGTTGGAGCCGGATTCCGGCGACCTTGCCTGCGGCATTTCAGGCCCGGGTCGCCTTCCGGATCCCGCATATATCTTAGAACGCCTCACAGCATGTCTGACCCTAAAAGATCTTGCGGGAAAACGGATCCTGATCACGGCCGGACCCACTCGCGAACCTATTGATCCGGTCCGATTCATCGCGAATCCCTCTTCGGGAAAGATGGGATTCGCGCTGGCGCGGGCCGCTGAGCACCGCGGCGCCGATGTTTTTTTAATTACGGGACCCAGCACCCTGCCGGATCCGCCGGGGGTCAAGACTCTCCGGATACAAACCGCCCAGGAAATGGCCGAATCCGTCCTGGAAGTTGTTCAGGACTATCCGATCGTCATCAAAAACGCCGCAGTTTCAGATTATCGACCGACAAAAACAGCCGCCCAGAAAATCAAGAAGAAAAATGATCGATGGATCCTGGAACTGGAGCAAACCACGGACATCTTAAAGGAAATCGGGAAAAGAAAACTGGCCGGACAGACTCTGGTCGGTTTTGCCGCCGAAACCGAAGATCTCGAGGTCAACGCCGTAAAAAAGCTCAATGAAAAGAACCTGGATATCATCGCTGCCAATCGGATCGGAGAGATGGGTTCAGGGTTTGAGTCCGATACCAATCGTGTTACTCTTTTTTATAAGGACGGAAGCCGGGAGATTCTTCCGGTTATGGAAAAGGAGGCCGTCGCCCATCTTCTCTTGGACCGGATTCTTTCTTTAAAGACGCCGTGAGAAGACTTTTAACCCGGGAATCCGATGACGACACCGGACATTTTCAAGGAATTCATGGAAACTCTCGATGCCGTGAGCCGAACGGTGCGATTCCTTTCTCAATCGGGACAAATCGGGTTCGACTGCACCGAAAAGACCCTAGATACTTTAGAACGTTGGGGAAGAGGACACAAGTTCCCGGAGACCCTGGAAGATATCCGTGCCGATTTGGGGGATTGTCACCGGTGTGGTCTGAGTTCCGGGAGACGATACATCGTTTTCGGGGCGGGAGAGCCAAAGGCGCGGCTGGTCTTTGTCGGAGAGGGGCCCGGTTCCGAAGAAGATCGTCAGGGTGAACCCTTTGTCGGTGCAGCCGGCCAGTTGTTGACCAAAATTATCCATGCCATCGGCTTGACCCGCGACAAGGTTTATATTTGCAACGTGGTCAAATGCCGACCACCGGGGAACCGGAACCCGCTGCCCGATGAGATGGCCCGGTGTCTCCCTTTTTTGAAGCGGCAGCTTTCAAGCATCCGTCCGGCAGTGATCTGTACGTTAGGGTCCGTAGCCACCCAGGCGCTCTTGGACGTCGAAACCCCCATTTCACGGCTAAGAGGTCGGTTTCATGACTATCGGGGTATTCCGGTGATGCCGACATATCACCCGGCCTACCTGCTCAGGAACCCGGAAAGGAAAAGGGATGTTTGGGAAGACATGAAGCTGGTAATGTCGAGGATAGACCGAGGACTGAATGAAACTTAGATACCTTTTCCTGTTTCTGTCCATCATGGTTGCACTCACCCTGCCCGCACCGCCGGAGGCAAGAAGCGAGACGGCGATGGTTCACGTGATCCGGGTGTCGGATACCATCAGCCCCGGTATGGCAAGTTTTATCCGCAGCGGAATCCGAAAGGCCTCCGATGAAAATTCTTCTTTGATCGTCATTGAGCTGAACACGCCCGGCGGGCTTGTTGATTCCATGCGCGACATCGTCATGACATTGTATGAGAGCAAGATTCCGGTGGTGGTCTTCGTATCTCCCAGCGGGGCCCGGGCCGCATCGGCAGGGGTCATGATCACCCTGGCCGCGGACGTGGCTGCCATGGCACCGGGTACGAACATCGGAGCGGCGCACCCCGTGGGAGCCGGTGGCCAGGAGATCAACAAGACCATGTCGGAAAAGGTCACCAACGACATGGTGGCCTACATCAAAAGCATTGCGCAAAAACGAGGGAGGAACGCCGTTTGGGCCGAAAAAGCCGTTCGAGAAAGCATCTCGGCCACTGAGACCGAGGCCCTCAAGGCCGGAATCATCGACCTCATCGCAAAGGACTTGGAGGACCTGATCCGGAAGCTGGACGGTCTGGAGGTCAAGGGAAAGGGGAAACTGGCTCTTTCCGACCATCAGAAGGTTTTCATCAAGGAGAACCTGAGGACAAAGATTCTCAAGACCATCAGCAATCCCAATGTGGCCTATATTCTCATGATGATCGGTCTTGCCGGTCTTTACTTCGAGCTTTCACATCCGGGGACGATTTTCCCGGGAGTTATCGGCGGGATCTGCATCATTTTGGCCTTTTTCGCCTTCCAGACCCTTCCCGTCAATTATGCCGGGATTCTTCTCATCCTGCTTTCCATTATCTTTTTCATCCTCGAAATGAAAATCGCCAGTTACGGCATGCTGAGTGTGGCCGGCATCCTTTCTCTACTTCTGGGATCCCTGATGCTTTTTGAGGGGGACAGCCCCGAGTTCAGTCTTTCCTGGGGTGTCCTTCTTCCCACGCTGGCCGTCGTTTCGGGATTTTTTGCCGGCCTTGCGGCCCTGGTATTCAAGTCCCAGATTTCAAAGCCCAGAACCGGGACCAAGGGACTCATCGGGGAGATCGGGGTCGTGAAGAAGGACCTTAACCCGGAAGGGAAAGTCTTTGTTCACGGCGAGCTTTGGAACGCGTTTTCCAAAAACCCGATCCGGGAAGGTGCCAAGATCCGGGTAGTTCGGATGGAAAATCTGGTCCTGGAAGTGGAAGCGATCGACGCACCCTGAAGCACATGTATTTCGTATTTTGGACGCTTTAAAACGGAAGCCGGTTCGTAACGGTTCCTATTCTTTTTCCAGCATTGGAATAGACCTCTATCCGCAAAGGAGCAGCCGATGTTTACAGCCATTGCCATTGTGATTATGGCGGCCTTTTTTCTTTCCACGGCCATTCGTATCCTAAACGAATATGAGCGCGGCGTGATCTTCCGACTCGGTCGCGTCATCCTGGCCAAGGGTCCTGGCCTCATCATCCTGATCCCCATCGTGGACAAGATGGTCAAGGTAAGCCTGCGGCTGGTGGCCATGGATGTTGATCCCCAGGATGTGATCACCCGGGACAACGTGTCGGTGAAGGTCAACGCGGTCATCTACTTCCGCGTAATCGATCCGGTCAAGGCCATCATCGAGGTGGAAAATTACAACTATGCCATGTCCCAGCTGGCCCAGACGACACTGCGCAGCGTCTGCGGCCAGGCGGAGCTCGACGACCTGCTGTCGGAGCGAGATAAGATCAACGCCGAACTCCAGGAGATTTTGGATACCCACACGGATCCATGGGGGATCAAGGTGGCCACGGTGGAACTCAAGCATATCGATCTTCCGTCCGAGATGCAGCGGGCCATGGCCAAGCAGGCCGAAGCGGAGCGGGAGCGGCGTGCCAAAGTGATTAATGCAGAGGGAGAATATCAGGCCGCCGCCAAGCTGGCGGAAGCGGCGGCAATCATCCAAACACATCCGATCGCCCTTCAACTGCGATACCTGCAGACCGTGCGTGAGATGGCTGCTGAGAATAACACCACCACCATTTTTCCGGTGCCCCTGGATCTTTTCAAGCCCTTCTTTAGTGCTGCAAGAAAAGCCGTGGAGGAAGATAAAGCATGACGGAGCTTTTGAGCCTTGGACCCAAACGGAGTCCATGGTATCCTGTCCTCACTAAGGACGGAAGAAACTGTTGACATATTCGACTCAAATTGTTACATAAATAACTTTACATCGGAAAATCGACAGGCTGAACGACTGGGACGAACCCGGACATCGGGGATCGACTAACTTTTCAACGGCGGGGGCGACAGGCCTCCGTTTGTGCTTTCAAATCCGACTGGGGGTATGCAATGAGCAAAAAGAAAAAGGGAGAAAAGGAAAAACCGCTCGACAAGATGACCGTCAAAGAATTAAGGGAGATCGCCTTGGGAATGCCAGAAATATCGGGTGTTCACGGAAAAAACAAGTTCGAACTCCTTGCCGCCATTAAGAAATCCAAGGGGATGGTGGATGATTCACCTAAAAAAGCAGACTCTTCTTTGCGGGAATTAAAGAAAAAGGTGAGAGAGTTCAAGAAGAAACAGACGACTGCCCTGGAGGCGAAGGATGCCAAGATGACCAATATCTATCGTAAAAAGGTCTCCCGGCTTAAGAAAAAGACCCGGAGGTCTGTTTGAGGGTTATTCAGCGAGAAAATATTGAAGGAGAGACGCTTCCTTTCACAGGTGGCCGGATCGATCCGACAAGGCTGGCCTTTGATTTCGATGGGGTATTTGCCGACACCATGCATCTGTTTTTGGAAATTGCCCATCAGGAATTTCGGGTAGACGGCATCCGTTATGAGGACATCACGTGTTACGATTTGGAGAGCTGCATCGATATGGATCCCGGGGTCATCCATGCGATCATTGAACAAATCTTGGAAGGCAGCCACATCATTCCCTTACGACCCATGAATGAGGCTCCTTGGGTGATTTCCCGAATCCTCCGTCGGCATGCACCGGTACTCTTCGTGACGGCTCGAACGGATCCAAAACCGGTCCTCAAATGGATGAAAGAAGTCTTGGGTCAAAATTCGAGTGCCATCGAGATCGTGGCGACCGGGACATACGACAGGAAGGCTGAGGTTCTTTTGGATCGGAGCGTTTCGTATTTTGTTGAGGATCGGCTGGAGACCTGTTTTGCCCTGGATGCCGCCGGCGTGAAGCCGATAGTATACCGTCAACCGTGGAACCGGGCGCTGCATCCCTTTCCGGAAGTCGGTTCATGGGAGGAGCTTCAACTGCTCATCGATATATAAATGGCTCGGATTTATGGATGTAAAAAACCTAAAAGACAGGGTTTTTCAGTTTGTGGAATCCCTGTCATCAGAAAAAGGGTATTCCGCCAATACCTGCCGGGCTTATGAGCAGGATCTTGCGGAATTTGTCGGATTCATGGATGAGGACGCTAGCTCACCGGATACACAAGGAAAAAGCCGAAAAGGGACCTTCGATGAAGTGGGTGTGAATGATATTCGTGCCTATCTGGCGATGCTGCACAACAAAAACCAAAAAGCGACAATCGCCAGAAAACTGGCCGCCCTGCGTTCTTTTTACCATTTTTTGACCAAACACGGAATGGCTCAGATAAACCCGGCCGAGCTGGTGCGCACTCCGAAGCAGGGGCGTTTCCTTCCCACGTATCTTTCGGTGGACGACATGTTCCGCCTGCTGGACTCTATTGATACATCACATCTGGCGGGATTGAGGGACCGCGCCATTTTTGAGACCCTTTATTCCACGGGAATCCGCGTCTCAGAACTGGCTCTCCTGGATGTTTCTCATTTGGATTTTTTAAAGGGGCTGATCCGTGTTTTTGGGAAAGGAAACAAGGAGCGCATCGTTCCGATCGGGGAAAAAGCCCTGGGTTCAATTTCACGATATCGGGAAAAGCTGGAATCCGATGACAAGTTCCAAAAGGCAAAAAAAGGCAAAAAGGAAAATCCGTTGTTCCTGAACAAGGATTTCAGCCGGCTCAGCACACGGTCCATTGCACGGATTTTAGATCGAATTGCCCGGGAATGCGGTTTCACAATGGAAGTCCATCCCCATGCGCTGCGGCATTCTTTTGCCACCCACATGCTGGATGCCGGCGCTGATTTGCGTGCGGTCCAGGAGCTGCTGGGACACCAGAGCCTTTCCACCACCCAGAAGTACACTCATGTCAGCATCGACAGACTCATGGAGACCTATGACAAGGCCCATCCCCGGAAATAGTTCATCCAAGAACGATGGCTTCGTAAAAAGTCCATCTGCTGCGTTGCACCACATCCTTCGTCATTGCGGCGTACCCATATGTACACCTCATTTCTCAGGATTTGCGCGCCTTGCATCTGAAGCTTTTTACTTTGCCATCCCAATTTTGAGTTTTTACGATTTCATCAAGAATTAGAGGCAAGGAAAATGGATCATCATGTGGCGGATATCCTGATCGAGGCGCTCCCTTATATCCGACGCTTTTCGGGCATGACCCTGGTCATCAAGTACGGCGGACATGCCATGGTCGAGGACCAACTCAAGGAGGATTTTGCTCGAGACGCCACCCTGCTTAAGTTCATCGGCATCCACCCTGTCATCGTCCACGGAGGGGGGCCCCAAATCAATGAGGTCATGGACAAAATGGGAATGCAGCCTCGGTTTATGCGGGGGATGCGCCTTACCGACGAGGCCACCATGGATGTGGTTGAGATGGTCCTGGGTGGAAAGATCAACAAGGCCATCGTCGCCCAGATCAATCAGCATGGAGGAAAAGCCGTCGGTTTGACCGGGAAGGACGGCGGGCTCATCCTCGCTACAAAACTTCACATCGTGCATCAAGAAGATGCCACCAAACCCCCCGAAATCATCGATCCGGGTTTAGTGGGAAACGTCGCACGAGTGAACGCGGAACTGATCCAGACGCTGTCTTCTAATGGATTCATTCCGGTCATTGCCCCGGTGGGAGCAGGGGAGTCCGGAGAAACTTACAACATCAACGCGGACCTGGTGGCCGGTAAAATCGCCTCGGCCTTGAAAGCCGCCCGCCTCATCTTCCTGACTGATGTGGACGGGGTCTTGGATTCCGATGGAAAACTCATTTCTTCGCTGGACACGGCTTCGGTTTCCCGGATGATTACCGAAAAGATCATCTCCGGCGGGATGATCCCCAAGATCGAGTATGCCATGGATGCCCTGGAAAACGGAGTTCAAAAAGTTCAGATCATCAACGGCCGGCGCCGTCACGCCCTGCTTCTCGAGCTTTTTACAGACAAGGGGATCGGTACGGAAATCGCGGCAAAAGCATCTGAAAGCAAAAAATACGAATGATCATGAAACCATATAGAGAGAGAAGTAACGCATGAATGAGATCATCCACCAGGCGGACCAGGTTCTGGCCTCCACCTACAAGAGGCAGCCCCTTCTTTTGAATAAGGGTCAGGGGTATCGGCTCTGGGATTCCGAAGGCCGGGAGTATCTTGATTTTATAGCCGGAATTGCCGTGTGCAGCCTGGGACATGCCCACCCGAGAATCGCCAAAGTCCTCTACGCCCAGGCAAACATGCTGGTTCACGTTTCCAACCTGTATTATACTCAACCTCAGGTGGAACTGGCTTCCCGACTGGTCCAAAACAGCTTCGCCGATCGGGTCTTTTTCTGTAATAGCGGGGCCGAAGCCAATGAGGCGGCCATCAAACTGGCCCGGCGGTACTTTAAACAAAAGGGGGAGCCCCACCGGTATCGCATTATCACCATGGAACAATCCTTCCATGGCCGTACCATGGCGACCCTTTCAGCCACCGGCCAGAAAAAGGTGAGAGACGGTTTTGAACCCTTGTTGGACGGGTTTGATTTCGTCCCTTTCAACGACTTCGATACCCTGTCCCAGGCGGTAGGCCCCAATACCTGTGCCGTGATGCTGGAGCCTGTTCAGGGAGAGGGAGGCGTCCGCTGCGCGGATCCGGCCTATCTTCTGGCGGTTAGAAACCTGTGCGATCAGATGAACCTGCTGCTGATTTTCGATGAAATTCAGACCGGGATGGGGCGTACGGGAAAACTCTTTGCCTATGAACACTTTGGGATTGTGCCGGATATCATGACGTTGGCCAAGGCCCTGGCCAACGGTCTTCCCATGGGCGCCATGCTGGCCAAAGAGAGCGTGGCAAAAGGTTTCGGCCCAGGCTCCCATGCCTCCACCTTCGGAGGGACTCCATTAATTTGCGCTGCGGCCCTGGAGGTCCTGAAGATATTTGAAGAAGACAAGATCCTAGAAAAGTGCACGGCCACAGGCGCCTATTTTCGAAAAGCCCTCATGGAATTGAAATCACGCCATATATCGGTGATCGATGTTCGGGGGATGGGGCTTCTGCTGGGAGTAGAAATTGCCGGAGAGGGTGACGCTATAGTGGCGGCATGCCGGGAAAGGGGTTTTTTAATCAACTGTGTCCAGGAAAAGGTATTGCGATTTGCCCCGCCGCTGATCATCGATACGGAAGCTATCGACGCCCTCATCCGCTGCCTGGATGAATTGCTCTAGACGTGCACCGGTATCGAGATGAAACGCCTTAAGGGAGAAACGCCCATGAAAAAAGACATCTTGACACTTTTGGGTCTTTCCGCCCGGGAAATGGAGGATCTTTTTCGAATGGCGATCCGGCTGAAGGAGGAAAAAAAGGCCGGTATCACCTCTTCGGCACTGGCCGGAAAATCTTTGGGTCTTCTTTTCGACAAACCTTCTACACGGACCCGGATCAGTTTCGAAGCGGCCATGATTCAGCTTGGGGGAACGTCGGTTTTCATCGGCGCCTCGGACAGCCAGATCTCGCGGGGCGAACCGGCCAGGGACACGGCGAGGGTGCTGTCCCGCTACCTGGATGCATTGGCCATCCGCACCTTCTCCCAGGACCTGCTCAATGAGTTTGCCGAGTTTTCAACCATTCCTGTAATCAACGCCTTGACGGACCGCTACCATCCTTGCCAGGTACTGAGCGATTTGATGACGGTGATCGAAAAAAAGGGGGGATATCGTGGGATCAAGATCGTATGGGTGGGAGATGGAAACAATGTGGCGCATTCCTGGATCAACGCCGCGGCGGTGTTGGGTTTCGATCTGACGCTGGCATGCCCTCAGGCCTATATGCCCGACGCCCAGGTGATTCAGGATGCCCGGAAACTGGGAAAGGGGAATATCGTTCTAACCGACGACCCGGTGAAAGCTGTTGCGGGGGCAGATGTTGTCTATACGGATGTGTGGGCCAGTATGGGACAAGAAAGGGAGCATAGTATCCGAAAGTCGGTTTTCAGACCTTTTTGCGTGAACGAAGCCCTCTTGGAAAATGCCGAAAGTGATGTGATCATCATGCATTGCCTCCCGGCACACCGGGGAGAGGAGATCAGCGAGTTGGTCCTGGAAGGGCCGCACTCCGTGGTATGGGATCAATCGGAAAACAAGCTGCATATGCACAAGGCCATCTTGTTGAAATGCATCGGATGGAAATGATGCGTGGCGGGCGCAGCCTAGACTTTACGGACAGGAGGATCGATTTGGCGATATGAAGGGAAAAATTCAGAAAGTGGTGCTGGCCTATTCCGGAGGGCTCGATACCTCCGTAATCTTGAAGTGGCTCATCGAGACTTATGGTTGCAACGTGATCACCTTTTCGGCGGACATCGGCCAGGAAGAAGAACTGGAGTTTATCCCCCAAAAAGCCAAAGCCACCGGCGCATCCAAAGTTTATGTAGAGGATTTAAAAGAGACGTTCGTCAAGGATTTTGTCTTTCCCGCTTTCAGGGCCAACGCCTTATATGAAGGGCAGTATTTACTGGGGACTTCCCTGGCCCGACCCTTGATTGCAAAGCGCCAGGTGGAGATTGCACGGATGGAAGGAGCGGATGCCGTGAGCCACGGGGCTACAGGCAAAGGGAACGATCAGGTCCGGTTTGAGCTGACCTATCTGGCCTTGGAGCCCGGAATCCGGATCATCGCGCCATGGCGGGAATGGTCTTTCAAATCGAGAAGCGACTTGATGGCTTTTGCCAAAACGCACCACATCCCGGTTCCGACAAGCCCGGCCAAACCTTACAGCGTGGACCGCAACCTCCTGCACATCAGCTATGAAGGGGGTCTTCTGGAAGACCCCTGGCAGGCTCCTCCGGAAGATTTATTTACGCTCTCCGTGCCTCCTGAAAAGGCGCCGGATAGGCCTGAGGTCACCGAGATTGCATTTGAAAAGGGTAACCCCGTGGCAGTCGATGGAGAGCGACTTTCTCCTGCATCGCTTTTAGCACGCGTCAACCGCATGGCCGGAAAGCACGGCATCGGACGTGCCGATGTCGTTGAAAACCGATTCGTAGGTATGAAATCCCGGGGGGTCTATGAAACACCGGGCGGAACCCTCCTCAGGGCCGCGCACATCGCCATGGAATCCATCACCATGGACAGGGAAGTGATGCATTTGCGTGATTCTCTTATTACTAAATACAGCGAGATGGTTTATTACGGATTCTGGTTTTCTCCGGAGATGCAAATGCTTCAAAAAGTCATGGATGAGGCCCAGACGGATGTCTCGGGTGTCGTCCGCATGAAGCTTTACAAGGGAAGCTGCACCGTTTTGGGAAGACGGTCGGACGCTTCTCTTTACCGGGAGGATTTTGCCACCTTCGAGGACGATACGGTATATAGCCAGAAAGATGCCGAAGGGTTCATCCGTATCAATGCGCTTCGGTTGCGTATCCGCAAGATGCTTCAGGAGAAACGATAAGGGCGAAAATATACTATCGCGAGGTAGAAAGATGACGGAAAAGCTTTGGGGAGGACGCTTCTCGGAACGTACCGACCGGATTACGGAAGCATTTACCTCATCCATTGATGTGGACCGACGCCTGTATGCTTATGACATCGAAGGGAGCATTGCCCATTGCAAGACGCTCGCTAAAGCCGGTGTGATCACACAACAAGAGGCGGATACACTGATCCAGGGGCTGATCCGGATTAAAAGAGATATTGAACACCGAAAATTCGAACTGGATGAAAGCCTGGAAGACATTCACATGAACATCGAGGCCAGGCTCATCCATGACCTGGGAAAAGTCGCCCAGAAGCTGCACACCGCCCGGAGTCGAAACGATCAAATCGTTCTGGACGTGAGGATGTTTCTCAGGGATGAAAGCCTTGCCATCATTCAGGACCTTTTGCGTTTGCGGAAAACCGTCGTTAATCTTGCCGAAGCCAACATCGATGTCTTTCTTCCCGGATATACCCACCTGCAGAGGGCGCAGCCGGTTCTGTTGTCTCATCACCTTATGGCTTATTATGAGATGTTCACCCGAGATTTCGAACGATTTCAAGAAACCCTGCGCCGCATTGACGTGATGCCTTTGGGAAGTGCGGCGCTGGCCGGAACCACTTATCCCATCGATCGTCATTACACTGCAACCCTTCTGCACTTTCCAAAAGTCGCTCCCAACAGCATCGACGCAGTTTCGGACCGCGATTTCATCCTGGAGTTTTTATCCGATGCCGCTATAGCCATGGTCCACCTGAGCCGAATGTCGGAAGAGCTGATTCTCTGGTCTTCTTCGGAGTTTAATTTCATCGAAATTCCGGATGCCTTTGCCACGGGAAGCAGCATCATGCCTCAGAAAAAAAATCCGGATGTTCCCGAGCTGACCAGAGGAAAAACCGGGATTGTTTTTGGAAACCTCATGGCGATGCTGACCCTCATGAAGGGTCTTCCCCTCTCCTATAACCGGGATATGCAGGAGGACAAGATATTGTTATTCCAGGGGACCGATACCCTCAAGG
The DNA here is from genome assembly GCA_963736855.1 of uncultured delta proteobacterium. Taxonomy (GTDB): domain Bacteria; phylum Desulfobacterota; class Desulfobacteria; order Desulfobacterales; family UBA2156. The sequence goes on from CAVTQK010000024.1 coordinate 106,216, forward strand.
CTTGCCTGGGAGTCTTTGCTGCAATGCTGCCCAAGATCCAATTCAATGCCGAAGTCATGGGACGGGCAACAGCATCCGGATTCCTCAATGCTACGGACATGGCCGATTATCTCGTGTCCAAAGGGATGGTGTTCCGGGATGCGCATCAATGCGTTGGAGAGGTCGTGAAATACGCCTTGTCCCAGGGAAAGGAACTCCAAGAGCTTTCCCTCGATGAGCTTAAATCCTTTTCTTCATCCATTGAAAAGGATATTTACGCGATTCTGGAAACCGAAGCCATGATCAACCGTCGAACCTCCTTCGGAGGGACGGCCAAACGATGTGTTTTATCAGCCATCGAAACAGCCAAAGCCATCCTTGAAAAAGAGGATAAGGATGGGGATGCCAGCACACGGAAGGTACAGGAAAAGGATTCCCTCTTTTAGGGAAAGCACATGAGAAGATCGGTTCAAGAACGCATCACCGCTTTTTTAATTTTTATTTCCGCGATTTTTTTGATACAAGGATGCGGTATCAAACGGTCTCCGGTCATTCCGCAGCAGGGTCCTTTGCCGGCCGTCAATGATTTGCGCCTGACCCGGGGACCCCAAGGAATCTGGCTGACCTGGTCCATGCCCGAAACACCGTCGGTGGATCCCTTTGACCTGGCCGGTTTTATGATCCATCGCTCCAAGACAGAAGCGGCCGGCATGGTGTGCCAAGATTGCCCGATCCTGTTCGAGCGCCTTACCCGGGTGCCGATGGAAACTCGGAATGATCCAATAACAGGTGCACTAGTCTTTGTTTTTGAGGATCGGCCGATAGCGGGTTTCAATTATGTCTACAAAGTAACTCTATTGGACAAAGAAGGCCGGGAAGGCCCGGATTCCAACAGAGTGGAAGTGTTTTTTTAGAGTTTATATTTTTTTAGGTTCATCAAAGTTTGATGAAATCGTAAAAACTCAAAATTAGGATGGCAAAGTAAAAAGCTTCAGATGCAAGGCGCGCAAATCCTGAGGAATGAGGCATACATATGGGTACACCGCAATGACGAAGGATGCAGTGCAACGCAGCAGATGGACTTTTTACGAAGCCATCAAGTTTTATTCAAAGCGAGAATAGAATGCATCATTTCAACTACCGAAACGGGGAGCTTTTTTGTGAAGACGTGCCGGTAAAGGCCGTTGTCGAGGCGTCTGGAACTCCATGTTATCTTTACAGTCACGCCACCCTGACGCGCCATTTTCAGGAGTTTTCGGACGCCTTTCAAGGAATGGACCGCCTGGTCTGCTATTCTGCCAAGGCCAACACAAATCTGGCGATCCTGCGGCTTTTTGTAAAAATGGGGGGCGGCCTAGACATTGTTTCGGGAGGGGAGCTGTATCGAGGACTTGCTGCCGGTTTTTCGGCGGAGCACATTGTTTACAGTGGTGTGGGAAAGATGGTGGATGAAATCGACTTTGCCCTTGAAAAAGGGATCCTCATGTTCAATGTGGAGTCCATTGAAGAACTCAAGCTTTTAAACGAAAGGGCCAAAACCCTTGGGAAGACGGCACCCATTGCACTGCGGGTCAATCCGGACGTAGATCCCAAGACACACCCATATATTTCTACCGGGCTGAATAAGAACAAGTTCGGCATCGACACGAAAGGAGCCATGGAAGGATACAGGTTGGCCCAAACGCTTTCCAATATTCGTGTTCGGGGAATCGATTGCCACATCGGCTCCCAGATTACCGAATCTACGCCTTTCAAGGATGCCCTGAAGAGCCTGGTCGGACTGGTCGGGAAGTTGAAGGATATGGGTATCCTCCTGGAGCATATCGACGTGGGCGGAGGTTTGGGGATCATTTACGACGATGAGTCGCCTCCCCTTCCCGTTGAATATGCCCGCGCCATCGTGGGTGCTCTTAAAGGGACCTCACTGAAGCTGATTTTGGAGCCGGGTCGGGTGATTGTGGGGAATGCCGGTATCTTGGTCACACGGGTACTGTACCGAAAAAAGGGAAAGGCTAAGGAGTTCGTCATCGTGGATGCCGCCATGAACGATCTCATCCGTCCCTCTTTGTATCATGCATACCATGCCGTGTGGCCGGTGGTTAGAACGCGACGGAAAAAGATCCGCGCCGATGTGGTGGGACCTATTTGTGAAAGCGGGGATTTCCTGGCCGAGGACCGGGAAATGGCGGATGTCAAAAAGGGAGAATTGCTGGCCGTGATGAGCGCCGGTGCATACGGTTTTTCCATGGCGTCCAACTATTGCTCCAGGCCCAAAGCCGCCGAGGTCATGGTGAAGGGCGACCGGTTCCATGTGGTGCGGGCACGAGAGACTTACGAGGATCTCATCCGGAGGGAATCGATTCCCGAGTTTATCGGATCACAATAGCGAGCCCATTCCCTGCAGATTGCTGCAGTGCCCTTCAACAACCGAAGAGGTGTCGGTGGTACCGAAAGGGAGCGGATCCTGTACACAGCCGAAAAGTTACGATTGAGGCCATGAAAAAAATCCCTTTTTTCAAAATGAGCGGCAGCGGAAACGACTTTATTGTTATCGACAACCGGGATCCTGTGGTTGACGAGGCTGTGCTGACTCGGTTTATCGCAGGTGTGTGTCGCAGAAGACTTTCCGCAGGGGCCGATGGTTTGATCCTGGTGGAGCGATCCGGGTGCGCGGATTTCAAGTGGCGGTATTATAACTCGGACGGGAGCCGGGCCGAAATGTGCGGCAACGGGGCACGGTGTGTGTCCCGGTTTGCCTATTTGAAAGGGATTGCCGGAGCCTCTTTGTCTTTTGAGGCGGATACCGGCCTTATGGAGGCAATAATGATCGGGGACCGCGTGAAGGTCAAGATGCCCATGCCTCATGACATGAGTATGGATGAATCCGTCGAGACAACGGAAGGTCTGGTCCGGCTGAGCCGCATCAACACGGGAGTTCCCCACGCCGTGGTGGAGGTTCGGGACCTGGGAGCGGTGGATGTGCGGGCCAGGGGTCGGGAAATGCGGTTTCATCGGCATTTTGCTCCGGCTGGGACCAACGTCAACTTCATTGTTCCCGAAAAGGACGGAGTGATTGCCATAAGGACCTATGAGCGGGGGGTTGAGGATGAAACCTTGGCATGCGGAACCGGCGCCATCGCCAGTGCCCTGGTGACGGCGGTCAAACAGGGGATGACTTCTCCCATTCGGGTTCTGCCGAAGGGAGGCGGATATTTGACCATCCATTTCAAGCGTGAAAAGATCGGTTTTGACGAAGTGTTTCTCGAGGGGGATGCCCGAGTCATTTACGAGGGAGTCATGTGGGACGAAGCCTGGAAAGAAGGAGGGACAACAAACCAATGATCGCCATCGAGAAAGCGGAACGAGTCAAGAGCCTACCGCCGTATCTGTTCAAGGAACTCGACCGCCAAAAAGAAGCGGTCCGTAGTCAGGGAGTCGATATCATCGACCTAGGAGTAGGTGACCCGGACCTTCCCACTCCCAGACACATCATCGAAGCCCTCAGCCGCGCAGCCGACGACCCGGCCAACCATAGGTACCCGTCTTATACGGGTATGAAAGCTTTCAATGCCGCTGCAGCAAGATGGTATCAGAAGCGATTCAATGTGGACCTGGATCCCGAGAGGGAAGTCGTGACACTCATCGGTTCCAAGGAGGGGATTGCCCATCTTCCCCTGGCTTTTATTGATCCGGGGGATGTGGCCCTGGTGCCGAGTCCGGCGTATCCGGTATACAATATCGGAGTCCGATTTGCCGGAGGGCATTCCTATTTTATGGACCTGACCCTGCAAAATGAATTCTTGCCTGACTTTGCGGCGATTCCTCCGGAAATCGCTGAGAAGGCCAAGCTGATGTTCATTAATTACCCCAACAACCCTACTGCGGCCGTTGCTCCCAAGAGTTTTTTTGAAAAGGTGGTGGATTTCGCCCGGAGGTATCAAATCATCGTGTGTCACGATGCCGCTTATACCGAAATGGCCTTTGACGGTTATCGTCCCACAAGCTTTCTGGAGGTTCCCGGGGCCAAGGATGTGGGGATCGAGTTTCACAGCCTCTCCAAGACGTATGCGATGACAGGATGGCGGATTGGTTTTGCGGTGGGACGGGCAGAAGTGATCGAGGGTCTGGGGCAGGTGAAGAGTAACATCGACTCCGGCGCATTTCAGGCGATACAACTGGCCGGGATCGTGGCCTTGGAAGGAGATCAGACGTGCGTAAATAAAATGAACGCAGAATACCAGGCCCGCAGAGACATTCTGGTAGACGGACTTTCAAAACTGGGCCTGGCGGTCCTAAAACCGAAGGCGACTTTTTATGTCTGGGTCGGAATTCCGAAGGGTTTTTCGTCGGCCGATTTTGCCGGCCGTTTGTTGAAAAAAGCGGGCGTGGTGGCAACCCCCGGGAACGGTTTCGGCGCCGCTGGGGAAGGGTATATCCGGATGGCCCTCACCGTGAGCCAAAAGCGGATGCAGGAGGCCGTGGAAAGGCTTGGCGCCATCGACTGGTCACATGCCTTTTGAAGAGGATGTCTTTCTTTCAGTCGGTTCCAACATGGGGGATCGGCTCGAAAACTGCAAACGCGGCATCGGCGGGCTTGCCGAATACGGGTCCACGCAGCTGACCGGGCAATCCCGTTTTTACCTGACCGAGCCGGTGGATTATAAAAACCAAGATTGGTTTGCCAATGCGGTGATTCGGATCCGGACCGACTTGGGTCCACATGAATTGTTAAAAGCCATGCGGTTGATCCAGCATCGCGCAGGCAGAACATCAGACCCAGTAAGATTCGGGCCCCGGATCCTGGATCTGGACATTTTGATTTATGGAGATCGAGTGGTAGAGACCAACGATCTCATCATCCCGCACCCGCGGATGCATGAAAGGCGATTTGTACTGCAACCCATGTGTGATATTAACCCGAACACAGTCCATCCGATTTTAAAAAAAAGCATGCGGTCCCTGTTGGACGCCTTGCCTGAAGGATCCCAGCGGGTGATGCTTTGCCCATGAAAATTCTGGTTCTGATCGCTGCCGTATACTTGGGATATCGGTTCCTTCGTCACTGGATGGGCCATGTCACCATAACAAACCGAAAATATTCAGGTCATGGGAATCGGGAAATCGATGATTTGATGGTCAAAGATCCGGTCTGCGAAGTCTATATTCCCAAGAATGAAGGGATTCGGCTGCTTGTAGACGGTCAGGAGTATTATTTTTGCAGTTCCAAATGCAGAGATACGTTTCTGGAGAATCGGCGGCGGCATTGAAGTTTGATGAAATCGTAAAAACTCAAAATTAGGATGGCAAAGTAAAAAGCTTCATATGCAAGGCGTGCAAATCCTGAGGAATGAGGCGTATATATGGGTACGCCGCAATGACGAAGGATGCAGTGCAACGCAGCAGATGGACTTTTTACGAAGCCATCAAAGTTTGATGAACGCATAAACAAGAAAAGAAACGGCATTGGCGGATAAATCCAGTATATTAAGCCCGCCGAATCGGCTGACCCTTTTGCGCATCGTCGCGATTCCCGGAATTATCATCTTATTGCATTTTCCTGGGAAAATGACGACGCTTGCGGCAGCAATGGTTTTTAGCATTGCAGCCATAACGGACTGGCTGGACGGATACTGGGCCCGGCGCTGCGGCTTGGTTTCTAACTTGGGGAAGGTCATGGATCCGGTGGCGGATAAGCTCCTCGTATCGTCGAGTTTCATCATGCTCACCTACCATGGATGGGTTCCCGCCTGGGTGGTGTGTGTGATTATCGGCAGGGAACTGGCGGTGACGGGATTGCGCAACGTCATTGCGGAAAAAGGGGAGGACCTTTCCGCTTCCATGCTGGGAAAGTATAAAACCGGATTCCAGATTTCCGCCATCATCCCTCTTCTTTTACATTTTCCATATTTAGGCATCCGTTTTCACGCCATCGGAACGGTCTTTCTATGGCTGGCCCTATTTTTCACCATCTGGTCGGGAGCGGACTATTTTATAAGATATCGAAAATTGCTCAAGGGATGAAGAAAAGGGGGTTGACAAACGGTGCCGGATTGATTACTTGATCCGAAAAAGAGCGGGAATAACTCAGTGGTAGAGTGCGACCTTGCCAAGGTCGAAGTCGCGGGTTCAAATCCCGTTTCCCGCTCCATTTTTTTTGAGGCGGCATAGCCAAGTGGTAAGGCAGCGGTCTGCAAAACCGTTATACTCCGGTTCAAATCCGGATGCCGCCTCCATATTCGATTCTTCTTTTATGTGCATCCGAGTGAAAACCTCGTCAATTGTATTGGTTACCCAGTCCCTGAAATCAAAACGATCAAACCTATGCGTCGGTTCTTCCTATCAACCGAACCCAAGGGGTATCAGCCATTCATGTTGTTTCAGATCGATTCGGTTCAAGAAGAGTTATAAACCACTTGCCAAGGAGGCCTGCCATGAATCAAATCAGGGAACAAGCCGCTTTCATTTGTTCGAGGGACACAATCGATGGCGCATACCCCAGCCTGATTTTAGGTATCAATGCCGCCCGGCTGGGAATGGAGACAAAGGTATTTTACACTTTCATGGGGTTGCGCCTGCTCCTTAGAGGCGGATTTGAACGTGCCAAGTTCATTCCACCCGGCATTCTCGGGGCTATTCCGGGGATGGCCAGCATCGCCACGGCGATGATGAAAAGCAAGATCGACAAGGCTAACATTCCAAGCCTCGCCGAACTTCAAGAAATGGCGCAGATCGAGGGGGTCGAATTGATCGCCTGCCGGATGAGCGTGGACATGATGGAGCTTAAGGAAGAAGAGCTCATCGACGGCGCTCTGATCTGGTCTGCCCAGGATTTCATGAAATACGCCAAGGACGCCAAGCTGTGCCTTTTTACCTGACGGACAAAGATGATGAAAAACGGCCTGACGTCTAATTCGGAGCATCGCATGAGGCTGGGTCGACGCAAGGAGGACCGGATCCTCCTGGGTCAGTTGAAGCGCTATCACCAGCTTTATCAAGTGGGACAGGTGATCACCTCGGAGATGAACCTCGAGACCCTGTTCGAGGTGATCATCAACCAAACCGATGAGGTCATGGATACCCAGCGAAGTACGGTGTTTCTCTTTGATGAACAGAGTAATACTTTGTGGTCCCTGGTCGCCTCAGGGATGGGGAAAGAACTGATCCGGATTTCGGCCGGAAAAGGGGTGGCCGGATGGGTCTTTCAAAAGGGCCAGGCTGCCCTGATCAATGACGCATACGCCGATCCCCGCTTCTACCCCGACATCGACCGTAAATCCGGATTTCATACCCGAAATATCCTTTGTATCCCGCTGGTCAACCGCAGCAATCATCGCATCGGAGTCCTCCAGACGCTGAATAAAAAAGACGGTGATTTTACTTACGCGGATTTAGAGCTTTTGACCTCGATTTCCCATTATGTGGCTATTTCTCTGGAAAACGCCAAGCTCTATGAGGATTTAAAGCTCATGGAAAAAGCCCGGGAGCGGGTCATCAACCACCTGTCACATGAACTCAAGACCCCTCTTGCAGTCATCGGCGCGGCATTGCACCAGATGGGAAAGAAACTCCATAAAAGCCATGTCGAAGGTTATGAGTCCATCCTGAAACGGGGCAGACGAAGCATTGAGCGGCTCTTGAATCTTCAGGAAAAGATCGATGATATTTTGAATCAAAAAGTGGTGCTGGAAAAAGATACGCTCACTAAAATCATCGAAGATGCCGCTTTTCTGGTGGAAGAGTCGATGGAAGAAAACGGCGGTACGCTGCGTCGAAGTCTCGAGGTAGTGCTGCAGAAGATACAGGCCATATATGCCATCGATCCGATGATCATGGAAGACCTGGATCTGGGGAGCATTATAACCGAAGTTTTTAAACATGTTCAGGCCCAAAGCCATAACAGAAACCTGAAATTCAGAAGCACAATCGAAGAAAATCTTTGCATCCGACTGGATCGGAAGGTGTTGTCCAAGGTGCTGGGGGGAATCCTGAGAAACGCCGTGGAAAACACGCCCGATGAAGGTTGTATCGAAATATCGGCGGGTCGCAAGCAGGATGCAATCCAGGTGGAGATTCGCGATTCCGGCATCGGGATATCCCCCCAGAACCAAAAGTTAATATTTCAAGGTTTTATTCACATGACCGATACCACGGTTTATTCATCGAAGAATCCCTACGATTTCGGAGCCGGCGGAACCGGTTCGGACCTTTTGCGGATCAAATTATTTTCCGAGCGCCTGGGCTTTGACGTTTCTTTTAAAAGTGCCCGTTGCCCCTTTATCCCTATGGATCGAGATCAGTGCCCGGGCCGGATCTCAATCTGCCCTCACATCAATGCCGAAGAGCAATGCCAAGAATTTGGCGGAACGGCCTTCACCCTTCTCTTCCACACTGGGAAACCATTGAAACTGCAAAAAGATCAAGGTGCCATGGGGCTCCTTGCCTGATCCCCGGACTAACTCTGACGTTTTGGTAAAATCCATTTTCCTTTTTGATGTGAATCAGTTGCAGACTGTATGTCGCAGCCGGTATCGAAGTGTGGCGATATCGGAATTGACCCGGCTTGAGCCTTGGGGTATGGAAAAAGGGAAACAGGACGCGAGGCTTTCATATGAAATCGAAAATCGTACGGTGGGTGCTGGGGTTTTTAATCATCTTGGGGATCGGGGGATACCTATGGCATGCCACCCGCTCCAAACCGATTGAAATCGTTGTTCATCCGGTTGAGCAGGGGTTGGTGGAAAAAACGGTTTCCAATACCCGTGCCGGGACAGTCAAAGCCTGCCGCCGGGCGAAGCTTTCGCCGGGAATCGGTGGGCAAATCGTCAGGCTCAACGTCCGGGAGGGAGATCGGGCAAAAAAGGGCCAGCTTCTCCTGGAGCTGTGGAACGAAGATCTCACTGCAGAGCTGACTTTGGCCCAGCGGGAAGCCGGGGCGGCCTTGGCGAAAAAGAAAGCGGTCTGCCTGAGGGCGGAAATGGCCCAGCGGGAAGCCGAACGGCTTGTGAGTCTTCGGAAAAGCGGAGCGGCTTCCGAGGAGCGCGCAGACCGGGCCGTCACCGAAGCCAAAGCCCTGCAAGCGGAATGTACGGCAGCCGAAGCGGCTATTTCCATCAGTCAGGCGCGTGCTGCTGCGATCCTGGCGACTCTGGAACGCACTCGCCTTTTCGCTCCTTTTGACGGCGTTATCGCAGAAATCAACGGGGAGCTTAACGAATACGTCACACCGTCGCCCATCGGTATTCCAACCCCTCCGGCTGTTGATATCATCGACACCTCCTGTTTCTATGTGGTGGCTCCCATCGATGAGGTGGACGCTCCCCAGGTATCCGTAGGGATGACGGCAAGGGTCAGCCTCGATGCCTTCCGGGAGCGTCGTCTCATGGGAAAAGTCGAAAGAATCGATGCCTATGTCCTGGATCGGGAACGGCAGGCCCGGACGGTGGATGTGGAAGTTCGCTTCGCTCCGCCGGAAAATGTTACCCGCCTTTTGGCCGGATACAGCGCAGACATCGATATTATACTGGAAGTTCACGCGGACACCCTTCGCGTCCCCTCGGAATCGATTTTGGGAAAAAAGAGCGTGTTTATTTTCGACCCGGCGACGAAAAAAATTGTGAGACGATCCGTGGAAATCGGAATTTCCAACTGGGATTTCACCGAAATCCGGTCCGGGCTCCAAAAAGGGGAACTGGTGGTTCTCAATGTGGATGAAGCCGGTGTCAAAGACGGGGCTGCCGCCGTACGCGTCGAGAAACGCTCATGATTCAGTTGATGGATGTGGACCGGATATTCGAGGTGGGAAATGAGAAGGTCTACGGACTGAACCGCGTTAATCTATCCGTGGCGGCTGGAGAGTATGTCGCTGTGATGGGGCCGTCCGGATCGGGAAAATCCACTCTTTTAAATATCATCGGTCTCCTCGATCGCCCAACACAGGGGATCTACCGCCTCGACGGTGTGAATACCACAGACCTTTCAGACCACGAGCAGGCCCTGGTCAGAAGGGATAAGATCGGATTTGTTTTTCAGTTTTTCCATCTGATTCCGCGGTTGACGGCTGCCGAAAACATCGAACTTCCGCTCATCTTAGCCGGCATGGATGCAAAAGAACGGAAGCAACGCGTTATGGAAACCCTCAACGCCCTTGGGATTCGGGATAGATCCAGACATCGACCCGATCAGCTTTCAGGAGGCCAACGCCAGCGGGTGGCCATTGCCCGCGCCACAGTGATGCGGCCCCGCATTATTCTTGCTGATGAACCCACCGGGAACCTCGACCGGGCCTCCGGTACCGAGGTGATTCAGATCCTGGAGAAATTGAACCGTATCGGCATTTCGCTGATTATGGTTACTCACGACCCTGCCCTTGGAGAACGGGCGTTGCGGAAAATCGTTATGGAAGACGGAAAGATCGTCTCAGATAGCCGAAAGGCGTAAGAGAAAAACTGTGAAATCCGGGGACACGCTTCGATTCGGTATTCAAGCCCTTTTCGGGTATCCGGCGCGCACCCTCCTTGTCCTTTTGGCCATGGCGATGGGAGTGGCCTCCGTCATCGTATTGACAGCTCTGGGAGAGGGAGCGCGAAGGTACGTGACGCAAGAGTTCACGTCCCTGGGCACCCATCTCCTCTTTGTACTTCCGGGACGATCAGAGACCGTGGGGGGACCACCCCCTTTTCTGGCTGCAACACCCAGGGACCTTACACTGCAGGATGCCATGGCCCTGACCCGGATCGCTTCGGTGGTGCGGGTGGCTCCGATATCGGTTGGATCGGCCCCGGTTTCCTGGCGCCAGAGGGATCGGGAAGTTACCATCCTCGGTTCCACCTCCGATCTCTTCGAGATTCGTCAGCTATCCATGGCCCAGGGTGAATTTCTACCGGCACGGGATCCCTTTCAGGGAGAAGCAGTTGCCGTCCTGGGATCCAGGGTGAAAGAAGAGCTCTTCATGAACGAAAACGCCATGGGTGAGTGGATCCGCATCCAGGACCGCCGTTTCAGGGTCATCGGAATCCTGTCAAAAAAGGGTCAGTCCCTCGGAATGGACATGAGCGATGTGGTCGTGATACCGGTGGCCTCCTCCCAGTCCCTTTTTAATACGTTCACCTTGTTTCGGATCATGATCCAGGCCAAGAGCCGCCAATCGGTGATTCAAACCAAGGCATCCGTCATTGAGGTCATCCGGGAAAGGCATGACGGGGAAGACGACATCACCGTCATCACCCAGGACGCGATCTTGTCCACCTTTGACCGAATACTCGTCACCATGACTTTGACGGTTGCCGGTATAGCGGCCATCAGCCTAGTGGTAGCCGGGATTCTGATCATGAATGTGATGTTGATTTCCGTTTCCCAACGGCAGACCGAGATCGGGCTCCTCAAGGCCCTGGGAGCCCGATCTCCTCAGATATTGCGCTTATTCTTAGTGGAAGCCTCCACATTGTCCTTTGCCGGCGCCTGTATGGGTTTGGTTATCGGTTATGGCGGAAAATGGGTTTTATCCGGAATGTTTCCATCGTTTCCGCTTCACATCCCCCAGTGGTCCCTGATTGCGGCGGTCTGTGTGGCAGTTTCCAACGGACTGATCTTTGGAGTACTGCCCGCCCGACGCGCTTCGCGCTTAGACCCGGTGCTGGCTTTGGCCAAACGATGAGAAGGGTGTCATGAAGTTTAAGGATGCCGCCGTGTTGGGTTTCAATTCCATGTATGCCCATCGAATGCGCAGTATTTTGACCGCTTTGGGAATCGCCGTCGGTATTGCCTCGGTGGTCCTTCTCACTTCTCTTGGTGAAGGGGTTCATCAGTTCCTGCTATCTGAATTTACCCAGTTCGGTACCCATCTGATCGCCGTCAATCCGGGAAAGACCACCACCGCCGGAGTCTCCGGTGCGCTAATCAGCAATGTCAGACCATTGACTCTCGAAGATGCCCTGGCGATCAAGCGGATTCCTGAGGTCGTCGGGTCGGTTCCGGTGGCTTGGGGAAACGCTTCTGTGGAGTTTGAACAGCGCAGCCGTCGGACTTATATTTTCGGGACCGGCTCCGAGGCTCCCCAAGTCTGGAAGATGGCGGTTTCGATCGGCCGATTCCTCCCGGACGACGACCCGAGGGCTGCCAGGGCATTCGCAGTTTTGGGAAGCCGTGTGAAGGAGGAGATTTTCGGATTGCTCAATCCATTGGGCAAGCGGGTCCGTATCGGAGGCGAGCGCTACCGGGTCATCGGGGTCATGGAGTCGAAAGGGCAGATGCTGGGATTTGACCTGGATGACGCCGTCTATATTCCTGTAGCAAGGGCTTTATCCATGTTCAACCGGGGAAGCCTCTTGGAGATCGACCTGGTCTATGAGGCGGGCATCAGCGCCGATCAGATCAAGAATAAGGTCAAAAAACTCCTCATTTCCCGGCATGGGAGCGAGGATTTCACCATCACCACTCAGGAACAGATGCTATCGGTGCTTGGCTCGGTCTTGAACATCCTGACGTTGGCTATCGGCGCACTGGGCGGGATCTCGCTGCTGGTCGGCGGCGTCGGCATTTTAACCATCATGACCATCGCCGTCCAGGAGCGGACCGGGGAAATCGGCCTTTTACGAGCCATCGGCGCCGGACGAAACCAGATTCTTTCCATTTTTATCGGCGAAGCCCTTGTTCTATCGGGGATCGGCGGATTGGCCGGACTTGTCCTCGGTAGCGGGGGAGCATGGCTTCTGAGTGCCTTGGTACCGGCCCTCCCAACGCACACCCCGTGGATCTACGCGGTATTGGCTGAACTCCTGGCGTCGGTCGTGGGCTTGGCGGCGGGAGTGGTCCCTGCGCTTCGTGCGGCCGGTATGGATCCGGTGGAAGCGTTGCGGGCCGAGTAAGTAGGTTAAAGGTAATCCCTGCCAGGAGCATCTATGGACCGGTTGGACCCTCATCGAAGCAGGATATCGTCCATGGAGCGAATTTCCAGACCCTCGGAATCCCGGTACTTGACATACACGGTTTTGGGACCCGGGCCTTCCATGAGGACCCATGTCTTGTGCGGGGAATAGGGTTCCCAGGCGGCTCCGGTGAAATCCGCAGTGTTGTTGATGGACACTTCATGGGCATAATCGATGCCGCCGAATCCGGAAACTTCTTCGTTGGTCATGGACAGTGTAACTTGGCAGACAGGGGTTTCGCTGTCGTCAAAGTTGATGAAAACAGGGAGGACATTGGGCTGGCTCCCGGCATCGAGGGTCCAATAGGTCTTATGGGAGCCGCCGGCGGAAAAACCGACGCCGATCTCCCTGAGCTGGGGGTGCATCAGGATCGCACAATGGGAAGGGCTCGCCATCCAGCCAGCCACGACGCTTGCAGGACTGCTATAGCCGGCGGCGATGGTCTCGCCGATGAAACATGAGCCGCCCCCCGGGCCCGGCCCCCCGCCTCCGCTTTCGATGCCGGAATCGGTGAGGGACTGGGTACCGCCGAACACCCCAAACCCTGAAAGGCATATCCGTTCGGCAGGTGTATATTCCACGGTGCACTGGTGGGCAAAACAACCGGTATTTCGCATGTGATCTGAGTGGGCCTGAGCCAATGCATTTAAAAGCGGGTTGGCTTTGAAGGGGAGAAGCCCCGCACCCAATCGGTTCCGGTTAACGAGGTGGATGACTTCCCGGGAAAAAGCGGCAGACGATTCGACAAATCCCGAAGCGTCCGGTTCCTTTTGAAAAAACGTTACATGGCCGATTTGTTCTTGCGGGTCGTAATATCCCAGGGCGAAGTCACTGAAGGGCCCCGATGCCCATGACGAGGCAACCGAGACCGATGTCCAAATCAAAACAAACAAGGCGGTCAAATGACGGCGATCGCAAAATGTCATTTTACGAAGCGTCGATTGCGGCAATAACCTCATGAGCGGGCATCCTCATTTTGGCCGTTTCCATCTGATATTTACTATACGGGACAAATGGCGTCAATTGAAAAAACAATCCTTTCGTCAGACCGTTTACTTCTTACTGGATTTCCATTAGCATAAAGTGAAATCCTCTTAAGTCCCTTGGATTTTAAAAAGAAAGGTAATTTTTACCTATGATTGGCGAGATTTTAGCCACTGGGGATGAGGTTCGCAGTGGAGCCCTCATCGACAGTAACTCAGCCCATATTGCCCAGAAGCTGGAAGAGGCAGGGGTTGCCGTCATGCGTCATACTTGTGTGGGGGATGACCACGCGGCCCTTGTTGCAGCTCTGAGGGAAATCGGGGATAGGGCCGATGTCGCCGTGGTCACGGGGGGGTTGGGTCCCACTGAAGATGACCTTTCAACGGCCGCAGCCGCTGTTGCGGCAGAGGTGTCACTTGAGTTCTACAATCAGGCCATGCAGGAAATCGAGCGCTTTTTTGAAAACCGTAAGCGCCTGATGAGCGACTCCAACCGAAAACAGGCATTTTTACCCAAAGGCTCCATCATGCTGAGCAATCCCATCGGGAGTGCGCCGGGATTTTCCCTCACCATTGGAAAGTGCACTTTTTTTTTCCTTCCGGGTGTGCCGGTGGAAATGAAAAAGATGCTCACAGAACAGGTTCTGCCCCGGCTTCCCAGGGTTTCTCCGGAGCACCGAACACTCTGCTTGATACGCACCTTATCCACATTTGGATTGCCCGAAGCGGCGACCGGAGAACGGCTCTCCGGTCTTTCGGACCTGTTCCCCGGGATCAAGCTGGGGCTCAGGGCAAAGTTTCCGGAAATTCAGGTCAAACTCTATGCATACGGCAAGGAGGATCAAAACCTCAAAGAGGCATTGGAAAAGGCTTCATCCTGGGTGGCCAATCAGCTTGGGAAATGCATCGTTTCTATGGACGGCAGCTCCATGGAGGCGGTGATTGGAAGGCTCCTCCTGGAGCGAAACGCTGCTGTCGCCGTGGCCGAAAGCTGCACCGGGGGCCTGATTTCCCATCGGCTTACCAATATTCCGGGAAGCTCCGACTATTTCCTTCTTTCAGCCGTTACTTATTCGAATGCATCCAAAATCTCGGTACTGGGGGTTTCTCCAGAAACCATCGATCAATTCGGAGCGGTGCATGAAGAGACCGCAAAGGAGATGGCACTGGGGGTCAAACGGATATCCGGTGCCGACTATGGTCTTTCCACCACCGGAATTGCCGGTCCCGACGGCGGATCACCCGAAAAACCCGTGGGGACTGTCTGCATCGGCCTGGCTTCGCCCCAGGGTGTGTTTTCCAAAAAACTCCATTTTTCTTTTGGGAGCCGCCTCATGCACAAAAAAATATTTGCCCAAAGCGCCATGGATATACTCCGGATGAACCTTCTTCACAGTTGTCCCGAAAAAGCCAGTGCTTAGCGAGCGGTTGGCAGGGTAAAAGAAGCATAAAAAGAGACTATGGATCTACTAAGGATTTGCGCCGGCTGGCTGATCGACGGGACCGGCGGCGCCATTCTCCGGAATGGAGTCATGGAAATCGACGGGGAAAGAATCTTATCCGTTTCCAGGATGGATCCCGGAGCCCGGAATCAGGGAGAAGTTCTCGATTTTTCAGGGTGTACGCTGATACCCGGTCTCATCGATTGCCATGTGCATCTCTGCATGTCCGGAACCACGGACATGACGGTACGGGAAAAGCAACTGACGGCCGGTTTCGATGAAGCCGGTTTGAGCATCACCCGACACCTGAATCAAGACCTTGATTTCGGCGTAGTTGCCGTGAGGGATGCCGGTGACCGTTTCGGTCACACCTTGAGATTCAAGGAACAAAAGTTAAAAAATAACCCGTTTTCCGTCCGTCTTCATGCGGCTGGAAAAGCATGGCACGCACCGGGTCGATACGGAAGCCTTATCGGAAGGTCCACTGAAAAAGGAGAGAGCCTGGCCCAGGCCATAGAAAGAAAAAGTCTTGGCATTGACTGCGTCAAGATCGTTAATTCAGGTGTCAACAGTCTGATCCGGTACGGCAGACAGACCTTGCCCCAATTTAACGCCGAAGAATTGGAAAAAGCGACTCAAGCGGCTCGGGCACGGGGCCTTCCCGTCATGGTGCATGCCAACGGTGTCGAACCGGTACTGTCGGCCGTATCCGCCCGCGTTCAGTCCATTGAGCATGGGTTTTTCATGGGGACCGAAAACCTGAAGCGCATGCGCCATCAGGGTGTGACTTGGGTTCCCACCGCTTTTGCCATGAAAGCCCTCGCGGATCCGGCGGTATGTAAAAACCGGATTCTTTTTAAAAACGGCTCCAAAGGCTTGCCGCATACGCCTGTTGAAGCGCGCAGTCGAAAGGTTGCCGAACAGACTCTGTCACACCAGCTCGATCAGATCCGGAAAGCCAAAGAGATCGGCGTCGAGATCGCCTTAGGGACCGATTCCGGTAGTATCGGTGTTAATCATGGGGTATCCACGGTTCAGGAGCTCTCCCTGCTGCTGGAGTCTGGGCTTCCCATACAGGAAGCCATCCACTGTGCCACCGAAGTCGGCGCAGCCCTTTTGGGTCTTGAAGGACTGGGAACCCTGGTTCCGGGAAAGGAGGCAACCTTTCTGGTGGTCAAGGGGGCGCCACACAAGCTTCCTGAAAGCCTCTATCAGATCAATACGTTGTACGTGAAAGGGAAAAGAATCTAATCCCCCTTGATTCGTTGAACCCTTCATCGATCAGCTTTAGCAATCAGCAGATCATTTTTTCTGTTTGAAATCCGGATAGAGTTTCTTGAAGCACTCCGGACAGACGCTGTGGCTGAACGACAGCTCGGAGTGGGCCTCCAGATAGTTTTCGATCTGATTCCAGTACCCTTTGTCGTCCCTGATTTTTTTGCATGAGGCGCATATAGGGAGCATGCCTTGAAGTGTCTTAACATTCGACAGAGCCTCTTGAAGACTTGCAACCAGCTGATCACGCTCTTCTTCCGCTTTCATTTCCTTGGTGACAACCGTCAACATTCCCAGGGACAATGAGATATGGTCATAGGGATAAGTTTCGATGACTGCCTGATCCTTCAGCCAGATGGGATTCCCGGTCTTTGGAAGCACCTTGTAAACCGCCTCGATGGCTCCGGTTTTCAGGGTAGTCTTTCTCAACTTGTCCCGAATTCCTTCCAAGTGGCTGAGAGTTAGAACCTCTTTATGAATGCTTTCTGATTCCGTGTATCGGTAGGTACGGTGGTCTATGATATGCGTTTTGAAAGTATCGGCCAGCTCGGTAAAAGAGCACTCCATCAACTCCATGAAGCGTTTTGCGGCATATTCATACCAGATGTCTTTTTTCTTTTCTTTCCAGGCGGCGATATACGGGATGGCCGGTGTTCCCGTCTCTTCGAACAAGGTGAAAATATCGATGTATTGCGCTACGCGGTCTTTGAGATCACGGCTGAAGTCTCCGGTCAGGATCTTCCCTAAATATTTATTTAAAGAGGGGGCCTCGTCGCTGGTTCCGTTCATCGCGGGTTTTCTCTCCTTTCACTGTTGTTTTTATCATAACAAAGATCCGGCCGTCCGGATAAACCATTTAGTTGCCTCTTGAATAAAAATAGCTTGATGAACGGGATTGCTCATTCGATGATCTCCTGCCTCAAATCGGATCAGTCGCTTGGGGTTTTCGGCTTTTTCCCGGATTTCAAGGGCATTGGAAAAGGGAACGGTCTCATCGGCATCCCCGTGAAAAAGAAGGATGTTCCGAATGCGAGGCAAATACTGGGAAAGATCAAAATGAAGGGGATTTCTGTTCAACAGCGCCCTTGTCAAGGGATCGTGATTCGAATCCGGGTCGGATCCTTTGATTTCGCGGCTTCGGAGCGGTGCGGCCACGGTGACCAGGGCAGGAACGGCACGCCTTGAAGCAACCCATAAAGATGCGGCACCGCCCATGCTGCTTCCAAACAGGCCTAGAAAGGGCCCTAAGCCTTTTCGGGCGTTGAGCACCTCAATGGCGTTGAGGATATCCGAGGCTCTCCCCTCAAGAGAGGTTACTTTCACAAAATCCCCATCGCTTTTTCCGCATCCCCGATGATCGAACCGGAAATAGGCGATCCCTTTTTCGGAAAGTGTTTCGCCAAGGCGCACCTGCTTGGGTGAAGCGGCGTCGCTGAAAAGTCCATGACTTCCGACGACAAAAGGCGAGGCTGGTCGGTTCGGTTCATGCAAAACACCCCGGAGTTGCATGCCGTCGGATTGAAAAAAGATTTCTACTGAGTCGGAGCCGAACACGAGGTGCTTCCCTCTTTACGAGGTGCGCCGCAATGAGGAAGGGTGCTGCGCAACGCCGTAGTTTGATTTATATGATGCCATCCTGCTTGATTTGTCGGTTTGAATCGCATATGCAGCAAGGACTCGATTTCTTAAAACCCTTGACCCCTTAAATCTTTTTTTTGAGAAAATTCGAACCCATATTTTTACCCAAAGGCAAATGATTTTTCCCAATTACCGTATGAGATAACAAAGTATAAACACAATCTTGGAAATAAAAAAAGGGAAAATAGTCGAGCTTGATATTGTGGCCATGGCCTTCGGCGGTCGTGGGATCGGCCGCATCGACGGTTTGGTGGTGTTTGTGGATCATGTTGTTCCGGGTGATCGGGCGCGGGTTGGCATCATCAAGAAGCGCAGCAGCTATGCCGAAGCCCGGCTAGTGGAGCTCCTTTCCCCCTCTGAGTATCGAACCGATCCTCCCTGTCCATACGCCGGTTTTTGCGGGGGATGCAGTTGGCAACACATCCGATACGATCAGCAGCTCGGATATAAACGTCAGCATATCACCGATTCCCTGGAGCGGATCGCCGGTCTTTTTCAGGTCACGGTGCATCCGGTGCTCCCGTCGGTGCGTATTTATGGATATCGGAATAAGATGGAATTTTCCTGCTCCGACCGAAGATGGCTTTTACCCGAAGAGATGGATAGGCCGGTGGGCCGAACCGATTTTGCCCTTGGGCTTCATATTCCCGGGACTTTCAATAGGATCATCGATATCCAAAGATGCCTCCTTCAGCCGGAAGCCGGAAACGCTATTGTAGGCACGGTTCGTTCCCTTATCATGAATTCTGGGCTTCCTCCTTATGGCCTGAAGAGCCATGTCGGTTTCTGGCGCTTCGTGATGCTGCGCCATTCCGAAACCCATGATCGGTGGATGGTAAACCTCGTCACGGCATCGGAGGATCTTGAAAAGATGCATCCGGTGGCCGACCGTCTGGTTAGGCAACACCCCGAAATCCTTTCCGTGGTCAACAACATTACTGCAAAAAAGGCAGGAATCGCCGTGGGGGAACGGGAAATTCCTCTTGCCGGCCCATCGAAAATTTCGGATCGCCTGGGACCTTATGATTTCCGGATTTCGGCAAATTCTTTTTTCCAGGTGAATCCTTCAAGTGCCTGGACGCTTTTCAGTACGGCCAAACGATACGCACAACTCACCGGCACCGAAACCGTCCTGGATCTTTACAGCGGCACCGGGGCCATCGCCATCGCTCTCTCCGGGAGTGCCCGATCCGTCATCGGGATGGAGATCGTATCGAGTGCCGTAGAAGATGCACAGGAAAATTGCCGGATTAATGGGATTGCGAACTGCCGGTTTCTCTGTGGGGATATTCTGGATCTGATCCCCAGGATGGAAAAGCGGCCTGACGTGGTTGTCATCGACCCTCCCCGGGCCGGGATGCATCCGAAGTCCGTGGCAAAGATCCTGGAGCTCAAACCTGAACGGATGGTTTATGTTTCCTGCAACCCGGCGACCCTGGCCAGAGACCTTAGCCTCATGAAGGAATCCTATGGTGTTTTAGAGGTCCAGCCGGTAGACATGTTTCCCCATACCCCCCATATCGAGGCAGTTGCGAAACTGGAAAGAAGATGAAACCGGAAGAACAAAAGCGGACAATGGTCGGCATTGCCAGCCTTGTGGGGGCCTTCCTGATCTGGGGCACCAGCCCTATCTATTTCAAGTGGCTCAAAGTGGTCCCTCCCTTTGAAATCCTGATGCACCGAATGATCTGGTCATTTGTGTTTCTGATGCCTTTGGTCCTTCTCTTAGGTCAATGGCGTGAATTTCTGTATGCTTTAAAAAATCGTTTCACTCTTGGAATCCTTTTAGGAACGACCCTTTTGGTTTCTGTGAATTGGTTTTTGTTTATCTGGGCCATCAACAACGATCAGATTCTGCAGACGAGCTTGGGGTATTACATCAATCCGCTCGTCAATGTCCTTTTAGGAAGGATTTTTTTAAAAGAAAGGCTCAGATCGGCACAGAGGGCAGCGGTTATCTTGGCCGCTTTGGGGGTCGGATATTTGACGGTTCAATTCGGACAGGTCCCTTGGATTTCTTTAGCCCTGGCTTTGACTTTCGGCTTTTACGGACTGATCCGCAAGGTGGCGCCTGTGGGGGCACTGGTGGGACTGACTCTGGAGACGCTTTTAATGTGCGGCCCTGCTCTGACATATCTTTTTTATATAAATACCAATGGCGGCGGCGCCTTTTTCAGAACAGGAACTCGAATTGATTTGCTTCTTATGGCCGCCGCCCTGGTGACGGCCTTTCCCCTTCTTCTTTTCACCGAAGGGGCGAGGCGGATCCACTTTTCCACGGTGGGGATCCTGCAGTACCTGGCGCCGAGCTGCACCTTTATCCTTGCGGTCTTCATTTACGGAGAGCCGTTTTCAGTGGCGAAGTTGTGGACGTTTATCCTGATCTGGATCGCTTTGATCATCTATTCCACCGATTCGATCCTGAATTTCCGCAAGCACGGATTCGAACCCCGGCAAAGTCCACAAAAAAGATAGGGTGTCACATTACGACGGCATTGATAAAAAGATGCACGAGGATAGCGGCGGCATACCCCAGAGCGATCACTGGAGTCCAAATGAGGTGAGAGCCGAAGGTATAAATGCCTCTCGCTGTCCCTAAAAGACCCACACCGGCGGCGGATCCGATGGCAAGTAAACTGCCACCTGTTCCTGTAGTCAGAGTGATCAGAAGCCATTGCCCCGTGGACATGGAAGGATCCATGGTCAAGACGGCGTACATTACCGGGATATTGTCCACCACGGCTGAAAGCAATCCCACGAGGATATTGGCAATGGTGGGACCCAAGCCCGTGTACATGAGGTTGGAAATCAGGCTAAGATAGCCGAATTCGGCCAAACCCCCCACGCATAAGATTACGCCGTAGAAAAACAGCAGGGTATCCCACTCGGCGCGGGCGATCCGTTTCATCAGGTCGAAATGCTCCGCCATCTTTTTTTGCTCGGTGCAATCCTGAATGATCTCGATGGCGCCGATGACTTGGCCTTTTCCATCTTTGACGGGTGCGGCGGTGAACCCGAGCCATTTCCCGTCTTTTCCGAGGGTCGGGAAGAAGTCCGCGGCATCATAGGCTTCTTCGGCCAGGGGGCTGATGCGGTGCTTGCCCTCATAAAATTTGCCGATCTGGACCTCGGGCATACTGTCCAGAACCAGGTCCGCCAGGGCAGGGCGTTTGCTCTTGTAAAAAGGGGACCACGTCAGATTCGTCCCGGCCCGTTCGGAAGCCGAAACACCCGTCAATTCCTCCATCCCCTTATTCCATACGGTGATCTTGTGATCCCGGCCGATCATAAATGCCGGCATGGGGATTTTTTCGATGACTTGGCCCACATCTTCCCCGTATTTCCGCAAAAGGCGCAAAGGGTTTAGACTTTCGTCGGGTCGGGCTCCCAGGATGGGGTCATAGCGATAAAGGCGGCCTTCCTGTTGTTTGACGTGGTGGCTTAAAACCCCTAAAAATCCGAGTCCCAGCATCATTCCTGCTGCAGGGGGGAGATGCAGGAAGTGATGAAAACAGACTGCCGTGGCGATAGTCAGGATAAAGAGCCCCATCATCAATTTTGCTCCGTACTTCATCTGAATGTGCTCGTTTAAGGGATGGGGCTTGTCTTTTCCAACCGCAAAATTCATGGCCAAAGCCGGTATAAACCAGTTGATCAGGGAGGGTACGAAGACCAGGAAGAATTCTGAGAACTGGACCTTTCCCTTTTGCCATACCATCAACGTCGTGATGTCCCCGAATGGGGAGAAGGCGCCGCCGGCATTGGCCGCCACCACGATGCTGATGCAGGAAAGGCTGACGAAGCGATGGTTATCCCCGCCTACCGCCATGACCACCGCACCCATTAAAAGCGCTGTGGTGAGGTTATCCGCGAAAGGTGAAATAAAAAAGGCCAACAACCCCGTGATCCAGAATATCAGGCGCAGGGAAAATCCCCGGGAGACCAAAAAGGCGCGCAGGAACTGGAAGACGTTTCGTTCTTCCAGGGAGTTGATATAGGTCATGGCCGCAAGGATGAACAGGAACAGTTCTGCATACTCGAGGAGGCTCGCGCGGATGGCTGTTCCGGCGGCATGAAGATTTCCGGCCCGAGTGTATGCGATGGCCACGAGAACCCAGATTAGGCCTGCGGACATGAGGACCGGGATGCTCTTTCTCAAGTGCAGTTTGTTTTCCAGTGGGACAAAAGAATAGGCAAAAACAAAGAGCGCTAAGGAAAGATAACCCCAATAGGTTCGTGACAACTCCAACGTTGAGGATCCGCCGGAGCTCCCGCTGCTTGCCCACACTACCGTCGTCGTGATCAAGAGTATGGCCGCAAACAGGAGTCGTTTGCTGCATAAGCGCTTCAAAAACGTCATCAATTTTCTTTCAATAGTGGGTCCCTCCATGCTTCAGAAGCCGCGAAAGTCCCGGTTACGAAAAAATAGGTCCCGGGGCATTCGTTTCACTCCTGAACCCTTTGAATCCTTGGACTCTGCATATTTCATTTTGACCAAAATCTCATTTTTTTCAAGTAACAAATCTTGATGAAACCCTAATAAGGCCGATTTTTCTCGCGCCGCAAGTCTTTTCGGAAGATCCAAAGGGTTTCGCTAAATCTCAAGAACTCGGCACAAGTGCCTCAAACAGCTTGAGATTTTTAACGCTCAACCCTTTGCCTCTCTTTTTCCGAAAAGACTTGAATGGCGCTCACAAAACCTTTTTACGAAGCCATCAATCTTGGCTTAGAAGGAATCTTGAAGAGTTCACCCTGTTGTTGCAAAAGCCGTATTTTTTCTATACCTTATCATGTTTTTTATGCAACTGCAGCGTTCACTCAAACCGAGCCAAAAACGATTCCGGTATCAGGCGGATCCAGTCATAGAGCCGGCCCTTGAGAATGAAAAGGCGGGGGGCTTCCGGAAAGTCGAAGAGCCGATAGAGGCGATACGAATCCGGGTTGGCGGCTGAAAATGCAAGTTCGGCCGCCGAGAGGGAAAAGGGGAAACGCATACCGCATGATGTGGTTTTAACCTTGATGAAAATGGGCTTTTCATTGTATTCGTAAGAGAGGATGTCATAGGGTGAAACCGATGCCCGTTTTACGGAGATTTGCTCTATGCGATCGGCCATCCGGAGACTCACTTCCTCCCGAAGTCTTGCCCTTTCAAGATCCAGAACAAACCCTTTTCCGGCCTCTTTCAGGTCGGAATTGTTCGCTTCTGCAGTGGCGAAGGTGTATTTCTTCATGGTTTTTCTAAGGAGACGTTCCTTATTACCGGATCCGGGGGGATGAGACTCAGGGGGATCCACGATGGTGGCACGGAAAAAGAGATCTCGCTGAACCGGTGCCAGCAGGGATCTTTCGGCATAAGCCATCAGGATGTCGACAATTTCGGTGTGTTTTCCCAGGTGTGAGTCGATCTGCTCGATCAGGAGCATTTGATAATTATCCAGGGGTTTATAACCCCTGATGTATGGCAGATTTAGGGCCAGAAGAGCGGCGCTGATGGTCTGATATTTTTTTTGGACGGCTCCGGCATTGCGTGGGGTCAATTTTTCGACGAGCCGGTTTCGGTGATCCATTTTGCTGTAAGGTTCCCCTTTAAGTTCCCTGCAGAGCATAATAAAGTAATCCGCCACGATGGCTTCTACTTCTTCCTTGCTCCAGGGATTCATCTCGGCGGCCCTTACGGTGATGAGTTATACAGATTTTTCATTTTCGACGATGGACAACCCTACGAGATAATGATCCTTGTAAGGTCCTTCCCGGCAAAAGGTGATGTGACGGATTTCAGTCAGGATATTCTTTAATAGCCTGGGCGCATTCAAGGGGGCATAACTCATGCTATGAGTTTCCCCTACTTTAATGTGAGCAAGAATTGCCGAATCCTGACGGATGGCAATGCAAAGTCCGCCATTGGAAATATCGCGCAGTTTGAACTGGTAAGCCGGGCTTTCCTTGCTGATTGCAAACTGTACGCTGTAATAGCAATCCACGAGAGTTCTGGGGGAAGCTCTTTTTTCCCTGAAATCGTCTTGGGTGTCCTGTTGTTTTTCCATGGCCGCCATTATTCGGATATTTTTGGGATACTCAAAATTGATGGCTTCGTAAAAAGTCCAATTTCTGCGTTGCGCTTCATCCCGTTGCGATTTCGACGTACGATAAGTACGCCTCATCACACGGGATTCGCGACGCCTTGAACTTGAACTTTTTACTTTGCCATCTGATTTTCGACTTTTTACGAGTTCGTCAAAATTGATGGCTTCGTAAAAAGGTTTTGTGAGCGCCATTCAAGTCTTTTCGGAAAAAGAGAGACAAAGGGTTGAGCGTTAAAAATCTCAAGCTGTTTGAGGCACTTGTGCCGAGTTCTTGAGATTTAGCGAAACCCTTTGTATCTTCCGAAAAGACTTGCGGCGCTAGAAAAATCAGCCTTTTTACGATTTCATCAAAATTGACTTAATCTTAACAAAGGGTTGCTGTCAAGCCGTGCCTTTTTGGGAAACATGTTTTTGGATGCACAGCCATGCCGACAGATAGGACACCGCTGCAAAGAGCAGGTTTGTCGATATTCCGAAACCGATGGCAATTTGAACGGCGGCAACAGCGGTTAATACCGATGCACACCCGTTGGCCGCCCAGGCAAAGGCTCGTTGTTGAGGGCCGTCCAAAAGGATGCGCATCCCCATGGGAAACGGAAGGCCTGCCGGAAGACCCATCGGCAAAAGGAGTATAAGGGCGAAGACCGTGCGAGAGGTTTTGGGAAGTCTTAACGCCTGGTGAATCCCCGAATCCAGCATCCAATAACTGACAGCCGCTAGAATTGTCAGTGCCAAAAGGGATTTTTGCATCGCACCTTTTCGCAGATTCTGGGATATCCCGCCCCCTGCGCCCGAAAAAATAAGGATCCCGGCTATCCCGGCGACGAAGCTGACTACCGGATCTCCTAGAAGCAGGGTGAAAGCCTGAATGAAATACATTTCCAGAAACATGAACCCCATACCCACGAAAAAAAAGAAGAGGAAATTTGGAAGGAGATGATTATCGCCTCGCCGAAAAATTGAAGAAAGCGGGAGCAATAGGAAAAGGATACTGATAGCCGCCGCTTCGATCAGAACGACCCAAACGACGATTTCCCCGGACATGAAGAGGGAGTAAAAGCGGCTTCCGGTGCTCCGGTATAGGGTCCGGATCCGGTCGTACTTGATGAATCTGTCCGGAAAAGGACGTTCATCCGTACAGGGTTTGACATCAATGAGGTAGTCATTAAAGAAGGTTTCCGGTTTGTCCTTTTCATAGGCATCGGATAGCTCGGAAAGAGCGCGGTGGTAGTAAGGCTCCGGAAACCGATTAAACCGGTTCACAGGGTGAGCAATCGATATCTTGCTGAAAACAAAATCGAAATTGAGTCGATTTGCGAAATCGATCAGAGGCGCCGGGTCAGGCAGTGCCGACCTGGAAGCGATCAGGACGAAAGTATCCCAGTTTCTGAGGATGAGGATATGGCGACCCGGATCCGAGACGCCCTTTTGGACGAGGCACTTGTAAGCGGTGGACCACAGCCGGAGCGAGTCTGCCGGTGGAAGACGAAGCTTCCTGGAAACGATCAAAATGCCTCGATGCGAAAGACGATTCAGATATGCCGCAAAAGCATCCAGCGTCAGGAGATAGTCCTGGGTCAGGGCACCGGTTCCGGGAAGGGAGGGACCCCAGTTTTCTACATGGATGACGTCGAATGTCGGTCCGGGGGCTGCCAGAAACGCCCTGGGCGCGTCGGAAACGACGGTGATCCGATAATGTTCTTGGGTCAGTTGTGCCAGGAAAGGGTGGGGTTCCACCACCGTGATGCTTTCGGCTCCCGATGCCAGGGCACAGGGGATTGCGGTGCCGCCTCCAGGCTGAATAATCAGAACCCCTCCGGGGTTAGGTATCAGCACATATCCGGCATACTGAAGGGTAAACCGGGCAAAAGCCTTGTTCGTGTTTGTTTCGTAGAAGGTTAAAGGATGGTCGCCATCCTTGAAGGCCGCCCACTGGGCCGGAGGTGTTGATGGATACTTCAAGCTCAATCCCGGCGCATACCTGAGGTGAGGGCTTTGCAGACAATCCACCCGGCCGTAAATGCTGGAGGCCTTCTGAAAAACCTGGGAGTCCGGAAACTGGAGGGACTGACTCAAAGCCTTGTAAGGGGAAGGGCGGATCTGCAGCAGGGCGTTGGTGCCTGAAAAAAGAAAAACAGCGAAAACGCAAAGAATCCCAACGGCAGTGAGCATGGCCAAGGAAACGCCTTTAGTTTGGGAAAAGAAGGGCTTATGAAAAAAATCTTGGAGAAGGCTTTTCAGACCATCGCCTGCCGCGGGAATTAAAGGGATCAGGGCGGATAGGGCCGCAGCCCCCGTTTCACCGAATAGAGAGAGAAGCGGGATCGAAGCGGCGGCGCCGCACGCCGATCCAGCCATGCTGGCAAAATACAAGATTCCGCTTTTTTCAGGACAGGCGGCATATCCGATCATGATGGCCAGGCCGCAAAAGAAAAAGGCAACACCCAGCACCAGGTAAAGGATGAAAAGGTAAAGGATCTGTCTGGGTTCGAAGGGGAGCCTGAAATAATCAAAAGGAATCCGGCTTAAGATGAAAAGCGAAAAGAGGATGCTGATCGAAAAAGCAAAGGCAAGGAGGTCCAGATGAATTCCTGCCGACCACTTCCTTTCCCAACCGGGCATGCGACCGTCCAAAAGGGAGAACAGGACGCCTCCGGCTGAAAAACCGAGAAGGGCGATGCTGATCACCATGAAAGACAGATGGTTCCACTGGCTTATGGAAAAAAGGCGTGTCAGGAAAATTTCAAAGGCCAGTGAGGAAAAGGAAAGAAAAAATACGGTCCACAGGATCATCGGCGTCTCATAACGTGTCCGGTAAGAGGCACAAAGAGAACTCCGCAGATCTGATCGACGGTATAATCCTCCCCCTTTTTGGTGACCCGGACCAGGTTCTGGTAGCTGAAGGGATTTCCCAGGGGAAGGATGAGGCGACCGCCGTCTTTGAGTTGTTTGAGCAGAGGCGGTGGAATGTGATCCACTGCCGCAGTGATCATGATGGCGTCGAAAGGTTGAACTTGTTCCCAGCCGAAGTATCCGTCTCCGTGCCGAGTTTGTATTTTTGTATAGCCAAGATTATTTAGGATCTTGGATGCATTTTCATAAAGCTTTACTTTAATTTCAATCGTGTAAACGCTCGGCGTCATTTGGGACAAAACGGCGGCCTGGTAACCGGATCCGGTACCCACCTCCAGCACCTTGCTGTCCGAATTGATGGACAACTTTTCAGTCATCAGTGCCACGATATAGGGCTGGGAGATAGTTTGGCCTTCTCCGATGGGAAGGGGATGATCTCCATAGGCACGACCCCTCAGTTCTTCCGGAACAAAGAGGTGTCTGGGGACTCTTTCCATCGCCGAAAGGACCGCCTTGTCGATGATGCCCCGGGCTTGAATTTGGGTTTGAACCATCATTTCGCGCTCTTTTCGATACGGATCGATGGTTCCGGTATCGGAAGCGTGCGATGGTCTTGTGAGGAGAAACAGGATGGCAAAAATCAGGCTGAATCGTTTCATTTCAATCCTTTTTTGCTTGATGAAAAGATGACGGAGGTGACGGCCAAAGTCAAGGGCAAAGTCCCGGTTTCGGGTATAGACAAGAAGAGGCTTTTATGGTTTGATCCCATCCGACGGATCTTATTATCCAGATGGATACCGGCTTCAGCCGATAGGGAGCCTGAGAGGAAAGGAATCTGCCCATGAAAGCGATTTTGAAAAACTTGGGAATCAAAGCGACGGAGGAAGGCGGTGGAACCGGATCTGCAATCCGTTGCCACGGAAGACTTATGGACGTGGTTTCTCCGATCAACGGAAAGCTTATCGGCAGGGTGCGTCTTGCCGATCGCAAGGATTATGAAAGCGTGGTCCAATGCGCCGTCGATGCTTTTACGTCATGGAAGATGGTGCCGGCCCCGAAGAGGGGAGACATCGTGCGTCAGATCGGTATCGCACTGCGGGAAAAAAAGGAAGATCTGGGGGCGTTGGTCAGCCTCGAAGTCGGCAAGATCCGTGCAGAAGGGGAGGGTGAGATCCAGGAGGCCATCGACATGTCGGATTTTGCCGTGGGCCAATCCCGGATGCTTTATGGACTCTCCATGCACAGCGAACGTCCGATACACCGTATGTATGAGCAATGGCACCCCTTAGGGCCTGTCGGTGTAATAACTGCGTTTAATTTTCCTGCGGCGGTCTGGTCATGGAATGCACTGATCGCCCTGGTTTGTGGAGATACGGTGATCTGGAAGCCATCTTCCAAAGCCCCCCTCACCGCCATTGCCCTCATGAAGATCGCACAAGGGGTTTTGCAGAAAAACGGGCTTCCCCAGGGGATTCTGGGATGGGTTATCGGAGATCGTCATGAGGTGGGGGAAGCCTTCATCAACGATCCGAGGATTCCGCTGATTTCGGCCACCGGGAGTGTGGCCATGGGAAGGCATATCTCCAAGGCTGTTTCCCGACGTTTGGGTAAAACCCTTCTGGAACTGGGCGGAAACAACGCCGTCATCGTCACGGCAAGAGCGGATATGGATTTGGCGGTGCGCGCCATCGTGTTCGGCGCCGTGGGAACGGCCGGGCAGCGATGCACCACTACACGCCGGGTGATCGCGCACAAGGACATTTACGATGTGCTCACCCAGGCATTGATGAAAACCTATCGGCAGATACCCATCGGCGATCCCCTGAACCCCTCAACCCTCATGGGCCCCTTGATCGACCGAAAAGCTGTTCAAAACATGCAGTCCGCCCTTTCCAGCCTCAAAAAGCAGGGAGGGCGGATACTGTACGGAGGAGAGGTCCTTTCCGGAAAGCGCTTTTCCGCCGGCACCTATGTAACCCCGTGTCTTTGCGAGGCGCCTCCCGATGCCCCCATTGTTTCCGAGGAGACGTTTGCCCCTATTTTATACCTCATCCGGTACGAGACGCTTCAGGAAGCCATCCGATACCATAATGCGGTACCACAGGGGCTGTCTTCAGCCATCTTCACCGCCGATATGCGGGAAGCCGAATTGTTTTTATCCCAGATAGGAAGCGATTGCGGGATTGCCAACGTCAATGTGGGCACGTCCGGAGCCGAAATCGGAGGTGCTTTCGGAGGCGAGAAAAATACGGGAGGCGGCCGAGAATCCGGGTCCGATGCCTGGAAGATTTACATGCGTCGTCAGACCTGCACCATCAACTGGGGAACCGAGCTGCCCCTGGCCCAGGGGATCCGATTCGAACCGGTTTAGCCTGAAGGACGAACCGCCGGCGCTTGCATCATGAAACCCTATTGGATTGCAGGGATCGTTTTCGGGATCATTTTTACCTCGCTAATGGCGGTGCGTCTCAATCTGCTTCACTTGCAGTCGCCAAGCCCTCCGGTCGGATTGATCGCTCTGTCTGAAAGAGACACATGGATGAATCTTTTTCAGGAGGGGCAAAAGATCGGGTTTTCCCATTCGGTCCTGAAGCGTGATGAGGTCGGATACCGACTGGAGCAATCGGTTCACATGCGCTTGAACATCATGGGAATGGTTCAGGATGTCGTCATCGTAACGGACTCCCGCCTTAACCCGGATTTGTCCCTGGATTCCTTTGATTTCAGCATGGATTCCGGACGGTTCCTGTTTAAAGCGAAAGGAATGGTTTCAAAAGGGATGCTGATCGCCGACCTTGAGGGTACCGGGGGAGAACAGCGGATGGAAATCCCATTACCGCGCGCACCGCATCTGGCCTCCGTGCTTTATGACGCTGTCATCGCGGGCGGCATGAAACCCGGAGAATCGCGTACCTTCGAGATCTTCGATATTGCCTCCCTTGCCCAGGTGCCCGTATCGGTGCAAATGAAGGGGAAAGAAAAGATTCAGATCATGGGCGCAATCCGGGATGTCTCCCGGATTGTGGTCCAATACAAAGGGATGGTCCAATCGGCATGGATCAGCGAAGAGGGGGAGGTATTGCGGGAGGAAGGGCTTTTGGGTATGCGACTGGAAAAAACCGATTCCCACAGCGCGATTGCAGGAATCGTTTCCCGGCCAGGCCATGATCTGACCCTTTCCGCATCGGTTCAAGTGGCCACCCCCATCCAAGACCCAAAGACCCGAACCCGGATTGCCCTCAAGATCGAGGGGATTTCCATCGAGGGTCTGGAACTTCACGGCGGACGGCAGGCCCTTTCCGGAAACACCCTGGTTGTTGAAAAAGAGCCTCTTTCGGACTTGCAAGATGAACCCCTGGACCCGCAGAAGGCCGCCCCTTATCTTAAAGCCGCACCGTTTATTCAGTCCGATCATGAAAGGATCGTATCCCAGTCCCGTCAGATCACGGCGTCAAAGACGCATCCCCTGGATAAGGTCCGGGAACTCGTCGTCTGGATGCAGGATAACATCGAAAAGAAACCGGCGATCTCTATACCCGATGCGCTTTCGGTTTTGGAAAACCGGTCGGGCGATTGCAATGAGCATGCGATACTCTTCGCCGCGTTGGCCAGGGCCGCCGGGATTCCGGCCCGGGTGGAGGCCGGCCTGGTCTATCTCAAGGGGCGGTTTTATTACCATGCCTGGAATCTCGCGTATGTGGGCCGATGGATCACGGTGGACGCCCTTTTCAATGAAATCCCGGCCGATGTCACCCATATCCGGCTGGTGAACGACGCGGAAAGAAATCAACTGGACCTGCTTCCGGTCATCGGAAGGATAAAAATCTCCGTGGTTGACGATGAGGCGGCACGGAAAAAACGAGAGGCGTTTTAAGCATGATCGTGCTGAATCATTTGACCAAGCGTTACACCAAGACTCTGGCGGTCAACGATCTGAGCCTCGAGGTTCCCAAAGGGGAAATCTTCGGGTTCATTGGCCCCAATGGTGCGGGGAAGACCACCACCATTAAAATGATGGCAGGACTCATGGCTCCCACCTCGGGAAGCGTTTCGATTTGCGGGATCGACATGGCTCAAAATCCCCGGGAAGCCAAGGCCAAAATCGGATTCATACCGGATCGGCCGTATCTTTACGAAAAGCTCACCGGAATGGAATTTTTGAAGTTCATTGCCCGTATCTACGGGATTCAAGCATACGATTTTAAAGAAAAGGCCGAAAAAAGCCTTGAGCGGTTTGCCCTGTCGGATTGGGCCCATGACCTCATCGAGGCTTATTCCCACGGTATGCGCCAGCGGCTCATCATCGCCGCAGCCCTGATCCATGACCCGGAAGTGATCATCGTGGATGAACCCATGGTGGGCCTGGATCCCATAGCGGTCATCCTGGTCAAGAGGATTTTCAGGCAATTGGCCGCGCACGGCACAACGATCTTCATGTCCACCCACTCCCTGAGCGTGGCCCAGGATGTGTGCCATCGAATCGGCATCATCCATCGAGGTATTCTCATTGCCACCGGAACCCTGGATCAACTTCGGGATGGCGCCTCCGCAACGGGTGCCGACCTGGAAGCCGTCTTCATGTCCTTGACCGCCGAAAACGCGAACAATTTATCGGATGAACCATGAAAACGGTGGGGTTATTGATTCTTCCGCGATTGTGGCCGCTTAAAAGACCCCTGGCATCGGCCAAGGGAAAAAAGCCTTTTAGGATCCTCATTCTGGGAGGAATCGGCACGGTCTTTTGGGTCGGAATTCTCGGCGTATCCATGCGGGTGCTGCGCTATTTCCGGGGGATCGAAGACGTGGGCGATCTGGTTCTGGCAAAGCTTCTCTCGATGATGTTGATCACTGTCTTTTCCCTTATGATCTTTTCCGCCATCCTTACCTCGCTTTCTAAGCTCTATCTCAGTAAAGACCTGCCCCTGGTCTTTTCCCTTCCTGTGAGGAGGCATCACATCTTCATCGCCCGATGGATGGAAAGCGTCTTCGACAGCGCCTGGATGGTATTGATCTACACGCTTCCGGTCCTGATTGCCTACGGTATCGTCTATGATGTTACGCCCCTCTATTACGCCTACCTGTTGGCGGCTCTGATTCCCTTGACGGCCACGGCCTCCGGAATCGGTGTTCTCGTGGTGATGCTGGCCGTGATGGTGATCCCGGCCAGCCGAATCCGCACGCTTTTTGTCTTTTTCGGTCTTTTTGCATTCATCGCGATTTACGTGGCCTTCCGCTTGCTGCGCCCGGAGCGGCTGGTGGATCCCGAGGCTTTCGCTACAGTCCTGGTCTATCTGCACGCTCTCAAGTCTCCGGACTTTCCCTTTCTTCCGAGCACCTGGGCCTATGACGGAATTCATGGACTGCTGAACGGAGATGTCAGGCAGGCTCTTTTTGCGGCATCCCTTTCATTTGCCGCTATGCTTACCCTCTTTTGTGCCGCGGTCCTCACCGCGGATGCCGTTTATTTTTCAGGTTTATCCAAAGCACAGACCGCCAAGGAGCATCTGTTCCGGGCAAAGCGTGAGGCGGTAATGAAAAAGGGGGTGCTTCCCGGACCGATCCGCGCGTTGGTCGAGAAAGAGATCAAGACGTTTTTCCGGGATCAAACCCAATGGTCCCAAATCTTTCTTATCGCCGCCCTGGTGGTCATTTATATCTATAATTTCAAGGTACTTCCTCTGGAACGTTCCCCTATAAAAACCCTTTATCTGCAGAACCTGCTTTCTTTTTTAAACATGGGACTGGTCTCCTTTGTCCTGATCGCGGTGACGGCGCGTTTCGCCTTCCCCGCGGTGAGCAACGAGAAAGATGCTTTCTGGCTGGTCCTCGCCTCCCCAATTCGGATGCGGACCTACCTTTGGGTCAAGTTTTTTATCTACTTTTTCCCTTTGCTGATTTTGTCGGAAATTTTAATTGTGGGCACCAATATTTTATTGAAGGTAACACCCCTGATGATGGGCATTTCGACAGCCACCATCTGTGTTCTGGTTCCCGGGGTAGTCTCTTTGGGGATCGGTCTCGGGGCGGCTTATCCGGACTTTACCTCTGAGAATCCTGCCCAATCGGTGACGAGCTGGGGCGGCCTGCTCTTCATGATGCTGGGCGCGGTATTCGTGGGAGCCGCCATTTTTTTAGAGGCAGGCCCGGTTTATCGCTTTTTCATGGCTCAGGTGAAAGGGCACACCCTGTTTCTGTCGGATTGGATCTATGCCGGCATCTCCTTTGCCGGAGTGCTTATTTTGGCCGTTTTTGCCGTCATCCTCCCCATGCGGTATGGAGAGAGAGAACTTTTGAAAACGGATAGCTGAATTTGCAGGGAGAATTTCGATGAAAGTGACCGCGAACGTTCATGCCTTTTTCTGGGAATCCATGACCGAGAACAACTGCAACACCTACCTGATCGACGGCAAAAAAAAGATCTTGATCGATCCCGGGCATCTCCACCTTATCGATCATGTTGCAAGGGGGCTTTCGGAGCTGAATGTGAATCAGGGCGATATCCATCTGGTGATCTGCACCCATGCACACCCGGACCACATGGAGGGGGTGACCCTGTTCAGAAAAGCCGGCGCCTTGTTTGCCGTTCACGAAAATGAATGGAAACTGATTCAATCGATGAGCCATTTTGTCGAGGACAGTTACGGAATAAGCGTGGATGCGCTGGCCCCCGATTTTTTCCTTGCGGAAGGCGATTTGAATGTGGATGGATTGGATATCCGGGTTTTCCACACCCCCGGGCATTCGCCGGGATCGGTATGCCTGTATTTGCCGGCGGAGAAGGTGCTCTTCACCGGCGACTTGATTTTCAAGGAAGGTCTGGGGCGAACGGATCTGCCGGGTGGAAACAGCGCCCGGATCAAGGAGAGCGTCCGGCAGCTTCAGGATCTGGATGTGGAATATCTCCTTCCTGGTCACGGGGAAATGCTGACAGGTAAAAAGGAGATTCAGGACAATTACGGTTTTTTGGAGCGATATGTTTTTGCCTATGTATGAGACAAAAGAGGATTCAAGGGGCAAGGGATCCAAGGATCAAGGATTAGAAAGAAGGAGTAATTTGTGACGGAAGTTAAGAGCACACTCGAGCTGGTTCTGGAAAAGACGAAGCATTTGAAACTCAGCAGGGATGAGAAAGAAGAGCGACAGAGGAAAGAGATTGAGAGTATTCTCAGGGGCTTGCTGCAAAAATATCAGGACGGCATTCTGTCGTTAAGGAACATGGAAAAAGAAATTGCTCGTTTAAGAAATCGCTTCGGATTCGATGAAAAATCCATTTTGCGGGAACTGGTATTCGAACGTTTTGATCCGGACGGCGAAAACGACGCTCTTCTTGAAATTGTTCGACGTTTGCTGAAGGAAGATACGAGCGGCATCGAAGGCGTATTGAAAGGATATCAGAAGGCGCGCGCGGAACTCCTTCAGGAGGCTTTTAATTCATCCCTTAAGACGCTTCGGGAAAAATACAGAATATCAGGATCCGCGGTCCTGCCGAACCCGGTTGAGAATTCAGACTTCAAAGCATCCCTTCAAAAACTCAGAGAATCTTTCGAAGCTGCCCTTTCAATAGAAAAGAAACCATGCAAGTAAACCCATAACCCCCGGCCTCCGATCAGAGGGTCCTTTACAACCCCAAGCCCCGATGGTATCAAGGGCGACAAACATGGAGTAATGAAAGGATTTCATGCGTTCTTCGATCCTGTGTCCCAATTGCCGGAAGCTGATCAGCGCTGATGAGCGAAAATGCCCGTATTGCGACCTTTCGAATCCTGCCTCTCCGTTGAAATACAATTTCTGGACCCGCGGCCTCGCGGATCCCTACCGGATTGTCCGCTGGATCATCTACCTCAATGTGGGGATGTATTTGATTTCTTTGCTTCTCAACCCCTTGATCCCTCGCTTTTCCTATAATCCGCTGGTCTTTCTGTCACCGGAAAACAAAAGCCTGCTGCTGATGGGAGCTACGGGGACTATCCCCATCGGCCGGCTGGGACGATGGTGGACGCTGATCTCCGCCAATTACCTTCACGGCTCCATCCTGCACATTTTTTTCAATATGTTCGCCTTCAATCAGATCGCTCCCCTGGCGATCCGGGAGTTCGGCGCCAACCGCATGATCATCCTTTACACTCTGGGCGGGGTCTTCGGCTTTATTGTTTCCTATTTTGCGGGTGTGACCTTTACCATCGGCGCCAGCGCCGCACTTTGCAGCCTCATCGGGGCGAGCCTCTATTTCGGGAAAAGCCGGGGCGGTGCCTACGGGCAGGCCATCTACCGCCAGCTCGGAGCCTGGACCTTAGGGATTTTCCTGTTCGGGCTGATTTTTCCGGGAATCAATAACTGGGGCCATGGGGGAGGACTGATTGCAGGGGCCTCCCTGGGATTTCTGGTGGGATACGAAGAGCGAAAACGGGAGACGTCCACCCACAAAATACTGGCCGGAGGATGTGCCATCGCGACCATGCTGATCCTGATCTGGGCTGTTTTGTCCGCAGTATACTATCGGACTCTCGGATAGCCTGTTTCCTACCAGCCGCTTCCACCTCCGCCGCCTCCTCCGCCACCGGATGATCCTCCCCCTCCGCTTCCCGAACTCGAACCCGGGGCGGTAGCGGATGAGGCGATGGCTCCGGAAAAGGCCGATCCCAGGCTGGAAGCAAACCCAGAGCTTCCGAGATCGCTCCAGGACCTTCCGCTATACCAGACAGGGGAATAGGCTTGCCCTTCTGTCCCGGCCCGGGCCAGCACATCCGAGAATTGCTCGCTCCATTTATGTTCCACATCCAGGGCCAGGGCATATGGGAGATATTTTTCGAAAAGTTCCGGCGTCTTTTCAGGCGGATTGAGGACCCGCAACCGGGGCGCTTCGGCCACGGAAAGATATTGTTTGAAACCTTCGATCTGGTCCATGATCTTTCGGCCGAGTAGGGTAGGGGCCTTGAGCAGGTGGTAAAAAAGGAGATTCAAAAGGGCCATGGCCAGAAGGGCGATGACGGCTCTTATGGAAGTCATGTATGTCAGCATCGAGATTCCGAAGATTTCTCCGATGAGAAAAGGAATCGAGAAAAGGGTGATGAACACGGCCGATCCTTTGGAAGAAATGCCGCCGCCCCGTGCGGCTTTCCAGCTGTTTTTGACATGAACGACCAGCGCCGTACACGCGATGGTCCAGCCCGTCAGCCACAACCCAATGAATCCGGCGCCGGGATTGGGCAGAGTAGCAACGGTGATGCCGACAAGGGTCAAAATGGTGATGGCGGCGCCGGGTATAAAATAGTTTCTGTTTTTCAGGAAGTAGGTTTTTTCGAAATCGAGCTTCAGTCTTTTTTTGAAGGCTTCCACGGCGCTGCCGATCTTTGCGTGGTTTTCATTTTTCAGCTCAAGCCGATCGGAAGTTCCGAAGAGCTTGTCGGCAAGGCCCTTTTCTCGGGGTGAAAGGGCAGAACTGTTTTTAGAGGTACGAATCAACGAGTACTCCTTTTTCTTTTCCTCCACGATCTTCAGGTATCCCTTGACCGCCATATTGACAACAGCCGATGCTAGCGTCTTGTCATCATATCCCATCCGCATCACATAACGCGCAGCGGCTGGTGTGATATCTTTGGGGGGTTCAAACAGGGGGATGATGGTTCCCTTCTCCGGATCCCGACCCACTTTGTACCAGGCCGCCACATAATAAATTAGCGATAAGGCAAGTCCGGCCAGAGAGACGGTCAGGAGCAGGTTGTCTCCGAAAAAATGTCCGGCTTTTTTGGAAGCGCTGGGTGCGGTGACCAGCCCTTTGGGCCAGGCTGCCGCAATGGTCAATCCCTCCCCGGGTCGCAACGGACGGGTGGTGGCAAACCGGATGGATTCATTCGTCTCAGAATCGATGACGAAATCTTTCTCCCGGGCACCCTGCGGACCGGTATAGGCCGCTCTTTGCAAGATATTACCGCCCTGGGGGATCTTTACCAGTGCTTCGGCCCTCTCAATTACAAATGTCCAGGCGTTTCCCGTGACGTTCCAGTAAAGTTCATCGTATCCCTCGAAAAAACCGAGTTGGCGGCCGGTCTTGTATGTGATGGCATATGTATAATATCCGGGATTTAAATAAACATCCTTGTGGCCGATATAAATCTTTTTTCCGTTGGAAACATTTTCAACATGATACGGTTCGGATCGGCCGTCTTTCTGGATGGAGACGATCTGAAACGGCACCGTGACGGTTTCTCCGGTACGGCCTTTGTATGTCGTTGGAAAATCCCGAACAATGCCCCGCTTGATTTCCGCTCCTGCGCAATAGACACGGATGGTCTCGGTCACGGTGATGGAGGCGTCCGGATGGACGGTTATCCGGCTATTAAAATCGGTGATCCTTTCAACTTCATCGGAAAAGGCCGGGCATAAAGTCAGAATAAGAAAGACAACTATCCCCAGAAACCCCAAGACAGCTTTTTTACACATATGCATCGTCCCTGTTAAAAAGAAACTTTAGGCACCGCGCGGTCGGCCTCATCTGTGATTTCGAAAAACTCCGCCTGCTTGAAGCCGTAGAAATTGGCCACGAGATTGCTGGGAAAAGACTCCACCTGAATGTTATAATCCCTAACGGTCCCGTTATAGTAACGACGAGCCATCTGGATCTGTTCTTCGAGCTGGGAAAGCTGTCCCTGGAGATCCAAGAAATTCTGATTGGCCTTCAGGTCCGGATATCCCTCGGCCACGGCGAAAAGATTTGCCAGAGACCGGGAGAGAGCGCCTTCCACTTTCGCCCTTTCTCCCACATTCTGGGCACCCATGCTCTGAGCCCGCAGTTCGGTGACCTTTTCCAGGACGCCGCGCTCGTGCCCCATGTATCCCTTGACGGTCTCTAATAAGTTGGGGATGAGATTGGCCCGTCGCTTGAGCTGGACTTCGATGCCGCTCCAACCCTCTTTGACCATATTCCGATTTTTCACCAGGCTGTTGTAAATCGCAACCAGGTAAACACCGATCACCAGAACGATACCGATGAAAATCAGCAGGGTAATCATGAAGAGGCTCCTTTCATCAAAACTCAGGCTTTTCAACCGCGAAATAAAATAGAAAAGCCCTTAGATGATAAAAAAAATCGGTAATGAAGACCACAATAATTTATCGATCCACACAATCAAACTTTGTTTTACCCACCCTCCATGTAGCCGGTCTGTGGCCATATGATTGATTTCGTTTCTCATCAAACAATCGAGAGCCGGTGCTCTTGATGTTCTCGGCGATGAAAACCAATTTTACGGTTTTTCCCTCGTCGCTGTGGAGGAATATCTCAATATGGAGACGCTTGCAACTTTCTCTTCCCTCTATACGGCCGATGACTCGGATACCATTTGGATCGGGATTTACGCTCACCATAAATATACGATAGGATTGGGGAGGCGTGTCGACTGTTTTTTTTAACAAGGTGCTTTTCTTGGATTTTTTGCCGGGGCTGCGTAACGGCGCCACAATTTCCATATTTTCCTCGGCATCGGTTTCTCCTATGTTTTTAGGGGAATGATCGATTTCGGCTTCTTTTTCAATTCGTTGAGCATCTGAAGGTGGGCATGTATTGCTGAAATGCCTCACACCATTTTCATCAGTCCAGTGATAAAGCTGAGGTTGAACTGTCAACGGAAAGATTACAATCACAACAGACAAGGAAATGACCATGAATATTTTTATTTGCAAAATCAAATCTTTTGGCGCCCCGGGTTTAATGGACCATCAATAAGATCATGAGATCATTTCCGACCGATCATGCAAAACAAAAGTGCGATAAAAAATCAGAATTTTATCTATTATGGATTTGTTTTAGATAGTGCCTATCTGATTTATCTTTCGGGTGTCAAGATGTATGACTTATCCGGCAGATGCTGAAAGCTTCCGGTAATATCTGAGGATTTTCCTTGATTATGCGAAAACAGAGTATTTTTAGCCCAATTCTAAAGGTCTCCGTTATCGGGATTGTAATGGTAATGTTCCCTATCATAGTTCGTTGATTACTCTTCTTATCAAAGGGTTTTCAATTCGGCAAATCATTCCGCTGCAGGCAAGACCTTCCCCTGCATGCTTCAACCGGAGTTGACGGATGTTCAGTTCCGGAAAAACTGGTCGCGCCTGATCCAAAATATTTACCCGGTTGAATTTCCCGAAGGGGACCCTATTCAACCGGGTGAATGAGGTCAACCTTTTAATCTGCCCCAAGTGCCGGGGAAATACAACGACATCCCTCATCCTTCCGCAGAGAATTCCATCGCCGACCTGGTTTATCCCATGGATGCTTATTTATAAAAAAACCCGTCGGCGTTGATCCGTCGAGCTGTGTCCGTATCCGCCAAAATACCGGCCTTTTGCCGGTCATTTCCGTATTGACAGCCGATCTTCCTTTGGGTATCGATTTATCCGAACGGCACGGCAACGGACCGTTCCCATATTCTGGGGTGTAGATAAGGACGGAACACAATTCTTTTTCACGCTCTATCCGCACCCAAAAAAAAGGGATTCTTATCAATTCAATCATTTCTCTACAGCAAGGAGTTGGTCAAGAACGCGACATAGACCGGATTGGACCCTGCGTGAGCGAGGAGGTAAGCATGGAATCGGCCGGCGTGAAGGAAATGGCGGAGTTTATCAGCAACAATTTGCGGCTCAAGACCTTTCCCCTGGCGGTCAAGTTTCTCAAAGACCGTAAAGATTTTCCAGTCAAGACCAGGCAACCCTCGGTGGTGCTGGGAAAACGCGTCAGCATTTGTCAGGGAGTCACCATGGCGCGGGTGTATGGTTGGACCGTGGGACTCACTCGTGACGACCTGATCTGCGTGCCCGCCATGATCGCTTTCGGATTCAGCGGCGCAGCGGACCCCGCTGAATCACTCACGGGACTCTTCTGCGAAGTGGACTTTGCCAGCGATCGCGACGGTGCGGCCCGGGAAGTGGCGGCCATCACCCGCCTGGAGAACCAGGAGTACGACGCCCTGGTGTTGGCGCCCCTCGAAAAAGGCCTTTTTGAACCGGATACTGTGGCTATTTATGGGAATCCAGCGCAGATGATGCGCCTGATCATGGCGCTGGTCTATATGGAGAAACGCCGCATCGACGGCAACTTCGGCGGCAAGGTCGAGTGCACCGAATACTTGCTCGCTCCGTTCAAGACCAGGTCACCGCGCGTCGTTATTCCGGGAATGGGGGATCGGATCTTTTCAATGACCCAAGATGATGAAATGGTGTTGTCCATCCCGGGTAGTCTTCTGGGAAAGCTGGTTAGAGGTCTTGAGGTATCCGGTAAGAAGATCGGGGCGCGCTACCCGGTCACCTTCTATCAGAACTTCGAACCGGAATTTCCCAAGGCTCATAAGGAACTCGGCAAAGTCCTGGGCATTTTTTAGTCAGGAGTCGGATCCAGGAAGCAGTCTATGGACGTCCCCTTATACTCGTCTCCTTATATTGCCCTATCCTCTAAATCTAAAGTCGAACCGCGCTGAATGACGAAGTGTTTATTCTTTTTGGCAATCCTGTAACAGGGTGTCACCTGCTCCATCTACTCCAAGACGGTATGCTTTCGGACTTTGCCCGGTCCACTCCTTGAAGGCCCGGGTAAAGGAACCAGCTTCCGTGTAACCCAGCAAATAGGCTATTTCGGAAACCGAGAGTTTCTGGTTTTTTAGATAATTCATGGCAAGGTTCTTTTTGGTTTCTAGACAGAGACTTTTGAAAACGCTTCCTTCTCGACGGAGCTTCCGGTTCAGCGTCCATCGGCTTAAATTCAGCTTGTTACAGACGAGCTGGATATCGGCCGGCTCAATGGGAAGACGCTCCAGTATAATCCGTTGAACCTTATCAGTGAAATGTTCCCCACTTTCAATATCCACCAACAGTTTTTTCGCGTGCCCGGTCAGCAAGTCATAAATATACAACCGATGTCCGGGATTTTTCAGATTAAGATCGGATTGGGCGATTACGAGGGCATCTTCTTTCGCCTTGAATTTCAAGGGTGCCTGAAACACCTCTTCGTACACCTGAACATACTCGGGTTGGTCGTACTTGAAACGAACCTCAATGGGACGGTAATTGACCCCCGTTAATTTCCGTGTCCTAATAATATCCGACGACCCCACCCGTGCTTCTGTGTCAGATGCGGTGATCGTCTACACATTGCCCTGAGCCATGCCTGAAGATATGGGCATATAAGCGGGCGGGGACGCGACATGCTGGAATCACTGCTGCGTCTTCTCCTCTTTCTCAATCACTGCCGGATTAGGGAGTTGCCATTAGTCGATAATTTAAGTCGGGAATGCCTGGCGATTCATGTCGATCAGGCCATTAAGGGAAAAGATGTAGTCCATGTCATGGAGCGTTTACGACTTTTTGTAGATCGTTGCCCCGAACGGATTCAGGTGGATAACGGGCCTGAGTTTATATCCAAAGATCTGGACAAATGGGCCTATGAGAATGGAGTGACGCTTGACTTCTCAAAGTCTGGAAAACCAACAGATAACACACTGATCGAGTCATTTAACGGCAGTTTCCGGGATGAATGTCTGAATATGAACTGATTTTTATCTATTGACGACGCCAGAAAAAAGGTTGAAGCTTGAAGAAGGGAGTACAATCATTTTCGATCACATTCATCGCTAGGAGATTTAACCTCGATGCAGTTTCAGGAGCAACATAGAGGAAGCCAGAAATCTCTACTTTTGATTGTATAGTTTTTAGGAGAGGCTCATCACAGTGCATTTTCGTTTGCGATCCGGAGCCAAAAGGGGA
Organism: uncultured delta proteobacterium; assembly: GCA_963736855.1. Classification (GTDB taxonomy): domain Bacteria; phylum Desulfobacterota; class Desulfobacteria; order Desulfobacterales; family UBA2156. The sequence continues at coordinate 148,146 of CAVTQK010000024.1, forward strand.
CTAATTACTAAAGGTAAGAAAATATGTGGACTCGCCGCCCAGCGCAATTCGTCGTGCTTATTATGTTTATGACGCTCAGTGGAAGTTGTGCAACCGTGAAGACCATCGGAGAGAGCACTAAAAAAGTCGTCAAAGGTAAGGATATCGACACAAAGGGCTTGGAAAAGGCCATAGCGGAAGATACGAAGAAAATCGAAGCCCAGTTGCAACAATTGCGCCGCAAGTTCGAGGAAGCCCTCGCGAAGCTCGAGGCCAACGTGCAGAAACACTGGGGCAAGAAGGACACCAAGGTCGCCACACGCACCGTGTATGTGAAATATACTCAGAATTACACGAACCGTGTCGTCACCGACTTCGACCACGGCTTGCTCACTGTCGAGACCCTGGACGACAAGAATCCGCAGGATAGTCTCAAGGCCTCCATCGTCGCCGCGCTCCTCACATCGAACGACCCTGCGTCCGTGGACCTTTTCTCTGACAAGGATGTCACCTTGGATTCAAACCGTACTCCTTATCTTTATGGCCTCGTGCTTGACAACAACGGCAAGCCAATCCGCACGCGTAAGCAGGCGGAAAATTTCGCAAGTTTTCTTGTGCCAAATAAAATCCAAACGCGTGTGGTAAAATCAGAGCAGGGCGAAAAGAAGACATTATTCGTGAAGCTCGCTATGGTCAAGAACTTTGAAGCGAAGGGGGCGGAGCGTTACCGCAGTAGCGTGCTCAAATACTCTGCACAATATCAAGTCAGCCCGAGCCTCGTGTTTGCGATCATTCGGACCGAAAGTAACTTCAACCCGTTTGCCGTGAGCGGAGCGCCCGCCTATGGACTGATGCAGCTCGTTCCCACGAGCGGTGGCCGTGCTGCCTACCGACGGGTGGAGGGTGTGGACCAGATTCCAACGGTCGAGCATCTATTCGACCCTGAACGAAACATTGAGCTCGGCACAGCATATTTGAGCGTGCTCAATGACAACGAGTTCCGCGCTGTCGATAGCCATAATTCGCGCGACTACTGCGTCATCGCGGCTTACAACACGGGCCCGTCCAACGTAACCCGTACATTTGCGAGGGACAAGAACGAGGCTCTCAAGGTCATCAACAGCCTTAATCCCTCGGAGTTGTTCGACCGGATGAGAACATCACTGCCCCGCCAGGAAACACGTCGATATATCGAGAAGGTCACGAGCTATCGAAAACAGTTCGTGGACACTGCGGCTGTCCAATAAGTACAATCCCTGACCCACTGTGGTAGTAAAATTGACATGCTTCTAAGCCTCATTTTTCAATTAAAGCAAGCGCATTAATTTATTTTCGCAGGTAATCCGCGCCTATTTATGGACACCTCGAATTGCATTCTGTTGGAATCGAATTCTGCTGCGTATATAATTTAGCTCTTCTTGAAGTCTTACATTTACCTATGAAGGCCCCCCATGTGACGGTCTCTATTGTGAGGGCTGTAATGGTACTATTTCTTATCATAGGTGGCTATAAACTCTTCTACCCTCCGACCTCTGCCCTCTGATCTCTGCCCTCAGAACTTTTTTCTTGACTCTAATCATTATGAATGACTATAATACGGTCAATTTTCAATGAAAAATCACGGCAAATAGGACAAAAATGATTAGACGGATACTTAAAGACCCGAACCACAGCTTTTTTCTTCTGGGTCCTCGGGGCACCGGCAAAAGCACCTGGCTTCGGGCGACCTTCCCCGAGGCCTATTGGGTGGACTTGCTGTCCGAAGACACCTATCAACGGCTTCTCGCCCAACCGGGTCTTTTTGCCGATGAACTGCGAGCCCTTCCCTCGGGCCAAAAGGTGATCGTTGATGAAGTACAGCGCTTGCCCAACTTGTTGAACGAGGTACATCGGCTGATAGAAGAAAAGCGGCTCCGGTTTATATTGTGCGGATCCAGTGCGCGAAAATTAAAACGGACCGGGGTCAATCTCCTGGCCGGTCGGGTCTTGATGCGTTATATGCATCCTTTTACTCCCGCTGAATTGGGGAACCGTTTCGATCTCGAACAGGCCCTCCAATTCGGTTTATTGCCGATTGTCTGGGATTCTCCACAAAAGGCCGAAACCCTGGCCGCTTATGCCCAGCTTTATTTAAGGGAAGAGATTCAAGCCGAAGCCCTGATACGAAATCTGCCTGGCTTCGCCCGTTTCCTGCCTGTTGCTGCCCTTTTCCACGGCCAAAACATCAATACTACCAACATTGCCAGGGAAGCGGGGGTGGCAAGAACCACTGTGGCTGGGTTTTTACAGATCCTTGAAGAAACACTGCTTTGTTTTCAGATACCCGCCTATGAAGCCAAACTTCGCGTCAGGGAGCGCAAGCAGCCAAAATGGTATTGGTGCGATCCGGGACTGGTCCGGGCCATGAAACGGGCCTCAGGCGGTGTTGTCGTAGAGGAAAAGGGGGCTTTGTTTGAAGGATTGGTGGCCCAGTTGATCCGGGCCTCAATAGATTACCATGGCCTTGGCGCTGAATGTTATTATTGGGCTCCTGCCTCAAAAGCCGGGACAGAAGTGGATTTTCTGTTGGTTAAGGGGAGAACGATCATTGCGGTTGAGGCCAAGTCAGGGAGGAATTTTTCGGAAAGCTGGTGCAAAGGGCTTCGGGCCGTGGCTCCTCTCAAAGGCCTGCAACGCCGCATCATTGTTTATCCCTCCGGCCCGAGTCTGAAAACCGAGGACGGTATCGAAATCATCCCCTTCCTCCGTTTTTCAGAACAATTAACCCAGGATTTTTTTAATAACAAAAAATAGTGGCGGATCGAGCGATGGCTCTCTGAACTGGCTTGCCCAACAAAAGGACGTTATCACTATAATACAGCACAACGTGTTGCCAGTTTTTCAGCGCCTGTTAAAAACTCTTCAACTCTAAATGCCAAGGGGAAATGCGGATGGTCGCATTTATTGAAGATTTGGATGTATTCAAAATAAATACTCAACTATCTGGATTTATAAGAATCCAAACACCCGATAAGGCCAGTGGCTCATGCCCAGCCAATCATGGAATCCTCCGCATACGACGACAGCCCTCAGCCTTCCGCCGAGGACTTCATCGCCGACCCAGTTTATCCCATGGATGCTTATTTTTAAAAACCCGTCAGCGCTGGTCTGTCGAGCCATGCCCGAATCTGTAAAAATAATGGCCTTCTGCCGCTACAATGCCGATTGACAGCACAATCACCTTCTGTTATTTTAATATTCATTATCCTCGACAATTTCAGCTTTCCATATCTTGGGGTGTCGATCGCGGCAAAACACAATCCGTTTCCGGGATCCATTCCCATGTAAACAAGCGGATTCTTATCAATAATAATAAACGAGATGAAGCCTGCACGCGAAGTAGGGCGTCGATGGATGGTGTCGGGACAGGGTTAGACCTCGTAAATAGATAGTTAAGCGGGATGGAGGTTAGATCTCAATAATCAGTAATCCATTGATACGAACCCAATAAATTGTACTTGGGGTTGCGAAGGTATGGGTCCACCACCGCCATGAGCACAGCGATTCGGCGGTTCGGTGGGCTTCTGACGAGCGACCGTAAACACGGTTAGCATTCTCTAAGGTCGAAGCAAAGTTTTTGAAATGTAGCCCCGACCTTAATGAGCCAGAATTTGCGGACGGGGGCTTGAATCGATGGCTGAAAAGTACATCGTGAATCAGGGCGACTGCCTGTCCTCTATCGCCGCTGAGCGCGGGCTGTTCTGGCAGACGATCTGGAACGATCCGGCTAATTCGCGGCTTAAAAGCAAGCGGAAGGATCCCAACGTCCTCTGCCCCGGAGATGTGGTCATGCTTCACGATAAGAGGCCAAAGTCCGCCCCGGCTGCCACCGACCGCCGACACCGGTTCTGTCGCAAGGGCGTCCCGGAGAAACTCCTGCTCCAAATCATCGAGGATGGACAGCCCAGGGCCAACGAGTCGTATACCCTCGATATAGATGGAGCTTTGATACAGGGAGTTACCGACGCGGAGGGGCGTGTCGAGGAGGCGATCCCTCCCAATGCCAAAAAGGCTCGTCTCTTGCTCGGGAATGAACAGACGGAATATCGGCTCGACCTTGGACACCTCGATCCCATCGACCTGTTATCGGGAGTTCAGGCGCGCCTGAACAGCCTTGGCTACGACTGCGGCGTCGCTGATGGTACTCCTGGACCCAGAACCGAAGCCGCCTTAAAGCGCTTCCAGCAGGAACACTCATTAACGGAATCCGGGACCGCCGACCAACAAACCCAACAAAAACTCCGCGAGGTATACGGGCGCTAATTCTTTCGCGATGAGTCTCTACGTAAAGATTATCGACGGAACGACCACCCGTGTGGTCGCTCCGTTGGAGGTTCTCAATTGGGATGGCAGTCGCTGGGCCACCCCGCCGGAGAAGCGAATCCTCGTTAAGATCCACGACGTTAATAGGGACGTCTGGATATCGCCCGATGAGTTTCGCGACGACCACTACTTCTTCAGTCAGCGTTTCTCCGACGTCACGGCCCGCCGCTACGAGATCTACCATCCCAGATACCCTAAACAACGCCTCACCGTGTCACCTGGCGGTTCAACGCATTACGTGGCCCGCTCCGCTCCGCAACAGCAGATCACCTCAGGAAGCCATCGAATCGAAGTACGGCTCACGCCGCATCATCTCGTGCCTTTCACGGGTCGCGACCGATTCGTCTTCGGAGCGAACCTTGCGTGGCTCGATGGCCAGTACGATCATGATTTCGGATCCAACTTTTTGTATACCCCAGCACGCTCCGCTTACCTGGATCCCACTCATACGGATTACCGAATCCGGTTGCAAAATCTCGAAACGTACTTTGAACATATGAGGAAAGGATTTGAGTGCAGGGTGGTCAGGGTCTGGGTTTTCGAGGGGTGGGAGGGATTGATCCACAGCGGAAGTACTGTGGCCATGGATGCCGTCCTCCAGACGAGTGTTCAGAAGATACTGGAAATCGCCGAAATCAAGGACCTCTACATCTATTGGTGCTTGCTAACCTCCAAACCTGAACACCGGGCCTTTCCCATGGACTCGTGGATTATCAACAGTGCGAGAAATCCGGGATCAAGTCCGTTTCTCAATCGCGCCTTGCTGTCATTTTGCCTGGCCATTCAAGGTCATCCTCGGACGTTCGCCATTGATGTCATGAACGAACCAGAGAAGTATGTTGCCCGTGGAAATGTGAGCTGGGATGTGATGCGCACGTACATTAGGGAAAGTTGTCGTAAAATTAAGGGCTACTTGGGACAATCGGTGCTCGTCTCATGTGGAAGTAAGGGGACGGGGTGGGTAGGGGAAACGACGTTTGTCGAAACCATGAGAAATTATATTGGACTGGGATTGGATTTTTACGACTTTCATATCTATAACGACACGGGCGATTTGCCCATGAGTTATGATAATCTCTATAAGGAACTGCATACGGCAACACAACTGCTGGACAAACCTTGTATTGTCGGGGAGTGCGGCCAAAAGAGAACGGGTTTCCTCGATGACTTTCAGAAGGGAGTTGTCACGAATTTCATGCAGCAAGCATGGCATCTGGGCTTCGGTGGATGCCTGGTCTGGAATTACAACTATAACAACTTCGAGTACGTCAAGAGGAATATTGATCACTACCACTCTCTCATTTATCGCAACGGTTCCGCCAGACCGGTCGCTGGGCCGATGAGTGCCTTTGCCGGGAATTATGGGGCCTATATGCTGTAGGGGAGCCAACGAGCATGGAAGTGGAGTGTTGGAGAGATGGCTGAAGAGTACATGGTGAAACAAGGCGATTGCATCGAGAGTATCGCTTTCCGGCGTGGATTGCTCCGGAAGAAGATCTGGAACGTCGGGGCGAATACGGCCTTGAAGACGGAGCGGAAGGGTCCGAACGTGCCTCTGCTCGGAGACAAGCTAACCATCCCACCGATCCAAGCCAGGAAAGAAGCGGATGCGACCGAGCAGCGCCATGTGTTCCGGTGGCGCGATGTGCCATCGAAGATGAAGCTGCGGTTTCTGACCGATGACCATAAACCCAGGGCCAATGAGCCGCATGCCCTGCAAATCGAGGGTGAGTTGTCGAGCGGGGCGCTCGACGTGGAGATCCCCATCCTCAGGAGATGAGGGTAATGGGGTCATCATAGAACGTTGTCGATACATTTTTGAACAGAGATGAAATCCGGTTGACCTCCTTTCTGAAGTTTTGGTGGTTTTTTCGATCGGCGGTTCGTTTTACCACGATGGCATCTTTCAACCCCTGATGACTGATGTAGGTGTCTGTGGTGTTTCTCTGATAAGGGCTGCTAAAGTTGAGTAAAAAGCTTCGCTGAACTTTACTGCTACGCAAAATGCATTTTCCGACACATTTGACCTATTCTTTAGCGAAGCTTTTGGCGAAAAAAAAGGAATTGGAAAAGATTTCCCAAGTCCTTGATTTTATTGATGGTGCCGAAGGCCGGACTTGAACCGGCACGGGTCTCCCCACTACCCCCTCAAGATAGCGTGTCTACCAGTTCCACCACTTCGGCACAAAGGATTTCATTTCTGCGGGGTTTCCATCGGGGTGCCCTGTTGGGTCGCGGCGGCCGGTTGGCTGTCGGTTGGGGCCGGCGCAGCCGGTGCATCAGGCACTGCCGGAGCGCTTTGTTCCATTGGCGCTTTTTCCTGGGTCATGATGGATGTGTCGGTCCGCGGACCGGCGGTGATGTAAGCCAGTGTCAGGGAGGTGATCATGAAAATGATTGCCGCAATGGTCGTCGCTTTGCTCAAGAACGTGGAAGCACCGGTGCTGCCGAACAGGGTCTGACTGGCTCCTCCGCCGAACGCGGCGCCCATGTCCGCTCCTTTGCCGGTTTGCAGCAGCACGATCATGATCAGCGCCACGCACACAATCACATGCAGTACAATAATCAAGGTTGTCATATGACTCAATCCGCCTCTAATATCTGATGATTTTTAAAAACGTCTCCGGATTCAGGCTCGCCCCGCCCACGAGGCCACCGTCCACATCGGGCATCGCCATGAGTTCGGCGATGTTGTCGGGTTTTACGCTTCCGCCGTAAAGGATTCGCACACCATCGGCGGTCTCCTGGTCGATGGCCTTTGCAATCCAATTCCGAACAAAGGCATGCACCTCCTGTGCCTGGTCGCTGGTGGCGGTTTTCCCGGTTCCGATGGCCCAGACCGGCTCATAGGCCACGACCCAGGCTTCCGGATTATCTAAAACCAAACTTTTTAAACCATTGGAAAGCTGTTTGTCAAGTACAGAAAAGGTTTCACCGGCCTCACGTTGGGGTTCGGTTTCACCAATGCATATAACAGGAATCAAACCGGCATCAATAGCGGCCTTGCATTTTTTATTGACCTTTTCGTCCGTCTCCCCAAAATATTGGCGCCTTTCAGAATGTCCGATGATGACGAAACGACATCCGGCAGAGACCAGCATAGGCCCCGATATTTCGCCGGTGTAAGCTCCTTCTTTTTCCCAGAACAGGTTCTGGGCGCCCAGCGCGACGCGGGTTCCCTTGAGCACTTCAGATACGGCGGTCAGGGCGGTGAAAGGTGGAGCGATCATCACCTGGGCGCCTCCATCTCGGTCGGCGAGCTTTTTAGCCAGCGAACCGGCGGATTCCACGGCCTCGGCAACGGTTTTGAACATTTTCCAGTTTCCGGCAATCAACGGAATTCGTTTCTTCATGAGCTCTCCGTTTCTATCGATCCTGAATGGTCATTCAAGCCTAGAATTGCTCGCCGATCATGGCGGCAAGATCCACCATGCGGTTGGCGTAACCGTATTCATTGTCGTACCAGGAAAGTACCTTGACCATGTTCTGAACGACATGGGTGGTTCCGGCGTCCACGATGGATGAGAGGGTGGATCCGTTGAAGTCAGAGGAAACCAGCGGAAGGTCACAGTAGCCCAAAATACCGGCCAGTTCCCCCTCGGAAGCGTTTTTTAGGGCTCCATTGACGTCTGAAACCGTGACGCCGGGCTTTTCGATGGTGGCTACCAGATCCACAATGGAGACATTGGGGGTGGGGACGCGGATGGCCAGTCCGTTGAGTTTTCCATCTAGCTCCGGGAGGACCAGCGCAACGGCCCGGGCGGCCCCGGTGGTTGTGGGAACCATGGATAGCGCGGCGGCTCTGGCCCTTCGGAGATCTTTGTGAGCAAAATCGAGGAGGCGCTGATCCCCAGTGTAGGCATGAATTGTGGTCATGAGGCCGCATTGGATCCCGAAATTTTCCAGAAGGACCTTCGCTACCGGTGCCAGACAGTTGGTAGTACACGAGGCGTTGGAGATGATATGGTGTTCCTTGGGGTCATATCGGTTGGAGTTGACTCCCATGACGATGGTAATGTCCGGATCCTTGGCCGGAGCGGAGATGATCACTTTACGGGCGCCGGCAGTCAGGTGCTTGGAGGTATTTTCCCGGTCTCTGAAGATCCCGGTGCATTCGGCTACGATATCAACCCCAAATTCCTTCCATTTGATCTGGCCGGGGTCTTTGATGGAGGTTACGGCAATGGATCTTTTACCTACGGTGATGGCGTTATCCCGTGGCTGCAACTTCCTGATCGAGCTTGCCGTGAACCGAGTCATATTTTAGCAGGTGCGCCATGGTAGCCGCATCGGTGAGATCGTTCACCGCCGCTATTTCGACGTTGGGATGTTTCAACGTCGCCCGGAGAACAAGCCGTCCGATTCTACCAAATCCATTGATTCCCAATCGAATTCCCATATTTCCTCCTTTTCCGCGTCCGTTTGTCAGTTATACCGTTATACCGTATTTGCGCGAATCGGTGTATGGTACCTCTTCTTGCTATTAAACCCCGAAGCATTGGTTGCCTTTAATGCTCCGGGACGGAGTTGGAAAATCGGTTAGCTGCGTTTGTTTCCCCTTAAAATGCCGCTGGCCAGGGAAATGCTTTTTTTCCCGAACTCTTCGAGATATTTCCCCAACTTTCCAAGTTCCATCTGACTGCGGGCGTCCACAGCCTTGATTACCAGGGGAAGGTTGACCCCTGTTAAAACGTCCACGCGTCCTTCCTCCAGAAAGGAGTAGCTGAGGTTGGAAGGAGAACCGCCGAACATGTCCGTTAAGATCAATATGCCTTTTTTCCGATCGACCTTCTTGATGCCGTCCGAGATTTTTGCCCTGAGTTTATCAACCGGTTCATTGATATTGATAGAGACCGCTAAAACGGACTCCGGCAGACCGCTTAGTATGGACGAAGCCGCTTCAATCAGCGCTTCTCCCAGTTGGCCATGGGTGACGATGACGATTCCGATCATGGTTTTCCTGCCTGATAATACTGTTTATCTGCGATGGCGCTGATGGTCATGCTCACAAGGGATTTTCTTTATAACCTTGCCGTCGTGGTTCATCGGTCGATGTCGCGGTGCGTAACCTTAACTTTTCGTTTCGATCGCTCAATGTGTTCGCCGATTTCGTTGGCGACGGTCACTGAACGATGGCGACCGCCGGTGCACCCCAGGGCGATGGTTAAATTGGACCTTCCGTCTTTCTCATATAATGGGATCAAATAGTCAAGTAGATCTAAACATCTTTTCAAAAAATCCTGAGTTACAGCCGAATCCAGAACGTAGCGTTTTACAGATTCGTCATCTCCGGAAAGAGACTTGAGTTCGGGAACGAAGTACGGATTCGGAATGAACCGGACATCCATGACCAGGTCCGCCTGGGGCGGCAAGCCGTATTTATAACCAAAAGATTCCACGTGAATTCTTACCGGTAAAAAGTTTTCGGCATTTTCCAAAAGAGAAAACAGGGCCGATTTAAGCTGGTGAAGATTTAGGTTTGATGTGTCGATGATCTGATCCGCCTCTTTCTTCAAAGGTTCCAGCTGGACCCTTTCAGACCGGATGCTTTCCAAGAGATTTTTATCCCTCGCAAGGGGATGCTGCCGCCGGGTCAGACCGTATCGTTCAAGCAGCACCTTCTCGTTTGCTTCCAGGAAAAGGATATTGAATTTGTATCCTTTTTCTTTCAAGGATTCGAGAACCGAGGCATAGGTCGGCAGGAAACGCTTTTCCCGGATATCCATGCCGAAGGCCAGGCCGGCGATATCTGTTTCAATTTCGATGGGTAATTCCAGGAATTTAGGGAGCAAGGCGATGGGTAGGTTGTCCACGCAAAAAAACCCCGCATCTTCGAAGGCATTCAATGCAGTGCTTTTCCCGGATCCGGAAAGACCGGTGATGATGAAAATCTTCAACCGATTCATGATATACCCGTCTCAGGGCAATCGATCCAGACCCCTGATGAGTACCCATTTGCGGAATGCATGCAAAAGCGCTTAAAATTCCTCATCGTGTTCCCGGATGATGTTCAGCACTTCTTCCCGGTCGGCAGCATTGAAAAGGCGTTCTTTGACGGATTCATCCTTGAGCAGCTTTGAGATCCGAGCCAGAAGCTTAAGGTGAACGCCGGTAGAATTTTCCGGCGTGAGCAGTAGAAAGAAGATGTGAGAAGGGCGATTGTCCATGGACTCGAAATCCACCCCTTTTCTGCTTAACCCGAAACCGAGGATCAACGTATCGAGTCCCTTCATCTTTCCATGAGGAATGGCGATGCCGCCACCGATTCCGGTGCTTCCCAACCGTTCCCGGTCCATCAGGATTTTCACCAGTTCATTGCGGTCGATACGGGTGATCCCGGTGACAGGCTCCACCAGTTCTTCCAGGACCCCCTTCTTGTCCATGGATTTCAGGTCGACAAGGACGGCGTCTTTGAACAGTACATCCAGAATTTTCATGGCGTGGAAACCCTATCGTCTCTTTTTTGGTTTCGCAATCAGCTGCTCGGCTGGATCAGACCGAGGTGCCCGTCGTTGCGCCGGTATAGTACGTTGATCTGCTCAGTCCGGGCGTTGGTGAAAACAAAAAAGTTATTTTGGGTTACCTCCATTTGCATGACCGCTTCTTCCACATCCATGGGTTTATAATCAACGTATTGAACCTTGATGAGTCTTTCTCCTCCATCGGATTCCGAAGCGGTAGCCTCACCGCTGAACTCTTTGAGTTTGCTCTTTAATTTACCTTTTCTTTCACGAATCTTTTCTTTGCTCTTTTTGATTTGTTTTTCCAACTTATCAAAAGTCAAGTCGATGGCGGCGTACATGTCGCCGGCTTCTTCCTTAGCGATGATGTTCATGCGGTCGCCGGATATGCTGATTTCAGCGATATGCCGATGTTTTTCCACCGAAAGAACCACTACGGCGGATGCCGGGTTGTCCAGATATTTGTCGAGGCGATCCAACTTTTCCCCGGCGTAGTTTTTGAGGTTCTCTGAAGGGTCGATGTTTTTAAAAGTTACGGCAATTTGCATGATCAGACCTCCCTGTGCGATTTCACCAAGGCTGCTTTCGCATGTTCGATGGCAGTATTTTCATCACTTCGCGATATTTTGCAACGGTCCTTCGGGCGATGTTGATGTTGTCGTCCTTGAGAATTTCAACGATTTTGCTGTCGCTGAACGGTTTTTTCGAGCTTTCATTCTCGATAACACGACGGATTTTTTCCTGAACGCTGGCGGAAGCCAGCGCTTCTCCGTCAAAGCGGCTGATAGGGCTGTTGAAGAAAAATTTCAGTTCGAAGATCCCCTGCGGTGTGTAGGCGTACTTGTTGTTGGTCACCCGGCTGATGGTGGACTCGTGCATGCTGATATCCCGAGCGACGTCCCTGAGCACCATGGGTTTTAAATGCGCGATTCCTTTTTCAAAAAAATCCTTTTGAAAACCGAGAATGCTCTTCATGACCCTGTATATGGTTTTCTGACGTTGGTGAATGCTCCGAATGAGCCAGGTTGCAGACCGCATTTTTTCCTGAATATACTCCCGTTCTTTTTCACCGATGGATCTTCCCCGAGCGATCGCATTGCGGTAATAGGAATTGATTTTGAGCCGCGGGAGTCCGTCATCGTTGAGCACGATGATAAGCTCATCATCGATTTTATAAACATAGATATCGGGGATGATGTATCGCGGTTCCTCTTCGCTGAATTGCCGACCGGGTTTGGGCTCGAGTCCCTGGATGACCTTGACGGCGGCAAGGACATCCTTGAGGTCCACCTTTAGGGCCTTGGAGACGGCTTTGTAGTTCTTGTTTTCCAGGTGATGCAGGTGTTCCCTGATGAGTACCGAAACAATGGTGTTGTCCAGATCCAGTTTGGAGGCCTGGATGAGCAGACACTCCCGGAGATTTCTCGCGCAAACGCCAACGGGATCGAAGTTCTGCATGCGGGAAAGTACCTGGGCGACTTGTTCGGCCGGAGCACCGCTCATCTGCACCAGATCGTCCAGGGTAACTTCCAAATAGCCGTCCAGATTCAAATTGCCGATGATGAGGCTGCCGATCTTTTCATCTTCCGGGGAAGGGGATGTCATCAAGAGTTGCCACAGGAGATGGTCTTTCAGGGTTCTTTTTTGGGCGGTGAAAGATTCAAGGTTGATCTCTTCTTTCTTTTCCCCCTCGAAATAAATCTGGCCGGGCGTGTTGTATTCGTCGATGTAGTTGTTCCAATCGATGTCGTCCCGGATCCGTTCTTCGATGGTGACCTCTTTAGCTGTCAACGTCTCTTCGGGTTCGAAGCCATCCTGTTCCGGCTCGATGTCCTGCACGGCGGTATCCTGGGATTCTTCCAGGGCCGGATTCTCCACCATCTCCTGGCGGATGACATCCATCAGCTCTAAACGGGAAAGCTGAAGCAGTTTAATGGCCATCTGGAGCTGGGGCGTCATCACCAACTGCTGGGATAATCTTAATTGTTGACTGAGCTTGAGGGCCATTTTAAAGCCTGAATTCGTCTCCCAGGTAGAGTTTGCGGGCAATCTCGCTGGAGGCGACTTTATCCGGTGTGCCGGATTCCATCACCTCGCCGTTGTTAAGGATGTATGCCTGGTCGCAGATGCCAAGAGTCTCCCGGACATTGTGATCCGTGATCAAGATGCCGATCCCCCGCTCTTTAAGGTGCGAGATGATATTCTTGATGTCGATGACCGCCAGGGGGTCGATTCCTGAAAAAGGTTCGTCCAGCAATATGAATGAAGGACTCGAGGCCAGGGATCGGCTGATCTCGAGACGGCGTTGCTCTCCTCCCGAAAGGGATCCCGCTTTTTGGCCGGAAAGATGCCGGATACCCAGTTCATCCAGGAACCGGTCGGCCCGTTCTTCCTGCTGAGCCTGGCTAAGCGGTTGCGCTTCCAACACCAGCAGGACGTTTTCCTTGACGGAAAGCTTCCGGAAGGTGGAAGGCTCTTGTGGGAGGTAGCCGATCCCTTTTCGGGCCCGGATATACATAGGATCGTCCGTAATTTCCTCGTCATTGAGGCGGACGTGCCCATGATCCGGCTTGATCATTCCCACCGTCATGTAGAAGGTGGTCGTTTTACCGGCGCCGTTGGGGCCCAAAAGTCCTACCACACTTCCACTTTCAACTGTGAGGCTCACATCTTTGACCACCCTGCGGCCAAAGTACGATTTACCCAGATCGTTTAACGCCAAGACAGGCACTACCGTCCTCCGTCAAAGATACGATCGTTTTAGGCCATTTGATCAATTCAACCCCTTTCCTTTTTGATAAAAAACAGCTTCTACCCTGCCTTTGTTTCCACTTTCCACCTGGATCCGGCCATCCTCCCGATACAGGGTAATTTTTTCCCCGGTTACGGTATTCTTACCGCTGGTGATGCTCGAATTGGGACCGGTCAGGATCAAAATCCGGGAATCGGTAATGTATATAGCCTTTTCCGCCTTTGCAACCCTGTTGTCGAATTCGATCACCACGTTTCCATTCGACTCCATTTTCTGAATCGATTCTTCTCCTGCGCCTTGAGATTCTACGCTTTTAAGATCGCTCTTGTAGAAAACCTTCAGCCGATCCGCCGTGATAACAGTAGTTCCTTGGATTGCACGGACGTTTCCGATGAATTCGGCAAAACGGGCGTTGTTGTCCGAAAAGAGGCTGTCCGAGGTGATGTGGGTCACGTTTTCAGACGTCTGAGCGTCGGAGGTGGGTTCATCGCCTGCTAAAATGCCTGTCGTAAAAAAAAGAAAGAGGATCACGATCAATGCCGTTATCGGAAAGGCGAGTCGGAGATGCTTTCGATTAAAGAGAGAGGGTGTCATGGATCGAGCTTTCAACGTTTCCTTTGAAGGTGGATGTTCGGGAATTCAGATCATAAACCATACGATCGGCGACAATGGAAAAACGATTCCCTTCGATGGTCACCGGATCTTTGGAGTAGATGACTCGATTCTGGTGGTCATAGCGCAGGCGTTCGGTTTTCATCACATAATCCTCATGTGTGACCGTGACGTCCCCGACAGCTTCCAGGTCATTGGTCTCGGGCATGAGGATCCCTATTTTTGCGGTCAAATGGACCTCCCCCCCATCATTTAAGAAAAAGACGACAGAAGGACTGTCGATGACGGTCCGGTTATGCCTTCGCTGAACCTGGGCGGATTTTGCGGTAAGCGTCCACTCATCTCTGCCATTTCGTGTAGCCGTATGGCGGATCTGTTTTAACGAAATATCGGCCTGGGTCTTTTTCAAAAGCGAGGCAGCATTTTCAGGATCGACGGATAGGTGACGATAGCTGACGAAAACCGCCACAACGGCAACCAGAGTGGCGAGAATAATGCCCACCAGCGCTAAACGAAGTGCGCCGGGTTTCTTCGGGCGCATCCATTGTCCGGAATCGTTCATGAAGATAACCATAGATTCTTGAGCCATAACCCCTTGGCCTTTAAAATCGCTTCGCAGATCTCCCTGACGGCCCCTTTGCCGCCTCTGGCGGAAGTAACCCAGTCGGCGGTTTCAAGGAGAGCCTCATGGGCATCTGCCACCGCGATGAAAAGCCCCACGGAACCTTTCATGGATAAATCGGGAAGGTCATCACCGGCAAAGGCGATATCCTCCGGCTTGGACCCGGTGTCCGCGCATATCCGGTTGAGGACGCTCTTTTTATTCGAGACGCCGTCATAGACAAATGAAATTCCCAGGTTTTTACACCGGTGGCGCAGGGCCTTGGAACTTCTTCCGGTGATGAGGCATACCGGGATGCCCTCTTCCAGAAGGAGGCGGATACCGAGCCCGTCCTTGGCGTTGAATGCCTTGATCTCTTCACCTGAATCCGAATAGATAATGGTACCGTCCGTAAGAACTCCATCCACATCCATGGCAAGAACCCTTAAGGCGGCAAGGCGATCCAAGAGTCCATCGGTTGGGCTTTGAATGCCGGACCGGTTACTGGGATGGGCGGAAACGGTCATAACGGCGGGCTTTTCAGGGCGTCCCGGATCCTTTTGAGTGTCACTAGAAGGGGCTCGAGGGAGTCCAGGGGCAGGGAGTTGGGTCCGTCACACAGAGCCTGATCCGGATTGGGATGGACTTCCATAAATATGCCGTCTGCGCCTGCGGCTACGGCCGCTTTTGCCAGGACCGGTGCAAATCTCCGCTCTCCACCGGAACGGATGCTTTCTCCGCCGGGCAACTGCACACTGTGGGTCGCATCAAAAATCACAGGGTATCCGGTTTCTTGCATGATCGGGATCCCTTTGAAATCGACGATAAGGTTGTTATACCCGAAAGAACTGCCACGCTCGGTGATCAAAATCCGGGAATTTCCGGAAGACGCCGCCTTATTAACCACGTTGGCCATATCCCTGGGAGAGAGGAACTGCCCTTTTTTGATATTGAGGGGTTTACCTGTAGCGGCCGCCGCCGTGATCAGGTCCGTCTGTCGGCATAAAAAAGCCGGGATCTGGATGATGTCCAAAATTGCTGCACAAATGTCGATTTGGGAAATCCGGTGGACGTCGGAAAGGATACAGATGTCAAGCTCGGTCTTGATCCTCTTGAGGATATCCAACCCTTCCATCATCCCGGGTCCCCTGAATGAGTCGATGGAACTGCGGTTGGCTTTGTCGAAGGACGCCTTGAATATGAACGGGATCTCGAGACGCCGTGTCAAGGCCTTGAGGAAAGAGGCGATCCGGAAGGACGTTTCGGCATCTTCGATGACACACGGCCCTGCGATGAGGGCCAGAGAGTTATCGCCTCCGATTGAAATTCCTTCCCGGATATGGATCACATGTCGAGTCATAGGAGGTGAGTATCCTTTCCGATGATGGATTATCTGTTCTTTTATCGCGACGGCCCACAGAAGTCAAGGAACGAAAAGAAACCTTGATTGGAGTACGGTAAATTGATATGGTCATGCTTCATTTCGATAGATGGAGCGTTAACCAATTGAAGTCAAAAGATAAAAACACAAAATGGCGATGGGTGGCACCTCTCTTCTGCGTGCTGATTTTAGCTTTGGGAGCCCTGTTATGGGTGAAGATGGAAGGAGAGGCGCCCAGCATCAAACTGACCCCGGAAAGCCCCACCCTGGGCATTCGGTCGGAGATCACTCTTTCGGTCTCGGATGCAAAAAGCGGACTTTCAAAAGTGTGGGTGGGGATTCTTAAGGGAGGGAAAGAAGAGACTCTTCTCGATGAAAATTTTCCGTCGCCCGGACTTTTCTCAAAATCGGGGATTCAAGAGAAGACTTTTATCCAAGTGATCGAACCGAAGAAACTGGGTCTCAGCGAAGGCAAGACGACGCTTCGGATTATGGCTCGGGATCATTCCTGGCGGCATTGGTTTCATGGCAATCGGGGATATCTTGAAAGAGAAGTGGCGGTTGACACCCGGCCGCCTCAGATTGTCGTTTTGAGCAAATTTCATTATCTGAACCAGGGTGGCACCGGCCTGGCGATGTATCGGCTTACCGAGCCGTGCCCGGAAACGGGGATCAGGGTGGGTGAGCATTTCTTTCCTGGATACGGCGGTCATTTGGGCGACTCTCTGGTTCACATAGCCTTCTTTGCACTGAGCCACGAGCAGGGGCCGGGAACCTCCATTGCCATTAAAGCCGTCGATAAGGCAGGAAATGCTTCCCAGACCGGATTTGCGCATCATATCAAAGCCGTAAACTTTAAAAAGGACACTATTCCCATTACCGATGATTTCCTGGGTCAAATATTGCCCAAATTCGAATCCGAAATCGAAGGCAGCGATAAAGGCTCATTGATTGAACGGTTTCTGAAGGTGAATCGTGACCTTCGGGAGAAAAATTACCGGCAGATGGTTCAAGTAACCACCAGTTCTGAAAAGGAGCTTTTATGGAAAGGCGCCTTTTTGAGACTCCCCAACTCCGAACCACGTGCGGGATTCGCCGACACCCGGGATTATATTTATCAGGGGAAAAAGGTTGATCAACAGGTGCATCTGGGCATAGACCTGGCCGCCGTAGCCCATACTCCGGTACCGGCGGCGAATAAGGGGAAGGTGGCTTTTGCCGGGGACCTGGGTATTTACGGCAGGACGATCTTGATTGACCATGGTTTCGGGGTTTTCAGCATGTATTCACACCTGAGTGATTATACGGTTCAGGTGGGGCAGACGGCGGAAAAGGGTGAAATCATCGGCCACACCGGAGATACCGGTCTTGCCGGGGGGGACCACCTCCATTTCAGCATGGTGGTCCATGACACCTTCGTGAGCCCGGTGGAATGGTGGGACCCCATGTGGATCGAAAAACGAATCATGGATAAACTCAAAGGAACGGAAAACGGATAAAAGCGAATCTGCGGAGGTCGGCATTGAAACCGTATCGCATCAATAAAACCATCGAAGAAATCAACACGAAAATCCGGGAAGGAAAAGCGGTGATCATGACCGCCGAGGAGATCATCCCTATCGTCAAGTCCGAGGGACCTGTGGAGGCCGCGAGGCAGGTGGACGTGGTGACGACCGGGACGTTTGCCCCCATGTGCTCTTCAGGGGCGTTTATCAATTTCGGCCATTCGGTGCCGCGTATCAAGGCCTCCCGGGTCTGGTTGAACAAGGTCCCGGCTTATGCAGGAATCGCGGCGGTGGACTGCTACATCGGCGTTACGGAACCCTGCGAGGACGATCCGTTGAACAAGGTTTACCCCGGTGAATTCAATTACGGAGGTGGGCACGTCATCGAGGACCTGGTTGCTAAAAAGACGGTCTATCTGAAGGCGTCGTCTTACGGCACGGACTGCTATCCGAACCGCGCCATCGAAAAAGAGATCACACTCGCCGCACTTCCTCAGGCGACTCTGTGTAACCCGAGAAACGGGTATCAAAACTACAACTGCGCCGTCAACACCACCGACCGAACCATATACACCTATATGGGCACACTCAAGCCGCGCATAGGTAACGCCAATTACTGTTCGGCGGGGCAGCTCAGCCCATTGTTCAACGATCCATATTATCAGACCATCGGACTGGGGACCCGCATTTTCCTGGGCGGCGGGGTGGGGTATGTCGTCTGGTACGGCACCCAGCACAATCCCGCGGTGAAGCGATCCCGCAAAGGGGTACCTGTCGGGGGGGCGGGGACGTTGTGGGTTATGGGGGATCTGAAACAGATGAGCCCCCGATGGCTGATGGGGGCCAGCATTCAAGGTTACGGGTGTTCTCTGTCGGTCGGACTCGGAGTTCCGATCCCTCTTTTGAACGAAAAAATTGCTCAATATACCGGTCTATCCGATGAAGATCTCTTCACTCAGGTGGTGGATTATGGCCATGATTATCCGAACGGCATTTCCAAGAGCCTGGCTCAGGTCAGCTATTCGGAGTTGAAAAGCGGCACCATCAAAGTCAATGGGAAGACGATTCCAACGGTTCCGCTCTCCAGCGTGGTACGCGCCAGGGAGATCGCCGATATATTGAAAAAATGGATTCAAAGCGGGAAATTTCTCCTGGGGACGCCCCAGTTTACCCTTCCGTCCCGGTGAAGCAAAAGATTCCGGCGGCTGGTGATCATGGCGTACGTTTCAAAAGGGTCGGATATGACCCGAGAGCCGGCAGAAACAATTCGGGCTTTTGTCGCTTTCGAACTGCCCAAAAGAATCATCGATGCCTTAGCCCGTGTTCAGGAACAGATGCGTGGCTTAAGGGTCGACGCCCGATGGGTCCGTCCGGCAAATATTCATCTGACCCTTAAATTTTTAGGACAAGTACCGGCTTCGGATATCGAAACCATCGGGAGAAGTGTCATGGAAGCGGCCCGGGGTCGAGGTCCCATAGTTCTTTCGGTGAGAGGGGTTGGCGTTTTTCCCGGGGTCCGCAAGCCCCGGGTGGCCTGGGTTGGGTTAAACAATCCGGATGGCGGATTGCTCCGTCTCCATCAGGAACTGGAGACCCGCCTGAGCGCCGCGGGATACCCGGTTGAGGAACGGCCCTTCAAGGGACATTTAACCGTCGGTAGATTCAAGGGAAGCATACCGGCACCGATGCTCATAAAAGCCCTTAACGCTTTCCAGGATTTTGAAACCGAGACGTTCAGTCTTGACACGCTCATTCTGTTTCAAAGCGAGCTGATGCCTTCAGGGCCGGTTTACACCAAAATCGTGAGGGCCATATTGACGAACTCGTAACTAGGCCGATTTTGCTCGCTGCATGATCATTTTTAAGAGATGCTCATGGCTTCGATGAATCTCGAGAACTCGGTACAGGCGCCTCGGACAGCTTGAGATTTTTTGACACCCGGCCACTCGCATCTTCTTTGGAAAATGTTCAAATTCCGCCCGAAAAAGCCTATTGCGAATCTATCAACATTGATGAACTCGTAAAAAGTCGAAAATCAGATGGCAAAGTAAAAAGTTCAAGTTCAAGGCGTCGCGAATCCCGTGTGATGAGGCTTACTTATCGTACGTCGAAATCGCAACGGGATGAAGCGCAACGCAGAAATTGGACTTTTTACGAAGCCATCAACATTGTAGCTGACAAAGAGGAGGAAGCCATGGCCATATCTTCAGAGAAAGGGAAGGCGGTAGAGAGCGCCATCACCCAGATCGAGCGCCAATTCGGTAAAGGGGCTATCATGAGGCTGGGAGGGGATACTATCGTCGATGTTCCGATCATTTCCAGCGGATCGCTGGCCCTGGATCATGCCTTGGGCATCGGTGGCCTTCCCCGGGGAAGAGTTGTCGAGATCTTCGGGCCCGAGTCTTCCGGGAAGACCACCCTTGCGCTCCATGCGGTGGCGGAAGCCCAAAGACAAGGGGGGATCGCCGCGTTTATCGATGCGGAGCACGCACTGGATATTCTGTATGCCAAAAAACTGGGTGTCAACAGCGACGAGCTTTTAGTCTCCCAGCCCGACACCGGGGAACAGGCCCTGGAAATCACCGAGATGCTGGTGAGAAGCGGCGCCGTCGACATCGTGGTCATCGATTCCGTGGCCGCACTGGTGCCTCGTGCCGAGATCGAAGGTGAAATGGGGGATGCCCACATGGGGCTTCAGGCCAGACTCATGTCCCAGGCGCTGCGCAAACTTACCGGGACCATTGGGAAGACCATGACCTCGGTGATTTTCATCAATCAGATCCGCATGAAGATCGGTGTGTTTTTCGGGAATCCGGAAACAACCACCGGTGGAAACGCCCTCAAATTTTACGCCTCTTTACGACTCGATATCCGAAGGGTTAGCGCCATCAAAGATGGACAGGAAATCATCGGTAATCGGACAAAGGTGCGGGTGGTTAAAAACAAAATGGCCCCCCCGTTCAAGGAGGCGGAGTTCGACATCCTTTATGGGGAGGGAATCTCCCGGGCCGGCGACCTCCTCGATACCGCCGTTACTTACAACGTAATCGAAAAAAGCGGCGTCTGGTACGCATATGGCGGGGAGCGGATCGGCCAGGGCCGTGACAATGCCAAGCGGTTCCTGATGGAAAACAAAGACATCTTCAACGATGTGATGACTAAGACCAAAGAAACTCTGGGCATCTTAAAGAAAAAAACCGATAAACCGGATACGGAGTAATCTATGACAGGAGAAGAGATCCGCAGGCGATTTCTGGAATATTTTAAGAAAAAAGACCACCGCATCTTACGCAGTTCATCCCTTGTTCCCTCTGATGATCCCACTCTTTTGTTTACCAATGCAGGAATGGTGCAGTTCAAGCGGGTCTTTTTGGGTGAGGAAAACCGAGGATATTTACGGGCCACGACTTCTCAAAAATGCGTCCGGGCCGGGGGGAAACACAACGATTTGGAAAACGTGGGGTATACCGCACGACACCACACCTTTTTCGAGATGCTGGGCAATTTTTCTTTTGGGGACTACTTTAAAGAGGGTGCCATTGAATTCGCTTGGGATCTGCTCACCAACGACTTTGGATTTCCGCCCGAAAAGCTATGGGCCACCATCTATCTGGACGATGATGAGGCTGCGGTGTTGTGGCAAAAGGTGACCGGAATCCCCGAAGACCGGATTGTTCGATTCGGGGAAAAGGACAATTTCTGGGCCATGGGAGACACCGGGCCCTGCGGCCCCTGCAGTGAAATCATCATCGATCGTGGAGAAGCCTATGGGTGTGGGAAACCGGATTGCAGAGTCGGATGTGAATGCGACCGGTACCTGGAGATATGGAATCTGGTATTCATGCAATTTAACCGGGATGCCTCCGGCAAGATGACGCCTTTGCCCAAACCCAGCATCGACACCGGCATGGGGCTCGAGCGGGTTGTATCGGTTATTCAGAATGTTCCGACCAATTACGACACGGATATCATCCGGCCCATCATCCGGAAGGTGGAGGAACTTTCGGAGCGACCTTTCGGTGCATCGGAAGCCGATGATGTGGCCATGAAGGTCGTCGCCGATCATTCCCGTGCTGCCGCTTTTCTCATCGGTGACGGTGTGTTGCCGTCCAACGAAGGGCGGGGCTATGTTCTGAGGCGAATCATGAGACGGGCCATCCGGTATGGCAGAAACATCGGCTTGAAAAGGCCGTTTCTAATCAATACGGCGGAGGAAGTCTGTGATGTGATGAAAACCGCCTATCCCGAGTTGTCGGAATCATGGGCTTTCATCGGAAATGTCATCCAAAATGAAGAAATCCGGTTCATGGAAACCCTCGATCACGGTCTAAGACTCTTGAACGATACCTTGGAAGAGATGAAGGTAAAAGGGGTCACCCAGGTTCCCGGGGAGGTGGTTTTCAAGCTTTATGACACCTTTGGGTTTCCGGTGGACATCGTCAGGGACGTGGTTCGGGACAAGCAATTGACTCTGGATCTTCAGGGCTTTGATCTGGCAATGGAAGCCCAAAGGGAAAAATCCCGATCTACCTCGGTCTTCATGGGGATCGCCGATGCATACAAGTCTCTTTCCGCGAGCGGATTCCATCCGGAGTTTGTGGGATACGATCGCCTGGAGGCGGACGGCAGAGTGGTTCTCTTAGTACAAAATAACCTGGAGATCGAAATTGCCGGCGCCGGCGAAACCGTGGAGATGGTCACGGATATAACGCCCTTTTATGCGGAATCCGGAGGACAGGCGGGGGATAATGGAAAATTCAGCGGACCCGCTGGTGCCGGGGAGATCATTAATACCTTCAAGGATCCCACCGGCATTGTCATCCATAAAGTGAAAATCCTTCAAGGAAATGTCGCAAAGGGTCAGATGGTGACGCTGAGCGTGGATCCGGAAAAGCGGCAGGCAACCGCTTTGAATCACACAGCCACTCATATTCTCCATGCCGTACTGCGGCGGGTGTTGGGAGACCACGTCAAGCAGGCAGGCTCTCTAGTGGCTCCGGACCGGCTGCGTTTCGATTTCACACATTTTTCGACTATCAACTCCGAACAATTGGATGAAATCGAGAGGGGGGTCAACGAGAAAATCCGAGAAGCCATCGATGTTCATGGCGAGGAGATGGATGCCGAGGACGCCTTCAAAACCGGGGCCATGGCCCTTTTCGAGGAAAAATACGGGGATCGTGTCCGGGTCATCTCTCTTTCTTCTTTCAGCAAGGAACTTTGCGGAGGGACTCACATCGATAACACCGGACGGATCGGGCTTTTCAAAATCATCGGGGAATCGAGCGTGGCGGCTGGTGTTCGGCGGATCGAAGCTCTCAGCGGCCGGGAGGCGATTGACCATATCCAAAGTGCTTTCCGTATCCTTAAGGAGACGGCGGAGCAACTGAAGGAAAAACCGGAATCGATTCCGTCGCGGGTCGAAGCCCTCCTGATGCGTTCTAAGGCCTTGGAAAAAGAGGTGGAGCGGCTGAAGGGAAGCATCGCCGCCCGGTCGACGGAACAAGTTGAAGAAGAAATTCGCACGATCAATGGTGTTCGGGTGTTATCCAAGAAGGTTTCCGTGGATACACCGGCAGCCTTGAGAGAATTGGCCGATCGTTTCAGGGACCACATGGGTTCAGGGATCGTCGTTCTGGGGAGTGTGGCCGACCAGAGGGTGTTGCTGATTGTGGTGGTTACCAAAGACCTGACAGGCCGTTTCCATGCCGGCAAGATCATCAAAAAGATTTCGGCCATAGTCGGCGGGAGTGGAGGCGGAAGACCCGATATGGCCCAAGCCGGCGGCGACCGGATCGAAAAGCTGGATCAGGCCCTTGGGCATGCCTACGAGATTCTCGTTTGAGCCTCGTGTCTTTTGCCTTGATCGAATTTTTTCTTCAATTACAAGGGCGTTAAGAGCCGTTTCTCATTAATTCCAGCCTATATTTCCTTGAGCTTCCTGTTTCCAGGGGATTGGCGGACAGCATCGGAAAAGGCAGCCAACGATTCACGGAAGCGCTGGATTTCAACCGTTTCAGTCAGGGGGATCCGCTTGGATCCCTCCCGATCCATGGCTTCCAGTATGAATCCGATGGTGAGAAGGTCGGTGTCGCACCCGGGCTGATAGGACGGTTGCTTCGAATCGTTTTCGGATCGAATCTCGGACAGGATCCCCGCGGCTAGAAGTTTATCAAAGATTGCCTTGAGGATGGCCGGAGGGCATCCGAGCCTCTCTGAGAGATCCGAAACGGTGGGTGGTTTCCCTCCCTTTTTGAATTCTTGAATAACGGTGTGTGAAACCTGGAGTGCCACAAGTTTGATCGTCTCCGGACTGAGATTTCCCTCCTCCGGCACACCCGCACGATAAAACGGATAATTATGGTGGCTGTAAGACAGTTCCGCCCCGAACAGCACGATAGTCCAGCTCAGCTGCAGCCAGACCAAGAACAAGGGGAGGGCGGCGAAGCTGCCGTAAATGGCATTATACTTCGCCACACCCACCTGTAACACAATGTAGCCCCATTGCACGACCTGATAGAGAGTTCCGGCCACGATACCGGCTAATATTCCGGACCGGTATGGGATCTTTCGGTTCGGCATGAAGATATAAATAAATGCAAAAAACGCCCAGAGGATGATATAGGGTAAAAGCCTCAGCAAAAAGAGGACCAGCTTGCCGACCATGTCCAAAAGAGCGGTTTTTTCGGAAAGTACTGCGGCCTGGGAGGCGAGATAAACGGTGATACTGCTGGAGAGTATCATGACCAGGGGATAAATGAGCATCATGGAGAGATAATCACTGAACTTGCGGCCGAGACCTCGTCCTTTTTCGACGCTCCAGATGCGATTCAAGGCGTTTTCGATCTGACCAAAGATGTTGATGGCCGACCAAAGGAGGACCACCACACCCACGCCTGCAATCACCCCTCCCTTGGCGGTTTCCAGGAGATTTTGCGCAAAGACGATGATCTGTTTGAGGACAGCTTCCTGTTCCGGGACCTGCTGGAGGATCTGATCCTGGAAATGCTTTTCAAATCCGAAGCCTTTGGCGATTCCAAAGGCCAGCGCCAGAACCGGGACGATGGAAAGGAGGGTATAAAGGGTCAATGCCGAGGCTCTCAAAGCGCATTGATTTCGATAAAAGTTGCGTATGGCCAACAAAAGTACCTTTGTGCCGGTCAGGATGATGCGTTTGAGACGAGGAAGGTCTGATGCCGGCAGGTTCCAACTATCCGTTTCGAATAGCCGAAAAAATTTTGGGACCGCCACAAATCCTCCTTTTCAAATCGTCAGCTGGGTGCGTTTGAAAGAAGAGCGTCGAACCGGATTATCGGCTCTCGAGGGGGAAGCATCAGCCCGGCTTCGACGGCATCCTTGAGATCGGCTGCGGAATCCGGATCCGCCCACCAGTACCAGTAAGCACTGCTTTCATCTCCATATTTGGACAAAACGGTGGATGGGGTGCCGAACTTATTCCAGTAGAGGAGACGCGTGTAATTGATGTTCCAGAGAAGAACGTATGGGAAGGCCTCACAGAGGATACGGTCGATTTCCCGGCAGATGGCGTTGCGTTCCCGGACTCTAAAGAGGGGCCGTTGCGCTTCGATAAGAGCATCCACGCGGGCATTTTTCAACCCCGTAATATTACTGCTTCCCTTTCGATCGGCTTCCTTGGAAGACCACATCCCTTCAGGATCCTTGAAGACGCCGGCGCCCCAGGCTGCCCATGTCATCTGGTAGTTGAATTGGTCCATATCCTGAGCCCAGGCCGCCCAATCCTTCCTGTCGATGACAAGCTCGATCCCCACGTTCTTGAGGTCTTCGGCAAATATCGACAGAAATTTCTCGGAAGAAGCGTCCCGGGTCAGGAATTTGAAGGATAACCGTTTTCCGTTTTTGACCAAAAACCCGGTTTCCGGATCGGTTAGCCATCCCGCCTCTCTTAAAAGTGCCCTGGCCTGGTTTTTATCGAAACGGATCATCGGATTGGGGCAGGGGTTTTCGGAGTCGTAAAGATCCTCGAAATAGGAGCGATGCAGGAAGTATTGGTTGTACATCAGGGTGGCGTTCATTTTTTCCCGGTCAAGAAGGAACGCCATGGCCTTCCGAACCTTGAGATCGTCGAAAGGGGGTTTTCGCATGTTCATGGCAAAACCCTGAAATCCGATCGGGTTGGAATTGTACACTTTCTGTTTGACGATCCAATGGTTGGAGAACCGATCCCCCCGGGTTTCATTGACCCACAGGCGGGAGGTATAGACCGGGAAAAGATCTATTTGCCCTTTTTTGAAAACCTCGAATGCATTCTCACTTTCGGCGAAAAATTTAAACTGGATACGCGCGAAATTCCCGAGGCCTTTGGAGCGGATATCGGAACGGTTCCACCAGTCCTGTCGGCGCTTCAGGGTCACCGTAAGCCCTTCCCGGATCGTTTCAATGCCATACGGACCGGAGACCACGGGAAACTCGAAGTTGATCTTATTGAAATCCTTTTTTTCATAAGTCCGACGACTGAGGACAAAAAAACTGCCGGCAGCCCCCAGGTTTTTCCAGTGGACATCTTTTGCTTTAAAGATAATGGTGAGGTCATCCACAACCATGGGGGGGTCGAACCGTTCCATGTCGATCTTGTGGGGCCCCGTGAGATTTTCAGGATCCATGATGGCATCGAAAGTCCATCGCACGTCATGGGCCGAAACCGGGGTTCCGTCGCTCCATTTGGCATTGTGATTCAGAAAAAAGGTAAATGTGCGTTTGTCTTTTGAAATGATACATCTTTCCGCCAGCGCCGGTTCATACTCCAGCGTCACCGGGTTCATGGATAAAAGTGCTTCGAACAGGGACCCGAATACCTGCGCGCTTTGAGTGCTCGCATCCAGGTAGTAATTGAGACTCTTCGGGTACTGGCCCAAAAAGACCGATATCTCACCCCCCACCGGTGCATGAAGGTTTGCCATAGGGTTCGGTTCCGGTATCCATCCCCGTTTCGGATACCGCTCTTCACTTGTAGCGCACACAGGGATGCACCAGAGAATAAGAACAAGGAGAATCGCCTTTTTCATCGCCTGCTGTTTTTTGATGAAAGCCTGATTTTGTGGCGTTCAGACGCCTTTCAGTA
Organism: uncultured delta proteobacterium; assembly: GCA_963736855.1. Taxonomy (GTDB): domain Bacteria; phylum Desulfobacterota; class Desulfobacteria; order Desulfobacterales; family UBA2156. Next base: position 174,899 of record CAVTQK010000024.1, read on the forward strand.
CATCGATCATCGAAAATACTCTGCCCTTTTCACCCAGAGCGACTTTTTTATGGAGAAAAACAATCGCATCCGGTGTGCCGAGTGCATAGATTTCCCTTCCATTGACGTTGTGGGTGAATTCGAAATGGACCGTCCGGTCCGGCGATGTGAGGGAATAGGTGTGCCATGCATGACCGGACAGGTACTCTTGGGGTATGCCCCAACGCCGATGCTGAATCTCCGGATCCCGTTCCTTAAGGATTTGATCCTCTGAAAAAGGGATCCCGAGCCTGTTGAAATAAGTCACCATGGCCTTGGCAGTACCGGAGGTGTCTGCCTTCCCTTTCTGGTGGCTTTCTCGGATTTCAAGCTCATAGCCTTTGAAAAGACCCGGGAAATGAGCGGCAGCGTAATCCATCATGGCCTGAAAGGCGACGATCTGCTTGGCCATATTGGGGGCGATCACCGCGGGTATGACGGAGTCAAGCACGGCCTCCTCCAACTTTTTCCGATCTCCCCCGGTGGTGCCCATCACGAACGGGAGTCGCTGATTACAGTACCAGGCGGCATTCGCATTGACCGCACCCGGGTGGGTGTAGTCGACGGCGATGGCGGGTCTTCCTCCTTTTTTCATGGCCGAATCCCGATCTTGGGGGCGGATAAGCTCGACGGTCTGCGTAATAATGGTACATGTTTTTTCGGTGATTTCCGGACCTGTGAGAGAAAAAGGAAAGAGCGTGAACCGGTCGTCTTCGAGGATGTGCCGTGCCACCATGGCGGCCATCTGGCCCGGCAGCCCGTTAACCATAACACTGATCTGTTTCATCGTCTGTCTCCTCTTTTCAGGGTTTGGTTGCACTCTATCAAAAACCGACGGCGGTCGCAATTCTTTCAGTCAAAGCCTTAAGACGGGGAAAGGCTGCAACAGGAAGGGTTCCCATGAGGCGGGACAGGGTTTTGACTGCCGTCGGAATGATAGGCGTCAAAGAGCGGTTTTACATTTCACGCGAGTCAAATATGCAAACGCACCCAGAGCCTGGAGATTTCTGCAAACGGCAAGAAAGCGATATCCTTCGCGGAATCGATCGGGGTTAATGGTTCGCCGTTGAGCCAGTCGCTTTATGGCAAAATCAAGGAGCATATCCTGCAGCGAGACCGGCAAATCGACGTAGGGATCGATGAGTAAAGAGGCCAGGTCGTATTGGATCGGACCGATGCGAGCCCCTTGAAAATCGATGAAAAAGATATTGCCGTTTACCACCATGATGTTTCTGGATTGGAAATCGCGGTGTATGAGACCGAAGAGGGAGTGCTCCATTGCCTGGCGTGCCAAGAGCTGAAATTCTTCTTCAAGAATGTCCAAGGGGATATCAAACCCCAGATAATGGTTGACAAAGGCATCGAGAAAGTAGCGGCACTCCCGTTCGACGATGAGGTTTTGATCATAGATCGGGGTTTGGTAAGCCCATCTTAAATCGAATCCCCGGGTTCCTTTGACAAAGAATTCAATGAGGTGTTCGATGACTTTCTTATAGATGGAAAACCGGTGTCCTGAGGATGGGGTGTTTTGAAGGTACCCTTGAAGGGATAAATCGCCGAGGTCTTCCATGACGGCCCATCCCGAGAAAGTGTCAAATGCGTGGATATCCGGTACCGGTACTCCCTTGGCTTTTAGGAATCGACCGATTTTGATCCAGGATTCCATTTCCCCGGACCTAGATTCGGTTTGGATGCCGTGATCCACAGCCACCAGGGACTTTTCATCCCGAAAAAGACGAAACCACGCACGTTCCGACCCATCTCCTGGAAGCGTTGCTTTACGGGTATGCTGGAGTGTTTCCGGAAATCGGGGCCAGGCCTCATGAAACGCTTGGGTCGAAAGGGCATCCAGTGATGCATCCCGGTATCGGCCGGGGGTACCGATGTCTTTCCAGTAGGCATGATCCGCCACGAAGGCATAAATCGGTTTGCCGTCAAGGAGCATACGACGGTAGGCATCGATGCTGTGTGAAAATCCGATTTTTGGGATGTAACCAAGAACTTGACGGTCTAAGACCTGGATGCCTGTGAAAGTCAATTTTGAAAATCCGTCGGGAATGGGCTTTGATGAGTTTTCTTGAAAAGCGTGCACTTTCCCGTTTGATTCAACGATGACGCTGTTGAACTCGGTATCGTCGACCAGGACCAGGGTAGCCGGGCCTCCGTGGGCGAGATGGTAGTTGTAGACCGTCTGAAAATCGATGTCGGTAAGAATGTCGCCATTGATCACAAAGAACGGTTTTTCACCCAATACCGCGGCGTTGTTCGCGATGGCGCCCCCGGTTCCTAATATGGCTGGCTCGTGGGAAAGACGGACCGGTATAGGATAGCGATTCCTTTCGATGTGAGATTTAACCTGCTCGGCAAGGTGGTGGGTATTGAGAATGACGGCCTCAGCGCCTGCACGATGGAGTGCAAAAATAAGTCGATCCATGAGAGGCTGCCCGGAGAGGGTGAAAAGGGGTTTGGGCCGGGTCAGGGTATATGGGAGAAGGCGTGTGCCGATGCCTGCGGCAAGGATCAAAGCGTTCATGTGTCTGGGACTACAAGTATGCCCGGTACCGTTTGATCATGTCTGAATAAAAGGTGATTTTTTCCTCATCCTCCAGACCTTTGATTCCCTGGGAGAGAAAAAAGTCTATGGCATTTTGATAATAAATCTTGGAAAGAGATTCTTTTCGCTCGATCTGCTTGAGCTTGTACATACGATTTCCCCTTGCCTGGATCTTGCGAAGGCGGTCTTTTGGGCTTAAGCCGTTTTTCGGACTTTTCTCGAAGAAATCGAGCACCACGGCATAGGCTTCGAAAAAAGTTTTTAGAAAACTGGTGAAACATTTAAGCTTCCGGAACCCGGAAGAGGTTAAATTATAGGTGTCCGGAAGCATGGGATGAGGCATGAGAATGGCGTCATCGATGAAGGCCTTAAGGTTTTTGCGGACCAGATATTCCGGGAGTCGGTCTGTGTTTAACGCAAATTCGAACTTGAAGAGTTCCTGCAGGAAGGTATAGACGGCGTGCAGGTCGGGTGCGCTGAATTGAAACGCGTCCTTTTCCAGAATGGCCAGGGCGGTAAAGGATGCCGGGAGAAAGAAAGCAACGGCGTTATTCTTGTAATATTCCAGGTTGGAACGCTGATTTTCCCTGAGCTGATAAATTGTTTCAGTATCTCCATTTCCTTTTTTGGAGGAGACTGTTTCGATAAATTTGCGCTGGAGATAATTCCCCAGAGCATTGTCTATGGCTGTCTGGGTGTCAAGGAGAAGGGAATCGGCCAGTGTCGCCTGCTGGAAATTTAAATAAGTCAGGTAGGTTTCAATATCGTCCCGGAGCTGTCGGAGGGTAAAGGTCGGTTTCGGCGCATTGAGAATGGCGCTTGCAGCCAAAGCGTGAGGCGTGACAACGGAAATACTATCAATGGCGGATGCCAGACGATATCCCAGATTCCGAACCACACCGTTGAAAGCCTTTTGAGAAAGGCCGGCGCCGTCAGGGGATGCCTCATTGAAGAGAGACCTTGTCGAAAAAGCCTCACCCAGTTTGATATAGATTCGGCCATACCTTTTTTTGAGAAACTTTCTGGCCTTGATGACCTGAATCAGGTTTTCAGATTCCTTCTGTCCTCCCTCTATTTCGCTCAGATAAGAACCCTCCTCCAGAACACGGTCATAGCCGATGAAAATAGGAATGAAGGTCAACTCGTCGCATGCACCGTTTTTAAAGGCGTTGAGGAGAATCGATAAAAAGCCGAGTTTAGGCATGAGTAGCTTGCCCGTCCGGCTCCTTCCCCCTTCAATGAAAACCTTGATATTGAAGCCTTCTTCGAGGAGCTTGAAAACGTATTCGGAAAAAACCCTGGAGTACAGTACGGCGCCTCGAAAACTCCTTCGGATAAAGAAAGCCCCACACATCCTGAAGAGTGGGCCCAAAGGCCAAAAGGAAAGATTTTTCCCGGCGACGATATGGGGGGAGGGCATATTGTGGCTATACAGAATATAAGGAAGGACGAGGTAATCGATGTGGCTTTTATGACAGGGTACGAAGATGATAGGCCCGTTTTTGGAGAGTTGTTTCACTCGAGATAGAGCATTGGGGTCTATACTGACACCCTCGAACATGGATTCGAGCAGCCATTTGATAGAGAGCGCTCCGAATCTGACGAAAACGGGATTATAGTTGGCTGCGATTTCATCGATACAATCGCTGGCTTCCTCACGAACTTTGGGAAGGGGTATTTCCCTCGTTTGAGCATGATGGATTAAAAAATCATTGAGTCGATCGCTTGTAAGAATATCTTGTTTTATTTCTTCGCGGGATTTGATGATGGGGCCCGTAATGCTTTGACGATGGCGGTTGATTTGTTCAATCAGATGCCGTCGGAGAAGAAAGGACTGGGTTTCCGTATCTTCAGAAATAACTTCAGGTTGGGAAAGAAAGGCTTTAAGATCGATGGGGTCAGGGACCTCTACAAACACTTTTCCCGGATTTTTAAAAAGAGTTACCATGCGACGAAGGCGTCCCGGATTTTCTTCGGTTCCGAAAAGGATTTCCACCAGGGTGCGGACGTTTCGGTGGGGTGTTCGGCTGAAGAACATGAGCTGAGGGACCATGAAGACCGGTCGGTCGGTCTTTTTCTGGAGTTCAATGATTTGTCGAAAAGGATCCTTTGTGTTCTTTAAGAAACGGAGGTGAAAGCCGTTCGTCTCCAAGAGTGTGACATATCCGGCATGTCCGCTCAAAAGCGACCTTTCGAAGTACTCGCTCTTAAACGGGTCCGGAAGGGATCTGTTCCGCACGAGATGATCTATGTGGGCCAGCAGGACTTTAAAGATTCGGCTTACAGGCTGGAAAGCTATCGTCCGGGAGTCGAAGGCGATTTCAGGGCAGGGAAGGCCCATTTTTGCCAGGCGGTTGTGATAAAATAGGTATTCGAAGCGGCGCCGGTATTTGCAGACATAAACAATGATGGCATTTTTAGGCAGTGTCGAGATTGCCGATGCCTGATCAGGGTCCATTCGAATACCGCTGTAAAACATCCGGAGGATCACCTGAATAAAAAAACCGGGATTTTTGGGGAAAAAAGAGAAATAGTGATCGTGAGTGTGTCCCAGGACGGACTCAATGTGCCGGCAAATCCAATTTTGAATTCTTATTTTAAAAGATTGGGGATTTGGAAGCATCTTCGATTCCGGACGCGTCATCAAACAATCGAAAAAACCCTTGGAATATAATGGGTGTAGGTGAAAATCATTTCGATTCAAGTTATCAGATTCGAAATTTATTGCAACAGGGAAAAGGCAGACATGGAAGACCACCGACCGAAAGAACCGATTGGGTACCGATGTTTTGGGCATCACTTTTTTTAAAATTATGCTTGCGTTGATCTGCGGGTTGTGTTATCGGCATCAGATATAAAACTTAGGATGGATGTATCCGAAAAGGGCATCTTGCAGCCGATTGAAAAATCAGGATAACCATTTCAGAGGGAGGGTCCTGCGTTTAGGAAGCGGGAGGAGACCATTAAAAAGAGGGTTTAAGATCAATTTTGAACAAATTGAGGACATGGTGTTAAATTGTTTTAATCTTACTGTCAAAGGAGGATGGTTCTAAATGAAAACGTTAATTGGCGGAGCGATTGGAGCAGTTTTGGGTATCATTGGTCTTTCGGTCTGGTGGAAACCCTTCCTGCAATTATTGGCCGGGGCCATTCCAGTCATGTTGCTTCTGGGTGGCGGCTTGGCTTTGTACCTGGGATTTGATGAACTGAAGGATAGCTGGAAAAAGGATGAGCCGGCATCCGATACCTCCTTCAAGAGCGACGAGTCGGAAAAATACAAACAGGAAATCGATGATCTGAAAAAAGAGATCGATACCCTTAAGGCCGGAAAAGCGGCTCAATAAAAAGTATTTTCAATCAGTCATTCAGGCCCGGCACCCTTTCAGGTGCCGGGCTTATGCATCATTTCCCCCTGCTTTTTGCGGCGGACACTGCAAGCCGGTTCGCCCGCTCATTCCCTTCTTCCCCCTTGTGCCCCATAACATGTAGGATCTTTAAATCTTTAAATTTTGCCATCAAGGCCTTGACGGAACGGATCAACGCTTCATTCTTTTTCGCCTTCCAACCTAGTGACAAGACTCCTTGCGCGTAGGTGCTGTCCGTGAAGAGCCTCACCGGCAAGTGCACACTCTTCAATTCCTCAAGTGCCGTCTGAATCGCCTGAAGCTCCGCGACGTTGTTGGTGGTTTCCCCGATAAACCGGGAAACCTCCTTCTCGCGCCCCTTGTGCCGCAAAAGAATCCCGATCCCGGCGGGACCGGGATTTCCGGAAGAGGCCCCGTCGGTGTAAATTAAAATGGTATCGTTGTCGATGTTCTTGGGGGAATCGTTTCGATGTTCATCGGCCGGATAGCCTTTGGAGGCTGTTCTGCCAGCTTCTGGTTTTTTACGACGGTTTTTCGTAACCGAAGAGTCGAGGGGATGGATGTTGCTTTCATGGACCCGGTATTCGTATTCCTGGTTCAGCTGGTATTTGATCAGGACTTTTCCTTCGCGAATTTCAGGCAGTCCTTGGGCGTCAAGAGCCACCCACACCTTTTGGCCCTTGAAGCGCATCCGCTTCCAATTTTTTGAGAGTTGATCCATGGTGTTTTCAACGTTTAGTGATTCAAGCATTCCGGGTACAGGAAGAAACGAGAACGAAGCTTTCTGAACGCCTCAAGATCCTCGCTCCAGGAGGCTGCGAGAGCCTCCAGGTCATCGTTTCGTTCCAGATGCAGACGGACCCTTCGATCCCCAAGAATGAGGTCGATGGGAAGCCGGTGAAATTCATACTCGTAGGGCGGCTCTTTCCATCCAAAATGTTCCGGATAAAGATGCATCACGACGCGCATCAGGTTTAAGGAGACGGCATAGGGGTTAAACCGGGATGGATCGGTGATATGCATCTGAAATCCCTTGCAGAGAACCCCTCGCCACTTGTTCCAGGTGGGTTCAAAGGCGACAGGCCTCAGGAACACGCCAGGAATACGGTTGCCGCCTAAATAGCTAAGAATATCGTATGGATCCAGATAGGGAGCACCAAATATTTCGAATGGGCGGGTGGTTCCCCTTCCCTCGGAGACGTTGGTTCCCTCCCACAGAACCTGTCCCGGATAGACAAGAGCCGATTCCAGGGCAGGGAGGTTCGGAGAGGGGAGCACCCAGGGGAGGCCCGTATCCGAAAAATACATCTTTCGCTTCCAGTTTTTCATGGGGATGACGGTCAGATCGCACCCGATCCCGAAATGCTCGTTGAAAAGGCGTGCAATTTCGCCGATGGTAAGACCGTGGCGCATTGGAATAGGATATCGGCCTACAAAGGAAGCGCAATCCGGGGAAAGCAGGTTCCCTTCGATGACACGGCCTCCCAGAGGGTTGGGACGATCCAGAACGATAACCTTTTTCCCCATGGTAACTGCCTTCTCCATGCAGTAGGACAGCGTGTAAATGAACGTATAAACGCGACATCCGACGTCCTGAAGATCGACCATGAGGACATCGATGCCTTCCATGGAAGCTTCCTGGGGTACCCGAGAGCGGCCATAGAGGCTATGGACCGGGATGTCGAACAGGGGATCCCGGGTGTCGTCGGATTCAATCATGTTGTCCTGTTTTTCGGCATGAAAACCGTGCTGGGGGAATAGATAATCACCGGATTTTTAGGAAACGTTTCCCGGATCCGATGAATGGCGTGATTCAGGCGGCTGTCCACCGAGGCCGGGTTGCACAGCAATCCGATCCGTTGATGCCGAAGCCAATGCGGAGGAAAACGGAGCAATTCTTCAAGACCTGTGGTGACCGATGGCACATCGCCTCCGAAGGATTTGCCTGCAAGATTACCACAGGTTCCATTCGTCGAAAAGAAAAATGTGCCGCCCCCCGGGCCGTGTGCGCATGAGGCTGCATTTCAAAATGCCGGCATTATGTAAAGCCGGTGAAATCCGATTAAAAGGCTTGACAGGAATAGCTTGCGTATATATAAAAATCAATTTTCGATAAAAATTTAGGTAAAACATAAATTGAGCGATTTTCGAATTTGCCGCAGATGCAAGGCGTCGGAAGCGAAGGTGAATTCGTACGTCGAGCTTTCGGCAACGTAGCAGATGCGGTGAAATCGGAAATCCCAAAGGGTTTTCAATTTGGCAAATAATTCCTCTGCATGCCTTTTATGGTACACCCAATAAGTGGGTAGTTGGAAAGGTCAACTCCGTTCCAACACAAAGATATTCAAACACAATTCTTTTTTGCCAAATTGAAAACGATCAATTTAGGTAAAAACAGAAAGACTGTAAAGGCCGAGCCGAAAATGGCTTTAGGCACTTCCATAGCGACTGCCAATTTAAACAAAATAGCTCCCCGATTCGATGGGATCGTGGTCATCGTCGGTGCCTTCGGGAGCGGCAAAACTGAGGTGGCCGTCAATTTGGCAGCAGAGTCCCGGGAGGCCGGATCCGAGGTATGGATTGCCGACCTGGATCTGGTGAATCCGTATTTCAGAACCCGCGAGGCCAGAGTCCCATTGACAAGAATGGGCATCGGTGTCGTGCTTCCCCCGGAAGTATACCTGCATGCCGATCTGCCCATATTGACTCCGCTGGTGGCGGGCGCGATACGGCGGACTGAGGGGCTTGTCATTCTGGATGTAGGTGGAAACGATGTGGGCGCCACTGTCCTTGCTTCTCTGGCTGATGCCTTTCATGCCTCTTCATTGGAAAAGCGGCCTTTTCATGTCCTTTTCGTGGTGAACCCGTTTCGCCCTTTCACTGAAACCCTTTCGGGATGTATGAAGATGCGCAAGTCGATCGAAAGGGCGTCGAAACTGGCTATCACGGGGATTATCGGAAACGCCAATTTCATAGAAGAGACCCGGGCCGAGGATATCGAAGAAGGGTATCGATTTGTTCGTGCCTTCTCAGAGAAAAGCCGGTTGCCTCTGGAGATGATCACCGTCCCGTACCCTCTGTTGAAACAAACGGACATCACACAGTTTTATTGTCCTGTCCTTTCTATCCAACGGCAGCTCGTTCCCCCCTGGAAAAAACCGGCCAGCTTTCATTTCGACCGAAAATCCGATTCATAATCCTGGAATGATCAACGGCGAATTATTAGGATGGCTTCTCAACATCATAAACAAAAGGAGCGATCGTCGATGGCATATAAACATCGAATCGAAACCAACCGGTGCAAGGGGTGCGGTCTTTGTGTCATGGTATGCCCCAAGAATGTGCTGGAAATATCCAACCAGGTGAACGTCAAGGGGTATTTTCCGGCTTTTCAGGCCCGTCCTGAAGACTGCATCTTCTGCACGACATGCTGCATCATGTGTCCGGATGTGGCGATCACCATAACAAAGGAAGCCGAAAAAGCGGCTTAACCGCCGGAAACATAGGAAGGGCGAATCATGAGCAAGGTATTGATGAAGGGGAATGAGGCCATCGGGGAAGCTGCGATTCGGGCGGGGTGCCTGAACTACTTCGCCTACCCGATTACCCCGCAGTCCGAGGTGGCGGAGTATCTGTCCCGGCGCATGCCGGAAGTCGGGGGCGTCTTTCTTCAGGGGGAAAGCGAAGTAGCGGTCTCTTATATGATTTTTGGAGCCGCTGCCTGTGGGGAAAGGGTTTTTACGACATCTTCAAGCCCCGGAATCAGCCTCATGAGCGAGGGGGTCAGCTACATCGTGGGGGCTCAGTGTCCAGCCGTTTTTGTGAACATCATGAGAGGAGGCCCCGGACTCGGCGGGATCCTCCCCTCCCAGGCCGATTATCTGCAGGCCACCAAGGGGATCGGACATGGAGACTGCCGTTTGCTGGTCATGGCTCCGGCTTCGGTTCAGGAGGCGGTGGAGATGGTCATGACGGCGTTTCCTTTGGCCGAGAAATATAGAAACCCGGTGATGATCCTGGGTGACGGTCTCATCGGTCAGATGATGGAGCCGGTTACCTTTCCGGATCATCTCAAGACCTCGCCGTCGAACAAGGACGACTGGGCGACCAATGGGATGGACACCCGCAAAAGCAAGACGAGGAACCTGGTGAAGTCTCTCTACCTGGATCCGGAAGCCTTGAACGCCCATAATCTCAGGCTAAAGGCCAAATACGACCGGATAAGAGAAGAAGAGATCCGATATGAAACATACAACACCGACACGGATTACCAAATCCTGATTGTCAGTTACGGCACCATGAGCCGGGTTTGCCACAGCGCCATCGATACTCTCAAGGATAAGAAAATTATGGTGGCTATGGTGCGGCCCCAGAACGTTTTCCCGTTTCCCGAGCAGGCTGTCTTGGAAGCGGCATCGAAACCAAGTTGCCGCCATGTGCTGAGTGTGGAGATGAGCATGGGGCAGATGGTCGAAGATATTCAGCGGAGCGTTCAGGGGAAGCGTCCGGTGCACTGGTACGGGAAATGCGGAGGCGATGTGCCTACACCGGAGGAAGTCATGGAAGCGGTGGGAAAGCTGATCCGGGCCTGAGCCTGGCACCCAATAGGCATTTTGCTATCCAATTCATAAAGGAGAACAAGCCGTGGCAAAAACTTTTTCAAGACCAAAATGCCTTTCCGAACAGGAAACCCATTACTGTCCGGGATGCACCCATGGGATCATCCATCGGCTGGTAGCGGAGGCCATCGATGATCTTCAAATCAGCGGAAGAACTGTGGGTATTGCCCCGGTGGGGTGTGCAGTCCTCTGTTATAATTACTTCACATTCGACTTCCAGGAGGCTGCCCACGGCCGGGCCCCGGCCATGGCCACAGGGATCAAGCGGGTTCGACCGGATCTGATCGTATTTACCTATCAGGGCGACGGGGACCTGGCAAGCATCGGGATGGGAGAGATCATCCATGCGGCCAACCGAGGGGAGAAATTCACCACGGTATTTGTCAATAATACGGTCTATGGAATGACGGGAGGGCAAATGGCACCCACTACAATGCCCAACCAAAAGACCACCACCTCCCCTTTTGGGAGAAATGTGGAAGAGGTGGGGATGCCGATCCGGGTGGCCGAATTGCTTGCATCTCTCGCGACACCGGCCTATATATCCAGACAGGCCGCTATAACCCCCAAATATATCGTCCGGGCGAAAAAAGCCATCCACCGAGCCTTTCAGTACCAGGTGGAGAACCGGTGTTTCAGTTTCGTGGAAGTCATCTCCACCTGCCCCACCAACTGGGGGATGACACCCGACGATGCGTTAAAATGGGCCGAGAAGACGATGATTCCCTACTACCCGCTGGGAGATCTGAAAACGCCTGAATCGGTAAAGGAGGAGTAATGCAATCCGAAGTTATGTTTGCCGGTTTCGGAGGACAAGGAGTCCTGCTTTCCGGGAAAATCCTCGCCGAGGCGGCCATGGAAAAACAACTGGAGGTGGCTTGGGTCCCCTCCTACGGCCCTGAAATGCGGGGAGGCACGGCCTACTGCACGGTGGTGATCAGCGACCGACCCATCAGCTCCCCCATCATCCGAAATCCCATGCACCTGGTGGCCATGAATCGGCCTTCCTTGGAAAAATTCGCCAAGATGGTTAAACCGGGAGGAGTGATCCTCGTCAACAGTTCTCTGATCCCCATTAATTCCGGGCGAAATGATGTGGATGAACTTCGGGTCCCGGTCATGGATATCGCTACCAGTCTGGGCGACGTCAGGTCGGCCAATATCGTTGCTTTGGGCGCTTTTGTCGCCCGGAGCAAGATCATCGATTTTGAAATCCTCCGGCGGATGGTACAAAAAGAGTTCGGGAAGAAAGAGAAATTAATCAAGATAAACCTGGCCGCCCTTGAAGAGGGCCGTAAGGCGGCAACTGTTTGAAAGAGGTATCCGCCTATCGAACCCATAAAGAAGATAACCCCTGATAAAACCGGGGTGGCACCGGAATGGAAGGCGAGGGTTCCGGCCTATATCGCATCCATCCCGCCATATGTCCCTGGCAAACCCATCGAGGAAGTCGAAAGGGAATTCGGCATTGCCGATGCGGTCAAGCTCGCTTCGAATGAAAATCCGCTAGGACCGTCCCCAAAGGCGGTGGAGGCGATTCAAAAGGCCGCAGGCTTCATCCACCGTTACCCCGACGGGAGCGGAAAAGCACTCATCGAGGCTTTAGGGGTTTCGCTGAGAATATCCAAAGATCGGATCGTTTTGGGCAACGGCTCGGACGAGATCATCGGTTTGTTGGTCCGGGCGTTGCTCCGACAAAACGATGCGGCTGTCATGCCCAAGCCTTCCTTCCTCATATATGAGATTACGGTAAGAAGCGTTGGTGCCACACCCGTTAAGGTCCCGCTTAAGGATTTTGCCATCGACCTGGAGGCCATGGCCGACCACATTCGCCCTGAAACCAAGATGATTTTTTTGACGAATCCTCATAACCCCACCGGGTCTCTCATCACCCAGAAAGACTTCGAGCGATTCATGTCCCGGATCCCCCCAGGTGTTGTGGTGATATTGGATGAGGCCTACATTGAATTCGTGCGGGAACCGACCTGTCTGAACAGCCTGGCCTATGTCGAGACTCAAAATCCGGTAGTGACTTTGCGGACCTTTTCCAAGGCTTACGGTCTTGCGGGGTTGAGAATCGGTTATGGTGTGATGCCCGCCGAACTCGCGGAGATCGTGAACCGGATCCGGACACCCTTCAATACGAGCTCCCTGGCTCAAATCGGCGCCATAGCGGCTCTAAAGGACCCATCTTTTGTTAAAAAAACCGTCTCTTTGGTCCATGAGGAACTCGATTTTTTGTATGCAGCGATCAGGCGCCTTGGACTGACGGTTTTTCCGAGTCAAGCCAATTACATCATGATCGACGTCAAGCAAAGCGCGGATGACGTTTTTCAGCGCCTCCTCAGAGAGGGGGTCATTGTGCGATCCATGACCGCCTACGGATTTCCTGAATATGTGCGGATCAGCATAGGCTTGCATACCGAAAACATCCGTTTGGTCGAAGCGCTGAAGAGGTGCTTGTGAACACTCGGAAAGGGGGATTTCCTCCAGGTCCCCCGGAAAAATGCTGCCGACATTCAAAACCGCTTCTCATCACCATCGACGGTCCGGCTGGAGCCGGGAAGACCACTATCGGCAAGCGTCTGGCAGGCTGTCTGAAATACCGATATGTCGATACGGGTGCGCTCTACCGTGCGGTGGCGCATGAAGCCCTCAGGGCAGGGATTGCATCCGATGACGATCCGAAGCTTCGTGCAATGTGTGGCGGATTGAACCTGAAATTCGAAGAAGGCTCCATGGGTGTACGGCTGCTGGCTAACGACAGAGACATCACCGACGCAATCCGGACCCCCGAGATCGCCATGGCAGCCTCCAAGGCCTCGGCGCAACCCTCGGTCAGAGAGCATTTGCTGAACGTTCAGCGAAAGTTAGGGAAAGATCGGTGCGTCGTGTTCGAAGGGAGGGATATGGGTACCGTTGTCTTTCCGGATGCCGATGTGAAGTTTTTTCTCGACGCCGAGCCGCGCGTCCGGGCCCAGAGACGATTTCACGAGATGAAACATCCTCCCCAGATGACCTTGGACGAAATGGAGAAGGAGATCGTTTGCCGGGATCAGGCAGACAGCACCCGAATGTTGGCACCCCTAAGAGCTGCCCCTGATGCGGTGCGCATCGATTCCAGCCGGCTTTCCGAAGATGAAGTGATCCGACGGATGCTCGACCATATTCACCGCAATGCCGGGCCATGACAAAGGATTTGGCTTTTACCTCTAAAGCGTTTCTGAGAGGTAGAGCTTTATGTTTTAAAAATAACGCATTCCGGCGCCATCAATAAAATAATCGTTGTTTTTTAGAATTGAACATGGTAGTTAAAATCGTTTAAAGAGGCAATGGCACCATCGATTAACCCAATAAACCAGGCAAGGGAGAAACGCGTTTCATGGAAAACTTGGAAAAAAACCAAACGACCCAACCCACCGACTCAAGCAGCGGCCCCGACACGGTTCCGGCCCATGCTTCCCAGACAACAGACATCCTGACAAAGACGCAGGACAGTAATTCCCCACCCGGAGATGGGGTTGCTCCCGCGAAAGGCCAGGATTCGGCTGGAAGAAAAGAGGGGGAGTTGGAAGAGATGTACAAGGAAAGCTTCAAACGCTTTGAAGAAGGTGAAATCGTCACCGGAAGGATTATATCGGTGGATAAAGACCATGTTCTGGTCGATATCGGATATAAATCCGAAGGACAGATTCCCATCGGCGAATTCGCCGATGATAGAGGAAAGGTGAGTGTCAACATCGACGATCCGGTGGAGGTCATGGTCGAATGGTGGGACGATGAAGAAGAGAGAGTCATCCTTTCCAAGGAGAAAGCCGAGAAAATTAAGGTTTGGGAAGAAATCAAGCAGGCCCACGATCAGGACGGAACCGTCACTGGAATCATTATCGGTCGTGTCAAGGGCGGATTTACTGTGGACATCGGAGTCCAGGCTTTTCTGCCGGGCTCCCAGGCGGACTTGCGACCTATACATAATTTGGACGATATGGTGGGGAAGAGCTTCTCGTTTAAAGTTTTGAAATATAACCGCAAGCGGAGCAACGTGGTTTTATCGAGGAGAGTCATCCTGGAAAAGGAGGCCGTTGCCAAACGGTCTGCCACACTGGCTTCGATCCATGAAGGAAAGGTGATGGAAGGGATCGTTAAAAACATCACCGAATATGGCGTCTTCGTGGATTTGGGTGGCGTGGACGGTCTGCTCCACATCACCGATATTTCCTGGGGACGGGTGAAACATCCCTCCGAGCTCTTTTCCATCGGCAACAAGATAACGGTCAAAGTGCTCAATCTCGATCTGGAAAGGGAACGGGTATCCCTGGGGATGAAACAGCTCACTCCGGACCCCTGGTTGAATGCGGCGCAGAAATATCCTATCGGATCGCGGATCTCAGGCAAGGTAGTGAGCCTGACGGACTACGGGGCATTCATCGAACTGGAAGAAGGGGTGGAAGGACTTATCCATGTGTCGGAGATGTCCTGGACCCGCAAGATCCGTCATCCGTCCAAGGTGGTTTCCGTCGAGGAAAAAGTGGAAGCGGTCGTTTTGGATATCAAGCCGGATAGCCGGAGAATCTCGTTGGGAATGAAGCAGGTGGTTCCCAATCCGTGGGATGTAATCAGCGAAAAATACCCAGTGGGCACCGTCATCGAAGGGAAGATTAAAAACATCACCGATTTCGGTATTTTCATCGGCATCGATGAAGGGATTGACGGGTTGATCCACATCTCGGACATTTCCTGGACCAAGCGTATCAAACACCCCTCCGAACTGTACAAGAAAGGCGATACGATCCAGGCAAAAGTCCTCGATATCGAAAAGGAAAACGAGAGATTTTCTTTAGGTATCAAGCACCTTCAGACGGATCCATGGTCCACGGTCGAACACCGCTATCACGTCGGTAAAGAGATCACAGGAACCATCACCAATCTGACCGACTTCGGAATTTTCGTGGAACTCGAGGAAGGCATCGAGGGACTGGTTCACGTATCGGAGATCAGCAAAGAGAAGATCAAGACTCCGGTCGGAAAGTATAATATCGGGGATGCCATCACCGCCAAGGTTATGAATATCAACAGCGATGAGAGAAGAATCGGTCTTTCCATCAAGCGCCTGGACATGGAAAGCGATCAGAACCTGCTCAAAGAATACGTCAATCAAATGGCGACGCCCACCTCCACCTTCGGAGAGCTTCTCCGGAACAACCTCAAGGACAAGTTAAAGGGAGAATAGGCGGATCCTAATTCAGCGGCCATGTTTTCACGCAGGCATCCCTATCTTTTTTTCATCCTGATCTTCAGCGGAATCGTCTGCGCCGTGATTCTCGGTACGTCGGTCCTTATCGCCGTTTACAGCCGGGGATCGGACTTTGATTTCCGGGAAAAAGTGGGCGTGATTGAGATCTCAGGCGTCATCTCGGACTCCCGGGAAACCGTCGATGCTTTGAAGGAGTTTCGGGAAAACGAGATTATTAAAGCCATCGTGGTGCGCATCGACTCCCCTGGAGGCGGTGTCGGACCTTCCCAGGAAATTTTCAGGGAGATTCAGAAAACCGTCTCAAAGAAAAAAGTGGTTGCCTCCATGGGAGGCGTTGCCGCCTCAGGGGGGTATTATATCGCCGCCGGGACGGATGCCATCTTTGCCAATCCGGGGACCATTACCGGCAGTATCGGCGTCATCATGGGCTTTACCAATTTCCAGACGCTTCTGGATAAAATCGGTCTGGTACCCATCATCATCAAAAGCGGGGAGTACAAGGATACAGGATCCCCCGTAAGGAAGATGACGGACACCGAAAGAAAGATGCTGCAAGCCCTTGCGGAAAGGATTCATCAGCAATTCATACAAGACGTTGCGCTGGGGAGGAAACGGGAGGTTTCCCAAATTCAGGCCCTTGCCGATGGAAGAATTTTTACCGGTGAAGAAGCCCAGTCCCTGGGATTGGTGGATCAATTGGGAAACCTGGAGGACGCCGTCGAGTGGGTTGCGCGTCAATCGGGCATTCAGGGGAAGGTGAGCACCGTCTACGCCAGGGAAAAACGGTTTTCACTCCTCAGGTACTTATTCGAATCCTCCCTCGACTCCATTGTAGATCAAGCCTTGAACACGCGGCTGCATGGCGGCTACCTTTATCTGCCGTAATCGGGTCAACAACCGATAGCCATGACAAAGCTTACTCGAAGAGACTCACATCTCCAAGCCCTTTGCGAATGACTTCCGGGACGTCGCCGATCAGGGAGATGATGCTGGAAGGCTGCCCGGCAACAGGCCCTCCGTCGATGACTCCGTCAATGCGCAATCGGAAGAAATCATGAATCAGTGACGGATCGGTTAAGATGGTATGGTCAGGTGTCGTTGCGCTGGTGGAGATGATGGGATTTCCCAGTTCCTTCACAAGGGCCAGGCAGATCGCATGATTCGGTACCCGGATGCCGGCGGTTTTCCTCCGGGTCAGCATGATTTCAGGGACGAGTCGGGATCCCTCCAGGATGAAGGTGTAAGGTCCCGGAAGGAGGCGCCGCATCGTCTTGTAGGCGTAATTGGAAACCTTGGCATACTGGCTGATGTCTTTCAGGTCGCTGCAAATGAAGCTGAAGGGCTGGCTCTTGGGTTTTTGCTTGATTTGATAAACCCGTTGAATCGCTTTTTTATTCAGAATGTCACAACCGATGCCGTAAACCGTATCCGTCGGATAGGCTATGACCCCGCCGTCTTTCAAGATGTCGACCACTCTTCGGATATGCCGCATTTGCGGATTTTTAGGATTGATTTCGATCAGCATGGCTTGAAGATTCTTTTTGCGTTCAAACGATTTGCTAATATAAATTTCATTATGACGGGTTGGACGGACGTGTCAAGTCTTAGAGGTTGGGCTTAGAAGTTGGGCATTGATAACGCCCTGCGCTTTTGTTATTCAGGTTCGACAACGCCGACGGCCTCAAAATAAATCGGTCGGATTCATCGACCGTAACAAATGCTGTTAACCATCCGTATTATGGAGCAATCAAATGGCGAAAACCAACTTCGATGAAGGGCTTTCCTTTGACGATGTCCTGCTCTTCCCCAACTACTCTGATGTGTTGCCTAAAGACGTCAATGTCTCCACACGACTGACGCGGGGCATCACTCTGAACATCCCCATCGTGAGCGCGGCCATGGATACGGTGACGGAACACGCCACCGCCATCACCATGGCCCGGGAAGGCGGGATCGGTTTCATTCACCGGAACATGACCATCGAAAACCAGGTCAAGGAGGTGGACAAGGTCAAAAAATCCGAAAGCGGAATGATCATCGACCCGATCACCGTTCGCCCCGATCAGCCGGTCCACGAAGTGCTGCATTTGATGGAGCAGTACCGTATTTCAGGGCTTCCGGTCATCAAAGGGGACAGGTTGGTGGGAATCGTCACCAACCGGGATCTGCGTTTTGAGACCGATCTTGGAAAAATGGTTTCGGAAGTGATGACCAAAGACAATCTTATTACGGTCCAGGAAGGGATCACCCTTGATGAATCGAAAAAGCTTTTGCATAAACACCGGATCGAAAAGCTGCTCGTGGTGGACTCCACAGGCAGGCTCAAGGGGATGATCACCATTAAAGACATCGAGAAGATCAAAAAATATCCGAATGCCTGCAAGGATCGGATGGGACGCCTGCGTGTGGGAGCAGCGGTGGGAGTGGGGATGGACATGGCCGCCCGGACCGAGGCCCTCCTGAACGCCGGAGCGGATGTAATCCTCATCGACACATCTCACGGCCACACCAAAAACGTGCTGGATGCCGTGAAACGCTTGAAGGAAACCTTCAGCAACATCGAATTGATCGCCGGAAATGTGGCTACGGAAAAGGGCGCGGAGGATCTTATCGAAGCCGGTGCCACCGGAGTCAAAGTCGGAATCGGGCCCGGATCCATCTGCACCACCCGGATCGTTGCCGGGGCAGGTGTGCCCCAGGTCACCGCCATCATGAACTGTCGCGCGATTTCCGGCAAGACCGGGGTCCCCCTGATCGCCGACGGCGGAATCAAATTCTCCGGCGACATCACCAAGGCCATCGCGGCGGGAGCCCACTCCGTCATGTTGGGGGGACTCTTTGCCGGAACCGAAGAAAGTCCGGGGGAACTCATCCTTTACCAGGGCCGCAGCTACAAACTTTATCGAGGCATGGGTTCTCTGGAGGCCATGAAACAAGGCAGCATGGATCGTTATTCCCAATGTGAAGCGGAAAAGGCGGACAAGCTTGTCCCGGAAGGGATCGTCGGGAGAGTTCCCTACCGGGGTTCCTTGTCCGGGAATATTTTCCAGCTCGTCGGAGGACTCAAGGCCGGAATGGGATACCTGGGCTGCCGGACTCTCGATGAGTTGCAGGAGAAGGCCCGATTCATCCGGATCACGGCGGCGGGCTTGAAGGAAAGCCACGTGCATGAAGTGATCATTACCCAAGAGGCTCCGAACTACCGCTTGGAATAAACAGGGCTCCGGAGACCATGAGCGATTCCCATGCCGATTTTGTTCATCTTCACGTGCACACCCAGTACAGCCTCCTCGACGGAGCCATACGCATCGACAGGCTGTTGAAGCGATGTCTGGACTTCGGCATGCATGCCGTGGCCGTCACCGATCATGGAACCATGTTCGGCGTCGTGGAGTTTTACGAAAAGGCCAAGGCCTGTGGGATCAAACCCATCATCGGATGCGAGTGTTATATCGCACCCCGAAGCCTTTCCGATAAAACCCCTTCAGACAGCAAGGGCTTGTCCCACTTGGTGTTGCTGGCGGAAAATGAAACCGGATATCGCAATCTGTGTCGTCTTTGCAGCATCGCCCACCTGGAAGGCTTCTATTACAGGCCCCGCATCGACAAGACGCTCCTGAAGACCCACAATCAGGGGCTCATTGCCATGTCATCCTGCCTGCACGGGGAATTGGCCAGACTCCTCAATGACGGCAGGTCGGAAG
This sequence comes from uncultured delta proteobacterium, assembly GCA_963736855.1. Lineage (GTDB taxonomy): Bacteria > Desulfobacterota > Desulfobacteria > Desulfobacterales > UBA2156. The sequence continues at coordinate 194,413 of CAVTQK010000024.1, forward strand.
AGGCGGCAAAAGCCGCCAGGGAATATGTCCGGATCATGGGAGAAGGCAATTTTTTCTTAGAGATCCAGGAAAACGGCCTGGAGGAACAAAAGCGGGTCAACCATGGCCTGGTTCAATTGAGCCGGGAACTGTCCATTCCCCTGGTGGCCACCAACGACTGCCATTATCTCAATAAGGGGGATGCCGCGGCCCACGATGTCCTGTTGTGCATCCAGACCGGAAAAACCGTTAATGAATCGGAACGCCTGAAATTCCGCACCGACGGGCTGTATTTTAAATCCAAGACCGAAATGATCGAAGCGTTCCCGGATCAACCCGAAGCCATCGCCAATACCATCGCCATCGCCGACCGGTGCAACGTCACTTTGGATTTCGCCAACTACCACTTCCCGAAATATCCCGTCGGCGAGGCCCTTTCCGAAGAAGTTCTGTTCCAGGATCGGGTCAAGAACGGGTATGAGCGCCTCATCGGCCGCCTTAAAAAAACGAATCCGAACCTTGACGAGCCTCTTTACCGGGAACGCATGGAAAAAGAGATCGGAATCATCGTTCAGATGGGTTTTTCCGGATATTTTCTCATCGTCTCCGATATGATCCAATATGCCAGGAACAACCAGATACCGGTGGGACCCGGCAGGGGAAGTGCGGCAGGCAGTCTGGTGGCGTATTGCCTCGGGATCACCGATCTGGATCCGATCGCCCATGGCCTGATCTTCGAGCGATTTTTAAACCCGGCCCGCAAGAGTATGCCGGATATCGATGTGGATTTTTGCATCAACGGTCGTGAAGATATTGTCCGATACATGGTGGAGCGTTACGGCGGAGGCGAATTCGTAGCCCAGATCATCACCTTCGGAAGCCTCAAGACCCGGGCGGTGATCCGGGACGTGGGAAGGGCTCTCGCCATTCCGCTCAATGAGGTGGATGTCATCGCCAAGCTGGTTCCCGATGTATTGAACATCAATCTTAATGACGCTTTGCTCATGGAACCCCGTTTGTCGGAGCTGTCTCAAAAGAAAAAAGAATATGCCGAGCTGCTGAAAATCTGCGGGGTCCTGGAAGGGCTTCCGAGGCACGCTTCAACGCACCCCGCAGGTGTCGTGATTTCAGACAGACCCCTTGTGGATTACATGCCGTTGTATCGGGGGAAAAAGGGAGAAGTGGTCACCCAGTTCGATATGAAATCGGTGGAAAAGATCGGACTGGTGAAATTCGATCTTCTGGGACTAAAAAACCTGACCATCATCGCCAGCGCCCTTTCGTTGATTCAGCAGCAGGGGAAATCTCCCCCGGACATGGATGATCTAAAACTCGACGATCCTGAAACCTACCGGCTCCTCTCGTCGGGAAACACGACCGGCGTTTTCCAGCTTGAAAGTGCCGGGATGAGGGATCTGCTGGTTCGTTTAAAGCCCGGATGCTTCGAAGACATCGTTGCCCTGGTGGCCCTTTATCGTCCCGGACCCCTGGGCGGAATGTCCGAAGATTTCGTGGAACGGAAAACCGGAAAAAAGCCGGTGGAGTATCTGCTTCCGGAGCTGGAACCCATCCTGCGTGAAACTTACGGCGTTATCGTTTACCAGGAACAGGTCATGAAGATCGCCGGTGTCCTGGCCGAATATTCCATGTCGGAAGCCGATGATCTGCGTAAGGCCATGGGGAAAAAGATCCATGAGATTATGGAAAAGCACCGGAACCGGTTTTTGGAGGGGGCCCGAAAAAAAGGGGTTCCGGTTCCCACGGCGGAAAAAATTTTCGATCTCATGGAGAAGTTCGGGGGATACGGTTTCAACAAATCGCATAGCGCCGCCTATTCCCTCATTGCGTATCGGACCGCCTTTCTGAAAAGCCATTTCCCGGTAGAATTCATGGCTTCCTTGCTTTCCAATGGCATGAATTCTTCGGATGAGGTGGAAAAGTATATCAGCGAGTGTCGTGCGCACAAAATTCCGATTTTACCGCCGGACATCAACAAAAGCGAAAAGGCCTTCAGCGTCTCAGAAGAAAGCATCCGATTTGGACTCATGGCCGTAAAAAACGTCGGGGAGTCGGCCATCGATTCGATCCTGGAAACCCGCAAGGACGGCCCGTTTGCTTCCATTTTCGATTTCTGCGAGCGCGTGGATTTGAGGCGCATCAACAAGCGGGTCATCGAAAGCCTCGTCAAGTGCGGCGCCTTCGACTGCACCGGCGAATTTCGATCCAGATTGGCTGCAGTTTTTGAAGAAGCCATGGAGTATGGTCATCAGGCCCATCGCCGGAAGACAGACCCCCAGATGGGACTTTTTGAAATCGAAGAAGGGGGCGAACCCAGCGATTATCCGGCCTATCCGCAGATCGATGAATGGGACGAAAAGGAACGCCTGGCCTATGAAAAAGAATCCCTCGGATTTTACATCAGCGGACACCCCCTGGCTTCCTACGCTTCCCGGCTGGAAAAATTCGTCAACGCCACTACCATCGGTCTGAAAGATAAAGCAGACGGGGAAGCGGTTCGCATCGGAGGTTTGATTTCCGATATCAAAATCATCACCACCAAGAAAAGCGATTTCATGGCCTTTGCCATCCTGGAAGATCGGGATGGGACCGTTGAGAGCGTCCTGTTTCCCGGCGTTTACGCCGATGCCGTCGGTTTGCTTAAGGGGGAATCTCCCGTGCTCATGGAGGGCCGTCTTCAAAAGGATGAAAGTGCCATCAAGATCATCGTGGACAAAGTGATCCCCCTGGAGCGCGCAGACGAGATACTCGCCGACAGCATCCATGTGCATCTGGACATCCGGCGGACCGATAAAACGATCCTTGAAAACCTTTCGACGATTCTGAACCGATATCCGGGATCTTGTTCAGCATTTCTTCACCTGGTGGATCCTGACCGAACCGAGACAGTCATCGCTTTTCCGGATGCGCACCGTTTCAGCGCTTCCGGCGAACTCATCCGGGAGATCCATGCATGCATCGGTTACGAAGGCGTCCGGACGGCTTATCGACCCGTGACGGCATCCCATATGAATCATTCAAAAGGCCGCGAAAGGCAGGGAAACCATCATCATGCCTGAGAATACGTCCCTAGCTCACGCCGTCATTTTAGCCGGCGGCATGGGAGCGCGTTTGTGGCCCATCTCAAGAGAATTGTTCCCCAAACAGCTGGTCAGTTTTTTCGGTAACCGGTCTCTGATCCAACATACCATCCAGCGTTTGAACCCGGTGATTCCCTCGGATCGATTGACGGTGGTTTGCGGGAAAAACCACTTTTACGAGATTTCAAGACAGATCCAGGATCTGGGGATAGATCCGAGAGGCAAGATTGAATGTGAGCCTTGCGGCAGAAATACGGCGCCGGCCATCCTTTTGGCCATCCTGAAAATATTAAAGAGCGGTAACGATCCGGTTCTCTGTGTTTTCCCGTCGGATCATGTCATCGGGGATGTGAAGCGCTTTCACGAAAAGATGGCCTCGGCGATCCGCCTGGCGGAAAAGGGAGACATCGTCACCTTCGGCATCACACCCCACTGCCCGGAAACCGGTTACGGATATATCGAAGGCGGGAAAAAGACGGCCGAAGGGGCGCGAAGCATTCGACGCTTTGTGGAAAAGCCGGATGCAAAAGCCGCATTGCGTTATGTCGAGACCGGAAGGTTTTTCTGGAACAGCGGCATGTTCGCCTTTCGCGCCTCCGTGATGCTGGAGGAATTCAAGAGCCTCCAGCCGGGAATGCACGATCGGATGCAGCGATATGTGCAAAACATCAGCCGATCCAATGCCTCTTTATATGAAGACATGGAGAACATTTCAATCGATTATGCCATCATGGAGCACACGCAAAAAGGCGTTGTACTCCCTTCCGATTTCGACTGGAGCGATATCGGTTCATGGAAGTCCCTGTTCGATTTTTTGAAAAAAGACAAAAACGGCAACATCCTCAACGGCAATATCCTGACCCGGGAGACGCAGGGTTGCCTCATCATGAGCGGCAGGCGCCTGGTGGTGACCAACCACATCAAGGACACTGTGGTGATCGAAACACCCGATTCCGTCTTCGTCTCCGACATGGAAAACAGCCGGGATGTGAAATTCATTGTCAAAAAGCTGAAGGAAGAGGGCCGGAAAGAATCCCTCCACCATCAGGCCCGGATGCTTCCCTGGGGAAGCCGCACCGTTCTTGAGGAATGTACGGATTTTTATTTCGCACGAATCGATATCCTTCCCCAAAAAACGTATACCGTCGCCCCGAAGAAAGGGTGGGTGAAACGCATCGTTCTGGTTTCCGGCAGCGGCCGGATTCGGCAGAAGCCGGACAAGGAGGTCCTGCTTCAAGTTCCGATGCAAGGCTGCATCGACATTTCCGGCCGAGTCGCCGTTTGTAATACCTCCGAAACAAATCTGCGGATCATCGAAATCGGAACCCACGACAATTTAAAATAAGGAGCAGTCGGGATGAAAGTACCCCTTCTGGATTTGACCGGGCAGTACGAACAGATCAAAGAAGAAATTATGGAAGTGATGCAAAAGATCTTCCAGGAGCAGCATTTTATCCTGGGGCCCCGTGTAAAGGCTCTGGAGAAGGAATTGGCGCGGTATTGCCGTACCGTTGACGCGGTGGGTGTGTCATCCGGAACCGATGCCCTGCTGATTTCGTTGATGGCCGCAGAAATCGGTTCCGGGGACGCGGTTTTGACCACTCCCTATTCCTTTTTTGCTACGGCGGGGGTCGTCCATCGGCTGGGTGCCCGACCGGTCTTTTCCGATATCGAACCGGATACCTATAACCTTTCGCCGGCAAAGTTGGCGGAAACCCTGGAACGTTTCAAGGGCATGGATAGGGAGCGGCTCAGGGCGGTCATTCCGGTCCACCTCTATGGACAGTGCGCCGATATGGACCCGATCCTTGAACTGTCTCGACAGGCAAATCTCACGGTGATCGAAGATGCCGCCCAGGCCGTCGGCGCGGAATACCGGGGCAAGCGCGCCGGTTCCATGGGGGATTTCGGGTGCTTTTCCTTTTTTCCTTCCAAAAACCTGGGCGCCTTCGGAGACGGCGGGTGTGTGACCACCCAAGTGGAGTCGACGGGGCATCGGCTGCGGATCCTCAGGGTTCACGGATCCGAGCCCAAATATTACCATCCCATGATCGGCGGGAATTTCCGGCTTGACACGCTTCAGGCGGCCGTCGTCTCCATCAAGCTGAAACACCTCGATGGGTGGACCGAAAAGCGCCGGGAAAACGCCGCCCGATATCGCCGATATTTCGAGTCGGCGAAACTGGAAGACCGGGTGGCGCTTCCCATTGAAAAGGAAAGCCGGCATATCTACAACCAGTTCGTAATCCGGGTGAAGGACAAGCGGGATGCGCTTAAGGCGTTTTTGGCCGAATCCGACATCGGAACCGAGATCTACTATCCGATCCCGTTGCACCTGCAGCCCTGTTTTTCCCACCTGGATTATCGGAAAGGGGATTTTCCGGAAGCCGAACGCGCCGCAAAAGAAACCCTGGCCCTTCCCATTTATCCCGAGCTGACCGATGCCCAGGCCGCTTATGTAGTGGAAAAGATCCGGGAATTTTTCCTGAAGGCAAAATAGACCCGGGTGATCCGATCATCCCCGGGGATGATACTGCCGGTGAATCTCCTTGAGGCGGTCCCGGGTCACGTGGGTATAGATCTGGGTGGTGGAGATATCCGCATGCCCCAGCATGGTCTGCACCGAGCGCAGGTCCGCCCCTCCTTCCAGGAGATGGCTGGCAAAGGAATGGCGGAAGGTATGGGGCTTGATGGTCTTTTGGATTCCGGTTTTCAGGGCGTACCGCTTGAGGATCTTCCAGAAGCCTTGCCGCGTCAGCGGTTTTCCTCCCGGCCCTAAAAAGAGGTAAGGACTCATCCGCCCTTTCGATAATAGCGGCCTTGTCCGGGCGAGATACTGATTCACTTTTTCCCGTGCAAACCGACCGATGGGAACCAGGCGCTCCCGTGATCCCTTTCCGAGAACCCGGACAAGACCCACCTCCGTGTTGACATTTCTTATCCCCAACGTCACCAGCTCCGAAACGCGCAGTCCTGCCGCATAAAGCAGCTCCAGCATGGCCGCATCGCGGCTCCCCCGCGGGCTTTTCGGGTCCGGCGCATCCAGAATCTGTTTGACTTCCTCCACGGATAAAACATCCGGCAATTTCAAGGCGCCCTTGGGCAGGTCCACGATCCGTGTCGGATCGTGGGAGATCCGGTTTTCCTGAACGGCGAAACGGAAAAAACCCCGGAGGGCGACCAGGCTCCTGGCCCGGGAACGGGCCGAAATCCCCTCGTCCCGCAGGACAATGAGGTGTTTTAAAATCATCGGGGTATCGATATCGGACAGGCCGGAGGCACCGCTTTTCATGGCGAACGCCAAAAACCGACCGATATCCCGGCTGTAGGCTTCGATGGTCTTTTTCGCAAGCCCCTTTTCCACGGTCAGATAATTCAGATACCGGTCGACTTCTTCATCCATCGATGCCACAGGATGGGTCCTTTAAAATCTTGAAGCGAAAATTGAGCCTGATGCCGCATTTCATGAAATATGCGGGCTAACCGATTTTAAGATCGTCCAGGGGACTCGTCACGCCGTATCCGCCCTGTTGCAGCACATGGGTATATATCATGGTGGTGGATACGTCGTTGTGCCCTAATAGCGCCTGAATGGTTCGGATGTCATGCCCCTTTTCCAGCAAATGGGTCGCAAAGCTGTGCCGAAAGGTGTGAGCGCTGATTTTCTTGTCAAGCCCGATTTTTGAAACAGCGACCTTGATGGCCTTATTGATGACGCTCGGATCGATGTGATGCCTTCGAATTTTTTCGCTTCGTGGGTCTTTGGATCGGGCGCTTGCCGGGAAAACGTATTGCCATCCCCATTGTTTGGCGGCGTTGGGATACTTGCGGGACAGGGCATGCGGTAAAAAGACCTCCCCGTAGCCCGCCGAAAGATCTTGTTGATGAATCGTTTTGACTCTTGCCAGATGTTCCAAAAGAAAGGGGACAACGGAGACAGGGAACGGCGTCACACGATCCTTGTCGCCCTTTCCGGACCGGACCGTCACGGTTTTGTATTTTAAATCCATATCCTGAACACGCAGCCGTATCGTCTCCGATATCCGCAGACCGCTGCCGTACATGAGTTTGACTGCCAATTGGGAGGTATTGCTCATGGCGGCAATGACGGCGGCGACCTCTTCCCGGCTCATCACTACCGGAATATGTTCCTTTTTTCGCGAACGAACGGCCTGAATTTCTCCATCCAGGGCAACCCTGAGGATCTTTTTGTATAAAAATACCAGGGCATTCATGGCCTGGTTCTGGGTTGCGGGGGATATATTTTCTTCAACGGCAAGGTGAGTCAAAAAGGACTCGATCTTTTTTTCACCATCGGATAGATCTTGGCGGGATTGCATCCGGTGGAAAAAAACGAATCGCTTGATCCAATCGCAATAGGTTCGTTCCGTATGAATCGAATAATGATGCAATCGCATATAATTACGAACCTGATCCAGCAGTTTTTGATCTTTTTCGGTTGACATAAGAAATTATTTTCCATATATCCTGTTGTAATTTAATTGAAATATTATTAAAATAGCATCGGATCGGATTTTTAATTCAATAATATTATCAAGGAAATGTTTCCCGATATTCCAACTATCAGGGCGAATTGACCTGATAATCAATGGTTCAAGTAAGATTGCATCAGGAAACATAATATATTCAAATAGTTAAATGCATACTGCTTTCTATGTTGGAATGAAGACAGATTCTACTTCCGATATTCATCAGCACTGTGAAGTTGCAGACATTTTCAGATTGTATGGAGAAGTATATCGTTCAAAAAACGGCATGACAAAAAAGCAATATAAGGTGATGACGGCCATTCAGGGATGCCGAACCAGCGAGTATGGCTACCATGTAGATTCATGCGACCGATGCGGCTTCACCGAAAGCCGTTTCAACTCATGCCGGGACAGGCATTGCCCCAAATGCCAGGGCGTTTCCAGGCACAAATGGGTCAACTCACGCATCAAGGATATGCTTCCGGTATCCTACTATCACATTGTTTTCACACTACCCCATTTCCTCAATCCGATCACTCTCTACAACAAACGATTGGTCTACAATTTACTGCTGTCGAGTGCTTCCGACACGCTGCTGTCTTTCGGCCGAGATCCGAAGTGGCTGGGCGGGGAGATCGGATTTTACGGCATTTTGCACACCTGGGGCCAGACGCTATGGCCGCATCCGCACATCCATTTCATCGTTCCCGGCGGCGCACTGACCCCTGACGGGCATTGGGTTGAGCCGAGATATAAAGATCAATTCCTATTTCCGGTGAAGGCACTTTCCAGGGTTTTTCGAGGCAGATGCATCGAAGGACTGAAAACCGCCTATTATCGCGGTAAGTTGGTTTTGCCCCAGGACCTGAGCGAATTGAGACGAACCGATTTATTTGAAAGTTGGATCGACACCCTGGTTTCACAAGACTGGGTCATCTATTGTAAGCCTCCCTTCTCCGATGCCAAACACGTGATTCGCTATATAGGCCGCTATACCCATCGTGTCGCTATCAGCAACCACCGCATCATCGATATTCATGACGGACAAGTTCACTTCTGGTACAAAGATTACCGTTCTGATAATATCACCCATCAGGAGATGCGCCTGAGTGGCAGCGAGTTTATCCGCCGATTTCTTTTTCATGTGCTTCCCGACAGGTTTCATAAGATCCGGCACTATGGATTCCTGGCCAATGGACGCAGCAAAGACATGATCGCCCGGATCCGGAAAATATTGAGAATCGGACAAACAGGCGATGGAATCCCTACCGATCCATTCAGACCCAGGTGTCCCAAGTGCAACAAGGGCTTCCTGAACCCTGTAACGATCATGAATCGATGGGGACAGAATATTGCCGGGTGGATCCGATTTGTTAAAATAGGCTATGCTTTTGATACATCATGAGGATCCGGCAAAGACCAAAGGTACTTTCCACCATCTAAAATAGGTGGAAGTGTATTGAACCTATAAGGATTGACACGACCTGGAAGGTCGTTTTCAATCCATTGTTCAAGAAGCCCGGATAGGGCGCACTATTTATTAAGGGTGATGCTTGGAGAGGTATCAGGGAGGGTTTAGCCGGAGTATGGTGTTGCCGATAAAGAATCGGAGCCGGCCGTTATAATCGAATCGTTTATTTTCAGAATCAGCTAAGAATCGACCGTTCTTTGACAAGTAGAACCGGACAGCGCATCGTTTTGGCAGCCGCAGGGCGCAGTTATCCTGTGCCGCCGGATTATCAGGCAGCGAATTGATGAAGATAAGCCAACCTTAAGTCCTGTTTATCCGTGCCCTGCCGGGGCCATCATAAACGGCAGCACCGAATAGAGGTATTTCAGTTTGCCGCCGCAATGCGGGCAGATTGGCGGTGTGTGCGGCGCAAAGGATGCTTTGCGGCAGGCAATTTCAAACCCATAAGCTATTTGTATTAGCGTGCGGATCTTATTCAACGGAACAGAGGAACAAGGGTGCAAAAAGCCATAGTAACGGACCTTCATAAAGCCGGTTGGCAGAACGTGCTGTAAGAAGCGTCTTAGAAATTCCATGACATCAAGGGACATGGTGCGCCAGCGCCGGCTATCTTTTTTCTTATAACGAATGAAGACGTTGCGATCTTGTACCTTAACGATGCGGCGATTTGAGATGGCGACCTTAAACACATAGGGGGCCAGATACCTGACGCTGTGCTCGCTGCTGCCCACGGGTTGGCAGTTCACATTCCAGTCGATTTTCCACACCTCAGCGGGAATGGAACTTAAAAGATCTGTTTTTTTGATTTCATCACGAAATTTGGCTTTAAATATTTTCGACATGGCCCGGACCGGCAGATAAAAATCGATGCGAGCGCAATGCCAGGTGTTTTCTTTTGTGGACAAAGCGCCGGCGGCGACGATGTAGTGGATATGGGGATGGTACTGCAGCTGACGGCCCCAGGTGTGCAGTACGCCGAAGAAACCTGGAAGATCGCCGCCGATGAATTTTTCATCGGCGGACAGTTTTTTGAGCGTATCGGCGAAGAAGCTTTGAACAGTGGCCGCATAGCAGCAGCCGCTGGTTGCTGCGGATAAAGCGGCGTAATTGTTCAGGGACGGTAAAGGTGATCATGAAATGATGGACCGGGCAATTGTCGCTCCAATTGCGTTTCAAGCCATTGCCGGGTTTTATGATGCTGACAGGAGGGACAATGGCGGTTGCCGCAGGATCGAACACCGAATGGGAGCTGTCGCATTTATCACACTGGTAAATGGTATGCCGCAGCTTTCGGTGCGGCAATCGATGATGGCATCGATGACTTTTCGTGTTCATTTGGCATGGCATCGCCAAAGCGATGGATATACTCAGGTGCGTAGTTCTGGAAGATATCTTTAATCGTTAGTCATGGTCATCTCCCTTCATCAGGTCGTTGATGATGCCGTAGGCGCGTTCATGTCCTTGTGTGGTCAGGTGCAGATAGACCATGGTTGAGTTCAGGCTGTGATGTCCCAGATATTGCTGGATACGGCGGATATTGACGCCGGCCTCCAGCAGATGGGTGGCATAGCTGTGGCGCAGGGTGTGGATGGAGACACGTTTTTTGAATTTAAGCTGTTTCAATACCCGACGCAGGGCGCCTTGAACGGAGGATTTAGTTCATGGGGATGTTGGCGGTAGGTCCTTCTTTGCCGCTGCGGCCCAGCCGAGGGAAGATCCAGGCTGGATTTCGATGGAGCTTCCAGTAAGTCTCTTAAAATGTGAGGGTCGACTTCGGAAGGGGACATATCGGTCTTTAGCGCCTTTGCCGCGATGGACGTGAATGCGCATGCGATCGCTGTCGATATCGCTGACCTGAAGATAGAGGGCTTCATGCAGTCTGAGGCCGCAGGAATAGACGGTGGTCAGATATGCTTTGTTTTGAGGGGTTTTTACCGCATCAAGGATGGCGCACACCTCGTCGACGCTCAGGACGGTAGGCAGCCGTTGTTCGCGTTTGGCATGGATCAGTTCCAGGGTGTGCCAGTCACGCTTGAGCACATTAATAAAAAAGAATTTGATGCCGCTGTAGCAGATGCGCATGGTGGCAGCAGACCATTTGTCGACGTTTCTGCGGTGCAGGAAATAATCCTGAAGTTGCATTTCGCTGATTTGATCGGGGGTTTTGTTGTAAAAATCAACGAGCATGCGAACGGATCTTGTATAGCATTGCTGAGTACGCTCGCTCATCCCGGCAAGTTGCAGGGCTCTCATGGAGTTTTGGTAATAGTCTTTCGTCATAGCCTCTCTCCTTTCATTTGAAGGGTTTATTGGATGGGGATCCGATATGAGAGGTATGACAGAGAATTATAGAAGCTTTTGCAACCTGCCCGGGATGACCTTATTCGCGAGGACTACTG
>CAVTQK010000025.1:0-9110 GCA_963736855.1 uncultured delta proteobacterium
ACCGTTGCCTCCCATGCGCACGGCGTAGATGCCGTTGCGCTCCGGTTGTTTGTCATCGAGCATCGAGGATCACGATCGCGCCGGGCGGGAGGATGGGGAGCATGGAGCGCTCATTGTCCCCCCAGTTTTACCGCCACCAAATTTTTCCTTTTGCCCACCTCGGACTGATAGACCCACACAAAGGATTGGATATTTTCTTCCACGATCCGGCCCGGTCCCGCGGCGATGCGCGTCCTTCCACCAGGGGGACGGACTAGGAAATCCTTCAACGGACTGCGGCGTGAGGAATAACGATGGATCATGGGATCATATGGCCGTTTCGGCCTGTATTGCGTAAGTTTCGGCTCATAGAATGTCATTCGATGATTTTGTCGTAATCAGCGTGGCTGCCTATCCAAAACCACAACAGGCCATCAGGGATCTCAACAGCAAGTGCCCGATAATGCATCCCTATACGGGCTGACCTGTATTTAGCGGTTTTCTTGAAGTGGAGGGACGGGTGAGACGAATTTTCTTTTAACAGCGCGAAGTGTGCATCGGCGAGCTTTTGAATGCTTTGTGGCAATCTCCGGTAACAATCCCAGAAGGCCGATGAAGCAAAGTGGATCAAATGCGTTTCGTCTTTCCTGCCTTGTGTTCCTCAACGGCGCTTTGCGCTAACCTGTCCAGCTTGCCGGTCTCGCTATCCATTTCTATCTGACGATCCCATTCGGCTGCATCAAATTTGATAAACCAGGAGCGAAAAGCGGCCAGTTCACCGGGGCTGAGCTTTTTGACAGTCTGCTCAAGCATTTCGACTTGTGACATGGTCATTCTCCTTTATGGTATCTTCTTTTTCTCCCAAGATGGCTTTAATCTTAGCATTTACATCAAATAAAAGCTACCGGCTGAAGAACCCGGCGATCCGGTCGTACCGGCGATGCGGCCTGCAACCGGGCGGCCAGGAAATCCTTCAACGGACTGCGGCGTGAGGAGTAGCGTTGGATCATCGGTTATCAGCGCACCAGAAGTTGTTCCACTTCCTTGACAAACCTTACGGCAAAGGCAAAAGCATGTCTCGCTTGTGCCGCCTTGATGTCTCGTTTGGCCAGCGCAAGTCTGCCGGCGGCCTGAGCCGGTGCCGCAGCGAATCGCTTGATCAGGCCTTTATTGAGCAAGTCTTCGCAATTCATCCTCATTGCCGATCAGCATGATTTTCGGTTCGGCCATGACCCTTCCGATAAAAGGGTCCTGGTCCTTCATGCGCTGCTTCATTTCCGATATCTGAAAGAGAGAGGGATTGATGTCGCGACCAAGCAACAAGAAGGTGCTCAACAGCTCTATTCGGACTTTTGAGGAAAATAGTTTATGCAGCATGGCCATCTCCCATGATGGTCATTATACATCAACTGATGGTTATATTACATCAAATATTTACCGCCCGCAAGTAACCCAGATTTTGCCACGGTATTTAAAGTTGCCGACGAATCAGAAACCGATCTGGAAAAACGCGGGACGAGTGACGGCGGGCGCATCATCGATCGGCAAGGGTTGCGCCTTCGCCAGTCTTGGCGGGATCGACGACCATCCGAAATGCCTGGTCCAAAGTATTCAACCCCGTTGCCGTGATGTGCGCGTCCATCGGATAGGTTTCTTCGCCGGGATAGACGACCCACAGGTGGGCCAGATCCAGTTCACGGATTGCTGACCGCATGGACGCGCTGACGGCCGGCGCATCCATATACTTGAATTCGATACCCCAAAGCTTGCCCCGTGCCTGGAACAGGATATCCAGTTCTCCGCCGGTGTGCACGGCCCAGAAGAAAACCTCCTCGTCGTGGAGCCCCAGATGGCGGATCGCCTGCTCCAGGGCGAAGCCCTCCCAGGAAGCGCCCAGGCGGGGATGGTGGAGAAGATCGTTCTCCTCTCGGATGGTCATCAGGGTGTGGAGCAGGCCGGAGTCCCGGATGTAGATTTTCGGTCGCTTCACGAGTCGTTTCTTGGTGTTGTAAAACCAGGGCTGGAGCTGCCGGACAAGAAGGGTGCCGGTAAGAATGTCCAGGTAATGACGGACGGCCGTGTCGGAGAGACCCAAACTGCGCCCGATCTCGGAAACATTCAGGACTTGACCGTGGTAGTGAGACAGCATCGTCCAGAAACGACGCAACTGCAAGGCGGGGACCCGGATTCCCAGGTTGGGCAAGTCTCGCTCCAGGAAGGTTCTCACAAAATCTTCCCGCCAGAGTCCCGATGCGTTCTCGGTCCTTGCCAGGTAAGAGCGGGGAAATCCGCCGCGGAGCCATAATATTCGATACTTCGCCGGCTCGACGTCATGGATGGCAAACCCGCCCATCTCGATGAACGATATGCGCCCGGCGAGGGTTTCAGAACCCTGGGAGAGCAGATCCCGAGAGGCGCTCCCCAGGATCAGAAAGCGCCGAGAAGCGTCCCGATCGACGAGCACCCGAAGAACCGGGAAAAGATCCGGACGGCGTTGGATTTCGTCGATGATGACCAGACCATCGATGGCCTCCAGGGCCATCAGGGGATTCTGCAGGCGCTCGATTACTCTCGGATCCTCGCAATCGAAGTGATAAACCCGCTTGCTGCCGAAGCGGCGGGCATACTGCAGGGCAAGGGTGGTCTTGCCGCACTGGCGGGGACCCAGGAGTGCAACCACGGGACTGAAGCCCACCCGGACGTCGAGAAGATTCAGCTCTTTTTTTCTCAGGATTTCCATGGGATGAGATCATGCCATGAAAATTCTACTATTGCAACTGAAATTTCATGGGTTTTCCTATACGGACTGACCTGTATTTAGCGGTTTTCTTGAAGTGGAGGGATGGGTGAGACGGATTTTCTTTTAACAGCGCGAAGTGTGCATCGGCGAGCTCTTGAATGCTTTGTGGCAATCTCCGGTAACAATCCCAGAAGACCGATGAGGCAAAGTGGGCTGACGATCCCATTCGGCTGCATCAAATTTGATAAACCAGGAGCGAAAAGCAGCCAGTTCACCGGGGCTGAGCTTTTTGACAGTCTGCTCAAGCATTTCGACTTGTGACATGGTCATTCTCCTTTATGGATTTAGACGCCGTCTTAAAGTTCGCCACCACGATTCCACCGTCCTCCTCTTTGAGAACCAGGTCCAGGATGCCGAACAGTTTGAAATCGGTGGGTCTGACGTTGTCGGTGTAAAGGGTGGCCATCAAGGGAAGTTCCATCCCGAGAATCTGGTGAGGCTTCACATCGACGGTTTCGTGAAAGACTTTGAGTAAGGACCTTCCCATTTCAAGAGCGGCATCTCTGTCTGGAAGGTTCTTTTTATAGATAATGGGAATCCGAGTTTCATCCAGGTCGATGGAAAACAGGTCCTCGAAGCGCCGCCACAACTCCTTGAGGGGTTCGATGCGGTTCTGATTTTTAAGCGCCTTGAAATGCATCTCGACAGCACCGTGAATTGCCGAACCGAAGACCTGCGAAATGCTGATGCGCTCCCTCGGACGGTCAAAGACATATTGAATAAGATGGGCTCCCCTGTCTCTTTTGCTCGGGTGATTCTGCTGGAGCCGAATTGAGATTTGACGACATCGCCCGCTTTCAACTGGCCCAGGACAAGGATTTCATCCGTCTCTATGAGGATATGATGCTCCAGGATGGTGAAGGACCATTGGGCATATAGGGCGTCATTCAATCGCTGAACGACCGCATGTCCTTCGATGTAATCCAGCCTCTTGCCGAAGTTCCCATCCCTTTGTTTGATTTGGAAAGGGTCGAATGGTTTTTCCAGTAATTCTCGGTTCATGGTGTTCCTCCTTTTGATTGGATAGGGTTAGAAACGACAAAAGCCTGGACGGATAACCGACCGGGCCTTTGCCTGGGGTGAGAAGTGTCTTTGGTTAAGCGGATTTAATCGGTGGGATTGCCTCCTTTCTGTGGGTAGTTAAACACGCAGGTTGAGCATCTGGACGGGTCTTTGCATGCCCGACAGACCTTCTGGGTATCGAGAATTTTGGGAAGGTGCTCGAAAACATATTCGATTCTTTTAATCATGGGTACACCCAATGCCCAGGATATTCGGCGCTTGGTGCAAGAGGAATGATAAGACAATTCTGGAGTATAAGCCATGGATGAATCACCTCCTTTCTAACGGCGGGGGGTATAAAAATTTGAAGAAAAGGGTGAGCCGACTCAAAGATAGGGAAGCTCTTTACACACGGTGGAGAAGAAGTTTTAGGACGACCAGGATGGAGAATTTATTGAGGTAAAGAGGGAAGGGTGTTTGGAGACCGAAACGATCGTCTATTGGGATTTGAGGGCAGCTGAAAGAGATCTTTTTACTTGAGACAGAGATGAACTATAAAGGTTTTGACAGCAGAATCTTTCTTCGTTAGGAATGTCCAAGGAACATCCAATAAGAAGAGCGATGAAACCGAAGTCCTTTGCACCGGTTTCCTGAAGAAATGAGTCAATCCACTTTTTTAGCCATCGAAAAAATTTTGGATCTTTATGATGGAGATGCTTTTCCCCGACGACTTCATGTTTCAGCTTACACGGGAAGAGTTCGATGGTTTGAGATCACAATTTGTGACCTCAAAAAACCAAAAACGCGGCGGACGCAGGTATCTGCCTTATGCCTTTACCGACCGTTCTTGTTAATATCGAGATTATGCGAACTTTTGTTCGACTCCGCCAAATGCTTGCTTCACATGCAGATCTCGCCCGGAAGCTTGCAGCCCTGGAAAAAAAATACGATGCCAATTTCAAGATCGTCTTTGATGCCATCCGCGAACTGATGACCCCGCCCGAACCGAAGAAAAAGCCCCGGATCGGATTCACGGCATCGGAAAAAGAGGGGGTAATCTGAAATCGCTTGGTTTTCTTGAATGAATTTACTATTTACACATAAGGCCGTTTCTGTTAATAATCAGATCCACTATTAACGCAACCGCAAACAAGGGGAGTGCGTTTGAAACGGGGAGTCACCGGCGTCTACCATACCACCACGGTGCCAGGCGAGGCTGTACGCGCCTTCGTGCCGCACCCTCTGCCACCCGTCCCTCCGCTCCAACTCGGTCCCAGGCATCGCGCACTGGAGCAGGCGCACCTGGCCCTCGGACGGCTCGACGCTATTACAACCCTCCTTCCCGACCCGGACCTTTTCCTGTATGCTTATGTTCGCCGTGAGGCCGTGCTCTCCAGCCAGATCGAAGGCACCCAGTCCTCGCTTTCCGATCTGCTCCTTTTCGAACTCGATGAAGCCCCCGGCGTCCCCTTTGACGATGTGGTGGAAGTTTCCAACTACGTCGCGGCCCTCGACCATGGGCTCAAAAGACTCATGGAGGATTTTCCTCTTTCCAACCGGTTGATCCGGGAAATTCACGGCAAGCTGCTGTCCCGCGGCCGCGGCTCAACCCGACAACCGGGGGAGTTCCGCAAAAGTCAGAACTGGATCGGCGGCACCCGACCCGGCAATGCCCTTTTCGTCCCTCCGCCCGCCAACGAAGTCGAACCCTGCATGGCCGCGCTGGAGCAATTTCTCCATGACCCTGCCCCGGGCGCACTCGTGAAGGCAGCGCTTTCCCATGTGCAATTTGAAACCATCCATCCCTTTCTCGACGGCAACGGCCGTGTGGGCAGGCTCCTGATAGCCCTGATCCTGCACCACGAAGGCGTACTGCAGCGGCCGCTTCTGTATCTTTCCCTCTACTTCAAACAACACCGCGCCGAGTATTACCGCCTGTTGGGCGCCGTGCGCGAGGACGGCGACTGGGAAGCCTGGTTCGATTTCTTTCTCGATGGTGTCCACGAGACCGCCACAAACGCCGTTGCCACCGCGCATCGTCTGCGCAACCTATTCGGCAGCGATCGCGGCCGCCTGGAGAAACTGGGGCGGAAGGCTGCTACGGCACTACGCATTTTCGAGGCTCTGCGCTTGCGTCCCCTTTTCAACATCGCCACTCTGGCGGTACGTGCGGATACGAGCTTTCCCGCCACTGCCCGCACCGTTGCGACTCTGGAAGATTTGGGCATTGTTCGCGAAATCACCGGCAGAAAACGCGAGCGGGTGTTTGCCTATGATGGGTATCTCTCCATTCTCAATGAAGGGGCGGAGACGTGATTTGGGTTCATTGGAAGGAGTTGGGGTATGAGGGGTGAATGGTTGTATCTATCTTGGGGCGACCTCGCAACACTTGAGTACGCCGAGCCCTTCGTGGTTACCAAGGGGCAAAAGGCGAATACCGCGTATTTGGAACCAACGGGCAGATAAGCCTGCATGATGAAGCACTTTACGATAGCACAACCGTTGTTGTTGGTCGGAAGGGTGCTTACAGATGTATCTACTATTCATTAGAGCCCTGGAAGGGCTTCATGGAGTTGAAAACGTAAAAGCCGGTTACCCTGAAAAGAGCGCCGAAGTTGTTTATAATTCTGCTCTGGTCTCACCGGAGCAGATGAAACAAGCTCTATTGAAAAGCGGATATGTCGCTTCCGTTGTTGAAGATAAGGGCATGAGTGGGGAGATTCTTCAACCCATTGTGGGTCAAAAAGCCGAATTTAAACCCGACGATTTGGTTTGTTATTGCTTCGGCCATACCAGGAAAGACATCGAGCAGGATTTCCTTGAAAACGGCACATCCACCATCATGGCAAAAATCGCAACCGAAAAAAAACGAGGCGGATGTGATTGCACGAATAAAAATCCAAAGGGTCGGTGATGCCTGGCTGATGTCCTCCAGGTGGTGGACGGGGTTAAAAAGGTGAAGACATAAAAATTGAAGTTTTGGGCACCGGCTGCACCACATGCAATACGGTGGAAGCCATTGTGAAAGAGGCGGTGGCAAAAAGCGGGGTTAACGCGGAAGTGATCAAGGTATCCAATCGATTAGAGATTGCAAAAACTGGAGTGAAAATGACACCCGCTGTAATCATAGACGGTCAAATCAAACTGGTCGGCAAAATCCCCGAAATTGAAGACGTCCTGGGCTGGTTAAGAGAAGGAACTCCATGACCAGGAGGCTGTGCTTTATCAAGAAAATGGATTTGAGTTCTTGATATGTGACCATGGGTTTTGCTGTGGAGTGTAGTATAAAATATAATAAGATTACAATAGGATAGACCTAATACCCCTTCTTTCTTCCTTCTTTAATGTATTGCTATGCTATATTATCCTACGTCTGGTTTTTTAATGAAAAAAGTTGGGTTCTCAAGGTCTGATTTACTGACAAGAAGGACAGATTGTAAGGGTTTGAATGGGGATAAGGGCTTAAATATACATGGATATTATTCTATGCTACGTGGGTAAGAATGTATAGACGGACAGAATCGAGGGTGCCCGGAGCACACACTTTCAATCTTAAAAAGGGTGTGACGGAATTGTGACACTTTTATTTTTCATCATTGCGCTTTTTGATGTTTATTGCGCTTATTGCATTTCCGATTTGAGAGGTCTAACATCTTAAGATTAAAGGGAAAGCCCGTGTATCAAGGGTTTACGTAAAATCTGTCTTTTTTACTTTTAATAGGCTCATAACCCGAAGGTCGCTGGTTCAAATCCAGCCCCCGCTACCAACAAAAACGATGGGTTGCATGATATTTCATGTAACCCATCGTTTATTGGGGTAACCCTGGGGTAACTTCGAGTATGATCTTTTAGAGCAATTGGCAAATTCAGGACCACCCTTGCCGTAGCGCTTCCAACTGGCTGGCCGAATCCAGGACACGGCTGCATGACTCCCAATCCACACTTTCGATCCGGTCGTAGCGCATCTCGAAGGGGTGTCGCTTCGGAACAGCGTCGATGACCCGCTTAGCCTCCTCTTCGTCCCGCAGGGCGGCGGCGACCCAAACGTCCTCCAGTGTGTCCGGGATCTGGCCGAACATGTTCCGGATATTCGCCAGGCGCTCGGAGAGAAGCTGATGGACGCGGTCCTCGACGGAACCCCTGTAACACATGTTGTAGATCAGCACCTCCGGCCGCAACTGGCCGATCCGCTGGATCCTTCCCTTGCGCTGCTCCAAACGCGTTGGATTCCAGGGAAGGTCGAGATTGATCAGGGACCCCAGGCGCTGGAGGTTGAGCCCCTCCGACGCGGCGTCCGTTCCGATGACCAGGTGCAATTCCCCGGTTGTAATTCTTTTCTTGACTTCATCCCGGTTCAGGCGGCGGAAGACACCTTTTTCGATGATCCCCGATTTCGTCGCATTGGCATAGACGCCAATCTTTTCGTCGGGCATGTGTTTCGATAGATTCAGGCCCAGCCAGAGGACCGAATCGTAGTACTGGCTGAAGATGATGCAGCCCAGGGGCAGCCAGCCACCGGCAACAATATCGTTCGTTGTGAGAATCCGCTCCACCTGTCGGAGTTTCGGATTCTCATCGCGGTTCTCCTCCAGGATTTTCAGGAAGCGCCCCAACACCGCCCGTTCCTCATGGGATAGCGGATAGAGGGAAGATAGTTTCTCTTCTTCCTCGTTTTCCCCTTCCTCGTCCGCCTGATCACCCTGAGGTTGAGTCCCAAGCATTTTCATTGCAGTCAACCTGCCCGCCTCGATGGTGCTGCCCACCCGGCGCAGGAGTATCGTCTTCATGAAGCCCGAATTGAGGCCGGGTCGCCGGGCCAGGATGGCGCAGAATGTCTCGGCGGTGTCGTAGGCGTCCCGGAGAAAAGGGGGCAGGCCAATGGCCTCAGTATCGCTCTCGCCGAAAAGGCGCACCGCGATCCGCTGAAGATACGGCTCATTGGTTTGGGGATCAATGGTATTTTCAAGATAATCGCGGGTCCGCCGGACAATGTGACGGATGAAGGGGTTGTGCTTCGGAAAGAACTCGCTAGACAGGCGTTTGATCCGCTGCACATCCGGCTTGCGCAGCTTGTGGAGCGCCTCTGGCGCAGCCCAAGATTCGGAAGGATCGATCTTCAAACTCCGTCGGAGCAACTCAAAATCCATGCCCTCTTCCTGGGGCGGCAGGGGGTCGCGTATCCACTCCCAGAGGTCGGTCATCTCCTTGACGGGCTTGGTCTGTTCGAGGACAAGGTCAATTCCTTCCCGCGGTCGAATCCGCCAGCGGCTGTACAGGGAACCCAGGACGCTGTTTTTCCCCTCGTTCAGGGCGTTCTAGGAGATCCCAC